>NZ_JAMWKK010000010.1:0-152719 GCF_035792275.1 Arthrobacter koreensis | reverse complement strand
GTGGCCCAGAAGCTCAACGGACGCCCACGTAAAACGCTCGACTGGGACAGCCCAGCCGAGCGTTTACGTGATCTACTTCTAAGCACCTAACAACCCAAGGTGTTGCAACCACCCCCAGAATCCGCCCTCTCTAACCAGCCCTAACTGTCATCTCGATGCGTCCTCGTAGTCCTCGTAGGTGTCCTCATCGTCGTCCTCGTCGTGTTCCGCGGCCGGGATCTCGGTGAGGACCATGGTGCCGCCCCGGTAGGCAACCCGCCATTCAAACCGCTGCTTCCAGCTCCCGCGGGAGACGAGCCGTTCCCGTCCGGCACCGCTGTACGGTGCGTACCATTCCAGCTGCCAGCCCGCCCGCACCCTGGACAGGGCAGCTTCCACATCCCCAAACGCCTCGTGCTGGGCAGCCTCCCGCCGCCGGCGCAAGTATGACTCCGGGATCCACAGCAGGAATCCGAGCAGCAGGCAGCCCACCAGGAGCCAGGCCACGGCGTCGCCCGCCCGCGGGGGAAGCATCTCCGCGAAGGGCAGCAGGAGCAGCAGCGGCAGCAGCAGGCCCCAGCTGGCAAGCATGAGCCACTGCACGGCTGCACAGCGCCGCCGCACCCGGGCCACCTTCGCGACCGCCGGGGTGGATACCTCGACGGATCGAAGGGTACCGTCAGCCACGGTTGCCGCCGAGTGTGGTCTCGCGCAGGATCAGGCGCGTGGACAGCGGCTGGTGCTCGGCCGGTTTCCCGGACATCACCTGTGCGGTCAGCTGTTCCACGGCCTGCGCGGCGATGAGCTCCGGGTCCAGGTCGATGGCGGTGATGGCCGGCACGGCCGACCTGGACTGTTCGGAGTCCGCGCCCGCGACCAGCTGGACATCCTGCGGAACCCGGATGCCCCGGGCGGTCAGCTCATCCAGCATTCCGCGCGCGTGGCGTCCGGTGAGGCAGTAGATCGCATCCGGCAGCTCCCCGTCCTGCAGCAGTTCCGCGACGGCGTCGCGCCCGCCTTCGGTCCCATCCGCTTCCGGCCGGGAAACAACCCTGGCCGGCATTCCGTACCCTTCGGCCCACCTGCGGTAAGCAGCCATGGAGTCCAGGTTCCACGCGTTGCGGTCGCAGCCGGTCACGAGCGCTATCCGTGCCGCACCCTTGCTCCGCAGCAGGCGCAGGACCATTTCGGTCTCGTCCTCATCCCGGGACCCCACCCAGTCGTTGAACGCGGGACGGTCCGGAACCCGGCCAATGGTCACAAACGGCAGCGATGCCTGCTGCAGCAGGTCCACCACCGGATCACCGTCGAGCGGGTCCGCAATGATGTAGCCGTCCAGCGCCAGGGCAAGCGGCTGCCGCGGCAGTTTGGAGAGGTCCCGCAGCAGCATCAGGCTGAGGTTCCGTTCCAGGCACTCCACCGCCACCGCACCGATCAGCCGGGTGAAGTAGTCGACGCCGGTGGGCCGGTAGGTGCCCAGCGCATCCAGCGGCCGCAGCATCAGCCCCACCACCCCGAGCGGGCTGCTGCGCAGTCCGCGGGCGAGCGGGTCGGGCTGGTACCCCAGGCGGTCCGCAGTCTCCATAATCCGCTGGCGGGTGGCGGCTGAGAGCGTGCCCTTGCCGTTCAAGGCATGGGAGACAGCCGTGATGGACACCCCGGCGGCCTTGGCTACATCACGGATCGTGGTTTTTGACTGCAATATTTCTCCGTTCGTTCAGCTCCCGGTAACGGTTACGTAACGGTAGAGCCTGATCGGCATATAAAACGTTTTATACACCTATATCTGGAAAGGAGCGGGCATGAATCGCCCGGCTAGGTCCTCTTTTTGGAAGGGTGCGTATGAAAAAGGCTGTACTCCCCACAGCACTGGCAGTGTCAGCGCTGCTGGCCATTACCTCCTGCAGCAGCGGTTCGGCCGGCGGTGATTCCGCAGCAGACGGCCAGGACCGCCTGGCGGAACTTGCCGTGACCACCGACGCAGCAACCGGCGAGCTTGAATCGGCAAGCTGGAACCTCCCGTTCGGTGAACCGGCGTCCCTGGATCCCATCCTGGCGTTCAACTACCCGGAGAACACGGTGGTCGCGAACATCTGCGAAGGCCTCATGATGATCCAGCCGGACTTCACCGTGACCCCCAACCTGGCCGAGTCCTTTGAGACCGAAGACGGCCAGACCTACGTGTACAAGCTGCGCGAGGGCGTGACCTTCTGGGACGGCAGCCCCATGACCGCACAGGACGTGGCATACAGCCTGAACCGCCACCTGGATCCGGAAGAGGGCAGCTACTGGGCCTCCGACGCCGTCAGCGGCAACGTTGAATCCATCGAGGCAACCTCAGAGTCCGAGGTCACCGTCACGCTCAAGAACCCGGACTGGACCTACAACTCCTACATGGCCACCCCGATGGGCGTCGTGGTGAGCGAAGAGCACCGCAAGGCTGCCGGGGAAGCCTACGGCACACCGCAGGGCGGCGTACTGTGCACCGGCCCGTTCTCCGTCGAGGAATGGCAGAGCGGCCAGAGCATCACGCTGGCCAAGAACGAGAACTACTGGAACACCGAGCGCACCCCCAAGGTGGACAGCCTGGAAATCCAGTTCATCGTGGACCCCGCAGCCATCACCAACGCCCTGGTCTCCGGTGCAATCGACGGTTCCTACGACGTTCCGCTGAGCGCCGTGTCCCAGCTTGAAGCAGCCGGCAACGGCGAACTGATCCTGGGCAAGTCCCTGCAGATGCTCGCCATCATCGCCACCGGCGACGGCCCGCTGGCCGATCCGGCCGTCCGCAAGGCCCTCTGGACCGCCACCGACCAGGAAGCCCTGGCCGCCACCGTCTACGAAGGCACCGCACGCCCGTCTGTCTCCGTGGTTCCCGACGGCGGCTGGTCCTTCGCCGATGACGTCTTCTCAGCAGCCCGCGCCGAGCTGCCCGGCGCTGAGGCAGATGTGGAGAAGGCCAAGGAAATCCTGGCCGACGCCACCGCTGACCTGTCCGAGCCGATCACCATCGTCTACCCCACTGAGCGTTCGTTCTACGCGGACATGATCTCCGAGCTCAGCCGGGCCGGCCAGGAAATCGGCCTGGACGTGCAGCCCGAAGGCGTCCCGAGCGCCCAGTTCGGTGCTTTCTTCTCCGACCCGGAGGCGCGTGCCGGCCACGGCGCGTTCGTGACCACCAATTACATGGACGTCCCGGACCCGCTGGTGTTCATGCGCACCATCGTCCAGGAGGGCGGTTCGCAGAACTTCTCCGGCTACTCCAACCCGGAAATCGAAGAGCTGATCACCAAGGCCGAAGCCACTTCCTCGGAGACCGAGCGCGCCGAACTGACCGCGGAAATCGAGGCCCTGGCGATGGCTGACATGCCGTGGCTGCCGGTCCTGGACCCGTCCGTGCGGCTGTTCATGAGCGACCGCGTCACCGGTGTTCCGGCGTCGTTCGCCTACCTCTACTACCCGTGGGCCGCTGACCTCGGCGCGGCAGGCTAAGCGGGCACCATGAAATACATCGCCAAACGGCTTCTTGCCTTGGCCGGCATCCTGCTGGCTTCGAGCTTCGCAGTCTTTGGCGGCCTGTACCTTGCACCAGGAAGCCCCGAACAGTTCCTGGTGCAGGGACGGACCGTCAGTGCCGAAGTGCTTGCGTCCATCCGCGAGCAGTACAACCTCGACGATCCGTTCCTAACCCGGTACGTGTCCTGGGTGGGTAACGCCCTGCAGGGTGACTTCGGACAGTCGCTGGCCAACCGGCAGGAAGTTGCCGACCTGCTGGCCAGCCGGCTGCCCACCACCCTCTTGCTTACCGGCCTGGCCGCGGTCCTGATCATCGTCCTGGGCGTCGGCCTGGGCACGGTGGCCGGGCTGCGGCCGGGCGCCCTGGACAACATCATCCTGTTCGCCTCCAACCTCGGCTTCGCCGTCCCCACCTTCTTTGCCGGCCTGCTGCTGATGAGCCTGTTCAGCGTCCAGCTGGGCTGGTTCCCGGTCTTCGGGTCCGGCAGCGGGGAGGGCATAGCCTCACGGCTCACGCACCTCACGCTCCCGGCCCTGGCCCTGGCCCTGCCGTCGATTGCCGTCGTTGCCCGGATCACCCGGACCGCGGTGCGTGAGGAGCGCCAGTCGGAGCACGCGCAGACTGCCCGCTCCCGCGGCGTCCCCGAACGCGTCCTCATTGCCCGCCACGTCATCCGCAACGCCCTGCTGCCCGTCACGACCGTTTCCGGCGTTCACATCGCAGGCCTGCTGGCCGGTGCGTTCGTCGTTGAATCCGTCTTCACGCTCGACGGCATCGGCGCCCTGCTGGTGACTTCCATCCAACAGAAGGACTTTGCCGTGGTTCAGGCTGTGGCCCTCATCATGGTGGTGGCGTTCGGCGTCATCAACCTGCTGGTCGACCTGCTCTACGCCGTCATCGATCCCCGCGTCCGCGTAGGCGGTGCGGCATGAGCGCTCCCGCACTGAAACCTGCACGACGGCGGCGCACCGGCGGCACATTCAGCGGTCCGCTGGCGAAAATCTGCCTCGGCTGGCTGGCCTTCGTGCTGCTGCTCGCCGTCGTCGGCCCGCTGGTCAGCCCGTTCGATCCTGCCCAGGGCAACATCGTTGACCGCTACCTCTCCCCCGGCGCCGAGCACTGGCTCGGAACCGACCAGGCCGGACGGGACCTCTTCACCCGCCTCGCCGTGGGCGCCCGGTCCACCATCCTGGCAGCGCTGGCCGTAGCCGGGCTGACGGTGCTGATCGGCGGCACCCTGGCCCTGGTGGCTGTCTGGTTCGGCGGCCGGGTGGACGGTGTGATCACCCGGTTCCTGGATTTCCTTTTTGCCTTCCCGAACCTGCTGCTCGCCGTGCTGGCAGTGGCCGTGTTCGGGGCGGGGGTGGAAACCGCCATCGTGGCCCTCGCCATCGGGTTCTCCCCGTATACCGCCCGCGTGATCCGGTCGGTGGCACTGCGCGAACGGAACCTGCCCTACGTGAAATCCGCCGAACTGCAGGGCATCTCCGGGCTGGTCATCACCTTCCGCCACCTGCTGCCTAACGTGAAGCAGCAGATCCTCACCGGCGCCAGCATCAACTTCGGCTACGCGATGATCGACCTCGCAGCCCTGTCCTACCTCGGTTTCGGTGTGCAGCCTCCGGACGCCGACTGGGGCCTGATGATCTCCTCCGGCCAGGCGTCGCTGCTCGCGGGCTATCCGCAGGAAAGCATCTACGCCGGCGTTTGTATTGTCCTGACCGTCGCCGCCCTGGGCTACCTGGGCGAGCAGCTCGGCGGCCGCCGCGCCGCAGGGAGGGCATGATGCTCACACTCGAAAACGTCGGCCTGGCCATCGGCTCCGGCCCGGACGCCAAGACCCTGCTCGATGACATCAACCTGCAGGTGGGCCCGGGTGAATCCCTGGGCCTGGTAGGCGAATCAGGGTCCGGCAAGTCCATGACCCTGCGCAGCATCCTGCGCACCCTGCCCGAGGGCAGCACCTCCACCGGAACCGTCCGCTACCGGGACAAGGACATCGCAGCGCTCTCCCGCGAGGACCTGCGCCGCTTCCGGGCGGCGGAGGTCTCGATGATTTCGCAGAACCCGATGGCTGCGCTGAACCCCGTCCTGCGGGTCGAGCGTTTCCTCATCGAGGGCATCCAGGCGGCCAGGCCGCGGACCTCCACGGCAGAAGCGCGGAAAACCGCGCTCTCCCTGCTTGCCGACGTCGGCATCCACGATCCGGAACGCTGCCTGCGTTCGTATCCGCACCAGCTCTCCGGCGGCATGCTCCAGCGCGTAGTCATTGCCGGGTCCGTGGCCCGGGGCAGTTCGCTGCTGCTCGCCGATGAACCGACGACGGCGCTGGATGTCACCACCCAGTCCGACGTCGTCGCGATCCTGAACGAGGCCCGCACCGACGCCGGAATGGCGATGATCTTCGTGACCCATGACCTCGACCTCGCGGCCGCTGCCTGCCAGCGGATCGCGGTGATGAAGAAAGGACGCATTGTGGAAGCCGGTCCGGCCCAGACGGTGCTGGGTTCGCCGCAGCACGAGTACACGCAGATGCTGGTCGCCTCCAAGCCCAGCCTCACGCACCGCGCCTCCGCGACCGCGCCCGTCTCCGGGTCCGCGTCCGTCTCCGGGTCCGCGTCCGGGGAGGAAACCGAATGAGCACCATGGTTACTGCCGAGAACCTGAACCGGACCTTCACCAGCGGTTCCGGACGCTCAAAGCGCTCCGTCCAGGCCGTGAAGGACGTCAGCTTCAGCATTGAACAAGGAACCTGCCTCGCGGTAGTGGGCGAATCCGGCTCGGGAAAGACCACCGTTGCACGCATGCTGGTGGGCCTGGAGTCCGCGGACAGCGGTTCCATCGCGGTGGACGGACGTGAAGTCACCGCAGGCTCGGGCAGACGGATCCGGCGGCAGCGGTCCAAGGACATCCAGATGGTGTTCCAGGACCCGCAGGGCAGCCTGAACCGCCGGCTGCCTGTCTTGACCGCGGTGACGGAGATCCTGCAGGCCCACACCACGCTCGACGCGGCCGGCCGGCGGAAGCGCTGCCTGGAACTCTTTGCCGAGGTGGGGCTGGAAGCCGGGCACGCGTCGTCGTACCCTGACCAGCTCTCCGGCGGGCAGAAGCAGCGCGTGGCGATTGCCCGTGCGCTTGCCGCTGAACCATCCGTCATTGTTTTGGACGAGGCCGTCTCCGCACTGGATGTCACCGTCCAGGCCCAGATCCTCGCCCTGCTGGAACGGCTGCGCGTCGAGAAGCAGCTGACCTACCTCTTCATCACCCATGACCTGGCAGTGGCCCGTCAGGTCGCAGACACTGTCATGGTGATGCAGCTGGGTTCGGTCGTCGAACACGGAACCGCCCGTGAAGTGCTCGATGCGCCCCAGCACCCGTACACCCGCCAGCTAATGGAAAGCGCGCCCCGTCCCGGGTGGGTGCCGCGCCGCCGCGACACAACCGGAGCTGTTTCATGAGCGGTTTTCCGCACCCTTCCCCCGCACTGATCACGATTGCCGCAGAGAGCGCCCGCGAACGCGGGGTCCAGCGCGGGCAGGCCTCACGGGTTGCCCTTGGCTCCGCCTGGCAGGTGTATGCGGACCTCTTTGCTGCCGGCGGCATCGGCGCCGAGCGGGTGGAACGCGAGGCTCTCGCTTCCCTGGAGGCGGTCCGCGGCTGGCTGCCGGACCTCGCGGCCGAAATCCAGGGCACTGCTGACGGTGCGGGTCTGCCCGTCTGGCAGGTTGCCGCCCTCAACGCCCGTACGGAGATCCTCTCGCTGGCCGCCGGACGGCTGCCGGGCGAGTGTTCAACCGTTATCAGCACGCTTCCCGGCCGGGTGTTCTCCGCCCAGACCTGGGACTGGCATGAGGAGCTTGCCGGCGCCTGGCACCTGCAGACGGTTACCCACTCCGGCGGCCGGTTCACCGGGATGACCGAATACGGAATCCTGGGAAAGATCGGCGTCAACAGTTTTGGCGTGGGAGTGCACCTGAACGTCCTGGGCCACCGCGAGGACGCGCCGGGTGCCGTTCCGGTGCATGTCGCCGCGGCCGCTGTGCTGTATCTGGCCAGGACCCTGGAGGAAGCGGTCGACCTGCTCACCGCAGCTCCCGTGACGACGTCCAGCTGCATTTCCGTGGTGACTCCCCGGGGTGCGCGGATGGTGGAGCTCAGCCCTGCCGGCGCCCAGGTGATCGGCGGCTCCGGCGACTACCTGCTGCACACCAACCACTTCCTCGCGCCCGTGCCTGCCGCCGGGGAGAAGTCGGAGCTCTACCAGCCGGATTCAGGGCAGCGGATGGAGCTGCTGCAGCGGCGGAGCGGGGCGCAGTTTGACCCAGTTTCCTCCGCTGATCTGGTTCCCTACCTGTGTTCGCGCCCCGGAGACGGCGCGGAGCTGTGCTGTGTCCCGGCATCCGGTGCACGGTTCGGCGACCGGTGGCGCACGCTCGCCACGGCACTGATCAACCCGGACGCGGCGCAATTGGAGGTTTCGCCGGGGGCGCCCACCGAAACGGCGCCGGCCACCTGGCAGGTGCTCTCGGCCCGGCTCTAGCCGGCGGACCCCCGGTATTTAGCCGGGAGCCGAACCGGAGGGATGGGTGCCCCGCATTGTCGGTGCGGTGGTGAACAATGGGTGCATGACGTCGGCAGGCTCGGTGCTCCAGAAGTTCACCCCCGCCACCCGGGACTGGTTCACGGGGGCATTCACGGAACCGACTGCTGCCCAGGTTGGTGCCTGGGATGCCATTTCCGAGGGGTCCAACGCCCTGGTTATCGCACCCACGGGGTCCGGCAAGACGCTGGCTGCCTTCCTCTGGTCGCTGGACCGGTTTATTGCCGACGCCGCTGCCTCCCCCGCGCCGGATCCTGAACCCGCGCAGGCGTCGGGGCGAGGGCGGTCGCGCGTGCCCAAGCGCAAGACGAAAGTCCTCTACATCTCGCCGCTAAAGGCACTGGGCGTGGATGTGGAGCGGAACCTGCGGGCTCCGCTGATCGGCATCACGCAGACGGCCAAGCGGCTGGGCCTTCCCGCGCCGTCGATCACCGTGGGCGTGCGCTCCGGAGACACTCCGCAGAATGAACGCCGGGCTCTGCTGACCCGGCCGCCGGACATCCTGATCACCACGCCGGAATCGCTGTTCCTGATGCTTACGTCCCAGGCACGGGAAACGCTGTCCGAGGTGGATACCGTCATTGTGGACGAGGTCCATGCCGTGGCCGGCACCAAGCGCGGCGCCCATCTGGCCGTTTCCCTCGCCCGGCTGGACGCCATGCTGGACAAACCGGTGCAGCGCATCGGGCTCTCCGCAACCGTGGAGCCGCAGGAGACAGTGGCCCGGTTCCTCGGCGGCAACGCTCCGGTGCGGATCGTCTCTCCCAAGTCCCGGAAGAACTGGAACCTGACCGTCACCGTCCCTGTGGAGGACATGACAGACCTCGGGCAGGCTCCCGCAGAGGACACGGTGGAGGGAGGGTTCGCTCCGCAGGCCAGCATCTGGCCGCATGTGGAGGAGAAGATCGCGGACCTGATCGAGGCCAACCGCTCCACGATTGTCTTTGCCAATTCCCGTCGCCTGGCCGAACGGCTCACTGCCCGACTGAATGAGATCCACGCCTACCGGCTCGAAGCGGCCCAGGCTGCGGAGGCTGCCACCGGAACGGACGGCGGCCCCTTGCCTGCCGTTCCTGCCGGCCGCGCCCCGGCACAGCTGATGGCGCAGGCGGGAGTGTCCATCCCTGCCCGGCAGGAGGACACCGCCGACGACGACGCCCCGGTCCTGGCCCGCGCCCACCACGGTTCAGTGTCCAAGGACCAGCGGGCCATGATCGAAGATGACCTGAAGTCCGGGCGGCTGCGGTGTGTAGTGGCGACGAGCTCGCTGGAACTGGGCATCGATATGGGTGCCGTGGACCTGGTGGTGCAGGTCGAATCGCCGCCGTCCGTGGCCAGCGGTCTGCAGCGGGTTGGCCGCGCGGGGCACCAGGTCGGGGAGATCTCCCAGGGCGTGATGTTCCCCAAGCACCGCGGCGACCTGCTGAACTCCGCCGTCACGGTGGAACGGATGCTTGCCGGGCAGATCGAACCGCTGTTTATCCCGGCGAATCCGCTGGACATCCTGGCGCAGCAGACCGTCGCGGCTGCAGCGCTGGGGAGCATCGATGTGGAGGAATGGTTCGACGTCGTGCGCAGTTCCGCGCCGTTCGCCGGGCTCCCGCGGTCCGCTTTTGATGCCACTCTTGACCTGCTTTCCGGCCGCTACCCCTCCGACGAGTTTGCCGAGCTGCGGCCGCGCATCATCTGGGACCGGAACGAGAACACGATTACGGGGCGCCCCGGTGCGCAGCGCCTGGCCGTGACCTCCGGCGGCACTATTCCGGACCGGGGCCTGTTCGGGGTGTACCTCGTGGGCGATTCGGAGGGCAAGAACAGCCGCCGGGTCGGTGAACTCGACGAGGAGATGGTCTACGAGTCCCGGGTGGGGGACATTTTCGCCCTCGGCGCCACCAGCTGGCGGATCGAGGACATCACCCACGACCGGGTCCTGGTCTCCCCCGCCTTCGGTCAGCCGGGAAAGCTCCCCTTCTGGCGCGGTGATTCCCAGGGCCGGCCGGTTGAACTGGGCCGGGCGCTCGGCAAATTCGTCCGCGAAATGGCCGGCACGGGCGAGACGGAAGCGCAGGAGCGGCTCGCCGCCGCCGGGCTGGACGAGTGGGCCTCCGGGAACCTGATGGCGTACCTGCGTGAGCAGCAGCAGGCCACCGAGGTGGTGCCGAGCGACAAAACCCTGGTGATCGAGCGGTTCCATGACGAGCTGGGCGACTGGCGAGTGGTCCTCCACAGCCCGTTCGGCATGCCGGTCCACGCTCCGTGGGCGCTGGCGGTGGGGGCCCGGCTGCAGCAGCGCTACGGTCTGGACGGTTCCGCGATGGCGTCCGACGACGGGATTGTGCTGCGGGTGCCGCTCATGGAGGACGAGCCGCCCGGAGCTGAACTGTTCCTGTTCGAACCGGACGAGCTCGAATCGATCGTCACCGCAGAGGTTGGCGGTTCGGCGTTGTTCGCTTCGCGTTTCCGCGAGTGTGCCGCCCGCGCACTGCTGCTGCCGCGGCAGAACCCCGCCAAGCGCACCCCGCTCTGGCAGCAGCGCCAGCGTTCGGCCCAGCTCCTGGACGTGGCCCGCAAGTTCCCCACCTTCCCCATCGTGCTGGAAACCGTTCGTGAATGCCTGCAGGACGTCTACGACCTTCCGGCGCTGAAGGACCTCGCCGCCGCCGTCGAGCGCCGCGAAATACGGCTGGTGGAAACCACCACGCCGCAGCCCTCGCCGTTCGCCCGGTCCCTTCTTTTTGGCTACGTGGGTGCGTTCCTCTACGAGGGCGACTCCCCGCTCGCCGAGCGCCGTGCCGCCGCGTTGTCCCTGGATCCGACCCTGCTCAATGAGCTGCTGGGCCGGGCCGAACTGCGCGAACTGCTGGACGCGCGGATCATCGCGCAGACCGAGGCTGAGCTGCAGCGCCTGGCTCCGGACCGTCGGGCCCGCGGACTGGAAGGCGTCGCTGATTTGCTGCGCCTGCTCGGGCCGCTCACTGCCGCCGAGGTTGCTGCCCGACTGGAGCCGGTTGCGCCTGCGGACGGCACCGAGCCGGATGCTGATGCTGCTGCTGCTGCGGACCACGCAACGGAAGCCGACGCGGAGCAGCTGCTGCGCGAACTGGTCCGGGCGAACCGAGCCCTGCAGGCCGGAATTGCCGGTACGCAGCGCTACGCCGCGATCGAGGATGCTGCCCGGCTGCGCGATGCCCTTGGCGTTCCGCTGCCCATGGGTGTTCCCCTGGCCTTCATTGAGCCGGTTCCGGATCCGCTTGGCGACCTGGTGGGACGCTATGCCCGCACCCACGGTCCCTTCACGGCAGCGGAGGCGGCCGCCCGGCTGGGACTCGGCGTCGCCGTCGTCACCACCACGCTCCAGCGGCTCGCCGGTGAGGGACGGGTTGCCGAGGGCGAGTTCCGGCCCACCGAGGCGCAGGTTCTGGATGCGGCGTCGGGTGTGGATCAGTTCCCTCCGGCCGTGATCACGATGCCCGGAGTGCCGGCCGGCTCAGAATGGTGCGACGCCGAGGTGCTCAGGCGGCTGCGCCGCCGGTCCCTGGCTGCGCTGCGTTCCGACGTCGAACCTGTGGATCCGCCCACCTACGGACGGTTCCTGCCGGCCTGGCAGAACGTGGGGTCCTCGCTGCGGGGGCTCGACGGCGTCGCAACGGTGATCGACCAGCTTTCCGGAGTGCCGATTCCGGCGTCCGCGTGGGAGCCGCTGATCCTGGGATCACGGGTGCGCGATTATGCTCCCGCCATGCTCGACGAACTGACCGCAACCGGTGAGGTGATCTGGTCAGGAACCGGGTCGCTGCCGGGAAATGACGGGTGGATCTCGCTGCATCTGGCGGAGAACGCTGCGCTGACTCTCAACCCCGATCCGGACTTTGCGCCCTCGGAGCTGCAGACCCGGCTGCTGGACCTGCTCTCCGGTTCCGGTGCGTATTTCTTCCGGCAGCTTGCCGAGGCGGTGAACAGTGCGCCGCTGCAGGACGGCGGTGCGCTGCTTCCCGATTCGGAGATTATTACGGCGCTGTGGGAGCTGGTCTGGGCCGGCAGGATTTCGAATGACACGTTCACTCCGGTGCGGTCGCTGCTGTCCGGCGGAAAGACGGCTCATAAGCAGCGTGCTTCGACGCCCCGGGCCCGTACTGCCCGGCTGGGGCGGATGGGCCGGGGTTCACTGAGCAGTTCGTCGCTGCGTCTTGCCGGTGCGGCGGGCGACGTGCCGGTACGCGGTCCGCAGCCGCTGGTCGCGGGGCGCTGGAGCCTGCTGCCCGCGGTGGAAACGGATACGACTGTTCATGCCCATGCCACGGCCGAGCTGCTGATGGACCGCTACGGCGTGGTGACGCGGGGTTCCGTAGCCAGCGAGGGCGTTCCCGGCGGGTTCGGCCTGCTCTACAAGGTGCTGGCCCGGCTCGAGGAGATGGGACGCTGCCGGCGCGGTTACTTCATCGAGCAGCTGGGGGCCGCGCAGTTCGCGGTTCCCGCGACCGTCGACCGGCTGCGTTCCTTCTCCAGGGAGAACCAGCTGGCGGTTCCCGAACCTGAGGCGGTGGCGCTGGCAGCAACGGATCCGGCGAACCCGTACGGTGCCGCCCTACCTTGGCCTTCGTCCGACGGCGGGCACCGGCCCGGACGGAAGGCGGGTGCTTTGGTGGTGATGGTCGACGGCGAGCTGGTGCTCTACGTGGAACGCGGCGGCAAGACGCTGCTGACGTACACGGACGACGCCGAGATCCTTCTGCTGGCCGGTGCCGCACTGGTGGGGATTATCCGCCGAGGCGCAGCGGAGAAGATGGCCGTGGAGAAGGCCAACGGCGTGGATGTGCTGGACACCCCTGTGGCGACGGCGTTGCTGGCTGCAGGGTTCTATTCGACGCCGAAGGGACTTCGGTACCGTGTCTGAGGTTTGTGGTTTGGCGGGGGTTTTGGTTGGGGCTGGGGGCCGTGCTGGGGCGGCGGGCCGCGCCGGGGCGGAGGGTTCCGCAGGGGCGGCGGGCCGCGCCGGGGCAGAGTTGCGCGCTGCGGCGGCGGGATGCGCTGGGGCAGAGTTGCGCACTGGGCCGGCGGGCCGCGCCGGGGCGGAGTTGCGCACTGCGGCGGCGGGCCGCGCTGCATCCGAGGGCTTGGAGGTGTGCGGTGCCTGAGGGCGATACCGTCTGGCGTGCCGCGCGTGGACTTCATACTGCGCTGGCCGGTGCCGAACTGATCCGGACCGATTTCCGCGTGCCGCGGTTCGCCACGACCGACCTCAGCGGACGCACCGTAGAAGGGGTAGTTTCCCGCGGCAAGCACCTACTGATCCGGGTTGCTCCCGGCCCAGGCGAGTCCGAGGGCTGGAGCATTCATTCACACTTGAAGATGGAAGGCCTGTGGCATATCTACGGCCGCGGCGAGCGCTGGCGCCGTCCGGCGTTCAAGGCTCGGGTCGTGCTGGAAACCGCGGAAAAGCAGGCGGTGGGGTTCGAGCTGGGGATCCTGCGCGTATTCCCACGCAGCGGCGAAGAAGAAGCTGTCGGATATCTGGGTCCTGACCTGCTGGGCCCGGACTGGGATGCCGCGGAGGCCTTGCGCCGGCTTGCCTCGGTTCCGGAACGCCCGGTGGGGCTGGCATTGCTCGATCAGCGGAATCTGGCCGGCATCGGCAACGTCTACCGCTGTGAACTGTGTTTCCTCGTCGGTGTCCATCCGCTCACTCCGGTGCAGGACATTCCCAATCTGGAACGACTCGTCGATTTGTCGAAGCGGCTGCTGGAAGCCAACAAAACCCGGTCCAGGCGCATCACCACAGGTCTGGCCGGACGGGATCCGCTGTGGGTCTATAACCGTGAGAAACGCGGCTGCCTGCGCTGCGGAACCAAGGTGGTTCACGAGCTCGTTGGGGACACCGAGTTGGAACTGCGGGACCTGTATTACTGTCCGCATTGCCAGCCGCCTGTGGGCTGAACCGGCACTGATCCGTTTCCTATCGATCCTCCACCAGGTCCTGCCCGCGCTGTCGCCCCCCTGACGCGGCGCTGGTCCCTTCCCTCCGTTCCCGACCACATCCTGGCCGTGCCCTCGTCCCCCCGTGAGGCGGGGCTTGCCCCTTCTCTCTGTTCCCGACCTCATCCTGCCCGTATGCCCTCGCCTCCGTGAGGCGGGGCTTGCCCTTGCCTCTGTTCCCGACCACATCCTGCCCGTGCTGCCCGTCCTGCCCGTCCTGCCCGCCATCTTCCCTTCGCACTGTTCCTCCCCATGATTCGAAAGCCCACCAGCCAATGGCGTTTCTCCACAATGAGAAGGTCTTCGCTTAGGTTCCGTTCCTTCGGGCGGAATGCTTGTCACATGAGACCAGCCAGCAGCAGGGAACGGGAGACAGCCCCCGGTGTCTCCCCTGCCCACGACTCCCTGGCATTTCTGGACACCTACACCGTCGCCGAGCGGGCAGACGATGCGAACGATGGCCCATGGGCGGCCAGTGTCCGGCGCGATGCCCATGCTTCTGAATCAATCCTTGGCCCCGGCTTCAGAGGACGTCTTGAGCTCGCCCAGACGGATTCGATTTCCGCAGAAGATGCAGTGCCGGTCCTCAAGCAACTGGCCGCTCTTGTGTCCTGGGCTCAGGCGCAGCAGGCCCTGATCATCCACCGGATAGAAACCGAACTACGGCGTGACATTGAGCAGAGCCTTGGACCCGTGGAAGGTTCAGTTGCTCTGTCCGCCGCTGCCGCAGAAGTTGGGGCCGCACTCAACCTCCCGCACATGAGTGCTTTGGCGCTGGTCAGCGAGGCGAGCACCCTGTGCACGGTGAACCGGTCCACGCATGTCCAACTCTCCCGGGGATCCATTACTTACCGCCACGCCCAGCGGATCATGGAAGAGGTTCAGTCCGTGCCGTCTGACCAAGCTCCCCGCTTCGAACTCGAACTCATCGAGCTGGCCCAAGGACGCACCTGCGCACAGTTCACAGCTAAGGCACGCAGGCTTCGGGAATCCCGCTGGCCCGAGACCATTTCTCTCCGGCACAAACACGCGCTTGATCTTCGGCGTGTCAGCCTGGATCCCAGACCTGACGGCATGGCGGAGCTTTCAGCTTTGGTGGCTGCGGAGAAAGGGCAGGCAATTTACAACTCCTTGACGGCCTCCGCACGTGCTGCGCGTTCTGCCGGTGACAGTCGGACGCTCGACCAGCTCCGAACCGATGGGCTCACATCTCTGCTTCTGAGGGTTCCGTTGTCCGCCGGCTCATCTACAGGCAGTTCATTACCCACTTTCGGTGACCTGACCGCCGCTGCCCCCGTCCTGCCACCAGCCGAAGATCCCTGTGGAATCCGGACGGAAATCATGGTTCTCATAGATGCAGACACCCTCCTGGGAGTGAACGACGACGCGGCGGAGCTGAATGGCTACGGGCCGATTAGTGCAGACGCTGCCCGAAGGCTGGCACGCCAGGCAATGCATTGGACAGGACTCGTGAGAGACAGCTCGTCCGGCGAGATCCTGGCAGTAGGCCGGCGGCGGAAGGTTCCTGCCGGGTTGAAACGCTGGTTGCAGGCCAGGGACGGTACATGCAGGTTTCCGGGCTGCCGGGTTAGTACCTTCCGAACGGAAATCGACCACACGATCCCCTGGAGCCGTGGCGGAACCACGGAGCACGGCAATCTCGGAAACCTCTGCCCCAAGCACCACCGCCTGAAGTCACTCGGGTTGTGGAAAGCCCGCCAGCCCCGCCCGGGAAAGTTGGAGTGGGTGTCTCCGCTGCGGGCGCGGTACAGCACTGAGGCCCAGCTGGACTATGCCGCCCACCCCCGGGACGCATCATCACGGTCCTCTTCGGAAGACCCCGAGCCGCCGCCGTTTTAGCCGAGCGGCCTTCCGTCGGTCCTGCCGCCGAAGACCCGAAGGTCCGTAGGCCCGGAGGCCTCTAGCCGGCCAGAGGACTCACTGGTTCAGCGTGAGGACCACCTCCGCCTCGTGCGGCCCTCCACAACGGGCAGTTCCACCAACGCGTTTCCAATCGAGTTCAGCCTCCTGATCTGCCAGGACCTCGCCAGTCTCCGAGGAAGCCCGGAGCTGAACAGCTTCGGGAATCTGCATGGATGTCGTGACCTTCCAACCAGTCTCAGACTTCACAACCGACACCTCGTTCACCAGCGGGGTCTCTGGTCCCGGAGTATCAGCGCCGCCGCCGGAATAACAGGAACCGTCATAGCAGACTTCCAGCCGGTCGACCGATTCGGAACCGGGGCCTGTTATCTCAATCTTGAGCTCATCAAACCAGCCAATGGCAGTACAAGCGTTCGCGCACCCTGTCAGCGCAGATACCAGCGCAAACAGGCCTGCGATAAAGACCAGGGGGAGGCGGTACCGGCCTCCCGTCCAACGTGCCGGCGGTTCGCAGTACCCCCGCTCCCCGCAGCGCGGCGATAGATAACTCGTTTCTCTCGGTCGTGGACCTGCACTTCGACAACGGCCTCGTCAGCCATGGCCCGTGAAACCGCCTATCCGCCTAGTCATGAGCCAAAGATAGGCCATCGGCCCAACCACACCCGGGAAACCGTGATTCCACGCCCCCGGTACCCTTGGAGGGTGATGCAATCCCCTCTGCCGGTCCGCAACGGTGTGAACGCTACCCGTCTGCGGCTGCCCGCCGAGGGCCCCTGGGCTACGGCCTTCGAGTACGTCCTTGAACGCTTCGGCCACGTGAACCCCGAAGGCATAGCCAACCGGTTTGACCGCGGCGAAGTCGTAGGCATCGGGGGTGTGCCCCTGGACCGCACAACTCCGCTCACTGAGCACACGTTCATTTGGTATTACCGGGAACTTCCTCCGGAAGAGCGCCTTCCCGTGGAAATCAACATCCTGCACCAGGACGAAAACCTGCTGGTCGTGGACAAGCCGCACTTCCTACCGACCACACCCGGCGGAATGTACGTTGCCGAATCGGCCCTGGTGCGCCTTCGGGTCGCTCTCGGCATCCCGGACCTCATCCCCATGCATCGGCTGGACCGGATGACCGCAGGCGTTCTGCTCTTCTCAACCAACCCGGAGACCCGGGGAAAATACCAGGTCCTCTTCGAGAAGCGGCGCATAGAGAAGGAGTATGAGGCGGTGGCTCCGGTCCGCCCGGATCTTGAGCTTCCTGCCGTCATCCGCAGCCGGATGGTTAAGTCCCGGACCTACCTGCTCGCGCAGGAGGTACCTGGAGAACCCAACGCAGAAACACGGGTGGAACTGGTGGAAGAGAGCGGCGGGCTCGGACGCTACCGTCTCCTTCCTCATACCGGGAAGACGCACCAGCTTCGCGTCCATATGGCGTCGCTGGGGATCGGCATCCTGAACGACCCCTTCTACCCGGTCCTGTTGGAACAGGCTCCGGACGACTTCAGCAGGCCGCTGCAGCTCCTGGCACGGTCAATCCAGTTCACGGACCCGCTGACCAAGCAGCCAGTGCAATACCGGAGTGAACTGACCCTGGATGCGTTTCCTGCCCAGGCAACCCCTCGCTGACCTGCAAAATCCCGCTTCCTCAGCCGCGCTCCTGCCGCTACGCTTTGGTGGATCCGCATCCGGGTTAGGCACCCGAAGGAACCGCTGAGGCAAAGGAAACAGGCATGCTCCCCCATCCCGCACGCCCCGTTGAGCCGGCTGACGGCGCGCAACCGGCCGGAGCCAGGCACGGCAACAGCGGGCTAGGCAACAACCCGGGCACCGGCACCGGCTCCGGCAACGGGCCTGGCGACATTCCGGGCTCGGGCGGCACCGGCAGCGGGACCGGCGACAATCCGGGCTCAGGCGGCACCGGCAGCGGGACCGGCGACAATCCGGGCTCAGGCGGCACCGGCAGCGGGCTAGGCAACAACCCGGGCACCGGCAGCGGGCTAGGCAACAACCCAAGCTCAGGCACCGGCAGCGGGCTAGGCAACAACCCGGGCACCGGCACCGGGACCGGCAAAGCCACAAGCACAGCCAAGCAGAGCAAGGGCACCCGTGGAAAGGCCGGCAACGACACTCCTGCATTTGTCCCTCCGCTGGCACCGTCACCGCCTCCCGGCATCCCACCGACAGTGCACACCCGCATGGCAGCAGATCGAAACGGCCTCTCGCAGCACGGCCCTGCCGTCCCGGCGGAACAGGACTTCACAGAGGTTCAACCGGGTTCCTTTGGCAGTATTCTGCTCGGTACGCCCGGCGGCATTCAGCTCGGTGAAGCCGGCAGCGATTCCTCCGGACGGGCCTACCACCTTCGGGGCTCCTCCAACCCGGTGCAGGCCATTGCCAGGCTGGTTACCAGCCAAACAGCTCAGAACGATCCCCGGATCGAAGATGAGCAGCACAGAACTGAGCTCTTGGAAGATGGGCCGAGGGAGGACAGGGGGAACGGGGAGCTGGAGACCGCTGGCCGTCCCGCAGAGGACCGAGTCCTGCTGGACGACCTGCGCCAGCACGACGACGAGTACGAGGCAGTCGGTCACCACGAGGAAGGCCCCGAGTCAGCCTCCCCCGAGGAAAGCCGTCACCGCGAGACACCCGGTCACGAGCCAGCCGGCCCCGAGGAAACCTGGCACACCAAGCAAAGCCACCACCCGCAGGGCGACCAGCACGGACACCCACACCCGCACGAGCCGGACCGCAACAGGGAGCCCTCACAAGTAGACAGGATCCGGCGGATCGCAGTCACCGTCTGCACGGCAGCTGCCCTCGGCGCAGCCTACGGCCTAACCCGCACCGCCGGAGGCTGGCCTCAAATCACCCACTCCCCCGGAAGCGTCCTTGATCCGGCAGGTTCCCTGCTTGCGGCATACGCCTGGGTCTGGCTGGCATGGGTTCCGGTCCTGGCAGGTGCAGCCCTGTATGCAGCCTGGCAGTGGCTTCCAGCCCAGCGGACCAGCCCCCGGCAGACTTGGACCGGGCCGATCAGCGCCGGATCCGCAGTCGTGGCTGCCCTCTGGATCTGGGCCGTGGAAGCGGGAAACCCTGCTGCTGCTTTCTGGCTCGCTGCCCTCGGCGTCGGCGTCGGGCTCACCGCCATTCATCTGTCGAATACCTGGGCAGCTGAATCACGCTGGGAGACGGCGGCAGCGGATGTCCCCGCCTCCATGCTCCTCGGAGCAGCAGCCCTGGCGCTCCTTGCCGGACTGGGCAGCTGGCTCTCCGGGACGGGAGCCAACGTTGCCGGCTGGGGTCCGGAGGCCTGGGCACTGATCGCCCTCGTGGCAACAGTCATCGGTGTTACCACCGTGTCCATGACCGACCGGGGTCACCTGGCGGCAGCACTCACCGTCGTAGCCGGACTGACGGGAATCGGATTCGCCCGGCTGCTCACCGACGAAATATCAGTGCCAGCTGCTGCAGGGGCCTTCGTGGGTGCCTTCCTCATCCTGGTCTCGGCGGGTTCCAGGCGCCACCAGGTGGATCACGCCCAGCGCAGGAGGCAGCGGGAGTGGCTTAAAGCGGAAGCCAGCGTCCACGCTGCCGGCGAAGCACACGCAGCTGTTCGCACCTAGCCACCTGTTCCACCGCGTGCCGCATATTCATGGCAGCACGCCGCGCCTGGGAGTTCTCCACTCCGTATTCATTGGCGGGAACCATAAACCGCAGGGTGATGCGGGGAACGCCGGAGACGATGTCCAGCTGGTTGGCCTCTACGTGGTGACTGGCCTCCAGCGCCTCGACGGCGGCATCCATCACTGCTTCGGGCGGGTTCCCGGGACGCAGGCCAAGAATGCTGAGCTGGACACGAAAAGAAGGCATCCTTCCACCGTAGTGCCAGCGGAAGGATGCCTTCTGTCGAACCGGCGCCTAGAGCGGCTCGTCGTCCGGGTTGAAGGCTGAGAGCGGGTCGCCGCCTGCATGGGCGGGGTCATCGCTGCCGTCCTCAAGCGGGTCCACAGACGAGTCACCAAAATCAACGTCGCGGGCTGCTTCACCGATGGTCGGTTCTTCGGGCGGAATCTGCGAATCGCCCTCTTCGTAGCGTTCTTCGGCGGTTTCGTCCCGAAGGGTCTGGTCAGACTCCGCACTGGGCTGGCCGGCCAGAGGTTCCTCATTGATCAGCGGATCGTCCTGCCAGTTTTCCGGGTTGTCCTCGGCTGCGCCCGGATAGGAAAGGTCCTCCGCATCCGTGAGCTCATCCTCATCCAGGAGCTCCTCCCCGGAGACGATGGTCAGCTCGTCGGGTGTTACCACCTCGGACAGGTCATCGGCCAGTGCAGGGTTGTCGCTGTGGTCCGGGTTCTGTTCAGTCATCTGCAGCTCACTTTCCGATCTCAACGGTCCTTTCCATCGATACTAAGCCTACTGACATCTGATTGCACAAGCTGCCGCCGGTCCTGCGCGCGCACCCATCGCGCGTCATTTTGCACCCACAGCAAGACTTTATCCCCATCGCAGCGAATTAAGACACAAAAGTTTGACGTAATGCCCCAAGTAAGGACAGGCTAACCTGCGTTACCGTCTTGAGACCTTCCAGGGAGAACGCAGTGAGCATTTTGCAGAAGCCGAAGCATTACTCCGCAGACAACCGGCGGGCCGGCGAACACCCGGCGGCCACACTGCTGACCGGCACTACCACCGGGCAGTACCTCTCAGAGAACCTGCTGGGCATGTCGGCCGTGAGCCGTTCCATCGGCTCGGCTAGCCGGCCGTTCACGGGGATGCATCCCCGCAACCTGACACCCGCGATCGACGCCGTGGACCTGGATCACCCGCTCGGCACCACCAGCGCCGCGCTGGAAGAACTCCACCCGCTCTACCTGCGGGACGCGGTGTACTTCCACCATCCCGCCTACGCCGCGCACCTGAACTGCCCGGTGGCAATTCCCGCCCTGGTTGGCGAAACCATCCTCAGTGCCGTGAACTCCTCCATGGACACCTGGGACCAGAGCGCCGGAGCCACGTTGATCGAACGGCGCCTGCTGCACTGGACAGCCGGACGCCTTGGGCTGGGCCCGCAGGCGAGCGGCGTGTTCACCAGCGGAGGCACCACCTCAAACCTCCAGGCACTGCTCATTGCCCGCAACCGGGCGGTGGCTGCGCTCCGACGGGACGCCGAGGCAAACGAGGGCGGCAGCGACCGGCTCCCCGATCTCCTGGGCCGGCTGCGCATCTTTGCCTCGGAAGCCAGCCACTTCAGCATCCGGAAATCCGCAGCGCTGCTGGGCCTGGGTGAGGACGCGGTCCATCTGATCGAGTGCGACGCCGACCGCCGGCTCAAGCCCGACGCGCTGCGGAACGCCCTGGCTGAGTCCCGCAGCCGCGGCGAAGTTCCCATGGCCATCGTTGCCACCGCGGGCACCACGGATTTCGGCAGCATTGACCCGCTGATCGAATGCGCAACCCTCAGCTCCGAGTTCGGCTCCTGGCTCCACGTCGATGCGGCGTACGGCGGCGGACTGCTCACCTCCCTCAAGTACCGGAACCGGCTGTCGGGAATCGGTGCGGCCGATTCCGTCACTGTGGACTATCACAAGACGTTCTTCCAGCCGGTGTCCTCGAGTGCCGTCCTGGTCCGCGACGCCGGCGAGCTGCGCCACATCCTGCACTACTCCGACTACCTCAACCCGGAGAATGCAGCTGACCCGGAAGTTCCAAACCAGGTGGACCACAGCATCCAGACCACCCGCCGCTTTGACGCACTGAAGCTTTGGCTCACCCTGCGCGTTACGGGTGCCGACGGAGTCGGTGAGATGCTCGATGCAGCGATTGACCTGGCCCAGGAAACCGGCCGACTGCTTCAAACGGATCCGGATTTCGAGGTGGCCGCCCGCGTACAGCTGAGCACCGTAGTGTTCCGTTTCCGCCCGCGGCACCTGGACGAGGACACCTGCGACACACTGAACCGCTGGATCCGCTCAGCACTCTCGGCCTCGGGTGACGCCGTCATCGCCGCCACTACCGTGGACGGGCGGGCTTACCTGAAGTTCACCCTCCTGAACCCCACGGCAACCCTGGCGGACATTGAACGGATCCTGGAACTGATCCGCTCCCACGCCGCCCGGTGGCTAGCCGGACAGGCAGGACGGAAGACGGCCGCAGCAAGCGCCGAGAGCCCGGCAGGAGCAGCAGCGTGAGCCGCCGGCAGCCGAGGCCCGGACACGCTGCAGGCAATGCTGGACCAGACGCCCGCGTGGCCGTCCACGACGTCATTGGCATCGGCGCCGGACCCTTCAACCTGGGCCTTGCGGCACTCGCTGAGCCCATCGCTGAGCTGGACGCCGTGTTCTTCGACTCGCGCCCCGGCTTCGACTGGCATCCGGGAATGATGCTGGACACCGCCCACCTGCAGGTTCCGTTCATGGCGGACCTGGTGTCGCTGGCGGACCCCACCTCCCGGTACTCGTTCCTGAATTTCCTCAAGGCCACGGGCAGGCTTTACCGCTTCTACATCCGCGAGGACTTCTACCCGCTGCGTGCGGAATTCAACGCCTACTGCCAGTGGGTGGCGGGGCAGCTGCCCAGCGTCCGGTTCGGCCACGAGGTCACGGACATCCGCTATGACCAGACCGCGCCCGACGGCGGCAGGTACCTGGTGCGCACAAGGCACGACGGCGGCACCCGGGTCCACGCCGCCCACCGGCTGGTACTGGGAACGGGCACCCGGCCCGAGATCCCGCCGTCGTGCGCCGGGCTCCTGTCCAGCGGCGGGACCGCCGTCCACAACAGCGACTACCTGCAGTCCAAGGCGGACATCCGGGAGCAGCGAAGCATCACTGTGGTGGGAAGCGGGCAGAGCGCTGCCGAAGTCTTCCTGGACCTGCTTTCGGACTGCGGACCGGACAGCTACGAGCTGAACTGGGTAACGCGTTCGGGCCGGTTCTTCCCGCTGGAGTATACGAAGCTGACCCTTGAAATGACGTCCCCGGACTACGTGGACTATTTCCACGCACTTCCCGCCACCACCCGGGACCGGCTCATCGGGTCGCAGAAGAACCTGTACAAGGGCATCGACGCTGCGCTGATCAACGACATCTACGACGCCCTGTATGCGCGCAGCCTGTCCGGGCCGCTGCCGGTCCGGCTGCTCACCGGAGTCGAAGTCACCGGCAGCAGTTACGACGCCTGCACCGGGCAGTACCGGCTGAACCTGGACCACCGGGAACAGGGAACCAGCGGTGAGCTGACGACCGGCGCCGTGGTCCTGGCCACCGGGTATTCCTACCGCGAACCAGCCTTCCTGCAGGGCATCGGCAGCCGCATCCGGCGGGACAGCCGGGGGCGGTTCGACGTGGACCGGAGCTACGGGATCAGCGTGGAACCCGGGGAAATCTTTGTGCAGAATGCCGAGCTGCACACGCACGGTTTCACCTCTCCCGATCTGGGCATGGCTGCTTACCGGAACTCGACCATCCTGCGCGAAATCCTCGGCTGGGAGTACTACCCGGTGGAAGCCGGCATCGCGTTCCAGGAGTTTGGGCTCACCGGCCTGGGCCAGCCGCCACATCCGCCCGCCAACACACGGACGGGATCAGCGGCAAAGACGGAAGGAGCAGTGGCTTGAGAGTCGATTTCCGACCGGTTGACCCCGCCGCCGACGCGCCCCTCCTGCACAGCTGGATGAGCCGTGACTACGCACGCTTCTGGGGCATGGGAACCGCGGCGGTGGACGAGGTCCGCAGCGAGTACTCGGGAATCGACGCGGACCCGCACCACGAGGCGTGGCTCGGCCTGCTGGGGAACACCCCCGCATTCCTCATGGAAAGCTACGCTCCTGAGCACTCCCCGCTGGCCGGCCTGTACCCGGTCCAGCCCGGTGACCGCGGCATGCACCTGCTGATGGGCCCGCCGGACGTCCCGCAGCACGGCTTCACCGCGGCAGCTTTCCGGGCAGTGATGGTGTTCCTCTTCTCCAGTCCGCAGACGCAGCGGGTGGTGGTGGAACCGGACGTCCGCAATACCAAGATCCACGTCCTCAACGAACGCATGGGGTTCCGGCCCCACGGCCGCATCGACCTGCCGGACAAAACCGCCCTGCTCTCTTTCTGCACCCGGCAGCAGTTCAATGCCGCAGCCGGCAGCACCCCCACGACTTTCCAAGGAGCAACACCATGAGCACCGCCGTCGAACCCGGAACACCGAACCGGGACCTGGCACCGAACCTGAACGCCGGGTCGAAGCTGAACCCCGGGCACCTCACCCCCGAACTCTGGGCTGCGGCCAATCGGCACGTCGTCTGCAAGGCACTCGCCGAGTTCTCGCACGAACAGATTCTCCAGCCCCGGCCCGCGGGCCCTGGCAGGTTCCGTCTCACATCCGACGACGGCGCGGCGACCTACACCTTCGAGGCGGAACTCCTGGCGCTGGAACACTGGAGCATTCCGCCGCAGAGCATCCGGCGGTCGGCCGGCGGGAGCAGCACGGCCCTGGACGCGCTGGTCTTCATCACCGAATTCGCGCGCACTCTGGGGATCAGCGAGGACATGCTGGCGGTGTATCTGGAGGAAGTTTCCAGCACCCTGGCATCCCACGCCTACAAGCACGGCGGTTCTTTCCACAGCTCGGAAATCCTGGCCGCGGGCATAACCGGCGGCGCTGATCCGGCCGCGGACTTCCAGGCCGTCGAAGCGTCCATGACCGAAGGCCACCCCTGTTTCGTGGCGAACAACGGGAGGCTGGGATTCGGCCTGCAGGACTACCTTTCCTACGCGCCCGAAACCGGTTCCGGCGTCCGGCTGCACTGGATTGCCGTCCGGAAGGACCGTGCCCGCTTCACCGCGGTTTCCGGTCTGGACTATTCCGCCTTCCTGGCAACAGAACTCGATCCCGGCGTGCAGTCGGGATTCGATGCCGCGCTCCAGTTACGCAGCCTGGACCCGGGTGACTACCTGCTCATGCCGGTCCATCCCTGGCAGTGGGAGAACAAGCTCAACGTCACCTTCGCCGCAGAGGTCGCCCGGCAGCACATTGTCCATCTTGGACCCTCCGAAGACGTGTACCAGGCGCAGCAGTCCATTCGGACGTTCTTCAACCGCAGCACGCCCGGCCGCTGCTACGTCAAGACGGCGCTTTCAGTGGTGAACATGGGCTTTATGCGCGGCCTTTCCGCCGAATACATGGTGTCCACGCCGGCCATCAACGAATGGCTGGACGGGCTGGTCCGGGCCGATTCCGTACTGACGGCCACCGGGTTCCAGATCCTGCGGGAAACGGCGGCCATGGGATACACCAACCCGTATTACGACGCCGCTGCCCCCAAGGGTTCTCCGTACCGGAAAATGCTGGCAGCTCTGTGGCGGGAAAGCCCAATGGACCGCCTGGAACAAGGAGAGCAGCTTGCCACGATGGCATCGCTGCTGCACCGGGACCAGGCCGGCAGCCCGTTCGTTTCGGCGCTCATCCGGCGTTCCGGCCTGCCGGCGCGCCGCTGGCTCCGGGAGTATCTCCGCGCCTACCTGGTGCCCGTCCTGCACTGCTTCTACGCGTACCGGCTGGCCTTCATGCCGCACGGAGAGAACCTGATCCTGGTCCTTCGGGACGGGGTTCCGGTCCGGGCGCTGATGAAGGACATCGGCGAGGAGATCATCGTGATGGCAGACAAGGTGGAGCTTCCCCGGGACGTGGCACGCATCCGCGTGGACGTGCCGGCGGAGGAACAGGTCCTCTCGATTTTCACCGACGTGATCGACTGCTTCTTCCGCTTCCTCGCTGCCGTCCTCCACGAGGACGGACAGCTCACGGAGGAGGAGTTCTGGGACACGGCCGCGGAGGTAATCCACGCATACCAGGCTGAGCATCCGGAACTGGCCGAAGACTTCGCCGCGCATGATCTCTTCGCGGCGGACTTTGCCCGTTCCTGCCTGAACCGCCTGCAGCTGCGCAACAACCAGCAGATGCTGGATATCAGCGATCCGTCAGGTGGCCTGCAGTTCTCCGGCCGGCTGGCCAATCCGCTGGCGGGCCGTCGGTAGGAGGCGGCAGGGACCGGGACCCGGGGTCCGGCGCCGCGCTCAGCGCAGCGCCGAGACCCCGGTGATCTCCCGCCCGGCAATCAGGGAGTTGATCTCGTACGTCCCCTCGTAGGTGTAGATCGCCTCAGCGTCGGCGAAAATCTTGGCCATCCGGTAGTCGGTGACGATGCCGTTGCCTCCCAGCAGGCCGCGTCCCAGCGACACTGTTTCGCGCATCAGGGCACTGGCGTAGGACTTGGCGAGTGCCGCACGCGCCATGTCGCCGCGGGCCGCGCCGTCGTCGGCCACCGCCCCGTACCCGCCCTGCTCCAGGTCGCTGACCCGGGCGAGCATGCCGGTGGAAGCCACAGCGTTGCCCTGCATGCGCACCAGCTGCTGCTGCACCAGCTGGAAGGAGGCCAGCGGCCGTCCGAACTGCAGGCGTTCGACGGCGTAGGCGCGGGCGACGTCGAACGCCGCCAGCTGCTGCCCCACAGCCTGCCAGCCCACCATGATCCGCGACCCGCGCAGCAGGTGCTTGGTGTCCTCGAAACTCTCGATCCCGGAGAGCCGGTCGGCTTCGGAAACCCGCACGCCGGTGAGTTCAATGTCGGCGTTCTGCACCGTGCGCAGGGCGGTTTTGTTTTCGATCCGGGTCCGCTTGATCCCGGGCAGCGAGGCGTCCAGCAGGAATCCCCGGACTTTGCCGGTCTCCGGTTCCCGCGCCCAGAACAGCATCCAGTCGCAGAAGGTGCCGTTGCCAATCCACCGCTTGGTTCCGTTCAGGACCCATTCGTCGCCGTCGCGCACGGCTGTGGTTGCCATGCCGCCGGCGACGTCCGAGCCGTGGTCCGGTTCGGTGAGCGCGAACGCCCCGGTGATCTTCAGTGACTGGGCGTCCTCGAGCAGCCGGGCCTTCTGTTCCTCGGACCCGAAGGCGTGCAGGCCTTCAACAAAGAGATCGTGATGGACCATAAAGAACGTGGCGATCGAGGTGTCTGCCCTGGTCATCTCCGCGATGACCAGGCCTGCAAAGAGGGGACTGTAGCCGCGCTGCACCGGCGTTGAGAGGCCCAGGGAAGCCAGTCCCGGAAGCAGTTCCACCGGGAAACGGGCTTCGTCCCACCAGCGGGTGGCGTGCGGAAGGACCTCAGCGGCCAGGAACGAACGCAGTTCGGCCAGCTTCGCTGTCTCCTCCGCGCTCAGCAGGTGTTCGAAAGAAAAAAAGTCGGCGTCGGGGAGCATCGGCACGCCTTATTTCGGTCCCATCCGAATCGCTCCGTCAAGCCGGATCGTTTCCCCGTTCAGCATGGGGTTGCCGATGATGTGCCCAACCAGGGACGCATATTCTTCCGGGCGTCCCAGCCGGGAGGGATGCGGGATCTGCGCGGCCAGCGAGTCCTGGGCCTCCTGCGGAAGCCCGGCCACCATGGGCGTTTCGAAGATGCCGGGAGCAATCGTGACGACGCGGATCAGGTGCCGCGCCAGCTCACGGGCCAGCGGGAGCGTCATTGCCGCCACGCCGCCCTTCGACGCCGAATACGCCGGCTGCCCGATCTGCCCGTCGAAGGCCGCAACCGAGGCGGTGTTGATGATGACGCCGCGTTCGGAGGTTCCGGCGTCGTCCGCCGCCGGATCCGTTTCCGCCATCGCAGCGGCTGCCAGCCGGGTCACGTTGAAGGTGCCAACCAGGTTCACCTGGATGACGCGGTTGAAGTCCTCCAGCGGCAGGACGCCGCTGCGGCCCAGGACCTTGCCTGGCGTGCCGATCCCGGCGCAGTTCACCGCCACCCGCAGCGGGGCTGCCGCCATGGCGGCTTCCACGGCGGCCTGCATCTGCCCGGGATCCGTCACGTCCCCCGGAACAAAGTGGGCGTTGTCTCCCAGTTCACCGGCGTAGGCCAGCCCGCCGGAGGACGGAAGGTCCACCAGCACTACCTCCGCTCCGGCATCGATGAGCCGGCGGGCCGTAGCCCGTCCCAGCCCCGAAGCTGCTCCCGTGACGATGGCCGAAGCACCGGATAACTGCATGTGTTCCTCCTGGATCAGGACTCTTTGGGTGCGCCGAGGCGCGTGCGGTCCCACGAGCCTACTGTGACCGGCGGCACACCGCATCCTTGGAGGGCCTGTTCCGCGGAGCGGAGACGGTGACGCTTCGCGGCGGCCGGGGCTATGGTGGGTCGCATGCCCGACGCACAGACCGTCCGCCACGCCGAACTGCGTGCCGACACCGCCGCGCATTCGGTGACCACCGCTTTTGGCGGCACTCTCCTGGGCCTGCCGGGCACACATCTGGGCGCGGTCCGCGCACCGCAGCCGCTGCCGCGCGGCGTCGGGCCGTGGCACTACTGGTGGCAGGCGCACTACGTGGATGTCCTGGTGGATACCGGGCTGCGCAGCCGGGCACCGGTCTCCGGGGCAGACCCGATCACGCTGGCCGAGCAGGTGGTCCGGACCATACGGATCCGCAACGGCGGCCGGTTCACGAACTCCTATTTCGA
The DNA here is from genome assembly GCF_035792275.1 of Arthrobacter koreensis. Classification (GTDB taxonomy): domain Bacteria; phylum Actinomycetota; class Actinomycetes; order Actinomycetales; family Micrococcaceae; genus Arthrobacter_B; species Arthrobacter_B koreensis_A. The sequence goes on along the minus strand of NZ_JAMWKK010000010.1, from coordinate 124,267 downwards.
CGACATGGCATGGCTGGCGCTGGCAGCCCTGCGGCTGGACACCCTGCCTGGGCCGCCGCGCGGCAACAAGCCCCGTCACCAGGGCCTGCGGGAGTCGCTGGGCCGGGCACTGCGTTCCGGCCACACAGCCGATCTGGGCGGCGGCGTCTGGTGGAACCGGGCCCGGAACTTCAAGAACACCCCGGCCACGGCTCCCGCAGCCCTGTTCTTCGCCCGCACCGGCGAGCGCGAACGGGCCCAGGACCTGGTGGACTGGCTGAACGCTTCGCTGCTCGATCCGGGCACCGGCCTGTATTACGACGGCGTGCGGCAGAAAGCGGGAGGCCCGGTACTTGAACGGGCACACTTCACCTACAACCAGGGACCGGTGCTGGGAGCACTGCTGGAGCTGGGCGGCGCTGCCAACCTGGAGCGGGCAGCTGACCTGGTCCAGGCAACGTCCCGGCATCTGGTGGCCGACGGCGGCACCGGGCCGCTGCTCCGCACCCACGGCAGCGGGGACGGCGGACTGTTCACCGGCATCCTGTGCCGCTACCTCGCCGAAGCTACTGCTGCGCCAACGCTGGACACCGGTGCACGCCGCACGGCCGGGTCACTGGTCAACGAGCTGGCGGACAGGCTCTGGAAAGGCCGGGCGGTGCGCAACAACCTGGCGGTGTTCCCGTCCGACCCGCGCAGCACCGCCGATGAGAACTATCCCCCCGGTACCGGCGTCGAGCTTTCCACCCAGCTCCAGGCCTGGATGGTCCTGGAGGCCGCGCTGCGCGTCGTGCGCCTGGAAACGGACCTCCGGGACGCCTGAGCTGCGGGCTCCTAGGTCCCGGCGGCCTTGAGCGGGTGCTGGGACGCCGCGGCATGCGGATCGAGGTCCGCCAGGGTAAGCAGGTGCTGCGGGTGCTGGGGCAGCGGGAAGGTCCGCTCCGTGTTCAGGTTCCGGTCCACCCGGAGGATCTCGCCGGAGTCCATCATCCGCCAGTTCGGGTTCTCATCCATCCGCTCAGTGGCGATGAGCACGGCAGGAGTCCGGTTCTGTTCCATCTCATCGCTCTTCACGCTGATCCTGGCGGTGTGCTTGCCGCGGTGCGGGTCGTCGGCGCTTTCCTGCAGGACGTAGAGCGGGTGCGTGTCCGGGTAGCGCACGGCCCAGAGCTCCGAGTCCGTGGTGATCACGAGGTTCACCGCGTAGAGCCGCAGGTTCTCCGCCACCCAGGTGACCGCCTGCGTGATGGCATCCCCAAGGTCGCCGCCGTTCTGCCGGGCGATGCCGGTAATCAGGGCAAAGACCCGTTCACTGTCAGTCTCGCCCTGAACGAGGTCCATCACTTCCAGGGACCGCAGCCGGTCATCAAGCACGTCCAGGTCTTCCACCACGCCGTTGTGGGCCAGCAAGCGGTCATCCTGGAGGAAGGGATGGGTGTTCACCATTGTGTTCCCGCCGGTACTGGCATAGCGGACATGGGCCACGAACGTGCTGCCTTCCAGCGTCCGGGCCGCCGACGCGTAGGCACGGTCCTCATAGGCGGGCATGGGCGCCTTGTCCACCACGGGCTTGCCGGCGGAGCCGAAGACGCCGATCCCGAACCCGTCAGCCATCCTGCGGCTCTGCTCGGCCAGGCTGTCCGGAGCGGTGAGCAGCCAGAAGGTGGCGCGGACGGGCCTGGGACCTGCATGCATTCCGAAAAGCCGGCACATGGTGGACTCCTAGTTGGGGAACCGCTTCTGCGGATAGAAGGTCTCACGGCGGCTGAGCATGTCCACGAAGCGGGCAATGTTCCGCTCCCTGGCTGCTTCCGTCTTGAGCTGGCCCAGCCGGTAGGCCAGGGCGAAGCGGTTCTGTGAACTGAGCACCTCGAACATCGCCTGGGCGCTCTCGTTGGCCGCGATGGCATCCAGCAGGTCCTGCGGCACCTCGGCCGTGGCCGGGCCGGCGTAGGCCGCATCCCACCGGCCGTCGGCCTTGGCTGACTCCACGGCATCGCGTCCGGACGCGTGCAGCCGGCCGGCCGCTTCCAGCCGGGCAATGTGTCCCACGTTGCGCAGCGACCAGGCGCTCCTGGGACCGCGCCTGGTGTAGCGCTGAAGGTAGGTTTCCTCGTCCCGCCGTGCCGCCTGGCCGTCGATCCAGCCGAAGCAGAGCGCCTCGTCCAGCGCAGCCTGCCGGGTCAGCGCCGTCGTGCTTCCGCCCTGCTTGCCGATCACGAGCCAGACTCCTGCGGAGCGCAGATGATGCTCCTCCAACCAGTCCCGCCATGCCGCCGCATCCGGGAGCAGCAGCTCCGACAGCTCGGTCTTCATGCGCTCAATCGTAGGCTTCGGGGAGAGGCGCTGGAAGGTCCCGGGCCAGTTCAGCCCTTGGCCGAAGCGGAGCGCGCCGTATGACTCGGCGTCCGCCTTTGGGGTAGAACACTGCTATGAACGTACGTACTCCTGACCCGTATCCCGGCTGGCTTTCGGAGGAGGACCTGCACGAAGCACGGCAGCGCCTTCCCATGGTCTACGTCGAAGCCGTTCCGGTGCGCTGCGATCCGCTGGGGTACGTCACTGAGGTGGGTCTGCTGCTGCAGGCAACCCCCGAGGGCAAGATGGTCCGGACGTTCGTTTCCGGCCGCGTGATGTACCGGGAGACCATCCGGGCGGCCCTGCTGCGCCATCTCGAAAAGGACCTCGGACCCATGGCGCTGCCCCAGCTGCCGCCCAGCCTGGCGCCGTTCGCCGTGGCCGAGTACTTCCCGTCACCGTCGCAGACCGGACTCACTGACGAGCGCCAGCACGCCGTCGCACTGGCGTACCTGATTCCCGTGACCGGCGAATGCGATCCGCGCCAGGATGCGCTGGAGCTTTCCTGGCTCACCCCTGAGGAAGCACTGAGCCCTGCCATCTATTCGGAGTTCTCCGGCGGCCGCGGTGACCTGCTGCGCCAGGCGCTGGCCTCGGCGGGCTGGGGCCGCTAGGCGTTACCCTACGTTTATATACTGGGGCCGAGCTTCGAGCGCTAAGGAAAAGCCATGTCGATGAGTGTGCCGGATAAGTATGCCTTCCGGGTCAATGCCGAGCTGCTTGTGCCGGGCCAGAAACTGGTCCTGGATGAGCTGACCCTGGCACCGCTGGCAGCCGTCCGCATCGAGGACGACGACCTGGGGAATCCCGCCCTGGTCATCGCTGATCTGGAGGACGGGGAAACCCTGCGGATTGCCTACGGGTCGGCCGTGCGGGTGGCGGCACCGGCGCCGGACAAGACGGCCGCGGAAGCAGTCCGCAGCATTCCCACCGAGGAAGAGACCTACGCCGCCGTCCTGGCCGCTGCCGAAGCCGCCCACCCGGACGACCGCGCGGTCAAGGAACTGGTAACCCGGCTCAGCCGCGGCCTGAACGTCAAGGCAGGAAGCAACCTGCAGGATGTGCGCGACCTCGCCCACACGCTCTACGTTGACCTGGGGGACGCCGAAAACGCCCTCTCCGTCTGCTCGCTGATCACGGGGCTGGGCTTCGACGGCAACTACGGCCGCTGGAACTGGATCCAGGGAGCGCTGGCACTGGCCGCCCACATCACCCATGAATTGGGTGACCTGGAGGCATCAGCGGCGTTCGCCCAGGCTGTCCGCGCCGGAGACAACGCCGAATCCGATCCACTCAAGGCCAAGCTTTCCGCCGAGCTGCTGCAGCGCCAGCTCAATGAGCCGAATCTCTACGACCGTGAAGTCCAGCGGGCAGCCGAGGCCGGCGACGAGCACAGCGAACGGGACTGGCGGATCCTGCGCCTGAACACCCTGTTGTACCTGCGCGCCCACGGCGGGTCCCAGAGCTATACCGACGCCGAACTCCAGCGGCGCATCCGCACTGAACTCAGCGCTGTGCGCGGCCTGAACCTGGACCTCTAGGCGGAGGCTCCGGACACCCTCCGCGCCCTCGCCCGGCTGGCCCGAAGCTGCAGGAGCAGTACCAGGGCCATGCCCACCAGAGCCCCGATGACGGTTTCAACCGCACGGTCCTGGATCAGCGTGGCCGGGTTGCTGGCGTGCGAGAGTTCCGTGCTGAGTAGTGCCAGCGGCGTAATGACCACCTGTGCCAGCGCATAATTCCGGGCGATGAACAGCTCCGCACCGCACTGCAGCAGCGCAATCACCAGGACCAGCTGCCAGGGCGCCAGCCCCGCGAAGAGGATCACGGCGGTGACTGCCAGGCCGCCGAACGTGCCGAGCATGCGATTGATGCCGCGGTGGATGCGGTGGCGGAACGTCGCCCCGACCAGCGGAACGGTGGCGGCGACCATAGCCCAGTAGTTGTGGCCGATTCCCAGCAGGGTGGCGATGCTGCCGGCTGTAACGGCGGCAGCCGCGTAGAGCGCGCCGTCGGCCCAGATGGCTTTCTGCTGTGCGGCGGTGAACCGCGGCCGCAGCGGCTTGTCCCACGGCGTGCGGTATTTTGCCGGCAGCATGCCGGAAAGCCCGAGCAGGATGGCGAACGTGATGGTTGCTCCGGAGGCGAGCATGCCCTGCCACAGCGGAGGATGCGCCGGGACCGACGCAATGGCTGCGTACGCGAAGATGTGGAACAGGGATCCCGCCGGCCGCAGCCTCCAGTAGCCGGTGGCCACGGTTCCCAGTCCGGCAACGAGGGTAGTGCCCAGGACAATCCCCCAGGTGTCCAGGCCCAGCCGCGAAGACAGCGCTCCGGCCAGGATCACAATGAACATCAGCGCGCCGGCGCGCCCCTGATGCCCCAGGCGCTGGCGGTGCGGTTCATTGCGCCCGTAGATGCTGGTGAAGGCTCCGAAGGCCACGAAGATCGCCAGGTCGATCCGGCCGATGGCCAGCAGGACGGCGAGCGGTACACCTATGCCAATGCCGCAGCGGATGCCAACGCGGTGGTCGTTATGGGCAGGGGCAAGGGTGAACATTTCGCGCAGGTGGTTCAAGGGGACTTCGGGGGCCTTTCATGCATTCAAGGGGCGGCAGCGCTTCACGGGGCCGGAGAGCCCGCCTTCTTCACCATACGCTCGGCGGGTACGGCGGCCTCAGTTATGTGGGCTGGCTCTCCCGCCGGCGGGCCCGGCTGCGGCTGCGGCGGGTGGCGGCGGCGGGCAGTCACCGGATGTAGGGCAAAATGGAATGGTGTCCAGCTCCGGTTTTTCCTTTGCCCTCGGTAAGCGCCTGCGTGAAACCGCCCCCGACTCTGCCTCCCGCGCCAAGGAGAACGGCGGTGAGTTCCAGGGCCGCACCGGTGTAATCAGCACCCCGCACGGTGAGATCCGGACTCCGGCGTTTATCGCCGTCGGCACCAAGGCCACCGTGAAGGCCGTGCTGCCGGAATCCGTGGCGCAGCTTGGCGCCCAGGCGGTGCTGGCCAATGCCTACCACCTGTACCTGCAGCCCGGCGCGGACATCCTCGACGAGGCAGGCGGGCTGGGCAAGTTCATGAACTGGCCCGGCCCCACCTTCACCGATTCAGGCGGATTCCAGGTCATGAGCCTGGGCGCCGGTTTCAAGAAGGTCATCAACATGAACGCCGACGGCACCACCCACGCCACCGGAGCGGACGACGACGTCGCGCCCGGCAAGGAGCGCCTGGCCCACATCGATGACGACGGCGTCTGGTTCAAGTCCCACCTCAACGGGGACAAGCACCGCTTCACCCCGGAAATCTCCATGCAGGTGCAGCACCAGCTCGGCGCTGACATCATGTTCGCCTTTGATGAGCTCACCACCCTGCTCAACTCCCGCGGCTACCAGGAACGCTCCCTGGAACGCACCCGGCTTTGGGCCGAACGCTGCCTTGTGGAGCACCGCCGGCTTACCGAGGAGCGCTCACACCGCCCCTACCAGGCGCTCTTCGGCGTCCTCCAGGGGGCCCAGTATGAGGACCTGCGCCGCAAGGCGTCCCGCGACCTCGGGGCCATGGGCTTCGACGGCTTCGGCATCGGCGGCGCGCTGGAGAAGGAAAACCTCGGCACGATTGTGCGCTGGTGCACCGAGGAACTTCCCGAGGACAAGCCGCGGCACCTGCTGGGCATCTCCGAGCCGGATGACATCTTCACTGCGATCGAAAACGGCGCGGATACCTTCGACTGCGTCTCCCCCACCCGGGTTGCCCGGAACTCTGCGTTCTACACCCCGTACGGCCGGAAGAACCTTTCCAACGCCAAGTTCAAGCGCGACTTCGGCCCGCTGGTGGACGGCTGCGACTGCTACGCCTGCGCCAACTACTCACGTGCCTACATCCAGCACCTGTTTAAGGCCAATGAGATGGTCAGCCACACGCTGATTTCCATCCACAACGAGCGCTTCACCGTAAAGCTGGTCGACGACGCCCGCCTGGCCATCGAGGACGGCACGTTCTTCGAGTTCAAGGACGAGGTCCTGGGCAAGTACTACAGCTAGGCGGACGTACGCCAGCCCGCCCGCCGCGGCCGGGCAGGCACGGCGGCGGGCCGCCGCGGCCTAAGCCTCTTCGGGGACCGCCCGGCCGTAGGTCGGTTCGCGCTTCTTGATCGCCTTGATCACCGCTGAGGTCACCGGAACAAAGAGGAACTCGACGGCGGTCTTGTAGACGAAGCCGAAGATCACGTAGTTCACGAACTGCCCGGCATCGGTGATTCCGATGACCGGCGCGGCAATCGCACAGAAGATCAGGGTGTCCGCAAACTCCCCAACACCCGTGGAAGCCATCAGGCGGCCCACCAGTGCGCGTTCGCTGAACCGCGCCTTCATCCGCGTGAGCACCATGGCGTTGAGCAGCTGTCCGGCCAGGAAACCAAACAGCGACGCCGCGACGATCTGCCACACCGGACCGAGCGCTGATTCCAGGGCGGACTGCTTCTCCAGGCCGTAGGCGTCATCGAATCCCGGGAGAGCGATGATCACCGCAAAGGACAGCACCGCGAACGCCGCCATGGCAAAGCCCATGTAGATGGCACGCCGGGCCGCCTTGAAGCCGTACACCTCGCTGATCACGTCGCCCAGGATGTAGGCCAGCGGAAAGAGGAAGAATCCTCCGTCGGTGATGATGCTGAAGTCGCCGAAGACCGGACCGAGCACCACGCCCTTGGACGCCCCGATGTTGGAAATGATGATCACCACGCACATCAGGGTGAGGATCAGGTCGTAATGCGAGCTGCCCCGGGAAGCGTAGCTGGGGGTCTGGCGTGCCTGTCGGGCAGCGGCCGGGGTTGGTGAAGACATGGATATCCCGTTTCGGTTTAGTGGTTCGCCTGGGCTTCCGCCCGGCTGTATTAGCACTTGCCCGCTGTCCCGGGCGGCCCCTGAAGGACCAGCGTCAATTCTGCCACGTTTTTTGGGCCGTCACATTTTTGAACACGTTCAAAAATGTGCTCTAATGTCCCCGGTAGACACGTTAAGACAGGGGACCGATGGCCGCGGGGTCGAAGAGTGAAGCCACCCGGCGGCGGCTGGTGGAAGCAGCAACTGAACAGTTCCGCACCCAGGGCTTCGAACGGACCACCATGCGGGGGATCGCCGCCGAGGCCGGCGTCTCCGTAGGCAACGCCTACTACTACTTCTCCTCCAAGGACGCGATCGTGGCCGAGCTGTACCGCTCGCTCCAGAACCAGCACCGCTCCGCCGCGCTCCCCCGGCTGCGAGAGGGCCACAACCTCGGCGAGCACCTGCGGGTCATCCTGCAGGCGAACCTGGATGTACTGGCCCCCTACCACTCTCTGGGTCACCAGTTCCTGAAGACGGCAGCCCTTCCCGTGCCGCCGGGAACCCGCAATTCGTCCGCACCTGCGGACGCCGAACAGGTGGGGCGGGGCAAGTCCATCGCCGTCTACCGCCAGGCCGTGCAGGCCGCCCGCCCGCAGCCCCCGCTCGCTGTCCGCGACGACCTGCCCGAACTGCTCTGGCTGGTCCAGATGGGCGTCACCCTGTTCTGGGTCTACGACTCCTCACCGGACCAGATCCGCTCCCGCCGCCTGGTCACCAATACCGCTCCCCTGGTTGCCAAGCTGGTGATCCTCTCCCGCCTACCCGTCGTGCGAAATATCGTGGAAGATGTGGTGAAGCTGCTGCGAGGAGCACGATCGCATGACTGAAAACGCGGACGACGACGGCGTCTCCCCGGCGGGTGCCGACCGTTCCTCCTCCGGCGCGGGCACGCCCTTCCTGCTCGCGCCGCGCGTAACGTTCGGTCCCACGGCGTTCGTCACCGGCTACGCGATCGCGTGTCTGCTGGTTGCCCTGATCGCCACGGTGGCGATTGGCTGGGGCACCTCACGCGATTTCTGGGGTTACCTCTGGATCATCGTGATCGCCGCTTTCTACGCCGCCGGCATTGGCCTGGTAACCGCGGCTCCCGTGGGCCTGGCCCTGGGCCTGCTGCTGCGGGACGTCCCCAACCAGTGGCTTCACGTGCTGGCCTTTTTCCTGGTGCCCATGCTGCTTGCCTGGGCGGTCATCGGCCTCATTGCCGGATCCGTCGGAGTGCCCCTTCTGATGGCCCTGGCGATCGGGATCTCCGCGGCCCTCGGACGGCTCGCGGTCTGGCGCCTGATGGACGTGCGTTACTAGCCCGGCAGCCCGCAGCGGGACCGGGTGGCGGGGCATGCCGGATTGGGTAGAAGATGTATCCATGTCTTCAACAACACATCCTCCCGTCACGCTCACGATCGCCGGCTCCGAAGCCACCGGCGGGGCTGGCGCCCAGGCAGACCTCAAGACTTTCCAGGAACTGGGGACCTACGGCATCACCGCCCTGACCTGCATTGTCTCCTTCGATCCGAAGGACAACTGGAACCACCGCTTTGTTCCGGTTGACCCGCAGGTAATCGCAGACCAGCTGGAGGCCATCCAGACGGCCTATGACCTGGGCACCGTGAAGATCGGCATGCTGGGCACCCCGGCGACCATTGACACCGTAGCCAAAGCGCTGCAGAGCCAGGACTGGACCAACATCGTCCTGGACCCGGTACTGATCTGCAAAGGCCAGGAACCCGGCGCAGCCCTCGATACCGACCAGGCGCTGAAGGCACAGATCCTCCCGCTGGCCACTTTCGTCACGCCCAACCACTTCGAATCCATGTCCCTGGCCGGAATGGACGCAATCGAATCCGTGGAAGACCTCAAGGAAGCGGCCCGGCGCATCCACGAAGCCTCGGGAGCCGTTGTGCTCGCCAAGGGCGGCGTGCGGCTGGAAGGCGAAGACGCCGTCGACGTTTTCTACGACGGGGAGACCATGGAGGTGCTCCGCGCACCCAAGGTCGGTGACGTTGCCGTCAGCGGTGCGGGGTGCACCCTGGCCGCCGCCATCACCGCCGAACTCGCCAAGGGCGCTGCTCCGCTCGAAGCAGCCCGCACTGCCAAGGCCTTCGTGACCGAAGGCATCCGCAACCGGGTTTCTTCCCACACGCCTTTCGATGCCCTGTGGCAGGGCGGCGCGGCCAGCGGCCCGGCCCTGTAACTAACTGCAGCCCAGGCATTCCCGGGACCCAAAAGGCGGTCCCTTCCATGGACATCCCGTGGAAGGGACCGCCTTTTCATGTCCAGCGGCAGCCGGTATTCACAGTTAACTTCTGCAACTTCACAAACCTGGTTTGGCGGGCCTGTCAATACTTAATGACCGTAATTCAACCGGTTTCGGTAAACCTTTGAGCTGGGCGTTTACTCCCTTAGGGTGTGCCTACGGCTGCAGGCATTTTTGGGGGCCGAAGGTGCATGCTGACACCCCAAACGGGGGTTGGGGGCACAAAAGGAAAGCTGTCACGTGTGTCAGCAGCCGGTTGGTTTTGTTTGCGGGTTCCTAGTCTCTAGGTCTTCGACGGCATTCTTCCGGTAACGCGCGGCGGAATGTTCAAGGAGCAAAATGAGACGGTCCATTCATCACAGGCCAGGGGCTGTGGCTACTGCCGCAGTTGCCGGCCTCGCACTCACGGCAGGCCTGGGCCTACCGGCCCAGGCAACCGAACCCGCCGGCACCGACAACGCTGCCCAGGGATTCGCGGTTCAGAAGTTTGCGGAGCAGAAGGTATCCCCGAGCCTCCGCGGCGTCGACGGCGAGGTCTCCGTCTACGTCCAGTTCACCGGTGAGGGCGCCTTCGAGCAGACCCAGCCGGACGCCGTCAAGGAAGGCAAGCGGGAACCGGTAGTTGACGCGCCGCGCGTGCAGCAGATCCGTTCAGCCATCGAATCCCAGGCTGAGTCGGTAGCTGCGGAAGCGGACGCCAGCACCCTCTACACCACCACCAACAGCCTTCCGGGCGTGGGCATCGTCGGAGATGCCGACGCCATCAAGGCACTGGCAGAGCGCGACGACGTCGCGAAGATTACCCGGATCGTCCCCAAGACAATCGACAACAAGGGTGCGGACATCGACACCCGCGCACTGAACACCTGGGTGGAGCGCCAGCAGACCGGCGACGGCATCACCATCGCCGTCCTGGACACCGGCATCGATTACACGCACAGTGATTTCGGCGGTCCCGGAACCATCGAAGCGTATGAGGCAGCCCAGGCTTCTCCCGTCATTCCCGCCGCGGACAGCGGCCTGATCGACACGGACAAGTTCATCGGCGGCTACGACCTGGTGGGCGATGACTACAACGCCGACCCGTCAGCCGCGAACTACCAGCCCATCCCCAAGCCGGACCTCAACCCGATGGACTGCCAGGGACACGGCTCCCACGTGGCAGGCACAGCAGCCGGCTACGGCACGCTTGCCGACGGCAGCACCTTCAAGGGCGATTACGCGTCGCTGACGGCCGAGGCCGTCAATGACATGCGCATCGGCCCGGGTTCGGCACCGGAAGCACAGCTGGTCAGCATCCGCGTCTTTGGCTGCACCGGTTCCTCCGAGGTTGTAGGCCAGGCGCTTGACTACGTTCTGGACCCCAACGGCGACGGCGATTTCTCCGACCGCGCGCAGGTCGTGAACATGTCCCTCGGCTCCGACTACGCTCCCGTGGACGATCCCGAGAATGACATCGTGGACAAGCTGACCGAACAGGGCATCCTTTCAGTGGTCGCTTCCGGCAACGCCGGCGACGTGTACAACGTTGGCGGTTCCCCGGGCAACGCGAAGTCCTCGCTGACCGTGGCCAGCACCATCGGCTCCCAGATTTCGCTGGACCGCGCAGATGTCCTGGCTCCGGAAGGGCTGGAAGGCTCAGCTGCCGGCCAGTATTCGGTGAACTTCAACTACTCCGATCCGGCGGTGTCCTCTGAACGGCTCACCGGCGACGTCGTGGCCGCTCCGGCCTCCAACGCTTTCGGCTGCAGTGCCTTCCCGGCCGGTTCGCTGACGGACAAATGGGTCTGGATCCAGTGGGAAGACGAAACCGGTGCGTTCCCGTGTGGTTCGGGCGCCCGCTTCAACAACGCCCAGGCCGCCGGTGCAACCGGCGTCGTCCTGGATTCCCCGCGGGATGTGTTCGACGCCGGAATCGGCGGCAACACCACGCTCCCCGGCATCCAGCTAAACCGCGAGTCCTCCGACCGGCTGCGTCCGGCCGCAGTGGATGGAACCCTGACCCTGCAGCTCGACCCGAACTACATGGGTGCCGCAGCCGGGCCGTCGAACGCCCTGGACACGGTCAGCTCCTTCTCCTCCCGCGGGCTGCACGGCTCCAACGGTGTGGTGAAGCCCGACGTCGCTGCTCCCGGTTCGTCGATCGGTTCAGCCAGCGTTGGTTCAGGAAACGGCGCCTCCGTGAAGAGCGGTACCTCCATGGCCACGCCTCATGTTGCCGGCCTGGCAGCACTGCTCTACGCCGCTACGGATTACAGCCCGTATGAGGTCAAGAACACCATCATGAACACGGCCACCCATGACATCCTGGCCGCCAACGGCGCCGTGCACGGTCCCAACCGTGTCGGTTCCGGACGCGTGGACGTCCTGGACGCGATGGATTCCAAGGTCATGGCCTACGACTCCGAGGACCAGACGCTGACCAGCGTCAACTTCGGTGTCCTTGAGGTCGGCGCGGACGCGCTGTCCATCACCCGCAAGGTGACGGTCCAGAACAAGTCGGACCGCCCGCGCACCTTCGACGTCAGCTACCTGCCGGCGACGACCATGCCCGGCGTGGAAATCACCACGGCGCCGAGCGTGAGTGTTGGGGCGAATGCCAAGGCGACGGTTGACGTGACGCTGAGCATCGCGGACCCCACGGCCCTGGCCAAGACGCTTGATCCCGCGGCTGATGTTGAGCAGCTCGGCCTGCAGCGCCAGTACCTGTCCGACGTCTCCGGCCGCGTCCAGCTGGCCAGTGCAGGCATTCCCACCCTGCGTGTACCCGTCTACTCGGCTCCCAAGCCGACGTCGGACATGACCGCCGGCACGGAGATCAGCTTTGCTGATTCCGAGGCGACGGCAGCGGAGGTGACCCTCACGGGCCGCGACCTGCTGCAGGGAAGCGACGCATCCACCTACCTCTCTCTGGTATCGCCGCTGGTTCTTGGCGCCCAGAGCGACAAGCGTGATGACCTGGCCCTTGAATCCATGAAATCGATGGATCTTTCGGCAGTCGGCGCTTCGACCACTGTTCCGTCAGTGAAGGCTGCCGGCGGCGACCCGCTGGACGGTGTCCTCAACTTTGGCCTGAGCACGTGGGACAACTGGCCCATCCTGGGCGGACACAATGAGGTCAACGTCGAGATCGACACCAACCTTGACGGCAAAGCCGACTACCTCGTAGCCACAGGCCGCGCCGATGACCTGGACCTGGTACTGGTGAACACCTTCCGCCTGAACCCGGACGGTACCCGGACCCTCGTGGACCAGACCGGCGCCAACGGCCAGCAGGGCAGCATGGACACCAACACCTTTGACAGCAACGCGGTGACCCTGCCGGTCAGCGTCGCTGCCCTGGGACTGGATCCGGCTGCTGCTTCCCTGCCGCTGCAGTACAAGGTAGTCACGTGGAGCCTGTACAACGTCGACAACACCGGACGCACCGTACCGGTGGATTCAACGGACTACATCAAGTTCGACGCCGCCAACCCGGCCCTGTGGTTCTCCGGTGCCTCACCGGACGCCCTGTTCGCCGACGTCGACGGCGGAAAGCTCACCGTCAACCGCAGCCAGGACACCACCGAAGCCTCGGCGCTGTTCCTGCACCTGCACAACGCCACCGGTGACCTCTCCGGTACCGCGGGCCTCGGCGAACGTGCCGAGATCCTGCCGGTCGTCGTTCCCGAGAAGGTGGTGAACCCGGTCAGCGCTGCAGCCAAGTGCAACGCTTTCAAGGCCGAAATCACCGTCACCCTCACGAACAACGGTGACCGCCGCGCGGATATCGACCTGAAGTCCCCGCAGGGCAATGCCAAGGTCATGAAGCTCGAGCCGGGAGAAACGACGACGGCGGTCATCAAGACCCGCCAGCTGTCCGTCGCGGCCGGCGAAGTGACCGCCCATTACAAGTTCCTCGGTAAGGGCAAGGCTGAGAAGGTCGACTACACGGCGTCCTACGGCGCAGTGAAGTGCAGCCGCTAGAACCAGCCAGACACTAAAAGAGCGGGTCCGGGAGATTCTCCCGGGCCCGCTCTTTTAGTCTCACTTCAGCAGCCGGGACATCCGCCGGTCTGCCAGCAGCTTGCCGCCGGTCTGGCAGGTAGGGCAGTACTGCAGCGACGAATCGGCGAAGGACACTTCGCGGACGGTATCGCCGCAGACCGGGCAGGGCTCGCCGGTGCGGGCGTGGACCCGCAGCGCCCGGCGCTTTGAATCCTTCAGCTCCGCGGCCGGACGGCCCGAAGCATTGTCGATCGCGGATTCAAGCACCGCGCGCATTGCCTCAAAGAGCCGTTCGGTTTCCTCCGGCTTGAGTTTGGACGCGTTCGCGAACGGGGACAGATGCGCGGCATGCAGGATCTCGTCGCTGTAGGCGTTGCCGATTCCGGCAATCACGGACTGGTCCCGCAGCAGGCCCTTGATCTGGCCCCGGTGTCCGGCGACCAGCGCTGCGAACGTCTCCGGATCGACGTCGAACGCTTCCGGTCCCAGCCGGGCAATGCCCGGAACCTCCGCCGGGTCCCGGACAAGGTAGACGGCCAGGGACTTCTTGGTGCCCGCTTCGGTGAGGTCGAATCCCGGCTCATCCCCGCCAGGTTCCGCCGGCGCGAACCGGACCCGCAGCGCCATCCGGCCCTTGCCGGGGCGCAGCTTTCCGGGTTTCAGGGCATCGGACCAGCGCAGCCACCCGGCCTTGGCCAGATGCATCACCAGATAGACTCCCCCGGCCGTAATGATCAGGAACTTGCCGCGGCGTTCGACGGCGGTCACGGGACCGGACTGGAGCGCGTCGAGGGGCACTTCAGCCGTCTTGAGGACGGCAAAGGAAAGAACCTCCACGTCGGAAATCTGCGCGGGCGGTCCGTCCTCCGGCAGCAGCTTGGTCCGCAGGAAATCGGCGAGTCCCTGCACTTCGGGCATCTCGGGCATGCCTACACCCTAGACGGTCTGCCAGAATGCAGAACAGACGCCAATTTCTCCTGCCCCGAAAGGCACCACATGATCGAGATCCTGAACGCAGCTGAAGTGGCGAAGGCCCGGGTTACCGGCCGGCTCGTCGCAGACATCCTGCAGGCCATGAAAAAGCGGGCAACCGTCGGCACCAACCTGCTGGAAATCGACCAGTGGACGGGCCGGATGATCAAAGATGCCGGTGCAGAGTCGTGCTACATCGACTACGCGCCGTCCTTCGGCCGCGGCCCCTTTGGGCACTACATCTGCACCGGTGTGAATGATGCCGTGCTCCACGGCCTTCCGCACGACTACGAGCTGCGGGACGGGGATCTGCTGAGCCTTGACTTGGCCGTGTCAAAGGACGGGATCGCCGCTGACTCGGCGATCAGCTTCATCGTCGGTGACAGCCGGCCGGCGGAAAGCGTCAAGCTGATCGATGCCACCGAACGGGCACTGGCAGCCGGCATTGCCGCAGCACGTCCGGGGGCGAAGATCGGTGACCTTTCCTACGCGATCGGTACGGTGCTTTCCGGCGCCGGGTACCCGGTGAACACTGAATTCGGCGGACATGGGATCGGCTCCACCATGCACCAGGACCCGCACGTTCCCAATACGGGGCGTCCGGGCCGCGGCTACGTGCTGCAGCCCGGGCTGATGCTCGCCCTGGAGCCGTGGGTGATGGCGGATACCGACCAGCTGGCCTTCGACGCCGACGGCTGGACGCTGCGCAGCGAAACCGGTGCCCTCAGCGCGCACAGTGAACACACCATCGTCATCACGGACAGCGGCGCGGAGATCCTCACCCTGCCCTCGGCGTCGTAACCCCTGGGCCCACCCACCGGATCCCACGCCGCACCGCTATCCGCCGAGAGGCCAGTTACGGCTCTTTTCAAGCACGAAACGAGCCGTAACTGGCCTCTCGACGGGTGTGGCGGGAGGGTGAGCGTCAGTCCCCGGCGTGGGCCTGCAGGAAGCTGTAGACCTCCGTCTCGTCCACGCCCGGGAACGCGCCCGGCGGCAGCGCCGCAAGCAGGTGCGAGTGGGCCCGGGCGCTCGGCCAGGCCATGCCCGACCATTCCGAGGCCAGCTCCGACGGCGGCGTGCGGCAGCAGTCCGGATCCGGGCAGCGGGACTTGGACCGCTCGGTGGTGTCCCGGCCGCGGAACCACTTCACGTGCGCGTATGGGACGCCGATGCTCAGCGAGAACAGGCCGCCGGAACTGCGTTCCGTCCGCGCGGTGCACCAGTACGTTCCGGCGGGGGTGTCGGTGTACTGGTTGTAGGCGCTGAACTTATCCGGCACCGAAAACACTTCACGCGAAGTCCAGTACCGGCAGATCGGCTGGCCTTCGATCGCGCCGGTGTGGTCGGCCGGGAACGTCACGCCGTCGTTCTCATAGGCCTTGTAGACAATGCCGCTTTCATGCACCTTCTGGAAGTGCGTGCGGATGCCCAGGTGCTCCGTGGCCAGGTTGGTGAAGCGGTGCGCCGCGGTTTCGTAGGAGACAGCGAAGGCGTCACGGATGTCCTCGACGGCGATTTCCTTGGCAGCCTTGGCCCGCTGCAGGAATTCGACGGTGGCCTTCTCCGGCAGCAGCAGCGCCGCCGCGAAGTAGTTGGTAGCCACGCGCTGGCTGAGGAACTCGCCGTAGCTGCGCGGAGTCTGGTGGTCCAGCACGTAGTGGCCCAGCGCCTGCAGCAGCACAGAACGCGGATCGTGCTCGGAACGCTGTGACTGGGTGAGGTAAATCCGCTTGTTCTTCAGGTCCGTTACGGATCGGGTGGAGTGCGGCAGGTCCGAAACGTGGTGCAGGCTAAAGCCCAGGTGCGCGGCAATGTCCGCGATGACGTGCTGGGACAGCGGGCCGTTGGTGTGCCCCACCGAGTCCAGCACCTTCTGGGCTGCCTGTTCGTACTCCGGGAAGTAGTTGTTCCGCTCGCGCATCATGGCGCGCAGTTCCCCGTTGGCACGGCGCGCTTCCTCCGGGGTGGCCACCTGCTCGTTCAGCCGGCGCTCCAGTTCACCCTGCAAACCCACCAGGGATTCGAGCACGTCCAGGGGCAAACGCGAAGAAATGCGAACCTTCGGCAGGCCCAGGGACTGGTAGAGCGGGCCGCGCTGGGCGCGTTCCAGCTCGATTTCAAGTGCCGCACGGCGGCTGGGCGGCTCGGAGCCGAGCAGCTGGTCGATGCTCACGTCCAGCGCCTTCGCCAGCGACTGCAGCAGCCCCAGTTTCGGCTCACGCTTGCCGTTTTCGATGAGTGAGAGCTGTGAGGCCACGGTCCCGACGGCGGCCCCCAGGTCATCGAGTGTCATGCCTTTGGCCTTGCGCAGGTGGCGTACCCGGCGGCCCAGGGAGATGACGTCGAGCGCGGAGTCTGCAGCGCCGTCGTCGTCCGATCTGCCGGCTGAAACGGGCCGGTTCCATGTTGCACTGGTCACAAATTCACAATAAGCGAAGAACTGCATTTCTTTCCATAGAAAACCTCTAGAAGGGGGGTTGTTTTTGCCCGAGTGTTGATTGCACAGCAAGGAAATGCCGGATTCACGCCAGACCGGCTCGCACCGCAACCAAGGAGATGTTGGGCAATGACGCAGGAACAGAGCGCGGGACAGACAGCACGCACCGCAGAGCAGCTCGCCCAGGAATGGGCCACCGATCCCCGCTGGGAAGGTATTGAGCGCGACTACACTGCCGAGGACGTCGTCAAGCTCCGTGGCCGCGTCCAGGAAGAGCACACGCTGGCACGCCGCGGCGCCGAGAAGCTGTGGGACCAGCTGCGCAACGCCGGCGACGAAGGCTACACCAATGCACTCGGCGCCCTGACCGGCAACCAGGCAGTGCAGCAGGTCAAGGCCGGCCTCAAGGCCATCTACCTCTCCGGCTGGCAGGTTGCGGCAGATGCCAACAACTCCGGCCACACCTACCCGGACCAGTCGCTCTACCCGGCCAACTCGGTTCCCACCGTTGTCCGCCGCATCAACAACGCCCTGCTCCGCGCAGACCAGATCGAGTTCGCCGAGGGCATCCAGTCCGTGGATGACTACCTGGTGCCGATCGTGGCCGACGCCGAAGCCGGTTTCGGCGGCCCGCTGAACGCTTACGAGCTGATGAAGTCCATGATCCAGGCCGGCGCCTCGGGCGTTCACTGGGAAGACCAGCTTGCCTCGGAGAAGAAGTGCGGCCACCTCGGCGGCAAGGTCCTGATCCCCACCAGCCAGCACATCCGCACCCTGAACGCTGCCCGCCTGGCAGCCGACGTCGCCGGCACGCCCACCGTGGTGATCGCCCGGACCGACGCCGAGGCCGCCACGCTCATCACGTCCGACGTCGATGAGCGGGACCAGGAATTCATCACCGGCGAGCGCACCCCGGAAGGCTTCTACAAGGTCCGCAACGGCATTGAACCCTGCATCGCCCGGGCCAAGGCCTACGCACCGTACTCCGACCTCATCTGGATGGAGACCGGTACCCCGGACCTGGAAATGGCCCGCAAGTTCTCCGAAGCTGTCCGCTCCGAGTTCCCGGACCAGATGCTGGCCTACAACTGCTCGCCGTCCTTCAACTGGAAGAAGCACCTGGACGATGACACCATCGCCAAGTTCCAGCGCGAACTCGGCGCCATGGGCTTCAAGTTCCAGTTCATCACCCTGGCCGGCTTCCACGCCCTGAACTACTCCATGTTCGACCTCGCCCACGGCTACGCCCGGTCCGGCATGAGTGCCTACGTGGAACTGCAGGAGCGGGAGTTCGGCGCCGAAGACCGCGGCTACACCGCCACCCGTCACCAGCGCGAAGTCGGCACCGGCTACTTCGACGCTATTGCCACCGCCCTGAACCCCGAGGGCAGCACCCTTGCACTGGCCGGTTCCACCGAGACCGCCCAGTTCCACTAACCAGCACCACCCCGTCTGACTCTCCCTTCCCGCCGAGAGGCCAGTTACGGCTCGTTTCAGCCCTGAAAACAGCCGCAACTGCCCTCTCGGCGGGGAGGGCGGGCGGGGAACCCAAACTTTTGAAACACGCCAAGGAGCACGCCATGAACGATCCCATCACCCTGAACGGTATTTCCCTCACCGCTTCGCCGGTCCGCCGGCAGGAGGAGATCCTCACCCCGCAGGCCCTGGACTTCGTCAAGGCGCTGCACCAGGCGACCCACACCCGCCGCCAGGAACTGCTGCAGCAGCGCCAGGCCCGCCGGCAGAAGATCTCCAACGGCGCTGACCCGTCGTTCCTGGCCGAGACCCGCCACATCCGTGAGGATAATTCATGGCGCGTGGCTCCCACCGCCCCCGGTCTGGAAGACCGCCGCGTGGAGATCACGGGCCCTGTAGACCGGAAGATGACCATCAACGCCCTGAACTCCGGTGCCAAGGTGTGGCTGGCGGACATGGAGGACTCCTCCACGCCCTCGTGGTCCAACGTGGTCAACGGCCAGCTGAACCTGCGCGACGCCCTGGACAACCGGCTGGGCTTCACCTCCCCCGAGGGCAAGGAATACAAGGTCAACGGCTCCCGCCTGACGGACCTGCCCACCATCGTGGTGCGTCCCCGCGGCTGGCACCTGCCGGAAAAGCACATGCTGGTGAACAACACCCCGATCGCCGGCGGAATCGTGGACTTTGGCCTCTACTTCTTCCACAACGCGCACCGGCTGATCGCTGAAGGCCGCGGCCCGTACTTCTACCTGCCGAAGATCGAGAACCACCTCGAGGCCCGCCTGTGGAATGACATCTTCATCCTGGCCCAGGACCTGCTCGGCATCCCGCAGGGCACCATCCGCGCCACCGTGCTGATCGAAACCATCACCGCAGCATTCGAGATGGAAGAGATCCTCTACGAGCTGCGGGACCACGCTGCCGGGCTGAACGCCGGCCGCTGGGACTACATCTTCTCGGTGATCAAGAACTTCCGCACCCGCGGCCCGCGCTTCATCCTGCCGGACCGTTCCATGGTGACCATGACCGCTCCGTTCATGCGTTCCTACACCGAGCAGCTGGTGCGGGCCTGCCACCGCCGCGGCGCCCACGCCATCGGCGGCATGGCAGCCTTCATCCCCAACCGCCGGGACAAGGCAACCAACGACGTCGCCATGGAGCGGGTGCGCGCGGACAAGACCCGCGAGGCGAACGACGGCTTCGACGGCTCCTGGGTGGCCCACCCGGACCTGGTGCCGGTGGCCATGGAGGTGTTCGACGGCGTACTCGGCGAGCGCCCCAACCAGCTGGACCGCTCCCGCGAGGACGTCATCCCGAATGACAAGGAACTGCTGAACATCGCGGCGACTCCGGGCGTGATCACCGAAGCCGGCATCCGCTCCAACATCGAGGTGGGCATCCGCTACATCGAGTCCTGGCTGCGGGGCAACGGTGCCGCTGCCATCAACAACCTGATGGAAGACGCCGCCACCGCGGAGATCTCCCGGTCCCAGGTGTGGCAGTGGATCCACTCCTCGGCCGTGACGGACGAGGGCGACGTGGTGACCCCGCACTGGGTCCAGGAACTGATGGAGGAGGAGTTCGGCAAGCTGGAACGCTTCGAGGGCGACCGCTTCGACGACGCCCTGGAGCTGTTCGAGGAAGTGGCCTGCGGCGAGCAGTTCCCCACCTTCCTGACCGTTCCGGCCTACGCCCGGTTCCTGCACGAATCCCGTGAACCGGCAGCTGCTGCCTAGTCTCTGTGCATAAAGCGGGGGCTGGACGCGAAAGCGTCCAGCCCCCGCTTTTGTGTGTGCGGCTGCACCTGTGGCAGGGGCCACGTCCCGACGCCGGTGCCTCGCGGGAGGCGTAGCATGGATGGGCCGCTGTTTGCGGCTCTCCCCCATTTCAAGGTGATCTCTGCATGTCTTCCTTCGGCCAGGCGCTGGCCCGCGGACTGAACGTCCGGCACATCCGCTTCATGGCACTCGGCTCCGCGATCGGCACCGGACTGTTCTACGGTTCCGCTGCAGCCATCCAGGCGGCCGGCCCGGCAGTCCTGCTCGCGTACATCATCGGCGGCGCAGCGGTCTTCCTGGTGATGCGGGCACTGGGTGAGATGGCTGTGCGCCATCCGGTCTCCGGTTCCTTCGGCCAGTACGCCAGCCGCTACCTCGGTCCGTTCGCCGGGTTCATCACCGGCTGGACGTTCGCCTTCGAGATGGCCATCGTGGCGATTGCCGACGTCACGGCCTTCGGCATCTACATGGGCTTCTGGTTCCCGGACGTGCCGCGCTGGATCTGGATCCTCGCCGTCGTGCTCCTGATCGCCGCATTGAACCTGATGCGAGTGAAGGTGTTCGGGGAGACCGAGTTCTGGCTCTCCATCATTAAGGTGGCAGCAATCATTGCCATGATTGCCGGCGGCGCCGCGATTATCGTGTTCGGCTTTGGCCTTGAGGATGCAGCAAATCCCGGCCTGGACACCCTGCTGGGCTCCGGCGGCTTCTTCGCCAACGGGTTCTGGGGTCTGCTGGCCTCCTTCGCCGTGGTGATGTTTGCCTTCGGCGGCATTGAAACCATCGGCATCACGGCCGGCGAAGCCGAGAACCCGAAGAAAGCCATCCCCGCCGCGGTGAACACCGTGCCGGTGCGCATCCTGCTCTTCTACGTGGGCGCCCTGGCAGTGCTCATGATGATCTTCCCGTGGGAGCAGATCGACGGTGAAACCAGCCCGTTCGTGCAGATCTTCGATTCCCTGGGCATCCCGGCCGCAGCGCATATCCTGAACGCCGTCGTCATAACGGCCGCGCTCTCCGCCATCAATTCAGACACGTTCGGCGCCGGCCGCATGATGTTCGCCCTCGCGCAGCAGGGCCACGCACCGGCAGGATTCGCCCGGATTTCCCGGCGCGGCGTGCCGTGGATGACCGTGGCCGTTATGGCCGGAGTCCTCCTGGTGGGCGTAGTGCTCAACGCGGTGCTGCCCGAGTCCCTGTTCCTGCTCATCGCATCGATCGCCACGTTCGCCACCGTGTGGGTGTGGCTGATGATCCTGCTCTCCCACATCGCGATGAAACGCGAGATCAAGCGCAAGGGCCTGGCGGCGTCGGAATTCGGTGTGCCGTTCTGGCCGCTGGCTTCCTACGCGGCGCTGGCCTTCATGGTCTTCATCGTCGTACTGCTGGGCATCATGCCGGACACCCGCGTCGCACTGATCGTGGGTGTGGTGTGGATCGGGTTCCTCTTTGTGGCCTACCGGATCTGGGTCCGCGGTGCGGGCCGGGAGCGCGCGGTGCTGGCGGATGAAACCGGCACCCTTGAAAGCACGACGGCGGACGCCGGCGTGCGCAGCTAGCCTTCGCCCCAGCACAGGCAGAACGGATGCCCGGCCGGATCCGCGTAGACCTGGAATCCGGTTGGCGCCGCGGTGTCCTCGGACGGCTGCAGCAGCTCGGCGCCCAGCGACAGCGCTTCGGCATGCGCGGAGGCCAGATCTTCGACGTGGAGGTCCAGGTGCATCTGCTGCGGCTGGCCGTCCGGCCACTGCGGGCGGATATGGTCCGGTGCCAGCTGAATGGCGAGGACCTTCTCCCCGTCCACCTGGATGCTGTGCCAGTCCTCGTCCTGTTCAACGGCCGTTCCCCCGAGCATCGACGCCCAGAAGGTGCTTTCAACATTGAGGTCCGGAGCATCGATGACGAGGGTCTGCCTGGAAATTTTCATGCTGGGATCATGCCACAGGAACCGGCGAGGCGGAACGGTCCACCGGCGCCCGGCGGGGAATAGAAATCCCCGCCGGGGTTGTTGCCCAGAATGTGTTGGTAGAAATCTGGTCCGATATCGGATGCCCCTGGTGTTTCATTGGCAAGCGGCGATTTGAAGCTGCGCTGTCCCGTTTCGAGCATGCCCCGGAGGTGGAGGTCCGCTGGCGCAGCTACCAGCTGGATCCGAGCCTGCCCGAACGGTTCGAAGGCTCCGAGGTGGAGTACCTCAGCAAGGTCAAAGGCATGGACCCGGCCCAGGTGTCCGGCATGCTGGAGCACGTCACGGCCCAGGCCGCGGGCGTCGGCCTGAATTACCGCTTCGATCAGCTGGTCGTGGCCAATACCTTCACCGCGCACCGCCTAATCCATCTGGCCCGTGACCTGGGCGGTGCCGAAACAGCAGCCGCCGTGAAGGAAGCACTTCTCGCAGCCCACTTCGAGCAGGGGCAGGACATTTCGAGCCACGACGTACTGGTGAAGATCGGTGCCGACGCCGGCCTGGAGCCGGAGACAGTGCGGGAAGCCCTCGCCGGCACCAAGTACACCGACTCAGTTAATGCAGATACTGCCGAAGCCCGCGCCCTGGGCCTGAGCGGTGTGCCGTTCTTCGTGCTGGACCGCAAGTATGGGATCTCCGGCGCGCAGCCCGAGGAGGTGTTCACCCAGGCACTGACACCGGCCTGGCAGGACGGCCAGCGTCCGCTCCAGCCGGTAGTGCCGGAAGGCGGAGCCTGCGCCGTTGACGGCAGCGGCTGCTAGCCGCCGGCCTCAGGTTCGGGTGCGTTGCTCTTCCACGGGCAGCTGATCGGCCCGGGTGCAGCGGCCTCTGCTTTCTCCACGGGAACCAGGTCGCTGTAGCCGGAGCCGATCACCACATCCACTGAGGCGTCATCCCGGTCGTCCTGGATGTACTGGGTGTCCGGGATCTGCTGCTGCAGCGTGAACGCACCCGATTCGCCGTCGGGCCCGGAGAGGATGATCGCCGTCATGCCTTCCCGGTTCACCGTACTGTTGCCCACCACACCGATGGCGAATCCGCGGGATTTCAGGGCCTCGGCCACTTCACCGGCGAGCCCGGGCTGGGCCGTGGTGTTGTACACGTTCACCGTCACCGTTTCCGGAGACTGGTAGAGGTACGGACCGGCGGGACAGCCTGCCTCCACGGCCGGACGTGCTTCCGGTCGGGGGAGATTAATCCAGCCTGCGCTGATGCCCTGCGCTACCACTGCTGCCAGGACCAGCAGCCCAGCCAGCACGCCCAGCACCACTCCGTGGAGCCGGCGTTTGCGTTTTGCGCGCAGCTCAGCCGCGGCGTCGTCGTCCTGGAAGACGGAACCAAGGTCCTGTTCCGTCACGATCCGGTGGCCGTGCCACTCGGTGGGGTCGCCGTCGGCTTCCCTGCGCTGCCCTCGAGGGGGCTCGTTAGTCATCGATCACCAGCACGCGCGCGTGCAGGATGGTCCGCTGGTGCAAAGCTGTCCTGACTGCCCGGTGCAGTCCGTCTTCCAGGTACATGGTGCCCCTCCATTGCACTACGTGCGGGAAAAGGTCTCCAAAGAAGGTTGAATCCTCAGCCAGGAGAGCGCCGAGATCCAGGGTGGCCTTGGTGGTCACCAGTTCGTCCAGCCGGACCTGCCGGGGAGGTACCGCTGCCCAGTCCTTGGGGGTTACGTATCCGTGGTCGGGGTAGGGGCGCACATCGCCAACAGCTTTGAAGATCACTAAACCAGACTAGAGAAGTTCGGCACCCAAGGAAACAGGACGCCCCGGCAGCAGCCGCAGGATTACGCCGATCCGGGCCTGTGTGCGGCGTCCGGGCAGGTCACGGGATACTAAAGGCATGACTTCTCCACGTTTTGGCCTCCTGCTCGACGTCGACGGCCCGGTCGCTTCGCCGCTGACCCGCACCGTCTCCCCCGCCGTCATCGGGCACCTGGTTTCCCTGGCCTCCGCGGGATGGCCGGTGGTCTTCAACACCGGACGCTCTGATGAGTTCATCCGCACCCAGGTCATGGAACCGATGATCGCCGCCGGACTCCCGACGGACGTGCCGGTCCACGCCGTCTGCGAAAAGGGCGGCGTCTGGTTCTCCTTCAATGGAACCGGTCCCGGCGAGGTGAGCGTGGATGCGGAACTGGCCCTGCCGGCGTCGTACGCCTCTGCCGTGCGGAACCTGGTGGCGGAGAAGTACACCGGACACATGTTCTTCGACGAGACCAAGCGTGCCATGGTGTCCGTGGAGCAGAACGTGGACGTCGCCAATGCCGATTACCTGGCCGAGCAGAAAGAGTTCGACGCCGATGCACTCGAACTGATGTCCCGGTTCGACATGGGTGTGTGCCGCCTGGACCACCATGCCCCGGACTCCGATGACTCGGTGGACTACCGGATTGACCCAACCATCATCTCCACGGACATTGAAGCCCTGGGTGTTGGCAAGGACCTCGGCGCCCGGCGCGCGCTGTCGCTGCTCGAAGGGGCCGGAACACCGGTGCCGCAGACGTGGCGGACGGTCGGTGACTCCCGGACCGACTACGCCATGGCCGACGAGCTGCACGCCCTGGGCTTCGAAGTCGCGCACGTCGACGTACGGCCCGCGGACGGTGTGCCGGAGAAGCCGTATCCCGTGCTGACGGCCGGGGAACGAATCCACGACGACGCCGGTGAAGCGTTCCTGCGCCGCTGGACCGAGATGGCGGCCGGGAAAGCCGCGGACGACTCGGCCGTGGTGTAGGCCGGCCACCGCGCTTTGTTACGCCGCACCCCACCAGCAACACCCTAAAACCGCAGGCCAGAGCCGAATGACGCTATGTTGCGTAACATTTGGTTCCTAGTTGACAGGCCCCGGTGCTACGTTTCCGGAATGAGCGAGAACCCCACATCGATTCCTGTCCTGGACCTCAGCACGGCCCGCAATGCGGACGGCACCTTCAACACCGAATTCATCGACAAGCTGCGTGAAGCCACCCACAAGATCGGGTTCTTCCAGCTCGTCGGCTACGGTGCAGGCGAGGAACGCGTCAAGGACCTCTTCGATGTCACCAAGCGCTTCTTCGACCTGCCGCTCGAAGACCGCCTGGAGCTTGACAACCGCAAGTCCCCGCACTTCCGCGGCTACACCCGCCTAGGCACCGAACTGACCCAGGGCCGCCCCGATGCCCGCGAGCAGGTGGACTTCGGCCCGGAGCGCGAGCCCGTCGCGGACTATCCCGCAGACCAGCCCTACTGGCTGGTGCAGGGTCCCAACCTTTTCCCGGACACCGTGCTGCCGGAACTGCGCAAGACCTCCATGGAGTGGGCCGAACTGATGAGCGAGGTCGGCGCCGAACTGCTTTCCGCGATCTCCGTTTCGCTGGAACTGCCGGAGGACCACTTCACCGAGCCGTTCGAGGGCACTCCGGCCTGGATGGCCAAGCTCATCCACTACGTGGGCGGCGTCGTGAAGGAAGCCGGCACCCAGGGTGTTGGCTCCCACGCCGACTACGGTTTCGTGACCCTGCTGCTGCAGGACGAGGTGGGCGGCCTGGAGGTCAAGCCGCACGAGTCCGACGAGTGGCTGCCGGTTGAACCGATCCCCGGCGCACTGGTTGTGAATCTGGGCGAGATGCTCGAAGTCGCGACCCAGGGCTACCTGTCCGCGACGATCCACCGTGTGCAGGCTCCGCCGCCCGGCGTCGACCGCTACGCAATTCCGTTCTTCTGGTCTCCCCGCCTGGATTCGGTCATTGACCCGGTGCAGCTGCCCCCGGCCCTGGCAGCCGAATCCCGCGGGATCTCCGATGATCCGCAGAACCCGATGCTGGCTTCCTACGGTGCCAACGTCCTGAAGGGCTGGCTCCGCGCCCACCCGCAGGTCGCTGCGATCCACCACCCGGAACTGGTTCCGGCGAAGAAGTAGCAAACGTACGACGGCGGCGGCCCGGGCAGGTGCTTACGGCACCTCCGGGCCGCCGGCGTTTAAGCTCCGGCGTTTAGGCCCGGGGCGGGCATGCCGCCCACCGTTCCTCTCCCCTGCCGAAACGGATAGGGTGAACGGACCGGCAGCGACGCCGGCCCTGAACAGGAGATCACGCATGGCGACAGTCCCGGGCCCGCTAGACCACACCTTCACCGCCCCGATTGGGGTGAAGGTCAAAGGTGACGTCTGGTCCTGTGTTGAAATGCCGGGATCCGCTGAGTTCTTCGGTACCGGAAAGACCGTGAAGGTGGCAGCCACCGTGGATGAGGAACCGATCCGCGGCGGCCTGATGCCCACAGGGCAGGGCGGTCACATGCTTTCGATCAGCGCCAAGCTGCGCAAAAAACTCGGCAAGGACATTGGGGACACCGTCACGGTCCGCCTCACCGAACGGCTCAGCTAGGCCTGCCGGCTGGAACTCTCCGGCTAGGAAATCCACTGCCCCCGGCGCAGGACGCGAACGGGGACCAGGGATTCATCCAGCACCAGAAGGTCCGCCGCAGCACCGGGAACCAGCGCCCCCAGTTCATTCCCGCGACCCAGCACTCCGGCCGGCACAGCGGCTGCGGAAGCAACCGCATCAGCCAGGTCCACCCCGGCGCCGACGGCGTTGCGCACCAGGTCTGCCATGGCGGCGGTGCCCCCGGCAATTGAACCGGTGGACACCAGGCGGGCTACCCCGTCCTGGACCAGTACCTCTGCCGGGCCCAGCCGGTACTGGCCGTCAGCCAGGCCTGCCGCTGCCATTGAATCGGTCACCAGCGCAATGTTCCCCGCTCCCAGCAGGTCGAACATGGCCGCCACGATATAGGGGTCCAGGTGCGTGTTGTCCGCGATCAGTTCAACTGCGGCATTGCCTGCCGCCGCGGCCCGCAGGCAGGAAGAGACCGCTCCGGGCGCCCGGTGGTGGATCGGATCCATCCCGTTGAACAGGTGGGTAACGGTGGGCCGGGCTCCGGCGTTTCCGGAGCCTGCGAGCAGCTGCCGCGCCCGTGCCAGGGAATCGTGCGCCTGCCCGGCAGTGCAGGCGGTGTGCCCCAGGGATGGGGTGACGCCGTTCGCGGCAAGCAGTTCCACCAGCGCGTCCGCCCCGGAAAGTTCCGGAGCATAGGTCATGGTGCGCAGGTGGCCCCGGCCGGCATGAATCAGTTCCTGCGCCAGTTCAAGGTCCGGTGCCAGCAGCCAGCGCGGGTCCTGTGCCCCGCAGCGGACCTCTGACAGGAACGGACCTTCCAGATGGATTCCGGCCACCAGTCCTTCCTCCGCCAGGCCGGCGAGCACGCCCAGCTGCCGCAGCAGGGATTCGGGCTCATCGGTGACCAGGCTGGCCATGACCGTGGTGCTCCCGGCGCGGTGCAGCCCGGAGACAGCCTTCCGGACCTCGGCGGCATCAGTCCGGGAAAAGTCGACGCCGTAGGCTCCGTGGCAGTGCAGGTCCACCAGTCCCGGAACCATCACCTGCCCTGCGGCCAGGTCCACGACGTCGTCATCCGGCGCCTGTGTCCACCCGCTTTGCGGACCGGCGTAGGCGACCACCGCGCCGTCGAGCACCACCGCTGCATCTGAAAGCAGCGTTCCGATGACTGCCGGACCCCGCAGCACCAGGCGGGGACGGTTGGCGGAGGGCGCCGGGACAGGATTCGTGGCTGTCATATGTGTGGTCCTTTGGCTAGAGGAGGGAGGCTGCTGCGGCGTCGGCCAGGACGGTGACCCTGCCGTGAAGCTGCAATACGGATGCGGGACTCTCCGGGCTCACGGGCCCCTGCAGCGCCGCGCGCAGGGCCGGGGCTTTGTCTTCTCCCCGGGCGATCAGCAGCAGCTGCCGGGCCTCACGGATGGTTCCCAGGCCCTGGGTCAGGCAGTGCGTGGGAACGCTGTCCAGCGAATCGAAGAACCGCTGGTTCGCGCGCCGGGTGTCCTCGGTGAGCCTTTCGACGCGGGTACGTGAATCCAGTGCTCCACCGGGTTCGTTGAAGGCCAGGTGGCCGTTGCGTCCGATGCCCAGGATCTGCAGGTCGATTCCGCCCGCAGCGGCGATCCGGCGTTCATAGTCGTCACAGGCAGCCTGCAGGTCCTCCCGGTGCGGGTCCGGGAGGTGCACCGTGCGCGGGTCGAGCCCGAGGGGTTCGATAATCTCCCGCCGCAGGACCTCCGCGTAGCTTTCCGGATGCCCCGGGGGCAGGCCAACATACTCATCCAGCGCGAACCAGGTTGCGCCGGTGAAGTCCCGGGCACTGGCGGCCAGCGCATCATAGAGCGGTGAAGGGGACGAACCGGTAGCGACGCCGATGACAGGGTGCCGGCGTGCGTCCAGTGCGGCGAGGACCAGTTCGGCCGCCGCCGGGCCGATGGCGTCCGGAGCCAGATTGCGTACCAGCGGAGCAGCGGGGCGGTTCATGGTCCCGGCCCTCACGCGTCACGCAGCTTCGCCAGCTGGGCACGGATACCGTCAAAGTGCCGGCGGAGCCGTTCCGATGCAAGTTCCTTGTCCCCCGCTTTGACGGCTTCCAGGATGCCGCGGTGCACGGCAGCGTTCTCCTCGAGGTTGACCAGCGGATCTCCGCCCAGTTCCAGGTGGATCTTGCGGTAGACCTGCCAGAAGACGGACATCAGGTTGGAGAGCAGCTCATTGCCCAGCGGTTCGAAGAGCTGGTAGTGGAACCGTTCATCAACTTCCGTGAAGGTGCTGCCGGCAGCGGCCGCGGCTTCCATTTCCTGGACCGTGGCCTCGATCTCGGCCAGGTGTTCGGGAGTCCAGAGGTCCATGGCCTCACCGATCAGGCCGGCCTCCAGTGCCTGCCGCACATCCACCAGCTGCAGCGCTTCCTTGCCCTCATGCCGAAGGGAGAGCCTGCCCCGGAAGGTGAGGCCGTCAGCCAAAGCGTCGAAATTCGCCGGCGCCACGAACATGCCGAAGCCGTGCCGGATCTCCACCACGCCCAGGGCCTGGAGCACCTTGAGCGCCTCGCGCAGGGTGTTGCGGCCGATGCCCAGTGCTGCCGCCA
Source organism: Arthrobacter koreensis (assembly GCF_035792275.1). Taxonomy (GTDB): domain Bacteria; phylum Actinomycetota; class Actinomycetes; order Actinomycetales; family Micrococcaceae; genus Arthrobacter_B; species Arthrobacter_B koreensis_A. The sequence continues at coordinate 95,206 of NZ_JAMWKK010000010.1, read as the reverse complement.
GCTCCGCTTCGGTGGGCAGCGCATCCCCGGCCTTGAGGTCGCGCTCCAGGATGAGCTCCATGATCTCCGCCTGCAGGGCCCGCGAACGGTTCTGGGCGCTGAACCGCGCCGGCGGCAGTGAAGCATGGGGCAGGCTCATAGGTCCTCCTGGGACTGCGGATAGATGGTTTACGGAATAAAACTTAGCCGATAGCACCACAGGTTATAGGATGTCCTATCTTTAGGACAGAGTTGCAAAAAGAGTGTCTCGTGGTCGCTTGACGTTCTTATGTGAGGAACCTTACAGTTCTCGGAACAAGCATCGGACATCCTACGTCCGATAAGTGACATGGATGGCGAGGCAACAGATGAACAATTCTCTTGAAACCAGCGGCCTGCTGAACGATTCAAGCCGCCGCAATTTCCTCAAGCTGGCTGGCGTCATGGGTGCCGCCGCCGCTTTCGCAGGCTCGATTTCCGCCTGCAGCCCCGGCGGAAGCCCCGCTCCGGCCGGCAGCGCTGCCGCAGCCGAGGGCACGGGCTCCATTGAAGCCGGTATCTCCTACCAGCTCTCCACCGGCTTTGACCCAATGATCTCCACCGGTGCAACACCGCAGGCAGCCAACCTGCACATCTTCGAGGGCCTCACCGAGCTGCACCCCGCCACGCGCGAACCGTACCTCGCGCTTGCTGCGGCAGAGCCCGTGAAGATTGATGACACCACCTGGGAAGTGAAGCTCCGCGACGGCGCGAAGTTCCACAACGGTGATCCGGTCACCACCGAAGACGTGGTGTTCTCCTACGAGCGGGTGCTGGACCCGGCCAACAAGTCCCTGTTCGCCGGCTTTATCCCCTTCATCGACTCGGTCAGCGCCAAGGACGATTCAACGGTCGAGTTCAAGCTCAAGTACCCCTTCCCCGGCTTTAGCCCGCGCATCTCGGTCATCAAGATCGTGCCGAAGGCCGTCGTCACCGCAGACCCCGCAGGCTTCGACCTGAAGCCCGTCGGCTCCGGCCCGTACAGCCTGGTGTCCGCCGTGAAGGAAGACCGGATCGTCTTCAAGAAGTTCGACGACTACAACGGCAAGTACCCGGCACGCGTTGCGGACATGACCTGGCTGCTGCTGGCAGACCCGGCCGCCCGCGTTGCCTCCGTCCCCTCCCGCGCCCAGGCCATCGAAGACGTTCCCTACCTGGACGTGGACCAGCTGGCCACCAAGGTGGACGTTGAATCCGTCCAGTCCTTCGGCCTGCTGTTCCTGATGTTCAACTGCGGGAAGTTTGCCGACAAGCGCGTCCGCCAGGCGCTGCACTACGCGATCGACACCGAAGCCGTCATCACCAAGGCGCTCCTTGGCAACGCCACGGCCGCCACGTCCTACTTCCAGAAGGGCCACCCCTCCTACAGCGAAGCAGCAGCCGTCTACGGCTATGACGCCGCAAAGGCCAAGTCGCTGCTGCAGGAAGCCGGAGTCCAGGACCTCACCATCACGCTGACCTCCACCGACACCGGCTGGGTCACCCGCGTGGTGCCGCTGATCAAGGAATACTGGGACGCCATCGGCGTCAGCACCACCCTCGAAATCCTGCAGTCAGCTGCCGTCTACGCCCCGGAAAAGGTGGGCGGCAAGAACTTCGATGTGCTCTGCGCCCCCGGCGATCCGTCGGTCTTCGGCAACGACGGCGACATCCTGCTCAGCTGGTTCTACCGCGGCGCCACCTGGATGGAGAACCGTGCCGGCTGGAACACCACCCCGGAATACGCGGACGTCCAGGCCAAGCTGGATGAAGCCGTGAAGCTCAGCGAAGACGAAGCCAAGGCCATCCACGCGAAGGTGGTGGACATCGTCTCCGAAGAAGCTCCGCTGTACCCGCTCTTCCACCGCAAGCTGCCCACTGCCTGGGATTCAAACGCACTGGACGGCTTCCAGCCGCTGCCCACCACCGGCGTCTCCTTCGTCGGCGTCGGGCGCAAGTAGCAGCACCCACTCGGCGGGGCGCCTCCCCGGGCGCCCCGCCTGCTTTATTCCCCCGCATTGGAGTTCTTGAGTGACAATGTTTATCCGCCTGCTTGGGCGCCGGCTTGCTGTCCTGCCGCTCATGCTGCTGGGCGTGACCGTGATGGTCTTCCTGGTCCTTTCCGTGATCCCCGCCGACCGCGCCACCGCCGTCCTGGGCGAGAACGCCAGTGAAGAGGCCAAGGAAGCCTGGCGTGAGGAACGCGGGCTGAACGACTCTCTGCTGATCCAGTTCTTCCGCTACCTCGGCGGTGTCCTCCGCCTGGACTTCGGCGTCACCAACCCGCCCGAAGAATCGGTAGCCAGCAAAATCGCCGCGGCCTTCCCGGTCACCCTGCAGCTGACCTTCCTGGGCATCCTGCTCGCCGTGGTGCTGGCGCTGACGCTCGGCATCACCGCCGCCCTGTACCGCGACCGCTGGCCGGACCAGGCCATCCGCATCTTCTCGATTGCGGCGATCGCCACCCCCTCTTTCTGGCTGGCTATTTTGCTGATCCAGTGGTTCGCCCTGCCCGAAGGTTCGATTTTCCCCACCGGCGGCCTGGACTGGGCGGAGCAGTACGGCTTCGTTGGCTGGCTCTACTCCATGGCCCTGCCCGCCCTTGCCCTTGGCATTCCGGTCTCTGCGTCCCTCATCCGCGTGGTGCGCACCTCCATGGTGGAGGAACTCGACCGCGACTATGTGCGGACCGCCATCGGCAACGGCGTCCCCTACCGGACCGTGGTGGCGCGGAACGTGCTGCGCAATGCGCTCGTCACCCCCGTCACCGTGCTGGGACTGCGCGTGGGCTACCTGCTCGGCGGCGCCGTCGTGATCGAAAAGATCTTCAGCCTCAACGGCATGGGAGACCTGATTGTGGTTGGCCTGACGACGTCGGACACCAACCTCGTTCAGGGCGCGGTCCTGACCATCGCCGTCACGTTTGTCCTGGTCAACATCGTCGTTGACCTGCTCTACCTGCTCATCAACCCCCGAATCCGGACGGTGTAACCATGCGCAACTCACTGGCCGAACGGCTCAGCAGCACCGGAGCCCGCTTCACCGCACTGACCCTCAGCTCCAAGCTCGCCCTGGGATTCCTGGCGTTCATTGTCCTGGTGGCAATCATTGGTCCGTTCTTCGCCCCCTTCGGCGAGAACGAGTCCAGTGCCCCCGTGCTCACTCCGGGCGGCGAACACCTCTTTGGCACGGACGGCTCCAGCTATGACGTGTTTTCCCGCATGCTCTACGGCGCCCGCGTTTCAATCGCGATCGGCCTCGGCGCCGTCGCCCTGGCCCTGATCTTCGGTTCGATCCTGGGCGCCATCGCGGCGACCTCCCGCAAGGCCGTCAGCGAGACGGTCATGCGCATCCTGGACATCCTGATGGCCTTCCCCGGCATCGCCCTGGCAGCTGCCCTGCTGTTCGCGCTGCGGGAGCACTCGCTGAACCTTTTCGGTTCCACCGTCCCCGTGCTGATCCTCGCGATCGCCATTGTCTACACCCCACAGCTGGCCCGGGTGGTCCGTGCCAACGTGCTGGCCCAGTACGGCGAAGACTACGTCCGCGCCGAACGCGTGATCGGCGCCGGCCGCACCTACATCCTGCTCAAGCACATTGCCCGCAACTGCGCCGCCCCCGTGCTGGTCTTCGCCACCGTAATGGTCGCCGACGCCATCATCCTGGAAGCGTCCCTGTCCTTCCTGGGTGCCGGCGTGCAGCAGCCCGCCGCCTCCTGGGGCAACGTCATGGCGGACGGGCGCAACGTGGTCTTCAGCGGCGCCTGGTGGCCGACCACCTTCGGCGGCATCACCATCCTGCTGACCGTCCTGGCCCTGAACATCCTGGCCGAGGGGCTGACCGATGCCATGGTCAACCCGCGGATCCGCACGCCGCGCAAGCAGCAGGCTCCCGCCGCCGTCAGCGCCGTGGCCACCGCTGCCCAGCCTTCCGCCCTGGATGCCGCCGGCACCTCGCTCACAGAGCACGACGGCGTTCCCGAGGAGGACCCCGCACAGTCCGTAGGTGCGAACGTACACAAACCCGGCTCGCTGGAAGCCCTGGCTGTGGAGCTGAACCGGCTTGCCGCCGTCGAGGCCTCCCGCACGGACCGGCTGCCGGCGGTCGCTGATGACGCCCCGGTCATCCTGGAAGTGAAGGACCTGTCCATCCGCTTCCCGGAGCGCTACGGCGACACCGCCATTGTGGACCGCGTCAGCTTCACCGTCCGCGAAGGCGAAACCATGGGCCTGGTGGGCGAATCCGGCTGCGGCAAGTCCATCACGTCCCTGGCGATCATGGGCCTGCTGCCCCGCACCGCGCAGCTGACCGGTTCCATCCGGTTCAACGGCAGGGAACTGCTCACCAACGATCCGAAGGAACGCGACCGGCTGTACAAGGGCCTGCGCGGCGAACAGATCGCCATGGTCTACCAGGACGCGCTCAGCTCGCTGAACCCGTCCATGCTGATCAAGGACCAGATGCTGCAGCTCACCCGCCGCGGCGGCCGCAAGAGCCCGCGCGAACTGCTGGAACTGGTGAAGCTGGATCCGGACCGCACGCTCAGGAGTTACCCGCATGAGCTCTCCGGCGGCCAGCGCCAGCGTGTGCTCATTGCCATGGCGCTCTCCCGCTCACCGAAGATCGTGGTGGCGGATGAACCGACGACGGCGCTGGACGTGACCGTGCAGAAGCAGGTTGTGGACCTGCTCAACGAACTGCGCGAGCAGCTCGGCTTCGCCATGGTGTTCGTCAGCCACGACCTGGCCCTGGTGGCCTCCCTGGCCCACCGCGTGACGGTGATGTACGCCGGACAGGTGGTCGAATCCGGCGACGTATCGGACCTGCTGCAGGACCCCCGGCACGAATACACCCGCGGCCTGCTCGGCGCGGTGCTCTCCATCGAGGCCGGCGCCGAACGCCTGCACCAGATCCAGGGCACGGTTCCCTCACCCCGCGACTTCGCTCCCGGCGACCGGTTCGCCGAGCGTTCCCTGCGGCCCGGCGCCGATCCGAACCAGGTCCTTGAATTCGTCCAAATCGGGGACAGCACGCATTACTGGGCCAGCCACGAAACCGCGCCCGCAGACCTCGTTGAATCCGGCACAAGCACAAGGCAGGAAGCATGAGCACGGAAACCAGCACCGCACCCGTCCTGGAACTGAAGGGCATCAAGGTCCACCACCGGGCACGCACCGGTTCCCTGTTCCGGCCGAACATCGTCAAGGCCGTGGACGGCGTGGACTTCACCGTCCGCCGCGGCGAAACCGTGGGCATCGTCGGCGAATCCGGCTGCGGCAAGTCGACGCTGGCCTCCGTACTGGTGGGCCTGCAGGAACCCACCGCCGGGGAAGTCCTGTTCAACGGGCAGAAGGTCAGCACGCGGACCTCCTCCTCGAAGAAGACCTTCGGCCGCGCCGTCGGCGTCGTGTTCCAGGACCCGGCCACCGCACTGAACCCGCGCATGACCATCCAGGACATCCTCACCGATCCGCTGCAGGTCCACGGCATCGGCACCCAGGCCTCACGCACGGCCCGGGTGAAGGAACTGCTTGGCCTGGTGGGGCTGCCGCAGTCGGCCGCGGAGGTCACCCCGCACCAGGTCTCCGGCGGGCAGCGCCAGCGTGTGGCCATCGCCCGGGCCCTGGCACTGGATCCGTCGATCATCGTGGCTGACGAGCCGACGTCGGCGCTGGATGTGTCGGTGCGTGCGCAGGTCCTGAACCTGCTCTCGGACCTGAAGCGGGAACTGAACCTGGGCATGGTCTTCATCTCCCATGACATCCAGACCGTCCGTTACGTCTCCGACCGGATCTGCGTCATGTACTACGGGCGGATCGTCGAAGAGGGACCGGCCGCGGCGGTCTTTGACCGGCCCACCAACGATTACACCAAGAGCCTGCTCGGAGCAGCGCCCAGCCTTTTGCACGTCTAGAACTAGAACCAAGCACTGGAGAACTACTTGTCACACGCATCCACCCCCAGCTTCCACGGCGTTATCCCGCCGGTCGTCACGCCCCGCACCGCGGACGGCGCCGTCGACACCGCGTCGCTGGAAAAGCTGACCAAATACCTGCTCGACGGCGGCGTCACCGGGCTGTTCATCCTCGGCTCCTCCGGTGAAGTCCCCTACCTGACCAACGCCGAACGGGACACCGTGATCCGCACCGTCGCCGGCGTCAACGCCGGAGAGGTGCCCATCATTGCCGGTGCCTGCGAGCAGACCACCGCCCGCACCATCGAAGAAGGACGCCGGCTGGTGGGCCTGGGCGCTGACGCCATCGTGGCGACGTCGCAGTTCTACGCCATCTCCGACATCGCCGAAACCGATACGCATTTCCGTTCCCTGCATGCTGCCCTGGACGTACCGCTGTTCGCGTACGACGTTCCGGTCCGCACCCACTTCAAGCTGCCGCTGCCGCTGCTGGTCCAGCTGGCGCAGGACGGCGTGCTCGCCGGCGTCAAGGACTCCTCCGGTGACGACGTGTCCTTCCGCCAGCTGCTGCTCGCTACCCGGGGACTTCCTGACTTCGCCGTCTTCACCGGGCACGAGGTAGTGGTGGACGGTGCCCTGCTGGGCGGCGCCGCCGGCGTCGTTCCCGGACTCGGCAACGTGGATCCCGCGGGCTACGCCGCCCTGTACGCGGCAGCCAAGGCAGGCAACTACGCCGAAGCCGCGCGGATCCAGGACCGGCTCGCCGGGCTCTTCGACATTGTCTACACGCCCACGCCCGGCCGGGTCTCCCCCGGCGCCGCGGGCCTGGGCGCATTCAAGACCGCACTGATGCTGCTGGGCGTCATTGACACCAACGTGATGTCCACGCCGATGACTGCCCTGAACGACGCCGAGACCGCTGCCATCCGCAGCATCCTCGAACGCAGCGGACTGCTCTGATCCCCATGCGGCATGTTCTCGGGATCGATCTGGGCGGCACCAAGACTGCCGGCGGGATTGTCGACGCCGGCGGGAACGTGGTGTTCTCCGCCGAGGCACCGACGCCGTCGCAGGCCGGTGCCGGCAAGGTCCTGCAGGCTGCCGCGGGCCTGGTCCGTTCCCTGCAGGCCGAGGCGGAGAGCCGCGGCCTGCAGGTGGACTCACTCGGCATCGGCTCGGCCGGCGTGATCGACTCAGCCCGCGGCGTCGTGCTCTCCGCAACGGACTCAATCCGCGGCTGGGCCGGAACGGCGCTGGCGGCGGAACTGACGGTGCGCACGGGCCTGCCCGCCACGGCACTGAACGACGTCCACGCGCACGCCCTCGGCGAAAGCTGGCTCGGCGCCGGCGCCGGGGTTCCCAGTGTCCTGTTCATGGGCATGGGTACCGGGGTGGGCGGCAGCTACGTGCTGGACGGCCAGCCGCTGGAAGGCGCTTCCTTCGCTGCCGGGCACACCGGCCACCTGGCCTCTCCGTTCGCCGTTGACGCCGGAGAGCCGCTGCCCTGCAGCTGCGGCGGAGCCGGGCACGTGGAGGCCGTCGCCTCCGGGCCGGGCATCTTCGCGCTCTACAGCCGGCTGGGCGGCAGCACTGCCACAGACACCCGCGGCGTCTACTCCCTGGCAGCCGGCGGAGATCCGGCAGCCGCCGAGGCGCTGCGCCGCGGCGCTGCCGCTGCCGGCTCCGCAATCGGCGGACTGGCCAACGTCCTTGATCCGCACATCGTGGTGGTGGGCGGCGGGCTGGCCTTCGCCGGTCCGCTCTGGTGGGAGGAAATGGAGGCCCAGGCACGCGCCGAGCTGCTCCCGCCGCTGGCCGGACTGAAAATCGTTCCCGCGCAGCTTGGTGCAACCGCCGCCATCCGCGGCGCCGCCCGCCGTGCCCTGACGCTGATCCCCGCTACCGAAGGCTCCCATGCTTAGTCTCGAAACCCTGCACTCATCCCTGATCGTCTCCTGCCAGGCCTACCCCGGCGAACCGATGCGGGATCCGCGCACCACTGCCCAGATGGCCCAGTCCGCGGTGATCGGCGGCGCGGCCGCTGTTCGGGTACAGGGGCTCGGTGACATCCAGGCCGTGCGTGCCGCCGTCGAAGTTCCGGTGATCGGGCTGTGGAAAGACGGGCACGACGGCGTTTTCATCACGCCTACACTGCATCATGCCCTGGCCTGTGCCAGCGCCGGTGCGCACATCGTGGCGCTGGACGGCACCCGCCGCGAACGTCCGGACGGGCTGTCCCTGGCGCAGACCGTCACCGGTGTCCATGATGGCTCCCCCGCGCTGGTCATGGCCGACTGCGGTTCAGCGGCCGACGCCGTGGCTGCGGCCGAGGCAGGCGCGGATATTCTTGGCACCACCCTCGCCGGGTACACCGGAGAGCGGCCAAAAACCGATGGACCGGATCTGGAGCTGATTGCTGAGATCGCTGCCCTGGATCTCGGGCTGCCCCTGATCGCCGAAGGCCGCATCCACACCCCCGCCCAGGGGCGCGCCGCACTGGACGCGGGAGCCTTCGCCGTCGTTGTGGGTACTGCCATTACGCATCCGGCGACCATCACCGGCTGGTTCGCGGACGCGCTGGCACCGTGACGACGTTCCGGGCCGTGAAGTCCTTCCGGGAGGTGGGGTCCTTCCGGGACCGCGTGGATCCGGAGCTGCTGCCGGGGCTCGCTTTTTCAGAGGAGCATCCGCCTCCGGTGTCCCTGGCCGAGCTGGCCGGCTTCCGAGCGGGTGCGGAAGCTCCCGACACCGCCGTCGTTCCCGGGGTGAAGGTTCAGGACTTTGTGACCGGCGGCGTGCCGCTCAGGGTTTTCACCCCGTCCGGCGACGGACCGCACCCGGCAATTTACTGGCTGCACGGAGGCGGGATGATCGCCGGCAGCGTGGAGCTGGACTCGGCGTACTGCGCTTCCCTGTGCGCGCGCACCGGTGCCGTGGTTGCCGCCGTCGATTACCGGCTGGCACCGGAGCATCCGTTCCCTGCGCCGCTGGATGACGCGCTGGCCGGACTGCAGTGGCTCTTTGCTTCGGCAGCGGACCTCGGCGTTGATCCGGAACGGGTGGCTGTCGCCGGGTCCAGTGCCGGCGGCGGACTGGCGGCCGGGCTCGCCCTGCTGAACCGGGACCAGGCAGGGCTGCCCCTGGCGTTCCTGTATTTGATGTACCCGATGCTGGATCCCACCCACAGCTCCGGATCCGCCCGGGAATTCAGTGGAATACCCACCTGGAACCGGGCCCACAGCAAGTTCGCCTGGGGCTGTTATCTGGGATCCGATGGTCCCGCTTCGCCGTATGCAGCGCCGGCGCTGGCTGAGGACCTGGCAGGATTGCCGCCGGCACTGCTCCAGACCGGTGAACTGGACCTGTTCCGCGACGAGGACATTTCCTTTGGAATGCGGCTGCTGCAGGCCGGCGTTCCCACGGAGCTGCATGTCTATCCCGGGGCCTATCACGGCTTCGAACTGAACTGTCCGGACTCGTCTGTGGGCGCCCGGTGCCTGCAGGACCGGGACCGCGCCCTCATCCGGGCGCTGCACGGTTCATCTGTTTCTGCTCTTACAACCCCTGCGGAAGGCACATACTCATGAGGCTTGAAGGCTGGCACATTGTCATCATCGTCGTCCTGGCGATTCTTCTTTTCGGCGCTCCGAAGCTGCCCGGGCTGGCGCGCAGCGTCGGCCAGTCGCTGCGGATCTTCAAGTCCGAGGTCCGGCAGCTCAAGGATGAGGACGCTCCGGCCAAACCGGCTACGGATCCGGTGACCGGTGCCGTGATTCCTCCGGTTCCCCCGGCGCCCGTCCCCGGGGCCTACTCCCCCACCCCCAACCATCGAGATAGCAGTTACGGCTCGTATGAGGCTCCAAAAGAGCCGTAACTGTCATCTCGATGGGCGGGAGTTCCTTCTTGGTTACTTCAGCCTGACGGCTTCACCGAGCACCCGGCCGGCAGCACTGGAAGCCCCGGTTATGTTCCAAGTTGTGTCGGGGACGAAGTACCCCCTCGCCACGTCTGCGGCAGTGACCGTGTAGCGCGGGGTAGCACAGGTGTATCCCGCCCCGGCCGGCAGGGACGAGTAGCGGCAGTTGCCCGTCCCCGGGGGCACGAACGGACTGAAGTTCCCGGCGGTTGGGGCCACCGCTGCCGTCGCCGGCCCGGTGTTGCTGACTGCGAACCGGTACGGAACCACCTCGCCCGCGGTATAGGGGTTGGCCGCAACGTCCCGTGAGGCGTCGGTGCGGCTGCCGGCGATGCTCACTCCGGCCAGGGAGCTGGCAGGAGCCTGGATACCGCTCCTGAGCGCCACCGGATACCCCAGGACTTTGTCCGTGCCCGAGGCTGCACCGGATATCGCCCAGGTGGTATCCGGGACGAAGTACCCCTGGGCTGCTTCCTCGGCGGATATGGTGTGCGCCGGGGTGGTGCAGACGTAGGAGGCCCCCGCAGCCAGGGAGAGATACCGGCAGTTGCCTGTTCCCGGAGCGGTGAACGGCGCGAAGTTCCCGGCCGTGGGGGTCACAGTAACCGCGCCGGTGTTGTTGTTCTTGACCGTAAAGCTGTAGCTGACACTTTGGCCGGCACTGTACGGGGTGGCCGCAAGGTCACGTGAGGTGTCAGTCCGGGTCCCCGCAATGCTTACCCCGGCGATGGTGGTGGTACTGGGAGCCGGGGGCGGCGTGCAGCTGTTCAGCCAACTGTCGCTGAACTTCGCGAACATGATGCCATTGCTGTAGCTCGATTCGTACAGCACGCCCACCTGACCGTCCTCCAGCCGGGTCACGGTCGAGTAGGCGGAGAATCCGGAACGGATGGTCCTCGGCACGCCCCAGGTGGCGCCGTCGTCGCAGGAAACCCGGGCGGACACGTTCTGCCTGCTGTCCGGATTATTCGCGTTGGTGAAGATCAGCTTCTTCGCGTCGGCGCTGCCCGCGGGTGCGTTCGGGAACAGCCGGGCGATTGCCGCGTTGTTAGCGGGATCAGTCAGTGCAGTGTCCAGCGTGACAGGCCCGTAGGAGGCGCCGCCGTCGTTGGAAATGGCCACCTTGCGCGCGTTGTCCGCCGCATTGTTGGAGCGCGAATTGAGCATGACCCGGCCGTCAGACAGTTCAACCGTCTTGTTTTCGTCCATCCGGGTGCCCACGTTCGCGCCTTTGACCCAGGTTGCCCCGTGGTCGTCGGAGTACACGCTGTAGGCCTGAATGGCATTGGTGCCGTCGGCCTGGCGAACGTCTCCGGCAAACTGCTGAATCAGCCTTCCCGCGTGGGGTCCATAACGCAGCTGAATGCCTTCTCCTGAGGTGGCGAACATGCTGCGCACGTCGCCGGGCTGCGGGTTGGTGGTGCTGGACCCCGGCTTCACGATGCTGGTGATGAGCCGTGGCGCACCCCAGGTCAGTCCGCCGTCGCTGGATTCGGCAACCTGCGCGCTGATGATGTTCCGGTTTGCGTCGTCGTTGCCGAAGGTGCTGCTGGCGAAGCCCGCGTTCTTTGAGTAAACGGAGAAAAGGAAGAGCTTCCCGGCCTCAGCATCGTAGACAAAGCTGGGGTCGCTGTAGCCGTACTTGCCCGCACCGTTGTTCGCGGAGTCCTGGAATCCGGCGAGGATGGTGCGTTGCGTGTCCCAAGTGGCTCCGCCGTCGGTGCTGCGGCGCATCACGATCGAATTGGGGTTGGGCGAGTCTGCGGCGTTGTTGGGGCGCCCGTCCCAGGCTGCGACAACGACTCCGTTGCCGAGGTAGCTCAAGGCCGGGATGCGGTACGCGGCGAAGGGGCTCACGAGTGTGGCTCCGAGGTTTTGCTCGCTGAAGGTTCCGGGCGGATCAGTGGGTGCCGCGGCTGCCGGTCCGGCAACCAGAACACCGGAAAGCGCGACGCCGACGGCGAGCGCGGCAGCGGCTAAACGGCTGCGCCTTCGAAGCAGGGTTGATCGGGACATTTCGGTCCTTTCGAGAGCCGGCAGTAAACCTGCCGGCGGCCGGGCCCGCTGCCGGACGGCCGCGGGACCAGTCCGCCACCGGATCTGCCCGGAATCAATCACGGCAAGAAATCCAACGTTGGACATCCTACGACTGTAGTGATGTGCCTCATAGTGAACAATGAGTCAGGTTCAAACTGGTGTGACCGGCGGGAAATTGGAGCGGACGCCTCGCTCCGGGCGGGGGTAGTTCGGGGCCGGGGCTCGGGGCACGTCGCCAGCGGGACCCGAGCGGCGCGAGCGCGGCGCAAGGTGGGCGGGGGCGCAAGGTGAGCGGGGGCGGGAACGGGCGGCGCGGCGGACAGAAGTGCAGCTCGGCCTAAAGCGGGGAGATGCCAGAGCCAGGACGCACACGGAATGGAACCTGGTCCCTTTGCAGCCTGCGTCCCAGGCCCAGCCCGCACACGCCCCAGGAATCCTTCGGGGAGCTGGCGTCGTTTAGAGGCACCCGGCTCCATCCTTTGGGGAGATAACGTCCCTTAGGCAAGCCCAAAGCAACGTTAGCTCCCCGAAGGATTTGGTAGCCGGACCCCAAGCAACGTTAGCTCCCCGAGGGATGAGCCGACCGAGCCCCATTCACCCCTGATCGAACTCCGGAGCCAGCGGGTGGAGCCTAAGTCAGCGGCGGCCCAGGAAGGCGACCAGGAAGTCCGATTCGACGTCGAACGGGCGCAGGTCCCAGGTGGAGAACTTCTGCTGAACCGTCAGGCCCACGGCTGAGGCATCTTCAAAGAACGTGCCGAAGTCGTATCCGCGCCCGGCACCGAAGCCGACGACGATCCGCCCGCCCGGCGCCAGATGGCCGGCCATGCGGGCCAGCGCATCCTGTGCGGTGCCGGGGGCGAGGAAAGCCATGACGTTTCCGGCGCTGACAATCAGGTCGAACGGCTCGGTAATGCCTTCGGCGGGGAGGTCCAGTTCGGTCAGGTCCATGGTGAACCAGGGAACGTCCGGGAAGTCCTTCTGCGCGGCGGCAATCAGTTCCGGATCAACGTCAACGCCGACGACGCTGTGTCCGCGCCGGGCGAGCTCGCCGCCGACGCGTCCGGGGCCGCAGCCGGCGTCGAGAATCCGGGCTCCGCGCGGAAGCATGGCATCCACGAGCCGGGCTTCCCCGTGCAGGTCTGCTCCCTCTTCCCGCATCTGCTCAAAGCGCTGGATGTACCAGGCTGAGTGCTCGGGGTTCTGGCGTTTCTTTACTTCCCACAGGGTCTCTTTGCGCACCCTCCCAGCCTACGCGGCTGGCAGCATGAGGACCGCCCCAGCCCGACCCGGCGGGATGTGCAGGGCCCGACCCCACCCCGGCCCAACGCGCATAGTTTCCCACCCTTCGTGACGCATGTTGCCGGAAGGGACCACCCCAGTCACATGGGTAACGAAGGATGGGATATGCAGCCGGCCCCTCCCACGGAGGTGGCGGCCCGGCTCAGACTGCGGATTCCGTCGAACCCGAACGCTTGGAATCCGCACGCCGCGGTTCCTCACGCCGTGTCCCCGCAGCCTGCGGTCCCCCGGTTGCGGGCAGGTGGGCCGAGGCGAGCAGCGCCAGCTTGCCGGCGTCGTCGGTCCCCTGCTCCGGGTGGAAGACCACCAGGGTGATCCCGTCCGCTCCGCCGACCTCCAGGCGTTCACGGTTCAGGGTCAGTTCGCCGACCTGCGGGTGGTTCAGCCGGATGGATCCACCCACCCTGCCCTTGACGTCATGCCTGGCCCAGAGCTGGACGAACCGGGGACTGGCCAGTGACAGCTCACCGGTGAGTTCGATGAACCGGGGATCGTCAATGTCCTTGCCCACCGCCTGCCGCAGGCTCCCCACCAGGCATTCGGTGACGTTTTCCCAATCCGGGTAGAGGTCCTGTTCGGCAGGGTCCAGGAACATGTCCCGCAGCTGGTTTCCGCCCACTGACAGCCGGGGAGACAGTGCGGTGGCCAGCGGATTGGCAGCCAGGATGTCGAAGTAACGTCCCTCAAGGAACGCCGGCTGGGTCATGGAGTTCAGCAGGTTGAGCGCGCTGGGCGGCGGCACTTCGGCCCGGGCCTTCCGCCGGCGCGGCCGCGGCGCCTCGCACACCAGTGCGGTGAGGTGCGCCAGGTGGTCCTGGTCCAGGCGCAGCACACGGGCCAGGGACTCCACCACCTGCAGGGAGGGGTTACGGTCGCGGCCGCGTTCCAGCCGCAGGTAATAATCGGCACTGATTCCGGCCAGCAGGGCCACTTCCTCGCGCCGCAGCCCGGGCACCCGCCGCACCCCGCCGTCGGGAATCCCTGCTTCCTGCGGAGTCACAAGCGCACGGCGGGCCCGCAGGTAGGCGCCCAGCGCGTTGGTGGTCTCAGTCATGGATTACAGTACGACGCCGCGGGGCATCTTGAGGGGGCCCTGTCACACCCCCGGCTGAAGGGGGCACTGGTTCGTCCCGGACCCGGCTCCTAGCGTCGAAGCAGGGCCCGATCCGGGGCCGCCCCGTCGAACCAGAGGATTCCCATGACCGTCACATTGATCACCGGCGCCAACCGCGGCATCGGCTTCGAAACTGCCCGCCAGCTGCTCGCCCTGGGCCACACCGTCTACATCGGCGCCCGGGATGCCGAACGCGGCGAAAAGGCAGCGGCAGAACTTGGAGCCCGCTTCGTGCAGCTGGACGTCACCGACGACGCTTCGGTCGGCCAGGCGCTGGAGACTATCGGCCGCACCGAGGGAGCCCTGGACGTGCTGATCAACAACGCCGGCGTGATGGCCACCGGCGTTCCGGACGGTCCGTCTGCGCTGCGCTCCTTCGATACCAACGCCGTCGGCATTGTCAGGGTTACCGAGGCCGCGCTGCCGTGGCTGCGCCGTTCGGCTAACCCGATGGTCGTGAACATCACCAGCAGCATGGGGTCCTTCTGGGCCGCCACCACCCCCGAGCGCCCGGAATTCCACATCACCAGCGGGCCGCTCTACGCCGCGTCCAAGTCCGCCGCGACCATGCTCACCGTGCAGTACGCCAAGGCCCATCCGGGCATCAAGTTCAACGCCCTGGAGCCGGGCTACACGGCCACGGACATGACCGCGGAAATGGAGGGCGGCCGCCCGGTTGAGGAAAGCGCCGCCGTCGTCGTGCGAATGGCCACACTGGACGTGGACGGACCCACCGGAACCTACAGCGATGAGAACGGCGTGCTGCCCTGGTAGCTAGACGCCGTTGATGCGGATCTGGTTGCCGGCCGGGTCGCGGAAGGCACAGTCGCGGATGCCGTAGGGCTGGTCGGTCGGCTCCTGGATTACTTCTGCGCCGGCCGCCTGCACCGCGTCGAACGCCGCATCCACATCCGGGGAGGAGAGGACCAGGGTGGCGAAGGTACCCTTGGCCATCATCTCGGCGATCATCCGCGTCTCTTCTTCCGTGACTGCGGGGTCTGCCGAGGGCGGATACAGCACCACGGAGACTTCCGGCTGGTCCGCCGGGCCTACGGTGATCCAGCGCATTCCCTCGTAACCGACGTCGTTCCTCACCTCGAAACCGAGGGCGTCACGGTAGAAGGCGAGGGACTCGTCGGGGTCCGTCTGGGGCAGGAAACTGTTGTGTATGTTCAGGTTCATGCCGGTAACGCTAGTTACCGGGATGCCGGCTGCGCTTCTCGATTCCTGACCGGTTTGGAGACGTTCTTCGCGATGCAGGACGGGATGCCTTTTGTAGCGTCCGCATGCTCGCGGCGGTAGGTGCTCGGCGGAACCCCGACCAGCTCGGTGAAGCGGGTGCTGAAAGTACCAAGAGAGGAACAGCCGACGGCGAAGCACACCTCGGTCACGGACAGGTCGCCGCGGCGCAGCAGGGCCATGGCTCGTTCGATCCGACGGGTCATCAAATAGGAATACGGTGCTTCACCGAAGGCCCGCCTGAATTCACGGCTCAGGTGGCCGGAGGACATATGCGCATCGCGTGCGAGCGCATCAACGTTCAGCGGCTGGGCGTACTCCCGGTCGATCCGGTCCCGCACGCGGCGGAGCACCGCCAGGTCCCGCAGCCTCTGGTCCTGGACTGTACTGCTGGGCATGGGGATACCGTAGCCCGGCGGCACAGGACCAGACTAGGGCGCTGCGCTACCTGCGTGATTCCGCCGTGCGAAGGCCCGAAGCACCCAGACCAGCGCGGCGTTCCCGGCCACCGTTCCTCCGGCTACGAGGACGGCTCCCACCGCCCACAGCCCGGAGTCGTCTGTGAGCGCCACGGTCAGAATCCAGGCGGCGGTGAACCCGACCGGGAGTGCCGCTGTTAGCAGGAAGGGACGAAGGACCCTCACCCCAAACCAGACGAGCACGATCCAGCTGAGGACGCACCCCGCCACCTGCCACACTGCGTACGGGCCGGTCTGTGACCCTGCCGCGTCTGTGCCGGCGGCGGTGTCCCAAGCGAACCAGCTCCACCACAAGCCGGCACCCAGCACCGTGAACGCGACCGCGGCACTGAGCTGGAGCATCCGGGCCATGCCGGGGCTCAGGGCGGGGCGGGCGTCTGCGGAGCCGGGGGCTGTGGAGTTCATGCCCTCCACCCTCCCATGAGGCCTGACCTGCGCAAAGGGCCAAGTGGGAGGCAGCTTGGCCTCCGTGAGCGCGAGTTGCGAGCCAGTTCTCCGGACAGTTCAGCCCGCCTGACTGCGCCCGGCCTCGGCCCGGCGCGCTCTGGCCCACTGGTACAGGCCAAACAGGCACAGGCCAACCATTGCCGCTGTTCCAAGTACGCGCCACCAGACGAGCGGTCCGCCCAGGGCTATCAGCACAGCCCAAAGCAGGAAGGAAAGGCTCAGCAGAGGATGCGGGACCCGGTCCGGGTTGGGCGGTTTTCGGGCTTTCCGCTCGCCAGCCATGACTATTCCCCCTGTAGGCGCAGTTGGGTGCAGTGCCGGGCCGGGTATGCCCCGGCTGGCGTTTGGGTAACCCTACGCTACTGCCTCAATTGCGCCCTGTGCCTGCGCAGGCCTGCGGGCCTAGCGTTGAGAACGAGCGCGGAAAAAGACCCCGCGTTCTTCGGCAAGTAAAGGAGCAGCCATGAAAGCAGCCCGCTACCACGACCGCGGCGATATCCGCGTGGATGAGCTCCCGGCGCCTGAGGTCACCCCGGGAACCGTGGGGATCGACGTCGCCTGGTGCGGTATCTGCGGCACCGACCTGCATGAGTACCTGGAAGGACCGATCTTTGCTCCTGCCCACGGGCAGAGGCACCCGATCTCCGGTGGAGGGCTCCCGGTCACGCTGGGACACGACTTCTCCGGACCTGTCTGTCGGTTACCACGCCGTAGAGCGGTCCGGAGCCAAAGCGGGGGACGTGGCATTGGTCGGTGGCGCGGGACCGATCGGCCTGCTCACCGCAGCGGTGCTCAAGGCGCAGGGGGTCACCGTTGCCATCTCCGAGCTCAGCCCGCTCCGGCGGGAGAAGGCACTGGAAGCCGGCGTCGCTGACTACGCCCTCGATCCGTCAGAGGTGGATGTCGCCGAAGAGGTACGGAAGCTGACGGACGGCAAGGGTGCAGATGTCGCCTTTGAATGCAGCAGCGTCCAGGCAGTGCTGGATACCCTCATGGACGCTCTGCGTCCCACCGGGGTGCTGGTGGTGGTGTCGATCTGGGGCAAGCGTTCGGACTTCGACATCCACAAACTGGTCATGAAGGAAATCGACATGCGGGGCACAATCGCCTACGTGAATTCCCATCCCGCCACGATTGCGCTCGTGGAGTCGGGAAAGATCGACCTTTCACCCTTCATCACGGGGAAAATCGGGCTCGAGGGACTGGTGGACGAGGGATTCGACACCCTAATCAACCGCAACGAGACTGCCGTGAAAATTCTGGTGTCCCCCTCCGGCGAGGGTCTCTAGCCCGTCACCTGCCTGGCCGGTGCGCGGACTGCGGGCCGCGCACCGGCTGCGCCCCGGTGTTCAGGCTCCGCGGTTATTCAGCGCCGTCCCACACCCGGATCAGGACCTTGCCGGTTACACCGCTTTCGACGGCGTCGTGCGCGGCAGCAGTCTCTTCCAACGGGAACCAGGTCAGCGGCAGGCCGGCAGTTTCACCGACCGGCAGGACGCCGTCGCGCAGTGCCTCGGTAATGTCCTTCACGGCTGCCTGGTGCGCGGCTTCGCCCTCGGTGTAGACCAGCACACCCTGCCAGCGGACGTTCTTCGCGAAGCTCGCGACAATGGGCGCGGTGAACTCCTCGCCGTTGTTGTTGGCGTAGTAGGCAATGCTGCCGTGGTTCGCGATCACTTCGACGTCGAGCGCGGCGTTCTGCGCCGGGGACACCTCCACGATCTGGTCGACGCCGTCGGGAGCAATCTCGCGGATCCGGTCGGCTTCGGCTGAATCGGGGTACCGCACAATGTGGTGCGCGCCGGCTGCTCGGGCCAGGTCTGCCTTGGCGTCGCTGCTGACCGTGGCGATCACGGTGGCGCCGGCCCAGGCGGCGAGCTGGATCGCGGCATGTCCCACGGCTCCTGCCCCGCCCTGCACCAGGACGATGCGTCCCTCCAGGGAACCCGGCGCCAGGCGAGCCGGGCCGAACTCATGAACGGTCAGGGCCCGGTGCGCGGTCATGGCGGGAACGCCCAGGCTGGCGGCGACGTCGAACCCTATGCCGTCAGGCAGCGGAACCGCTCGGTCGGCAGGAAGAACAGTGTATTCCTGGGCTGTTCCGGTGGGGCGGCCGTGCGCAGCGAGGAAGATCCACACCCGGTCCCCCACCGCGAGGTCTGAGACCCCCTCGCCGACGGCGTCGATGATGCCTGCACCGTCCTGGTTGGGCACCACCTCATCGAACGCAATACCGGCGCCGGCACGGGCCTTCCAGTCGGTCGGGTTCACCCCGGAAACGGTGACACGGACCCGGACTTCGCCGGGGCCGGGATCCGCGATGCTGCGCTCGGCAAGGGACAGGACTGAGGAATCTCCAGTGTCGGAGTAGACGATGGATTTCATGTGCAGGGACAAGGACACACCGGCCCGATCTATTCCCGGTCCGCGCAGATCCCCGGCTTCCGGCGCAGTTTTGCCGGAGCGCCCTGGTGTGAACTTCCCCGCTGAAGCAGGGGTAACGATCAGATTAACGGC
Organism: Arthrobacter koreensis; assembly: GCF_035792275.1. GTDB lineage: Bacteria > Actinomycetota > Actinomycetes > Actinomycetales > Micrococcaceae > Arthrobacter_B > Arthrobacter_B koreensis_A. Next base: position 76,244 of record NZ_JAMWKK010000010.1, on the reverse strand, counting down.
AGTTGAACGGGTATCGTAGCGGTACTAGTCTTCTTCCAATGCCCGCCGGCGGGCATTTTGTCAAGAGTGTCCCGCCTAACGCGGCAGTCCCAGAAATAGCAGGAGTCCCCATGTCTGACCGGTTTCGTCACGTGACCCGCCGCGGCGGCGTCATCGTGGGGCATGTCCTGGTCTACCACCTGATCTGGGCCGGACTAACCATGACGGCCTCCGCGGCCGTCATCCATTACTACTGGGGCCGCATCTCTGTGGCCCAGCTGATGCTGAACCTGGTCTCGGTCGAAACGGACGGCGGCGGCGGCAGCATCGTCACCACCAGCATCCTGGCCATCGGCGTTGCGCCGATCCTGATCACTGCGGCAATCGTTGTGCTTCACCAACGCCGCCGGCGGAACCACAGGCTCCGCGCCTACACCCCGTCGCCGCGGGCAAAGTGGGTCATGCGCAGCATCGCCACTGGCCTGGTGGGCGCGGTCGTCGTCGGCGGAACCACGGCCTTCGCGACCAAGGTCAGCATGGCCGAATACATCGCGGCCGCCACGTCTCCCTACGACGTCGGCGACTACTACAAGCTTCCCGTCGTCACCGGAAGCGAGAACAAGCGCAACCTCGTAATGATTTACCTTGAGTCCGGGGAGCAGACCCTCGCGGACGACCAGCTTTTCGAGAAGGACGCGTTCCTGCCCCTCAAGGAAGCCACCCAGACAGCGGACGGCTGGCAGAGCGTTGAGAACTACCAGCAGTACAAGGGCGGCGGCTGGACCATGTCCGGCCTCGTCTCCACCCAGTGCGGCATCCCGCTGAAGGGATCCGCATTCGGCGGCAGCAGCTCCAGCGGCAACACCGGAACCGATGCCGTGGGAGACACCTACCTTGGCGGCGCCACCTGCCTGGGCGACGTCCTGGCAGAACAGGGCTACACCAGCGTGTTCCTCGGCGGAGCGAACTCCTCCTTCGCCGCCAAGGACGATTTCCTCACCACCCACGGCTACTCCGAAATCAAGGGACTGGCGGACTGGCGTGCCGCCGGCGAAGAGGAGAAGAGCTTCCGCAGCGACTGGGGCCTGAGCGATGAGCGCCTGATGGCGAACGCCCGGGACAAGGTCGACGAGCTGCACGCGCAGTACGAGGCCACCGGCAACCCGTTCAACCTGACCATGCTCACGCTGGACACCCACGAGCCGGTGCACATCTACGACTACTGCAACGTGGACACCGAGAACGTGGTCACCTCCGCGTTCGACTGCTCCATGACCCAGGTCGCCGCCTTCGTGAACCACCTGAAAGACCAGGGCTACCTGGAGGACACCGCCGTGGTGATCATGGGCGACCACCTCAAGCACATGAGCGCAGGCGACGCCTTCCACGAGCAGCTGGACCACCACCCGAACCGCACCATCTTCAACCGCATCTGGATCCCGGGCGGCAGCGACGAACAGCTGCGCGCCGGAGTGGACCAGCTGAGCATGTATCCCACGCTGCTGGAGGTGGCGGGGCTCACCGTGAAGGACCGCGAAGCGGGGCTTGGCGTTTCCGCCTTTGCACAGGAGCTTCCGCAGGATTCGGCGCAGGCCGCTGACCCGGACACGTATGCCGGGCTGCTGGAATCGCTGTCCCCGCACTTCTACGCGGAAGCCTGGGCCAGCCAGCCGCTGGCACGCTAGGGAACTGCGACGCCGGGACCTGGGACGGCGCCTCAGGCGCCGCGGGCGCGCACAGACAGGTGCCGGCCCGCCGTTTTTCCGGCACACTGGTGCGCGTGACCTCAAATCCCTGGGTGCTGCACGTGGATCTCGACCAGTTCATCGCGGCGGTCGAGGTGCTCCGGCGCCCGGAACTCGCAGGCCTGCCCGTCATCGTGGGCGGCCGGGGAGACCCCACCGAACGGGCCGTAGTGTCCACGGCCTCCTACGAGGCGCGGGCGTTCGGCGTCGGCTCCGGGATGCCGCTGCGCGTCGCCGCCCGGAAGGTGCCCGACGCCGTTTTCCTACCGGTCGACGCCGATGCCTACCTGGCTGCCTCGGACGCGGTGATGGCGGCGCTGCGCGCCCAGCCCGGCGCCGTCGTGCAGGTCCTTGGCTGGGACGAAGCGTTCGTCGGGATCGAAGCGGAGGACCCGGAAGCCTATGCACGCGGCCTGCAGGCCGCGGTCCTGGAGAAGACGCAGCTGCACTGCAGCGTAGGAATCGGGGACACCCTGATCCGCGCCAAGAACGCCACCGACTTCGGCAAGCCGGCCGGCACGTTCCGGCTCACGGCGGAGAACTGGCTGGACGTTATGGGCGCCAGGCCCACCAAGGAACTCTGGGGCGTGGGCAGCAGGATTTCCGCCCGGCTGGCCAAGCTGGGCATCAGCACCGTGGCGGAGCTGGCAGCGGCCGACCCGCAGGCCCTGGTGCCGGAGTTCGGTCCGAAAATGGGCCCCTGGTACGCCACCCTCGGCCGCGGCGACGGCTCCGCCGTCGTCGATGACACGCCCTGGGTCGCCCGCGGACACAGCCGGGAGACCACCTTCCAGACCAACCTGACCGACCCGGACCAGGTGCGCGACGCCGTCACGCGGCTGACTGCCGACGTCCTGGCGGATGTGGCGGCGGAGGGGCGGCCGGTGATCGGTCTGACGCTGAAGGTCCGTTACGCGCCTTTCACCACCAAGACCCATGCCCGCAGGATCCCGGAGACCTTCGACCGGGACGAGGTCCTGGCCCGGGCGCTGGATCTTGCCGGCGCCATTGAGGACGGACGTCCGATCCGGCTGCTGGGCCTGCGCGCGGAAATGACCATGCCCGACGACGCCCGGAAGGGACACACGCCCACGCGCGGCGGCTGGTGATCCAGAGGCAACCGGAAAGGGGTGGTACTCCCCGCCCGGACGGGTGCACGATGGGTCTACCGGCCGGGACTGACGTATCCCGGGTCCCGGATCCTCGAAGGAAGGTGCATCCTCATGGCAGATCTCGGCGGAATGGCAGACAAGGCGAAGGACGCCGCCCAGGACAACCCGGAGAAGGTTGACCAGGCCAAGGACAAGATCAAGGACGCCGTCGACGGAAATAAGGACGACGACCAGAACTGACACCCAAACATAAAGCCGGGCCGCCTGGAAACGGGCGGCCCGGCTTTGCTGTTATCAGCGGGAGTGGGGATGGTCCTCGTCTGGGCTCTCCCGCCCGCTGCTCCAGGCCTGCGCGTAGAAACCCAGCACCGCCTCCTCCCGAGGGGAAAACCCCATTCGGTTGCACAGGAGCATGCTTTCCGCCAGGACCATTTGCTGCGCACTGCGGCTGATGCGTTTCTTGTCCGCCCGGAACAGGTACATGTCGACGGCCCGCGCCCATCGTTTCCGCCAGACGTCGACCGAAGGCTCGGCCTGAAGGACCGCCATCTTCCGGTGAGCCCCGGTGAGACGCTGGCCGGTCTGGTCCCGCATCGTCCTCCGTGCCTGTTCGGCACGCGCACCGAAGGACGAGCTGCAGGTGTTCAGGTGAGTGTTCCAGTAGTAGTCCCAGCTGACCGTCCTGCGGTCGGCCCAGCGGGCGGAGCGCGGACCCCACATCATGCTGTGGGCCGCGTCAAAGAGCAGCAGCGCCGCGAGCGATTCCCGGGTTTTCCGAGCGGGAAAGCGGTTCACCGACCAGATCGCCAGGTCAGATGCCAGTTCGGAAACTTCCGCCACCAGCTGCATCCCCTCCATGCCGCCGTACTGCGCGAATACAGCCTCCATCGCTGCGGGTATGGGCCGCCCCGGCTTGGGCGGATAGACCAGGCTTTGCAGCTCGGTGAGCGTGACGGCGCCCAGCTGCGCTCCGCGTTCCTCCGCCAGCGCGTGAGCGAATTTCCATACCCTGTCCACAGCCCCGGCGTGCGCGCGCAGATGGAACCTCACCTGCGGTTTCTCTGAATCGAAGTTGCGGGCGAACCCAAACCGGTAGCTTCCCCAGGCACGCGCCTGCGCGCTTAGCGGTGCAACCATGTGGCGGACAACGTCATCGCAGGACCCTTTCCGCTCCGCTTCGATTGTTAGCGTCCACCACAGAATTTCTCCATGGGTGGTCCCGGATGGCCCTTGGGGCGATTTCGGTATCTCGTGGTGGCTCATGGTCCCTCGCCTGAGCGGACCGAGTCCAGTTCGCGGAGGAGCGTTTCGGGATCGGCAACGTCAAAGAAGCCAACCTGGGAGGATCCCGCCATGAAAAAGTCCAGGCCTGTGTTCTGGTAGGCGTTCGGCCTCTTCCCCTGTCCAAAGAGGATGGTTGCGTGCCTGCCGTCCCGGGAGCGCTTGACCTGCGTCGGAGTGCCGTTCAGGGGGATGTCCTGGGAAGACCTCGTCCCCTTGGCGACTATCGCCCGGGAATCAGTGAGGCCGTAGACGGTGCTGCGCTTGTCCCGCCGCTTGAAAAGAAAGCGTCCAAAAACGAAGTAAAGTCCCACGAGCACAAACACGGCCCCGAACACCATAAAGAAGATTGGGGCACCGAGGTTGACGGCCATCGTCAGCCAGAAGACCGCGAAACCGCACCAGAGAATGCTGAAGGGGATCATAAACATATCCACCGGTGCGAAATTCACTGCGGGATCGGGGCGCCCCGTCCAGCGAAGCCGTTCCCCGGAACGAAGCAGTGGTTCGAGTCGCTGCCAGTCATCATTCATGGGCGGAGTGTTGCATCTGGAACTCAAACGGGCAACGGGTGGTATCAGCCCTGTTTTGTGCCGTTTCCACCGATGGTCAGATAGCGGTTCCGCTCTTCAATCAGTTTCCGCAGATATCCAGCGAGCACCAGCTTTTCAGCCGCGCGCCCCAGGACACCGAAAGGCGCCTGGAACTCTATGCGGTCAACCATCACGGTTCCGGCCGTATCTTCGCTGAATTCGTGAATATGCCGAAACCTGCGGAAAGGTCCTTTCACCTGTTCATCGACGAAGCATCGGGGTATGTCCATTTCGGTGATCCTGCTGGTCATGCGGAGTGGAAGCCCGAAGTGCCAGGCCCGCCAGGTCACTTCCTCGCCGAGGGAGATGAGGCCTGACGTTATTCCCGCGACTGCTTCCTCTCGAGAAGCAGCCATTGAGGCTTTGTGGGCATCGATGCTGCGTGAACGGTCGAAGAGCTCGCGCAGCGGAAGGGCGGTGTGAGTAGTGCATTCGAAGCGGACGGTCATGTCGCAGCCAGCTGCCCTCCGCGCACCTGGGGGAGTTCCTCGAACGCCGGCTGCGCGAACCAATAGCCCTGGAACAGCCGGATGCCGGCCTCCTGCAGCACCAGGAATTCCTCTTCGCTTTCGATGCCCTCCGCCAGCACCGTAATCTCCAGTTCCCCGGCAATCGCGAGAATGCCGTCGACGACTGCCCGGCGGGCCGGACTGGTATCGATTCCCCGGATGAGCTTCATATCGATCTTGATCAGGTCCGGCTGGAAATCTGCCAGCAGGCCGAGGCCTGCGTAACCGGCACCGAAATCATCGAGGGCCGTGGTGAACCCGTGCCTGCGGTACTCCGTGATGATGTTGGTGAGATGGCCGGTGTCCCGCACTTCCTCGTTCTCGGTGAACTCAAACATGATCGAGGACATCGGGAATCGGAACTCCCGCGCGGCGCGCAGTGTTGCCCGCAGGCACGCGGCGGGTTCGTACACCGCCTTGGGCAGGAAGTTGATGGACAGCTTCAGCTCCTCCCCCGCGGGAAAAAGCCGGGAGGCCAGTTCAATGGCTTTGGTGCGGCAGTCCTGGTCGAAGCGGTAGAGCTGTTCCGGCGAGACCTTGGACAGGACCTCGTAGGCGCCCTCGCCGTTTGTCCCGCGGACCAGCGCTTCATAACCCCAGACCCGGCGTTCAACGGCGTCGTAAATTGGCTGGAACGCCATGCTGAAATCGAAATCGAGCTGGGCAGCCGTGCTGCAGCCATCACATGGCATGGGTCCCCCGTTTGTCGTTGTTTCCCGAATGCTACCGTCCGGCCCCGCACATGCCCCGGAGCCAGTCGTTCGCCGCTCCGAGCGGATCCCCCGTGGCGGCGGCGCGCCGCTCGGCTCCCGCCCCCTGCCCGGAGTCCGGAATGCGTGCCTTGGAGCCTCCCGGCGGCTAGGGTGTGGGACGACTGTCCACACACTCGGGGGAACCATGAAAAAAGCCGTTTCTGTCTCTGCCCTGGCACTGCTGCTCCTGACCGGTTGCACGGCGGCGGCCGAAGCCAAGCCCGAAGGTTCCGTCCCGCCGTCGCCCGCCGGTCCGGCCGCAGCGCCCGCCACGTCCGCCGCGCCACAGTCCCCGGCTCAGGAGACAGAGGAACAGTCCTGCACCACGCTGATGGGCGACGGCGGCTCCGGCCCGCTGTACAAAAGCATCCAGCTGGTGCGCATCAGCGACGGCACCTTCAGCTTCCAGCCCTCCTCGCCGGAGAACACAGAGAAGCTGCACAAGACGGTGCTGGCAGCCGCAGACACCGCACCGGAGGACATCGGTGTGCTGCTGACGGCGCTCTCAGCCGGAACGGAAAACGCCCTGCAGGTCGCCGGCGGCAAAGGATCCCAGCCCGTGAATTTCGATCCCTTCGGCTGGAGCGATGCAGCCGGCCAGCTGCTCACCCGCTGCGCGCCGTATGAAGCCGCGTCCGCAGGTGTTCCGGCGGCTCCGGACCTCGGATCCCCGGAAGCCGTCGGAGCCAGGTTCCCGGGGTACCCGCTGGTGGTGGACGCCGCGTCCGTCGATTACCGCGCGGGCGCCTGGCTGGAAGACAAGCTTGCGGATGGGCGCGTCGTGGCACTGGCACCGGGGCTGTACGCTCCGCATGACCCGAATGTGACTGATCTGGGCGCCTACTACGCCTCGTCCGACGGCGTCTCCGGGGACACGGCAATGAAACAGACAGTCTTCCCCGGTTCAGGTGCTGCCGGTGCGTTTGCCGGAATAACCGCCGGGTCACAGGAACCGTAACGGTCTGACGAAGGAGGCTCTGTGGATCCACGGAATCACCCGACGGTACGCCGCGGTACAAGCTGGTGGCGGTATCAATCAGTGATCGGATCAGTCGTCCTGCTGGGCCTGGCCGTGCTGTTGCTGCGGGAACCGGCGCTGATGAACGTCCTGGGTGCGCTGGCCTGCGCCCTCGCCACCGGCCTGCTCATCTATTTCAGCGAAAAACAGATCAAGGCCCTGCGCCGTGAGTACCGGTACGAGGACGAGGACACGCCGCACAGCTAGCCGGACCCGCGGTTCACCGGCTTCCATGATTGCCATAGCCCGGTGCCGGTGCCATATTGGGGCGCATGGGATGGGGACGGCGGATAGTGTGCGCGACGGCGGCCGCAGCAGCCGTATTGGCATTGCGCCGCGCATCGCTGAGGTGGGGTGCCTCCGAGGACGAACTGCGCATGGCCCTGCCCGGCGATGAGCTGGTTCCAGTGCCTGACCTCGCAGCAACCCGCGCCATCACCGTGGCTGCACCTCCGGCCGCCGTCTGGCCCTGGCTCACGCAGCTGGGCCAGAACCGCGGCGGTTTCTACAGCTACGACTGGCTCGAGAACCTCATGGGTCTGGGCATCCACAGCGCGAATGTGATCCGGCCCGAGCTGCAGGTTCACGCAGTCGGGGACGCAGTGAACCTTGCGCCCGGCGGCGGGCTTTCGGTGGTTCGGCTGGATCCGGACAGTGCGCTGGTCCTTGGCGGCGGCGCCGGGCCCGGCGGGGTTGTCTCCGGTCCCGACGACGGCGGTGCCCCCTTCGATTTCACCTGGTCTTTCGTGCTGCTGCCCCAGGCGGGCGGTTCAACACGACTCGTGGTCCGCGAGCGCTACGCCTACCGCACGGTCTGGGCGGGCGTCATGGTCGAACCCGTGGAAATGGCCAGTTTCCTCATGACGGAACGGATGCTGCGCGGCATCCGGGACCGGGCGGAGCGAAACCACAGGGAGCGAAACCACAGGGAGCGGAATCAGGCGGAGCGGACCTAAAGCACCGTCGTCAGCACGCCGCCGTCGACCCGTACCGCTGCACCGTTCGTTGCGGAGGCCCGCGGGCTCGCCAGGAATACCGTCATGGCGGCAATCTCGGCGGGTTCAATGAACCGTTCCAGGAGCGTGGTCTGGTTCGCCGCAATGATCGCGGCCTTCATCTCCCCGGCAGCCAGCCCGGTCTGGGCGGCGAGTGATTCGACAGTCCCGGCAACGCCGTCAGAATACGTGGGCCCGCCCAGGACCGAGTTCACCGTGACGCCGGTGCCCCGGGTGAGTTTCGCCAGTCCGTTTCCAACCGCCATCATCGCGGCCTTGGAGGCGCCGTAGTGGATCATGTCCGCCGGAACACTGACGCCGGATTCGCTGCTGATAAACACAATCCGCCCCCAACCCCGTTCCAGCATCCCCGGCATCAGCCGGCGGGCAAGCTGCACTCCGCTGAGGGTGTTGACCTCGAAATACCGCCGCCATTCATCGGCGGGAATCTCCGTGAACGGCTGAAGGCCGAACAGGCCCACGTTGCTGACCAGGATGTCGACGTCGGGCAGTTCCGTGCACAGCCGTTCAACCTGGTCCGGGTCGGAGAAATCCGCCGCAATGCCGTCCACGGCTGCGCCCGGCACTTCCCGGCGAAGCGTTTCGACGGCGGCTGCGAGTTTCCCGGTTTCGCGGCCGTTGAGTGTCACCTGAACGCCTTCCCCGGCCAGAGCCTTGGCGATCGCGTAGCCGATTCCCTGTGTGGAGCCGCTGATGAACGCGGTTTTCGCGGTGAGCTGCAAATCCATGGTGTTCCTTTCCTGCCGCCTGCGCGGCTGTTCCTGGAACGAGGTTCCCACTGCTGGATCAGCGCCCGATCAGCCGGGTGCACGCGAACTAGAATCAGCGGGTGAGCAAGCTACGACTCCGCGTCCTCGGTCCGGTCAGCGCGGAGATCGGCGGCAGCCCGCTCCGGCTGTCCAAGGCGCGGCAGCGTGAGGTCCTGGCGATCCTGACCGCTGCACGGGGACGGGCCGTGCCCGCGGACGGACTGATCGAAGATTTGTGGGACGACGCCCCGGCCGGCGCACTCGGTGCCGTGCGCACCTTCGTCGGTGAACTCCGCCGCATCCTGGAACCCGCCCGGCCGGCCCGGACTCCCCCTGCGATCCTCGTGACCGTCCCCGGCGGTTACGCGCTCAGGCTCGGGACGGACGACGTCGACCTGTGGCGGGCGGAGCAGGCGGTCCAGTCCGCTGCGGGGCTGGGTCCGGCTGCCCGGGAGGCACAGCTGGCAGCAGCGCTTGGGGAATGGCGCGGAACCGCATTCGAGGAGTTCGGCGCACGGCCCTGGGCCAGGGCAGAACGGGCCAGGGTCGCTGAGCTGCGTGCGTCGACGGTGGAGCAGCTGGCGCAAACCCGGCTGGAACTCGGCCGCCCGAAAGACGTCTTTGGCCTGCTGGATGCACACGTGGCTGAGTACCCGTGGCGGGAGGAAGGCTGGCGGCTGCTCGCACTTGCCCTGTACCGCGGCGCTCGGCAGGCCGATGCCCTGGCTTTGCTGTCCAAGGCCCGTTCGACTTTGCGCCACGATCTCGGCCTGGATCCGGGGCAGCCACTGGCAGATCTGGAGCAGCGCATCCTGCGCCATGATCCGTCCCTGAGTCCGGATGACGACGGCGGGACACTCCTGCGGCGCACCGCCACCGCGGCTGCCCAGGCCGGTCAGCGCACCCAGCTGGAAAGCGTGGCTCGGCTGCTGCCCGTGCTTGCGGTGTCAGGGTCCGTCCAGCTGGCAGCCGAGCAGCGCACAGCAGTCATCGCGGCCACGGAGCAGTTCGGAGATCCGGAACTGGCGGCACGGGTCATCGGCGGGTTCGAGGTGCCCGGAAGCTGGACCCGCTCAGATGATCCAGCCCAGGCTGCAGCCGTGGTCCACGCTGCCCTGCGTACGCTCGCTGCACTTCCGTCCGAAACCTCGGCCCGGGTCCGTGCCAGGCTGCTGGCCACTGCTGCCATGGAATCGCGCGGCACCGCGGACCGCCTGGCCGAAGCCGCCGAGGCCGAGCGGACCGCACGGCAGCTGAACGATCCGGCGCTGCTGTGTTTCGCGCTCAGCGCCCGGTACCAGCAGAGCTTTAAGACGGCGGGGCTGGCCGCGGCACGCGAAGCGCTGGGTTCTGAGATCACCGCCGTCGCGGTGGAGGCTGAGCTGCCGACCTTCGAGATCCAGGGACGCCTGATCCAGATGCAGGCACTCTGCGCACTCGGCCGCATTGAGGCGGCGTCGCTGGAAGCCAGCCGGATCGATGCCCTCGCTGTCCGGTTCGACCGGGCGCTGGCCATGGTGTTCACGGCCTGGTTCCGGTACACCTTCCTGCAGCGTCCCATGCCGCCGGACGGCGCGGAGATGCCCGGTTTCCGGGCGGGCCTGCCGGCTCTGGCCGAGCTCACCGGTGCTGTCCGGAAAGGTTCGGACCTGCCCGACGGGAACTTCGGACCGTACGAGCCGTGGGCGCGGCCACTGCTGCTGGTACGGGCCGGGCGCATGGAGGAAGCACGATCGGCGCTTGGGTGCCTTCCTGATCCTCCCAGCGATCTGATGCTCGAAGTGTCCTGGTTCCTCGCCGGTCTTGCCGCGCTTGAAACCGGTCACCGGGAGGCAGGCCTGCGTGCATACCGTGCCCTGCTGCCGGCGGCGGCTGAACGTGCCGCCGGCAGCGGAGCCGTGGATTCGGGCCCGGTCCGGCCGCTGCTCGATGCCCTCTGGGAGCTCGCAGAGCCGGACACAGCTCACCCGTTGTAGGGGACCTCGACGTCGATCACCCAGGTGACGCCGAAGCGGTCAGTGAGCATGCCAAAGCCCGGGCTCCACGCGGACGCGGCAAGCGGTTCGATGATGTCGCCGCCGTCGGCCAGTCCGTCCCAGAGCTTTGTGACTTCCTCCAGGCTCTGTCCGCGCAGGGACTGGAAGAAGGTACGGTCCGTGACGGTGGTGCCGTTCTCGCGGCGGGTGCTCCCAGCGGTTCCGGCGATGTCGGTGCTGTCCTGGCCGGGGATGTCGTAGGCCATCAGCCGGAAACCGTCAGCGCTCTCGACCTGCCCGAACACGATCTTCTCCGCTCCGGGAGCCTCCTTCGGCATGCCAAAGTCTCCGTAGGTTGCTGACGTCAGGGTGCCTCCGAAGACCTGCTGGTAGAACTCCAGGGCCTGCCCGGCGGAGCCGCGGAAGTTCAGGTGGGTAGTGGTGGTGATGCTCATGGGATCTGTTCCTTTGGTTCGCTGTCAGGGCCGCTGCTGCGGCCATGACAACAGCCTTAACCTGGTAGCGGACAGGATGTGTCCTCTTCTTCGGCCATACTCAATTCATGCCCGGAACTTCATCACGGATGCTTGCCCTGCTCTCGCTGCTGCAGTCCCGCCGGGACTGGCCCGGCCAGGTCCTGGCCGAGCGCCTGAAGGTGACATCGCGGACCGTCCGCCGCGACGTCGACCGGCTCCGCGAGCTGGGCTACTCGATCACGGCCGCCAAGGGGCCCGACGGCGGTTACCGGCTGGCTGCCGGTTCGGAACTCCCGCCGCTGCTGTTCGACGATGAGCAGGCCGTGGCCATCGCCGTCGCGCTCCAAAGCGCGCCGTCCAGCGGGGTTGACCTGGACGAGGCCGCGGCGCGGGCGCTGACAACGGTAAAGCAGGTGATGCCGTCCCGGCTGCGGCACCGGGTGGAAGGAATTCAGTTCACCGACGCCGGCACTCCTGCCCGTGTGGACCCGGCAGTTCTCGAAGCGGTCAGCACCGCCACCCGCGAGCACCGGATTCTCCGGTTCGAGTACGGCGGGGACTGGTCGGTTCCGCCCAGGCGGGTGGAACCGCATGCTGTGGTCGCCCGCCGGGGCCGCTGGTATCTGGTCGCCTGGGACCTGGATAAAGCGGATTGGCGGATCTACCGGCTGGATCGGATGACACCGAAGTCCCCGGCGGGTGCAGCCTTTACACCGCGGCCGGTTCCGACCGGCGGCGCCGGATCCTACCTAGCCTCGCGTTTGAAGGGATCGGACGACGGCAACGCGTGGCCCTGCTACGGCGAACTGCTGATCGAACTCCCCGCCGCAGCGATTGCGCCGTGGCTCGGGGACGGTGAGCTTGAACAGGTCTCGGAGACGAGCTGCCGGGTGCGGGCCGGGTCATGGTCCTGGGCGGGGCTGGCTTCCTGGGCCCTGCGTTTCGATGCACCGTTCACAGTTCTGGGGCCGGATGGGTTCATCGACTCGCTGTCCGGGTTTGCCGGACGGATCGAGGCCGCCCGACCCGATTAGCAGGGAAGTGCGCCGGGCCGGTCAGCGCTCCGCGTCGGCGTGCTGGGGCGGCCAAACCACCGTGAACCGTTCGAAAACGATCTCGTCTTCCTCACCCGCGGAGCGCCTGCGCCGTTGCACGCTATCCAGTGCGAACCGATCCGGGGCACCGCATCTCCCCGGGCCAGGAAGTCAGCGACGAGTTCCGACGTCGCGCGTTTCCGTCCGCTCAGCACGAGGCTTAGGAGTTCGTCTGCCAGCCGCTGCGTGTCCCCGAAATGTTCGACCGTGTATTCCGGGGACGCTGCTACTGCTTCCGGGTGCGCGGCACTGTAGGCCTGCCACATTCGGATCGCTGCCTCTTGGTCAATCGTGCTTACCGGATCAGATTCCACCAGCCCATGATGTCGGGCTTGGACTCGTGCTCCGCAGCGGAAACCCGCGTTACGGATAGGGTGAGCCGATGGATGCAGACGCAGATGTACTGCTGGCAGGGCCGCGTGGGCGCCGGCTGTGCCTTGAGCTGGCCATGGAGCTGGACCCGCTGATCAGGTCCGCGGTGTTTCCCCTTGCCTACAGCCTGGATCCGGGCGCGGGAACAAGCCGGGCGGTATTGCTGCTCGCCTCTGGCGAGGACGACGGCGCGCTTCCGGAGCCGTCACTTGCGGACCTCCTCACCGGGCTGAACTCCCTCGACGTAACGCGGACAGGGGCCGACCTCATTGACAGTGCACTGGTTCGGGCGGTCAACACGTCGCAGCCCTGGCAGGAGCCGGACGGAGAGGACGTCCTTGCGGCCCTGCCGGAGGTCAAAGCCGCGTTCGCTCCCCTGGCCCGGCACATCATGACGATACCCTCCGCCCAGTGGTGGGATCAGAACCGGACAACCAGGCAGTGGACCATCGACTGGCGGCCGGCAGACGATCCCGCGCCTCTGCCCCGGGATGCGGCACAAACTCTGTCTGCCTGGGCCCGTTCCGCGCGTGCCGAAGAAGCCCGAGCTGAGAAGGACCGTCCCCGGGATCCCACCGCCAATTGGTCGGGAACGTGGTGGTCCTTCCCGCAGGGAACCCTGCAGACAGTTGCCCGAATACCCCTGGGCTTGGACCTCATTGAAGACTCCTTCGGCGAGGAATCCGCGACGGTCATCCCGGTGCGCGGCGCCGGGCAAACCTACGAGATTCGCAGCGGAAGCGACTGGGTATCCCTGTGCCGTGATTACCCGATGACGGTCACGGCTTCCCGGCGGCATGACTGGTTCCACTGCACCGGACGGAACGGTGCCTGGGTGATCCCTGACTGGGAGAAAGCCTCGGAGCGGTGGGACGCCGTTCATGTTTCAGCCCTGGCATATTTGAGCAGCGCCAATCGGGCACTAACCGTCGACGGCGATACGTCCACGGTCCTTGCGGGCTGGAATCCGGACACGACTATCTGGCTGACCGACGCCGCCCGCGAATGGGAAGGCCCACGGCAGTATTGGCGCCGTCCCGGTCTCGGAGTAACGTGGACCAGAACCTTGGATTGAGCCGGTTGTTGCGGGGCATGCACCGCTGTTATTCCGGCCTGTTCAAGCCGCTCTTGGCCGTCTAAGGTCTGATTAGCTAATCAACGGGGGATAAAAGCACATGGGGAAACGAGTTGCGGGCGCCGCGGCGGCGCTGCTGCTAGGCGCACTGCTCGCAGGCTGCGGACCGACGGACGCGGAAGTCAACGAGGCGCAGGCCGTCGCGGACGCAAAAGCCAGTCCAGCACCGGCCCCGTGGGAGCCCCGTCCATGTCTCGGCGGTGAGATCCTGCAGTCGGACCCCAGCGGAACCATGCAGACCATCAAGCCGGATTGCATGGACCAGGCTCTGCTCGAAGCTACGCAGGAGTTCCCGGAGCCGCTGCCGCCGGGCGTTGAATGGAAGTTCGAGTCCAGGGATTACTCGAACCCGGAGGAGAACCCGTCACTGGAAATGCCCGTCATCGAGGACGGTGTCCAGGACGTTACAGTCGCCGAAACCTGGTTGTGCACATGGATGGGTTCCTATCTGCAGGCCGTGGACGCCAATGACGCCAACGGGCAGGAGAACGCTATGGAGTATTTGTCGAAATACGTGAAACTGCCAGCAATCCAGGCACACCACGCCAATCCGCGGGACTTTGAGGCCCACGTGATCACACCGGCGAAGGCCGGCAATCCCACCACGATGCGTGAGTTTCATGCCGGCTGCTCCACCTACCTCAACTAGCGTGGACAAGATGCTGCTGGATGTGCGGCTATGGAACGCAGGTCCAGCATCCGGATGAACGGGGCATCATGAAACTCCTGCTTACCTCAGGCGGCGTGACAAACCCCAGCATTGAATCCGCGCTGGTCAGCCTGCTCGGCAAGCCCATCGCCGAGTCCCACGCCCTGGTGGTACCGACGGCGCAGTGGGGCCACCCGGCGTGCGGTCCGGCGTCGGTGGGCAGACTGGTTGCCGCCGGTCCGTGCTCCCCTCATCTGACAGGACTGGGCTGGGCGTCGCTCGGTGTCCTCGAGCTCACCGCCCTGCCATCCATCGGCGTCGAGCGCTGGGCCCCCTGGGTCCGGGAGACTGATGTGCTGCTGGTCGACGGCGGCGACGCCACCTACCTGAACCATTGGATGCACGCGTCCGGACTTGCCGACCTGCTACCCTCCCTGCCCCATACCGTGTGGGTTGGAGTCAGCGCGGGAAGCATGGTCCTGACGCCGCGCATCGGGGATTACTTCGTGGAGTGGCCGGCCGCGGCGGACGACCGCACCCTGGGCGTGGTGGACTTTTCGATCTTCCCGCACCTGTTCGCTTTTCCGGCCAATACCTTGGCCGACGCCGAACGGTGGGCCGCTGGTCTGGGCGTTCCGTCGTACGCAATCGACGAAGAGACGGCTATCCAGGTGCTCGATGGCACCGTCGCAGTCGTTTCCGAGGGGCGGTGGAAAAAGTTTGACGGCGGATAGGACGCGGTGCCCTTTCCCGGGATCAGGGCACCGCCACAATTTCTCGAAGCGCTGTGACGACCTGCTGGACTGCAGTCCGATGGAGCGCTTCCGGCCGGCAGAGCAGGTCCACGTGCCTGGCGAGCGGCAGGTCGCGGATCGGCTTGAGAACCAAACCGCTCCCCTCCGGCGGGAACGCAGTGTGCCGCGGCATCAGTGCCACGACGGAACCGGCGGCAACGATTTCCGTGGCGATAAAGAATTCATTGATTCGATGCCTGATATTCAGGGGCTGTCCCGTGTGAACGGCGATGGCCTGCAGAGCCGGCATCAGCGGGAAGCCGTCCTGGACTGACACCCATTCTTCGCCCGCCAGGTCGTCCACGCTGATGCTGGTTTCCCGGGCGAGGCGGTGCCGCTCGGACATCGCGACGTCCAGCGGCTCCCGGATCAGCGGAAGAACGCTGATCGAACCCGGCCAGGGTTTGCTGTGCTCAAGGCGGTGCGCAATCACCAGGTCATAGTCGGCAGCGAGCGCGGGGAAGGCATCCTGCCCCACATCCCGGTCGGAGCAGAGCAGCCGCGGGTTCCCCTCACCGGCCATCGCCTGAAGCAGCGGACGGAACCAGGTGAGGCCCGCACTGTTGAACGCGGCAATGCTCACCGTCGCACTGGGGTCCTGGAGGTACCGGCTCACGGCCTGCTCCGCGGAACTCATGGCGACGCTGATGTCCACGGCGGCCCGGGCCAGGGCCCGCCCCGCTTCCGTCAGGACGAGGTTCCGTCCCCGTCGCTCGGTCAGCGGAACCTCCACACGGCGCTGCAGTGCGGTCAGTTGCTGGGAGACCGCCGACGCCGAGATATGGGAGGCGCGGGCGACGGCGGCCAGGCTTCCCCGGTCGCCAAGCTCCCGCAGCAGCCGCAGCTGATGAAGATCCATAAGGACAGGCTAAACTGTTACTTCAGGATTTGGCCTCTGGTCTTACGAATACATCATCATCAGACTCATGGAGTGCCCTCCCCGATACTGACTCCAGCCCCGCCCGAGCCCCGCGAACGACGCCGCCGGGTTGCCGCGCTTCTCACCGCACGCAGAGTGGACCTGCTGCTTCTCCTCGTCGCAATGGTCTGGGGCAGCAGCTATCTCGCGGCGAAAACACTCACCGGAACGGTCGGCGTGACCGTCATCCTGTCCTTGCGGTTCCTCGTCACCGCCCTGGCACTGGCAGTGATCTGGCTGATTTGGCACCGGCGCCGGACGACCCGCCGTGAGGCCGCGACCGGCGTCGTTCTGGGCTTTACCCAGGCAGCGGTGCTGATTCTGGAAACCCACGGCATCGCGGGCACGAGTGCTACGAACGCCGGGCTGATCATCAGCCTGGTCGTGGTGTTCACTCCCGTGACCGAGAGCATTGCCTTCCGGGTGAAGCTCCCGCGTACGGTTTTCGTTGCCGGCGTGATCGCCGTCGTGGGTGTCTGCCTGCTCGTTTCAGCAGATGGCTTTGCGGCACCCGGGCCGGGGGACCTGCTCGTGCTTGCGGCCGCGGCGGTGCGTGCCATTCATGTCACAGCCGTCTCCGCGCTCACGAGGGGACGCGGGTTCAGTGCACTCAATCTGACGCTGGTCCAAAGCATGGTCTGCGCCCTGCTCTACACCGCCGCCGATTTCCGGGGTGCGCTCCGCGCGGTGCAGGGCTTCGGCCCGGGTGAATGGCTGGGTGTGCTCTATCTGGGCCTGGTGTGCAGTGTCTTCGCGTTCCTCGTCCAGACCTGGGCCATCCAGCAGACGTCGGGGTCCCGGGCGAGTCTGCTGATGGGGACCGAACCCATCTGGGCTGTCCTTATCGGAATCACCATCGGGCAGGAACCGCTTGCCCTGCTGGGCTTCGCCGGGGCGGCTCTCATCATTGGCGGCACGTACCTCGGGGCGAGGGCTGAATCCCGGCACCGGCTGGCCCTCGCACCGCCCCGGACCGCGGCCGTAGACTCCTGAGATGACCACTCCGGACGGGCAGCCCCGACTAAGAATCCGCCTGTTTCCGGACTACGCCGGAACCGTGCTCTGGCTGGATGAGCCCATCTCATATGAGCTGTCCGGGCTGAGCCCGGAACTCGTCCATTCGCTGCAGGCATGGGAAGAGTCCTACTACAGGTCACTCACCCCGGACTTCGAATGGGTGTCCGACGGCGCTGCCCGGGACTTCACCGCTGAAGGCAACCGACTGGCGCAGCGCCTGGCTGACGAACTCGGCGACGGGTACGAAGTTTCTTTCAAGTCCTATGAGGACGGCGTTCCCCGCCGCATCTTCCGCTCGTCCGGCGCGGCGCCCAATACTGGGGCGGTAGCCGCGTTCAACAAGTTGAGCACCGTGCGGCCGTTTGAAGCGGGGCGGTCAAATTCAGTGCTGCGTCCGACGGGGAACGACGCCGGATGGTCTGCCTGGGCTCCGTTGTCGGACGCATCTTTCCCGCCACCGCCGGTCGACGGTAAGTGAGCGGTCAGCGAAGGGTGTGCCCCGCCGCTACCAGCAATTCGCAGGCCTGGCTATATTTCGGGGACGGGACCATCAGGACGTCTCCATCGAAGGTTGAGGTGACAAACACCGGGCAGCCGGCGGCGGAGAGCGGCGCGACCAGCGACGCCACCACCCCCGTTAGCCCGAAAGGCATCGGTCCCGAAGCATAGAGAGCCTTCCACGGTCCGTCGACGTCCATGCCTTCCGGAGCAAGTGGGGCAGGACAGACGATCGAGAGCTCCTGCGGAGTGCGGGTCACGGACACGAAACCACCCGTATCCGCCAGTGACAGCAGGTCAGCGGGCACACGCGATGACGCGGCAAGCCGGGCAATGATGTAGTCGCCGGGAAGGCTGTGGAGTACCACGGAGGGATTGGGCATAGCCGGTCCTGATTCGCTCTGTGCGGAAGGCCGCCGGTTGAGGCGGCCGCGCGGATCGCACGCCTTCATCTTGCCAGGGCAGACCATTTGCCGGCGCCGGCAGGGCCGCTCCTCCCAGTTCACGCCCGATGACCAATGGGCCTGTCCCGGAGTTGAAACCTGGGATGAGCGGTGCACAAAGTATCCAGACTGTGTCACCTTGGCATTGTCTGTCCGCACATCCCTTCCCCCGAAGGAGCGACCAACATGCCAAACTCCAATCCACAGCTCGTCGTCGGCGTTGTCAGCGGTACGGCCGCCGCAGTGGTTGAGGCCGCCGCGGGACTCGCTGAGCACATTGGCGCTGAACTGGTCTGCGCCAATGTGGACGCCTCCAGCGAAAAGGTTGAGGAAAAGCCGGACGGGACAGTAGTCTCCAGGCCCATCGACCCGGACGTGCCATTCGAGGAGAACGAGGAGTTCGACCCCGGTCTGCGCGCAGAGATCGCTGCAGTCCTGGACTCGTTGCAGGTGCACTGGTCGGTGCGAGCCCTGGCCGGAGGCCCGGCACAGGAACTGGCCGGGCTGGCCGAGCGGCTGGACGCAGCGCTGATCGTTGTCGGCACCCGGGAATCAGGGTTTCGCGGTTCAGTCGAGGAGTTCCTCAACGGTTCGGTGGACATTCGGCTTGCGCACCGCCAGCACCGTCCGGTGGTCATGATCCCGCTGCACCCGGTCCTTGATGACGCCGACCTCCCCTGGAAGAGAGCCCAGTAAGGACACGATGGTGCTCTGACGACTAGGGTTATGATCGTAAGGTTACTTATGGTTAAACCTAGAGGAGGCATTGTGGCTGACACGAATGCGAATGATCCCCAGAGCGAACCCTCGAATCCGATCGAGAACGCAGCTGACAACCTCATGCAGAATCTCGGCGAACAGGTCCCGGACGGCAGCGGCAGCCAGGACAAATCAGATCCCCGCACCAAGGTCCACTCGAACCTCGCGGAGGGGCTGAACGCCGACGACGAGAATTTCAAGGCGGAGCACAAGGACCGGTAGCCCCGGTTTACCGCGGTTTGAACGTCAGGATCCCGCGCAGGTCAGCAGCCGAATGAGGATCACGACGGCGAATGCCCTGATCACCGCATTGCTCCATTGGCCGAGGTTCGTTCGGGAAGTTCTCTTGCGCTGAAGCGGCAGAGGACTTCCAATGGCCCAATGACAAAAGATGCGGACAAAGCCGCCGCAAAACCGCAGACCGGGCTGAAGCGGGCAATCGGCACGCCGCTGCTCTACGCGTTCATTGTGGGAGACACCCTCGGTGCCGGCATCTATACCCTGGTGGGCACCATGGCCTCCGACGTCGGCGGCGCTATCTGGCTGCCTCTGCTGATTGCGCTGGTCGTCGCGATGCTCACTGCCGCGACCTATGCGGAACTGATTACCAAATATCCGCACGCCGGCGGAGCCGCGCGCTACGTCGACCGGGCCTTCGGCATCCCCTACCTGTCCTTTATCATCGGCTTCCTGATGATGGCCTCCGGCATCACCACCGCCGCCGCCCTGGCGAACGCATTCGCCGGTGACTACCTGACCGCGATCATCGACGTGCCCGCAGCTCCGGCCGCGGTCGCGTTCATCATCCTGCTGACCCTGATCAACCTGCGCGGCGTCCGTGAGTCCCTTACCGCGAACCTGGTTGCATCCGTCATCGAGGTCAGCGGTCTGGTCATCGTCATTTTCGTCGCCGGCGTCGTCCTCACCTCCGGCAACGGCGAGCCGTCCCGGCTCCTTGAATTCGCTCCGGACGTGCCGCCGCTCGAGGGAGCCTTTGCCGCATCCATCGTCGCGTTCTTCTCGTTCCTTGGCTTCGAGGCTGCGGCGAACATGGCTGAGGAAGTGCGGAAGCCGTCCAAGTCCTACCCTCGTGCACTGTTCGGAGCCATAGGCACCGCCGGCTTCGTCTATCTGCTGATTGCCCTCGGGGCAGTGATCGTGCTGCCTCCGGCGGAGCTGGCCGAGTCCAGCGGACCGCTGCTCGACGTCGTTGCGGCCAGCGGCGTCGGCGTCCCGCCCTGGCTGTTCAGCCTCATCGCTCTGGTCGCGATTTCCAACGGAGCGCTGCTGTTTATGGTGATGGCCAGCCGGGTCGGCTACGGACTGGCAGAGGCCGAGCTGCTCCCCCGGGCCTTTAGCCGTGTGCTGCCGGCCCGCCGCACACCCTGGGTTTCAATTGTGGTCATTGCCGGCCTGACCATCATTCTGGCCCTGACCGGAAGTGTCGCCTCATTGGCCGAAACCACCGTACTGCTCCTGCTGCTGGTGTTCCTTTCCGCCAACGTCAGCGTTCTTGTCCTCAAAAAAGACAAAGTCGGCCACGATCATTTCTCCGCTCCGCGCTTTGTACCCGTCCTGGCGATCATCGCAAGCGTCGCCCTCCTCACCCAGCAAACCGGGCCGATCTGGCTCGGCACCGCGGCGTACATTGCGGTCGGGTCCCTGCTGTTCCTCGCGGCGCGGGCACGGCGGAAGCACGAGGAACGGCGCCCGGCCCCGGGTGCGGCCCAGGACTGAGCCGCCGCACCCGCTTCTGGACAGTGCAGCCGGGCTTAGAGCAGCTGGCGGGCGTTCGCCCGGGCCAGGTCGATGAGCTCGCGGCCGTTGCCCGCCAGGACGGTGCGCAGCGCGTAGAGCGTGAATCCCGTGGCCTGCTTCGCCTCGATCTTCGGCGGCATGGAGAGCTCCTGCCGTTCCACGGCGACGGAGACGAGAGCGGGCCCGTCGTAGGCAAACGCTCGGCGCAGCGCGTCTTCGAGGTCTTCGGGGCGGGTGACGCTCTCGCCGTGCATGCCAATGGCCTGTGCGACGGCGCCGAAGTCCGGGTTCTCAAGCCCGGTGCCGAAGTTGACGATGCCCGCGGCCTTCATCTCCACCTCAACGAAGCTGAGCGCGGCGTTCTCGAAGACCACAATCTTGATCGGCAGCTTGTGCTGCACGGCTGTCAGCAGCTCGCCGAGCATCATCGCAAGCCCGCCGTCGCCGGCAAGGACAACAATCTGCCGGTTCCGGTCCACCGCCTGCGCGCCCAGGCCCAGCGGGGTCGCCGCCGCCATGGTGCCGTGCCAGAAAGAGCCGATCAGCCGGCGCCGGGGGCCGATGTGCAGGTGCCTGGACGCCCAGATAACCGGAGTGCCGACGTCGGGCAGGAAGACCGCGTCGTCGTCCGCGAGTTCATCAATCAGATGCGTGAGGTGCTGCGGATGGATGGCGCCAGGTCCCTGTTTCTCCAGGTCGTCGAGCTGCTTTCGGGTGCGCTGGTAGTGGTCCAGCGATTTCTCGAGGTGGGACCGGTTCTGCTTCCGCTCGAGCAGCGGCAGCAGCGCCTCGGCCGTCTCCCGCACGCCGCCAACCATGCCCTGGGTGAGCGGCACCCGGCGGCCGAGCTGTTCGCCCCGGATGTCCACCTGAAGGATCTTCGCCTTCTCCGGATAGAACTGCTGGTACGGGAAGTCGGTGCCGAGCATCAGCAGCGCATCGCAGTCCTCCATGGCGCGGTAGCCGGAGGCGAACCCGAGCAGCCCGGTCATGCCGACGTCGAACGGGTTGTCCCACTCGATGTATTCCTTGCCGCGCAGGGCGTGAACGATCGGCGCGCCCAGCGCATCGGCTAGGGCGAGGACCTCCTCGCGGGCACCTTCCACTCCGCCGCCGGCGAGGATCGTCACGTTGCCGCAGGAGTTCAGAGTGTCCGCCGCTTCCTGCAGCTCCGCCGCAGAAGGCACGGTCACCGGGTCGGTGCGGCGGACCGTAAAGACCCGCTCGTCCGCGGCGTCGTCCAGTGCCGTGTCTCCGGTCATGATGAGGACGGCGACGCCCCGCTTTTCGATGGCCGTCCGCATGGCGATCTCCAGCAGCCTGGGCATCTGCTCGGGGCTCATCACCATTTCGCAGAAGACCGTGCAGTCCCGGAACAGCTCCGTGGGGCGGGTCTCCTGGAAGTACTGGCTGCCGATCTCCTCGGTCGGGATGTGCGCGGCGATCGCGAGCACGGGCACCCGGCTGCGGTGCGCGTCGTAAAGCCCGTTGATGAGGTGCATGTTTCCGGGGCCGCAGCTGCCGGCGCAGACCGCGAGTTCGCCCGTCAGCGCTGCTTCCCCGGCAGCGGCGAAGGCGGCTTCCTCCTCGTGCCGGGCCAGCATCCACTCGATGCCCTTCTCCCGGCGGATGGCCTCGGTCACCGCGTTCAGGGAATCCCCGGGGACGCCCCAGATTCGCCGGATTCCATTGGCTGCAAGATTGCGGACGACGGTCTCGGCGATGGTGGCCATGGTGCTCCTCTGTTAGGCGGGCTAAGTTCGGCGTTTAGGCGGCGCAGTCTAGGGGCCGAAAGCTGGGCAGTGCCACCGTGCGGCTCGCGCTGCGGGGATCCACTGGCCCCCTATCCGCCCGCCGGTTTAAGGAGAATAGTGTCCCGGCCGCATGTGAGTTCCAGGCCGGCTGCCCCGGAACCGAGCGTGCAGTTCCCCTCAGTGACCGCCTCCATGTCTGTCAGCACCTGCCCCTCGAAGCGTTGGTACAGCGGCCCGGCATAAGGCGTCCAGATTTCGACGCCGTAGGACTGCACCCGGACCAGCGCACGATGGCCTTCTCCGTCCGAAAAAGAGGAATAGCTCCAGGTCCCTGCAATGAAGAACAGGAAGAGGGAAAAGAGCGCCCAGACTCCGAGCAGGCCCAGATACGTCATTGCCAGCAAGCCTTTCAGGCACCACCGCAGCCACCGCAGCCGGATTCTGCGCAGCAGCGGCGGAAACAGACACGGAACCGCCGCTGCCAGACAAATGCCGCCGAGGACGTAAAGCAAGCAGCTCCACTGGCTTTCGTCCATCACCAGGTAGAAGAGGAGGGGCTGCCCGCTTCCGCCATGGAGGGAGATCCCTTTCAGGAGGGCGTGGCCGCCAAACAACAGCAGCCCCGCAGCTCCAAGGGCGATGCCCCAGGCCAGCGTCACACGATCCCAAGCCGCCGGGTGATCCAGCACCGTGCCCTCAGCCGGCACAGCATTTGAATCTTCCGGTTCCGCTGCACTCATGTGCCCCCCCCTACGCGTTGTCAGACTGCAGGATACGGGCAGCAGCGCATGATCGCGTTTATGCCGCTCGCGCCGCCGCCGTCGGGCAAGCCGGCCGCACGGGGAACTAGGCTTGGTGGATGGCAACAGTAATCCTCGTGCGGCACGGCCGCACCACAGCGAATGCCTCCGGGCTGCTGGCTGGCCGGACCCCGGGTGTGAGCCTGGACCAGGTGGGCCAGGACCAGGCCGCCGCAGCCGGGAACCGGCTCGCCCCCGTGCCACTGGTGGGCGTGGTGTCCAGTCCGCTCGAGCGCTGCCGGCAGACCGCGCAGTTCATCCTCGACCGGCAGCACGGCACGCCGCATGCCCCGGTCGACGACGATCTCACCGAATGCGATTACGGCCAGTGGCAGGGCCAAACCCTCGCTGACCTCGCCAAAGAGGACCTGTGGAAGGTGGTGCAGTCACAGCCGTCGGCCGTGACGTTCCCGGGCGGGGAGTCCATGGCCACGATGCAGGCCCGCTCGGTCGCTGCGATCCGCCGCCACGATGCGGCGTTCGAGGCCGAGCACGGGCCGGGCGCCGTCTGGGCAGCGGTGAGCCACGGGGACATCATCAAATCCGTCCTCGCCGACGCGCTCGGCATGCACCTGGACATGTTCCAGCGCATCGACGTCGGGCCGGCGTCGCTCTCGATCGTGCGCTACGGCCCGGGCCGCCCCACCGTCCACGCCACCAATACCGATTCCGGGGACCTCTCGTGGCTCGCTGCCGTTCACGCGCCGGAGGATGCTCCGGTGGGCGGTGGCGCAGGACACGCAGCGCCGCCGGCTCAAGGAGCCTAAAGTAGTCCTATGCCTACTACCGTTCATGATTTCGACTGGCCGGACCGCGTCGTCGTCGGCACCGTCGGCGTCCCCGGGCAGCGCACCTTCTACCTGCAGGCGCGGACAGGCAAGCAGCTCATCAGCATTGCGATGGAAAAACTGCAGGCGGACCAGCTCGCCGAGAAGATCGATGAGATCCTCGACCAGCTCATGACCATCGACGGCAACCCCTTCCACGTTCCGGCGAACACCCCGCTGGAGCTCGTCGACAATGACGACCTGGATGAGGTGGAGGAACAGTTCCGCGCCGGTGTGATGAGCCTGGGCTGGGACCCGACGAGGGCGCAGGTGGTCATCGAGGCGTACCCCATCGAAGAAGTTGATGAGGACGACGACGGCCTCGTCGAGGACGAAGACGACGCCGATGCCGCCGAGGTGCTGCGGGTGCGCATGCCGGTGGGCACCGCCCGGGCATTCGCCAAGCGGACCCGCGAGGTGGTGGGTGCAGGCCGGCCAATCTGCGTCATCTGCGGCCAGCCGATCGACGCCGACGGACACACCTGCGCCCTGCCCGAGAACTAATGCCGGAGCCGGACCTGCTCACTGGTGAGCTGACGCTCACCGGGCGGATCACGACGGCGTCGAACGCCACCTTCCTGGGCAGCATCGGCGATGCGGCGGTGGTCTACAAACCCATTGCCGGTGAAAAACCGCTGTGGGATTTCCCCGACGGCTGCCTGGCGCACCGCGAGGTGGCCGCCTATCTGGTCTCCGAGACCCTGGGCTGGAACATCGTGCCGCACACCTGGCTGCGGAACGGTCCGCTCGGCGAGGGCATGGTCCAGCTCTGGCAGGAAACTGATGCGGAGCAGGACCCCGTCGACCTGATTCCCGTGGATGACGTGCCGGCCACGGGCTGGAAGGAAGTCCTCCAGGGCGAGGACGAAAACGGCCGGATCATCTCCCTCATCCATGAGGACACTGAGGCGTTGCGGCGGATGGCGGTGTTCGACGTCGTCGTCAACAATGCCGACCGCAAGGGCAACCACGTCCTGGCCATGCCGAACCGGCACCGGTACGGCGTGGACCACGGCCTCACCTTCCACGCCGAGCACAAGCTGCGGACCGTGCTCTGGGGCTGGATCGGCGAGAAGCTCGCCGATGAAGAACTCGCCGGTATCGACCGGGTGCTTGCCGGGTTGGAGGGTGAGCTGGGAGAGCAGCTGGCTGAGCAGCTGACAGCTGAGGAGATTGAGGCGCTGGCCGCTCGCTGTGCGCGGCTGCGCACGACGGCGGTGTTCCCCGGCCCGAGCGGCGGGATGCCTGCTGTCCCCTGGCCGTTGTTCTAGGGGCTTCCTGCTAGTCGACCGGCCAGCAGATCTGGGTCCGTGCATCCTCTGAGTTCTGCTCGGTTTCGGGATCGGCAAGGTAGTTCTCCCACATCACCGCACTCGGTGTGAGCTTGTGCTCGGCAAAGTAGGTCTCAATGTCCGCATAGGTATTGGCCAGCGTGTCGAACGTCCCGACGTGCGTCGCCTGCACAATCCTGCCGGCCGGCAGCTGCCCGGGCACGACGTTCCCGGCAGGCTCAATGCTCCCGGCGACGGGAAATCCAGCTTCCACATCCACCGTGGCTCTGGGCATCCCGTAGTACTTGCCGAAGGGCGGCCCCGCCGGTCGCACGCCCTGTTTCTGCAGGGCAGCCATGACGTCCGAGAACGTGCTCGAAAAGAAGTCGGCCAGTTCGGCCATCGGCACATGGGCCCGAATAAACGCCGTTGCCTGCTCGGGATGTTCCGTAATCTGGATCTCCGTCATGCTTTCAACGCTAACGGCCGAGCAGTGCGCCGGATAGGGCCGGACTGCTGCGGGGTGGGTTAGGCTCCGTCGCATGAAGCTCCAGAGCGCCGCCGGCCGTCCGTCACGCCGGTCCGTCAGCAGGTTCATCAGGGCAGCACTGGTGGGCTGCATTGCCCTTCTGGCAGCGGGGATCATTGCGGCGGCCGCCGCGGGGATGAAGCCTGCACCCGTCGCAGCGCTGACGGGTAGCTTGGCCTGCCTGGGCTGGGTCCTGGTCATTGTGTTTCAGGGCGTGGGCAAATGGGCGGCTGACTCCGAATATTCGCTGCCTAGCAAAAGCGTCGCCCTGCTGCTGGCGTTCACGGTTGCCGCATTAGGTCTGGGGTTCTGGTCCGTTTCACTCTAACCACAGCTTGGTCCTGCTCTGCTGTGCCGCCGTCATCACGTAACAGCGGCAGCGCTGGTCTTCCAGTAAGCCCCTAACCGACCAATCCTGCCGGTCATGTCAGCGGCTGTCCGGTACTGACCGGCTCCGCGGATCAATTCCCAGCTTCGCCAGGCGACGGTAGACCGTGGCACGGCTGATGCCCAGTTCAGCAGCGGCATCCGCGACGGAACTGCCCGGCCTGGCGAGAACCCTGCAGATCTCGTCACGTTCAAGAACTTCCATCCTTGTCAGTTTCCGTGTAGACGCTCCCCGCAATTCCGGCGGCAGGTGCCGGACGTCGATAGTTTCGGTCAGGAGTGCGGCGGCATGAACTACCCGAATGAGTTCATCAACGTTGCCCGGCCAAGCGTGTTCAGTGAGTGCGCGCTCAGCTGCCGGGGTGAAATCAAGGTCCCGCAGCCTGGTCTGGCGGGCCGCGAACCGTGCCAGCGGCATCACGTCGGCCGTCCGGTCCCGGAGGGCCGGAACCGGAACCACATGAGCGGCAAGGTGGGTCAGATCCGGCGGAATATTCTCGAGGTCCACGGCAGTGAACGCCCAAAGCAGTGAGGGTGCTGCCCCCAAAGCAAACGAGTGCTCCTGCTTCCGGACCCGCAGGATGTTCCGAACCTGTCCGGCGAGCTCACGTGCAGCCCACGCAGGAAGGAAATCGGCATTCTCCAGAATGATGGCTGTGTCTGGTTTGGAGAGCTCCGGTGTCCAGAGCGCCAGCCAGTCTTCAACCAGATCGGGGGCAGGCACGGAAGCGCAGAGAATGCGGCTGGTGGGGCGTGCCTGGCGAATCGCCTGGCCAAGCAGCGTGGCCCTTCCGCTTCCGGGCTCCCCGACGGCGGAGACAACCTTCCCAGCGGACAGTGCTGCCGTGGCTTCTTCAAACGCCCTCAGCCAGGGGCCGGACATAGCCCTCATCGTCCCCGAGGCGGGCTCCAGTCGAGGACGCTGCACACGGAACACTCCGCCCTGGGGCTTCGGCTGCGGTTCCCCGCGGCGGGACCGGCTGGACATCAGGGTGGATGTATTCGCTGCGGCAGACTGCGCCAGGGCCACCAGCAAGCCAGGTGACGCATTGGACCACGTGGTGATGTTGACGCTTCCCTCCAGTTTCCCGGTGACGGGATCCAGCACCGGAGCCGCCGCGCAGGTGTAGGTACGCAAGCTGGCACTGTAGTGCTCCTCTGCCCGAACCAGCGTGGGAACACGGTCGGCCAGGGCCAGCCCGAGCCCGTTCGTTCCAGCTTCCCGTTCGGAGAACGCGAAACCGGGGGCCAGGTACACACGGTCCAGTGCCCGCAGGAGGGAAGAGTCGCCGCTGAACCGGTTGAGGACCAGCCCGTCCGCGTCCGTCAGCATCATGCTGAGGGGCTCATTAACCAGGGACTGGTGCAAGCCGGCCAGCACTTCCTGACCGCACTGGTAGAACAGCGAGTCGTCCGGTATTTCGCCGGTCCACGCCGGATCCACGCTTTCCGCGGAGACGCCGTATTCCTGGCTGCGCTGCCAGGATGCCAGCAGCCGCCGGGCACCGGAGGAGGCCTCGCTGCTGCCGCTTCCGCCCGGAGACCGAAGAACGGTGTTGTTATGGTCCGGCTTCATTGCCGCCCTCCTTGCAGATCGTCCCCCGAGACTAACGTGCGCGGATGCTCCGCGGCAGGGAACGGCGTCTCAAATTGAGACTCGCGTCACATCACGGAGCCAACGAAAACCCGTACGGTCAACCGCATCGTGACTATGGCAGTCATGAGGAGACGGAGATCTGACATGTATTCAAAAGACGGCGAGAACTATTTCATCGTTGACGCTCACATCGCCCTCTGGGACGCGCGGCCGGAGAACCAGCTGAACATCCACGGGAAGCAGTTCATTGACTGCTTCTACGACTATCACCGCAACCTCTCCCCCGCTGAAGAGCTGTGGCCGTATGAGGACTACCTCTACCAGGGCAGCGAGCGCCTGATGAAGGACCTCTTCCAGGACGGCTACGTGGACCACGCGATCTTCCAGCCCGCCTATCTGGGTGAGTTCTACAAGAACGGATTCGGCCAGACGGAGGAAGCCTACGGCCTGGCCGCGGCCAATCCGGAGCGCCTTACCTACAACCACTGCTTCGACCCGCGCAACGGCGAAGCCGGACTGGACCAGCTGCGCGCCGACCATGAGCGGATGGGTTTCAAGGGCGTGAAGCTCTACACGGCCGAGTGGCACGGGGATTCCCGCGGCTACAAGCTGAGCGATCCATGGACCTACAGGTACTTCGAGGAGTGCCAAAAGCTGGGGGTAAAGAATATCCACGTCCACAAGGGCCCCACCATCCGCCCGCTGGACCGGGACGCCTTCGACGTCTCCGATGTGGACCACGCCGCAACGGACTTCACGGACCTGAACTTTGTCGTCGAGCATGTGGGGCTGCCCCGGCTGGAGGACTTCTGCTGGATCGCCACGCAGGAACCGAATGTCCACGGCGGCCTCGCCGTCGCCATGCCGTTTATGCACACCCGGCCGCGGTACTTCGCGCAGATCCTCGGTGAACTCATCTACTGGATCGGTGAGGACCGCATCCAGTTCTCCAGCGACTACGCGATCTGGACTCCGCGCTGGCTGATCGAGGCGTTCGTCGACTTCCAGATTCCAGAGGACATGACCGAGTACGCCCCGCTGACCACCGAACAGAAAAAGAAGATCCTGGGCCTCAACGCGGCGAAGATGTATGACATTCCGGTTCCTGAGGAACTGCGTCTTCCGGACGCACCGGAGACCGCAACGGGGCCCCGGCAGCCAGAACGCGCGGATCTGGGGGCCGTCTAATGACGCAGGTGCAAACCAGGCCCGCGCCACATGCCGGCGCTCTGGGGAGGGACGAGATCCGCCGGGCACTCGGTGCCGTTCAGGACCCGGAGCTGGACGAACCGATCACGGACCTGGGCTTCGTCCGCTCCATCGAGGTGGCCCCCGGGGCCCGCGGTGCGGCTGTCAGCGTACACCTGCGCCTGCCGACGTCGTTCTGCTCACCGAATTTCGCGTACCTGATGGCGTCGGACAGCAAAGATGCCATAGCCGCCCTGCCCGGGGTTGGCACGGTGACCGTGGAACTCGACGACCACCACGATTCGGACCTCATCAACGCCGGCCTGGCCGCCGACGCCGGCTACCGGGGCACCTTCGGGCATGAAGCGGAGGAGAGCCTGGACGAGCTGCGCTGGACCTTCCGCCGCAAAGCCCACACAGCGGCAATGGAGCGCTGCCTCACCGAACTGCTCCGGGCGGACCGGAATCTGGCGGAGGCCGACGTCGGGCAGGTCCTGCTCGCTGACCTGCCCGCCGGGCGCGCCAAGGACGCACTGGTGCGCCGGCGCGAAGCCCTCGGCCTGCCACTGGATCCCGCGGCTCTGGTGCTGGTTGACGATCAGGGGAATTCCTACCCTGCGGAGACCGTGCCCTTGGCGTTGCGCCGTGCCCGGTCCACCCGCATCTCCATCGACGGCAACGCCCATTTCTGCCGCGGCCTGCTGCGCACCCGCTACGAAGGCTCCGGCGCGGACCAGACCGACCGGCCCGAAGGCGCCGAACCGGGCGAGAACCACACCCTGCTTCCCATCACTGTTAAGGAGAATGCGTGAACACCATGCGAGCTGTCCAGGTTGTCGGCTACGGCCAGGGCCTCAAAATGGCCGAAGTCCCCCGGCCGGAAGTCACCGGTCCGTTCGACGTCCTGGTCCGGATCGGCGGAGCGGGCGTGTGCCGCACCGATCTGCACATCCTTGAGGGCCAGTGGGCGGAGAAATCCCAGGTACAGCTGCCTTACACGATCGGCCATGAGAACGCCGGCTGGGTGGAAGCAGTCGGCAGCGCCGTGACCAATGTGAGCGAGGGGGACAAGGTGATCCTGCACCCCCTGGCGACCTGCGGCCTCTGCCGCGCCTGCCGGTCCGGAGACGACGTGCACTGCGAGAACAACAAGTTCCCGGGAATCGACACCAACGGCGGCTACGCCGATTACCTGCTGACCACCGCCCGTTCAGTGGTGAAGATCGATGACTCGCTGGAACCGGCCGACGTCGCTGCTCTCGCCGACGCCGGCCTCACCGCCTACCACGCCGCCGCGAAGGCAGCCCGGCTGCTCACCCCGCGGGACACCTGCGTGGCCATCGGCGCCGGCGGTCTCGGACACATCGGCATCCAGGTGCTCAAGGCGCTCACGCCCGCGCGGATCGTCGTCGTCGACCGCAACCCGGCCGCCCTGGACCTGGCTAAGAGCATCGGTGCCGATGAAACCGTCACCGCGGACGGCACACAGGTACAGCAGGTTTTGGACCTCACCGGCGGCAACGGGGCCGAAGTGGTGATCGACTTCGTCGGCGAAGGCGGGGCGACGTCCGAGGGCATCGCAATGACCCGGCAGGGCGGCGACTACCTGGTGGTGGGCTACGGCGAGAACGTAAATGTCCCCACCATCGACCTGGTGTCCGCCGAGATCAACATCATCGGCAACTTGGTGGGCAGCTACAACGACCTGCAGGATCTCATGGCACTCACCGCCCGCGGCGCCGTCACGCTGCACACACAGAAGTACCCGCTGGATAACTTCCAGCAGGCCATCAGCGACCTCGAGGCCGGGAAAGTCCGCGGCCGCGCCATCCTCATCCCCTGACCAGCCCTGTAAATCGCACCCATAAAGGAGACACCATGTCAGAAAACGGAGCCCGTGTTGCCCTGATCACCGGAGCAGGCCGTGGAATCGGGCGTGCCATCGCCGAACGGCTGGCCGATGACGGCCTGGACATCATCGTCGCTGACGTGCCCGGCGCCCGGGAGAACATCGACGACGTCGTCGCTGCCGTCGAGTCCCGCGGCCGCCGCGCCGTCGGCGTCAGCGGGGACGTGTCGAATCCCGACGACGTGACCCGGATGGTCGCCGAGGGCACGAACGCCCTGGGGAACCTGAGCGTCCTCATCGCCAACGCCGGAATCGCACAGGTGGACGAAATCTTGGATGTGAAGCCCGAAGCCCTGGACCGCATGCTGGATGTGAACATCAAGGGCGTCTACTACTCCTACCAGGCGGCCGCCCGGCAGTTCATCTCCCAGGGCACCGGTGGGAAGATCATCGGGGCAGCGTCCATCGTGGCGTTCCGGCCCTTCCCGGTGCTCGCGTCCTACTCGGCCACCAAGTGGGCGGTGCGCGGCCTAACCCAGGCAGCTGCCATGGAGTTCGCCAAGTACAACATCACGGTCAATGCCTACGCCCCCGGTGTGGTGGGCACCGCCATGTGGGACCTCATCGATGAGCGCCTCACGGAGCGGGACGGCACACCCCGCGGCAGTGCCCTTCAGGCACAGGTGGACAACATCCTGGCCGGTCGGGTGTCTGAGCCGGAGGACGTGGCCAAGCTGGTCTCCTTCCTCGCCGGCCCGGATTCGGACCACATGACCGGCCAGACGGTCCTGATCGACGGCGGGATCAACTTCTCCTGACAGGCGAGACCTCCGTCTGGCCACACTGCGGCGCGCACCCAACGGTGCGCGCCGCAGTCGCCTGAGGGGGTGCCAGTGTGCCGTCACGGAACTAATTACTTCGTGATTAATATCAAGCAGCATGATATTCTCCTCGAAAGTTTGATCCGTGATGCAGCTCACACTCAGGAGATCGCCATGAAGCTCAACCGTTTCAGCACCGTCGCCGTTGCCGGCGCTGTCCTTCTCGCCCTGACGTCCTGTTCGGCGTCGGACAGCGAGGCGGAACCCGCGGGCGGCCAGGGAAGCCAGGCCGCGTCCGGCGGGGTCAACACCGAAGCGCCGGTGTATGACCAGCTGCCGGAGGCCATCAAGTCCGCCGGCGTCATCAACATCGCCGGTGACACCCACCCGCCGTACCGCACGCTCGAGCAGAACGGTGACATCACCGGCATTGACCCGGACATCCAGGCAGCCCTGTCCGAGCAGCTGGGCGTCCCGTTCGCCATCCAGACCGCCTCCGGCCTGGATGCCATGCTCACCGGCATGCTCTCCGGCCGCTACGACGCGTTCAACGGACCGGTCCGCACCACGGCTGAACGGGAAGCCGACTTCGATGCCGTCGTCTGGATGACCACCCGCACTTCCTACCTTTACCTCGCGGAGCGGAAGGATGATCTCGGTGCCCCCGAGGATCTCTGCGGCGCCCGCGTAGCCGGCGTCACCGGATCAGTCACCGAGTCCCAGCTGGAGCGTTACACCGAATGGTGCGCTGAAAAGGGCCTTGAGGCGCCGGAGTTCGTCGGCCTCAAGGACACCAACTCCACTATCCTCGCCGTGCAGTCGGACCGCGCGGACTATGCCGGCACCACGCAGACCGCGGCACTCGACATCCAGGCGCAGGACGAAGGCACCTTCGAGTTCCTGGTGCAGAGCGACGAACAGGGCGCCGGCGTGGACCAGCTGGCCATGTTCCTGCCGAAGAGCAACGAACTCGCTCCCGCCATGCTGGCCGCCTTCGAGGGCATCTTCGAGAACGGCGAATATGACCGGATCATGTCCGAGTGGAAGCTGGATGACGTCACGGTGGAGAGCCCCACACTGAACCCCATGACAGCTGGTGAATCAGGCAAATGAGCATAACGGACACCCCCATGTCCTCCGGACCCGCAGTACGCGCCAACGCCGTGGACGTGGCCCAGGCCCGTCCCCGGATTAGGCCGCTGCGGATTCTGGGCACCGCCTTCCTGCTGCTGATAGCCGGCGGCATCCTCTACTTCCTCATCTCCAACAAGCGCTTCGAATGGCCCGTCGTCGCCGAGTACCTCTTCGCACCCAGCGTGCTCCTCGGCCTGATGACCAGCGTCCTGCTCATGGTGGTCACCATGGTGCTCGGCACCATCCTGGGAACCGTGCTCGCCGCCGGCCAGCTCAGCGACTACTGGCCCGTGCGCGTGGCATGTATGGCCTTTGTGGGCTTCTTCCGGGGCGTCCCGCCGCTGGTCCAGCTGATCTTCTGGTTCAACCTGGCGTACCTCGTCCCCCGCATCGCCGTCGGCGTGCCGTTCGGCCCGGAGTTCTTCAGCTGGTCCACCAATGACCTCATCACCCCGCTGACCGCCGCCATCATCGGCCTCTCACTGCATGAGGCCGCCTACA
Source organism: Arthrobacter koreensis (assembly GCF_035792275.1). Lineage (GTDB taxonomy): Bacteria > Actinomycetota > Actinomycetes > Actinomycetales > Micrococcaceae > Arthrobacter_B > Arthrobacter_B koreensis_A. The sequence continues at coordinate 42,942 of NZ_JAMWKK010000010.1, read as the reverse complement.
TGGCGGAGATCATCCGCGCCGGCATCCTGTCCGTGGACCAGGGACAGCACGACGCCGCGTCCGCCATGGGATTCAGCCGCTGGCACTCCTTCACCCGGATTGTGATGCCGCAGGCCATGCGCGTGATCATTCCGCCGACCGGCTCCCAGATCATCGCCACCCTGAAGGGCACATCGCTGGTGAGCGTGATTGCCATGGGAGACCTGCTGCACGCCGTCCAGGTCATCTACAACCGCACCTATGACGTGGTGCCCATGCTGATCGTGGCGGTGATCTGGTACCTCGTGGCCGTCACCATCCTGACCTTCTTCCAGCGCCGCGTCGAAGAATACTACGGGCGCGGTGCCACCCGCTCCGCGCCCAAGGCAACCACCAGTTCCAAGCCCGACGTCGGCACCACCGCCGCGGTCCGGACCCAGGAGAACCAATAATGAACACCGCACAGATCCCGGCCGGGGCCGCGGGCACCGCCACGGCAACCCGCCCCGTCCTGGAGGTAGTGGGCCTGCGCAAGCGCTTCGGGGACCACAAGGCCCTGGACGGCATCGACCTCACCGTTGAGGAGGGCGAGGTTGTCGCCATCCTCGGCCCCTCAGGGTCCGGCAAGTCGACCCTGGTCCGGTGCCTGGACCAGCTTGAAACCATTGACGGCGGCGCCATGTACCTGGACGGGGAGCTGCTTGGCTTCGAGCAGGGAAAGGTGCTGCGCCCGCTGACGGATGCCGGTGTCCGCGCCCAGCGCCGCCGCATGAGCATGGTGTTCCAGCAGTTCAACCTCTTTCCGCACTGGACCGTGCTGCGTAATGTCACCGAGGCGCCAGTCGCCGTGCACGGCGTAGCCCCGGCGCAGGCCAAGGCGAAAGCCCTGGACCTGCTGGAAAAGGTCGGGCTCTCGGACAAGGCGTCCGCGTACCCGCGGCAGCTTTCCGGCGGACAGCAGCAGCGCGTCGCGATCGCCCGTGCCGTCGCCGTCGAACCCCGTGTGCTGCTCTTCGACGAACCCACCAGCGCCCTGGACCCGGAACTGATCGACGAGGTGCTGCAGACCATGCAGGCCCTCGCCGCCTCGGGACGCACCATGGTGGTGGTGACCCATGAGATGGAGTTCGCCCGCGAAGTCGCGGACCGCTGCGTGTTCATGGCTGACGGCAAGGTCATCGAGGACCAGCCGTCCGAGGCGTTCTTCCGCAACCCGCAGACGAACCGGCTGCGTTCCTTCCTCGCCCGCTCGATGCGCCGGAATGACGAGCAGCAGTGACAGCTACAACCCTGATGGCCACCGGGGACCTGGTCCTGGAGCGCGACGACGCCACGTCCCTCTTCAGCGCCGCGGCCCCCGTGCTGGCCGAAGCGGACCTTGTCATCGGCCACCTCGAAGTCCCGCACACCACGTCCACTGCCACGGCCTCCTCGGACGTGCCCGCACTGCCGGCCCCGCCGTCGGCCCTCGACGCCGTCGCCGCAGCCGGGTTCGGCGTCCTCACCCTGGCCGGGAACCACGTGTACGACTTCGGCGCGAAAGGAATCGAGGACACCCGGCGGCACTGCCGCGAGCGCGGCCTGACCACCACCGGCGCCGGACGCAACCTCGCAGAGGCCTGGGAACCGGCGGTTGTTGAACACGGCGGCCGGCAGGTCATCGTGCTCAGCGTCAACTGCGTGGGACCCAAGGAGTCCTGGGCCGGCAGCTCGAAGGCTGGCTGCGCCTGGGTGGAGGTCGTCACGCACTACGAGCCGCAGGGCGCCAATCCCGGCGGCCCGCCGCGGACCTACACATTCGCCGAACCGCGGTCCCTGGCCGCTTTCACCGAACAGGTGGCGGGCCATGCCCGCCGGGGTGCCGCCGTCGTCGTCGCCCTGCATCAGGGGCTGGTGCACCAGCCGGTGGAGATCGCGCAGTACCAGTACCAGATTGCCCATGCGGCCATCGACGCCGGAGCTGTGGCGGTGCTCGCCCACCACGCCCACATCCTCAAGGGTGTGGAGGCCTACCGCGGCCGCCCGATCTTCCACGGACTCGGCAACTTCGCCACCGTGACGCGGGCACTGGGCGGCGCACCGGATGATTCGCCCGAGCGCCGGGCCTGGGCCCGCGCAAGGACCCGGCTGTTCGGCTTCCAGCCGGATCCGGCCATGCCCGAGTACCCGTTCCATCCGGAGAGCCGGAACACCCTCATCGCCGTTCTCACCCTCGGCCCGGACGGCAGCGTTGCGGCGGAGGTTCTTCCCTGCTGGATCGACGACGACGCCCGGCCGGTCCCGCTGACCCGCGCCAACGGCGGGGAACAGGTGGGCGACTACTTACAGCGCATTACCCGGGAAGCCGGCCTGGACGCTGTCCTGGACTGGGCAGGAGACCGGCTGACCGTTCACTTGAAGGAGACACCTCATGAGCATTGAGACCAAGCCCCTGGCGGGCAAGACAGTCATCGACCTGACGACGGCGCTGGCAGGCCCTTATGCGACCCTGCTGCTGGCGGGGCTCGGTGCCCGGGTCATCAAGGTGGAGAACCCCACCCGCGGCGGGGACTCCTCGCGCAACAACTCCCCCTATGTCACGTCCCAGGGACTCAACGTCCGGCGCACGTCGGAGGATGACATGTCCGTCTCCATGATGCTCCGCGGCCGCGGCAAGGAATCCGTGACGTTGAACCTGAAGCACCCTGAGAGCAAGCAGGTCCTGTTCGACCTCATTGCCGAAGCGGACATCGTCGTGGAGAACTACAGCGCCGGCGTCACCAAACGCCTCGGCATCGACTACGCGAGTGTGAAACACCTCAACGACAAACTCGTCTACACCTCCATCAGCGGTTTCGGCGCCGGCACGGAGAACGGGGACCGGAAGGCGATGGACACCATCGTCCAGGCGCTCAGCGGCGTCATGATGACCGCCGGTGAACCCGGCCAGCCGCCGGTGCGCTTCGGCCTGCCGATTGGCGACCTGTCCGCTCCGCTCTTCGCGGTCATCGGCACCTTGAGTGCCCTGCTACAGGCCGAGCACACCGGCCACGGGCAGCACGTGGACGTGTCGATGCTCGGGGCACTGACCTCGATGGTGGCCTGCGAACCCTTTGACGCCCTTGAATCCGTGGGCTTCCCGCTGCGCACCGGCGCCTACGTTCCCCGCCTCGCCCCGTTCGGCACGTTCCGCGCGGCCGACGGGTACTTCGCAATCTGCGCCCCCACGGACCAGTTCGCGGCGGGCGTCCTCCGCGCCATCGAGCGTCCCGATCTGCTGGACTCCGAGGACTTCGGTTCCCGCGACGCCCGCGTGTTCAATGCCGACCGCCTGCACGGGCTGATCGCCGGATGGGCCGCCGAGAAACCCCTGGACGAGGTACTGGAGGCACTTACATCCAACGGCGCTCCCGCGGCACCGGTCCGCACCACGGCCGAAGCGGTGCGGGATCCGCTGGTGCTGTCCCGCGGCGAAGTGGTGCCGCTGTCCCACCCCAAGTTCGGTCACTTTGACGGCCTCTTCGGCTCGGGGCTGCCCATGGTCCTTTCCGGCAGCCGCACCACGCTGGACGCGCCGGCCCCGTACCTGGGCGAGCACACGGACGTGGTCCTGAAGGCCCTGGGCTATGACTCCGACCGCATCGAGAACCTGCGCACCGCGGGTGTGTTGTGACAGCAGAGCCTGTGACGGTACCGGTGCCCCGGATCGGGATCATCGGGGCGGATGCGCCCCGGCAGATTCTCCTGGCCGCGGGCGCGACGCCGGTGCGGCTGTTCGGCGCCTGGTCCGGGGACGTCTCGCGGGAAGCGGCTGAGCTCCTGGGCGCGGCCGACGCCGTTGCCGCCCGGGTGCTCGACGGCGTTCTGTCCGGTATGCATGACGGCCTCGCCGGGCTGGTGGTCTGCAACGACTCCGCCGCGAACCTGCGGGTGTACTACGTGCTGCGGCTGTTGGCCGAACGCGGGCGCATCCCGTACCCGGTCCAGTTGCTGGATGCGCCCCGCGGCGGCGGCCCGCACAGGAACCTCTTTGTTGCGCGGCAGTATGAGCGGCTGGCCGGGTTCGTCTCCGGATGTACCGGGCAAGTGCTCGACGCCGAGACGTTGGCTGCCGCCGCCGCCCGGGAGAACTCGCTGGGTGAGGCCCTCGAGCGGGTGCGGGAACGTCGGGTCTCGGGCGCCCTTTCCGGAAGCTCCGCCCTGCGGTGTTACGCGGCCGCGACGCAGCTGCCACCCGAGGAGGCGCTGGCTGCCATCGACGTGATTCAGCAGAATGCTGCCCCGGGAACTCTCCTGCCGGTGTTTATGACCGGCAGTTCACACCCGGACACCACTGTCTATGAGGCGCTCGAGCAGTCCGGCATCGTGGTGGCAGGAGAAGACCACGACGCCGGGGACGCCGCCTGGATCGGACAGACCGTGGACGCCGCGTCGCCCGGCGAGGCCTTTATCGCGCTGGCCGAGCTGCATGCGCAGCGTCCGCCGTCGGCGTCGCGGTCCCTGACCTCCGAACGGACCGAGCACCTGCTCGCCGAAGTCCGCCGGACGGGCGCCGCGGGAGTGGTGGCCCTGGTCCGGGACCTCGACGACGGCCCCGTCTGGGACCTGCCCAGCCAGCGCGAGGCGCTGACTGCCGGCGGAACCTGGCTTGCCGGCGTCGTCCGCGTACCCGCCGACGGAGCCGCGGCTGCCGCCGCCGAACTTATTGCCAGCGTCCAGCTGTCCGGGGAGATTGCCTCATGACCGACACCAGACTCCGCTCAGCCGTGGCGGCTACCCGCTACCAGAAGGAATGGTTCCAGTCGGTGCGCCGGCGGGCCGCGGCAGGCGAACCCGTCGCGCTGTTGAACGCCGATGCCCCGCACGAAGTCTTCCGCGCCCTGGACATCCCCTACGTGGTGACGCAGTGGTGGTCCTCCATCATCGCGGCCAAGCGCGCGGGGCCCGCCTCGATGGAGCGGCTGGCGGCCCGCGGGGTGCCGGACTTCAGCCAGCAGTACGATGCGATGCCGCTGGGCGAGCAGCTGCTCGACGCCGATGACCGCCCCTGGGGCGGCTTGCCGGCGCCGCGGTTCGCTGTGGCCGAGCGCAGCGGCGACGTCACCGCCAAGATTTTCGAGCAGTGGGGCCGGCTCCCCGGCACGGAAACGTTTCTCCTCTCCCGCACGGGCGCTGACCCGCTGCCGGACCGGTGGTGGGAGCTGGTGCCGCACGACTGGGAGAAGGCCTTCGGCTCGGACCGGCTGGATCTGCTGCAGGGTGAAATCGAGGAACTGATTGGCTGGCTGGAGGAGCGAACCGGCCGCACACTGGACCGGGACCGGCTGGCGGAGATCATGGACCTGGGCAACCAGCAGGCCGAATGGAACCGCAAGACCCGGGACCTCATTGCCGCCGCGCCGTTCGCCCCCGTCCTGGTGAATGACACGATGCCCGCCGTCATGGCACCGCAGTGGCAGCGCGGCACCACCTGGGCGGTCGACGCCGCTCGGTCCTTGTATGAGGAAACCGCGGAACGGGTGGCCGACGGCGTTGCCGTATGTCCCGGGGAGAAGCGGCGGCTGATGTGGGTGGGCCGCGGACTGTGGTCCGATCTGGGCCTCTATACCCGGTTCCAGGAGGAGTTCGGAGCGGTGTTCGTGTGGTCGATGTACCTGGCGATCGCCGCTGACGGGTACCTGCGCTACGGCGATGACCCGGTCCGTGCGCTGGCTGCCCGCTTCGTCGGGATCACGGACCAGCTCTACGTGCCGCCGTGGTCTGCCCAGTGGTACGTGAAAGAGGCGCTGAGCCATCGGGTGGACGGGGTGGTGCACTTGGTAGCGGACGATACCCCCGGGAGCGGTTTCATTACCGATGCCCTGGAGGCCGAGGGGATTCCGGTGCTGGAAATCCGGGCCAACAATGCCGACCAGCGCTCCAGCGACGCCGCCCGCATCCCCGAGCGGATGGCCGAATTTATCCGCGACCGTGTCTGATTCCAGCTGCCGTTTCCGCTGCCTCTGCTGCCCGGCCGGGCCCCGCCGTGGGTAGCGGCGCGGGGCCGGCGGGCCCGTTCCGGTACCCGAACTTCTCCTGGTACTTCACCGGTCAGGTCCTCTCCAACACCGGCGTCTGGTTCCAGAACCTCGCGCTGCAGCTGGTGGTCCTGGGGGCTACCGGCAGTGCCCAGGCGCTAAGCGGCATCACCATTGCCCAGTTCCTGCCGATCTTCCTGCTTGGAATACCTGCGGGGCGGCTGCTGGACCGGGTGGCACCGCGCACTGTGCTGCTGGCGACGTCGCTGGCTTCCGCCGTTGTCACCGCCAGCCTGGTCTTTGTGGTGACCCGGGATCCGGATCTGTGGCTGCTCTACGCCATGGTGGGGGTGCTGGGGTCGGTCCAGGCCTTTGAACGGGTGGCTGCGCAGACCATCATCTTCGAGCTGGTCGGCCCGGACGGCCTGTCCAAGGCTGCATCCGTCAGCACCATTTCGCTGGCCGCGGCCCGGTCGGTGGGCCCGGCGCTAGCCGGACTCGCTTTCCAGGGACTCGGACCCAGCGCCTGCATCCTTATTAACGCCGCTGCCTACCTGCTGGTGTTCGCGTCGCGGCTGCGGATCCGTCCGGACGAGCTGCATCGGCGGTCGTCCCAGGCCCAGCGACACCCGGATGTAAAAGGCATCAAAGCGGTTGGGGCGGCAGCGTCGGGTACGTTCCGGCACAGCCGGGATGTGAACACCCTGTTGGTGGTCAACGTGGTGATTTCTCTTTTGGCCATGAACTTTGGGCTGGTACTCACCTCAACCGTGAATCTCTCCTACGGTGGTGATGCCGGAGCGGTGAGAGCTGTCCACACTCTCAACGCCGTGGGCGCGGTACTCGGAGGCATCCTGGCTGCCCGGAGGCCACGTGTGTCGGTGCGGTCCATGATTGCGGCAACCAGCATTTTCGGAGCGGCGCTGGCCCTGAATGCCGCGGCCCCCACGCTCCTGTTGTTCCTGGCGGCCGCCCCCGCTCTAGGCATTGCAGTGGGCTATTACCAGGGGATCGTGAACGCTGCCGCCCAGGAGTCGGTCCGGCCGCAGTTCATTGGGCGCATGATGTCGCTGATGACGATGGGGAGTTACGGCATGGTGCCGTTTGGGGCGCTGCTGATGGGCTGGGTGATCGATGCCAGCTCGGGCCGGGTGGCACTAGCCGTCTCTGCGGTGAGCGCCTTTGTCTGCCTGGTCGTTGTGCTGGTCCGGACGCGGTCCGCGTCGAAATAGGGTGCTTGTCAGCTACCCGGGCTGGCGCCGTCGGCTTCTCGATTGAGGCCTTTCAGGCGGCTGGCCGCCAGCCGGGACGGCACGTGCCGCGGCCGGCTGGTGATCTGGCGGCGGGAGACTGCCGCCGCTTCCGCTTCATCGTCCCCGAAGTAGCCACCTGCAAGGACCTCGGCGGCGTGGTCAAGGACGCCGACAATTGAGTTGCCCAGGTCCTCGCCGATGAGTCCGGTGAGGCGCTGTTCGTGGTCGCGCAGTTCCTGCGTGCAGGCCTCCACAACGTCCCAGCCTGCTTCGGTGAGCTGGACGAGGCGGATCCGCCGGTTGGTTGGGTGGCTTCCGCGTTCCACGAGTCCGAGCTCGAGGAGTTCGTTCGCCACCAGGTGCGCGGCCTGGGAGCTGACGAAGGTCCTGCGTCCCAGCTGGGCGTTGGAGAGCGGCAGCCCCTCACCCAGCACCTGGAGCACGAGGAACTGCGACAGCGTCACGCCGTGAGCCAGTGCCAGGTTTTCGGTGAACCGGTCGAGCGCCCTGCCGAGACGATAGGCCGTGTAATTCAGGCGGTTTGTGGCCGGCTCGCCGCGTTCGTCTCGTTCAAGCTCCATCAGGGGAGAATATCAAGTTATTTGCGATCTCCTTGCGACTTACCGTGATCTGGCGGGGACTGTTCCGTGATCTGGCAGGGACGTCATGCCGTTCACCTTAGCGGGGCGTCGAAGTGCCAGGCGCCCCAGCCAACAATTCAACCCAGTGCAATGAGACCACCAGATACACCCAAGACCGCCTGTTCCCGGAGGGTGCCATCGAGTCTTTGTGGGCATCGATGCTTTCGTGCTCGGTCAAATCAACTCGGCTTTGGGCATGGTGGTCCGGGCGACGCGCTCAAAAGAGATATCTGGTTGTGTCTCTGCACTGCCTGGTCTCTGTCAATCGCTGCGGAGGCCTCGGTGGCGGCCGCGGCCAGCGCCGGCTTTATGGCACGGCGCCGCCACGGTTAATCTTGCCAATTTGCGGTCACAGCGGCAATCTCGACGTCCAACCAATCTTGCTTCCACTCAGTGCGGAAATTAATGTCGTGGGAGTCGGGGAGGTTTTTTATTCTGTGAACCTTAACGACCGATGGCACGGTAACCGAGTCTCCGATAACAATCGCCTCTTGACGCTCCAAGGACGGCAGAGCGTCCGTAATTGCACCCAAGTTGTCGGGCAGGAGCCTCTTCACATACCGCTGATCTGCCGGGTTTGTAAGCCGCATGGCGACGAAGTTATTGCATTGAGAGAACACAGTCTCCGAGATCTCTGAAGGTCGCTGGCTAACTATCATCAGAGAAATACCATATTTTCGTCCTTCTTTAGCAATACGCTCAATCGCCCGCTTAACCGTCCCATACTTCGCACCTTCACTCTGCGGTATGTAGTTATGCGCCTCTTCGTACACCAAGAGGTACGGCAGTTCCTGCGACCCCTTATTCCTCACTTTCTTAAAGTGAAAATTAAAGGTAAATATCAGGCGAGTGATAAGAGATACAACGACACTCAGGACCTCGAAAGGGATACCGCTGAGATCTAAGATCGTTACGTTACTTCGATCCTTGCCGTACCCCATGAACTGAGAGAGCAGAGCTCCCAGATTTTCGGTTTTATATTCGCACCCCTCATGATCCTGGGGCGCGAGCAGAAAATCCAGGCGCCGATCATTCCGCCGCCCCTCCAACCGCATTAGGAATCTATTGAACTCACCATTAAACGGGCCGTTAGAAGCCTTGGTAGCACCTGCAGTACTAGTCTCTACAAAGCTCCTTGGCACCTCAAAATACACTGCTGAACGATCATCTACGAGAGTTCCGTCCTTGAATTTCGGCCTACTCCCCTCCCCCGGCGCCTTCCCGATAACTTCGGCGTTGAGGTTCCTTAGATAGTTAACCACCTCATCAAGACTGAAATAAACGGGCGAATCGTAGGAAATGGAAGGGGCGGAAGCGCTCGCATACTTTTTCTTGTTTTCAATTACCGCGTTTCGAAATTGTGAAACTTGATTGTGCGAATTTTGCTCGTTACTTTCAATAAACATCTCTTCGAGCTCTTCTGAGTTCATCATCCAGTATGGCAACTTGAGATCTTCAACCCCAATCGTCCGCGCGTCTGGAAAGGCACTGCGGTACTCACCGTGCAGATCGAAGATGATCACATGTGAGTTGTTGAGCACCCCCTCGGTTGACTGCTCGGCAGAAGGACGTATTCCCTCTTGAAGGATTGCAGCCACGGTCGAGGACTTCCCGGACCCAGTTGATCCAACGACGCCAATATGCTTCCCGAAGAACTTGTCGCCATCTAGGTGCACGGCAATACTCTCATCTTGCGCCAACTGACCAAAAGAAAAACGCTTACCTACTTCGACATTTGAATATATTTCTTCCAACAACTTCTTGGAGGCAATCTCGACACGTCGCGGCGGTATGGTTATTTGTTTCCCACCTCGCTTGAAGACTCCTTCTTCGAGACGCCCGACCGGCTGAAGCGAGAGCACAAAGTTGATCCTGGGCAGTTCAGCGTCATCTTGGCGGGTGACCGAGTCTTTCACCCTAAAGCTCTGAACGATCGCAATCAGACAGGAATCGTTATCGTCAGAGATCTGCACATAGCTTCCGATTTCAAGCTGGACGTCGCGGTTCTGATACTCCTCCGTGGAGCTGACTTCCACCTCGATCAAGTCAGGGCCAACGGCAACCACTTTTGCCAGGTCGGTGATATCATTTACGTCCATTTGAACTTCCCCCAATTACCTTTTGAATGTGCGCCGCACTGAGGCCCTGATAAAAGATCGGAGGATTTGTGCTTCCGGTGCGACATAAGTCATCCTCCAGGCCCTTAACTGACATTATTTGATCGAAACGATAACCATTTTTAACAAACTCACAGAAACTGGCAAATGAGATAATCCGGATGGCATATGATGCCAGCTTTATTATGTCCCCTCCAGATCGTCGATTAATGACAGGTGGGGTATCAAAGATGTGTGGCTGGAACTCAAATGACTCATAACCATCGTTTATTGATATCCCATTTCGGATCACAGCTAGCTTTATCTGCCGGACTTGATCCTCGCTTCCGTCGACGATTAGTGTCCACGGTTTTGTTGTGTGAATCTTCCCAGGACCATATTCCGTCTCTGCAAGACTGCAAGCAAGCCTTTTTACATCATCTTCATTTGAGGAGACAGTGACTATAATCGCCTTCCGCTTGGTCGGCCTCAACATTTTCTGATCTTTGAGGCGCCGAGCCAATGCTGTGGCGTAGTCGTCTGCGCTAACCGTCTGGGAATGCCACCGCGTGTACAATGCCTCTTTGTTATTGATTAACGTAAGGAAATCTGAACGACGAATCCTTCTGTTCTTTATGTTCGGGTTCATCGCGAGTGCTTGAATATGCGAGAGTGCGGCAGCATAGTAGAGATCATTCACGTCTTGTTCAGTTGCTGACAGGTGTTTTGCGAGACTTATTCGAACAAGGGTGTTTTGTGTATCGAAATCTGGCCCCACGCGGATCGTGAGTCGCTCCGCGAATCCGCTCAGTTCTTCTCTCGTATATGTCAATAGGGGCTTGCCAAGTTCCTTTTGACGCTTTGTTGACCGCGAGGGTGTCAGGCATGCGACGAGGTCATCGACAGTGAACCTTGCCGGAGGGTGGCTCTCGAGTCCGAAGTGTGCGTGCAAAATAAAGCTGTGCTTTGCACCGCTCACGTAAGCTTTAAGCATTAGTTCAATGGGTTCATGGATGGACCGCGGCGTCGCGTACTTCTTTGAAGCCCAATACTTGACCTGTACTGCTGCTACCGTTTTTTGGTTAGGGTCGAGGAGGTCGACGTCTTCGAGGCCCTCCACCAGAACGTCAGTTTCCGCATCTGCCTCGAGTATCTCAAGTATGGTCCGATCGAATTGGTAACAGTAGCCTCGAATTGATGCGTGCGCCGTTCGATCTTTAGGAACCTTCACAGGGCCAGTCATGCCACGTCATCCCCACACGCCATGGCGCCCATAGTCTCGCCTGTAATTGATTCCATCCCGAATAAGGTACCACCGCGCATGGAAATCTATGGTCCATAGGCTGAGCGGAAGTTTCAAACAGACTCGGTGCTTCCTCCACAGCAATGAAAGGTTTGCCTGCCGTATGCCTGCGACGTGCATCCTCCCCACTCAGCTAAAACCAGACACGCCCGTTTTACCCCTTCGTTCCGGGCGGAAAGCGCGAGCGCAGCATGTCCTTCACAGAAAACGCCGTAGCCCGCTGGGCGGAGCTGCAGCGGTTACAGGCCTCGCCCGGCTGGAAATTCATCAACGCGAACCCCTGGGTCCTGGCCCTGTTCCGCGAGGCCTTCACGCGCACCCGCCCGCGCATCCCCCTGGACGAATTCCACAGCATCACCGACTCATTCCTGCAGCAGCTCAGGCTCAACGGGCAGAGCCTGCGCGAAGACTGGACCGGCAAGAACTACGCCGATGACTGGGTGGCCCGCCGCTTCCTGGCCCGCCCCCGCGCCGACGGCCGCTTCGTCTACGAACTCACCGAACCCGCCGTCCGGTTCCTCTCCTACCTGGACGGCTTCACCGGGGACACCACCAGCCTGAACTCCTCCCGCCTGAACACTCTCCTGTCCAGCGTGGAAACCCTGGCGCACGAATCCAACCCCGACCCCGAAGCACGGTCGAGGACAACCCCTTCCATCTCCCCGCGACCACGCCGTTCGAGCTCGTCGACAATGAAAATTTGGAGGCTGATTAAGGAACGGTTCCGCGCTTGCGTAATGAGCTTGGCCGGAACATCTGAACGCGCGACGGTCCTCTCTGGTGAAGCCATGATCCAGCTCTGGCAGGAGACGTGCCCCGCGCAGGGCACGGTGGACTTGGTGGGTATGGTCGAAGTGCCGGACCCGGGCTAGAAAAAGACATAGAAGGCTGGGCGACAGCGGGCGGACGGTCACCCTGGAACAAAAAGGACGCGTCGGCGCTCGACGGATGAGGTGTTCGACGAAGTTATCCCCATCGTGGCAGTGGGATGCAGAACTACGCATATGTACTCTACGAAGGCTAATCCTGGAGTTGTTCTGCCAAATTTTCCAGGCATCCGTATCAGTACCTAGGGCCGACGCAGAGTTTGGGTCCACCCGCCAGCGGTCGCCATGCAATGTCAGTGCTCTCGCATACTGTGGGTCTCAGGAGATGTCATGAGGCGAGGAGACAGCAGATGAGCGCAAGTCAGTACCGTGGTCAGCTCGAACGCAAACGCAAACAGCGTGTTGAGGCCGACAAGAAGACAGGCGAGTTCCGGGCCAAAGAGTCCGCAAGGCGTGCCGAAGCCGCAAAAGCACGACAATCTGCTTCAAAGTCCACTAGCGAGGCGACCGCGAAGAGCAGGCTGCGCGAGGCCGAGCGAAAGGACCAGGAGGCTGCGACTGCTGGAAAAGAGGCCGCTCGCTGGCAGACGAGAGCCGCCGGATACATGAAGGAAGAATCTGCGTTGCAGACGAAACTGGCTCGCGCCGAAAAATCAGAGACTGACGCGGCCGACTTGAAGCGAAAACGTGAGCAGCAGCAGGCAAGGCGACGGGCCGCCACGGAATTCGCTGCTTTGGACGCGCGAATCAGCCAGACGGAATCGGCAGTGGGCCACGTACTTCGTCTGGTGCCCGAGCCAAAGCCGGAAAAGCTCCGAGTCCTCATTCTCGGTGCCTCCTCCGAAGGAGACTTGCGCGTAGGCCGTGAGCAAAAGCGTATACGTGCGGCCGTTGAATCGGCTCTGCACCGCGATCAGATCGAGCTAGACGTACGTCCAGCAGCAACCACGCACGACTTACTTGATGGGATCACAAGATTCCGCCCCCACGTGGTGCACTTCTCCGGTCACAGTAACACCGCCCTAATCGTGTTTGAAGATGAGCAAGACGAGCCGCATGTGGGCGTCGTCGTCACTGCACGGGCGTTTGCCAAGGCTATCGCGGCCACAGATGCCCCGCCCTTACTCGTCCTTCTGAACTCCTGTAAATCTGCGTCACAGATCGACGGACTGGTCGAGTGCGTGGTGCCGTTCGCGATCGGGATGGCCGACAGTATCAACGACGGCGACGCAATCAACTACGCAGCCCAGTTCTACGCCGCCATCGCCAACGGGCAGTCGATCAACTCTGCACATCTGGCCGGCAAGGTCCGCCTCGAACTCGATGGCCTCGACGGCGCTGAGCTGCCGACATTGGCGTGGGCTGCAGACGCTGACCCATCCACGACGATACTCGTTAGGCCTCTACCCCGAGCTGACACGCCCGTCGGTACATTGGAGGATCAGCAGTAAACCCGGTGCCCTGCTGATCCACAAGATGGAGGTTTCGCAGGATAGAGATTTGAACGATTACGGTCGTGGCGATGTCACATCCTTCGGTGCTCTACGACGCGGAGCGGAGCGTCCGCTGTATCGAGTTGAACCTCCCAGATACCATCCGCTCTCCCGCACCTCAGCTAAAATCAGACAGGCCCGTTTTACCCCTTCGTTCCGGGCGGAAAGCGCAGCATGTCCTTCACAGAAAACGCGGTGGCCCGCTGGGCGGAGCTGCAGCGGTTACAGGCCTCGCCCGGCTGGAAACTCACCAACGCGAACCCCTGGGTCCTGGCCCTGTTCCGCGAGGCCTTCACGCGCACCCGCCCGCGCATCCCCCTGGACGAATTCCACAGCATCACCGACTCATTCCTGCAGCAGCTCAGGCTCAACGGGCAGAGCCTGCGCGAAGACTGGACCGGCAAGAACTACGCCGATGACTGGGTGGCCCGCCGCTTCCTGGCCCGCCCCCGCGCCGACGGCCGCTTCGTCTACGAACTCACCGAACCCGCCGTCCGGTTCCTCTCCTACCTGGACGGCTTCACCGGGGACACCACCAGCCTGAACTCCTCCCGCCTGAACACTCTCCTGTCCAGCGTGGAAACCCTGGCGCACGAATCCAACCCCGACCCCGAAGCACGCATCGCCGTCCTCGAAGAAGAGATCGCCCGCCGCGAAGACCTCATCCGGTCTCTCCGCGCCGGCGACGCTCCCCCACCCCTGGATGACGACACCGCCGTCGAAGCCGCCCGCGACATCCTGGACCTCGCCGCTGCCCTGCCCGCCGACTTCAAACGCATGCGCGACGGCCTCGAGAAAATGCTGCACACCCTCCGCCAGGAAATGGTCGAAGCGCAGGCCTCCAAGGGCCTCACCATGGGCGAAATCCTCGAAGCGGACAAGCGGCTGCGCAGCACCAGCGAAGGCCGCACCTATGAAGGCTTCACCGCCTTCCTGAACGACGCCGACCAGCAGGGACGCTTCCGGCACGCCATCGCGCAGGTCCTGGAACGCGACTTCGCCGACGCCATGACCCCCGGCGACCGGCAGGCCCTGTACCGGATGATCAGCGACATGCGCGAACAGGCGGCCGAAATCCAGCGGATCTACGGCCGGCTCTCCGAATCCCTTCACACCTACGTCCAGAGCGACGAATACCGGGAATCGGTCCAGCTGCGCAAACTCATCCGCGCCGCCGAAACCGCCATCCACAAGGCACCGCGCGGACGCCGCCGCGCCGCCGTCGTGCCCGCACCGAAGCTCTATGCGTCCGCGTTTGAATCGCTCAGCATGGTCCGCACCTACGACCCCGCCGAGCACGCCGCACCGCGGAAGCTGTCCGCACCGCCGTCGTTCACCGAAGCGGACATCCACCGCGCCGCCCGCACCCCCAAGGCCGACCGCCGCATACTGCGCGACGCCATCATCCGGGCCGGCAGCCGCCGCGGCCGCGCCACCGTCGCGGAAATCTTCGCCGAACTGCCCGCCGAACACCGCCACCTCAACAGCATCCGCGCGCTCCTCGCCTCGGCCGCCCCCACCGGGGACAGCAACAGCACGACGACGGCCGCCAGCGAAACCATCCCCTTCCTCCAGATCGACGGCAGCTCCCGCACCGCGGTGCTGCCCGTCCTCACCGTCGCCGAAAGCCCCCAGCCATGATCGAAAACCCCACCGCCGAAACCGAAGATCACGACGAGCTGGACGAGGACGCTCAGTTTGACGACTACCCCCAGCCCGCCCGCGACGTCCTGATCGACGGCCCGGAACTGTTCCCCGGCGACACCGGCACCCTGCCGCTGAAGCTGCGCCAGGCCCTCATCCGGCTGTTGCGCGGGCCCTACCTGGACGCCAACTCCTCGGACAACGTGTACAACACCGTGGTGGATAACCAGGAGCAGCTGCGCGTCCGGCTGAGCGAACTGTTCCTGGAACTGGTCGTGGACGAGGACCACAAGGTCGCCCTGCTGCGCCCGGTGGAAATGGCCGAACCGCACACCACCGCCCTGCAGCGCCAGCGCGAAATGACCCGCGAGGAAACCCTGCTGCTGCTGCGCATGCGACTGGTCCTCGACCGTCACTCGGGCACCGGCAACGACGCCACCATCGCCCGGCAGGACATTCTCGACGTCCTGGAGCAGTACGTGGACCCCGAAGCGCACGACGCCAAGGGCGTGGAAGACCTGGCCGACGCCGCCATCCGCAAGCTCGTCACCGAACGCCGCCTGCTGCTGCCCACCGAACTGGACGACGTCTGGGTCATCTCCAACGCGCTGCCGCTGGCCCTGCCGTACGAGCACATCGGCGACATCATCACCTACATGAACTCGCTGACCGAGGCCCCGGCGGAACCGGAGACGCCTGACGAAGCGCCCGCCGAAGAAGCCGCTGAAGACGCGGTTCCTGAAACACAGCACGACGGCGAGGAGCCGGCATGAGCATCGAAACCACCCTCCCCATGGGGGACCTGATCAACCCCGGACAGAACCGGCTCTCCCGGATCCAGATCGTGAACTGGGGAACGTTCGACGGCGCGCACACCATCCACGTGGACCGCGCCGGCACGCTGCTCACCGGTGACTCCGGCGTCGGCAAGTCCACCATCTTCGACGCGATCCTGCAGGTCATGGACGCCCGGCCCAAGATGAACGAGGCAGCGCAGAACAACGGCGGCACCGCCGCAGAGGAAAAGCGCACCGCGTTCTCCTACATGCGCGGCCGGCTCGGCACCCAGGGCAGAGAAGCCGGCGACGGCACCGCCTACCAGCGCCCCGGCGCCACCTGGTCCGCTGTCTGCCTCACCTTCGACAACGGTCTGGGCCAAATCACCAGCCTCTCCGTACTCATGGACCTGCCCGCGACCGGCACCGAACACCACGTGGGCCGGTTCTACGCCGTGCACAACCGTCCACTGGACATTCCCTCCCTCGAAACCGGCATGCGCGGCCGGTTCACCAAGGGTGCCCTGGAATCCCTGCTCCCGGGCGCGCAAATCTTCGATTCGCACAAACTCTTCGCCGAGCGGTACCGCACCGCCCTGAGTGTGGACGACGAGAAGGCCTTCGGACTGCTGCGCATCCTGCAGACCGGCAAGGGCCTGGGCGGAACGGTCAACGACTTCTTCCGCAACCACGTCCTGGACACCCCCAAAACCCTCACCGCCGCCGACGAGGCTGTGGAGGACTTCAGCCACCTGCGCAGCATCCGCCGCCAGCTCGAACGCGCCCGCCAGCAGCGCGATCACCTGGCCAACGTCCCGGACCAGCATCGGCTGTTCCTCACCACGAAGGCCGAACTGGACCGCGTCCGCACCCTCACCGCCGACGGGCTGCCCGCCTACCGCCGTCGTCTGGCGCTGGCCAGCCACGAACGCGACGTCGACCGCCTCACCTCCGCCGCATCCACCGGCCGCGAAGCACTGAAGGCCGCAGAGAAGCAGCGCACCAAGCTCAAGAAGCAGGTCGCCGAGCTGACCGCCCGCTACACGCAGGAGGGCGGCGGCGCGATCGCCACCCTGGAACGCGAAGTCGCGGCCGCGCAGGCGCAGCTGGTTTCCCGTGAAACCGTGGAGAACGCGTTCCGCGCCGACCTGCGTGCCGCCGGCATCGACACGGATCTCTCCCCCGCCGGGCTGGTCACCGCCCGCAGCCGCGCCAATGAGCTGATCAAGACCCTGAACGCCGACGTCGACGCCGCCCGGGAGCGCAGCTCCGACGCGCACGGCGAAGCGTGGGCCCTGAAGGGTTCGATCGCGAAGCTTGAAACCGAGATCGCGTCCTTCCGCCGCCGGCGCAGCAATATCCGCCCGGAAAGCTTGGAACAGCGCGCCCGGATCTGCGAAGCCACCGGCATCGACGAAGCAGAGATGCCCTTCGCCGGCGAACTGATCGACGTTCCGGCCGAACACGCGCAGTGGCGCGCCGCCGCCGAACGGGTGCTCCGCCCGCTCTCCACCGCCCTGCTGGTCCCCGGCGAGCACATGCCCGCCGTCACCCGCTACCTCAGCGAAACCAACCTCCGCGGTTTCCTGCGCTGCATCGACGTCAGCATCCCCGTGGACGGCCCCGCCGAGCCGGGACCCCGGGACCTGATCACCAAGCTCAGCACCTACGACTCCGCCATGGGCGACTGGGTAGCCCGCAAGATCACCGCGCACTACGACTTCGAGTGCGTCGAGAACCCGGACGATCTCGCGCGCGTTTCCCGCGGCGTGAGCCTGGGCGGTGCCGTGAAGCGGAACTCCTCCACCACGGAGAAGGACGACCGGCACACCAAGGCCTCGGACAACGTGCTGGGCTTCGACAACAAGGACAAGGTCGCCGCCCTCGCCGCGGAACTGCTGGCCCTGCGTGCCAGTTTCGAGGAGGCCGACGTCGTCTCCCGCAAGCACGCCTCGGAGCAGGACGACCTGATCCGCCGGCTCGCCGCCGTCCGCAAGGTTGCCGCAGACACCCGCGAGTTCGAGGAGATCAGCGCCGAGGAGCAGCGCGCCGCGGTGACTGCCGCCGTCGAGCGCCTTGAATCAGCCCGCGATGCCAACGCGGACCTGGAGCAGATCCGTTTCGAGCTGGACACCGCGGAGCTGGACCTGACCGCCGCGACCGAGAAGATCGGCGTGCTCAAGGGCGACCTGGCCCGGCTCGAGGCCGAGCTCACCGTCGCCACCGAACGCCGGGACACGTTGGCCGGCCGCGGCCCGGATGCCCTGGCGGAGGACCTGCGCGCCCAGCTCGATGAGCTGTTCGCCCCCTTCGGCGAGATCACCGACGTCGTGCACCTGAACGACGCCGCCGGGCAGGTGGAGCGGAACCTGCTCACCGACGCCGCGCGGCTGGACAAGACGCTGCTGGAAACCCGCACCCGCCTCGAGCGCACGTTCGAAACATACAGCGAGAAGTGGGGATCGGACTTCGGCACGGGCGTGGACTCGGCTGAGGAGTACGTGCGCCGGTATGAGGACATTGTCACCGAGGGTCTGCCGCAGCATGAGTCGGAGTTCCGCGAGTACTTCAACAACCGCACCTACGAGCGGTTTAGCGACCTGCTGCAGCTGCTCGACGAGGAACGCCGAAGCATCTCCGCGCGCCTGCTGCCGCTGAACTCCGTGCTGCGCCGGGTGCCGTACCACGTGGACAGCCACCTGGAGATCGACGTCAAGACCACCGTCCCGGACGACGCGCACAAGTTCCGCATGGAACTGAAGAACGCGCTGCCGATGATGGGCGTGCGGCAGGACAAGGCGGACATGGACGCCCGGTACGCCGCGCTCGAGGGCCTGGTGGAGAAGCTGAAGGACCCGCAGGAGCGCCGCTGGCGGGCCGAGGTCCTGGACGTCCGCGCGCACGTGACCATCACCTGCACCAACAAGCTCGCGAACGGGCAGTCGTTCACCAACCTGCAGGCGTCGCTGATGTCCGGCGGCGAGGGGCAGCGGTTCACCGCGTTCATCATGGCGTCGGCGCTGGCGTACCAGCTGGGCATCGTGTCCCAGGGCTTCAGCACCTACGGCACCGTCATGATGGATGAGGCGTTCGTGAAGTCCTCGCTGTCCTTCGCGGAGGCGTCAATCAACGCGCTGCACGAGTTCGGCTTCCAGCTGCTGCTCGCGGCCCCGGAGGACAAGGTGGATCTGTCCCGGTTCCTGGGGTCGGTCACCGAGATCCTGCGCGACGACGCCGCCAACCGGTCCGGCACGCTCGAGCGGGTTCCGGTGGGGTCATCTGGGGGTTCGCGGGCTGTGGATATTCTCCTGCGGTAGGGGTTCGGGGCGGGGTCGTCACTGCACACTGAAGAGCACCATAAAGATGCTGGCCATACCCAAAGCCACACTAGCCACAGTGATACTGACTACACCCTTGAGGTCAGCTCGGATGCTTTCGTCGGTCAGACCCCATGACTGGCGGGCGTAGCGCGCACGCTGTGTTATCTGGATGGCGGCTCCTGCCCCGGCAGCCATGCCGAAAAGCACGAGTATCCAGACACCATGTGCGGGCAGCCAGCGCAGAAACAGGGCAGCAGAAATGTAAAACGACAGCAGGGTACGTCCCCAGGAAAGGACGGTTCTCTCCGGTTGGAGTCCTGCATCTGTGTGACGAGGACCAGGCGGGAATGCGGCGAGACGCGTCCCGGGGGCCTTGCTCAGACGTTGGCCGGCCCTAGTTCTGCAGGACAAAGGCCACCAACATCCCGGCAGTCAATGCACCGAAGATGCTCAGCACGGGAATTACAAGAGGCAGTGGCAATGGGCGTTTGGCCCTGAGGCTACGTTCGACTCTCAGCCACCGCAGGGCAGCCCCAGAGCTGAGGAGCACACCCATAAGGAGCATCCCCACGCTGAAGGACGTACGCACAGCAGCGGGGAAATAGTCCAGGGTCAGAGCTTCAACGGCTATGCCGCCGGCGAGAAATGCTAATGACGTACGGATCCACGCCAGGAAAGTGCGCTCGTTGGCCAACGTGAAGCGTGGATCTGGCTCCATGCCTCCGCCCATGACGCGGGCATGGAATTTTGGGTGCTTCGGTGAGTCCTCGCCAGTCTTCACTGTGATCCTAGGGGGAGTTGAATATGGGCAGGCCAACCGTTGGGTCCGCGGTGTCCTTCGGAGAGACAGACCCAACGATTGGCAGAGCCGTGAATGCTAGGCGCCAGCGGTGGGCGCTGTTGTCTTGACCGTTTCGGCATCGCTGATCCCAGCTGGCTCGGGAATGGCGTTGTGGTCAAGATGCTGGATATCTTCTCCGGACCGGTCCTTGGCCGCCAGGAGGGAGAGCAGGCTCATTCCTGAGAAGGCTATCCACAAGCAGGCAACCATCCAGAGGGATCCTCCTCCAACCATGACGAGAGCCGTCGCAATCATCGGTGTGAAGCCGGCGCCCAGGGTCGAAGCCAGCTGGTAACCGATCGAGGTTCCTGAATAGCGCACCGAGGTCGGAAAGAGTTCACCGACGAATGCACCGTATGGCCCTGCTGTGAATCCTTGAACAACTGACAAACCTAGAAATATGGCCAACAGGAAGGCAGTCGTCGAACCCATCTCAAGGAGGCTCATGACCGGAAAAGCCAAGGCCATCGCGGCGATGTTTCCGCAGACAAGGACGCGCTTACGCCCCAAGCGGTCTGAGAGCTTGGACGCGAGGATGATCATCGCGATGGTGCCGACACCCGCCAGGGCTTTCATGTTGAGGACGTCTGTCTGCGCGAGAACAGCCTGCTGCACGGCGTAGGACAACGCCCACGCACCCATGAGGCCCTGTGCCATTTGTCCGGACAATCCTGATCCCACCGCGATGAGCAGCGATCGGGGATGCTCCCGAAATAGCTCGGCCGCGGGGACTTTCCGTTTTTTGGACTCTGAAGCTGCGGACAGATCCTTGAATACCTTGGACTCAGAGACCTGCATGCGAATGTAGATGGCCAGCATCATAAGAACCGCAGAGAATACGAACGGCACTCGCCAGCCCCAGGACAGGAACTGTTCCTGAGGCAGCGTGGACATCGCTGACAGCACCAAGGTTCCCAGAATCGTGCCGGCGGGTGCGCCCATGTAGGCAAATGACGAAGCGAATCCGCGAGATTCCCGCTTTGAGTTTTCAAATGCGAGCAGCATGGCGCCGCCCCATTCCCCGCCGACGGCGAGACCTTGAAAAACGCGCAACGTGACGAGGAGAATCGGCGCCCATACGCCAATCTGCTCCGTCGTGGGCAGCAGGCCCACAAGGGTGGAAGCGATGCCCATGATGAGGACGGTGCCCACAAGAATGGTCTTCCGTCCGAATCTGTCACCTAGATGCCCGAAAATGAAGCCGCCGAGAGGACGGGCCACGTAACCGACTGCGAGTGTTCCGAACGAGACAAACAGAGCCATCGCTGGGTCTAGTCCCGCGAAAAACACCTGGTTGAAGACCAATCCTGCCGCTGTGGCGTACAAAATAAAATCGTAATATTCCACCGCCGTCCCCAAGAAGCTGGAGAACAGAATCCGGCGCATCTCTTTGGGACTGGCGTGGTAACTCTGAGTAGATGCAGATGAACTGCGGGAATGCATAGTCACTGTAGTTGTCCTCGTCCTTAGCTTGCCGTAAGAATTGCGGCGCGGTCGGGAGAAACCGGCGTAGTCCGCCCGAACGGGATGATGTCCAGATCTGCGGGTACGGTGAGTTTCCCTTGATAAGTAGTGCGTGCCTCCAACCAGGCCTCGGGTGGCGAATAGCTCGGCACGAGGTGGTGCAGGGCAAGGTGGCGGGCTCCGGCCTTCTGGGCGATCCGGCCCGCTTCAACAGCGGTTGTATGTGCACGTCTGTGGTGGTCCATAGTTGCCCGGAGCATCGTTGCGTCGGTGTACCGGCTGGCCAGGAGTTCCAGGTTTATCGCCTCGTGGAGCAGCAGGTCCGTGCCCTGCGCCAGTTGTACGAGGTTGGCACATGGTGCCGTGTCGCCGGAAACGGTGACGGAGCCTGTCTCAGTGTCGAATCTGTAGGCGTAGGCAGGTGCCGTCGGCTGGTGGGAAACCAAAATGGCCGTCACCGTGACGTTCTGGTCCTGAAACACGACAATCGGATCCATCTCGGGGGCCACCTGGGTGTCCGGATCGAAACCAATGTCTTCGGGCAATTCGATTTCCACCGCTCTGAACTGCTCATTGGGACTCTTGGTCAACGAGTCGAAAATCCTGTCGTTGAAATCCGTGGCGTATGCGCTGTGGAGCCCTTCCAACAGACCGGCGACCCCCGGCGTCGGACGTTGAGGAGCTATGGGGGTGGGCACTTCGATGGCCCGTGAGGACAACGGCGGGAGCTTTCCGCGGTCGCCCGGTCCGAAGACGGGTATGGGCTCTCTGTAGCCATTTGCGAGTTCAAATGCGCCGAAGAGCAACATTGAAGGCAAATCAACGGTGTGATCCGAATGCATATGCGTAATG
Source organism: Arthrobacter koreensis (assembly GCF_035792275.1). GTDB lineage: Bacteria > Actinomycetota > Actinomycetes > Actinomycetales > Micrococcaceae > Arthrobacter_B > Arthrobacter_B koreensis_A. Next base: position 20,457 of record NZ_JAMWKK010000010.1, on the reverse strand, counting down.
AAAATGCCTGCCAGGTTCTCCATTGCCAGCCCAGCTGCATGGGCCTGATGGCCCGCCCCCTGGCCACAGTCCACGAGGTACCAGCTGTCGTTGACGACCACGGCTGTGGCTATGCCAAAGCGCGGAGCACCGTGGGGATCGCTCCACCATCGGGGTCCTCCTGCGGTGCCGAGCGTGATTACATACGGGGCCTGCTGCATAACGGATGTCTCCAATCGAGGGCGGCGCATCACTTATTAGTAGGTTGGTGGCCTACATCACATTTGTCGAGCTAAAATAAGTGACATGACCCATTAGGAGAGCTAATGAGCGAAGTAACCCTAAGGCAGCTCGAGTACTTCGCTGCCATCGCTGAGACCCAGTCCCTAAGCGAAGCGGCGCAACGTTGCAGCGTCTCGCAGGGCGCGGTCAGCCTGGCTCTGGGTCAGCTTGAGAACGCCGTCGGGGCAACTCTCGTCATACGGCGTCGAGGCAGGGGGGTGTCGCTGACGCCTGAGGGACAAGTTGTCGCAACACGCGCACGCCAGGTGACGGACCAGATAGTGGATCTCGCCTCGGCGGTGGACCTCGTTCACGGCGCCCTCTCAGGGCGCCTCACCATCGGGGTGTTCAGCACGCTGGCGATGCACGTGATTCCGCCGCTCGTCGAATGGTTTACCCAGCGGCATCCCAGGGTGGACCTGGATTTTCTTGAAGGCAGCGGTCCCGAAGTCCAAGAGGCCATGCTCACCGGGAAACTCCAGCTCTGCGTCGTATATGAGGCCCAGCTGTTGCCGGATTGCACGGCCGAGATACTTAGGCGAACGAAGCGCCAAGCAGTCTTCGGACTCGGCCACCCACTTGCTGCGCACCCTATGGTCACCCTTGCCGAGCTAGGAGCGTATCCTGCCATACTCATGGATGAGGAACCGGCCCTTCAACGAACTCTGGAGGAGTTCGCCCGGGCCGGAGTCGAGCCGGACATTCGGTGGCGTTCCGCCAGCGTTCAGGCAATCCAGAACGTGGTGGGCCGCAACTTGGCCTATTCGCTCCTGATGCAACCAACGCCAGTCAGCCCCGAGGGACGGCCACTCGTCTTTCGGCCGCTGGCAGGCAATATGCCCGACAATTCGGTAACTGCCGCCCTGCCCGCTCACGTGATCCGCAGTGCCATCGTAGAGGAATCACTGCGGGCATTGAGGGAACATTGGCGCCAGCCAGCGCGGCTCGCAGGAGAAGATCAACCGAGCCCTTCGTAGCTCTGGCCGTGCGGGCCGGTGAAGGCCTGCGGCTTACCGTTCAGGGACAGGACCAGGTTGCCTTCGGCGCTGCGGGTCAGCTGGTTCTTCACGGCGGGCAGGGCAGCTTCTCCTTCGTTGCTGATCCACGTGACGTTCAGGTCCTGCACCCGGTCGACGAACCGCTGCCGGTGTTCGGCTTCCAGATACGGCAGCACCGCGCTGTGGAAGACGACGACGGTCGCATCCTTTGGTGCCCGGGCTACCAGCTGCGGAAGTTCTTCGACGATGTCGCCCTGCAACAGGTGCGGCGGGTCTGCGGCTGCAATGCCGGCGACGGCACTCAGGCGGTTCCGGCGTTCCCGGTGTTCGGGCCAGACGAGGGTTTGCAGCCAGGCCATGTCCTGCGGGTCCTGCACACTCAGCGGGTTCAGGTCGATTCCGGCCCGCCAGACGACGTCGGGCAGCCGCTTTGGAGGCTCCGCGCCGGTCAGCGCGCAGGTCAGCTGTACCGGGCTGGGACAGGAATCGGGATGCAGGACCGTCTCGCCGCCGTCGTGCTGGTACCGGTAGCTGTAGCGGTCCGGATAGAGGCAGAAACCCGCTGCCGCGCCGGCTTCGATGAGCGCCACGGGCCCCTCGATCCGGCTCAACAGCGGCAGCAGGACTGCGCATCGGGCGGCCTCATTGGTCTGCGTCATCCGCGCCTGAATGACGGGTTCGACGGCGGGCCAGTGCTCGAGCAGCCACTCGCGGAACTGGGGGTATTTGCCCAGCGGGGCGCCGACCAGCCGTGCGGCGGCAAAGACCAGGTTGGGCTGCCGCTTGGGCCGCGGCAGTCCGTCGATCAGGCCCAGTACGGCGTCGTCCTTGGCAATGGAGGCGGCCCATTCCTCGTAGAGCGGTGACACGCCGTTGGCCTCGAGGGCGGCGAACCGTTCATATCCTGCTGCTGTCTGCGAAGGCATGGCCCCACCCTAAGGGTCGTCGTTGCGGGGAGCCATGCACCCGGCGGGGTGCCGCCGTCGTCATCCTGTGTGGCAATAACGGCGTTCCTGAAGAGCTGCAGAAATCCTGTGGCGCAATAACGTCGTTCTGCACAGCTGAGAGGGACGGTATTGCAGCAGAAGATTCCCGGCGGGCCCCCAAGGCAGCGTTATTGCGACACAGGATGCCGCCACTACCCCAGCCAGTACCACGGATGCCGCCACCCTGCCTCCTCCCAGCCGGCGGGACCATACTGGGACGATGGGCAAGCTTCTTGAATCCTGGCGCCGCCAGCTGGTTGGTACTTTCAGCAACAACTCGGAGACCATCCCGGAATGGGAGCTGGACCTCGCCAACGGCACCGACCGCGGCTACTACAGACCGGGCTCCGCAGTCTGGGCGGTCCACGGATCCATGACGACGATCGTCGCCGGCATCCGCGCCCTGCTCCTGCAGGCGCTGCACCCGGGCGCGATGGCCGGCGTCCGCGACTTCTCCAACTACAAGGAAGATCCGCTCGGCCGGCTGGCAGGAACCATCCGCTGGATCTTCACCGTCACCTACGGGGATACGACGGCGGCACGCGGCGCCTCGAACTGGGTGCTGCGGCTGCATGAACGGGTTCAAGGCACCTACGAGGACGCCGCCGGCGTCGAACGCCCCTACTCCGCGAACGATCCCGAGCTGGCCCGCTGGGTCCACCTCGCCTTCACCGACGCGTTCCTGACCTCCCACATCGAGTTCGGCGGGCCGATTCCCGGCGGGCCGGACCAGTACGTGGCGGAATGGGCCACTGCCGGTGAACTGATGCAGATCGACAACCCGCCCCGGGACCTGGCGGGACTGCGGAAACAGATGGCCGCCTTCGACCCGGAACTGCGCTCCAGCCCCACCGTCGAAGAAGTGGTCCGCTTCCTGCGCCGCCCTCCCCTGCCCCGCAACCAGATGATCGGCTACCGCGTCCTGTTCGCCGGCGCCGTCGCCTCCCTGGAACCGCGGCACCGCGAACTGCTCGGCCTTCGCGAACCGCATCTTGGCCCGGTCAAGCTGCCGGTTCACGGCCCAGTGAAACTCGTACTGCGGGTGATCCGGTTCGGGCTCGGGGACATGGGCCCGTCCGAACGCTCCGCCCGCGAGCGCATCGCCCGCCTGGACGCGGAAGCCGCCGAGGAACGCCGTCCGGCCTAACCCCGCCCACTCCCGCGCCCTTGCATCCACCCGGACCAGGTAAGCCCCGCCACACCCCCGGTCGACCAACATCACCCCTCCTCCCCCTTCAGCCACGCCGCGTCGGGTGGAAACATTAAAAGTGCAGTGAAATCCCAACCCGTATGTGCGCGCACCGGCGCGTGCTGATTTCATACCGGAAAGGAATCATGCGCAAGGCCGTACCTTCAGTACTCATCGCCGGCGTGCTGGTAAGCGGCGGAGTAGTGTCCTGCGGGACCTCAAGCGAACCCGCGGCACCGGAGACCACCGCCGCAGTCGAAGCCGCCGTCCCGGCAGACCAGCAGGACAAGCTGGTCCCCGCCGACGCCCGGACAATCACCAACCCGGCAGATCCGCAGGCCACCCTGGTCCTCTTCACCGACTACCAGTGCCCCTACTGCGCCATGATGGACACCCTGATTCAGCAGGCCAAGGCCGACTACGGCGGCCAGGTTGAAATCGTGGTGCGGAACTACCCGCTACCCAAGCACCAGAACGCGGAGCCCTCCGCACGTGCGGTGGAAGCCGCAGCGGAACAGGGTGCACTGGAGGACATGGCCGCCAAGGTCTTCGAGCACCAGCAGGACTGGAAGAACGAAGCCGACGTAGACAGCATCTTCGCCGGCTACGCAGAGGAGCTGGGCCTGGATATGGAACAGTTCACGGCCGACTACAACTCGGAAGCCATCAAGGAACGCGTGGCACGGGACCTGCAGGACGCACAGGACCTCCAGGTCAAAGGCACCCCCACGCTGTACCTGAACGGCCAGGCAGTCCAGCTCCAGTCCGGCGCCTACAGCGAGATCCAGGAACCCCTCGACGCCGCCTTGGGCAACTAACGCGATCCCTTCCCCCCTCCCGCCCAGGGCGGCAGCAGGCACGAGGGCGGCGCGCGGCACAGTACGCGGCCGCCGCCAAAGCCCGACGCCGGACGGTGCCGTCCAGGACGCCGCAGCACCGGCGCGCGGGCATCACCCAGAACCCGCGCGGAGAAGACCGAAGCGGGAATAGACTCCGCTCATGCGACTGGCGATCATCGGGGCGGCCCTGCTGCTGCTTGGCGGCATCGCTGCCGCGGCGGGAATCGTCACCCCACCTGAGCTGGCCGAACTTGCCGACCGGGTAGTGCCCATCCTGGTGTTCGTCGCCGCCATCACCGTGGTGACGGAACTTGCCAGCGAAGCCGGAGTCTTCCTTTGGGCTGGCCGACGGCTGCGCCGCTGGGGCCTGGGGTCCGGATTAGTTCTTTGGCTGCTCCTGGCACTGCTGGCCGCGCTGAGCACCATCTTCCTTTCCCTGGACACGACGGCCGTGCTCCTGACCCCTGTCGTGGTGGCCGTAGTGCGGCAGGCCGGCCTGCCTCCGCTTCCCTTCGTACTGACCACTATCTGGCTGGCCAACACCGCCAGCCTGCTCCTCCCGGTTTCCAACCTGACCAACCTGCTGGCCCAGCACAGCCTCGGCGGCCTGAGCCCGGCCGGATTTGCAGCGCTGATGTGGGCGCCGGCACTGGCATGCGTGCTGGTGCCGCTGGCCTTCATCGCGATCGTCTTCCGCCGTGACCTGCAGCTGCGCTACACGCGCACCCCCGCTCCCGGAAAAGCGACTCCAGCCCCGGACCGGTTCCTGCTCGCCGCGTCCGGTGCAGTGCTCCTGGCGCTGCTGCCGCTGCTGGTCTCCGGCATCCCGGTGTGGATCCCGGCCACAGCCGCCGCCGTCGTGCTTGTCCTGCTGTTCGCCGTCCGGCGCCGGCAGGTCCTGACCATCCGGCTGATTCCCTGGCCGCTGCTGCTCTTTGCCTCCGGGCTGTTCCTGGCGATCGAGTCCTTCCTCGGACTCGGCGGCTCAGCCTTGTTGGGCGTCCTCGCCGGCGAAGGCGAGAACTTCGCGGACCTGCTCCGGCTCGCAGCCACCGGGGCGGCCGGCGCGAACGCAGTGAACAACCTGCCCGCCTATCTGCTGGCCGAGCCCCTCGCCGCCACCCCGGAGCGCATGGCCGCCCTGCTGATCGGCGTGAATGCCGGCCCGCTCATCACCCCGTGGGCCTCCCTGGCCACCCTGCTCTGGCACGACCGTCTGGCGCGAATGAACGTCCGCATCAGCTGGAAAGGCTACGCACTCGCCGGCCTGATCGCCGCGCCGCTGACCGTTACCACCGCCGTCGCCGCCCTCGCAGCGGCCTCCTAGCTACACCCGCCCGAACGCCACCACGCAGTTCTGCCCGCCAAACCCGAAAGCGTTCGTCACCGCATACTGCACGTCCTGCTCCCGCGCCACGTTCGGCACGTAGTCCAGGTCGCACTCCGGATCCGGGGTTGAATAGTTGATCGTCGGCGGAATGACGCCTTCGACGATCGACATGGCGCACAGCAGCGATGCGAGCGTTCCGGCTGCGCCAATTAGGTGCCCGGTCATCGACTTCGGTGCCGTCACGGCCAGGGACCGGGCATGCTCACCAAACACCGCATGCAGCGCCAGCGTCTCCGTCCGGTCATTGGCCTTGGTGGACGTCCCGTGCGCGCAGACCAGATCCACGGCCGACGGGTCCAGCCGGGCCTGCGCCAGCGTCCGCGAAATCGCCTCCGCCGCATACTTCCCGCTCGGTTCCGGCGCCACAATATGGAAAGCATCCGAGGTCATCGCCCCGCCCAGCACCTCCGCATACACCCGGGCGCCGCGGGCGCGGGCGTGCTCCAGCGTCTCCATCACGCACACCACCGCACCCTCGCCGAACACAAACCCGTCCCGGTCCGCGTCGAAGGGTCGGGACGCTTCCTGCGGCACGTCATTGCTCCGCGAGAGCCCGCGCATCGTCGTGAGTCCGGCGAACATCACCGGGGTGATCGCGGCATCCGTGCCTCCGGCCAGTACGACGTCGGCGTCCCCCGCCAGCAGCGTCCGGCGCGCCTCCAGCAGGGCATGCGTTCCGCTGGCGCACGCGAGCGCGCTGGCGTTGACCGGCCCGTGCACAGCCAGGTCGATCGCGACTTCGCAGGCCGGCATGTTGGTCAGCGACGACGCCACGAAACTGGGGCTGACCGGGCGGATGCCCTCGGCGTCGAACAACCGGGTGGCGTCCTGCACCTCGGGATAGCCGGAGACCGCGCTGTTAATGATGACCGCCGCGTCGGTGCCCTCCATGCTGTCCCCGAGTCCGGCGTCGGCCGCTGCTTCCCGGGCGGCGGCGACGGCGAGCTGCGAGGCACGCGAGGAACGGTTGATCCTTTTCACGGGGAGCCAGGCCGCGGGGTCAAAGCCCTTCACCTCGGCGGCGATCCGGGTGGGGAACTCGGAAGCATCAAACGCCGTAATGCGGTCCACGCCGGATTTCCCCTCCTTGAGCGCCTCCCAGGTCAGCGGCCACGAACCGCCGAGCGGGGTCTGCGCCCCCATCCCGGTGATGACCACCCTCCGCTCATCCTCCATGCCGTTCCTCATTCCGTCGCCACCGAGGATCCGGGAGCAATGAGCCGCCCGGCGCTGTGGTCCTCCACCGCGGTTTCGGCCAGTTTGAAGTGCATCTTCTTGCCGGTGGCGGTCAGCGGCACCGAGTCGACGAACCGGTAGGCGCGGGGGCGTTTATAGTCGGCCAGGCCGGGATGGGCCAGGCAGAATTCCTCCAGGGCGTCCGCCGTCGCGCCCTCGCTGCGCGGCACCACATAGGCCACCACGCGCTGGCCCCACTGCGGATCCGGGACGCCCACCACCACCGAATCCAGCACCTCGGGATGCTCCGCCAGCACTCCCTCGACCTGCACGGGGTGGATGTTCTCGCCGCCGGAAATAATCATGTCGTCCTTGCGGCCCAGGATGGTCACGAACCCGTCCTCGTCCCAGGTGGCCATGTCTCCGGGATAGAGCCAGCCCTCGAAGAACTTCTCCTCCTCCACACCGGGCAGGTTCACGTAGCTGTACCCGGCCTTCGGCGAGCGCATGATCACTTCTCCGGCCTCGGTGCCGTCCTGCGCCGCGAGCTCATCAGGCCGTCCGCGCCGGTCCGGAAAGACCCGAACGACGGCGACGTCGTCATCCGTGCAGGACCGCCCCGCGGTGCCGGCGCGGGCGGGCAGATCCTCCGGGCGCAGGAACGTGTTCCAGAACGCCTCGGTGGTGCCGTAGCCGTTGAAGATCCGCGGCGTGAGCAGCTCCTGGTACCGCAGCGCGGCGGCCCGGTCCAGCGGTGCGCCCATGGTCACAATGCCCTTGAGCGTGGAAATGTCCCTCGGCTGTTTCTCCTGTTCCGCGGCGATCATTTCCAGCGTGGTGGGCGCGCCGATCAGGAACGTCAGCCCGTATTTCCCTACCCAGTCCAGCACGGTGGCGGGGTGAAAGCTGCGCAGCGGCACTACTCCTGCACCGATGTAGAAGGACGGATTCGGCCCGCCGGAGTGCAGCCCGCCGCGGTGGAACCACGGGGTCATGTTCAGCGTCCTGTCCTGCGGGGTGAGCGGGAAGTGCATGATCACGTCATGCGCGCTCATCAGTTCCGCCAGCGACGGCAGGGACACCCCCTTGGGCATCCCGGTGGTGCCGGAGGTGTACAGCCGGGTGGACTCGTCGTAGGCGGAATAACCCGCCGGCAGGTCCGGAACCTGCCCGGCAGCGCCCTGCACTGCGGCGTCGAAGTTCTCCCAGCCCGCCGGCAGGCCAGCGTCCCCCACCACGAGCATCCGCGGCGACGCACCGGAGAGCTCAAGCGCCTGCGCCGCGGAGGCCGCGCATTCGGCGTCGACAATAAACACTGCCGGGTCACTGTCCCGGAGGATGTGCGCGGTCTCCCCCGGGGCGAGCCGGTAGTTGACCGGCACGCTAATCGCGCCCAGCCGGTGGGTAGCCAGGTAGAGCAGGGCGAACTCGACGCCGTTGAAGAGCTGGTACATGACCCGGTCCCCGGCACCCACGCCGTGCTCGGCCAGCATCGCCGCGCAGCGGTCCACCTCCGCGCCCAGTTCGGCGTAGGTCCACTGGCGTCCGGTGGGCGGATCGATCATGGCGACGGCGCTGCCATAGCGGGCGACGTTGCGCCGGAACCCGGCACCGTAGGTCATCTGGGATTCGAAGTAGTCCTTGAACCGCCCTGCGTCGTATGGCATGGGTCCTGTCCTTTCGTCAGTCTTCCGTTCGCGGCCGCCGTGGGCGCTCGGGAAGGGCTACGGGTTCCGTGGTATCGCTGAAGAAGGGCGGGGCAATGACGGACAAGCCGCCGTCGACGGCCAGGCTTTGTCCGGTGATGTACTCCGCGCCCGGAGAAAGCAGGAAGTCCACGGTGGCGGCCATTTCGTCCACGGTTCCGGGCCGGCGCTTGGGGACCCGGGAGATGACGCTGTCCATCGGCGCCATGCCTTCCATGGAGTAGAAGTAATCCAGGGAGTCGGACTCGATCAGGCCGCCGTTCACCGCATTCACGTTGATCCCGTAGCCGGCCAGCTCCACGGCCATAAACCGGACGAAGGATTCCACGGCAGCCTTGTAGGAGCCCAGCGCCGCGTAGGTGGGAAAGGCCCGCACGCTGCCGTAGCTGGTCAGCGCCACGATCCTGCCGCCGTCGTCCATCAGCTTGACCGCTTCCTGCGTGCCGATCACGAACGGCCGCACATTCACGGCATAGGCGCGGTCCAGGTGATGGGGCTTGAGGTCAACGATCTTCTTGAAGGCGGCGGCCGCGGCGTTGTTCACGAAGAAGTCCAGGCGCCCGTATTCCGCGGCGGCGGCGTCGAAGAGCCGGACGATGTCCTCGGGGTCCTCAATGTCCGCCTGCACGGCAAGCCCGCCGCCGCCAAGGCGCTGCAGCTCCGCGACCGTTTCTTTGGCCAGGTCCGCGTTCTTCCGGTAGCCGACCACCACCTGCGCGCCCTGCGCAGCGAGGCGTTCGGCAACCCGCCGGCCAATGCCGCGGGAGGCTCCGGTGACCAGGGCGATCCTGCCCTCGTACTGGCGGCCGGGCTGGACCTGGCGGCCGGGCCCGGTCTGGGACTTGCCGGACTGGGACTGTTCGGACTCTGCAGGCTGTTCCACGGGCAACCTTCCGCACCGTGAACCCGGCGCCGGCGTCTCGATTTCGGGCTGCGGCTCCCGGACGGGCGTTCGGGAGCCGGCAGGGAACGTACGACGCCGGTGCTCCCGGCTAGTTGGCAGGTCCCCTTGGTCCGTAAATCGTTATCCCGCACCGGTGCTGCGTCAAGGGTGTGCGGGCTGGTTTGGGGTGACACCTGCGCGTTGGGTTTGGGGCGGTGCCGCGGAGTGCATGGGGCGTAACGAACTTGGGAACGATGCCCCCGCTCAGTAGCGTGTAAAAACCAATATTGAAATATTGGTTTTGGAGACTACCCGAGGAGCCCGCATGGCAATCGTCCGCAGCATCGTCCAGGTTGAAGAGTCCGAGAAGACAGTGGAGCCGCTCGCGCTTCCGCTGGCCGACCCGCTGGGCGCGGACATCGAGACCAAGACCTACAACCTGTTCTCCACCGACGAGGAAACCATCCACGCCGGCACGTGGGAAACCGCCGTCGGCCTGTCCAAGTGGGACTTCTCGGACGGCGGCGAGGTCATCTACGTGCTCGGCGGCCGCATGACCGTCCAGCGCGACGGCGAAGAGCCCAAGGAAGTCGGCCCGGGCGACCTGGCCGTCTTCCCCAAGGGCTGGACCGGCACCTGGAACGTGACGGAGGCCCTGTCCAAGGTCTACGTCATGTACAGCTAGCCCGCCTGCGGCCGGGGACGGAAACCGGAGCGGACGCGGGTCCGTAAAGTTGTGGAGGGCGGCTGCACCTTGCTTGCCCAGGATGGAGTATCGGATGGCCCGCGGCAAAGAGCTGAAGAAGCGCGCGATCCTCGCGGCGGCACTCGAGTGCATCTCGAAGAGCGGCTACGAGGCAACCCGCCTTCGGGACGTCAGCGACGCCGCCGGCGTGTCCATCGGCATCATCCAGCACTACTTTGGGACCCGCGAACAGCTCCTGGGCGAAGCGCTCGGCCGTGCCAGCGGTGAGCTGGTGGAGCACTTCGCGTCCCTGGATGACCAGCTCGCCCCGTGGGACCGGCTGCGCGGCATGATCGGCGTCGTCTGCGGCATGCCCAGCCTGCACGGCCGCGGCCTGCTCTGGCTGGAAATGTCCAGCCTAGCCCGCCGCCATCCCGAGCTCCGCGAGCGCCTGGACAGTGTCTACGAGCTGTGGGACGCCCACATTCGTGCGGCAGTGCAGCGCGGTGCCGACGACGGGTCGCTCGGCGTCGAGCCCGGTTCGGTGGAGGACCTGACCGCCATCTTCCTGGCCTTCTTCGACGGCTATGAGTATGAGATCGCATCATCCCTGGTGCCCGACGATCCCGCCGTGCTGGAACGCCGCGCCCTCCTGCTGGCGGAGCGGCTGTTCCGTCCGGTCAGCTAAGCCGGCCGCGTGCTGCCAGCAGCAGCCGAAGCAGCCCGGCGTCGTCGGGCAGCGTGGGGTCCAGCCCCGTCAGCGCACTGAACCTGCGCAGCCGGTTCAGGATCGTATTGCGGTGGCAAAACAGCGCTGATGCAGTCCGGGAAATGCTTCCGGTCGACATGAGGTGAAAAGCCGTCTGCAGCAGGTGTTCAAGATCCTGCTCCGGCCGGCTGAAGAGTCCGTCGAGCTGCGAGCCTGCAACGATGCGCAGTTCCTCGGCGAACTGGCCGTCGGGAAGGGCCGGCCACTGCCCTCCCAGGGTGGCTGCGGTGCCGCCATCCGGAACCAGCTTGGCCAGGCGCGTTGCCAGCTTCCACATCACGGACAGCTGCTCGATCCGCACGGCAAAAGGCGCGACGCCGACCGGCGCCGCCGCAAGGAGGTTCCGGTGGGCGGCGGTCAAAGCCGCGTCATCGAGCAGGACAAACTCGCCGCCGTCGAGGCTGTGCAGCCGGATCCGCGGATCGATGGCACGGACGGTGTTCCGGAACTCGTGCCCGCAGCCGGGACCTGCCGCAACCACCAGGTACTTAGCGGTGAGCCGGAGCCCCAGCTGGGCGGCGGCATGGCTGTGCAGCCCCGGGTCGTCCACGGCCGCAACGAGCAGGCGGCGCAGCAAATAGGTTTGTTCAATTTCGAGTTCCCGGTTCATGTCCGCGAGTTCGGCAATGTACCCGGCCTGGACGTTGCTGACATGGGTTTCAATCGTGTCCCAGACCGAAACGACTTCCTCGGCGAAGGCCGCCTGCGAGGCAGGCGGCACTTGGGCGCGCATGGCCCGCCACAGGAACGGAAAGTCCAGCCGGACGGCCCGGAGCAGTGAATCCAGGGGGACGCCCTGACGCGCCCGGCGGCGGCCAATGTTCTCGCTTACCGCCTGCAGTCCGCCGCTGTCCGTGGACCCGGCAAGCACCCCCAGCATGTTTTTCAGGGCAGTGGCAGCTGTCCGGTGCAGGTCCTCACGCGGAATGTTCGACTCGGAGTAACCGGTGAGTGAGCTGAGTTCGTCCACGTAGGAATCTGCGAGACCGGGCAGGCCGGCCAGGCACCCCTCGGCCGCCTGGCGGATGACAAGACTCGGTTCGGCACTGCCCTGGATATGCATGAGCACAGTCTAGGGCCCATATTTGGGCACAATTTCCCGTGCCTGACTGGGCAGTTGGAGAAATGATGGCTTATAGGTGCCTAATTCCCGGCACACCGCATGAACCGATTCGGAGCAACAACCACATGGACTCATCCGCGAATGCAACCCCGGCCGGCACGGCACTGCCCCAGGACGTCCGGGACAGGATCCTCGCCGCGGTAGACGCCGCCTTCGACAACCAGCTCAGCTTCACGCAGGAACTGGTCCGCCACCCCTCACTGCGCACTCAGGAGAGCGGCGCCCAGCAGCTGCTGTTCGATGCAATGGAGCAGCGGGGCCTGGAGATGGACCGCTGGGAACTGGATACCGAAGGGCTCTCCGCGCACCCCGGTGCCGGCGCCGTCACCGTGTCCTACGACGGCGTGACCAACGTGGTGGGCACGTGGCAGCCGGGCGTCGAGAAGGGGCGGTCCCTGATCCTCAACGGGCACGTGGACGTTGTGCCGGAAGGACCAAAGTCCCAGTGGACAGCGGACCCGTGGGACTCCTATGTGAAGGACGGATGGCTCTACGGGCGTGGAAGCGGCGACATGAAGGCCGGCCTCGCAGCAAACCTGTTCGCCTTCGACGCCGTCCGGGCCGCCGGCTATGAACCCGCCGGAAGGATCCATTTCCAGTCCGTGGTGGAAGAGGAATGCACCGGCAACGGTTCCCTTGCGGCCCTGCTGCGCGGCTACACGGCCGATGCCGTCATCATCCCCGAACCGGAAGAAGACATGCTTGTCCGCGCCAATGTCGGCGTGATCTGGTTCCGGCTGGAGGTGGACGGAGAACCCACGCACCCCCGAGAGATGCAGACCGGTTTTAACGCCATCGACGCCGCCTATCACGTGGTGGGCCGTATCCGTGCCCTTGAAGCCGACTGGAACGCCCAGCGCGGATCCCACCGCTATTTCGAGGACCTTCCCCACCCAATCAACCTCAACCTGGGAGGAATCAGCGGCGGGGACTGGCCCTCCAGTGTTCCGGCCTGGTGCCACGCAGACCTTCGGGTTGCCCTGTACCCCGGCACGTCCGCTGAGAGCGTCTGGCAGCAGATCACCGGCCTCCTCGACGGCATCGAGACGGACGGGCAGGGCAACCGCATCCGCGCCAAGGCGGTGCGGACGGGCTTCTTCTCCGAAGGGTATGTCCTGGAAGAGGGCAGCGACGCCGAGAACGTCCTTGCGGATGCGCACCGGAACGTGTTTGGCAGCGAACTGCAGTCCTTCACCACCCCGGGCTACCTGGACGGGCGGGTCTTCACGCTCTACGGCAATACGCCAACACTGGTCTACGGTCCGGTGTCCGAGGCCATCCACGGCTACGACGAGAGGGTGGACATCGAATCCGTTCGCCGCATCACCAAGTCCATTGCCCTGTTTATCGCCGAATGGTGCGGGCTCGAGGAAGCCGCGCGCTAACCCCAACTCCACCCCCCACCGAGAGGCCAGTTACGGCTCTTTTGAGGGCTGATAAGAGCCGTAACTGGCCTCTCGACGGGTTGGGAGGGGGTGCACCCAGGGGCGGGGACTCAGGAACGCAGGTACGCGAGGGTTGCCAGGACACGGCGGTGGCCGGTGTCCGACGGCGCCAGGCCCAGCTTCGCGAAGATGTTGCCAATGTGCTTGCTTACGGCCGTTTCGGACACCGAGATCGACTGCGCAATGGCGGTGTTCCCCAGCCCTTCCGCCACCAGTCCCAGCACCTCGAACTCACGCGGGGTCAGGGAACGGATCGGGTCCTGGGTTCCACGCCTGCTGAAGAGCTGGGCAATGACCTCGGGGTCCATCACGGTTCCGCCGTCCTCCACCCGGTGCAGCGCATCGACGAAATCCCCGACCTTCCCCACCCGTTCCTTGAGCAGGTAACCCACGCCCTGGGCACCGGAGCCCAGCAGCCGGCTGGCGTACCTGTCCTCCACATAGGCGGAGAGAACCAGCACCGGGAAGTTCGGCACCCGTTGCCGAAGCTCCAGCGCAGCCCGCAGCCCTTCGTTGGTGAAGGTGGGCGGCATCCGGACATCGAGCACCGCGGCGTCGGCGCTGCCGGGTTCGAATGCGGCCAGCAGGTCATCCGCGTTATCCCAGGATCCCGCTATCTCGAATCCCTCGCCCTTCAGCAGCAGCTCAAGGCCCGCACGCAGCAGGGCATCATCTTCGGCAATCAGAACGCGCACGGCAGTTCCACCCTCACTTTCGTCGGTCCTCCGGCAGGACTGCTCAGCACCAGCCTGCCGCCAAACGCGGCAGCACGCCGCGCGATTCCGGCCAGACCGGTGCCTGAGCCGGTGTCGGCAGTTCCGGTGTCAGCAGTTCCGCTGTCACCAGGTCCGACGTCGACGGCGGCTGCCGCTTTCACGGCTCCCGGGCCCGCGGTGCCGGCCAGGGAATGCGCGCCCGCCGGCGGCGACCCGCCCGGCGGCAACCCGCCCGCCCGAGACACCCCGCCCGCCGGGGAGACCGCAGCCCCGCCGCGCCCGTCGTCCGTCACTTCAACCACCAGTACGTCCTCCCGGGGCGTCGCTTCGGTGCGCAGCACCACCTCGATCCGCGACGCACCGGAATGTTTCGCCGCGTTGGTCAGCGCTTCGGCGAGGACAAAATAGGCTGCGGATTCAACGGCCGCCGGGGCCCGCAGCAGGCCGGCCACGTCCAGGCTGCAGGGAATGGGCGACCGGCTGGTCAGCGCCGAAGCAGCACCCCCCAGCCCCAGCTCATCCAGCACCGGCGGATAAATGTCATGAACGGCCGCCCGGAGTCCGGCCAGTGCCTCCGAGGCAGCGTCCTGCGCCCGGGCCAGGAACGGCACGGCAGCAGCGGGATCCGTCTCCGCTGCCCGCTGAGCCAGCCCCAGCATCATGACCACGCCCACCAGCCTGTTCTGCGCGCCGTCGTGCAGTTCCCGCTCGATCCGGCGCAGCTCCGCTGCATGGGCGGCGAGCGCACTGGCCCGGGCAGCGGAGAGATCCTGGATGCGGCGGGACAGTTCCTCGTACCGCCGCGGGGAGAGGATCGCGAGCGTTCCCTCGCTGAGCCGGCGTGCCATCCACGGCAGCAGCAGCCAGGCCAAAACACCGTAGACAAGGCCGAGCAGCATGCCAAGGAACGCAGCCGGCCAGCTGGTGATGGTGATCGTCATTTCCAGTGGAGCATCCGCCGGAAACAGCATCCAGAACGGCGACACCAGCAGATAGAGCAGGGCGCCAACGGGCAGGGCAACCGCCAGCGCCCCTGCCAGCAGGGCAAACGCCGCGTGAAAGAGCAGCCAGGAAAGGTCCCGCTTGGTTTCCGGCGCGGTCACCAGCGAGGCGAGTTCCCCGAATGAATACCAGCCGCTGAGGCGGCGGCGGTCAAACGGGATCACAGCTCCGGCGAACCCGGCGGAGCGCCCCTGCGCCCGGGCGGCCAGAAGGTCCAGGACGCGCAGCACTCCGGGCAGCGCATACAGCCCGACGCCAAGTGACAAGAACGGCAGCAGCATCAGACCGGCCACCAGCACCCCGAGGGAAGCCAGCCAGTACACGGCCTCGCGCAGCAGGAACACCGCATCCGCGGCACGGGCCCGCAGGCCGGCTTGGGTTGGCCATCTCATTTGCTCGATTATGCCCGAGCGTCCCGTCCCTGTCGGTATAGCCAGCTACACCATGAACCGGGTTGCTGGCTGTATCGGAACCCGATCCTGCGCTGCGTAGCGTCAAAAGCAGTTCCCCAGCCACCGTTCAAAGGACGCAAACATGTACACCGACTCTTCCCAATTCACCGGCCAGGCAGCCCTGGAGCTGACCGGCGTCTCCAAAAGCTACCGCTCCGGGAGCACCGCCGTGGCGGCGCTCCGCGGCGTATCACTGGCCGTACCGGCCGGCACCTTCACCGCCGTGATGGGTCCGTCGGGATCCGGAAAAAGCACGCTGCTGCAGTCCGCGGCCGGTTTGGACGTACCCGACGCCGGTCAGGTGCGGCTCGGCGGCACCGAGATTTCCCGCCTGCGCGGCAAGGCCCTTACCCGCTTCCGGCGGGACCATGTGGGCTTCGTTTTCCAGTCCTACAACCTGCTGCCGCAGCTCACGGTGACGGCCAACGTCACCCTGCCGCTGCTGTTGGCCGGACGCGGCACGGACCAGGCCTGGCTGGAGTACGTGCTCGACGCCGTCGGGCTGGGCGGCTTGGGCGGCCGGAAGCCGCAGGAGCTCTCCGGCGGGCAGCAGCAGCGGGCAGCGATTGCCCGGGCCCTGATCACCCGCCCGGACGTGGTCTTCGCCGATGAACCAACCGGTGCCCTCGACTCAGGCACGGCACGCCAGGTCCTGCAGCTGCTGCGGCACACGGTCTCCGCGCTGAACCAGACGGTGGTGATGGTGACCCACGATCCGGTGGCTGCCAGCTACGCGGACACGGTCGTTTTCCTGGCCGACGGGCGCATTGACGGCAGCATGAGCGGCGCCTCGGCCCGCGACGTCACCGACCGCATGGCCTACCTGGGAGGGAACTAACATGCTCAGCCTCGCCAAAGCCTCCATCCGGCACCACCGCGGCGGGTTCGCCGGTGTGTTCATCGCCGTGTTCCTGTGCGCTGCACTCATCACCGCCATGGGCGTGCTCATTGAATCAGGGCTGCGCGGAGGCACCGCACCGCAGCGCCTGCAGGCTGCCGACGTCGTTGTGGGCGCACCGCAGTCAATTCCGGTACCGGAAGATCTTCCCGCCGTTTTCCCGGAACGGGTACTGCTGCCGGAGGAGACCGTCAAGGACATCGAAGCGGTGCCCGGCGTCAAGAGTGCCGTCGGCAATGTTGAGATCCCCCTGGCCACCGCCGACGGGACCCCCGTACTGGCCGCCGGCTGGGACTCAGCAGCCCTGGCCCCCTATAACCTCACCGCCGGCGAACCCCCGCAGACGGCCGGTGAGGTGGCCCTGGACGCGTCTTTCAACACGGAACCGGGCAGCCGCATCACGCTCAGCCACGGCGGTATCCCCGCCGAGTACACGGTGACCGGAACCGTGGCCCCGGCGGAAGGGAACACCCCGGCCCCGGCGGCCTTCCTCAGCAGTTCAGGCACGGCGACCCTCTGGCCGCACGGCGGATCCGTCGCCACGATCGGCGTCCTGGCCGAACCGGGTGTCAGCCCGGACCAGCTTGCCGCCGACATCGAAGCCGGAGTATCCGGCGTCGTCAGCTACACCGGGGACCGCCGCGGCGACGTTGAGAACCTCGGTGGCGCCGGCGCCCGCTCCATGCTCCTGCTGCTCAGCGGATCGCTGGCCGGAGTTGCCGTGATGACGGCAGTCTTCGTGACGGCCGGAACCCTCTCACTTTCCATCCTCTCCCGCCGCCGTGAGTTCGCCATGCTCCGGGCCATTGGTGCCGGTGCCAACCAGACGCTCGGCGTGGTCGTCCGCGAAGTCCTGCTGGTCTCCTCCGTGGCCGCCGTGCTGGGAGCCGTTCCCGGGTTCTGGCTGGCCGGATTCCTGGGCGGTCAGTTCACCTCCGCCGGAGTCATCCCGGAGGGCTTTGGGCTCGCCTACAGCCCGCTCCCGGCGGCGGGCGCGGTGCTGGTCAGCATTGCCGCAGCTGTTGGTGCGTCCCTGGTCTCAGCCCGCGGTACGGTCCGCGCCGCTCCGGTCACAGCGCTGCGCGAGTCCGTCACGGAGTCCGGCGGGCTGGGCCGGGGACGGATCATCACGGGACTGTCGCTGCTGGGCTTCGGGCTGGTGGCAGCCCTGCTGCCCGCTGCGGTCCCCGGCAGCGCCGGACTGGCGGCAGCGGCGTCGAGCATCCTGCTGCTGGTGATCGGTGCCGGTGTCCTGGGTCCCTGGATCGTTACCGGGGCGCTGAAGCTGATGGCCCCGCTGCTGCGGCGCAGCAGCTCCGCGTCGCTGGTCCTGGCCGGAGCCGGTGCCGAGGCGTTCCCGCGCCGGCTCGCTGCCGGAATCGTGCCCCTTGCCCTCGCTCTGGCCCTTGGTTCCGTGCAGTTCTTTATGCCAACCACCGTCGAATCCGAAGCACAGCGGCAGTCCCGCGCCGGCGTCGTGGCCGATTACCTGGTCAGCGCCCCGGGCGGCATCTCCGCTGAACTGGCGGACGCTGTCTCCCGCGTGCCGGGTGTGGAAACCACGACGGCGGTGGCCGGTTCAGCGCTCCTCGCCGAGATGCGCTTCCTGGGCATGGAAGACGGCGTGCAGCCCGTCGGCGTACAGGGCGTCGGGCCGGAAAACCTGGGCTCAGCCCTGGACCTGGGCGTCCGCAGCGGGTCACTGGACCGGCTCTACGAACCCGGCACCGTGGCGGTGAGCACCGCGCTGGCGCACGAAACAGGACTGGCGCCCGGGGACACGTTTGGATTCCACTTCGGCGACGGGACCGAGAGCACCGCCATCGTCGTCGCCACGTACGAGCGCGGGCTGGGCTTCGGCGACGTAACCATGGACAACGCAGCTCTGCTCCCCCACACCACCAGCGGACTGAACAGCCAGCTGCTGCTCACCGCGCCGGGTGCCGACGCCGCGGACCTGGTGCCCGCGCTCAAGGACCTGGGGCTAACGGTCCTGGGCCGGGACGGCCTGAATGCGGCGGGGGCTGCGGAGCGCGGCGCCGAGTCCTGGGTGAACATCCTGGCCATGCTGATCCTGCTGGGCTATCTGGCGGTCTCCGTGGGCAACGCGCTGGTCATGTCCACGGCGCGGCGGCGTCCGGAAATGCTGCTGCTGCGCAGGCTCGGAGCCACGGATGCCCAGCTGCGCCGCATGACAGGTGCGGAGTCGGCACTCATGGTGGCTGCCGCCGTCGTGGTTGGTACTGTCCTTGCGCTTCCCCCGCTGATGGGGATCGCCCTGAACATTTCCGGACAGCCGCTGCCCACCATCCAGCCTCTGGTGTATCTGGCGCTGGCAGGCGGGACGGCGCTGCTCGGGGCCGGCGCCGTTGCCGCGGCCACGCGGTTCGCCCTGCGGCCGGAGAGCACCTGAAGGACACAGCGCAGCTGACATATCCCGGACAAACAGAAACGCCCCGGTCATGGACCGGGGCGTTTCTGGTGATGATTTCTCATCTGGCGGAGGATGGGGGATTTGAACCCCCGAGGGCGTTAACCCAACACGCGTTCCAGGCGTGCGCCATAGGCCGCTAGGCGAATCCTCCAGGCTTTGCTCGTCAAGAGCAGATATAAGACTACCGGACTTTGAACCAATTACCGAATCGGCGGCACACAGGCAGTCTCAGGCGTCCGCGCCGGCACTTCGGCGGCGCCGCCCCCAGAACCGCAGTCCCAGGTTGATGACCAGAATCGACAGCCAGGACAGTTCCGCCGCCGCCGGGCTGAGCAGGGCGATCGGAATTGAAAGCAGGAAGACCGCCGGAGTGACGGGCGCCCGGACACGCGCGTACCTGAGCAGGTCCGGATTCACGTCATCACGGAAGAGTCCGCGGCGCCGGCAGTAGGACCACATCAGGGTGTTCACCGACCCGATCAGCCCCAGGGCTGCGGCATAGATAACGACGCCGAGGCTGGTGTTGTCCTGCAGGGCCAGCATGTCGGTGGCATAAGCGAGCAGCGCAACAAAGAAGAGCAGCAGCAGGTTCAGCCGCTGCAGGCCTCCGGTGAATCCTTTCAGCAGCCGGAACAGGCGGTGGTGGCTGAGCCAGTAGGCCCCGGCAACGGCGAAGGACAGGGCGTAGGCGAAGAATTCCGGCCGCTGCTCCAGGACCGCCCGGCCCAGCTCGCCGGCAGGTACGTCCGGGGCCTTGATGTCCACCGCCAGCAGGGTCATGGCGATGGCAAAGACCGCATCGCTGAAGAACATGGTGCGTTCGATGTCCGGCCCGGAGTCGAGTCCGCGTTTGAAGGAGCCGCTGTTCTCCGTCATTTACTCAGTGTGTTCCCCGGACCCGGGGCCGGGTAAGCCTGCCCCGGTCCAGAGGCCGGCCGGAGAAACAGAAAAGGACCCGTACGTCTTTGTACGGATCCTTTTCTTCACAGTATGTCCGGCGGTGACCTACTCTCCCACACCCTCCCGAGTGCAGTACCATCGGCGCTGTGGGTCTTAGCTTCCGGGTTCGGAATGGGACCGGGCGTTTCCCCCACGCTATGACCGCCGTAACCCTTTGTCCTCGCTTGCGCGGGAAAACACGGGTCACGCGCCGCTTCCGGGATTCCGTTTCCGGAACCAGTCTGCGGCGGTGATGCTCTAATATCTTACCCTGTTTTTCGGACTGCTGTGACCACGTGTTCCGTGTGGCCGGCGTCCATTGCGGACGCCTATTGCGGACGCCCCTGCGGGGCCCGGACGGGGAGGCAACGGGGCCCCCGGCCAGGGTAGCGGCTTGTTAAAGCAGTTCAGGCCCCGCAGCGTTGCGGGGCCTGAACTCTAATGGTTGTCCGGCGGTGACCTACTCTCCCACACCCTCCCGGGTGCAGTACCATCGGCGCTGCGGGTCTTAGCTTCCGGGTTCGGAATGGGACCGGGCGTTTCCCCCGCGCTGTGACCGCCGTAAC
>NZ_JAMWKK010000009.1:0-158603 GCF_035792275.1 Arthrobacter koreensis | reverse complement strand
ACCAAGCCCGCACCGATGCCCTGCAACCGTGGCTAGACTTCTACAACCACCAACGCCCACACAGCAGCCTCGGAGGCAAAGCACCCATCACCCGGTGTAACTAACGTGCTGTCTCAGTACAACTAGTTCGGGAAAAGTTCCGCCGGACAAGCGGTCCCGGGGACTCCGAGTCTGTGCGCCGGACGAGGCTGCACGTACCGTCAATAGGGACAGTGCTTCCCCCAACGTTCGGCACGTGCGGTAACACCGCGCGGCATCCCGGGAGGTAGTTCCCATGCCCGCACACGAACCACGATCAGGCAGCGGCGCACAATCCACCGCAGGCACCCGTTACCAAGGCAGCCGGGCGGGAGCCTATTTCTCACCCCGCACGTGGCTGCTTCCGCTGCTGGTCCTGCTCATACTGGGCGGAGCGGGTTCCGCGCTGTACATCGGCGGACTGGGCAGTCCGGAGAGCAACCTCAACCACCTGCCGGTCGCCGTCGTGAACCGTGACCAGGGTGCGGACACCCCCACCGGCCAGGAGAACTTCGGCGAGGACCTCACCAGCACCATGGAGACGGACTTCTCCAAGACCGACAAGATCGAGCTGCGCCCGCTGAGCTGGGACGACGCCCAGCACCAGCTGCGCACCGGACAGGTCTT
This sequence comes from Arthrobacter koreensis, assembly GCF_035792275.1. GTDB lineage: Bacteria > Actinomycetota > Actinomycetes > Actinomycetales > Micrococcaceae > Arthrobacter_B > Arthrobacter_B koreensis_A. The sequence continues at coordinate 157,958 of NZ_JAMWKK010000009.1, read as the reverse complement.
CGCCGCGGTAGTGGTGGAGGAGGACTTCTCTGAATCCGCGGTTTCGCTGGTGTCCTCCTCGCTGACCGACGGCGATGCCAGCCGTCCGCAGATCACGCTCTATACGAATCCGCTGGCGAGCCCGCTGGCCAGCGAACTGGCAGCCGACGCCGTCGAACCGGCATTGAAGCAGGCCAGTACCAGTCTGGGCGAACAGCTGGACGAAACCGCGCGGCAGGCCCAGGGCGAGGCTACCGAACGCCAGGACGCCGAACTCACGGAGGCCGGAGTCCCCGCCCAGGTGCAGGAACAGCTGGCTCCCAAGATCACCGGAACGTCAGCGGAGGCACTGCGCGATCCGATCCAGGTCACGGAAACGGCGTTCCAGAAGCCTCCCGACGGCGCGGCGCTGGGAATGGGTGCCTTCTTCTACTCCGTGCTGCTGATGGTGGTGGGCCTCAGCGGTTCCGTCACGCTTCACTTCCTGGTGGATTCACGGGTGGGTGTGCTGCCCGTTGAACTGGGGCCGCGCTACGTCCTGGGCCCGAAACTGCTCCCGGCGCGCTGGGTGGACTTCCTGCTCAAGTGGGGGATCGCCGTCGTGGCCGGGCTGCCCACTGCCGGGCTGATGATGTGGGTGGCCAATGCCGTAGGCATGCCCATCCCGCACGGCGGCTGGTTCTTCTTCAGTACCTGGCTCTCAATCGTGACGGTCTCCGCGGTGACGTTCGCGCTGATCACCATCTTTGGCAGCGCAGGCATGGTGCTGTCCCTGATCTACGTGGTGTTCATGGGACTGCCGGCGGCCACCGGCGTGGTGCCGCTGGAGACCCTGCCCGGCTTCTTCTCCTTTATTGCACGGGGGGAACCCCTGTACCAGATGACGATCGCGAACAAGGCCATCCTCTATTACGACGCCGAAGCCTCCGCGGGCCTGCAGGCCGGGCTGATCGGGATGGGGGTCATCATCCTCATCGCGGTGGTGCTGGCGCTGCTGTTCTCGGTCCTGTACGACCGGGTCCGCGGTATCCGTGAAGCAGCCGCAGACGTGGAAAAGGCGGCAGCCCGCGTTCGGTAGGAGGCATCGCGGGAGGGTGTCCGAAGGAGCCGTTTCAGGAGCCGGTTTGGCCACGGGCCCGCGTGGTGGGAAAATCCGACTATGCCCCCGATGCAGAATTCCAGCCGTTTGCAGAACATCCGCTACGACCTGAGGGGGCCCGTACAGGCGGTCGCCAAGCAGATGGAGGCGGCGGGGCAGCGGATCCTCAAGATGAACCTCGGCGATCCGGCACCGTTTGGGCTGGAGGCTCCTGAATCAATCGTGGTGGATATGATCCACCACCTGCGCGGCGCCCAGGGGTACAGCGATTCCAAGGGCATCTTCTCGGCCCGCACCGCCATCTCGCAGTACTACCAGACCCGCGGCCTGATGCAGATCGGCGTGGAGGACATCTGGGTTGGCAACGGCGTCAGCGAGCTGATTTCAATGACCCTGCAGGCTTTCCTGGAACCCGGTGACCAGGTGCTGATTCCCTCACCCGACTATCCGCTGTGGACGGCATCGGTGATGCTCTCCGGCGGTGAGGCCGTGCACTACGCCTGCGACGAGCAGAACCACTGGTGGCCGGACATGGCCGACGTCGAGGAGAAGATCACCGACCGCACGCGGGCCATCGTGATCATCAACCCGAACAACCCCACCGGCGCCGTCTATCCCCGCGAAATCCTTGAAGAGTTCGCCGAGCTCGCCCGGCGCCACGACCTGGTGCTGTTCTCCGATGAGATCTACGAAAAGATCGTCTACCGGGGAGCCGAGCACATCCACACTGCCTCCGTGGCCGGTGACCTGCCGGTGCTGACCTTTTCCGGACTGTCCAAGGCATACCGCATGCCCGGTTACCGGGCCGGCTGGGTGGCACTGACCGGGAAGCGGGCGGACACCGCCGGCTACCGGGAATCCCTGAACCTGCTGGCGTCCCTCCGCCTGTGCGCAAATGTGCCTGCGCAGCACGCCATTCAGACGTCCCTGGGCGGATACCAGAGCATCAATGACCTGGTGAAGCCGGGGGGCCGCCTTGCTGAACAGAGCGACCTTGCCTGCCGCCTGCTCAACGAGATTCCCGGCGTCAGCTGCGTCCCCGCCTCCGGGGCCATGTATCTGTTCCCCAAGCTGGACCGCGGCATGTACCCGTTCGACGACGACGAGCAGTTTGTCCTGGACCTGCTCGAGGAACAGAAGATCCTCGTCTCTCAGGGGACGGCCTTCCACTGGCCGGAGCCGGACCATTTCCGGTTTGTGATCCTTCCGGCTGAGGACGACATCCGCGACGCCGTGAACCGGATTGCGGAGTTCCTCGCCGGACATCGCCGGCCCTCCGCGGAGGCAGTGGCCGGCATCGAATCCGTTTCCGGCGCTGCCGTTGAAACGGATGCACCGGCGGCACACCTGTTGGACCAGGGAGCCGGGAAGCCCGCCCCGGCCGCCTAGAGCGTTCGCCCCCCTTCAGCGCAGCACGCCGGTAACCACTGCCGTCCCGGTCTCAGCGTCGGTTCGGACGAGCGCCTGGAATCCGGAGGCCCGGAAGTCTGCCTGCAATCCCGGTGCCTGTCCTTCGCTGCATTCCACCAGCAGCTCGCCGCCGCTGGACAGCCAGGCGGGAGCGTCCGCTGCTATCCGGCGAAGCAGCTCAAGTCCCTCGCGGCCGCCGTCCAGCGCCTGGGCCGGTTCATGGATACGTGCTTCGCGCGGCAGGAAGGGCAGCTGGTCCGTGGGGACATACGGAGCGTTGGCGGCAACGACGTCGATGCTGCCGCGCAGGCGGAAGGGAAGGGCCGCAAACAGGTCGCCCTGGTGTATCTCCGCCCGTTCGCCCAGGTTAAGCCGTGCGGCAGCAACCGCCTCGGAGGACAGGTCCGCGGCATGCAGTTCTGCCTCCGGAAAAGCTCCGGCAAAGACCGTACTGAGGGCTCCGCTGCCGCAGCACAGGTCCAGAATCACCGGGTGCTCCCACCGGGAGGCTGACTCAAGCGCGGCCGAGGCAAGGAACTCAGTCCGCCGGCGGGGAATAAAAACGCCCGGGACCACCCGGACCCGCCGGCCAAGGAACTCAGCCCAGCCAAGCACGTACTCAAGCGGTTCGCCGGAGAGGCGTCGCTGGAGCAGTGCCTCTGCCTCATCCGGAGAATCTGCGGCACGGAGCAGGTGTTCGGCTTCCTCCAGCGCGAAGACGCACCCCGCCGACTGCAGGCGCAACGTAAACCGCCCAAGGAGCTGCTGCTGGCTGGAGTCCAGGGCTTCTCCTTCCGTCCTTCAGGCATGGAGCAGACGCCGCTATGCGCACACAACATTGCCGCACATATCCGCTGTTTCGCTGGAATTCAGCGCATCTGCGGAGTTATGGTCTTTCTATGCCTAGCTTGAGAGTCGCTGAAGCAGCACGGTTCCTTGGTGTCAGTGACGACACTGTGCGCCGTTGGATTGAGAACGGTACCCTGACCGGGCGCCGGGACGCCAGCGGAAGGCAGGTCATTGACAGTCTTGAACTTGCCCGGCTCGCCCGCCGGCAGGCCCAGCTGCCCGAGGATCCGACAGAGATCGCCAGCTCCGCCCGCAACCGCTTCGTGGGACTCGTGACTGAAATCGTCATGGACAAGGTGATGGCACAGGTCGAGCTTCAGTGCGGGCCGTTCCGGGTGGTCTCCCTGATGAGTTCTGAGGCGGTCCGGGAGCTGGGCCTGGAGCTGGGGTCCACCGCTACAGCCGTGGTCAAGGCGACCAATGTCATTGTGGAAACGCCCCCGGGAAAGAAGCACCCGTGACGGGGAGCGCTTCAGGGAGGCAGCTGACAAGGACAGGGTTCAGGCCGGTGTGGCTGCTGGCCTGCCTGCTGGCCCTCACCGCCTGCTCCAGCGGAACCGCACCGCAGGAGGGAGGCGGCAGTGAACTGACCGTTTTTGCCGCGGCCTCGCTGGCGGTGCCCTTCACCGCGCTGGCGCAGGACTTCGAAGCGGCGCACCCCGGTACCGACGTAAGGCTCAACCTTGCCGGTTCCGCCGACCTGGCAGCCCAGATCCAGGCCGGTGCGCCGGCCGACGTTTTCGCGTCCGCAGACGAGGCCACCATGGCCAAAGTGGTGGACAGCCACCTCGCGGCGGGGGAGCCGCAGGTCATCGCGACGAATACCCTCACCATCGCCGTTCCGCCCGGCAACCCGGCCGGCATCACGGGATTCGGCGACCTCGCCGGCACCGGACGCCAGGTGGTGGTCTGTGCGGTCCAGGTGCCCTGCGGAGCTGCCGCGGAGAAAGCGGAGCATGCCGCCGGCGTGGACCTGTCCCCGGTGAGCGAGGAATCCTCGGTGGCGGGCGTCATGGGCAAGGTCGTATCCGGTGAGGCCGACGCCGGACTGGTCTATGTCACTGACGTCCGGGCCGCCGGGGAAGAGGTCGAGGAAGTCGCCTTTCCGGAGGCCGGGCGGGCCGTGAACCGCTACCCGCTGGTCCGCCTCTCGGGTTCCGGGAATGCGGAGCTCGCCGATGCCTTTGTCCGGTTCATCCGCGGCGCCGAGGGCCGGGCCGCGCTGGAGGAGGCCGGTTTTGGCGTCCCCTAGCGCGCTTCCACTGCCCCGCTGGGTGCTGGGCGCCGCCGCCGTCGGAGCAGTGTTCCTCGTCCTGCCGCTGGCGGCCGTCGTTGTGCAGGTGGACTGGGCGGAGTTCATCCCGCTGGTGACGTCCGAATCGTCACTCGCCGCACTCTCCCTGAGCCTTCGGACGGCAGCCGTGAGCACGCTCCTGTGCATCCTGCTGGGGGTGCCGCTGGCACTGGTCCTGGCACGGGTGAAGTTCCCGGGCAAGCGTCTTGTCCGTTCGCTGGTACTGCTGCCATTGGTGCTCCCTCCGGTCGTGGGCGGTATCGCCCTGCTGTACACCTTCGGGAGACAGGGGCTGCTGGGCGGTGCGCTTCAGGTCCTGGGCATCCAGGTGGCGTTCTCCACCGCAGCGGTGGTCCTGGCCCAGACCTTCGTGGCGCTGCCGTTTCTGGTCCTGACCCTTGAGGGAGCCCTGCGGACCGCTGGAACACGGTACGAGGCCGTCGCGGCAACACTCGGCGCCCGGCCGTGGACGGTACTGCGCCGGGTTACCGTGCCCCTGGTGCTTCCGGGACTTGCCGGCGGCGCGGTGCTTTCCTTCGCCCGATGCCTGGGGGAGTTCGGTGCAACCCTGGCCTTCGCCGGGAGCCTGCAGGGCGTCACCCGCACACTTCCGCTGGAGATCTACCTGCAGCGGGAAGGCGACGCCGACGCCGCGGTGGCTCTTTCGCTGGTCCTGGTAGCAGTCGCCGTGCTGGTGGTGGGGCTGTCCTACGGGCCCGTCTTCGGCCGCCCGGCGGCCCGACGGTCTGAGCCGCAGGGTTCCGCGAACGCAGGAGCGGCGGGCTGATGGGCCTGAGGATCGAGGCGGAACTGCCGGAACGCGGAATTGATGTCGGCTTTGAGGTTGCCGGCGGTGAGACGGTGGCCCTCCTTGGGCCCAACGGGGCCGGGAAATCGAGTGTTGTGTCCCTCGTGGCCGGACTGGTGCATCCCCACAGCGGGTACGCCGAGCTGGACGGCACCACTCTGTTCCGCTTCAAGGACGGCAGAGGTGAGTTCCTCCCGGCATACCGCCGCGGAACTGCCCTGCTGGCGCAGGAAGCCCTGCTCTTTCCGCACCTGAGCGCTGAGGACAACGTGGCGTTCGGCCCCCGCAGTACGGGCGCTTCCCGGAAGGCTGCCCGTGCTTCCGCCCTGCGCTGGCTGGCTGAAACCGATGCGGCAGACCTGGCATGCAGGCACCCCGGCGAGCTCTCCGGCGGACAGGCCCAGCGGGTCGCCCTGGCCCGGGCCCTCGCAGCGGAGCCTTCCCTGCTGCTGCTTGATGAACCGATGGCAGCCCTGGATGTTGAGGCCGTACCCCAGATGCGCAGGCTGCTCAAGCGGGTACTGGCACGCCGAAGCGCACTGATCGTCACCCATGACATCCTCGATGCACTGACCCTCGCAGACCGGGTGCTGGTGATGGAGGAAGGCCGGGTCGTCGAATCCGGACCGCCTGCAGAAGTGCTGGCGCGGCCGCGCAACCAGTTCACGGCAAGTCTTGCCGGACTCAACCTGGTCCGCGGCAGGCTCGAGGAGGGCCGCTTGCTGACACCGGGCGGGATGAGGTTCTCCGTACCGCGCGGTACCCCGGCGGACGCCGATGGCACCGTGCTCGCGGTGTTTCCGCCGTCGGCCGTTTCGGTCCGCAGGGCCGGCAGCACCGGCCCTGCGGACTCCGGGCTGGACATCTTCAGCGTCACCGTCACCGACCTGGAACCCTACGGGGACCGGATTCGGGTACGGGGCGCCGGGCTGGCCGCAGACATCAGTCCAGCTTCCGCGGCAGGATTGTCCCTGGCAGTGGGGGAGCAGGCCGACTTTGTGGTCGACCCAACTGCGGTGACCAGTTACGGTGCCGCTGGCGGCCGGACTAGTACAGCTTGATGGAGCCGCCGTCGGCCATCAGGGTCTGGCCCGTCAGGTAGCGGGAATCGCTGCCGGCCAGGAACACGACAATGGGGGCAATGTCCGTCTCCGGATCTCCGAGCCGGCCCAGGGGAACCGCGTCCACCACTTCCTGGTACGCCTCCGGGTAGGCCTTGCTCCACTGCACAATGCCCGGCGTCAGGGCAACGGGTGAAACCACGTTGGCACGGATACCGTCAGCAGCCCATTCGTTCGCCGCCGTGCGGGTAATGGCGCGGATGGCCTCCTTCGCCGCGGAGTATGCCACCTGGTTGGGCAAGCCCTTCATGCCGGCGCCGGAGGCGAAGTTGATGATGCTGCCCCGGGTCTTCTTCAGCTCCGGATAGGCAGCCCGCATCAGGTAGAACGTGGCCATGGTTCCGGTGTTGAAAGACAGGTCCCAGATCTCCCTCGTGGTTTCCAGGATGGACGCCTGCCTGGAGGCGTGGGCGTTGTTCACCAGGATGTCCAGGCCGCCGAAGCGCTCGACGGTTTCGGCGACAATCGCAGCGGCATTCTCCTCAACGGAGATGTCCTTGGCGATGAAGATGGCCTCACCATCCAGCTCGGCAAGCAGCTTTTCGCCCTGCGCCTGGTCGATGTCTACGATGGCCACCTTCGCGCCTTCGGCAAGGAACCTGCGGACGATTCCCTGGCCAATGCCGCCTGCGCCGCCCGTAACGATCGCGGTCTTATCCTTCAACTGCATGATTTTCCTTCCGTGGTACCGGGTCCGGGGAGGGATCCGGAGAATTGTGGAGGCGGGACTCGACGCCGCGGATGAAGCTGTCCACCAGATAGTCCAGGGACTGCCGTGAAGTCCGGTAGCTGATGCCGCGCTGCTGGAAGCGTTCAGCCAGGGAAGCCGGTTCAGCCCCGTCACCGGGCTCCTGCGGCGAAATGCCCGGCCCGTCTTCCGCAGCTGCCGCTATGGCAGCCGTCCCGATGACGGCGGCGGAGACTCCCAGGAGGCAGTCGAAGGCTTCATCGCTGGCCAGTCCTGCTGCGGCGAGGGCGGAGAGCAGGCGCTCCGCTTCGGCCGGTGCCGCCATGTTCACCAGGCGGCGGGGAGTCAGGATGATGCTCAGCAGCCAGGGGTGGGCCGTGAACGTCCGCCACTGCACGTCGGCCATGTGCGCCAGCATGTCCTGCCAGGTGTGGTTGCCCGCCGGCACGAGCGGATAGTTCCGGACGGCTTCGGCCATGAGCAGCAGCAAAGAGCGGCGGTCGGCAACGTGGCGGTAGAGCGCCATGGCCGAGACCCCGAGTTCACCTGCCACCCGGCGCATGCTCACTGCGTCCAGACCCTCGGCGTCCGCGATCCGGGCGCCGGCCCGCGCAATGGCGGCCGGGCCCAGCGGCTGGTGTGCTCCCACCGGTTCACCTCCGGACGGCCGTAGCGGGAATTCGATCGTGTTTACAGTGTATACCTGCCGGCGGAGGCTCAGGCACCAGCGCCCGCTCCTATACTCGCCAAGATGGAGGACCAACCGCGGATCCTGGTGGTGGAAGACGATATGCGCCTGGCGCAGATGCTGACGGAGATCCTCGAATCCGAGGGCTACGCCGTGACTGCGGCCCATGACGGGCAGCGTGCCCTCCACGAAGGGCTCACCCGCCCTTTCGATGTCCTGCTGCTGGACCGCGGGCTGCCTGCCATCGAAGGGCTGGACGTCCTGGTCCGCCTGCGCAGCAAGGGAGTAGCCGTACCCGCCCTGGTGCTGTCTGCGCTCGGCAACACCTCCGACCGGGTGGAAGGACTGGACCGCGGTGCGGAAGACTACCTCGCCAAGCCGTTCGACGTGGATGAGCTGCTGGCCCGTCTCCGTGTGCTCCGGCGCCGCACCGCACAGGAAGTGCCGGTTTTGCCTGTTCCGGGCGGCATGTTCGATACCTCCGGGAGGACAGTGACCATGGCAGGAGGAACGGTGGTGGTCCTGTCCGAGCGGGAGGCGGCCCTGCTGGAGGAACTGGCCCGTCGGCCGCTGCAGGTCTTTCCGCGGCAGGACCTCCATGACATGGTTTTCCCTGACGCCGACGACGACGGCGTGGTTGACACCTACGTCCACTACCTCAGGCGCAAACTGGGCCGGCCCGCTGTACTGACGGTGCGCGGAATCGGCTACCGGCTGGGCAAACTGACGTGAGGCGGCGCTGGTTCCGGGCCGGCCCGGGGGACGACGCCGATCCGGCCCGTGCCGCCCGCAGGCTTGCGCTGCAGTTCACGGCCCTGACCGTGGTGCTGCTGTCCCTGGCCGGTGTGGTTGTCTATTACCTTGCCGCCGCTGGAAGTGAGCAGGCGCTGCAGGACCGCCTGGAGTCGGCTGCCGCGCTGGACAATCCCCGTGATGCTCCTCTGGACATTTTCCTGGCCGTCTACGACCGGGGCAGGCTGACGGTCTCGCGGGACATGCCTGAGGGTCTGCCCGTAGAAGACTCGATGGCCGCAGTGGCTGCCGGCGGGGGAGAGGTGGAGGAAACCGTCGAAGCGTCCGGCACCACCTTCCGGGTGCTGACCAGGACCGACGGACGGGACATAGTGCAGGCCGCCATCGACACCTCGGAAACCCGCGGACAGCTGGACCGGCTGGTCCTGGCGCTGGTCTTCGCCGTGCTCTTCTCAGCCGCTGTGGCCGCAGCGTTCTCCGTCCTGGCTGCGCGGGCCGCCATGCGGCCTCTCATCCAGGCCCTTGAGCTCCAGCGCAGGTTCGTTTCGGATGCAAGCCATGAGCTGCGCACGCCGCTCACGCTGCTGAGCACCCGGGCGCAGCTTTTGCGCCGCCGTCTGGGAAGCCGTTCTCCGGAGGCGTCCCCGGGACAGGCCGAAGGGGCTGGGGCCAGGCAGGAGCCGCCGGACCGGCAGATCCTTGAGACCGGCCTCGATGACATCATCGCTGATGCCGGCGTCCTGACCGGAATCCTTGAAGACCTGCTTGAATCAGCCGACCCGCGCCGTGCCGGTCCGCCGGAACCGGTTGATCTTGCCGCCGCCGCGCGCCAGGGCGCGCAGGCCTTCCGCGCCACCATGAGCGAGCGGGCGCTGCAGCTGAAGCTGGATGTTCCTGCTGCACCCGTGCGGGTGCGGGCGGGGCACGCCGCGGTGCAGCGGGTGATTACTGCGCTGCTCTCCAACGCCGGAGACTACGCCCGTTCAACCGTATGGGTGCAGGTGTCCGCGAGCGGGCACGATGGTGTGCTCCGGGTTTCCGACGACGGTCCGGGCCTGCCCCGGGAACTGCGCGGACGTGTCTTTGAGCGCTTCTCTTCCGTGCGCCCGACATCCGGCGGGCACACCCGGCACTATGGGCTGGGCCTGGCCCTCGTAGCCGAGATTGCCAGCCGGTACGGCGGTTCGGTTCAGGCTGAACCGAGCCATGCCCGGGGCACCTCGCTGACTGTCCGGCTGCCCCTTGACCGGTGACCCTCTAAGAAACTTCGAAGAATGACGGCGTTGGATAGGAAACGTAGTTATCCACACTCATCTCGAAGGTGAAACCATCCATGGAGATTGGCAGCAAAGCGAAGAAAATCATTGTCTGGAGCGCCAGTGGCCTGGCAGCTGCCGGCCTGCTGACCGGCACTTTCTTTACGGGTATGGCCGTGGCTGACAATACAGAGCCGGCTTCGGTCACGTCTGAAATTGACGGTGAGCGGCCCGAGCTTCCCCAGCGCGGTGACCACGGGGACCTGCCGGACGGGGAAGACACCCAGGACAACGGCACGAATGACGACGACGGCGGCCAGGATTCCGATTCGGCGCGGCCAGAGAAGCAGGAAGATTCAGGCAAGGACGACTCCGGCAGGGACAATTCCGGCAAGGACAGCGCTCCGAAGGACAAGCCCGGCAGGCCGGACCGCGATGACAACCGCGGCGGACGCGGCGGCGACGGCCACCATCACGGGCCCGGAGACGGCGAGGAAGAAGCGCCCGCTGAGTCCGCGCCGTCAGAAAGCTAGGCGGAATTCCTAGTCCGGCAGCAGCTGTGCCTGCGCAGCCTGCCGGTGTTCGGGCCGGCCCGTGGTAAGCGCAAACATTGCGTAATTCAGCGGGCCGGCTGCAATCAATGCAGTGCAGCGCTCTGCCAGGCGCGGCTCGGCAACGCCGGCCGCGTCCTGGTAACGCCGCACCACCTCGTCGAAGTGGTCCGGCGTAATGAGCTGCACGTACATGAACTCCAGGGCCGGGTCGCTGACTTTCGCCGTCGTCCAGTCGAGAACCGAAACTATCCGGTCTGCCTCATCAAGCAGCAGATGCGCCGGATACAGCTCGCCGTGCGTCAGGACAGTCCGCTCCGGCCACAGCCCGTCGTCATCCAGCCACCGCCGCCAGCCGGCGAGCATCCCGGGATCAATCCGGAATTCGGCCAGGGCCTTCTCCAGCACGGCGGCCCAGTAACCACGGACTTCTTCCGGAGCATCTGCCGGGGTACCGGCCGCAGCAGCCTCAGCCGGGTCCAGCCGGTGGAGGGAAACAATCAGGTCCGCCAGGGACTTCAGGTAGTTCCCGGACGCCGGGTCGAAATGCCAGCTGGGCTGGTTGCCTTCTCCCACGGTGAGTCCAGGACGGCCGGGCAGGAGCGGGTAGGCCACCAGGTCACGTTGCTGGATGCGCCAGTCCGGGACGGCCACCCCCAGGCGCGGGCGGACGAAATCCAGAATCGCTTCCTCACGCGGCTGATTGGCGGCCACGTCCGGACGCCGCGGCAGCCTCAGGACCCATCTCTTCCCCGTGCCGGTCTCCGCAGCAAAGGCAACGCGGTAATCGAGACCGGCTTCATTGAACTCTATGCCCTCCGGATCCAGGGACAGCCCGTGGGCGGCGGCCAGCACGCAGACCTCCTCAGGGCTCGGCTGGGTCTCCTCTGCCGTCACAGGGTTCATCGCATCCTTCTCTCTCCGGTCACCACGGTCACGTGCACGTGGGGCTTTGTTGCCCAGCCTTTCCCATCACCGCAGGTTTGGGAATCCCCGGCCAGCACTCCGGGACGCGTGGGAACCGCGGATTTATGTCGTCACATTTCGTTTTTGGGCGCCTGATGACCGTGTGCGACGGCGGATGTCTGCCAAGTGGCCCGGGGCGGTTTCCGGCCTTAGCGTGATGCATGAATCAAGAGTTCCAGCCACGGGCCCTGGCCGGCTGGACAGCAACCCTCTCGTCGTAAGCGGGGTGCTCCAGGTGAAGATTCGGTCCTGCAGCGGGAATTCCCGCAGGGCAAGTACGGCGCCGGGCACTGCCCTCACAGCGGCCAGCGCACAAACCCCTTACCGCGGCCTGCCGCGAACCTGACCGGAGAGAACCTAATGAACATCAACAGGAAACTGCTTGCCCTTGCCGCCGTGCCCGTCCTGCTCCTGGGCGCTGCCGCCTGCGGCTCAGCCAAGGGCGACGAAGGGACGATTAAGATCGGCGTCGTCGGTGCCAGCGACCCCTACTGGGCAACCTACGAAGAGGCTGCAGAAGCAGAAGGCATCGACGTCGAAATTGTCGACTTCGCTGAGTACACCCAGCCGAATCCTGCCCTCACCGAGGGCGAACTCGACCTGAACCAGTTCCAGCACATCATTTACCTGGCCCGCTACAACGTCTCAGCCGGGGAAGACCTGGTCCCGGTGGGATCCACCGCCATTTACCCCCTGGGCCTGTACTCCACCCAGTACGGCTCCGTGGAGGAAATCCCCGCCGGCGCCACCGTGGCGGTCCCCAACGACGAGAGCAACCTGGCCCGCGGCCTGCTCGTGCTCCAGTCCGCCGGCCTGGTGTCCCTCGCGGACGGCGGCAGTGCTTTCTCAACGTTGGAGGACATTGACGAGGCCAAGTCCAAGGTGAAGGTCACCACTCTGGAAGCCTCGCTCACGCCCACCTCGCTGCCTGATGTCGCTGCGGCAATCATCAACAATGACTTCGTCGAGGACGCCGGCCTCAGCGCCGCGGACGCCATTGCCCAGGACGACCCCTCGGACCCGAAGGCGATTCCCTATGTGAACATCTTTGCTGCACGGGCGGGCGAGGAGGAGAACCCGACGTACCAGAAGCTGGTGCAGATCTACCAGGACACCCAGTCGGTGCAGGACGGCGTCCAGAAGTCCTCCGGCAATACCGCGCAGTTCCTGAAAGTACCGCAGGATGACCTGCGCGCCTCACTGGCTGAGGTTGAGCAGGACATCAAGGATCTGGGCTAGCAGCCGCGGAACCATGGCCCTCATATCACTGCGCAACGTCACCAAGACGTATCCCGGCTCCCGCAAAGGCAGTCCTGCCGTCACCGCCCTGGAGGACATCACCCTGGATATCGAGCAGGGGGAGATCTTCGGCATCATCGGCTACTCCGGGGCAGGAAAGAGCACGCTGGTCCGGCTCATCAACGGCCTGGAGAGCTGCACTTCAGGGGACATCACCGTTGACGGCCGGGCAGTCTCCGGCGTGCCGGAAAGGAAACTGAAGACGCTCCGCCAGGACATCGGCATGATTTTCCAGCAGTTCAACCTCTTCAGCTCCAAGACGGTCCGGAACAACATCGCCTACCCCCTCCGTGTTGCCGGACGGAGCAGGGCCGAAATCGCGGCCCGCACGGACGAGCTGCTGGAGTTCACCGGGCTGGCGGGCAAAGCTGACAGTTACCCGGAGCAGCTCTCCGGGGGGCAGAAGCAGCGGGTGGGCATTGCCCGCGCGCTGGCCGCTTCTCCCAGGATCCTCCTGGCCGATGAGGCGACTTCTGCCCTGGACCCGGAGACCACGCACGAGGTCCTCGCCCTGCTGCGCAGGGTGAACCAGGAACTGGGGATCACCATTGTGGTGATTACCCACGAAATGGAAGTCATCCGGGACCTCGCTACCCGTGTGGCCGTTATGGACGCCGGACGGATCGTGGAACAGGGCGGGGTCTTCGACGTCTTTTCCAACCCGCAGCAGGACTCGTCGCGCCGCTTCGTTTCCACCGTGGTGCGCGGCGTTCCGTCAGCACCGGAGCTTCAGGCGCTGCGTGCACGCCATGAGGGACGCCTGGTAACGCTTTCCTTCCGGGACGGATCCGCCTCGCAGGCCGGCGTGTTCCTGGAGCTCGCGGCTGCCGGGGTGGACTTCGAGCTGGTCTACGGAGGAATCAACGACGTCGCCGGCCGGGCATTCGGGCACCTCACCCTCGCACTCAAAGGCGGGGACCAGACAATCGACACTGCCCTGGCCGCCGTCGGGCACGGACTTACGGTAACGGAGCTGGGCTGACATGGAGGACCTGATACCGCTTACGCCGCAGTTGTGGGAGGCCGTGGAGGAGACGCTCTACATTGTGGGGCTGAGCCTGCTCTTCGGCGGGATCGGAGGCCTGCTCATCGGGCTGGGGCTCTACACCACCCGGTCCGGTGCGCTCCTGGCCAACCGGGCCGTGTTCGGGGTGCTGAACGTGCTCGTGAACATCTTCCGTCCGATCCCGTTCATCATTTTCCTTGCCGCCGCCCAGCCGCTTGCCCGTTCCGTGACGGGCAGCGGAATCGGGAACAACGCGATCATCTTCACTCTCTCGCTTGCTGCAGCTTTCGGCATCAGCCGGATCGTGGAGCAGAACCTGCTCACCGTGCAGCCCGGGGTTATTGAAGCGGCGAGGTCCGTCGGCGCCGGGCGGCGGCGGATTATCGCCACGATCCTGATTCCGGAGGCCCTGGGTCCGCTGATCCTGGGATACACGTACATCTTCGTGGCCCTAGTGGATATGTCCGCTGTGGCCGGCTACGTGGGCGGCGGCGGCCTGGGCAACTTTGCCATCCAGTACGGTTACCGCCAGTTCAACCCGGTGGTGACGTGGGCGGCAGTGGCCGTGATCATCATCCTGGTCCAGCTGGTGCAGTTCCTGGGCAACCAGACGGCACGGAAGGTGCTGCGCCGCTGAGCGCCCAGGTGCTGCGCAGTCCGGAGGCAGCTGGGAGAGAATGGTCCGGTGAGCTCTTCCGAACCTGACGCACAGCTGCCCGGCGGCCCGTTTGACCTTGCTGCCCTCGGCCGCGGGCTGGTGTTTGCCGCGTCGCTCCCCGAAGCGGTACGGGCACTGGGCGGTACGGATTGCCCGGGCGGCCGGGGTTCGCGTGCCGTTTCCGGGGGCACCGCCGTCGTGCAGGCTCCGCCCGGTACCGGCAAGACCACCCTGATGCCGCCTCTCGTGGCCAACCTGATGGCGGGCCGCCCTGCGGTGAACGGCGCGGATGCCGGGGCAGTGCGCGTCCTCGTCACCCAGCCCCGCAGGGTAGCCGCCCGGGCGGCCGCCCGCCGGCTGGCGGCACTCGATGGGACCGGGGTCGGGGAGCGTGCGGGGTATACGGTCCGGGGTGAAAACCGCACCAGTGCGAAGACGCTGATCGAGTTCGTGACGCCGGGCATTCTGCTGCGTCGGCTGCTGGCTGATCCGGGGCTGGAAGGTGTTTCCGCCGTCGTGCTGGATGAAGTCCATGAACGCGGCCTGGAGACCGACCTGCTGATCGGCATGCTCGCCGAAGTCCGCCAGCTGCGGCCGGACCTGCTCCTTGTTGCCATGTCCGCCACCCTGGACACCGAACGTTTCGCCCGGATCATCGGCACTCCCGAATCTCCGGCACCCGTTATCGAGTGCCCGTCGGCCCTGCATCCGCTGCAGGTCCAGTGGGAGCCGCCCGCGGCGGCCCGCCTCGATGAACGCGGAGTTACACCCGGATTCCTCGACGCCCTGGCTCGGCTGGCTGCCCGGGGACATGCCCGCGCCCTGGCGGAGGACCCGGCAGTTGATGCCCTGGTTTTCGCTCCGGGTGTCCGGGAGGTGTCCCACGTGGCCCGGGTCCTGCGGCAGGAAACGGGACCGGGCACCGAAGTGCTGGAACTGCACGGACAGGCTTCTGCGGCCGAACAGGACCGCGCGGTTTCCGGGCGGTCTCCGGGGGACAGGCCGAGAATCGTCGTGTCCACCTCGCTGGCTGAATCCTCCCTGACGGTTCCCGGCGTGCGGCTGGTCATCGACTCCGGGCTCGCCCGTGAACCACGGCGCGACGCCGCCCGCGGGATGAGCGGGCTCGTTACCGTCAGTGCGTCCCGTGCCTCGGCCCAGCAGCGGGCCGGCCGTGCGGCCCGCCAGGGACCGGGAACGGTGATCCGGGCCTATACCGAAGCTGCCTACGCCGCGTCACCGGCGCGCCCAACGCCGGAGGCGGCGGCTGCAGACCTCACGTCAGCCGCGCTGATCCTTGCCTGCTGGGGAACACCCGGCGGGCGCGGACTGCCGCTGCCACAGGCCCTGCCGGAAGCGGAACTGGCAGAGGCCGAAGCTGTTCTGCAGAGCATCGGCGCCGTTGACGAGGAGGGAAAGGCCACCGAAACCGGACACCGGCTGGTCCGCATTCCGGCAGACCCGCGGCTGGCCCGGGCGCTCCTGGATGGGGCGCAGCTGCTCGGCCCGCGCAATGCCGCAGAGGTGGCAGCCATGCTGTCCGGGGACAGCCGCCCCGCGGGGGCGGACCTGGTGCGGCTTCTGTCAGAGCTGCGTTCCGGGAAAGCCCCACGGTCGGCAGCTTTCAGCCGCGAGGCAAAACGCCTCCAGCGTTTCGTCCAATCCGCAGGAAAGCAGGACGCGGACGGTCAGGGCGCGGGAGCCGGGGGTGCGGCAGCACCGGGAACGGGGGCGCCGGGAGCTGAAGAGTCCGTCGGCGCCCTGGTGGCGCTGGCCTATCCGGAGCGCGTTGCGCGCCGCGTGGCCGGGGCTTCAGGGGAACAGTACCTCCTGGCATCGGGGACACGCGCCGGACTTCCGCCGGACAGCCCGCTGCGGGGACACGAATGGCTGGCGGTAGCGGAAGCCTCCCGCGCCGCCGGGCGGGCTGCTGCGGGAACCGGGGCGGTTATCCGCGCTGCTGCGCCGATCCGGCAGGAGACCGCCGAAACTGCCGCTTCCCGCCTGCTCAGCCGGGACGTCAATGCAGTGTTCGACGGCGGGAGGGTCTCTGCCCGGCGGGTGCGCCGCCTGGGCGCCATCGAACTTTCCTCCACCCCGGTGCGGCCAGCCGCGGCGGAAGGCCGCCGCGCAGTGGCACGCGCACTGGCAGAGCAGGGACTTGGTGCTGTCGGCTGGTCTGCGGCAGCCGATTCACTGCGCCGCCGGATGGCTCTGCTTCACCGCCTGCTTGGCGCGCCGTGGCCTGACGTTTCGGATCCGGGGCTGCTCTCCGCACTGGAGGACTGGCTTGGTCCGGAGCTGGAAGCCATGGCCGGGGGAGTGCGCGCAGCGGACGTCAACCTTCTGGAACCACTGCGCCGCCTGCTTCCCTGGCCCGACGCAGCCAGGCTCGATGAGCTGGCGCCGGAGAAGATCCTGGTGCCCAGTGGAAGCCAGGAACGGATCACCTATCCGGATGTGGACGACGACGCCGGTCCTCCCGTCCTGGCGGTGAAACTCCAGAAATGCTTTGGCTGGGCTGAATCTCCAACGCTTGCTGCCGGACGGATCCGGCTGCAGTTCCATCTGCTGTCACCGGCCGGCCGGCCCCTGGCTGTCACAGATGACCTCGCGTCATTCTGGTCCGGGCCCTACGCACAGGTCCGCTCTGAAATGCGCGGACGCTATCCACGCCACCCGTGGCCGGAGGATCCGTGGACCGCGCCCGCTACGGCACGCACCAAAGCCCGGATGTAGGAGCGGTGTCGCGGTGCCCTGCGGTCTACGGGCTCTGCCGCCTGCTGCCCTGACGTGTCGGAGCAACCGTGAGCCGCCATCTAAACGGCAATGAACCCGCGTCGAACCGGACCCGCATTAAGAACGTCCGGCAACGCAGGCTGCGTTGCCGGACGTTGCGCCGTTCGTGCGCGGGGGGGGGGAAGCCTAGGCAACAGGCTCGGCAAGGGAACGGGCGGAGCCCGCCCAGACGGCGTCGAGCACTGCGGACGCTTCGTCCTCGCTCACGCCGAGTGAGAGGGAAATCTCCGTGAGCAGCGGGCGCCGGGCATGGCGCAGCATGTCCCGTTCAGCGTGGGAGAGGCCCTTGTCCAGGGACCGGAGCGTCAGGTTGCGGACAACGCGGGCGACGTCGGTGATGCTGCCGCTCGCCAGCAGCTCCGTGTTTTCCTTGAAACGGCGTGACCACTGCGTTTCCTCAGCATCCGCACCGGCCTTGAGGACTTCCATGAGCTTTTCGAGCTGGGCACCGTCGAGTACAGGACGCAGCCCTACCTCGGCAGCCTTGGCCAGCGGGACCCAGACCTCCAGCTTGTTCGCCTGGACCTCAAGTACGAGGTACTCCATGTCTTCGCCGCGGACTTTGCGGGTTGCCAGCCGGCGGATGGCTGCGGGACCGTGGTGGGGGTGGACTACGGTTTGACCTACGTTAAACGTCAATGTGTTTACCTCTGGCTGCTTCGAATCCGGACCCGGCACGTCAGCGGGTGAATGGGTGTGGCCCGCTGCGGGGATTGCCGTCCCCTCACAAGCTCGGAACGGCTGAGCGCTGCGACGGGAGCGCGGAGGCGGTACCAGCACATGGGTGAAGGTTCCGGCAGCCGCGAGTCTGGCAGTTTCCATTATTTCACGTCCCGGGCTTATGCACCCGCCCTCAAGGCAGGCGGGCCACCGGGGAGCAGGGATGGGGCGGAAGGCAAAGGAGGGCGCCCCTCCCGGAATCCGGGAGGGGCGCCCTGCAGGCTGCCGGCTACCACTCCGGCAGGCGCGCGGACTTATGCGCGGTAGTAGACGGGGCCGGAACCGAGGTTCGCGGTTGCGATAACGGTCTGGTTGCCGTTCATTCCGCTGTGGATGGCCTGGCCGTCGCCGATGTAGATGGCGATGTGGGGGACACCTGCTCCGCCGTTGGCGTAGTAGATCATGTCACCCGGCTGCGGGTTGGAGACCGGGGTGCCGTAGGCGGCCAGCTGTGCCGGGGAGAGGTCGCCGACCGAGTGGCCTGCTGCACGCAGTGCCTGCTCAACGAGGATGGTGCAGTCCTGTACCGCGCCCAGCTGGGCGTAGGCAGAGCTGACCATGATCGATCCAATGCCGGAACCGGTTGCAGCAGGGGCCGGAGTGACGGCCTGGGTGGTGACGTTGCTCTCGTACCCGGTGAAGGTGCCGGGGTCGGTGTAGGTGGCAGCGGCCGGAGCAGCAGCCTGGACCGGAGCCGCGGCCTCAACCGGAGCGGTATAGGTGGCCGCCGGTGCTGCGGCGGCAGCGGGTGCTGCCGCGGCTTCACCGGAAACAGTGATCACGTCACCGGGGTAGATGATGGATGCCAGTGACAGGCCGTTGAGCTGCAGGACGCTGTCCAGGGTGACTCCGTAGGCAGCGGAGATCTCGCTCAGGGTGTCGCCGGAAACAACGGTGTGCGTTACGGCTGCGGCAGGTGCCGGGGTTTCGGCAACGGGAGCCGCAGGGGCTTCGGCTGCCGGAGCAGCGAAAGCGGGTGCTGCTGCAGGTGCCGGGGTCTCGTTGATGACTGCGCTGGCCTGGGCCGGTGCTGCCATGCCGAACATCAGGCCGGAGCCTGCTACAACTGCGGCTGCGGTTCCGGTGACGGTGCGTGCTTTGGCGGGTGCTGCTTTTGCGATGGTGGTCCAGATGCTGGACTCTGCGCAATGACGTCCGCGATTCTTTGAAGACAAGGAATTACCTCTCCCTATACCTGCGAGGTGAGCTGTCGGGTTCGGATGGGAGTCACCCGGCCGCCGGTCTCATCCGGTCGGCTTAACCCCAAGGATTCAAAGGACCCAAAAAATTGGTTCCCCCGCCCCTGCCGTCGTAGTGCAAAAGGGACCCCAGGCAAGCGGCAGAGTTAGGTAACGAGCCTGGGGCGCCGCATCAGGTCTGCGGCATGCCAAGGACACTAACAGCAATTTCATTTTGATTGCAATTCGGTAACAGCCGCGTGTTGCCGTTGTGTGCAGCGGGTCACTAGTGCTAACGCGCAGCAGGCTGTCGAGTTGTTTCACAGCAGTCCCAGGCGTTCAGCGCGGCTGCTCACGGGTCCGCGGGCGTTCGGAAGTGGAAATTTTACCGCAGCCCCGGGACGGAGCCGGTGTTGCGGGAATACGCTTAAACCCCTGTATTCCGGCGAAGGAGAGCTGTCGTGGCCCAGGAATCCAGCAGCGGAAACAACCGTCTGCCAGTTGAGGAAGTCGTCCGCGAGATGAGCATTCCGGCCGGCCTGGCCGGTCCGGAGCCAGTGATCTCCGATGTGCGGTGCTATGCCGTCGCTCAACCCGGCGGGATAGTGCTCATTGACACAGGAATGCCGGATGCCTTCGATGCGATCGCGGAAGCGGTGGACGCGCTCGGCGGCACCTTCGCGGATGTGCGGGACATAGTCCTGACCCATCTGCATATGGACCATGTCGGTTCCCTGTTTGCGGTGGCCGAGCAGGCTCCCCTGGCGTCCATCTATGCCGGAGGTGCCGATTCTCCGGATATCCGGTCGCCGCGGAAGATCCACACGCTGGAGGAAGGGGATTCTGTGCAGGATCTCCAGATTCTCGCTACCCCCGGCCACACCTCCGGACACGTCAGTGTCTTCCACGAAGGCACCGGCTCCCTCTTCATTGGCGACGCTGCCGCCACGAGTCACGGCGACGTCGTCAGGAGTCCGGCGGCGTTCACCTCGGATGCCGCACGTGCCGAAGAATCCCTGGAGCGGATCGCCGCCCTGTCGCCCGAACGCATGCTGTTTGCCCACGGCGGGGAAGCCTCCTCGCCAACGGCCTCCCTGGTCCGCCTGGTGGGTGGTCCGTACGGAGGTTAGTTTCCAGGCGCCGGGTGCTGGCTGCGGCGGGCAATGAACCAGGCATACCAGGCTCCGGCTGCGGTGGTGAGGGCGGCGGCGGCCGGCAGCAGCCAGGTGAGCGGAGTTCCTCCTGAGGCTGAAACCGCGGCGTAGAGCAGCCAGCACACTGCAAGTGCGGATCCCGCTGCTGCGGCGCAGAACCGGGCGGACTTTCCCGAGGTGGCGCCCAGATATGCAGCCACGCTTGCCGGGCAGGCAAATGAACCTCCCAGTACAGCCCCGCCTGCAAGTGTCCAGAGCACGTAGGGCGCCAAGTCGCCGGGCTCCACAGCAGAGGCATAACTGAGCTGGAAGTTGAGCACAGCCAGTGCCATTCCTGCCAGCGCGCCCATGGGGACCAGAAGAAAGACAGCTCTGCGGGAACGCGCGGTATTGCTCATGCGCTCAACTCTATCGCCGGACTCGGGTGGGTTCTCCGGCACTCAAAGCCGGCAGCCCGTGAGGGATGTGAGACGAAGGTGACAGCACCCCTTTTTATGAATGACTCAGAATAACTGTTAGAGTCGTACCAGCGCCGGGCAGTTCCCGTCCGGCCCTTCGTCCACAGCCGGTCCCTGCAGAACGGGACCACGGACCACCGCCGGGCGGCCCCCGCCGCCCGCCCCCACTTGTTGCAACGCCGCCCAAGCCCCGGCGCCTTTTGTGCTGCCCGGTTGCCGCTTGCGGCCCACTGTTAGGAGAACCATGTTCGATACCACTGCTTCCGCCGCCACCCTCACCATCCACGACCAGGAATCGGTCCTGGTCCACGACGACGAGCGGACAGTTCGTGTTGCCCCGGCCAGCCGACGCCGCGCCGCACTGGGCGGCAACTACGTGGCAGCCTTCGGCCGCCGCCAGTCCGAGGTGCACTCTCCGGTTTCCCGCCCTGCCTCCGGCCACGGATACACCGCACGGTTCGACGGTGCGGTGCACCGAAACTCACCGGCACCGGTGGACAGTTATGTTTTCGGCCCGGGTGCCGTAACCGCCGCCGCCACAGCGGCCCCGGCATCCGGCGGCAGCTACACCGACGCCAACCTGTAGTCCCTTCCCGCCGCAAGCAGCTGTCCGGGGCCTCCCGGTGAACGCCGCCGGGTGCCTGGCCGGCGATAGGATGTGAGGGTGCTGCCAGACCTGGAGCGGCCGATTGCGATACCGGGTATCCCCGGGCTGATCACTGCGGGAGACATCTTTGGGTGCAATGGATGATTTGCTGGGCCCTGCCGAAGTAAATGCGCTCCACCGCAGCCTCGCCGCTGCTGCTGGAGTCCCTGGACTGGAAGGGCTTCTCGCCGCGATCCCGGAGCTGGACGCTTTGTCCCTCCGCGGCCGCACAGATCTCCTGGCAGAGCGGCTGACCCGCGCATACCCCGCCTACGGCCAGGCGGCCGCTGCCTTCCGGGACGCCCTGGCCGATCCCAAGTTCAAGGGATGGATGATGTGGCCGGTAACTGAATCTGCCGTCACGCTGGCATTGTCCGGAGGATCCGTGCGCGACTTCGATGACGTCCTGGACCTGCTGGCGGCCCTCACACCCAGGCTAACGAGTGAGTTCGCAATCCGCAGGATTTTGGCGGCCGACCTGGATGCGGGCCCTGGCCCGCATCCAGGGCTGGACAGCGGATCCCGATTCGCACGTCCGCAGACTGGCCAGCGAAGGAACGAGGCCCTACCTTCCCTGGGCTATCCGCGTTCCCGGACTGCTGCAGAACCCGGAGGCAACCCTTCCGATCCTGGATGCGCTGCGCAGCGATCCCAGCGAGGATGTGCGCCGCTCCGTCGCCAACCACCTGAACGACATTTCCCGCCACGCGCCGGACGTTGCGGTCCGGACTGCTGCCCGCTGGCTGGATGCGCCCGGTCCCGCAACGGAACGGGTGGTCCGCCACAGCCTTAGGACCCTCATCAAGAAGGGGCACCCCGGTGCCCTTGAGCTGCTGGGCTTCGCGCCGGCCGACGTCGCTGTGGAGGACCTCTCGACGCAGACGCCTGCCATCACCCTCCCGGGCCAACTCCGGTTCAGCGTCACGCTGAGGAACACGGGAAGTACGACGGCGCGGCTGGCGGTGGACTACGTGGTGCACTATGTAAAAGCCCATGGCGGAACAGCTCCGGCAGTCTTCAAGCTGGCGGTCCTGGAACTCGGACCGGGCGAGGCCCGCACTCTGTCCGCTTCACACGCACTTCACCAGATGACCACCCGGCGCCATTACGCCGGTACGCACCTCCTGCAGATCCAGGTCAACGGGATCCGGCACGGTTCCCTGGCGTTTGACGTGTACCTCTCCGGTCAGGAGGAGGAAGCATCTGGTGTGGAAACGGAGACGGAGACTCCGCAGACGAGGCGGCCGGCGCCGTAAGGGGCTGCTGCCCGGCACGGTGGATCGGCGCTGTCAGGAGGCGCAGCGGCGCACCGGTGCCGCCCCAGGCCTCGCTTATGAACTCAGCCGCGATCGATACCGCGGTCTCCTCAGGTGTGCGTGCGCCAAGATCAAGTCCAATGGGGCTGTGCAGCGCTGCCAGCGCGGCAGGCTCCACACCGGCTTCGAGCAGGCTCTTCATGCGTTCGCGGTGGGTCCGCCGGGAACCCATGGCGCCTGCGTAGGCAACCTCCGGCCCGCCGAGAACGGCAGCCAGGAGCGGGATATCGAACTTGGCGTCGTGGGCGAGGACGCACACCACCGTGCGCGGGCTGATCATCCCAGCCTCCACCTGTGCCCGGTAGTAAACGTGGGGCCAGGAATTCACCACCTCGTCCGCGTCCGGAAAGCGTTCCGGCGTCGCGAACACCGGCCGCGCGTCACACACCGTGACGCGGTAGCCGAGGAATGACCCGAGCCTGGACAGGGCGTCGGTGAAATCGGTGGCTCCGAAGATGAGCATTCGCGGCCGCGGGGACAACGTGCTGACGAACAGGCTCATGCCGGTCTCGAGGCGTTCGCCGTCCGGGCCATAGGTCAGTACCCCGCTGCGGCCGGCTGCCAGCAGGCCCAGTGTGTCGTCTGCAGCCGACTGGGTGGCGCGCTGGCTTCCGAGTGAGCCGATGGTCTGTCCGGGAAGAACAGCCATCATCAGGCCAAGGCAGCCGGGATCGGGATGCTCGACCACGGTTGCCACCGCGGCCGGCAGCCCTGCGTCTGCGGCGTCCCTGACCGGGCCCAGCACGGCTGAGGCTCCGGGCGGCAGGGCCTGGATGAACACTTCAATGGTCCCGCCGCAGGTGAGTCCTGCGGCGAAGGCGTCGTCGTCGCTGACCCCATACCGCACCAGGGCAGGAACAGCCCCGCTGATGCACTCCATGGCCTGCCCGTACACGGCTGCCTCGACACAGCCGCCGGACACTGAACCTGCAACGCTTCCGCCGGAGGTTACCAGCATGCTGGTTCCGGACGGACGCGGCGCAGAACCGGTGGTGCGGACCACCGTCGCCAGGGCCGCCGTCCGCCCGGCGTCCCATTCTTTTTCCAGGACTGCCAGGACCTCATGCATGACGCCGCTGCTCATGGTCACTCTGCCGCTCCCCACATTTCAGGCCCGCTGCGGCCCATTCTCCGGCCGCAGTGCTGCTGCGGACCGTGCGCTAAGGGTGCCCGTCCGCCGGAAGGGGTGTCAATGCCCGTCCCGCTGCCGCAGGGAAGTGCGGCAGTCCGGCCGGTGCAATTCACGGTGCGGGTACCCTCTCCCGGCTGGGTGACGGTGACCGGGCAGCACCGCGGGCGTACTCTCGGTGTGTGCCTGAGCGTGCCGGGCCGGGGCGCCGCGGACGCGTCTCCCGTCCTTCACAGGTGGTCTTCCTCGGTTTCGTCGCCGCCGCCCTCTGCGGAACGGGACTGCTGATGCTGCCTGTCTCAGATTCAGTTGCCGGCAGCGCTTCCTCTACCGACGCACTCTTCACCGCGGTTTCGGCTCTCTGTGTCACTGGCCTGTCAGTGGTTGAGACCCACGTGTACTGGTCCACCTTCGGGCAGGTCGTCATCCTCGCGCTGATCCAGATTGGCGGTCTGGGGGTCATGACATTTGCGTCAATTGTTGGCCTTGCCGTCATTGGACGGTTCAGCTTTCGGTCCCGGCTGCAGGCGATCGCCGAGAACCGCAGCCAGGACCTGGCCCGCACGCCGCGCGTAATCAGCGGCGTCGTCCGGATTTCCCTCATCACCGAAGCGGTGACAGCACTGGCGCTGGCACTGCGGTTTTGGCTTGGCTACGGCATGGATCCGGGTGAAGCCGTCTGGCTGGGGGTTTTCCATGCTGTCTCAGCCTTCAACAATGCGGGGTTTTCCCTTTTCCCGCGCAATCTGGAGGGTTTCGCCTCTGACCCGCTGGTCTGCATTCCGGTAGCGGCCGCCGTGATTATTGGCGGGCTTGGTTTTCCCGTGCTCGTCCAGCTGCGCCGGGCCTGGCGGAAGCCGGTGCACTGGAGCATCAATACCCGGCTGGTGCTCTGGGGGACGCTGAGACTTCTGCCGGCCGGCGCGGTGTTCATTGCCCTGTGCGAATGGAACAACCCCCAATCCCTGGGGCCCCTTTCCATGCCGGAGCGGGTGCTTGCGGCGTTCTTCATGTCGGTCCAGACCCGTACGGCGGGGTTCAGCTCCATCGATGTGTCCCAGATGGATCCGCTGTCGTGGCTGGGGATGGATGTGCTGATGTTCGTCGGCGCGGGGCCGGCCGGGACCGGAGGCGGCATCAAGGTGACGACGTTCGCTGTGCTGGTTTTCGCCGTCGTCGCCGAGTCACGGGGCAACCAGGAGGTGACGGCCCTGGGCAAGTCGCTCCCCGCCTACACCGCGCGGCAGGCCCTGGTGGTGGTGCTCGTCGCCGGAGGAGTAATCGCACTGTCGACTGCGGCGCTCATGGCCATGACGGATTACCCGATGGACCGGCTGCTGTTCGAGACTGTCTCCGCCTTCGGAACTGTTGGACTCTCAGCCGGAGTGTCTTCGGCCCTGCCCGTAGCAGGGGAGCTGATCCTGGTGGTACTTATGTTCACAGGCAGGCTCGGGCCCCTGCTGCTGGCCGCGGCCCTGGCCCTCCAGGAACGCAGGCTCAAATACAGGCTTCCCGAGGAAAGGCCGATCATTGGCTAGGCTCAATCTCTTCTCCGGCAGGGAGTCGGCGCGGATCGGCGAGTCTGACGCTGTGGCCGTGATCGGTCTTGGACGGTTTGGGGAGTCGCTCGCCCTGGAACTTATGGCCAGCGGCGTCGACGTCCTGGGCGTAGACGGTGAGCAGCATGTGGTGCAGAGCCTGGACGGGAGGCTCACCTACGTGGTCATGGCCGATGCCACCCAGGAGGATGTCCTCCGCCAGCTCTCAATCCCCGAATTCAACCGCGTGGTGGTGGCAATCGGGCAGGACATCGGAGCCAGCATCCTCACCGTGTCACTCCTGCTGCGTTTTGGTGTACCGCAGATCTGGGCAGAGGCCGTCAGCGAAGCGCACGGCACGGTACTGCGGCAGCTGGGCGTCAACCATGTTATTTTCCCGGAAAAGGACATGGGCCGCCGGGTGGCGCACCTGGTTCAGGGCAGCCTGCTCGATTACATTCCGCTGGGCGGCGACTTCGCCGTGATTGAGACTTCACCGCGGGAGTTCCTCGCCGGTTTGACGATTTATGAGTCGCAGGTCCGCCGCCGGTTCGGCGTCGTCATTGTTGCCGTTCGAAAGGCCGACGGCGAGTGGCAGTTTGCCGAGCCCGACCTTCGCATCGAAGAAGGCGATGAGCTTCTGGTGGCGGGGCCCACTGGAAAGGCCGAAGCCTTCAGCCGGCGCTAGAGGGCAGACCATTTCAGCGCCCGTGAATTGTGTCGGCATCATGACGCCTGCCGTGTGACGCAGCTTATATACTCGAGCCAAGTTGGATGCTGTCCAAGTTTGGCTGGTTTCCAACCGCAGAGTCCGTTCGAGAAGGAGACCGCGTGACACAGACCGCCCGGCCAGCAGACCAGCCCCGGCAGGACTTCGGGTACTTCGGTCCGGAGAGCATCAGCTGGAAGCTGTATTCCGACCCATCGGCAAAGCTGGGCGGAATTGCCGCACTGCTGCTGCAGGCGCTTAATCCCGGCATGATGCGCCTGTTCTCCGAGGTCAGCGTGGCGGGCCAGGACGCCGCAGCCCGGGGTGAGCGTACCGGCCAGTACATCGACACCACGATCTTTGGTGACAAGGCCCATGCCGACGCCGCTGCGAGGTCTGTGCGCGGCATGCACAAGCATGCGAACTGGCAGGATCCCGTCACCGGGGAGACGCTACGGGCGGAGACTGCCGACTGGATGGACTGGACCCACAACACCCTGGTCTATGCCGTTCTCCGGGCGGCGGAAGCGTTCGGCCCCGGACTGACGGTGCAGGAACAGGACCAGTTTGTTGTTGAACAGCACCTCGCCGCAGGACTCGTAGGCATCGATCCGGCGCGGCTGCCTGCCACCTATTCTGATCTGCAGAAGTACATCGACGACCAGCGGCACTGGCTGGCCCTGTGCCTGCCTGCTGCGGAAGTTAGCCGGTCCATACGAAAGCCGTCCCTGAGGGGCAACCCCGTGAAGGTCTGGACCGGCATAGTCATCCAGGACGGAATTCTTTCCCTGCTGCCGGACTGGGCACTGCTTCTCTATGGTGTTGCGGGCCGTCCGATGAATCTGCGCAGCGCGGCCAAGACCACCAGGGCGATGATGGCCGCGGCCCGCCGCAACCGCTCCTACGAGGACGTCATCACGGACCTCACGACCAAGGTCGATACCCATCCTTACCGCAAAGTCCGCAACCGTGCCGGAAAATAGGCTGCCGTTAGTGCACAACGCCAGGGGCGGTGCCCATGCCGAATAGTCTGCAGTCTCCGGGCATGCGCGGTGCCGGCTCTCCGACGTCGGCAGGGCCGGGGCGATCCGACGGGCATCCGGTTCCGCCCGGGTTGGCATTCCGGTCCCTTTTTCCCGGACTCCTTCGGGCCGGGCGTGATCTGCTGAAGAACGGCGGCTGGAGACTGCTGGCTGTGTATGCGGTCAGCCAGGCCATTCCGCTGGCCCTTGTAGTACCGCTAATCCACTGGATGTTCATTCAGGCGCTTGCCTCCACCGGAGCGCATGCCGTGGACTCGGCCGGTATTGCAGGCATGCTCGGCAACGGCGTCTCACTCGCCTGGATTGCGGGGCTGAGCGTGGTCGCGCTGCTGGCAGTGTCGCTGCAGCTGAGCCTGCTGCTGCTTGCCGCTGCACAGGTCCGCAGCGGCGGCAGCCTGCGCCCTTCGGCGCTGGCCGCCAAGGTCCGGCCGCTGCTGCGGCGTCTGGCGCTTCCCGGATTCCTGCCTCTGGGGGCCTACCTGTTTCTCGCTGTTCCGCTCACCCAGGCGGGGTTCTTCTCTGTCCTGACCCATTCAATTGCGGTTCCGAACTTCGTCTCCGGCGAGATGCTGAAGTCCACGCCGGGGACGGTCGCCTATGTGGCCTTCCTTGTTGTGGTGGGAACCCTCGCGCTGCGGTATTCCCTTGCGGTTCCGCTCTTTGCGGTGGGCGGGGTTACCGGCGGCAAGGCGATGCGCCTGAGCTGGCGGGTGACCGGACGCACCACCCCGGCGCTGTTGGCTGCCGGCGCAGTCGGTGTTGCTGCCGCCTTCCTTGCCGGTGCCGGTCTGGTTGTGCTTGCGCTGCTTCCGACGCTGGCCGCGGATCTGCTGCTGCCCTCGGCTGCCGCCGGAGTGGCTGCCTTTAGCCTGGGTGCAGCCCAGGTTGCCGGTGTACTGATTGCCGGCGGTCTTGTTCTCTACGATGCTGGAATGCTTCTCGAACTCATGGTGCGGAGCCGGCCGCTGCTTCCCCCGGACGTGCAGCGTGAATTGGGAAGTGCTGCCGGAACCCGTCCTGGACGCGCGGCCGGAAACCCGCCGCGGCACCGGACCCGGGCGGCTGTGGCAGGTGCCGCCGTCGTACCCGCCGTGCTTCTGGGTGCGTTCAACCTTCCGGTAATGGAAGGCCTGCGGGATGTTCCGCAGACCCTGGTCCTGGGGCACCGCGGGTTTAGCGGAGGGGGAGTGGAGAACACCATTTCGGGTCTGCGGGCCGCCTCGGCCGTGGGCGCGGATCTGGTGGAGATGGATGTTATGCAAACCTCTGACGGCGGGTTCGTGGTTATGCATGACGCGTCGCTGCAGAGGCTGGCTGGCCGAAAGCAATCGGTTGGCGACCTGACGCTTGCTGAGCTGACGTCGGTCACTGTGCATGACCAGGCCGGGCATACGGACTCGATACCCTCGCTGCGGGACTATGTCCTCGCTGCCCAGGAAGCCGGTGAGCCCCTGCTCATCGAATTGAAGCTGCATGGCGGGGAAACCGAGGATTATGTCGAACGCCTGGTTGCTGAGCTTGAGTCGCTTGATGCGCTCCAGGAGAACATCTACCACTCATTGAGCCAGGACAAGGCCGAGGAACTGAAGCGTCTGCGGCCCGAGCTGTACGTGGGGCTGACTCTCGCTGTGGCCGGTCTGGCAGCTCCGGAGACCACTGCGGATTTCATCGTTGTGGAGGAGGCCTCGTATACCGATGCCGTCCGGGAGTCTGCCTGGGATTCAGGGAAGGAAGTGTATGTGTGGACCGTGAACGGAACGGATGCGATCCGCAGCATGCTCCGCGACAATCTTGACGGCATCATTACCGACCATCCCGATGCTGCTGTCCGCGACCGGGAGGCGATGGGCCCGGACGAACCCATGAGCTCGAAGCTTTACGACGCGATCATGCGCTTTGTCGTGATCTTCTAGCCGCGGGGCCGGCGGAGGCTCGCAGGGCTCTGGCGGTGCGGGGTGGCACTGCCCTGGCTGGGGCCTGCCGGGTCCTGGCGTGCGGCGTGTGTTCCTGCCCTAGGCGAGGGACATAAAGAGCTTTTCCATATCCTTGCGGTCCAGGCTCGGGTCGTCGCTGGTGAGGCACTGTTCGAGGCCTGAGGCAATGATTGCGAAACCCGCGCGGTCAACCGCCTTGGACACTGCAGAGAGCTGCGTGACGATGTCCTTGCAGTCACGGCCTTCTTCGAGCATGCGGGTGACGGCTGCGAGCTGCCCCTGTGCGCGCTTGAGCCGGTTGATGATTGGCGTGGTGTCTTCGCTGTCGAGCTGCATGGTTTCTCCTGTGCGGCGGTGTGCCGATGTCGGCACGATTCCTCCAATGGTATACCCCGGCGGGTAATTTGCATACCCCCTGGGGTATGCCCCATAGTGGTGGTGTTGCCGGGCATCGGTCCGGTATTCGAATACATTGCGAGGAGAATCATCATGTGCCGTGCCGTAAAGTGCCGCAGCTGTGGAAAGTCGACCTGGGCTGGTTGCGGAAACCATGTGCAGGAAGTCATGCGGAACATTCCGAAGTCCGACCGTTGCACCTGTGACCGGAATGCACCCGCCCCTAAGGCCGAGAATGCGGGTTGGCTGGCGAAACTGTTCGGCCGTTAGTAAATAGCCCGAGGTCCGCGTGGCGATGTTCCCGGTGCTGGAGTCCGAGCCGAAGTCGGAGTCCGAGCCGAAGCCGAAGCCGAAGCCTGAGCCGGAGGTCCGGGTTGTCGGGTTATCGGGGGACGGTGCCAGCAGGTGCAGCCGTGAAGCGGTCTGCTCCGGATTGGGCGGCTAGGTGTACTGAGACAGCACGTTAGTTACACCGGGTGATGGGTGCTTTGCCTCCGAGGCTGCTGTGTGGGCGTTGGTGGTTGTAGAAGTCTAGCCACGGTTGCAGGGCATCGGTCCGGGCTTGGTTCGAGTCGAAAACCTGCCGGTAGGCCCAGCCTTCCTGCAGGGTGCGGTTGAACCGTTCGGCTTTGCCGTTTTGCCAGGGATGGCGTGGCTTGATCAGGATGTGCTTGGCGCCCAGCGTGCTCAGGGCGTGCTGGAAGTCCTTGGAGAGCCGGTAAGCGAACGCGTTGTCCGTCATGACTCGTTTCACCGGTGCCCCGTGGGCGGCCATGAACGCGGCAGCCCGCTCCAGGAACCCGGCGCAGGTCGGACCCTTCTCATCGGGGTGGACTTCCACGAACGCGAGTCTTGAGTGATCATCCACGGCGACGTGGACGTAGTCGAAACCGACTTTCGTGTGGCCGGTGCTGTGGTTGCGGGCGGACTGGTTAGGGTCTGCCCGCCAGCCGCCCCCGTCGGGGATCCGGCCGAGTTTCTTCACGTCGATATGGATCATGTCCCCGGGAGCGTCGCGTTCATAGCGGCGGTCCGTGGCCCGTGCGGCACGGATGCGGATGCCGGTCAGTGGATCCAGTTCCCAGAGCTTGGGGACCCCGGAACGGTTTAGGATCCGGGACACCGTGCGGATGCCTACCCCGGTGCGGGAAGCGATAGCGGCCGGCCCGGTGCGGTGCTCGGCCCGGGTTGTTAGGACCTCGGCGGTTTTCTCCGGGCTGGTGGCGTGCGGGCACGTTTTCGGCTTCGAGGAACGGTCTTCCAAACCAGGCGGGCCTTCTTCCCGGTACCGGTTCACCCACCGGTAAGCGGTGGGCCGGGAGATACCCATTTCCTTCGCGACATGGGCTACCGGCCGCCCCGAAGCGACGCGCTGGACCAAGATCATTCTTCCGGCCGGAGCCAGACGGGCATTACCGTGGGACATGAAGACCTCTTAGGTTCGGCTGTGTGTGGTAACCACCAAACCTAAGAGGTCTTCACCCTATTCACGTGTAACCAACATGGTGTCTCAGTACAGCTAGGGATTGATTGCCAGTGAGGGCTCCGGATTGCTCCGGACGTCCCGCCTCCTGAGATCTCTCGCCTTGAGGCGGCGCCGGTCCTGCATCCTGTGGTCTTGATGGCGGATCCATCGTGATTCACATCGTGCCGGCGGCGGTTGCCCCGGCTGCGGACATCGCCCTAGGAAACGCCGGTCCCAGACGATGCGGCCTTCCTCATACAGGGGCTAATACAGTGCGCGTCTGAGGATTGGATTCTTTGGGTCAGCCCGCGTGGGGTCGTTAATGCCAGTGCCTAGAAGGGCGGCGGGTCGTCGTCTGCCTGCTTTGTTTTCTGGCCGCGGCTCTCTCTGCTCGTTTCTCGTGGGCTGGGCATGAAGGCCAGTTCGGCGACGGTGGTGTAGGTGCGGCCGGTGGGTGAGTTCCATTCGATGGTTCCGGCCTTTGGCTGGCGGGCTTTCCAGTGGCCGAGGGTTTTGAACCGGTGGTGTTTGGGGCAGAGGTGTTCCAGGTTCGTGTGTTCTGTTGGTCCGCCGTGGGAGTAGGGCGTGGTGTGGTCGATTTCTGCGTGGGTGACGTTTACTGAGCAGCCGGGGAAGCGGCAGGTTCCGTCCCGGGCCTGGAGCCAGCGTTTGAGTCCTGCGGGGATGCGGCGTGTTCGTCCCACGTTCAGGATTTCGCCGGTGGCGGGGTCCTGGAGCAGGGGTGTCCAGTGCAGGGCGCCCAGGATCATGGTCCGTGCTGTTTCGGCGCTGATGGGTCCGTAGCCGTTGAGTTCTGCGGGGTTCTCGTCGAGGCCGGCGAGGGTGTCGGCGTTGATTAGGACCGTGACTTCGGTGCGGACCGTGGACCGGTTCTGGTTCCGGTGCCGTTCGGCCCGGCGGGGACGTCTAGCGTCTCGCCTGGTGTCGTTGTGTGAGTCCGCCGGCTGGTCTGAACCAGAGCCGGTGCCTGACCCAGAGCCCGTGCCCGAACCGGGGTGGGGACGGGAACCGGAGACCGAGCCGGTGCCAGACCCACCAGACCCAGAGCTAGAGCCCGTCCCCGTCCCCGTGCCCGGGTCGGTACAGCCAGACGATGCAGGGGTGCCTGACCGTGCTTCCTCTGAGGTGTCGGGTGTGCTTGCTGGAGTGAGAGTGTCGGCGGCTAGAGCCGTGGGTTCGCCTTCGAGGAGCAGTTCGGTGAGGGTGTCGGCGCGGAGCTGGTCCATAGTTCGTGGATCTCCGGCCCGTTTGCCGGCTTTTGCGGCACCGGTGAGGGCGGCGAACATGGCCTGGCCCTTTTCTGCTGCGATGATCGCGCTGAGGCAGGACATACCATCGGGCAGGGGCTGGAACATGACACGGCGTTTGTCCTTGGCTTCCCGGTGCCGGACCGGGATCAGATCCGGGAAGCGGGATTCGCGGAGCCTGCGGGCCCTTCGTCCGAAGCCGGCAGCAGTCCTGCCTTCAGCTTCCGCGAGCAGATCCCGTTCAAAGGCATTACGGACACTGAGCGCTTCGGCATCATCTGGTGCATCGGCATCGGCATCGGCGCCGTTCACGTCACTTGGGTGCGGTTCATGGAGCCCCAAGTCCAGCTGGCCCGAATCATCGGTGGGCGAGTGGTCCGGTGCCGGTGGGTCTACGGCACCTGTGCCGGAGCCCACTTCCGGAACGTCAGGGATGTCGGCGGGTAGGTTGTGGGTTTCTTCGAGGATGATCCGAGCGTGCTGGAGGCCGATCTTCCCCTCGGTGAGACGGTCAAGAGTGTCCGGCGCCTCAGTACACAGCCGCGTGGATTCGCTGATCAGCTGCATCGCTGTCATGTGCGGAATGTTCAGGACAGTGGAAGCCTCCGCAGCAGCAAGACTCATGGCCAGGGCTGGTTCTTCCCGGCCGGATGCTTCGGCAATGTCCCGGGCGAAAAGCACTTCCAACCGGGCAGCAACCCGTGCCTGCTGCGCCTGCGCCCAAGACACCAGCATGCCCAGACGCTGCAGAGCAGACACGGTTTCCTCATAACCCAGACGTTCGGCGCCCCGGAACGACAACCGCCCGGCAAATCCCTCCGGCAAGGACGACCCCGACGCATCATCAGCCACCGCCGGATCGGCACAAAACACAGCACCGTCAAGGCCAGCAGACCCGGCATTCCGGGGCAGTGAACCGGCCGGTTCCGGCCCCTCGCCCGCTCCACTCTCCGGAGAACCGGCGAACACAGGTCCGGCACCCGGCACACCACCACCACCCCGGTCAGCTGACCGGGAGAACGGTGTATCCGAGGAGCGGTTCATACCCCAACACTGTCAGCTGCCACCGACATTTCAGGGCCAAAATCGGCCCTTTTCGGGACCATCAATTACCGGTGATTTACCCGCTTTTCTCAGGCCAGCGTGCCACCGCTACGGGTGTCGAACGCCCACGAACGGGTGAACCCCTTACGCAACAGATTCAGGCACCAGGGACCTGTATCCACCCCGGCAGCACCGGATAACCAATACACCGAAACACCAAGTCACCCGAAGGCTAGAGCACAACCCCATCCGGCAACTCGGGAGCATCGAACTTCTGCCGCTCACATTCGACGCCCAGGGACGGGTACGTTTCGGCAATCAAATCCAGAATTCGGTTCCGGACAATCAAATACGCTTCCCCAACACCGACTACACCCTTGAATTCCTTCAGCTCCTCCTCATAGGAGGTCTGTTTGTGCCGAAGGTAATTCACTGTCATCCGGTCACGACGGGCCTGGGAAGTACGTGGTCCCGCCGGAGACTGGTTTCGCCGCAGCCGCGAGTTGTAGTGGTCCAGAGCCTTCTGCTGAACCTCGTCCCAGGGTTCGGGAACAATACGCAGCTGCAAAGCCCGGGCAGCGGCAACAGCTTCCTTCTTCTTCGCCAGGGAACGTTCCCGGGCAGCGAGCTGGCGCTTACGCGACGCCTCACGGGCTTTCCTGAATTCCTCGGTAGCCTCAACGGCTTCAACCCGCTCCGTTGAATACAGCTTCATGGGAGCAGCTTTGCGGGAGAAGGGATTTCGGGCGGTGCGGTCCGGCTCCGGCAGGAACGTTTTGATCTGCGTTTCGGTCCACTCCCGTTCCTTCTTCAAATCCGCAGCGATCAGGAAATCCTCGCTGTTGGCAGGTTTCGGACGCGGCGGATGATGCTTCCCTCGGGACATTCAGGACTTCTTCGGTGGTGCGAACAGTACGTCCCCAAGTCTAGTAACGGTTCGAGCAGGACGACGGCGCCAACCCGGCTGGTGCGGGAGGCACCGTCGTGCCCGGGCCGTAAGGCCATGAAATCAAGGGCCTCAGCGGCCGCCGTATGCCCGGGGGAGTTCAATCCCGCGCTGTTCCATGACCAGCCGCAGCCGCGTGGGATAGTCGGTGATAATGCCGTCGACACCCAGGTCAATGAGGTAATTCATCACCGCCGGCTCATTGACCGTCCACGGAACGATCTTCATCCCCGCCTCATGGGCGTCTGTGACCATCTGCCTGGTTACGGACGTATAGATCGGTGAGATCACGTCGTATCCCTGGGCAGCGGCAGCCTTGACAGCCGATCCGCCGTAGTCGTCGATATCGATGCCGCCGAGGATCGGTGCAGCACCCGGCTGCCCGATTTCGAGGGAAGCCGGGACGTCGACAAGAGCGACGCGGTCCAGCCGCGGTGCCAGGCGGCCCACGAGGTTCAGGGCAGACCAGTCGAACGACTGGATAGTGACCCGGTCCGCCATCCCGGAATTCTTTACCTCACGGACAACTGCACGGGTCAGTGCCTCCATGCCGGGGCCTCCGGCCCGTCCGTCCTCTACCTTCGTTTCGATGTTGAAGCCCACCGAACGCGCCCTCAGCTCACGGACCAGCGCAAAAACGTCCTTCAGCTCCGCGATCCTGTTTCCCTCGACCACCTGCTGCTCCGGGTATCCCGGGAGCTGCGTGAAGCCGCAGTCGAGCGATTTCAGCTGGGCAAGGGTCAGTTCGGCAACCCGGTCGCCCACGTAGGGGAAATCAGGATCGTTTGCGGACACCGGTTCTGTGTCACGGCATTTGGTGCCCAGGATGATGTCGTCATGCCAAACGACGACGGCGCCGTCCTCACTGAGGTGGGTGTCCAGTTCCAGCGTGCTCACCCCAAGCTCCAGTGAGTGCCGGAACGCGGCCAGGGACTCTTCCGTGAATTCCCCTCGGCCGCCGCGGTGCGACTGGAGGTCCAGCCCGGAGCGCTTAACGCCGGTCCGCATCTGCTCCACCATCACGTCGAAAATATGCGTGTCCTCATAGAACCCGCCGAGTTTCTCCGACCCGGGACCCATGGCAGTCAGCGGCACGTCCAGCGCCGTGTGGCCGTCAGTGGTCCAGTCGACGGAGAAAACCTGATCCGAATTCGCAACCGGGAACGGACCGTCCTCAGCGGAGATTCCGTCTCCGGACTCGTCCTCGGTGTCGTTGAAGGCCTCAATCGTCATGCCGCCGGTCTGATGGTCTCCGACGACGATCAGCAGCGTGTTCCCGTCCGCCTCGGCAAAGTCCCGGGCCACGGCCACGGACTGCTCGAAGGCGATGCCCGATTTGATCGTCAGCCCGGCATCGTTGACGTGGGACATTGAGTCGATTCCCTCGTCCTCCACGAGGAGGAAGAAACCTTCCCCCTCTCCGGAACCGTTGCCTGGGCCGCTGCCGTGCCCCGGGCCGCCGTGGCCGCCGCCGTGACGGGCCTGGGACGCAGGGGAAGAAAGCAGTTCAAGGGCCTTCTGCGTCATGGTGGTCAGCGGAACGGTTGGTTCGTAGATCTCGTCGACGTCGTCGCCGTACTGGAACATCTCCTCATTGGCAAAGAGTCCCAGCACCTTGGGCCCTTGGGCCTGCAGGAGTCCTGCCTCGTCCCAGACGTATTCGTACCCGTCAGCCTGCGCCTGCTCCACGAGGTTTACCGGGCCGGTGCTCTCCTCCGAAGGATCTTCGGGCGGGTTGTCAGGATGCCGGCCCGGATTCCCCACGGGATACCAGTGGTCTTCACCACCGCCCAGAATGAGGTCGGGACGGCTGGACTCCAGGAACTGGCGGGCGATTTCGCTCTGCTCGCCTCGGTCAGCCACGTGCGAGCCGAAGGCGGCCGGGGTTGCGTCGGTAACCTGGGCCGTGGTGACAAGACCGGTGGACTTGCCCAGGGCCGCCGCGATCTCCAGCGCCGTCGGCACCGGAACACCGTTAAGGTCGACGCCGATTGCACCGTTGTAGGTCTTCACACCGGTGGACATCGTGGTCGCCGCCGCTGCTGAATCTGTCACGAAGGTTTCCGGATCCGCGGAATTGGTGTGTACAAGACCCAGCTCGGGAAGTGAGTCCATTACCAGTTCGCCGGTGAGTCCCACATGGGAAAGCCGGATGGCGTTTCGCTGGGCGGTGCCCATGCCGTCTCCGACCATCAGGATGATGTTCCTGGCGCCCTGCGGATCGTCGGGCCGGGGTTTTTTGGGACCCCGGTCCTTTTTGTTGCCGGCCTGCTCGAGGTCCGCCGCGGCTGTATCCGCCGGACCTGCATCCGGCGGGGAACCGGCCAAGCCGGCCCCGCCGCTGCAGCCGGAGAGGATCAGTCCGCCCAGTATCGCCGTCGTTACTGTCAGTTTTCCCTTGTTCATTTGTGGATTCCCGTCTCAGAGTGCGCGAATGGTGACGCATCCCCCCTCGTCAAGTGCGCTCACCTTTTCGGCACGCCCATACGGGTGTCAACCGCACCGGCCGGATTCCGGCCGCAGAACAGCATCAATACTGGACGGGTGCGGGCTATTCGAACCGGGACGGATCGCCGGTTCCGTGCCGGACGACTTCGGCGACTCCGCTCGAATAGTCGACGACGGTAGTCGGATCCGGGCCGCAGAAACCTGAATCCACCACGGCGTCGAGCTGGTGCCCCAGGGTGTCCTGGATTTCCCAGCCCTCGGTCAGCGCCTCTTCCTGGCCCGGCAGCAGCAGGGTGCTGGACAGAATGGGTTCGCCCAGGTCCTCGAGGAGGGCCTGCACAACCTTGTTGTTGGGGATGCGGACACCCACGGTCTTCTTCTTGGGGTGCAGGAGCCGGCGCGGAACTTCCTTGGTGGCAGGCAGGATGAACGTGTAGCTGCCAGGGGTGACGGCCTTAATGGCCCGGAAAACGTCATTGTTGACCTGGACAAACTGGCCCAGCTGGGCGAAGTCGCGGCACATCAGGGTGAAGTGGTGCTTTGAATCAAGTTCCCGGATACTGCGGATCCTGTCCAGCGCCTCCCGGTTTCCGAGCTGGGCGCCCAGTGCGTAGCAGGAGTCCGTTGGATAGGCGATCAGGCCGCCGTCGCGCAGCACGGCGGTGACCTGGGCTATGGTGCGGGGCTGGGGATTATCGGGGTGGACATCGAAGTATCTGGCCATGTGCTGAGCTTACGCGCACTGCCCGGGCCGCTGCCGTAACGCGCTCTTCAGTGTGGACGGCTCCCCGGATTTGTTGCTACACCGGGCCGGCGGACTGGCTCAGGGTGTGCATCGCTGCCTGCAGCCCGTCGGACGTCCGGGAGACCACCTGCGCCAGCTCTTCCTGGCCGGCCAGGTCCACCAGGGACTCAGGGTTCAGTGCTTCCACCACGGAAACGGTGCCGCCGGGATCCTCGCGGATGACTACGTTGCAGGGGACCGCGACGCCGATCGCCCGGTCCAGCTCCATGGCCTCACCCGCGAGTCCGGTGTTGCAGGTGCCTAGGATTCGGTAGCCCAGCATCCAATCGGGTGCGTCGGAGCCCAGCTGGGCAGCGAAGTCTGAGTCGCTCATGATGTCGAAACCATGGGCGGCGAGGGATTCCTTGGTGAGGCGGACGGCTTCCTTGAACGGAGCCCGCACGGCAACGGTGAAGGTGTTTTCCATGGGACAGCCCTCTCGGCTCTGGCCGCCGGCCGGTTTCCCGGCGGCTCCACTGCCAGCATAGGGCTGTGGCAGGTACCAAAGACAGGTCCTCCGGATCCCGGCAAATGAGAGCGGGCAAGCCTTCCGGGGCGCGCAGGGGGATGTACGGTGACGTCGGCCCGCTGGATACTGCGGGTAGGCCAGACGGGGCGGGGAACGGCTGACGGAGAATCAGGGACCGTGTGAAAACGACGGCAGGGGAAAGAGATGCAGCAGCGATCCAGACGCCATACCCGTGCCGAAAAGATGCTGATCGGCCTGGAACTCACTACCGGAGCGGCTGCCCTCGCATCCGGCGTGCTGCTGGCGGCACGGCCGGATGGATCGTTCCTCCATGCCGGGCCCGGGGTCCTGCGGCGGACTCCGTTCCGGGACTGGCGCCTCCCGGGAATCCTCCTCGCTGCCGGGTGCGGCGGCGGCTACTTGGCGGCGGGCGCCCTCCAGATCCTGCGGCATCCTGCCGCACCCTTCGTCTCCGGAGCTGCGGGAGCGGCACTGGCCGGGCTGGAGGTCTGGGAAGTTGCCGTCATCGAGTTCCAGCCACTTGAAGCGCTCTACGCGGCCGTTGGTGGTGCCGTTGCTGCCCTTGCTCTGCGCAGCGCCGTGGAAGGCAGGGCAGAAAAGCTGTCGTCCCGGGGTTGACGCCCGGTTTGGCACGGGCCGGCGAACAGGGGCGGCGAACCGGGCCGGCAACAAAGGGCGGCAGAGGCGTCCGCACAGGATCTGTTGTTCCGTGCAGCCCCCCTGCACCTCCGGGCTTAGGACCCGCCGTCTTCGATGCTGACCATCCAGCTGGTTCCAAACCGGTCGGTGAGCATTCCGAAGACATCACCCCAGGGTGCGCGCTCCAGCGGCAGGGTCATTTGTCCGCCGTCGAGCAGCTTGTCCCAGTAACCGCGGAGCTCATTGCCGTCGTTGCCGCTGAGCGAGATTGAATAGCTGCTGCCCTCGTCCAGGTTCATGCTGTTGGGCGTATCGGAGGCCATCAGGACGAATCCCTTGTCCGTGGTCAGCGACGAATGCATGATCTTTCCGGCTTCGGACGGGTCATCGCTGGCATGCATTTCCCCAAAGGTGGAGCTCTCCAGGGTTCCGCCGAACACGTCCTGATAGAAGGCCATGGCCTCCGCCGCGTTGTCACGGAAGCTGAGGTAGGGATTCATCTGGGTGGGCATGGCGGATCCTCTCCATTACTTTCCGGGTCCGGCATAAGCCGGCGTGGAAGAAAGTATGCGCCTGCCCGCACCGGCAGGGAAGAGAAACCCCGGAATCACCGCGCTAATCCGCAGCCCGGGCGTACCCCGGGGGGGGGGGGGCGCAACCGATTCCTCCCTCTGTGGCTAACCGGCGTAGCGTTAGGTGGTTGGGTTAGGCAACCTAAAAGGACAAACGGACAACGGAGCGCACATTGCCGCAAGAAGGCGAACATCAGGGACAGGCGGACAGGGGCGAACTGCCGCTGGACGGCTCACGGAACGGGAACGACGCCGCTGTCCGCCCGCTGTGGACCAGGGCCTTCAGCCTGGCGATCGCCGTCAACTTCTTCATCTCCCTGGTCTTCTACCTGCTGATGACGTCCATGGCCCTCTATGCCGTGGAACGGTTCGGAGCCTCGGACACTGCTGCCGGCCTGACCACCGGTTCGTTTGTGCTCGGTGCACTCGCGGCAAGGATCTTCGCGGGGAAGTTCCTGGACTTCGTGGGCCGGCGCAGGATGCTGCTGACCGGCCTGCTGCTGTACACCGTGGCCGCCCTCTTCTACATCCCGGCAGGCACCCTGGGGGTCCTCATCACCATCAGGGTGCTGCACGGCGCTGCCTTTGGCCTGGCCAGCACGGCCATCTCAGCCTCCGTAATGGGACTGATCCCGGCCGGGCGCCGGGGCGAGGGGACCGGGTATTTCGGGATTTCAGCTACCCTGGCCACCGCCGTCGGCCCCTTCCTGGCCGTGCTCCTGGTGGACCGCACCAGCTATGACGTCCTGTACATGGTCACCGCAGCATGCGCTGCCGCGTCCCTGCTGACGGCACTGGCACTCAGACTCCCCGAACGGACACTCACCGCAGCCGAAACCGCCGCAAAGTGGCGCATGCGGCCGGCGGACTTCTTTGAACCGCGTGCAGCGGCAGTCGCCTCGGTCATGCTGGTGGCCGGAGCGGCCTACTCCGGAGTGCTCACCTTCCTGAACTCCTACGCACAGGAGAAGGACATGGTGGCAGCGGCGTCGGCCTTTTTCCTCATTTACGCCGGAATCGTGTTCATCTCCCGCTTTGTCGTAGGACGGCTCCAGGACATCCACGGGGATAACGCCGTGGTGTATCCCATCCTGACGTCCTTCGCGATTGGGCTGGGACTCCTGGCATGGGCGCCCAACACCAGCGTGCTGGCCCTTGCCGGAGCCTTTGTGGGAATGGGGTTCGGAGCCCTGATGCCCACGGCACAGGCGATCGCCGTGACCGTGGCCCCGGACCACCGCATCGGCATCGCCACGTCCACGTTCTTCCTGATGCTCGACGCCGGCATTGGCCTGGGTCCTTTCCTGCTGGGCCTGCTCATCCCGCTCACCGGCTTCTCCGGCATGTACGCCGTCCTGACCGCCGTCGTGGCTGCGGCGATGGTCCTGTACCACTTTGTGCACGGGCGGTTGGCCGGCAGAAACGCTGTTGCCTGAGGCCTGCAGCCGCAGGCAACCGCCGTCCGATGCGGGAATGTCCGGGCACCCGGCGCTGACAGCGGCGCGCGCAGCAGGTAGCCTGCGGAACATGGCGGCCAAAGCAACCACCCTTTCCGTGCCCGGACCCCACGGCGTCCGGGAGGTTCGAATCTCCAGCCCGGACCGCGTGCTGTGGCCGGAATCCGGGTTCACCAAGCTGGATCTGGCCAACTACATGGTGGCGGTGGGGGAGGCGTTCACCGCGGCCAACGGCAACCGGCCGCTGTCCCTGCAGCGTTTTCCCGGCGGCATCGACGGCGAACAGTTCTTCTCCAAGAATCCGCCCAAGGGCGCTCCGGACTACGTACGGGACGTGATGGTGGTGTACCCCAGCGCCCGTTCGCATCCGCAGCTCGTCATCGATGAACCTGCGGCAGCCGTCTGGGCCGTGCAGATGAACACCGTGGTGTTCCACCCGTGGCCCTCACTGGCCGGAGACCCGGACAACCCGGACCAGCTGCGCATAGACCTGGACCCCCAGCCGGGCACGGATTTCGACGACGCCGTTCATGCGGCACTGGCCCTGCGCGAAGTGCTGGCCGAAGCAGGGCTGGAGGCCTTCATCAAGACCTCGGGCAACCGCGGCCTGCACGTCTTTGCCCCGATTGAACCCGTGCGAGAGTTCCAGGATGTCCGGCACGCCGTGATCGCAGCCGCCCGCGAACTCGAACGCCGGATGCCGGAGGAGGTGACGACGTCGTGGTGGAAGGAGGAGCGCGGCGAGAAGGTGTTCGTTGACTTCAACCAGGCAAACCGGGACCGAACCATGGCCGGTGCCTACAGCCCCCGTGCGCTGCCGCATGCCCCCGTTTCCACCCCGGTCACCTGGGACGAACTTGAAAATGTGGATCCCCGGGCTTTCACGGTTGCCACCGTGCCGGACCGGCTGGCGGAGACCGGCGATCCCTGGGCGGGATTCGGGAACCGGCAGGGCAGCATCGACACGCTGCTGGAATGGTGGCAGCGGGACCTGGACAGCGGGCTGGGGGAGCTGCCCTTTCCTCCTGATTACCCGAAGATGCCCGGGGAACCCCCGCGGGTGCAGCCGAGCCGGCGCAAGATGGACCTGCCGGAGGCTTGAAATGTGAGGATCATCACGGAGGCTATCGGGAAGCGGACGCGCGGCGGCGGTGTTAACAAACACTGGTAACTTCGCCAACCAGAAAGTGTCTCCATGAGCAACAGCACCACCCAGACCAGCCAGGATCCGTTCGTCGTGGACAGCGAAGCCCTCGACACGCTCTTCCTGGAAGCACGCACCGCCAACACGTTCAGCTCCGAACCTGTGACCGAAGAGCAGATGCGGGCCATCTACGAACTGACGAAGATGGGCCCGACGTCGATGAACATCCAGCCGATGCGCATCACCTGGGTGAACTCTCCGGAAGCACGCGAGCGCCTGGTGAAGCACATGGCCGAGGGCAACCAGGCCAAGACCGCTTCCGCCCCCGCGGTGGCCGTGCTCAGCTTCGACACCGAATGGCATGAAGGCTTCCCCACCTTCTTCCCGCACGCTGCGGACCGCAAGGCAATGTTCGACGGCAACGACGAACTGCGCAGCATCATGGGCAACAACAACGCCCACATGCAGGCCGCCTACTTCATCATGGCCGTCCGTTCCGTGGGCCTGGCCGCCGGTCCGATGGGCGCTTTCGACGCCGCGGGGATCGACGCCGAATTCCACGCCGGCAGCAACCGCCGCACCTTCATGGTCATCAACGTGGGCAAGCCGGGGGAGAACCCCTGGTTCGACCGCCTGCCCCGCTACGACTACGACGAAGTGACCGTCACGCTCTAAGCACGGAGACACCCGGAAAGGGCCGGCAGCCGCCGGCCCTTTTTGCTTCCCGGAGGTGCTGCCCGTCCTGCCTGCCTTCCGCCCCCTGCCTGGCCGGTGGGACGATTGCGTAGGCCGGAGAGCAGGGGATATGGCAACCATCTCAGTAGTGATACCCGCACGGAACGACGGCGCATTCCTCGAAAGGTGCCTGGCCGCACTGGCACGGCAGACCCGGGCACCAGACGAAATCGTGGTCGTGGACAATGATTCAACAGACAACACGGCCGCAGTCTGCGAGGCAGCCGGGGTCCGCCGGGTAGCGGAATCGCTTCCGGGAGTCGCCGCGGCCACCGCCTGCGGCTTCGACGCTGCCGGCTGCGAGATGCTGGCCAGGCTGGACGCTGATTCGGTTCCCCCGTCCGACTGGCTGGAGCGGATCGAAGCCCTGGTGGAAGCGTCCGGCCCGCTCACCGTAGTCACCGGGCCCGGGAACTTCTACGG
The DNA here is from genome assembly GCF_035792275.1 of Arthrobacter koreensis. GTDB lineage: Bacteria > Actinomycetota > Actinomycetes > Actinomycetales > Micrococcaceae > Arthrobacter_B > Arthrobacter_B koreensis_A. The sequence continues at coordinate 115,098 of NZ_JAMWKK010000009.1, read as the reverse complement.
CGGAAACCGGTTGACCCGCTGGATCGCAGAACACCTCTACATTGCCGGCTACCGGTGGTCAATGAACCTGCTGATGGGCCACCCGCCCATCTTCGGATCCAACTTCGCCCTCCCCGCATCCATGTGGAAGCGCATGCGCGAGGGGGTGCACCGCTCCAGTTCCAGGATTCACGACGATCTGGACCTGAGCTGGCAGGTGGCACCGGACATGAATGTTCTCTGGGTGGATTCACTCCGGGTGGGAGTATCCGCCCGTCCGCTTGAGAGCTGGTCCGGGCTCGGGCGGCGGCTCTCCATGGCCTGGACAACTTTCGCTGCAGACTTCCGCCAGCAGGGCCCGCTGACACGGCGCAGGCAGCGCCGGCAGTGGCAGGCCGCGCACCGGCCCGGCGGTGCCTACGGAGCGGCGGGCGGGGCCGCGTCCGCGTAGAGGGCCAGCAGATCACGGGCCAGCTGGTTGGGAGCGGTCTCGCAGGGACTGTGACCGCCGCGGTACACCGCCAGCCGGCCCTTGATAGCCCGGGCAAACCCGGCATGGACCCGGTTGGGCCACACGTCGTGTTCGCCGACCGCCACCAGTTTCGGCAGCGGCTGGGCCGCCAGCCGAGACCGGACATCCGGGACGCTGCGCATGAGCGTAATGATGTCGCGGATGGACTGCCTGCGGGTGTACCGGAAGCGGAGGCGCACAAAATCCATGCGCGACGGCGGCACCCTGGCGAAGTTCCGCTTCACACCCCAGACAATTAGGTCAGCACTGACCGGGCCGGAGACCAGAGGCGAGAACGGCCCCAGGATGCTGACGGAGCGGAAGGCCAGCCCCGGCTCCGGCGGGGCGCTCATCAGCGTAAGGGTCCGGAACAGCTCCGGCCTGCGCAGCAGCGCGAGCTCGGCAACCACCCCGGCGAACGAGTAACCCAGGACGTGTGCGGGTTCGACCAACCTGTCCAGGACTGAAAGCAGGTCCTCCACGAACAGGTCATAGTCGTAATGCCTGCGGGGCGGCGAAAGGTTCTCAGGGCCGGCAGCGGCCGACTCATACTGTCCGGGAAGGTCGTAGGCCAATACGTAGTATCCCTGCGCAGCCAGCAGAGGCATCAGCAGGGAAAAGTCCTCCTTGGACCCCATGACACCGGGGACCAGCACCACCGGAGTCCTACCCGGCTGACCCATAGCGGATGCGGCCAGCTGTCCGCTGGGGGCATCCAGTGCCAGCCTGACCGCGCCCGGAGGCAGTACGGACCAGTCGATTGAACCAAGCTGGGAATCGAGTTCGGCTGCAGGTGGTGCGGCAGTGCCGTATGCAGCGCCGTCGGGCGCCTTGGGTGCCTCGCCATCCGGAAGGGCCATACCTCACGATAGCCAGCGCGGGTGCCCTGGCGAAGGTTTCCGCACTCCTTTACAGCCCGCAGCTGCAAGATCAGAATTGCCGGAACAGGAGAATGAGCCATGGAAACACCCCAGTCCCGTCCCGATCCGTCCCGGGAACTGAAGGACCGGCACCGCCGAATGTGGGCCCTGGGCGACTACAAAAGCGTTGCCGGCGAGGTCGTGCCCGAACTTGGTGCGGTGCTGGCTGCCGAAGCCGGAATTGGGCCGGGGGACTATGTCCTGGATGTGGCCGCCGGTACCGGAAACGCGTCCATTCCGGCCGCGCAGGCCGGTGCCCGCGTGGTGGCGCTGGACCTGACCCCCGAACTCCTCGCAGCCGGACAGGCCATTGCCGGTGCCCGGGGCGTGGAACTGGACTGGCTCCAGGGTGACGCAGAGGACCTGCCTTTTCCGGACAGCACCTTCGACGCCGTTATCTCCTGCGTTGGCGTGATGTTCGCTCCCGACCACCGGCAGGCGGCGGCAGAACTGCTCCGCGTCTGCCGCCCGGGCGGAACCATAGCCCTGCTGAACTGGACGCCGGACGGCTTCGTCGGTGAGCTGATCGCCATCATGCGTGACTACCAGCCGCCTCAGGCAGCGGTACCCGGCCCGCCATTGTGGGGGAGGGAGGACTACGTGGCCGGCTTGTTCGAACCGGGTGCGTTTCAGGACTGGCAGAGCCGTAAACAGATGGTCACCGTGGACAGGTTCGAGGACCCGGACCACTTCCGGGACTTCTTCAAGGCCAATTTCGGCCCTGTAGTGGGGGTTTACCGCGGCATCAGGGAAGACCCAGAACGCAGCGCTGCACTGGACCGGGAATTGTCGTCCCTGGCTGAACGCCATGCCCGGAGCACAGACGGCGGTATTGAAATGGACTGGGAGTATCTCCTGCTGCGAGGAACGGCAGCCGGCTAGCCAGGCGCACTCTGTCCGCCGTGCCATGGCAGTACGGTGACCGCGGGATGCCGTTTCCCGGCAGTGCAGCGCAGGCGATAAACTGCCAGTGCTGTCCCGTTCCCAGCCTAGGAGTCGACTGTGCCCCCGAAACGCCGGCCCAACAAGTACGTCTACCGCTCCATTGTCTTTGCCGGAGTCGCAGCAGTGAAGCTGTTCCGGGTCAAGGTCATTCCATCCGGGCTTGAGCACCTGCCGGCGGATGGAATCATCCGCGGCCTGGACCGCAAAGTGGAGCCGGGCAAGGGCGCCGTCGTAGCGATCACGCACTTCGGCTACCTGGACTTTGTATTCGCCGAGTACCTGCTCTGGAAGCAGCTGAAGGTGCACATGCGTTTCCTCGTCACCAAGAAGGCGGCTCGCAAGAAGTTCGTTGCGGCGGTCTGTGACTGGTGTGAGCACGTGGTCGTGGACCGCTCGAACGGTGCCGCTGCGTATACCGAATCCGTGGAGAAGCTGCACGGGGGCGACTACCTTGCCGTCCTGCCGGAAGCCGGCGTGAGCCGCAGCTTCACGGTCCGGCAGCTCAAGACCGGAGCAGTCCGCATGGCGGCGGAAGCCGGTGTGCCGGTCATTCCGGTTTCCGTCTGGGGCGGGCACAGGATGCTCACCCGCGGACACGGGCTGAGCCTGAAGGCAGTGTGGAAGACCCCGGTGCGCATCCACATTGGCGAGCCGCTGAAGATCGACCCCGCCGCCTCGGTCCCCGAAGAGACTGCCCGCCTTCAGGAGATCCTCCAGGCAGGAATCGACGAATGCATCGACACCTATCCCGAGAAGGCGCCCGACGGCGCCTGGTGGATGCCGGTGAGCCGCGGCGGATCAGCGATGACGCCCGAAGAGCAGATGGTCCTGGACGAGGCAGACCGGGCCAAGTACAAGATCACCGGCTAACGCTGCGCTACCGCAGCACCGTACCTACGCGGCAGGCGCCGTCTGCACGACGTCGATCACCCGGCGGAGGCCTGTCCGGGCTTTCTCCGGCAGTCCCCCGTCGCTGAACAGGTAGTCGGCGCCCGTCACCGGTGCAATCTGGGAAAGGCCCGTGGTGCCCCACTTCGTGTGGTCGGCAAGCACTGCAACCTGGGCCGCGCAGGCGATGAACGCCTGGTTTGTCTGCGCCTCCAGCATGTTGGGCGTGGTGAACCCGTCCTCCAGTGTCACGCCGTGAACCCCCATGAAACACAGGTCGACGTGGAGCCGGCTGAGGGCTGAAAGCGCCAGGGGGCCCACAAGCGCATCGGACGGGGTGCGTACACCGCCGGTCAGAATCACCGTTTGGCCGGCATCATCGGCCTGCCAAAGCACGTCCGCAATCCGCGGGGAGTTGGTGACCACGGTGAGGTCCTGGATTCCGGCCAGCCGTTTCGCCAGGGCAAAGGTAGTGGTCCCGGAATTCAGTGCCACTGACATGCCCGGCCTGATCATCGTTACCGCGAGTTCCGCGATAGCAGCCTTCTCCGCCGATTCGCGCTGCAGCTTTGCTGCGAAACCCGGCTCAAGGCTGGTTGCGGCCGCTTCAAGCGTGGCTCCGCCGTGGACTTTGACAAGCGCACCCCGCCCCTCCAGCTCCGTCAGGTCACGGCGAATCGTCATGTCGGATACACCCAGGGCAGCAGCAAGTTCGTTGACGCGCACCTGGCCATCAGTATTCAGCCGGTCGATGATCCGCTGCTGACGCTGGGCGGGGAGCATTTCTGCCATGCGGTTTCCTCTCTTAGGGCACCAGCGTGCCAGAGAGTTAACGCCGAATCAACACAATCGAACATCGCCGCTGCGGTGTGTTGCAGCCGGTCAGATGTGGTTCTTGCGTGCCACTGTGACCTGTGCCATAGTGTGGGCATTCCGAGAACGCGTTGGAATCTGATCGACCCTGTTGATATCTGTGAGCTTTCTGAGTTCAGATCCGCACCTCCACACCTTCAGGCACTGCCATCGAATCAAAGGAGACGCTATGGCACCCCGTTTCAACCCGCGCGCAGTTTCCCGTCCGCTTTCCCCGGCCCCCTCTTCGCTCTCCGCCGCAGCACGGCTGGATGTCAGCCGGCGCTCCCTGCTGGGCGGCGCACTTGGACTGGGTGCCATGGCCGCGCTCAGCGCCTGCGGCGGCGGTGGTTCAACCTCTGACGGAACCGGAGCCATCACCGTTGGTTCCAACCAGTCCGACGCCGTCCCGAAGGCCGCCTACGCCAACATCATGGATGCGTTCATGGAGTCCTCCGGTGCGGACGTGAAGATCAACACCGTTGACCACAACACCTTCCAGGAACAGATCAACAGTTACCTCCAGGGCGACCCCGACGACGTCTTCACATGGTTTAGCGGCTACCGGATGAAGTTCTTCGCGGACCAGGGGCTTGCCGGAGACATTTCCAGCGTGTGGGACAACTTCGGCGACAGCTTCAGCCAGTCATTCAAGGACGCCGCAACCGCAAGCGACGGAAAGCAGTACTTCGTGCCGCTGTCCTACTACCCCTGGGCAGTCTTCTACCGGAAGTCCGTTTTCGCTGACAACGGCTACACCATCCCGAAAACCCTTGATGAGTACATCGAGCTGTCCAAGGCCATGCAGCAGGACGGGCTGGTGCCCATCGGGTTCGCCGACCAGGGCGGCTGGGAAGCCATGGGCACCTTCGACATCCTGAACATGCGCATCAACGGATACGACTACCACACACGGCTGCTCGCAGGGGAGGAATCCTGGGAATCAGGCGAGGTGAAGGAAGTCTTCCAGACCTGGAAGACGCTGATGCCCTACCACCAGGAAGGCGCACTGGGCCGGGAGTGGCAGGAAGCCGCACAGGGTCTGCTGCAGAAGACCAGCGGAACGTACCTGCTGGGCATGTTCGTCTCCCAGCAGTTCCAGGATGCCGAAGGCGGAGAAGCCCTCGAGGACCTCGACTTCTTTGCGTTCCCTGAAATCAACCCGGACTTCGGCACGGACAGCATCGACGCGCCCATCGACGGATTCATGATGAGCGCCACCACGCAGAACGGCGGGACCGCCATGGACCTGCTGGAGTTCCTGGGATCTCCGGAGGCGCAGAAGATCAACACTGATTCGGACAAGGGACTCATCGCCCCCGTCAACGGTGCAGACACATCCGGGTACACGGCCCTGCAGCAGAAGGGCATGGAACTGGTTTCATCCGCGAAGCACATCGCCCAGTTCATGGACCGGGACACCCGGCCGGACTTTGCCTCCACAGTGATGATTCCGTCCCTGCAGGCCTTCATCAACGACCCGGACAACGTGGACAGTGTGCTCTCGGACATCGAGACGCAGAAGAAATCCATCTTCGTGGACTGAGAACCGAGAGCCGAGAAACATGAGCGCCCTACCTTCCGCCGCCCGAATCCGCCGCCCCCGTGGCCGCGTGCGCAAATACTCCGCACGCGACCGCCTGGTGATGGTCCTGATGCTGGGCGTACCGGCACTGCTGGTTGCCTGCCTCATCTGGGGGCCGGCACTGGCCTCGGTGTTCCTTTCCCTGACCCGCTGGAACGGCGTGACGGCCCCGGTATGGGTCGGCGGGGAGAACTACACGCAGGCATTCACCATTTACCCGCCGTTCTGGCCGGCGCTGCGGAACAACATCGTCTGGCTGCTGGCCCTGGCGCTGATCGCCACTCCGCTGGGCCTGCTGCTGGCGGTCATCCTGGATAAGTCGATCCGCGGCAGCCGCTTCTACCAGAGCATCTTCTACCTGCCCGTTGTGCTCTCGCTGGCGCTGGTCGGCTTTATCTGGACCCTGATCTACTCCCAGGACCAGGGGCTGATCAACCAGTTGTCCGGCCTGCAGGTCAACTGGCTTGGGGACTCATCCATCAACCTGCCGGCCGTGCTGGTGGCGGCTGGCTGGAGGCACGTGGGCTACATCATGGTGCTCTACCTGGCCGGGCTGAAGGGGGTGGACGCGTCCATGAAGGAAGCGGCGGCCCTCGACGGGGCAAACCAGTGGCAGACGTTCAGCCGCGTGGTCTTCCCGGCCATGAAACCCATCAACATCGTGGTCCTGGTGGTGACCGTCATTGAGGGGCTGCGTGCCTTCGACATCGTCTACATCATCAACAAGGGAACCAACGGCCTGGAACTGCTTTCGGTGCTGATCACCAACAACATCGTCGGGGAGGCCAGCCGCATCGGCTTCGGCTCGGCGATCGCCGTCGTGCTCCTGCTTATTTCCCTTGCCTTCATCATCACCTACCTGGTGCAGACCTTCAGGAAGGAAACGGCATGAGCCACACACTGCAGGCAGGAGGGGCAGCCGAACCGGCCCGCGGTGCCGGGCGGCCCGAGACACCCCGGGCCGCCGGGAAGACCGGACAGGACAGGGTTCCCGCCCAGCGCACGCAGCGCGTGAAGGCGGCCCGGGTGGTGCTGCATGTCTGCCTCGCGCTCTGGGCAGTCATTTGGCTGCTGCCCCTGCTGTGGGCGCTGTACACGTCCCTGCGGCCGTACTCGGAAACCGCGGAAAAGGGCTACGTATCCCTGCCGGACACCCTGACCTTCGACAATTACGCCACAGCGTGGTCGCAGGCCGAGCTGCCCAAGTACTTCCTGAACTCGCTGCTGATCGCCGTTCCGGCGGTGGTCCTGGTGCTGTTCGCCGCGTCCTGTGCTGCGTTTGTGCTGGCCCGCTTCAGCTTCCGGTTCAACATCGCCCTGCTGATGTTCTTCACGGCTGCGAACCTCCTGCCGCAGCAGGTGATCATCACACCGCTTTACCGGCTGTTCCTCTCCCTCGGGCTCTACAACAGCCAGCTCGGAATCATCCTGATCAATGTGGCCTTCCAGATGGGATTCTGCGTCTTTGTGCTCAGCAACTACATGAGGGCGCTGCCCCACGAACTCACCGAAGCTGCCCAGGTGGACGGCGCGGGAGTGTGGCGCCAGTACTCGCAGATTGTCATGCCGCTCACCAGACCGGCGCTGGCGGCCCTTGGCACACTCCAGTTTGCGTGGATCTACAACGACTTCTTCTGGGCGCTTGTCCTGCTGCGGGACGGCGACAAGATGCCGGTCACGAGCGCACTGAACAACCTCAAGGGCGCTTTCTTCACGGACAACAACCTCGTGGCCGCCGCAGCGATCCTGGTGGCCCTTCCGACGGTCATCATCTTTGTCCTTCTCCAAAAGCACTTCGTAGCCGGGCTCACAATGGGTTCCACGAAATAGCCGGCTGTACGCCTTCTCCAGAAAGCAGGTCCACGTGGCTGTCCTTCCGTACTATGCCCATCCCGGGCCGGGCACAGGGTCCCTTCCTCCCCGCGCATCCTTCGAATCCGACCGCCCCGAAGTCCGCCTGGACGGCAGCTGGGGTTTCCGCTGGAGCCCGTCCATTGCCCAATCTGCCGCGGATCCCGTCAACGAACTGTTTCCAGACACCGTTGCCGTACCCGGGCACTGGATGCTCGACGCCGCCAACGGACCGCTGGTGCTGGGGGAGCAGAACCGCTTTGGCAGCCCCTGGTACACCAATGTGCAGTATCCCTTCCCCCTGGATCCGCCGTTTGTCCCGGACGCCAACGGGACGGGTGATTACCTTCGTAAGTTCGACCTCCAGGGCACAGCCCTGGCAGAGGCCGGAGCGATGGAGGCAGTGCTGCTTCGCTTCGAGGGCGTTGAGTCCACCTTCAAGGTGTGGCTGAACGGCGTCGAACTCGGTGATGCATCCGGCAGCCGGCTGACCCATGAATTCGACGCCACCGGGTATCTGCAGCCCACGGGCAACAGGCTGGTGGTCCGGGTCCACCAGTTTTCAGCTGCCAGCTACCTGGAGGACCAGGACCAGTGGTGGCTGCCCGGAATTATCCGCCCGGTCACACTGGTAGGCCAGCCGCGCCGCGGCATCCGCAACCTGCTCGCCGAAACCGGGTACGACGCCGGCACAGGGACTCTTACCCTACGCGCAGAGGCTGCGCCTGAGGCCTATCCGCTGACCGCGGAAATCGTTGAACTGGGGCTGCGGGTGCAGCTCAGCTCGCCGGAACCGCACACGGTCGCGGTGGAGGGTGCCGACCCCTGGACCGCAGAGACACCGCGCCTGTACGAACTGTCCGTGCAGAGCCCGGGCGAACGGGCTCGGGTCCGGGTGGGTTTCCGGACCGTCGAGGCAACCGGGGGGCGCCTGCTGGTGAATGGTGTGCCCGTACGCCTCAAGGGGGTCAACCGCCATGAATTCAATCCCCGGACCGGCCGTGCAGTGACGGAGGAATTCTCCCGCGCGGAGCTGGAGTCCATGAAACGGCACAACATCAATGCCATTCGCACCAGCCACTATCCGCCTGCCAGCCACCTGCTGGACCTGGCCGACGAACTTGGTTTCTGGGTGATCGACGAATGCGATCTTGAAACCCATGGTTTTGTGTTCACCGAGTGGCAGGACAACCCTGCTGACTCACCGCTTTGGGCAGGGGCCCTGATGGACCGGATCCAGCGCACCTGGACCCGGGACGCCAACCACCCGAGCATCATCATGTTCTCGCTGGGGAATGAATCCGGTACGGGCCGGAACCTGGCGGCCATGGCCAACTGGCTTCGCACAGCCGACCCCGGCCGCCCCATCCATTACGAGGGGGACCGGACCTGTGAATACACCGACGTGTATTCACGCATGTACCCCACTGTCCAGGAATGCCGGTCGATCGCCGCGGGCAACCCGATTCCCGGCATGGAACCGGCGGCCGCAGCGCGGGTGGCGTCGAAACCTTTCCTGCTCTGCGAGTATGCGCACGCCATGGGCAACGGTCCCGGCGGTCTGGCGGCGTATGACGAGCTGATGGAGACCTACCCGAGGTTCGCCGGCGGGTTCGTCTGGGAATGGAAAGACCACGGCCTTGCCGCGTACACCTCCGACGGCAGGGACGCCGTGGCCTACGGCGGAGACTTCCGCGAGCCGGTCCATGACGGGAACTTTGTCCTGGACGGGCTGGCCTTTGCAGACGGAACGCCGAGTCCGGGCCTGGTGGAACTGGCCAAGGTGTTCGAGCCCTTCCGGGTGGCCGTAGGGGAGCACACAGTGGGGGTAACCAACCGGCAGGACTTCGCGGGTTCCGACGGCTATGACTTTGCCTGGGAGGTGCGGGACGGAGAAGGCAAAGTCCTTGCCGGCGGTTCGCTGGCGCTGCCTGGCGTCGGTGCACGGGATCACCTGGAAGTGCCGCTGCCGCCGGAGGCCGTGGATGCCATGGCACTGCCCCCTGCATCGGGTGCCGCGCTGAGGGTTTCGGTGCATGCAAGCGGGCCCCTCGCCTGGGCCGCGCCCGGACACTGCGTCGCCTGGGGCCAGCGGGTACTTGCCGATGCACCGGGCGTCGAAGCCGGGAGCGGGGAATCAAAACCGGGACATAACGCCGGCGGTACGCTGCACCTGGGCCCGAACGGACTCCTGGAAACCCTGTCCGGAATTCCCCTGGCGGGGCCGGTCCTGCTGCCGTGGCGGGCACCTACGGACAACGACCGCGGGACGATTGAACCCAACCGGGAACTGCGCACCGAGCAGCCTGAGGGTTTCGACTGGGACGGCTATGCCGGAACGGCCCCGGGACCCGTGACTGCCCTCGCAGACCACTGGGAAGCCGCGCGCCTGGACCGCCTCAGCAGGCGGACCGACGACCTGCAGCGCCCGGACGGCAGTACAGCTGCCGTCACGCACCGGTACGCACCACCCTCCGGCAAGGGCGGCTTCAGCGTCAGCCTGGAATGGACAGCGCACAGCGACGGCCTGATACTGGACGCCCGCGTGGCGTCCCTGACGGACTGGGGCTTTCCGCTGGCTCGGCTCGGCCTTGAATTCACGCTCCCGGCGGAGCTGATAGCTGATGCGGCAGCCGTGCGCTGGCTTGGCCTCGGCCCGGGGGAGGCCTACCCGGATTCCCGCTCCGCCCAGCACTGGGCAGTTCACGAGCTCCCGGCCGCAGCCCTGGGAACCCGCTACCCCCGCCCGCAGGAAAACGGGCGGCGGGGCAACGTCCGCTGGCTCGAAGCCGGGCTCTCCGACGGCCGGCGCCTGCGCGTGGAACTGCTGCAGGCGCCGCCGGAGGCCGGCTTTACGCTGCTGCCGTATTCGGCCGCCGAGCTGGCCGCAGCAGCGCACGACGCCGAACTCCCGCCTTCCAGCCACTGGCACCTGGTGCTCGACGCCGGTGCGCACGGGCTGGGTAGCCGGTCCTGCGGTATCGACGTCCTGCCGGAAGACACGTACTCCGATGTATCTGCCCGCCTGCGGATCCGCCTTGCGGTCCTGGGCAACACCATGGAAGGGAACCGCGAACCATGAGCACCGTGAAACTTGAAAGGGACGGAACTTCCCTCATCCTGGACGCAGCCGGGGCACCGCAGGTCCTGCACTGGGGAGCTGCACTGCCCGGCCCGGTTCCACAGACCGCGCTGCTCGCGGGGCCCGTGGTGAATTCGCGGTACGACTTTCCCGTCCCTGCCAATCCGCTCTGGCCTGCTGCCGCAGAAGGCTGGCGCGGCACTCCGCTGGTCTCCGGGTCACGGAACCGTGCCGATGCGTCCCCCCGGTTCCGTAACCCGGAGGTGCAGGCATCGGAATCCGCAGTGACCCTCACTGCCGCGGACCGGAGCTGCGGCCTGGTGCTGAAGACAGAACTGGAAATCCTGCCCGGCGGACTGCTGCGGCAGCGGAACACACTGACCAACACAGGGAGTGCGCCCTATCAGCTGCTGCACCTTTCGGTCTGCCTGCCTGCGGCGTCCGGAGCCGGGGAGCTGCTGGACACCACCGGCCGCTGGACCCGGGAACGGGCGCCCCAGCGGCTCCCCTTCGGACAGGGGACCTGGACCCGCGAGGGGCGGCACGGCCGCACCGGCCACGACGCACCCGTGCTGCTCGCGGCCGGGACTCCCGGTTTCGGGAACCGGCACGGAGAGATACACGCGGTGCACTTCGCGTGGAGCGGCAACTGGCGGGTACGAGCCGAACGTACCCCCGATCCGTCCCGGCTGCTGGCAGCCGAGGAACTGTTTGGCCCGGGCGAAGCTGAACTGGCACCGGGGGAGTCCTACACCACGCCCTGGCTCTACGGTGCCCATTCGGCTGCCGGGCTGGACGGGATCACGGCCGCTTTCCACACCTGGCTGCGTTCCCGGCCCAGCCACCCGCGCCGGCCCCGGCCGGTAGTGCTGAACACCTGGGAAGCGGTCTACTTCGACCACGACCTGGAGGTGCTCAGGGAACTCGCGGATACAGCGGCCGCACTGGGCACCGAACGTTTTGTCCTCGACGACGGATGGTTCGGCGGCCGCCGTGACGACCAGCGGGGCCTGGGAGACTGGACGGTGTCAGCGCAGGCCTGGCCGGAAGGACTTGAACCGCTGATCAGCCATGTCCGCGGCCTGGGCATGGAGTTTGGGCTGTGGGTGGAACCTGAAATGATCAGCCTGGATTCAGAAACAGCCCGATCCCATCCGGAATGGATCTGCCGGGCGCGCACAGACGAACTGCCTCCGGAATGGCGGTACCAGCAGGTGCTGGACCTGACCAACGGGGATGCCTTCAAGCACGTGCTGCAGCAGCTGGACGACCTGCTGGAGAACCACGCCATTTCCTTCCTCAAGTGGGACCAGAACCGGGACCTGACCGATATGGCGGCGCAGGGCCGGCCCTCTGCCCGCGGCCAGACCCTGGCGGCCTACCGGCTGATGGCCGAGCTCAAAGCCCGCCATCCGCTCGTAGAGATCGAAGCCTGTTCTTCCGGAGGCGCGCGCGTTGACCTGGGCGTCCTTGAATTCGCGGACCGGGTCTGGGCCTCGGATTCAAACGACGCCCTGGAGCGCCAGCGGATCCAGGAATGGACCCAGCGGCTGCTGCCCCCGGAACTGGTGGGCCAGCACATCGGCCCGCCGCAGGCGCATACCTCCGGCAGGACCCACGGCCTGGCCTTCCGGGGACTGACAGCATTGTTCGGCCACTTCGGGATGGAATGGGACATCCGGGAGGCACAGGGCAGTGACCGGGAACTCCTGGCAGCCCTGATCGCGCTCTACAAGCAGCACCGCTCCCTGATCCACACGGGAACCGCCGTCCGTGCGGACCTGGCTGATCCGGGGCTCCAGCTGTACGGCACTGTTGCCCGCGACCGCAGCGAAGCACTGTACGTCTTCGCTGCCCTGGACAGTTCCCCGGACGAGACCCCGGGTAACATCGCGCTTCCGGGCCTGGACCCGGCCGCGCGCTATAGGCTGGACCCAGTGATACTCGATGAACCACACACTTTCCTGCACCGCACGCCGCCGGCATGGTTTTCAACGGGCCTGGAAGCAGGCGGAGCCTGGCTGGGCGCCGCGGGCGTGCCCATGCCGGTCCTGAACCCGGAGCGTGCCTTCCTGCTGCACGTCCGCCGGACGGAGGGTGAATGAGCGCCCCTGCCCTCCGGTCAGAACCGCAGGCTGAACCCCTCAGGACGCAGCTGGCAGACGGACGCGAGCTGCTGTACTTCTTCGACGCCGGCTCCCAAACGGGAGTGTCCGCGGCGGCTGCGTCCCCGGACACGCGTCATCTGCCTCCGCGTCCGGACACACCCCGGATGCGGTACGACCCCCTGCTCGGCGAATGGGTCTCCTACGCCGAGCACCGCCAGACCCGCACACACCTGCCGCCGGCGTCGGAGTGCCCGCTCTGTCCTTCCGGCTCCGAGCGGGCCACGGAGATCCCGGCACATGGGTACGACGTCGCGGTCTTCGAAAACCGTTTTCCCGCCTTTGGACCAGGGACGGCCTCCGCCGGACCCGGCGCCGGCCCGGATGCTCCCGCGGCCGGACGCTGTGAGGTGGTTGCGTTCGCGCCGGAGCATAATGCGTCCTTCGCCGGGCTGAGCCTGGAACGGGTGCGAACGGTTATCCGGGCGTGGACTCACCGGACGGCCGAGCTTTCCCGCATTCCCGGCGTCGGGCAGGTTTTCATTTTCGAGAACCGCGGTGCCGAAATTGGGGTCACACTGCACCATCCGCACGGGCAGATCTATGCCTATCCGTATGCGACGCCGCGGACCCTGCGCCAGCTTGAATCCGCTCAGGCATACCACTCCGAAACGGGAGGCAACCTTTTCGCGGACGTCCTTGGCCGGGAACTGCGGGAGGGAACCAGGCTGGTGGCCCGGGGACGCTGGTGGACGGCCTACGTCCCGTATGCGGCCAGGATGCCGCTGGAAGTCCACGTTGTGCCGCACCGGAGCGTGCCGGACCTCGCCTCGCTCACTGACGCGGAACGGGAGGAACTCTCCGGCCTGTACCTGGACGTCCTGCGCCGGATAGATGCCCTCTATCCGACTCCTACGCCGTACATTGCCGCCTGGTACCAGGCCCCCGTTGAGCACCCGGGCAGGGATTCCTACCGGATGCACCTGCAGGTGACCTCCCCGCGCCGGGCGGAGAACAAGCTGAAATACCTTGCCGGATCGGAAGCGGCAATGGGTGCCTTCATTGCGGATGTGAGTCCGGAAGAGACAGCCGCGCGGCTTCGCGGAGCCCTGCCGGCCTTCGGTGCCGGTGCCGGGGGAGGAGCCGCATGAACGCCCGCGGAGCATTCCGGGAGCTGTACGGGTATGAACCGGCAGGCATCTGGTCGGCTCCGGGACGGGTAAACCTCATCGGTGAGCACACTGACTACAACGAGGGATACGTCTTCCCGCTGGCGATCGACCGCCGCGCCGGTGTCGCTGCAGCCCCGCGGCAGGACGGAGTGCTTCGGCTGGCCACCACGGCACCAGGCAGTGCAGCGGCGGAAATCAAGGTTGCGGAACTTGTCCCCGGAAGGCTTGCCGGCTGGAGCCGCTACGTGGCCGGAGTGCACTGGGCCTTTGGGGTTCGCGGCATAGACGTACCCGGCATGGACATCCTCCTCGACTCGGACGTTCCGGTGGGCGCCGGACTCTCCTCCTCGGCTGCCGTAGAGTGCGCGGCGGCCCTTGCGGTGAACGACCTCGCCGGGGCCGGCCTGCCCGCCGAAGACCTGGTGCTGCTCTGCCAGCAGGCTGAAAACGACTTCGCCGGTGCTCCCACCGGCATCCTGGACCAGTCAGCGTCGCTGCTGTCCCAGGCCGGGCACGCGCTGTTCCTGGACTGCCGGTCACGGGAAAGCCGGCTGGTGCCGCTGGACCTGGCCGGTGAAGGAATGTCGCTCCTGGTTATTGATACAAAGGTGGGCCATGCGCATGATTCCGGCGGCTATGCGGAACGCCGGCGTGACTGTGAGCGCGCGGCCGAAACCCTGGGGGTGGCATCCCTGCGGGAGCTGACCCTGCCGGACCTGGTCCTGGCGGCACCCCGGCTGGAGCGGAAGGCCTACCAGCGGGCGCGGCACGTGGTCAGCGAGAACGCCCGGGTGCTCACCGTCGTCGCGCATCTTGAAGCCGGACGCCCCATCCGGGGGCTGGGACAAGTACTTTCCTCGAGCCATGAATCGCTGCGCGACGACTTCGAAGTTTCGTCACCTGAACTCGACCTGGCAGTTGAGACAACCGTGGCGGCCGGGGCCGCAGGTGCCCGGATGACCGGCGGGGGCTTCGGCGGATCGGCGCTGGCCCTCGTGAATGCGGCCGAGGCCGGGCAGATAAGCGCTGCCGTGAAACGCTCGTTCGAACGTGCCGGGTACGCGGACCCCGAGGTCTTCGCCGTCGAACCCGGGGCCGGCGCCCGCAGCGGAGACTGACCGGCGGGGCAGGGACATGCAGAAGGGCGGGTACGGCAGCGCTGCTGCCGTACCCGCCCTTTTCGTCCTTCGGTCAGGCCTGGGAGCTCACTGCTTCGCGGATCGGGGTTTGTCCGTTGATGAACTCGATGAACTTGCCCACCGTTCCCGGCTGCTCCAGTACCTCGGCTGCCACCGCGGCGACATCGGCCCGGGACACGCTTCCGTCCTGGCCCGGGCCGATGCTGATGCGGCCGGTGCCGGGGTCGTCAGTCAGTGCACTGGGACCGAGGATGGTCCAGTCAAGGCTGCTGCGGCGCAGATGCTCATCGGCTGCCGCCTTCGCCTCGGCGTAGGCATAGAAACCATTGTCAGGATCGACGCCGTGGTCCTTGCCTGCTCCCATGTAGGACACCATGACGTACCGCTTCACGCCGGCCTGTTCGGCGGCTTCCATGGAGCGGATGGCCGCGTCGCGGTCCACTGCATAGGTGCGTTCGGCCGATCCGCCGCCCGCGCCGGCCGACCAGACGACGGCGTCATGTCCCTTCAGCAGGCCAGCGATTTCCTGTGCGTCGAGCTTCTCGACGTCGGCTGCCACCGGTTCGGCGCCCGTAGCGGCTACCTCGGAGACGTGGTCCGGATTCCGGAAAAGCGAGGACACCTGGTGCCCGTTCGCAGCGAGGTCCTTTGCCAGCTGCAGTGCCACTTTGCCGTGTCCGCCAATAATTGCCACGCGTGCCATGTTGCTCCTCTCATCGGGGGTACGTACAGGAAGCATAAGCATACTGATGGTTCCGCCGGGGGGTCGTTCTGCCGCTGGCTGAAACCCCGCCGGCGGCAGGGCGGGTGCCGATGCAGACCAAAGGCAGCGCCGTTCGGGCTGTGGGGATGGCCTGCGCCGCAGGGTGGGCACTAGTATTCGAAAGTGCCCGGGCACCCCATGCCATTTCCTGAGGGCACGCACAGGTGAAAGGACCTCCATGTCTACTGCCACCGCGGAAGCTGATCTCACTGTCCAGACCACCGAAGGTCCGGTTCGCGGCCGGAGTACCGGCACCACCAGGACCTGGCACGGCATACCGTATGCGCAGCCGCCGGTCGGGGAGCTGCGGCTGCGCCTGCCGCGCAGGCCTGAACCCTGGCAGGACGTCCTGGAAGCCGGCGGATTTGGGCCGTGGGCACCGCAGCAGGTCCGGCGGTTCCTCCCCGGAGCCGGCCCCAGGACACCGATGAGCGAAGACTGCCTGAGAATCAACGTAACCGCCCCGGCCCAGCCGTCCGCTGCGCCGCTTCCGGTGCTGGTCTTCATCCATGGAGGGGCGTTCAGCACCGGTTCGGCGGCCATGGACCTGGTAGACGGCACACGGCTGGCCGCCGACGGCAACGTCCTGTTCGTCTCGATGAACTACCGGCTGGGCGCGCTTGGATTCATGGACTTCCGCGCCTATTCGACGTCCCAGCGGAGCTTCGACGTCAACGTGGGCCTGGCAGACCAGGTGGCCGCCCTGGAATGGGTGCGCCGGAACATTGCAGCCTTCGGGGGAGACCCGGAAAACGTCACACTGTTCGGTGAATCTGCCGGCGCCATGTCAGCGCTGACGCTGATGTGCGTCCCGGCCGCGGACGGCCTCTTCCACCGCACATTCCTGCAGAGTCCTGCCCCGGCGGCGGCGTACGGCCCCGACCTCGCGTCCCGGTGGGCGGGAGAGTTCCTCGCCCTGTTGGGCACCGAACCCGGAGGTGCCGCCGAGGCGCTCTCGGGCCTGGAGGCGTCCAAACTCGTGAAAGCAGCGGATGAGCTCAGCAACAGGATCACGCCGGAGACCATGCCCGGCGCACTCAGCCTGGCGCCGGTTGTGGATGGATCCTTCCTGCCGCTGCACCCGCTGGAGGCTTTGGCTGCGGGGTGTGCCTCCCGCGTCCCCATGGTGATTGGCACCATGGACAACGAAGGCACGCTCTTCGACAAGCTCCACGACATCCTGCCCACCTCGCAGGAACGGATCGAGCGGATGTTCGACCTGACGGACCCTGCGAGCCGCGGACGGGTCACAGCGGCCTACCGTGGCTATCCGCACAAGAAACAGGCAGTGGAGCTGGGCGGAGACGCAGTCTTCTGGTATCCCAGCGTGCAGGCCGCACAGGCCCACGCTGAGCACGCCCCAACCTGGTTCTACCGGTTCGACTACGCACCGAGGGCAGCGCGCGCGGCCGGTCTGGGCGCCACCCACGGACTGGATCTCACGGCGGTTTTCGGGAACTACGACGCCGGCACGGGACGGATGCTGCTCAGCATGGGCAACCGCCGCACGGCGAGGAACGTAGGGCACCGCTTCCAGTCGGCGCTGCTCCGGTTTGCCCGGACCGGCGCGCCGGGTCCCATGTGGCCCCGCTATGACGAAACCTCCAGGCGCACCAAGATCTTTGACCGGTACGACAGGATCGAGCTCGATCCCCGGGCGGTTCGGCGGCAGGCCTGGACCGGTTACCGGGGCTACCGCTAGGCGGCCCCTGCCGGTCCGGCAACCAGCCGGGAGCCGCATAAGATTGAAGGCATGACCGCCACCCTCGTTGCCCGCAGTCTTTCCGGCGGTTACGCCCACCGCGTCCTCTTCTCCGGACTCTCGCTCACCGTTGCGCCCGGGGATGTCGTTGGGATTGTCGGTGCCAATGGCGCCGGGAAGTCCACGCTGCTCGCACTTCTTGCAGGGGCCGCTGCACCTTTTGACGGCACCGTGGAACGCCACCCGACGGATGCTTTTGTGGGCTGGATGCCGCAGGAGCATGACCGCGTTCCGGGGGAAACCGTCGCCGCCTACATTTCCCGCCGGACCGGCGCCGTTGCTGCCACAGCGGCAATGGAAGCCGCCGCGGAAGCACTCGGGTCTGAATCAGTGCAGGCTCAGGACGAGTACGCCGCCGCACTCGACACCTGGCTGGCGTCCGGTGCCGCAGACCTCGAAGAGCGCATGCCTGCGGTGCTGGCCGAGCTTGGGCTGGAGGTGGGCCCGGATGCACTCATGACGGGCCTCTCCGGCGGCCAGGCAGCACGTGCAGCCCTTGCCGCCCTGCTACTGAGCAGGTTCGACATCGTCCTGCTCGACGAGCCAACGAATGACCTGGACCTGGAGGGCCTCGCGAAGCTGGAGGAGTTTGTCCGCAGCCTCCGCGGCGGCGTCGTGCTTGTTTCCCACGACCGTGAGTTCCTGGCCCGGTGCGTCACCCGGATCGTGGAACTGGACCTCGCGCAGAACCAGGTAGCCGTATACGACGGCGGCTATGACTCCTTCCTCGAGGAGCGGGCCGTTGCCCGGCGTCATGCCCGCGAGGCGTACGACGAATTCGCCGGGCGGAAGGCGGATCTGGTGGCCAAGGCCAGGACCACCCGTGAATGGAGTTCCCAGGGCGTGCGGAATGCGATGCGCAAGTCTCCGGACAATGACAAGATCCGCCGCAGGGCCAGTATGGAGTCTTCGGAGAAGCAGGCGCAGAAAGTGCGCCAGATGGAATCCAGGATTTCCCGGCTGGAGGAAGTGGAGGAACCCCGGAAGGAATGGCAGCTGCAGTTCTCGATCGCTGCCGCACCCCGGTCCGGTTCGGTGGCAGCGGTCCTGAATGAGGCCGTTGTAACCAGGGGCGGTTTCACCTTTGGGCCAGTCTCGCTCCAAGTGAACGCGGGAGAACGCATAGGCATTACCGGCCCCAACGGCGCGGGCAAGTCGACCCTTCTGGCACTGCTGCGCGGAACCCTGGACCCGGATCACGGATCGGCATCGCTGGGATCGGGAGTGGCCCTGGGGGAAATCGACCAGCTGCGCACCCAGCTCGCCGCGGACGAGCCCCTCGCCGCTGCCTTCGAGGCCTGTGTCCCGGAGATGAACGCCGGGGAAGTGCGCACCCTGCTCGCAAAGTTTGGGCTGAAGGCGGACCAAACCGGTACCAGGACCAGTGCCTTGTCCCCGGGCGAACGGACCCGGGCTGCACTGGCGCTGCTCCAGGCCCGCGGCGTGAACCTCCTGATCCTGGATGAACCCAGCAACCACCTGGACCTGCCCGCGATCGAGCAGCTGGAGGAAGCCCTGGAGTCCTACACCGGCACGCTCCTGCTGGTCACCCACGACCGCAGGATGCTGCAGAACGTCCGGCTGGACCGCAGGTGGCACGTGGAAAACGGAGCCGTCACAGAGCAGTAGGCTGGGCCGGCACACCGGCCGGGGGTAGACATGTGTGTGACTTTTGTTGCAGATGTGATAAAAGTCTTCTAAGGGCGGCACTGCCTATCTCACGGGCAGTACCGCCGCATTGCGGGGGAAAGAAGTTGCTATGGCTTTGACGAGCGCACCACTGCGTGTCCAGCCACGGTCTCAGGAGAGGCGGGCAGCCAGGACCCCTGGCGTACTGCGCAAGCTGGACGTGACGGTACTCCTGGTGGTCTGGATGGCCTGCGTCCTGACTGATTGGGATACCAGTGCCAAGATCGAGCTGAACATCGCCGCCGTCGGCCTTCTCTGCCTCAAGGAAGTGGCAGTCCACCGCTACCTGCTGCGCCGCCGCCCGCGGCTGGGCTAGCAACCCGCCCGGCTACTCCTTCCCCTCGCAATCCAGCCCGGGGACACCTTCCATGCCCCGGCTCTGGTTCCGCCGCGGCGAGGGGTCTATCGTGGATAAGCGCGGAACGGGAGCCCTTTTGCCCGGCTTGGTCAGGTTCACGGGGCCCCGCCGCCCGGCGGAAGCAGGTGAGGGATGTCCGTGGACATGTCAGCACTCGAAGTCGAAACAGCAGACGGCTGGGTGCGCGGTGTTGTCGAAGACGGTGTACGTACCTGGCGGGGCATTCCCTACGCTGCGCCGCCCCTGGGGGAGCTGAGGCTGCGTGCCCCTGCGCGGCCTGATCCGTGGACCGGGATCCGCGATGCCTCACAGTTCGGTGCCATTCCTCCGCAGTCCCGCGGCCTTGCCCTGACAGGTTCGCGGCGAAGGCCGCTCATGAGCGAAGACTGCCTGAGCATTAACGTCAGCGCGCCGCTGGACCAGGACCAGACCGGACTTCCTGTCCTGGTGTACTTGTACGGCGGTGCCTTCAGCTCCGGATCCTCAGCTGTACGGACGTACCGCGGAGCCAACCTGGTACGCACCGGCGGGGTTGTGTACGTGTGCCTGAACTACCGGATCGGTGCGCTGGGGTTCATGGACTTCACCTCCTTCTCCACGCCGGAACGGCCGTTCGATTCAAACCTCGGACTCAGGGACCAGGTTGCTGCCCTCCAATGGGTCCAGGAGAACATCGCGGCGTTCGGCGGTGATCCGGACAACGTCACCATCTTCGGGGAGTCGGCCGGCGGAATCTCCGTCACCGCACTGATGTGCATTCCCTCCGCGGAGCCGCTGTTCCACAAGGCCTTTGCACAAAGTCCCGCGCCCGCCGGGGCGTATTACCCGGACATGCACGAACGCTGGGCGCTGGACCTGCTGGAGATCCTCCGCGTGGATGAGGCCCATGCGGCCGAGGCGCTGTCCCGCATACCTGCAGGCAAGCTGGTGAACGCCATCCAGAAAATGACCATGAAGATCGGCCCGGTCCAGCAGCCGGGAACACTGAGCGTCTCACCTGTGATCGACGGGGAATTCCTGCCCCGCCACCCAATCGACACCTTCCTTGACGGTGAATCGGCGCCCAAACCCCTGGTGCTGGGGACCATGGCCCAGGAAGGTGCACTCTTTGCCAAGCTGGACAACATCCTGCCTTCGACGCCGGCACGGATCGAACGGATGTTTGCCGGAACGGACCCGGCCGCCCGCGACCGCGTGGTGGCTGCCTACCCCGGCTACCCTTCCCGGGACCAGTCCGTGGAGATCAGCGGAGACCTCGTGTTCTGGTACCCCAGCCAGATGGTGGCTGAGGGCCATTCCAGGGTTGCCCCCACCTGGATCTACCGTTACGACTACGCCACCAGGCTCATGAACCTTCTAGGCTTTGGTGCGACCCATGCCTTCGACGTTCCGGTGATGTTCGGCGAAACCAATGAACGGACCATGCGTGCGCTTTCCCTGCTGGGAGGCATGGATGAACTGCGCGAACTGTCCGCACGGTTCCAGGGTTCCCTGCTCAGCCTGGCCCACCGGCATCTGCCGGGCGCGGACTGGCCGCGGTACGAGGAACAGAACCGGCATACAAGGGTCTTCGACCGGGAGGACCGCATTGAATCCGATCCTTTTCCCGAGCGGCGCCGGGCCTGGGAGGGCTACCGCGGCTACATCTGAGCCGGTACTGTTCCACAAGCCCTATGTCCACGATCGAGGAGCCAGCATGAGTGCACATTACGACGTCGTTCTCCTGGGAGCCGGGCCCGGCGGCTACGTTGCCGCTATCCGCGCCGCACAGCTGGGTCTCAGCGTTGCAGTCATCGAGGAGAAGTATTGGGGAGGGGTCTGCCTGAACGTGGGCTGCATCCCGTCCAAGGCGCTGCTGCGCAACGCAGAGCTGGCACAGATCTTCACGCGCCAGGCGGACACGTTCGGCATGCACGGCGACGTGAGCTTCGACTACGGAGCCGCCTTCGACCGCAGCCGGCAGGTGGCCGACGGCCGGGTCAAGGGCGTCCATTTCCTGATGAAGAAGAACAAGATCACCGAGTACGACGGGCATGGAGTCTTCAAGGACGCCCACACCATCGAAGTGGCGCTTTCGGACGGCAAGTCCGAGGAGGTCACATTCGAGAACGCAGTCATTGCCACCGGAGCTTCCGTAAAGCTGCTGCCCGGGGTTGAACTGAGCAAGAACGTGGTCACCTACGAGACGCAGATCCTCAGCCGCGACCTGCCCGGGAAGATGGTGATCGTCGGTGCCGGAGCCATCGGCATGGAGTTCGGGTATGTGCTGCGCAGCTACGGCGTGGACGTGACGATCATCGAGTTCATGGACCGCGCCCTGCCCAATGAGGACCCGGACGTGTCCAAGGAGCTCACCAAGCAGTACAAGAAACTGGGGATTCCGATCCACACCTCGGCCAAGGTCGAGACGGTTGCGGACAACGGCAGCTCAGTGACCGTCACGTACACGGACAAAAACGGCAGCCAGCAGTCAATCGATGCGGACCGGGTCATGATGTCGGTGGGATTCGCCCCGCGGCTGGACGGCTACGGCCTGGAAACCACCGGTGTGGAGGTGACGGACCGCGGCGCGATCGCCATTGATGACTACATGCGCACCAGCGTCCCCAACCTTTATGCCATCGGCGACGTGACCGCGAAACTGCAGCTGGCCCATGTCGCCGAGGCCCAGGGCGTAGTGGCAGCGGAAACGATTGCCGGTGCGGAAACCATGCCGCTGGGGGACTACCGGATGATGCCCCGGGCCACCTTCTGCCAGCCGCAGGTAGCCAGCTTCGGACTCACCGAGGCCCAGGCGCGGGACGAGGGGCACGACGTCGTGGTCAGTACCTTCCCGTTCACCGCAAACGGCAAGGCGCACGGCCTGGGGGAGCCGGTGGGCTTCGTGAAGCTCATCGCGGATTCTGCCTACGGCGAGCTGCTCGGCGGGCACCTGATCGGTCCGGACGTTTCGGAACTGCTCCCCGAACTGACGCTGGCGCAGAAGTGGGACCTCACGGCCTCGGAACTGGCCCGCAACGTGCATACCCATCCGACCCTGAGCGAGGCACTCCAGGAAGCGTTCCATGGGCTGACCGGACACATGATCAACTTCTGATCTCCACCGCCCGCGCACGTCCTCAGCGGGCGTAGCGCAGCAGCAGGGTGTCCGCTGAGCGCAGGACGTGGCGCAGCCGCAGCCTGGTGAGTTCCGGAGGGGCTGCTGAACTGATCCGTCCGGCACTTCCTCCGGCGAACACCGGTGAGAGCGTGAGGCAAAGTTCATCAACCAGTCCTGCGGCCTGGAACGACCCGGACAGCTGAGGCCCTCCCTCACACAGCACACGGGAGTAGCCGCGGCGGTGCAGGACGCCGGCCGCCTGCCGGGGTTCGACGGTCTCGTTGCCGGCCGTGACAACGTCCGCAACCCGTTCCAGCGCCGCGCGCGCCGCGGCCGGCGCGGAGGCTGCGGTCAGGATCAGGGGACGCACCGGAGCCTCGGTGAAGAAGTCCGAACCAGGGTCAAGGTCCAGTGAACCGGAGACGACGGCGATGCCCGGGTGGGCTGCCAGCCCGAGCCGTGTCCGCTGCGTCCGGACTTCCGCCGGAACCAGCTCACCGGCATATCCCTCGGCGCGCACCGTTCCTGCGCCAACCAGGATCGCGTCCGCCGTGGAACGGAGCAGTCCAAAGACACGCCGGTCGGCGTCGTCCCCCAGATCCCCTGAACGCCCGTTCCAGCTGACGGCCCCGTCCACGGACGCCACGAAATTGAACCGGAAGCAGGGACTGGCCGCCGGGGAAGCAGCCGGCCAGGCATAGGCGTCCAGGAGCTGACTGTCATCGAGCTCCGAGTCCGATCCGGCCAGGCAGATGGCCGCCGTCCTCACTGGGCGGGCTCGTTCACGTCGCCCATGTTGTGCCGCAGCCGCACCGGTTCGCGCCAGCCGAGGATCGCCTCGGTCATCCGGATGGCACGGGATGCGGCGCGGACATTGTGCATGCGCAGGATCCGGGCGCCGTTGAAGACCGCCGCCACGGCTGCCGCCAGTGACCCCTCAACGCGTTCCAGCTTCGGCTCGTCAAGGGTTTCCCCAATGAAGTCCTTATTGGAAACCGCTGCCAGGACCGGGTATCCAACCTCGGCAATCTCCGCCAGTCTCCGGGTCAGTTCCAGGGAATGCAGCGTGTTCTTGTTCAGGTCGTGGCCCGGATCGATGATGATCTTCTCCGGCGCAACACCGAGCTCCTGGGCATATTCTGCGCGGCTGCGCAGGAACCCGGCCACTTCGGTGACCACGTCCGTGTACTGGGGGCGGGGATAGACAGTCCGGGGAGCCGCCAGGCTATGGGTAACCACCAGGTGCACACCGGCCCCGGCCGCGACCCTGGCCAGCTGGGGATCATGCAGGCCGGTGGTGTCGTTAATGACGTTTGCGCCCGCCTCGATGGCTTTCTCCGCAACCGCCGGATGGAACGTGTCGGCGGAGATAATGACGTCGGATTGATCACGCACCGCCCGGATGACGGGCACGATCCGGGCCGCCTCCTCAGCCGCGTCCAGCGCCGGACCGGGCGCGAACGGTACACCGCCGATATCCACCCAGTCAGCGCCGTCGTGCACTGCGTTCAGCGCGGCGGCGACTGCCGCTTCCTGTCCAAAGGTCCGCCCGGCATCGTAGAACGAATCGGGGGTGCGGTTGATGATTGCCATCAGGGCAACCTGCCGGCGGAAATCCAGCGCGCGCGCCCCCAACCGGTGTACCGGGTGGAGAAGCGGAGGATCGAAATGGCCGGCACCGGATGCGGTGCGCCGGCCGGCAGCGCTGTTCAGACTCATAATTGCATCCTACGGTGGTGCACAGTCATGCCCGGCGTGTGCCGCCGGCCCAGGAAAGGTCCCGCCCATGGAACTGCCTCTGTCCCTGCCCGTCCAGCCCATGCTCGCCAAGCCGGCGGCCGGCATACCGAAGGGCAGCTATGCCTATGAGCCGAAGTGGGACGGATTCCGCGCGGTCGTGCTGCGGGACGGCGATGAGGTGGAGGTCATCAGCCGCAACGGCCGCAGCCTGAACCGCTACTTCCCCGAACTCATTGAGGCGTTCCGGCAGGGGCTGCCCCGCAAGTGCGTAGTGGACGGAGAGATCATCCTCATCAGCGCCGACGGACAGCGGCTGGACTTCGACCAGCTGCAGCAGCGGATCCATCCTGCCGCCAGCCGCGTGGCGCTCCTGTCGGAGCAGACGCCGGCGTCGTTCGTGGCATTCGACCTGCTGGCACTGGACAACCGGGACCTGACCGGGGAGCCTTTCCAGGTCCGCCGGAGTGAACTGGAAAGGGTCCTGGGTGCGGCGGGCGGGCGGCTGCATCTGACCCGGCAGACCGGGGATTCCGAGACTGCGCAGGAATGGTTCGAGCAGTTCGAGGGAGCCGGTCTGGACGGTGTTGTTGCCAAACCCCTGGACGGGACATATGAGCCCGGCAAACGGGCCATGACCAAGGTCAAGCACCGGCGCACGGCGGACTGCGTGGTGGCAGGCTACCGGGTGCACAAGAGCGGGCCGGACCGCGTCGGTTCCCTGCTGCTTGGCCTCTATGACGACGCCGGCAACCTCGCCAGCGCAGGAGTGATCGGTGCGTTTCCGATGGCCCGGCGCAAGGAGCTCTTTGAGGAACTGCAGCCGCTGGTGACCTGGGAGCCGACCCATCCTTGGAGCGCCGGAGAGCCGGAACCGGGTTCCCGGACGCCGCGCAGCTCCGAAGGAAGCCGGTGGACCGGCAGCAAGGACCTCTCCTTTACTCCGCTGCGTCCGGAGAGGGTCGTGGAAGTGGCCTACGACCACATGGAGGGACCCCGGTTCCGGCATCCGCCGAGTTTCGTGCGCTGGCGGCCCGACCGGGACCCGGAAAGCTGCGGCTACGGACAGCTGGACGAGCCGGTGCGGTATGACCTCGCCGGCGTGCTGCAGGCACCGGGGGCAGCGGAAAATCCTTGACAGGGCAGCCGGTGCGGCGAACCCTGAAACCAGGGATCCCGTGACGGGCTGAACGCTGGAGGTGCCATGCGGGCCGGAAAAATCATCATGATCGTTGCCGGCGGGCTGCTGATCCTCTTCGGCCTGGGCATGGGCATGGGTGCAGCGGC
Organism: Arthrobacter koreensis; assembly: GCF_035792275.1. Taxonomy (GTDB): domain Bacteria; phylum Actinomycetota; class Actinomycetes; order Actinomycetales; family Micrococcaceae; genus Arthrobacter_B; species Arthrobacter_B koreensis_A. Next base: position 89,373 of record NZ_JAMWKK010000009.1, on the reverse strand, counting down.
TGCCTCGGCGGCAAGCAGCCACCAGGACAGGGAGGGCTTCTTCACCCTGCCGCGGGAGATCTACCAGGTGGACTCCCACGCCCTCACGCTGCCTGACCTCGAGGTGGGCATGGGCGTGCGCGCCGAAGACAGTGTTGGAACGGCTGTTGTCCGCGGTGAATCAGCAGGCAGCAGCGGCGACCTGTTCATGGGAGTCGGGCCGAGCCGGGACGTTGAACGCTACCTCCAGGACGTTTCCTACAGCGAGCTGCGGGACGTCCGCTTCTCACCCTTCGATGTTTCCTACCGTGAGTACCAGGGCGCGTCGGAACCTCTGCCGCCGGGGGACCAGGACTTCTGGGCAGCCCAGGCGAGCGGGACGGGCGTACAGGAGCTGAGCTGGAACCTGCAGACCGGGGACTGGACCGTGGTGGTCATGAACGCCGACGGCGCTGCTCCGGTGGCAGCGGACCTGCAGGCAGGTTTCCGGGCCGGCTGGCTGGGCCCTCTTGCCACCGGACTCTGGATCGGTGCGGTCTTCCTGGTCTGCGCAGGCGCGGCCCTGCTGGTGGGCGGAATCGTGCTGCTGCGCCGCACCCCGCCCCGGCCGGCACCCGGCTACGGGCAGGGGTACGGTGCCCAGTATCCGGGCGCCTACACCGGGTCCGATTACGGCGGCCCAGACAACGCGTGGCCGCCGTACGGCCAGCCGGGCGGACCGTACCAGCCGGGGCAGTATCCGCGGGGCCCATCCGGGCCGGGGCAGTATCCGGTCCAGTCCCCGCCGCCTGCGAGCCCGCCGCCGTCGTCCCCGCCGCCTGCGAGCCCGCCGCCGTCGGATGCCGACCCGCCGGCATGAGCACCCTCGAGTTCCGGCCGCTGCAGCCAGGGTCCTATGCGAACTAACCGCGGGCATGCCGCCTTCGAAAAGGCCTCGTCCCTGTCCGCAGCATGAGCCTGCATGGGACAGTGAAGGAAGGGATTGCACCGCCAAGAACAGGCGCTGCTGCGCCCGGAGCCGCGACCCGGCGGCACATGGCGGACCGTTCGCCGAATGGATGCCGCATGAGTCCTCACATGAGTCCCAATGAGCTCACCGCTGAATCGCCCATCTCGCAGTGGCTCGAACATCCAAGCGGGCGCGCAATACTTTCCGACGTCCTGGCACGGCGCGGCCCCGATGTGCGGGCGCTTTACGCCATCCAGACCCTGCCGCTCTCATCGATCGTGACCCTTTCCCGGGGGAACGTCACTGCCGAGCAGCTTGACCTGCTGGTGGAAGCCGCGAACCAGAGCATCTCCGAAACCCCGACCAACCCTGAGCTGGCGCACCTGTTCCCGTCTGCACCGCCGCCTTCGCCGATGAATTGGAAAGAGGGAATCATCCCGGGGCGTTTCCGGGGCAAAACGGTGATAGTGACCGGTGCGGGATCCGGAATCGGACGTGCCACCGCGCTCCGGCTCGCCAAGGAGGGGGCCCGGGTCATAGCCGTGGACCTCAACACGCTCCGCATGGAAGCGCTCCTCGAAAACCCGGCTTCCCACGGAACCACCGGCATAGTCGCGGACCTCAGCAGGGAAGCGGACATCCAGCGGATCCTTGCTGCTGCCGGCAGGGAAATCGACGGACTGGCGCTCATCGCGGGAGTCTCGGACGACGTTGAACCGCTGCACGAGGTGGACGATGACCTCTGGGACCGGATCTTCGGTATCAACGTCACCGGACCATTCCGTCTCTCCCGCCAGGTGATCCCGGCCATGCTCTCCCGCGGCGCAGGTTCCATGGTGAATTTGGCCTCACAGGCGGGACTCCGCGGGTCGATCGGAGGGGCTGCCACACCGCTGCGAAGCACGCAGCCATCGGCATGACCCGAAGCGAGGCCTTCACCTATTCTGCCCGCGGCGTACGGATCAACGCCGTGGTTCCAATGCCGACCCGGAATTCTCTTGACTCGAACTACGGATTCCCCGGCGGACTGGGGCCTTTGCCTGCTGCGGCCCTCGTTCCGTCGGACCTGGAAGCGGCCTCCGTTGCTGCACCCCTCACCTACCTGCTCAGTGACGATGCCGTCGCCGTGACCGGAGCGCTGCTCCCGGCTGACGAAGGATGGAGTGTGGGATAGCACACCGGCTTCCAGGTTTGCCTGCGGCTGTGCCGCGTCTGGCAGGCTCCGGTGGGCACCCTCACAGCCGTCCGCAAACAGCCATTCCGCGGGGTTAACCTGAGAATCATGGAATCTGGCGACATCAATTTTCACACCCGCAAATGGGTCAGGCCCGAGGACCTGAACGCAAACGGAACACTGTTCGGCGGTTCGCTGCTGCGGTGGATCGATGAAGAAGCAACCATCTACGCAATCCTTCAGATGGGCAACGGGCGGGTCGTCACCAAGCTGATGTCCGAAATCAACTTCGTAAGCTCCGCCCAGCAGGGGGACCTCATCGAGATGGGGCTTTGCGCCACCAAGTTCGGCAAGACATCCCTCACGATGCGAGCTGAGGTGCGGAACATGATTACCCGCTCCAGCATCCTGACGATTGAGCGCATAGTCTTCGTCAACCTTGACGAAAACGGGCGGCCTGCGCCGCATGGTTACAGCACCGTCACGTTCGACCGTGACCGGCTGCCCACGCACCACCTGCCGGCTTTCCCGCCGCAGGCACAGGCGCAGTTCTAGTCAATACCGGCTGATGCCGGACGGGCCTCCGCCGGCGGCCGGCGGAGGCGGCCTGTCCGGTACTCACAGCACGCCCCGGGCAGCAATCCCGGGGCGTGCTGCGTGCCTACCGCTCTCTGCTGCCGTGACGGTGAGAGAATCGCGACAGGCAGACGCTTGTTAGCTGCCTGTCCCGAGCCGAAGGAACTGCCGCAGCATGCACTCTGAAAGTCCCGCAGGCACCGGCAGCGGTGGCCGAAGCAGGTCGGCCCGCCGAGTGTTCTGGGGTGCCCTGGCCGGCATCGTCCTCATCGCCCTGAACTTCCGCGGCCCGATCGTCGCTCCGTCTCCCATCCTGGCTGTGCTGCAGTCGGAACTGGGAATGTCCGTGCAGACGTCGGGCCTCCTCACCACCCTGCCCATCGCCTGCTTTGGCATCATCTCCTTCCTGGCACTTCCATTGCTCCGCCGCGGCGGACCGGACCAGGCAATAGCGTTATGCCTGGCCGGCATCCTGGCAGGGACGCTGCTCCGTTCCGCCGGGGGAACCAGCCTGGCACTGGCGGGAACGATCGTGATTGGCGCGTCGATCGCCGTCGGGAACGTCCTGGTGCCGGTGATTATCCGCCGGGACTTCGCACCCGCACGGGTTCCGCTGGTCACCGGCACCTACACGGCAGCCATGAACATCGGCTCCATGACCACGCTGATCCTCACGGCACCCCTGGCAGCTGCCTTCGGCTGGCGCATCGCCCTGGCGGTCTGGAGCACACTGGCCATCGCCGCCGCCCTGGCCTGGCTGGGACTGGTCGGCTGGCGTGATTTCCTGCTGGGCAGGGCCAGGCCGAAGGAAGCAGGGAGTCCTGCGGCCGGCGCCGGCCGTCCGGCAGACGCTGCAGCCACGGGCCCGAGCCCCACGCCGAAGCAGGGTGTCACGGCGCCCGCCGGGTCTGCGGCATGGCGGCGCCCGGTGGCCTGGCTGCTGCTCATTACCTTCAGCGGACAGGCGTTCGCTTTCTATGGTGTCTCCACCTGGCTTCCCACCCTGCTCTCGGACCTGCTGGACCTGGATGCGGCCGCGGCGGGCGCGGGCGCTTCGCTGTTCCAGGGCCCGGCCATCGCCGGGGCGCTGGCGGTTCCCCTGCTGGCCCGGCGAATGCGCGTCCGTACCCTGCTGTGGCTGACTTCCGGAGCCTGGGCGGCGCTGCCTGCAGGGCTCCTGCTGGCCCCGTCAGGCTGGGTTGTCTGGGTGACGCTGGGCGGGGTGGCCCAGGGCGCCGGCATCACTGTAATCCTGCTGATCCTGGTGCGGCTCGGGGGCTCGGGCCGGCAGGCAGGTCAGCTCTCCGCAATGGTGCAGGGCGGCGGTTACCTGATTGGCGCGGCCGGACCGGTGGCCCTTGGCTCCCTGCATGATTTTTCGGGCAGCTGGACACCTGCGCTGCTGGCTGTCGGTGCCAGCGTTGCGGCGCTGCTGGTTGCCGGGTCCATCGCGGCGGCGGCAGCGGAACGGAGCAGTATGACCGGAGCGGAACGCGCGCCGCGGGTTCAGGACCAAACCGCTGAATGACCGGTCACTGTTAACCTTCGACTAACCTTCGACGGCCCGCTCGGCGACCAGCCTGGCCAGTCCGGCTGCCTGGTCCGCGCTGAGCGGTGAGCCCGGGAACCGGCCCAGCCGGTCCAGGGGCAGGCTCCCCATCAAGGTGAGCATTGACCCCGCAGACCCCGAGGCTGCAGGACCAAGCGCTTCACCCAGGACGGCGGCACCCAGGGGATGCCGCATCCATTCGGCCAGGGATGATGAAGCCGTGGGCAGCGGCAGCACCGCCGGGACGCGGAGCTCCACGCCGGCAGTGAGGCGGATATCCCGGGAGGAAGATCCCACCCGCAGTTCGTAGGTCCCCGGATCGGTTACCCAGCTCCGGGTTGCCGGGTCGAACCTGTCCAGGCTTCCCTCCGGCAGATCCAGGGACACCGTCCGGGTTTCGCCCGGGGAAAGGTTCACCCGCTGGAAGGCGCGGAGCTCCTGCTCCGCCCGCGGAACATCTCCTTCCGGGGCCGCAACGTAGAGCTGCACGACTTCCGCACCTTCAGCCGTCCCGGTGTTGGCCAGCCGCAGCGAGACCCGGATAGCAGGTGCCGGACCGCCGGTGTCCACGGTGGCGGAAAGATCCGAGTAGCCGAACTGCGTGTAGCTGAGGCCGTGGCCAAAGGGAAAAGCCGGTTCGACCATCCGGGTGTCATACCAGCGGTACCCGACCAGGAGGCCCTCGCCGTAACGCACCTCATCCGCTTCTCCGGGGAAGTTTCCGTAGGCAGGTGTGTCCTCGAGCTTTGCCGGAAAGGTCTCGGCAAGTTTGCCCGACGGATTCACGTCTCCCAGCAGGACGTCTGTGACAGCGTCCCCGCAGGCCTGGCCCGCCAGCCACGATTCAAGCACAGCTCCGGTTTTCGGTGCCCAGGATGTATCCACCACGGACCCGTTCGAGAGCACAACGGCCACGTCCGGCCGCGCCCGGGCGACGGCGTCGAGCAGCCGCAGCTGGGCCGGCGGAAGCTCCAGGGACGTGCGGTCCATTCCCTCCGTTTCAGCCGCAGCGGGAAGCCCCAGGAAAACCACTGCCTGGGCTGCCGCGGTTGCTGCCCGGACCGCTTCACGGATCAGGTCCCCATCCGGTTCTGCGTCCTCCAGACCGTACCCCGCGGCAAACGATGCCTCCGGCACCCGGGCCGCAAGCGCCGTCCACGGCGTGCTGAGCCTGGCGGGATTGACCTGCGAAGAGCCGCTGCCCTGATAGCGCGGCGTGCGTGCCAGTTCTCCGATCACCGCCAGGGGCGACCCGGAGGAAAAGGGGAGCACCCCGCCGTCGTTCTTCAGCAGCACCATCGAAGCCGCGGCAGCGCGGCGGGCCAGGGCATCGTGGGCCGGGAAATCCAGGGCAGGAACATCCCTGCCGGCCGTGCGCCGTCCCAGTTCGCGCATCCTTTCCAAGGAAGCATCCACGTCATCCGGGGAGACCAGTCCCGCCTGCAGTCCAGCGACCAGCTCGCCGGGGCCCACGCCGGAGGAGGACGGCATTTCCAGGTCCAGGCCCGCTGCCAGTGCGGCCGCGCGGTCGGTGACTGCGCCCCAGTCCGAAACCACGACGCCGTCGAATCCCCATTCGCCGCGGAGGACCCGGTTGAGCAGCCACGGGTCCTGGGCGGCATGGAAGCCGTTGATGCGGTTGTAGGCGGCCATGACGGTCCAGGGGGCGGCCTGCTTCACCACCGTTTCGAAGGCACGGAGATATATTTCCCGAAGGGTCCGTTCGTCCACGACCACGTCGATCGTCATGCGGCCGGTTTCCTGGTTGTTGGCGGCAAAGTGCTTGGGGGAGGCCGCCGCGCGGCAGGACTGAACGCCGGCCGTCCACGCTGCACCCAAGGCACCGGTCAGCAGCGGATCCTCGGAGAAGTACTCAAAGTTTCGGCCGCCCAGCGGGGAGCGCTTAATGTTCAGGCCCGGTCCCAGGAGCACGTCGACGCCGTAGGCGGCGGCTTCACGCCCGGCCGCGCGTCCCAGCTCTTCCAGGAGTGCCGGATCCCACGAACTGGCCGTGGCACATTCAGCTGGAAAACAGGTGGCCGGCCGCGACTGGCCCAGCGCGGGCCCTGTGTCGTCTCCGGCCGCGAGCCGGACGCCGTGCGGTCCGTCCGTCAGGGTCAGGGCACGGATACCCGCCTCGTCAGATCCCGGGGTTTCCCACATGCCGGCGCCGGTCAGCAGTGCGGCCTTCGCAGCCGGGTCCAGGGCGGGTTCGGATGCTGGCATGGCTGCTCCTGGGTCTGTGCCGTTCCGGGCGGGGTGCTTGAGTCTAGGCCGCAGCAGCGGCTGCACGGAAGACCGCGGCACGGAAGCAGCTCCGGGGCCTGTGCCCCTGCCGCGGTCCCTGTTCGGTGCTGTGTGTTTGGGACTATCGTTCCCCTAACAGAGATCCGCCCGGTAGCGGCCACGCCCCGGGTTCCCGGGCCGGGGATTGGCCCTGCCGGGATCAGCCGGGCCTGCACAGGGCCAACGGAAAGAAGGCTATGAAGACCCGTTTTGACCGCTATCGCCAAATGGCCGAAATCCTGTACCGCAACGGACTGGGATACCTGGTGTCAGTTGCCGGACTTGAGTCCTGGCTGCCGTTCCGCCGCGGGGAGGCCAACAGTGCCGGCGCCGCTCGGATGGCGAGCCCGGAGTACCTGCGCCGTGCGCTGGAGGAACTCGGTCCCACCTACGTAAAACTGGGCCAGCTGCTCTCCACCCGTCCTGACCTTTTGCCTCCGGCCTACATGGATGAGCTGGCAAAGCTGCAGGACTCGGCGACCCCTGCCGCCTGGGACGATGTGCGTGTCTCACTCCGCCGGGAACTCGGGGCGGATCCCCTGGACGTGTTTCGTGACTTCAACAGCACCCCAATTGCCAGCGCTTCCATTGGCCAGGCGTACGCTGCCACGCTCGCGGACGGGACGAACGTGGTGGTCAAGGTCCGGCGTCCCGGCATTGTCCCGGAGGTGGAGGCGGACCTGTCCATCCTGCAGTCCCTGGCCGGTTACGCCAGCAGGCATTGGGAGGCGGCCAGGGACTACGACGTCAAGGGCTTTATGGATGAGTTCGCGGACACCCTCCGCAAGGAAATGGACTACGTGCAGGAGGGTCATAATGCAGACCGTTTCGCCCTGAACTTCGAAGACGACTCCGCCGTGGTGATCCCGCACGTCTACTGGGAGCACACCACCTCGAAGGTGCTGACCATGGAGCGGCTCTACGGCATGAAGGTTACCGACACCAAGGCGCTGGAGGCCGCGGGACTGGACCGCAAGGCGCTGGCCGTCACGGCTGCGGATGCTGAAATGAAGATGGTATTCGAGGACGGTTTCTTCCACGCGGACCCCCATCCCGGGAACATCTTCGTGCAGCCCAACTCCCAGATCGGGCTCATTGACTTTGGCATGGTTGGAGAACTCGACGACAAGCTGCGCGGCCAGCTTTCGGCCCTGTTCGTCGCCGTCATCCGCAAGGACCCGGAGCGGATGGCCACTGCACTGATGCGGATGACGGTCTCCCGGACCCGTCCGGACCGCATCAAGCTCCGAATGGACCTTGCCGGCCTGATCAAGCTCTACTCAAACCGCACGCTTGGGGATGCCCCGGTGGGGCGGATCATCACGTACGGCCTGGGAATCATCCGGAACCACCATCTGCAGCTGCCCGGGGAGATTGCCCTGCTGCTGCGGATGCTGATCATGACCGAAGGCATGGGGGAGGTCCTGGACCCGGACTTCAGCATGGGCAAGACCCTGGCACCCTACGCCCGGCGGATGACCGTGCAGCACCTGAACCCGGCCGCCTACGCCAAGCGGCTGGGCAAAGCCGGGGGAGAGCTGCTGGAACTCGGCACCGAACTGCCCGGACAGCTGCAGCGGCTTATCAACACCCTGGATTTCGAAGGAATGGAGGTCCATCTGCGGGCCGGGGACCTGGTTCCCCTGGTGGAGCGGCTGGAGCGGGTAGGCAACCGGATGGTCGCGGCGATCTTCGCCGCAGCCTTCATCCGCGGCGTCGGGGAGCTGACGCTGGGCGACGCCGACCGGTGGCGCGGCTGGCAGGCGCCGCTGATGGGAGCCGGGCTGGCGTCTACCGGTGTGCTGGGCGGTTACCTGGCCTGGTCGGCCCGCAGACAGCGCAGGCTGGACGCCGGATAGCGGCCCGAAACGCCAACGGCCGGCACCGCTGATGCGCGGTACCGGCCGTATCGGTGCAGAAGCTGTTACTTCTTCAGGCCAAGTTCGGCCGTCGGTGTGCGGAACGATTCCCTGGCGGTGAGGGCGGAGATCGATGCGATGCCTGCAATGGCCGCGGTAAACCAGCTGATGACTACCCAGCCGCCGGGCTCCAGTCCGCCGAGGGCGGCAACGATGGACGGCGCGAAGCCCGCCATCAGGAAGCCCAGCTGGGTGCCGATAGCCAGGCCGGAGAAGCGTACCCGGGCACTGAACATCTCAGCGTAGAAGGACGGCCATACTGCGTTCGCGGCAGCGTAGCCACAGCCGAAAACCACTACGGAGAGCGCAAACTGCAGCAGCGGATTCCCGGATTCCATGCACAGCAGGTAGAAGGGCATCACGACGGCGCTGGAGAGGGCTCCGTAAATGAATACGGGCTTGCGGCCGAAGCGGTCTGCGGCCATGCCGAACAGCGGCTGCGTGAAGAGCGCGGCGATGTTGCCGGCAACCACCAGCCAGAGCGTGATGGCGGCGTCGACGTTGCCGACTTCGGTGCCGTACTTGATGGCCAGGGTCCCGTACACGGTGGAGACGGCGGCGATGAACGCACAGCAGATAACACGCAGCACGTCGCGCCAGTGGTGCCGGAGCAGGTCACCCACGGGGAGCTTGGCAATCTGGTTGTTCGCCTTGGCTTCCTGGAAGGTGGGGGTCTCGTGCAGGGTGCGGCGGATGAAGAAGGTGACAACAACAACGACGGCGCTGAGCCAGAACGGGATGCGCCAGCCGAAGCTGTACTTGATGTCATCCGGCAGGGCCATGACGGGGATGAACACCATTGCGGCCAGGATCTGGCCGCCCTGGGTGCCTGTCAGGGTCCAGGAAGTGAAGAAGGCGCGGCGTCCGTCCGGGGCGTGCTCCAGTGTCATGGAGCTGGCGCCGGCCTGCTCGCCGGCGGCGGAGAGGCCCTGCGCCAGGCGGCACAGCACGAGGAGGGTGGGAGCCCACCAGCCAATCGTGTTGAAGTCGGGCAGGCAGCCGATCAGGAAGGTTGAAGCGCCCATCAGGATCAGGGTGAACATAAGGATCTTCTGGCGGCCCACGCGGTCACCGAAGTGGCCAAGGATGACGGCCCCTACGGGACGGGCAATGTAGGCGAAGCCGAATGTTGCCAGGGACATGATGCTCGCCTGGGCGTCTGCGTCCGGGAAGAAGACGTAGGGAAAGATCAGCGATGCGGCCGTGCCGAATATGAAGAAGTCGTAGTACTCGACCGCGCTGCCCATGAAGCTCGCCGCGGCGGCCTTCTTCGGGGTCTTGGCGGTGGCTTGGGCGGACTGCGTCGGTGCAGCGCTCATAAGGGGCCTCCAAGGGATGGTGTGCGGAAAACGCACAGCAGTGCTTCATGCGAACACCACAATGTAACCCGCGCCATAGTCAGATGCAATACATCTGTGCGTATTGCGCACAGTTGTGCATTTTATGAACAGGCCGGTACCGTGGGCCTAGCCCGTCGCGGGCACCGAAGGGAGATCCACTTGAGCACCACCACCGAATCCTGGCTTGTCGGGCTGATTGGCGAAGGGATTACTGCGTCCCTGACTCCGCCCATGCACGAGCGGGAAGCGCGGGAAAACGGTCTCCAGTACCTGTACCGTCCGGTGGATCTTTCGGTGAACGGCCGCAGCGGCAACGAAGTCGGCGACCTGCTGCGCTACGGCCGCGACCTGGGCTTCAACGCCTTCAACATCACCCATCCCTGCAAGCAGCTGGTTATGGCCCACCTGGATGAGGTGTCCGACGACGCCGCGCGGCTCGGCGCCGTCAACACCGTCCTGGTTACGGACTCGGGCTTCACCGGCCACAACACGGACCATTCGGGGTTTGGGCGGGCTCTTTCCGCCGGGCTGCCCGGTGCGTCCCTCGAGAGGGTCGTGCAGCTCGGCGCCGGCGGAGCGGGTGCCGCCGTGGCCTATGCCCTGCTGAAAGCCGGGGCCAGCGAACTGGTACTGGTTGACCTTGACCCGGAGCGGGTCCAGGAACGCGTCCAGGCACTGTCCGCGCTTTTCCCGGCCGCACGGGTGTCGGCCGGAACCGGAGCAGACCTTCCGGCCGCCATGGCCGCGGCCGACGGCTTTGTCCAGGCCACCCCCGTAGGCATGCACTCCCACCCGGGCATGCCGGTGGATGCCGCCCTGCTCCGCCCGGAGCTGTGGGTCGCGGACGTCATCTACCGTCCGGTCCGTACCCAGCTCATCGAAACGGCCGAAGCACTTGGCTGCCGTGTCCTGGACGGCGGCCACATGGCAGTGGGCCAGGCAGTAGATGCCTTTGAGCTCATCACCGGCATCCGCCCGGACCCGGCCCGCATGCGGGCACACTTCCTTGAAATGGTCAGCAACGGCCTCTGAGCCGGAAAGGGTTCTCCATGCGTACGTCGATTGCTACGGTCTGCCTGTCAGGAACACTGGAGGACAAGCTCCGTGCCTGTGCGGCAGCCGGTTTCGACGGCGTCGAAATCTTTGAGCAGGACCTTGTGGTCTCTCCTTCCACGCCGGAGCAGATCCGGGAGCTGGCGCAGTCGCTTGGCCTGACGCTGGACCTCTACCAGCCGTTCCGTGATTTCGAGGGCGTTTCCGAGGAGGTCCTGGCGGACAACCTGCGCCGGGCCGAAGCGAAGTTCCGCCTGATGAACCGCCTTGGCATCGACACCATGCTCGTATGCAGCAACGTGGCGACGGCAACCGTCGATGACGACGAGGTAGCCGCTTCCCAGCTAAGGCTCATGGGCGAGACTGCGGCGCGCTATGGTGTCCGGCTCGCCTATGAGGCGCTGGCCTGGGGCAAATACGTCAGCGATTTCGAGCATGCCTGGCGCATCGTCGAGCTGGCAGACCATCCCAGCGTGGGAACGTGCCTGGACAGTTTCCACATCCTCTCGCGGCGCTGGGACCCGGCAGCGATCGAGAAGATACCTGCGGAGAAGATTTTCTTCGTCCAGCTGGCCGACGCGCCGGAACTGTCCATGGATGTGCTGTCCTGGAGCCGGCACTACCGGGTTTTCCCGGGCGAAGGTGCCTTCGACCTGGTCACGTTCATGGGGCATCTGGTCCGCAGCGGCTACAACGGCCCGGTCTCGCTGGAAATCTTCAACGACGTCTTCCGCCAGGCTGCCGAGGAGCGTACCGCTGTCGACGCCATGCGCTCACTGATCCGCCTGGCTGAACAGACCTCCATTCACCTGCACGAAACCGGCGCCGGTGAAACCGCCATGGAACTCTCCACGCTGCCCGGAGTCGGGGAACCGCTCGGCTTCAACTTCGCCGAGGTCAAAGCGGGCGACCCCGGGGCCGTCCGGACCCTGCTCTACCAGCTTGGCTTCACCTGCCAGGGAACCCACCGCAGCAAGGCCGTTGAGCTGTGGACCCAAAACGGGGCCCGGGTCATCATCAACAGCCAGAACGCGGGCGGACTGGAACCCGGTATTTCGGCGATCGGGCTGGACGTGCCGGACGCCCTCGCCGCTGCCTCACGCGCGCTGCAGCTCAAAGCTACTGCCGTGCCCCGGCGCAGCCAGGCAAACGAGGAAGTCCTGCAGGCTGTAGCCGCTCCCGACGGGACGGAGATCTTCCTGTGTGAGGCTGTCACCGGCGGTCCCCGCTGGATCAGGGAATTCGGCAGCGGCACCCCCGTTCCGGCTGAGGGTCCCATCACCGCCGTGGACCACGTCAACCTGTCCCAGCCGTGGCAGTACTTCGATGAAGCGGTACTCTTCTACGAATCCACCCTCGGACTCACCCCGCGTCCCAGCGTCGAGGTGCCCAGCCCCATGGGCCTGGTCCGCAGCCAGGTGATGCGCAGCAGCGACGGTGCCGTGCGCATGGCACTCAACATAGCGCCGATGGTGTTCGACGGCGATGGCTCGGGTTACCCGCAGCACGTCGCCTTCGCGTGCAGCGACCTGGTAGCCCTGGCGCGCACCGCCGTCGGGCGCGGACTGCAGTTCCTGCCGGTGCCGGGGAACTACTATGAGGACCTCGACGCCCGGTTTGGGCTGGAGCCGGAGTTCCTCGCCACCCTCAGGGAGCTGAACCTGCTCTACGACCGGGACGCGGACGGAGAGTTCCTGCACTTCTACACCTCCACCGTGGGCAACGTCTTCTTTGAAGTGGTTGAACGCCGGCCGGCCTACGAGGGATACGGCGCGCCCAATGCACCCGTCCGCCTGGCCGCGCAGTACCTGGCCACAGCCTGAAACCCTGTTTGACCTGAGCATTTGCCGCCAGCGGGTCCCGGCCGGCAGGACGCCTGTGTGGGCTAGGATCACTTCCAAGGCGTTTCGGGCCGGGCCCGGAGCCCCGGGTGGACACGCAGTCAGGTCGAGGGCACAGTGCAGGGCGGAGCAGGGGACGGCATGGAAGCGGCACACGCAGACTGGTACGTAAAGTCCGTGGAGAAGGCCTTCACCGTCCTTGGCGCGTTCACGGAGGAGCGCCCCCTGCAGAGCGTGAGTGAAGTGGCAGCTGCGGCAGACCTGAGCCGGGCTGCGGCGCGCCGTTTCCTGCTCACGCTCACCGAGCTGGGATACCTCTCTACGGACGGAACCCGGTTCCAGCTGGCTCCCCGCGTGCTGAACATCGGTTCGGCCTTCCTTTCCAACCTGACGCTGCCCGCTATCGCGGAACCGCACCTGAAGTCCCTCTCCGCAGACCTGCAGGAGACGGCATCCCTGTGCATCCTGGATGATGTGCACGTTGTGTACGTTGCCCGGATCACCTCTCCGCGCCTCGTGAGTGTTGCCGTCCACGTGGGGACGCGCTTCCCGGCATGGGCCACCTCGATGGGCCGGGTCCTGCTGGCTTCGCTGGACGAGCCAGACCTGAAGGACCGCGTCAAGCGCTCCGACATCCGCCGCTTCACGGCTAATACCGTCCCTGACCGCGATGCCCTGCTGGCCGAGATCCGCGGTGTGCGGGAGCGCGGCTGGTCCGTTGTACGGGAGGAATACGAGGAGGGACTCAGCGGCGTCGCCGTCCCGGTCCACCGCGCCGGGCGGGTCGTCGCTGCGGCGAACGTATCCCTGCACCAGCCCTTCGGCCGTGCCGCCGGACTGGAGGAGGTGCTGCTGCCGCGCCTGAGGACGGCGGCAGAGGCGATCTCGGCTGACTATGGCATCCGGCTGACCGGCTAGCACGAGCGCCCTGGAACGGCCGTGCTGCCTGCCCGGGCATGGAACTGCGGCGGAGACCCGTTCGCATATCCCCGCCGCAGTCCGTCTTTCCGCCCGCCCCTCAGGTGGCGTAGTCCGAGGCGTTATAGAGGTTCAGGTTCAGCGCGGAAGCAATCTGTGCCACCGCCTTCCGTGCGCGCACGCTGTTTCCTGCGGCGTCCAGGGGCGGGGAGAAGGCAGCGATGGCCAAAACCCCGGGCATGACGGCCAGGACACCGCCGCCCACTCCCGACTTGCCCGGCAGGCCCACCCGGTAGGCCCAGTCACCGGAGGCGGTGTAGAGACCTTCCATGGTCATTTCGGCCAGCATGGGCGGCACAATGTCCGTGTGGGTAATTGCGGCCTGCTTCGTGACCGGGTTCGTACCCCGGGCTGCGATGGTCGCTCCCATCGTGGCCAGGTCAACGGCGGTCACCAGGGTGGAACACTGCCGCGTGTACACGTCGCAGGCCTCCATCGGATCCGAGTACATCGTCCCGCCCGAGTACAGCAGCCAGGCGATGGCACGGTTATGGAAGTTCGTAGACTGCTCCGAGTCGTTGACGGCGTCGCTCATCCTGATCTCCCGTCCGGCGAACGCAGACTGGGTGGCAAGGATTTTCTGCCAGCGCTCTTCCGCGCTGCCGGCCGGGATAAGCGAGACAGTGGACATGGCACCGGCGTTGACCAGCGGCGAAAGCGGTTTGTCATCGTGCAGCGCCACGGCTATGACCGAGTTGAACGGCTCGCCGGTAGGGTCCGCTCCCACCTTGTCGTGGAACTGGGGCAGCCCGACCTCGTCCATGGCCCGCGCCATGGAGAACACCTTGGAGATCGATTCAAGCGCAAACTCGAAGTTCGAGTCGCCGGTTTCGATCACCTCGCCGTCGGCCGTCACCACGCTGATGCCAAACAGCGCCGGGTCCACCGAGGCGAGAAACGGAATGTAGCTGGCGTTGTTACCGCCCTGGTCGGACTTGAAGTCACTGTGGGCTGTATTCACGGCAGCCTGGATAGCTGATTTATCGATTTTCATACCGCTGTGCTCCCGCCTGCTGCCGGGCCGGTCCGCGGCCGATGCACCCGTGTGCGTCCGCCCTGCCCCGACCCCCTTGACCCCGCGCCCGTGGGCGACGGCTTTCCGGAGTGCTTGCCGGCCGTGGTATTGGTGGTTCCGGCCGCTGTCCCGGCCGCTGTCCCGGACGAGGTTCCGGCCGTGGTTCCGGCCGCAGCGGTTTCGTCGAAGGACTCCTCCCATTTCTGCGAAAGGTCGGCCGTTGCGGCAGAGGATTCGTTGACCGTTCCCGGGTGCTTGTGTTCGAGCTGCCAGGTGAAGGGCACGAATTCAGTCCGGGGATCCTTCCAGTGCGGCTTGCGGAACGCGTAGATGACCATCGGCAGGATGATCAGCAGCACGGCGCCGCCCACCAGGATCCCCACGTAGGTTTCCGGGGACCCTACGGAAATCTGGTCCGGCGGGATGAAGCTGAACACGAACGCCATCAGCGAACCCAGGAATCCGACGCCGCCGAAGATCCACATGCCAAGGTCACCGCCCGGTACCCGGTACGGCCGTGGCCGGTTCGGCTGGCTGTAGCGCAGGTAGATGGCGGCCGCGAACATCAGCAGGTACATCACCAGGTAGAGGATCACGGTCAGCTGGCTCAGGATCTGGTAGGCCGCCTGAACCGACGGCAGGACCACGTACACAACGCCCAGGGCCGTGACCATGAACGCCTGGAAGAGCAGGATGTGGGTTCCCATGCCGTGCTTGTTCGTGTGCTGCCAGAAACGGGGCAGGTACCCGGCCTTGCCTACGGCAAGCAGACCGCTGGACGGGCCTGCCACCCAGGTAACCACCCCTGCCAGGACACCGATCAGCAGCATGGCTGCAACGATCGGCGAAGCCCAGCTGATGCCGGCCCAGTCGAACATGTCGTTGTAGGAGGTCAGCAGGCTCTGCGTCAGGTTGATGTCCGCCTGCGGGACCACAAAGGCGATGGCCAGTGTGCCGAGGACGAAGATCACGACCGTTCCCGCTGCTGCGATGAGCACTGCGAGCGGGTAGTTCCGGGTCGGGTTCTTGACGTCCTTGACGTGAATGGCGTTCATTTCCATGCCGGCGTAGAAGAGGAAGATGCTCGCCGCCAGCACAACGTTGGAGAAGTTGGAGAAGTCCGGTATGACCTCGCCCCAGCCCATCTGGATCTGCGGGGTGTTCCCCGCAAAGTAGTAGGAGAACCCCAGGACAATCAGGATTCCGGCAGGGATCAGGGTGCCGACAATCCCGCCCCACTGGGCAACTTTCGAGAACGCGGCCGCGCCGCGGAAGGCAATGAAGGTTGCCAGCCAGTAGACGACCAGCACCACGGCCAGGACAAACGCCTTGTTTCCTGACAGCTGCGCATCGATATTCTGGTCGGTTCCCGTGTAGGCAAGGGACACCGCTCCGAAGGTCAGGACCGTTGGGAACCAGATGGTGACTTCGATGAACAGCATGAACATCGCCAGGAACGCCCAGCGCGGGCCGAAGGCCTCACCCACCCAGCGGAACACGCCGCCGGTTTCCGGCCAGCCCGTGGCCAGTTCTGCTGCGACGATGGACACCGGGATCAGGAATACGACCGCGGCGAACACGTAATAGAAGATCGAGCTCAGTCCGTACTCAGCTTCGGCCGGCAAGCCGCGGAGACTGACCACGGCAACGATGTTCATGACGGCGAGCGCGCCGACGGTGATGGTTGCGTTTTGCTTCGCCCGGCTCATGCGGCCCGGCGCGGATCCAGTCGATGCGGATCCCGCCGATGCAGTCGATGCAGTTGAATCGCTCACTGCACTCACCTCCTCGGTTTAGTGGTGGAATCCCGGGTGTTCCTGCTCGACGGGCATGGGAGCGCTCAGGTTTTCCAAGTAGGTCGTCTCATCCTGGATGTCCTTGAGCAGCCGCCCGGCCAGGTCCATGCTCAGACCGTTGCGGACAACAATCCGCTCGACCGTGAGGTTGCCCAGGTTGTCCGGCATCGGATAGGCGGGTACCAGCCAGCCCTTCGTGCGGAGGCGGTCCGCCAGGTTGTACAGCGTCCACCGGTCCGTATGCCCCTCCTTCAGCCGCCACGCGAAGACCGGGATGTCGGAACCGTCATTCCACAGTTCGAAGGGGCCGATCTCGCTGATTCCGTGCGAAAGGTACAGGGCCACGTCCTGGCATGCCTGCTGCACCTTCTTGTATCCCTCGAATCCGAGGCGGAGGAACATGTAGAACTGCAGCACCACCTGGGCTCCGGGGCGGGAGAAGTTCAGGGCAAAGGTGGGCATGTCGCCGCCGAGGTAGCTGACATAGAAGATGAGGTCTTCCGGCAGCCACTGCCGGTCCCGCCAGACGACCCAGCCCAGGCCCGGGTAGACCAGTCCGTACTTGTGGCCCGACGTGCTGATGGAATGGACCCGCTCGAGCTGGAAATCCCACTCCAGGTCCGGCTGGATGAACGGTGCAATCATGGCACCGGAAGCCCCGTCCACATGGATGGGGATGTCCAGCCCCGTCGAGGCCTGGATCTCATCGAGTTTCGCGGCGATCTGCTTCACCGGCTCATACATGCCGGTATACGTGACTCCCATGATCGCGACAACGCCGATGGTGTTCTCGTCGACGTACTTCTCCAGCTCATAGCCGTCAAGGCATTTGTGTTCCTCGCTGATGGGCACCAGGCGCGGCTCAATGTCGAAGTAGTTGCAGAACTTCTCCCAGCAGACCTGCACCGCGGAACTCATGACCAGGTTGGGTTTCTCCGTGGACTTTCCCTCGGAACGCCGTTTGTGCTGCCACAGCCGCTTGAACGCCAGGCCGCCGAGCATGCAGGCCTCGGACGAACCGATGGTGGAGGTGCCCAGGGTTCCCTGCGGATCCGGCGAATGCCAGAGCCCGGCCAGCATCCTCCAGCAGTACTGCTCGATCGCGGCCGTCTGCGGGTACTCATCCTTGTCGATCATGTTCTTGTCGTACGTCTCCGCGTACAGCCGGTTCGCGTTGTCGTCCATATAGGTGCTCACGAACGTTGCGAGATTCAGCCGCGCGTTGCCGTCCAGCATGGTTTCGTCGTGGACGATCTGGTACGCCGTCCTCGGCAGCATCCCGCCCTCGGGGAACTCGTACTTCGGGATCTGCGTGGCTTCGCCCTCGCGGGAGAATATCGGATTGACGCTGAGGAAATCCTGGGGATCGTTCTGCGGCATGGCTTCGACCTCTCGTAAGGAGTGTCCAACGTGAATGCCGGCCGCAGTGGGCGGCGGCACTAAAAGCCCCACAGGTGCGTGCGTTCGACTATACGCGCGGCTGATCGGCCATTCTAGGTATCACCGGGCATTCGGCTACGTAGTTCCGGTTCCCCTTGCGGGTACTCGGATAACGGGGCGCCGCCGGCGTTCCCAGCCGGCCTCCGTTGAGCGGCGGTACTGCCGCGCGTACGCTCTGATGACCTATTCGTTTCCCGCAGCAGGGCCGGTGCCTGAGGTTGAGCCGGGAGCCGCCGCTGAACCGGGGGAGCGGTGTACCGAAGGAGAAACCATGGCTGGACTGAGCCGACGAGACCGTTTTGAACTGCCCGAACCGATGCGCCGCCTGTTCGAAGGAGACTGGGAGGTACCGGCCTTCCGGGTGGAGGAATTTCGGGACGCCAACGCGATGGTGGTCCGGGCCGAGCTTCCCAGCATTGATCCGGAGAAGGACCTTGATGTCACCGTGACGGACGGCACCCTGCGGATCCGCGGCGAGCGGCGGGAAGAAACCTCCAACCGTTCAAAGAACGGCTACCGTTCCGAGTTCAAGTACGGGTCCTTCAGCCGCGATATTCCGCTGCCCGCAGGCAGCAGCACCGATGAGGTGACTGCGTCCTACCGGGATGGAGTGCTGGAGGTTCGGGTACCGCTCCAGGACGCGGGCACCGGACGGAAGGTGCCGATCAGCCGGAGCTGACAGCCCGCAGCATCCGTTCCCGCCCCGGGCGGACCGGATGTGTGGTTCCGCCCGCAGGTTCATTGCACCGGGTACTGGAGGAGGTTCCGTGTCCCAGCAAAGCCAGACCAGGGAACCGGTGTCCGGGGCACGCAGGTCGCCGCCCTGGCTCGTCACCACCGTCATGGGGCTGGGCGGGATCACCGTCTCGCTGGAAAAGACCGCGGTAGTGCCGCTGCTGCCGGAATATCCCCGGATCTTCGCCGTGAGTTCCGACGACGTGTCCTGGCTGGTCACGGTAACGCTGCTCAGCGCGGCAGTGGCAACGCCGATCGTCTCCCGGCTGGCGGACATGTTCGGCAAAAAGCGAATGCTGATGATCTCACTGGCCGTGATGGTGGCCGGCGGGTTCATTGCAGCCCTGGGCGGCACCTTCGCTGCGGCCGTGACCGGCAGGGCCCTGCAGGGTTTCGCCGGAGCCGTGATTCCCGTGGGCATCAGCATCCTGCGGGACGTCCTGCCGCAGCGCCGCATCGCAGGCGCGGTCTCCCTGATGAGCGCGAGCTTTGGCATCGGAAGCGCGCTCGGGCTGCCGATGGCCGGATTTATCTACCAGCAGCTCGGCTGGGAAGCCACCTTCTGGGTTGTGGCGCTGATAGCCCTGCTGATCCTTGCAGCAGTGTTCTTCTTCGTCCCGGAATCTTCACTGCGGACCAGGGGACGCTTCGACTACGCCGGAGCGCTGCTGCTCTCCGGTGCCATGACCACGCTCCTGCTGGCCATCACCAAGGGCGGGATCTGGGGCTGGACGAGCGACATCATCCTGGGCCTCTTCGCGGGCTTTGCCATCCTGATCGCGCTGTGGTTCCCGGTGGAACTGCGCAGCGGGCAGCCGCTCGTCGACCTCCGGACGTCCGCACGCCGGCCAATCCTGGTGGTGAACATCGCGGCCGTGCTGGTGGGGTTCTCGATGTACGCCAACATGCTGGTCACCACGCAGCAGCTGCAGCTTTCGCGGGTCACCGGATTTGGCTTCGGCCTCAGCGTCCTGGTTGCCGGTCTCACCATGATCCCGTCCGGCATAGCCATGGTGGCCATCGCTCCGGTGTCTGCCCGCATCACCAACAGCTTCGGGGCCAAGACCACCATGATCAGCGGTTGTGCAGTGATGGCCGCGGGATACCTGAGCCGCACGTTCCTGGTCAGCACCATCCCGGGGATCATCTTCGGCGCCGTGGTGATTTCCGTAGGAACCGCAATGGCTATGGCGGCAATGCCGACTATCGTCATGAGCAATTCGCCGCGCACAGACACCGCAGCCGCCAACGGGCTGAACACGCTGCTGCGCTCCGTTGGCACCTCCACCTGCAGTGCCGCCGTGGCGACCATCCTGGCTTCGCTCACCATCGGCGTCGGAGGCCGGATTTTCCCGGCGCTGGAAGCCTTCCGGCTGATCTTCATCCTGGCAGGGCTGGCGGCGGCTGCCGCCACTGTCCTGTGCTTCCTGCTGCCCAGGGCCGTAAGGCACGAAGCGACGCACCCGGACCTGCACGCGGCCCGGACAACCGCACCTGACGGCGCTCCGCCACGGCCTGAACCGCGCCCGGACCAGGCCTTCCAGGTCACCGGTGTGCTGCGTGCCCCCGGGGACCGCGGAACGGTGGAGCGCGGGACCCTCAGCGTGGCCGACCTTTCCGGTGCTCCGGTCGACTGGGACCGTGCGGACGGCAACGGCGAATACACGGTAGTGCTGCCGGGGCCCGGACGTTTCCTGTTCGTGGCTTCCCACCAGCGGTGGCTCCCGGTGTCGGATGTCGTTGAATTCCCAGGCACGGAGGTTCCGCATGAGATCCACTTCGCCCACCGGCTGATGCTCACCGGCAGGGTGCGCCACCACGGGCGGCCGGTGGGTGGGGCGCTGATCCTCCTGGTCCCGCAAACCGGTGAGGCCCAGGCCGTCTCCACAGTTTCAGCTGGAGACGGCAGCTTTGAACTGCCGCTGCCGTCTCCAGGCCGTTACGTGCTCAGTGTGGCCGAGCGCTCCGGTGCCGCCCATACCCGGCTGGTGCTGCTGCCCACCCCGGACACCGTGGTCGACGTCGAACTGGGCGGGGACCCGCCGTCAACGGTACTTAGGGTCTAGCGCCTAGGCCGGAGCGCCCGCGTATTCCGGATAGTCCGTGTAGCCTTCGGCGCCGTCGGAGTAGAAGGTGGACGGGTCCGGTTCATTGAGCGGCAGGTCCTTCTGCCAGCGCAGTGGCAGGTCCGGGTTGGCGATGGCGGGGCGTCCGACGGCGACCGCGTCGCACAGGTCCTGCTCCAGGAGTCCGGCGGCTTCCTCACGCGTGGTGACGACGGCGAAGCCGGTGTTCAGCATGAGCGGGGAACCGAACCGGCGGCGCAGCTCCTGCACCAGGGCGCCTGCCGGGTCGTCGTGCAGGATGCTCAGGTACGCCAGGCCCAGCGGTGCGATCTCGTCCACCAGGGCACCATAGGTCGCGAGGGTTTCCTCAGCGTCCCGCTCCCAGGCGTCCTGGATGTTGTGCTCGGGTGAAATGCGCAGTCCAACCCGGTCCGCTCCGATGGCAGCAGCCACGGCCGTTACGACTTCGACGACGAAGCGCGCGCGGGCCCGCGGGGAGCCGCCGTAGCCGTCCGTGCGGCGGTTGGAGGCCGGGCTGAGGAATTCGTGCAGCAGGTACCCGTTGGCGCCGTGGAGCTCAACGCCGTCGAAACCTGCCTCTACGGCGTTGAGCGCGCCGCGGACAAAAATGTCCCGTACCTCGTCGAGTTCAGGTTCGCTCAGTTCCCGGGGCTCAGCGTGGGGGAGTTTGCCCGCCGGGGTGCGGATGACGCCGTCGATGGCTGCCGCACTCGGGGCGACGGTCTGGAAACCGCCGTTGATTTCCGGGTGGGAGACGCGTCCGGCGTGCATCACCTGGGCGAAGATCCGGCCGCCGGCCTCATGGACGGCGGTGGTTACCCGGCGCCACCCGGCCAGCTGCTCGGCGGTGACGAGTCCCGGCTGCCCGGAGAAACCCTGGCCTTCCCGGCAGGGATAGGTTCCCTCGGAAACGATCAGGCCCAGGGACGCGCGCTGCCGGTAATGCTCAGCCACGAGCGCGCCTGGGACGCCGTCAGCGCCGCTGCGGACACGGGTCAGGGGCGCCATGACCAGGCGGTTCGGCAACTCGAGGGAGCCAACGGTCAGGGGTGAAAACAGGTCTGTCTGCACGTACTTCCTTTCGGCAGGCGCGGCAAAGGCACCAGCACATTGGGGTTACCTGCGGACAACTCCGGCGATTCCGCGCCTATTCCCGTGCGGCTGGCCGTGCCTTTCCCGGCGGCTGGGCTAGCGGACCTCGCGGATGAGGTTGGTGATGCGGGCTGTGGAGAGCCGGCGCCCCTCTTCGTCGGTCATAACCACTTCATGCGTGGTGACGGTTCCTCCGAGGTGCACTGCCGTGGCGGTGCCGGTGACCAGGCCTTTGGAAACAGAGCGGTGGTGCGTGGCACCCACTTCAATGCCGACGGCGTAGCGGCCCGGCCCGGCGTGCAGCGATGCAGCAAAGGAACCCAGGGTCTCGGCCAGCACAACATGCGCGCCGCCGTGCAGGATGCCCGCTACCTGCTGGTTGCCTTCTACGGGCATGGTGGCCACGATCCGGGAGGGGGACATTTCCAGGAACCGGATGCCGAGTTTCACGACCAGGGGGCCGACTCCGGATTCACCCAGCCAGGGGTGGAGTTCTGCCGGCACGCCGGCGTCGATCAGTTCCTGCAGCCGGGGGAGTTCGCCCTGCGCGGGGCCGGCCTGGCCCGGCGTGAAAATG
This sequence comes from Arthrobacter koreensis, assembly GCF_035792275.1. Taxonomy (GTDB): domain Bacteria; phylum Actinomycetota; class Actinomycetes; order Actinomycetales; family Micrococcaceae; genus Arthrobacter_B; species Arthrobacter_B koreensis_A. Next base: position 66,987 of record NZ_JAMWKK010000009.1, on the reverse strand, counting down.
TCGCTCATGCCCACTAGGCTTACATCTGTGAGTGAAACTGCCAAACTGGCCTCTGTACCTGTCTCTGACCCCCTTCCCGAGCCCGCGGATTCCGTGCTGGAAACCGCGGAAACGGAGGCGGACACCGAGCCGGCGGAAGCCGCCCCGACAGGCAGCCACGCCGCACCCGCGCCCGCCGGCCTGATTGAGGCGGCACCGGCTGAAGCAGCCCTCGGGACACCGAATGCCTCCGGCCACAGCAGGCTGCTGGTGATTGACGGCCATTCAATGGCTTTCCGGGCCTTCTACGCCCTCCCGGCAGAGAACTTCTCCACGGACACCGGCCAGCACACCAACGCTGTGTACGGCTTCACGTCCATGCTGATCAACCTGATCAAGAACGAAGAGCCCACTCACATCGCCGTGGCCTTCGACCTGGACACGCCCACCTTCCGCACGGAGGAGTACTCCGAATACAAGGGCGGCCGCAACAAGACGCCCGAAGAGTTCCATGGCCAGGTAGACCTGATCATCAAGGTCATGGAAGCCATGAACATCCCGACCATCACGCTGGACGGCTACGAGGCCGACGACATCCTGGCCACGCTCGCGGAGCAGGCTGCGGGCCGAAACTGGGACGTCATGGTGGTCTCCGGCGACCGGGACGCCTTCCAGCTGGTCAACGACCGCGTTACCGTCTTCTACCCCAAGAAGGGTGTCTCCGACCTGCCGCGCATGGACGCTGCCGCGGTGGAGGAGAAGTATCTGGTGCCGCCGGACAAGTACTCCGACCTCGCTGCCCTGGTAGGGGAGTCCGCAGACAACCTCCCCGGCGTGCCGGGGGTGGGCCCCAAGACTGCTGCGAAGTGGATCAAGGCCTACGGCGGCCTCGAAGGCATCCTGGAACACCTGGATGAGATCAAGGGCAAGGTGGGCGATTCCCTCCGCGCGAACATCGAGGACGTCAAGCGCAACCGGCGGCTGAACCGGCTGCTGCGTGACCTTGAGCTGCCGGTGGACCTGGATGCCATGGCTGCCCGCCGTCCGAACCGTGAGGCCATTGAGGAACTTTTCGACGCCCTGCAGTTCAACGCCCTGCGCAAGCGCCTGTTCGACGTGTACGGGGAAGAGGAAGCACCCGGGGACCACCCGGAGATGCTCCCGCCTGCCCACACCACCATTACTGCCGCAGATGCGCTCGGTGCGTGGTTCAAGGAGACCAACCAGAAACCGGCAGGCCTCCGGCTGGTTACCGAAGGAGCCGGTGAATCGCGCGAGGCGACTGGCCTTGCCGTTGTTACGGATGATTCCGCGGTCTTCGTACCGCTGACCGAACTCGATGCCGAGGCAGAGAAGGTCCTGGCGGACTGGCTGGCGGACACCAACGCGCCGAAGGTGGTCCACGACTTTAAGGACTCCTACAAGCTGCTCTCCCGGCGCGGGCTCCACCTCGACGGCGAGGTCGACGACCCCGCGATCTCCGGGTACCTGATCCAGCCCGACCGGCGCAGCTATGACCTGCCGGACCTGAGCCTGCAGCACCTGAAACTCTCACTGGAATCCACTGCCGCCTCAGGCAACCAGCTGGAGCTTTCACTCGACGGCGAAGACACCGCGGCTCCGGCCGTGATGGAAGCTTTTGCCGCGCTGCGCCTGAGTGAGCATTTCTCCGGACTGCTGGTCGAACGCGGAGCCAACCAGCTCCTCGGCGGGCTGGAACTGCCGCTGGCAGAGGTACTGGCCGAGATGGAGCTGGCCGGCATTGCCGTCTCCACCGACAAGCTGGACCGGCTGCTGGACGAGTTCGGCCGCACCATCGAACAGGCCAAAACCGAAGCGTTCGAGGTCATCGGCAAGGAAATCAACCTTGGCTCCCCGAAGCAGCTCCAGGTGGTGCTCTTCGACGAACTGGGCCTGCCCAAGACCAAAAAGATCAAGACCGGTTACTCAACCGACGCCGATGCGCTCTCGGACCTGATCGTCAAGACGAACGGCCACCCGTTCCTGGCGCATCTGCTGGCCTACCGGGATGCCTCCAAACTGCGCCAGACGGTGGAAGGGCTGCGGAAGTCGGTTTCCGAGGACGGCCGGATCCACACCACCTATGCGCAGACCGTGGCAGCCACCGGCCGGCTGTCCTCCATCAACCCGAACCTGCAGAACATCCCGATCCGCTCCGAGGAAGGCCGCCGGATCCGTGAGGTTTTCGTGGTGGGCGAGGGCTACGAAACCCTGCTGACCGCTGATTACTCCCAGGTTGAAATGCGCATCATGGCGCACCTGTCGGGGGATGAAAGCCTCATCCAGGCCTTCCGGGACGGCGAAGACCTGCACCGGTTTGTCGGTTCGCACATCTTCGGCGTTCCGCCCGAGGAAGTCACCAGCGCCATGCGTTCAAAGGTCAAGGCAATGTCCTACGGCCTGGTGTACGGGCTGAGCTCCTTCGGCCTGTCCAAGCAGCTCTCCATCCCGGTGGACGAAGCACGGACGCTGATGCGCGACTATTTCACCCGCTTCGGGGCTGTCCGGGACTACCTGCGCGGCGTCGTCGAACAGGCCCGCAAGGACGGCTACACCTCTACCATCGAGGGCCGCCGCCGCTACCTGCCGGACCTCGCCAGCACCAACCGCCAGCTGCGCGAAATGTCCGAACGCGCCGCACTGAACGCCCCGATCCAGGGCTCGGCGGCAGACATCATCAAGAAGGCCATGCTCGGCGTGGATGCTGAACTGAAGAAGCAGGGCCTGAAAACGCGTATGCTTCTGCAGGTCCATGACGAACTCGTCCTGGAAGTCGCACCCGGCGAACGCGAAGCAGCGGAGAAGCTGGTCCGCGAGCAAATGGCAGGCGCTGCGGACCTTTCCGTTCCGCTGGATGTCTCAGTGGGCTGGGGGGCCAGCTGGCACGAGGCCGGGCACTAGGGAACACCACTAACCAGGGGGAGCCATGACGGCGGAGACCACTCACACCGCTCTGCGCACGGAGCATTTTTCTGCCGGATTCGCTGCGGACGATCCCAAGCAGCCCGATGAGCAGACCACGGCCTGGCTCGAAGCCGTCAACCTGGGGTTCCACGATCCGAGCTGGGATCCGGCGCATCTGGCGGCCATTGTCCAGGCCTACGTCGCGGACGAGCGGACGCTCACCGGTGTCTACGACGACGCTGCACCCGAACATGCCTGGAATCCGAAGGCCCCGGTTGCGACCTACGCGACGATGTCCCACGACCTGAACGCGGGCTCGGAGCTGTTGCCGGCGCACCAGATCACTTCGGTTACCGTGCGTCCCACCCACCGGCGCCGCGGCATCCTCACGGACATGATCACCGGGGACCTCCGGCGCGCCAAGGACGCCGGCTTTGCCGTGGCATCCCTCTATGCCTCCGAAGCAGTCATCTACGGACGGTTCGGCTTCGGTGCCGCCACGGATGAGCCCATGGTGGAAGTTGACGTCCGGGGCCGCCTTGAACTGCGGACGCCGCCGTCGGGAACCACTGTCCAGGCTGACCTGGCCAAGATGGAGACCCTGGCGCCGGAGGTTTTCGCGCGTCACCTGCGGGTGACCCGCGGAGCGCTCGGCAGGCAGGCCGGGTACGCCAAGCGCGCAGCCGGGCTGTGGGGAGAAGTCCCGGAGAAGCAGAAGGAAGTGCGCGCCGCGGTCCATTACGACGCCGCCGGCAACGCGGACGGGTATGTCACCTACCGGTTCCTGCCGTGGGAAACCGAACCCCACACACTCAAGGTGCTTGACCTGGTAGCCGTGGACGACACGGCCCGGCTGGAGCTTTGGCGCTATCTGGGATCGATCGACCTGGTGGAGAAGATCACCGCGGCCGCGCTGATTGATGATCCGCTGCCGTGGGCGCTGGTCGACAGAAGGCGCTACCGCATCACCATGGTCGAAGACTCGCTCTGGCTCCGGGCACTGGATCCGGCTGCGATGCTCCGTGCGCGCGGATTCGAGGCTGACGGAGAGCTGGTCCTGGACATCGTCGACCCGCTGGGCCTCGCGCAGGGTCGGTGGCTGCTCCAGGTCAGCGGTTCTGCGCCGGTGGTGACCGAACTTGCGAACGAGCTTCCCTCTGGTGTGCCGGCAGTGGAGGTGGATGCTGCCGCCTTTGCATCCCTCTATCTGGGCGGGGTGCCGGCCACCGTGCTGGCCTCTGCCGGTGGGATCCGGGGGAGCGCAGAGGCGGTCCGCGCCCTTGGAGGGCTCTTTGACGTTGCCCGCGCTCCGTACTGCAGCACCCACTTCTAGAGCGGTGCCGCCCCCGGGAATTGCCGGTCCCCTTCGCGGGTTGTAGGAGGAGGGGAAGAAAGACTACTGGATTCCCCGAACTGCTTTGACCTGACTTGGAGCCTCCGGCTAGACTGAACAGGCGCGTCACGCGTGCTGGTTCGGTTCCCAATACCGGGAGTTGGATACCAAGCGCAGGACGGGCACCAACATTATTAACATTCTGTCCATCTCCGGACAACCAAGCACCGTCTTGAGCCTGAGTTTTTAGGTTGCACGCGAGCCGGTGGGAGTGCATCCGGAATTACAACAACTTCCACATCGGAGTCCCAACTACATGACCATCACCACCACCGAGAAGTCCGGTACCCCGCAGGTCGCCATCAACGACATCGGATCTGCCGAGGACTTCCTCGCCGCCATTGACGCAACGATCAAGTACTTCAACGACGGCGATCTCGTCGAAGGTACCGTCGTCAAGGTTGACCGCGACGAGGTTCTGCTCGACATCGGTTACAAGACCGAGGGTGTCATTCCTTCCCGTGAGCTTTCCATCAAGCACGACGTCGATCCCGGGGACGTTGTCTCCGTGGGCGACCAGGTCGAAGCTCTGGTCCTCACCAAGGAAGACAAAGAAGGCCGTCTGATCCTCTCCAAGAAGCGCGCACAGTACGAGCGTGCCTGGGGCGACATCGAGAAGGTCAAGGAAGAAGACGGCGTCGTTACCGGTACCGTCATCGAGGTTGTCAAGGGTGGTCTTATCCTCGACATCGGGCTGCGCGGCTTCCTGCCGGCTTCCCTCGTGGAGATGCGTCGCGTCCGCGACCTGGCTCCGTACATCGGCCAGCAGATCGAAGCCAAGATCATCGAGCTGGACAAGAACCGCAACAACGTGGTCCTGTCCCGCCGTGCATGGCTCGAGCAGACCCAGTCCGAGGTCCGTTCCACCTTCCTCAACAAGCTGGAAAAGGGCCAGGTTCGTCCGGGCGTCGTTTCCTCCATCGTCAACTTCGGTGCATTCGTGGACCTTGGCGGCGTAGACGGCCTCGTCCACGTTTCCGAGCTGTCCTGGAAGCACATCGACCACCCCTCCGAGGTCGTTGAAGTTGGCCAGGAAGTCACCGTTGAGGTTCTGGAAGTTGACCTCGACCGCGAGCGTGTCTCCCTGTCGCTGAAGGCTACGCAGGAAGATCCGTGGCAGACCTTCGCCCGCACCCACGCCCTGGGCCAGGTTGTGCCGGGCAAGGTCACCAAGCTGGTTCCGTTCGGTGCGTTCGTTCGCGTCGAAGACGGCATCGAAGGCCTGGTCCACATCTCCGAGCTGGCTGTCCGCCACGTAGAGCTGGCAGAGCAGGTTGTCTCCGTTGGTGACGAACTGTTCGTCAAGGTCATCGACATCGACCTCGAGCGCCGCCGCATCTCCCTGTCGCTGAAGCAGGCGAACGAGGGCGTCGACCCCGAGGGCACCGAATTCGATCCTGCCCTGTACGGCATGGCCGCAGAGTACGACGAAGCCGGCAACTACAAGTACCCCGAAGGCTTCGACCCCGAGTCGAACGAATGGCTCGAGGGCTACGAGACCCAGCGCGCCGCTTGGGAGCAGCAGTACGCTGACGCCCAGGCTCGCTGGGAAGCTCACAAGAAGCAGGTTGCCCAGCACAACTCCGAGGATGTTGCCGCTGCATCGGACTCCGCTGAGTCCGCTTCCACCAGCTACTCCTCCGAGCCGGCTGCATCCGAGTCTGCTGCCGGTACCCTGGCATCCGACGAGGCCCTTGCTGCACTGCGCGAGAAGCTGACCGGCAACTAAGTTCCGTTGCTAAGGCACTAACTGCCTAAAAGGCGGGTTCCCACTTCGGTGGGGGCCCGCCTTTTGCCTTGTCAGGAGCAGGTTTCACTGCTTGGTAGGCTGGGTCCGCCGTCAATCAAACAAAACAGCTCCGGGGGAAACAAAGATGCAGGGCAACAAGCCGCCTTACGCCAGCCGCGATGAACTTGAAAGCCAGATCCGCCAGCGGGCGCAGGCGTCCGCCCGGCACCTGCCTCCCAGCCAGGCGGCCAACCTCATCAACGGGGCTGCGGAGGAAGAGCAGGAAGCTGAATCCTGGGAAGAGCTCAAGGCAGCCGATGCACTGGAAGAGGGCCTTCGCGAAACCTTCCCGGACTACTTTGCGGCAGCAGCAGCTGTGGCAGGCGCGGAGGCAGAAGCCGATCGGGAACGGTTCCGCGTATGGCGCGGGGAGCAGCGGCGGCTGGCCCGCGAGGCGGACGGTTTTGCGGCAGCCAATGCGGGCCGCATCAGGGCCGCTGGTGGAATTCTGCTGGCCGCGGCAGTCCTGTCGAAGCCTTTCGGACTCATCTCGGCCGAGGTCTTCTACGTGGCGGCAGTAATGGCCGTTGCCGCCATCGTGCTCGGCACCCAACTGCTCAAGAAACGCCGCAGCCCATTGTGGAAGGGTGTTTTCACTGATCCCAAGTTCGCGGCGGCTTCCGTCTGGCACTGTGCGTCCAATGCGGGCGCAGCCGCGCTGATCCGGTCCCGGGAGCCCGAAGCAGCACAGTGGGAAGACGCCCTGCAGATTCTTGAGTCGCGCTGGGACCGGCGGAACCGCCGCAGTACGCTCTGGGCGGAGGAGGACTACAGCGGCATCCGGTACACCACCGTCTAACCGGGTAAGGCGCGGGCGGTAAGAGTTAGGCGGATTCCCGCACCACAAGGGAAGTGGGCAGCCGGCAGACCCGTTCAGCGGCGCGTCCCTCGATCAGCTCCACCAGCATCCGGGCCATCTTCTCGCCCAGCTCGGCGATGGGATGGTGGATAGTGGTGAGCGCGGGGGAGACCCTGGTGGCGAACTGGTCATCGTCAAAACCGACAACCGCGATGTCTTCCGGAATTCGCAGCCCGTGCTCGCGGATCACGGCATGGGCGCCCGCGGCCATCTGGTCGTTGGCGGCGAAGACTCCGTCCATGGGCTTGCCCCGGGCCAGCAGCCGCTGCATTGCGGCAGCTCCTGAGGCAACAGTGAAGTCCCCGTACTCTACGAGGGCGTCGCTGAGACCGGCTCGGTGCAGGCCGCCCCGCCAGCCCGCGAGGCGGTCCACGCCGGGCGGCATGTCCTGCGGGCCGGCGATCGTGGCAATGTTCTTTCGTCCGGTCTCGATGAGCCGCTGTACAGCGGCCAGCGCTCCTTCTTCGTTGTCCACCTCGACGTAATAGCTGTCCGCGGCGTTGAGCAGCGGGCGGCCAGCGAAAACAATCGGCAGCGCGTCACTGAGATGCTCCCAGGAATGGTCGCCGCTGTGGTGCGAGACGACCAGTACGCCGTCCACGTTCCCGCCCATCAGATAGCGCTGGGTCTTTCCCGGATTGGCTTCTGACGAGGTGACCATGTTCAGCATGTAGTCGGTGGAGTTCAGGTACTTCGCGACCCCCTCAACCACCGTGGCGAAGAAGGGGTCCGCGAAGACCTTGGAGGTCGACTCGGGGACCAGCAGGGTAATTGTGTAGGTACGCCGGCTGGCAAGGGTCCGGGCCGCCCGGTTCGGAACATAGTTCAGTGTCCGGACGGCCTGCTCCACACTGTGGACTAGGTCCGGTGCCACCGACGTGGATCCGTTCACGACCCGCGACACAGTGGCGCGGGAGACTCCGGCCAGGGCGGCCACCATTTCCAAGGTGGGAGCCGGCCGCACCTGACCCGTCTCAGTACCCAATGGGGTCTCCATTTCCTGGTGTCCTTTGCCGATTGCCGAGTCCAGCTTTCAATCCTAGTTACCTTTACCCCACGCCGGCCGTTGCTGCGGGGCCGCCAACAGCCCCTGCACCTGCAGCCTGCCGGGCTTCGGCAGCGAACCTGCTGTAGGCCAGCCCGCTGTCCTTGATGATCCGTTCCTGGGTCTGGTAGTCCACGTGGATGATGCCGAACCGCTTGTCGTATCCCCAGGACCATTCGAAGTTGTCCAGCAGTGACCAGACAAAGTATCCCCGTACGTCGGCGCCTTCAGCGATGGCCTCGCCGACGGCCTGGACGTGGTCAAGGATGTACTTGGTGCGCTCGACGTCCGGTACGGTTCCTTCACTGGTGACGGCGTCGTCGTATGCCGCCCCATTTTCAGTGATGTAGAGCGGCGGCAGGTTCAGGTATTCCTGACCGAGGCGCACCAGAAGCCTGCGGAGACCGTCCGGGTTGACTTCCCAGTTCATCGCCGTGCGCGGCAGTCCACGGGTGGGGAAGGTGATGTGTTCAGCCCCGATCCAGGGCGAAGCCTTGGGCGTCGAGGTTCCGCCTCCGTGCCCGTCTTCGCCCGAAGTGTCAGGGTGGCCGCTGATCTGGTCATCGTGGTAGTGGTTCACGCCGAGGAAATCGATGGGCGCCGCGATCAGCTCCATGTCGCCGGGCAGGATTACGTCGTGCAGTCCGTACGGCTCCAGGTCCCGCAGCGAGTCCTCCGGATAGGCGCCGCGGAGGATCGGGTCCAGGAAGATCCGGTTCTGCAGTGAGTCGAACAACCGTGCGGCCTCGAGGTCTACGGGATCGGACGGGTCCTTGGGGATCGAGTTGCTGAGGTTGAGCGTGATCCCAATGTGTTCGGCGCCCAGGTTCCGCAGTTCGGTGACGGCCATGCCGTGTGCCAGGTGCTGATGGTGCACAGCGGCGATGGCGGCCCGGGGTTCCTGCCTGCCCGGGGCATGGACCCCGGACCCGTAGCCGAGCAGCGAGGAGCAGAAGGGCTCGTTGAAGGTGGTCCAGTGCCGGACACGGTCGCCCAGCGCGGCGTAGACATCCTGTGCATACTCCACGTACCTGCAGGCGGTATCCCGGTTGGTCCACCCGCCCTTCTCCTCAAGGCCCTGCGGGAGGTCCCAGTGGTAGAGCGTCAGCCAGGGAAGAATCCCTGCTTCCAGGAGCTCATCCACCAGCCGGGAGTAGAAGTCGAGGCCCTTCGGATTCACGGACCCGCCGCCCGGCCGGACCCGTGCCCAGCTGGTGGAGAACCGGTAGGAATCCAGCCCCAGTTCCTTCATCAGCACCACGTCCTGCGGCATGCGGTGGTAGTGGTCCACGGCGGTGGCGGGGGTGTCGCCATTCAGGACGTTCCCGGGAACAGCGGAGAAGGCATCCCATATGGAGTCCTCCTTGCCGTCTTCCCTGGCTGCGCCCTCAACCTGTGCGGCAGCGGTTGCCGATCCCCAGATGAAGTTGGGCGGAAACTCGCTGTGGTTCCACGTAGAGGTGTTGTTCGTCATTAGCCCTTCACTGCTCCCTGCATAATTCCGGAAATAAGTTGTTTGCCCGCTGCGACGAAGAGAACCAGCAGCGGAACGGTTGCCAGCACGGCGCCTGTGAGCACGATTGAGTAATCGACATAACGGGCCGACTGCAGCTGGCTGAGTGCCACCTGCAGGGTGGGGTTGTCTGCCAGCACGAGCATTGGCCACATAAAGTCGGTCCAGGCGGTCATGAAGGTGAACAGCCCCAGGATGGCCATGGCCGGACGGGCTGCCGGTAGTGCCACATGCCGGAAGGTTCCGAGCATGCTGGCACCGTCCATCCTGGCGGATTCGATCAGTTCATCGGGGATGACGTCCACCAGGTACTGGCGCATAAAGAAGACGCCGAAGGCGGTTACCAGTCCGGGCACGATCACCGCACCGAGCTCACCGGTCCACCCGAGTTTCTGCATCACCATGAACAGCGGGATGATGCCAAGCTGCGTGGGAATGGCCATGGTGGCGATGACCGCCACCATGAGGACCCCGCGGCCCTTGAACCTGAGCTTGGCAAATGCGTAGCCGGCCAGCGTCGAGAAGATCACCACGGAGATGGTGATGGTGCCGGAGATAATCACGCTGTTCGCAAGTGCCTGCCAGAACGGCACCGTGTTCACGACCTCCGAGACGTTGCTCCAGAACCGCCCGCCGGGAAGCAGAGGAGGCCATTCCTGGCCCAGCGCCGGATTTCCGTTGCTGCCGATCAGGACGGACCACCAAAGCGGATAGGCGGAGCAGAACAGGAAAACCAGAAGGATGCCGTAGGTCAGGAAGCCGGGACGCCGGCCGGCGCCGAAGGACCGTCCAGCGCGCCGCTTGCGCAGGGGTTTGCCGGCCCCTGACTCGGTGCCCGTACCCGGGACAGCCCGGGCTCGCTGCAGGACGCTCATGACTTGCTCCTTGAAACACGCGGCCGCTGGGAATCCCCGGTGGCGATCCGCTTGGAAATAAGGAAGTTGACCAGGCCCACCAGGACGATAATCAGGAACAGCAGCCAGGCGACGGCTGAAGCTTTGCCGAAGTTCTGTCGCTGGAAGCCCATGTCCCAGAGGAACAGCACGGTGGTTTGGAACTGGCCCTGGATGCCGCCGGCATTTACCGGGTCGAACAGCTTGGGTTCGGCAAAGATCTGCAGACCGCCGATGGTGGCCGTGATGACCACAAAGATCATGGTGGGGCGGATGCTCGGCAGCGTGATGCTGAAGAACCGCCGGAAGGCACCGGCGCCGTCGATCGCTGCCGATTCGTAAAGGTCGCGGGGGACAGCCTGCATGGCGGCCAGCAGGATCAGGGCGTTGTAGCCCGTCCACCGCCAGTTGACCATGGTGGCGATCGCGATGTGGCTGGGCAGTGTGCCGTTCTGCCACATGATCGGATCAACACCGAAGTTGCCCAGCAGGTTGTTCAGCAGCCCGTTTTCCTCGGAAAACATCTTGGAGAAGATCAGTGCCACTGCCACAGGGGTTACGACGTAGGGCAGCAGGACCGACATGCGCCAGAACGTCTTGGCCCGCAGATGCTGGTCCAGGATGGCCGCCAGGAACACGGCCACTATGAGCTGGGGAATCGCAGAAAGCAGGAAAATCGAGAAGGTGTTGAAGAGCGACCCCCAGAACCGGTCATCGCCCAGCACACTGCCGAAATTCTGCAGACCGATAAAGTCGCCCTGGCCCTTGAGCAGGTGCCAGTCGTGCAGTGAGACCCAGAAGGTATAAACCAGGGGGAACAGACCGGTAATGCCAAAGAGAATAAAGAACGGAGAGATGTACAGGTATGGGGACGCCTTCATATCCCATTTGGAGAGGCGCTGGCGGAACGTGGTCCGAGGCTTAACCGGTTGCTTCTGGACGGGCCGGTTCAGTGTGGCGGTCATGGCAGACTCCCGTGCTCCGGGCGGGGCCCCCCGAAGGAGGCCCCGCGTGCGGTGCTGTTAGTTGTTGATGACCAGGTCGTTGAGGAGCTTCAGGGCCTTTTCCCAGGCCTGGTCCGCATTCGCGGTACCTGTCTCCATGTCATCGATGGCCGGTCCGAAGACCTTCTCCTGGATAACTGAATCGTCCGGTCCCTTGAACTGTGCCTCTACGCCTTCGGCGCGCGAGGCCAGAATTGCTCCGGTAGGAGCGTTGTTGAACCACTCGTTGGGGGTGGCTTCCTCGGCAAGCTGTTCCTGGGCCTCAAGAGTGCTCGGGAAGTTGCCGGCCGCTGCGGACTGCTTGATCTGCTGTTCGGGGTCCGTCAGCCAGGCAGCGAGCTTGGCAGCTTCTTCCTTGTGGTCCGAAGTTTCCGGAACCGAGAGGAAAGCGCCGCCCCAGTTGGACGCACCCCCGGGGAACACGTCTGCGAAGTCCCAGCCGCTATCCGTGGAACCGCCTGCGGTTTCGATGCCGCCTTGGATGTTCCCCAGCATCCATCCGGGGCAAACCATGGTGGCGAAAGTGCCGTCGAGGAACGACTGACCGTTGTTCCACTTCCACTCTTCCTGGTTCGCGGACAGCCCGTCGTCAATCGAACCGGAAAGCATCTTGAAGTTGGCGATCATCGCATCGTTGCCCTCGATGTTCAGCTCGCCGTCCTTCGTGTAGTAGCCCTCTGGCATCTGGTTCACCATGGAGTTCCACACGAAGCCGGCCTGGTCGAACCAGGCTTTTCCACTCGCGTCCTTGTACTGGTTTCCGACCTCGAAGTACTTCTCCCAGGTGGCGTTCTCTCCACCCAGCAGATCTGCCACGGCCTCGCGGTCGCTCGGCAGGCCTGCTGCCTCGAAGAGATCCCCGTTGTAGCAGATTCCCTGCGGTCCAATATCGGTGCCGTAGCCAATGACGCGGCCGCTGGGGTCTGTGCCCTGCTTGTACTTCCAGTCGACCCAGTTGTCCTTGATATCCTCGGCACCGTATTCGTTCAGGTCGACGAACTTGTCCGAGACCTCCATGATGGCGCCGAGCCAGCCCTCTTCGATTGCAACTACGTCGCTGACGCCTGAGCCTGCGGCAAGTTTCGTGAAGAGATCGGTCCGTGCATTGCCGCCGGTGTCAATGTTGTTGGCCTTGATGGTGATGCCGGGGTTGGCCTCTTCGTACTCAGCGTAGAGATCGTCGTAACCGAAAGTGCCGAACGTGGTCACGGAGAGTTCAATCGGATTGTCCTCCGAAGCGGGCCCGCTGTTGTTGCTGCCGCCTCCGCCGCAGCCTGCGGCCAGCAGGGCAACTGCCGCGGCTCCTGCCACGACAGCTGCTGAATGTCGGAACTTTTTCACGGTCACTCCTTTGTGTGTGTTTTGCCGGTTGATATCCCGGGGGAGGACCGTGCCGAATGGAAACTGGGCTTGTCCTGGAACGGGACGCTATCTGTGGATCTGTTCCAAAGAGCCCGTTGCGGCCCGATAAAATTCCGAACCGCTCCAGAGAGCGCTCTCTGATCTTGCAGAGAGCCTAGATGTGACGCGGTTCACTGTCAAGAGAGCGCTCTCTCGTGTTTCCTCTGACGAAAACGTCGTAACTAGCGCCGGGAGGTCACCGTGACCGTGAACCGCGGGTTGCGGGCCACCTGTTCCGTGGGCCCCACAAGGCGGTTCAAAGCCGGCTTGTAGGCCAGATGCGAATTCCAGACCGTCCAGAGTTCGCCTCCGGGACGCAGCACCCGGGCCGCGTCGGAGAATAGCTTGAAGGCGATTCCGGTGTGCACGCTCGCACCGATATGGAAAGGCGGGTTCAGCACCACCAGGTCCTGGGACCGGTCCGGAAGCCAGCTCAGGGCATCCGCGCGTTCCACGACGGCACGGCCTGCAATACCGTTGGCTGCCAGCGTCAGCTTTGTCGAGGCTGCCGCCGCCTCGGACTGGTCAGACGCCAGCACCCTGATGCCCGGCCGGGCCAGGGCGAGGTAGGCCGCTATCGCCCCGTTGCCGCAGCCCAGGTCGACAGCTTCCCCGGCAGCGCGCGCCCGGGCCAGGAACGGCAGCAGGAAACGGGTGCCGGGGTCCAGCGATGCACCGCCAAAGGCTGCCCCGCGGGCCCGCAGCTGAAGCGGGGCGGGCAGGCCGACGTCATACGCCGCCTCCAGCGGAAAACGATCCGGCGGCAGCTTGTCCTCCGGAAGCGGACCGCTGACCGTCAGCACACGGGACTTCTGCCGGGCAAGGCTCGCCGTGACCGAGCCGAAGTAACGCCCGAGGACATCGTTCATGGCCGTGGTCATGTGCTTGATCCGGCCGCCGGCATAGATCCGGACATCCGGGGCGGCGTGGACGGCAAGGAGCCGCGCAATCTCTTCAAGGGCATCCAGCGAACGCGGCAGACGCAGCAGGACGAGCCGGGCACCGCTGGCCAGCGCCGGCTCCAGGCTGCTGTGGGAGTAGGTTCCGGTCAAGCCCAGGCGCTCCGCGTTGCGCTTAAGCGCCAGCTCACCGGAGAGCGGATCCTGCTGCACTCGAATTCCGGGGAGGGAATGCAGTGCGGCGGCTCCCAGCGTGAGGGCGCCGTAGGAATCACCGACGACGACGACGGCGCCGTCCCCTTGCCGGGCGGCGTCCGCAAGGTCCCCGGCCGCTGTATCGAGCAGGAGTCTGTCCGCAGCGTCGAATGCCTGAAGGTTCTCCGCTTCCACATCAGGGGCGCGGCTGAGCAGGTCAAAGTCGAAGGAGGCGGAGTCGGTGCTCACAGGTCAATCCATTCAGTGGCAAGGAGTTCCGCCGAGGTGTCTCCGGCGGTGAGGGAGGCGAGATGCTCCTGGAAGTTCAGGGTGCTGCCGGGGACGTCCGGCAGAGCGACGGTAATTACGGCACCGCCGGCACCGTACTCGGTGCCGCGCACGGTGTAGCCTGCGCTGCGCAGGTCATTTTCAAGCCGTCCGGCACCGGCGTGGCTGGCCGGAACCGTGTAGAGCTGCATCCGGCGCCGACGCACCAGGGGAGCGGTGGACAGTGCTGAGGAGACGGATTCGGAATATGCCCGCACCAGACCGCCGGCGCCGAGCAGTATCCCGCCGAAGTAGCGGACCGTGACGGCGGTGATGTCGCTGAGGTCAGCAGCGCCGTCGAACGTCTCCCGCTTGGTCAGTGCTTCGAGCATCGGAATCCCGGCGGTGCCGGAGGGCTCGCCGTCGTCGCTTGAACGCTGGACCTCCCGGCCCGGACCAAGGACAAAGGCACTGCAATGGTGCCGTGCGTCATGGAACTCACGGCGCAGTTCGGCGATGAGCTCGCGGGCCTCATCCTCGGTTTCGGTCCGCCGCAGCACGGTAATGAACCGCGAGCGCTTGATGTCGAGTTCGGTGCGGTGGTCCCGGGCAATGGTCGTGTAGCGTCCTGCCGCTGCCTGGATTTCACTCACCCTGCCAGTCTAGTTGGCCCGGTATGCCGCGCCCGACGGCGGACCAACGGCAAGCGCGCGTAAAACAACGCGCAGCCCGAGCCCGGGGGTAGGGTGGTGGCCATGCTGAAGGTAGGTCTCACCGGCGGAATCGCTGCCGGCAAATCACTTGTGGCACGGACCCTGGTGGACTGCGGAGCCGTGCTAATCGATGCTGATGCCCTGGCCCGGGAGGTGGTGGAACCGGGCACTGCAGGACTCGCCGCCGTCGTCGATGCTTTCGGCCCGCAGGTGCTTGCCGCTGACGGAACCCTGGACCGCCCCGCACTCGCTGCGATTGTGTTCGGGAATGAGGAGAAGCGCGCGGCGCTCAATTCGATCGTCCATCCACTGGTCCGCGCCCGGGCTGCGGAACTGGCGGCGCAGGTCCCTGAAGACGGCATCCTGGTGCAGGACATACCGCTGCTTGTGGAGACAGGGCAGGCCGGCAACTTTGATTTTGTGCTGGTAGTGGAGGCACCGGTCGAGGAGCGGCTGGCACGTATGGTCCGGGACCGGGGGATGAAGCCCGAAGATGCCCGGGCACGGATCGACGCGCAGGCGACGGCAGAGGACCGCGCCGCTGTGGCCCACGCTGTGCTCGAAAACACGGGTACGCCCGAAGAGCTGGTCGAAGCGGTGCAGGAGTTGTGGCGTTCCCGGCTCGTACCGCTGAACCACGAGCGGCGGCGGGCCGCCGGCGGATAGGGACAGCCGTTATGCCGTCAGCAATACGGACAGCACCTGACCGCGTCGCGGAGTAGCGTTGAACCATGAGTCTTGCGCAGGACATCAAACGAGTCGTAGCCCCCTTTGAAGTAGTCAGCGAGTACTCCCCGGCGGGCGACCAGCCCACTGCCATCAAGGAGCTTGCCGAGCGTATCCAGGCCGGTGAGAAGGACGTTGTCCTGATGGGCGCCACCGGTACCGGTAAGAGCGCCACCACGGCCTGGCTGGTGGAGCAGGTGCAGCGCCCAACGCTGGTGATGGTGCAGAACAAGACGCTGGCTGCCCAGCTCGCCAACGAGTTCCGTGAACTGCTGCCGAACAACGCGGTGGAGTACTTCGTTTCGTATTACGACTACTACCAGCCCGAAGCCTACGTTCCGCAGACGGACACCTTCATCGAGAAGGACTCCTCCATCAACGAGGAGGTGGAGCGGCTGCGGCACTCGGCCACGAACGCCCTGCTGACCCGCCGGGACGTCATCGTCGTCGCCACCGTGTCCTGCATCTACGGCCTGGGCACCCCTGAGGAGTACATCCAGGGCATGGTCACACTGCGCCGCGGCATGGAGATGAACCGGGACGACCTCCTGCGCAAGTTCGTTTCCATGCAGTACGTCCGCAATGACATGGACTTCCACCGCGGCACCTTCCGGGTACGCGGGGACACCGTGGAAATTATCCCGATGTACGAGGAACAGGCCATCCGGATCGAGTTCTTCGGCGATGAGATCGAGAGTATCCAGACCCTGCACCCGCTCACGGGCGACCTGATCCGCGACGAACAGGAAATGTACGTCTTCCCGGCATCGCACTATGTCGCCGGTCCGGAGCGGATGAACCGTGCCATCAAGGGCATCGAGGACGAACTGCGCGAGCGGCTGGCCGAGCTGGAGGGCCAGAACAAGCTGCTGGAAGCGCAGCGGCTGCGCATGCGCACCACCTATGACCTGGAAATGATGCAGCAGATGGGCTTCTGCAACGGCATCGAGAACTACTCGCGCTGGATCGACGGCCGCGGACCGGGCACTGCACCGCACTGCCTCCTGGACTACTTCCCGGACGACTTCCTGCTGGTGGTGGATGAGTCCCACGTGACGATCCCGCAGATCGGCGCCATGTACGAAGGTGACATGTCCCGCAAGCGGACCCTCGTTGAGCACGGTTTCCGGCTCCCGTCGGCCATGGACAACCGTCCGCTGAAATGGGATGAGTTCCTCGAGCGGATCGGGCAGACGGTCTACCTCTCCGCTACCCCGGGCAAGTACGAACTCGGCAAGGCAGACGGCGTGGTGGAGCAGATCATCCGGCCCACCGGCCTGGTGGATCCTGAAGTGGTGGTCAAGCCCAGCAAGGGCCAGATTGACGACCTGCTGGCGGAGATCCGCACCCGCACCGAAAAGGATGAGCGGGTGCTGGTCACCACGCTGACCAAGCGGATGGCCGAAGACCTCACGGGCTACCTGCTGGAGAACGGAGTGAAGGTCGAGTACCTGCACTCCGACGTCGACACCCTCCGCCGTGTGGAACTGCTCCGCGAACTGCGGCTGGGCACCTTCGACGTGCTGGTGGGCATCAACCTGCTGCGTGAGGGCCTTGACCTGCCGGAGGTCTCCCTCGTTTCGATTCTCGACGCCGACAAGGAAGGCTTCCTGCGCAGCTCCACCTCGCTGATCCAGACCATCGGACGTGCCGCACGTAACGTGTCCGGGCAGGTTCACATGTACGCGGACCGGATCACGGATTCGATGGCCCATGCCATTGACGAGACCAACCGCCGCCGCGCAATCCAGGTGGCCTACAACAAGGAACGCGGGGTCGACCCGCAGCCGCTGCGCAAGCGGATCGCGGACATCACCGATTCACTGGCCCGGGAAGACGCCGATACCAAGGCCCTGCTTGAGGAAGCGGCGAAGAAGAAGACGAAGGGCAAGGGGAAGGGCGCCAAGACCATCCGGAAGGACGGACTTGCCGCTGCTCCCGCAGAGGACCTGACCGGGCTGATCGAGTCGATGACGGAACAGATGCATGCTGCGGCAGCCGAGCTCCAGTTCGAACTGGCTGCCCGGCTGCGCGACGAGGTCGGCGACCTGAAAAAGGAACTGCGCCAAATGCAGAACGCGGGGCACGCTTAAGCGGACCCTGGGGTAGACTGCTTGGCGGCGGTGGGGCAGTTCCGTAGCGGATACGGGAACTCCCCGCCTTTTTCCGTGCTCTGAAAGGTCTGTTCCCCATGCCCGCATTACCCCTCGCTTTCGAGGTCGGTACGTTCATTGTCCTGGGGCTTGTACTGCTCTTCGACCTGCTCCTGGTCGTCAAAAGGCCGCACGAGCCGTCCATGAAGGAGGCCGGCCTGTGGGTTGGTTTCTACGTTGGGCTGGCGCTGCTGTTCGCCGTGATGATGTTCATCTTCACCGGTCCGGAATACGGCAGCCAGTTCGTGGCCGGCTGGGTAACTGAATACAGCCTCAGCATCGACAACCTGTTCGTCTTTATCATCATCATGGCCCGCTTCTCGGTACCCCGTAAGTACCAGCAGGAAGTGCTGATGTTCGGCATCATCATCGCCCTGATTCTGCGCGGCATCTTCATTATTGTGGGCGCTGCAGTGATCGAGAACTTCTCCTGGGTCTTCTTCCTCTTCGGTGCGTTCCTGCTCTGGACCGCCTGGAAGCAGGCGACGGACAACGGCGAAGACGAGGAAGGCGGCAGCGACAACAAGCTGGTTCGCAAACTCACCGGCTTCCTGCCGATGACTGAGAACTTCGACGGCGGCAAGATCCGTACCGTGGTGGACGGCAAGAAGGTGTTCACCCCGATGATCATCGTGTTCATCACCATCGGCGTCACCGACCTGATGTTCGCCGTGGACTCCATTCCCGCGATCTTCGGCCTGACGCAGAGTGCGTTTATTGTCTTCACTGCCAACATCTTCGCCCTGATGGGGCTGCGCCAGTTGTACTTCCTGCTTGGCGGGCTGATGGACCGGCTCATATACCTCAAGCACGGCCTCTCGGTCATCCTCGCTTTCATTGGCGTGAAGCTGATCCTGCACGCGCTGCACGTGAACGAACTGCCGTTCATCAACGGCGGTGAGTCCGTTGCCTGGGCACCGGAGATCCCGACCTTCGTTTCCCTGGCCGTGATCCTGGGTACGATCGTGATTGCCACTGTCGCCAGCCTGCTGAGCCCCAAGGCCAAGGCAGTGCAGGCCGTAGCTTCCCTTGAATCCGCGCTGAAGGTTTACCGAAGCCTGGGTGAGGACGCTCCGCATGCCGAGCGCGCCCAGGCCTACGACGACGTCACCAAGACCTACCGTGCCGCCGAGAAGGCTGCGGAGACCCGGTCCGACGTCGACCTGCCCGAGATCAGTGATGAGGCCCGCGCGAGGTTCCTCGCCTCCGATCCGCGCAGGCCCGGCACCGACAAGGAATAGGTTCCCGGCACGCATCCAGCGGCGGTTCCCCGGCCATTCAGGCAGGGGAACCGCCGCCGTTGTTTCCGCACACAGTTTGTGTGCACCGGCTCCACGTTCTCGACCCGGTGCTAGCCTGCCAGTGGAATCACTGTCCCTCCCCGGAGGGGAAATCCACGGCCCCAGCGGGTTATTTCGTTTTCGTTGACGCTCTAAAGGAGCAGCCATGAACTTCTTCGAAGTACTATGGTCGATCGTTGCGGTCTTCTTTGTTTTCGCGTATTTGATCCTGCTTTTCCAGATCTTCGTGGACCTGTTCCGCGATGACAGCCTCAACGGCTGGGCGAAGGCAGTCTGGATCTTCTTCCTGCTCTTCGTTCCCTACCTGACCGCCCTGGTGTACGTCATTGCCCGTGGCAGCGGCATGGCCGCCCGGAGCGCACGCCGCGCCAGTGAATCGGAGGAACAGGCCGCGGCATACATTCGGCGCACAGCGGGAACCCAGAACGCTGCTGAGCAAATCAGCTCGGCTAAATCCCTTCTCGATGAAGGGCTCATCACCAACGACGAGTTCGGCCGGCTCAAGGAGAAAGCCCTGGCCTGACGGACGGCGCATCCGAATGCGGACACGTTCCGCAAGCCGGCATTACGCGGGCACCGCATCAAGCGGTGTCCGCGTTCTTCTGCCCAGCACCTCCAGGACCACGATGAATCCCACCAGCACCAGGGCGATGCCCGCCGTTATCCCGGCGCTGAGGCCCGGCAGGAAGAGCACGAGCACGGTGATCCCGGCGGCAACCGCCTGGTACACCCGCTGGTGCCGCATGGCCCAGGGCTGCCACCGCGACGGGCTGGCAGCAGCAGAGAGCACCAGGACGGCCAGCAGGGCAAGAACGAAGACCGTTCGCAGCGCTGCGGCGAGGGGGTCAAGGAACGCGTTGCTGAGGACAAGCGCAGCATCGGGTGAGACTGCGGCACTAGTGCCGAGCGAGTCCACGCCGGCCTGCTGGACGAACCGCAGGAGAAGCACGGTTGCCAGGGCTGCTGCGGCGCTGGAAATGCTGATCACCAGGCCGGACCGAAGCCGCCGGCCCCGCGGGGCAATCAGTACTGCTGCCGCGGCCGCGGCAGCAGTAAGCCAGGGGAGAACCGCAGCAATCCTTCCGAGCGTATCCAGGGCGGACAGTGCCGAAGCCAAACCGGGGGCGTTGAACACCGTGTAGTTCCCGCCGGTGTCGTCCGGAATTACCGAAGCCGCTGACACACCCTGCGCCAGGAGCCGGGACTTGACCTCCCCGATCATGGCGGTGGTGGAAACAGTGATATCCCCGTTGGAGGCGATCGATGCCATGCCGCCCGGATCATCCTCGACTGCGCGGACCAGCAGTTCATGTGCCCTGCGGTTCGCGTCCACCCAGAGGGTTGCAAAAGCCTGGCTGGAGACGGCCCGGGAAACAGTACTGTCGATGAGCGAATTCGTACGGTCGGCGATAACCGGTGCCAGTGCTGCGGAGAGGGCCTGCGACGCCCGCGAGTCATCCAGGTTGGACAAGGCATCACTGACAGCGGTGTTCACATCGAGCCGGCTGGTGACCTGGTCGCCTATTTGTTCTGAGAGATCCGCCTGTACCGCCGGGTCCTGGATCACCGGGCCTACGACGGCTACATAGCGGTCAGTGTTCGCCACGAGGCTTCCGGCGTAGCCGGCGGCCACCGAAGCGACGAGCAGCAGCGCGGCAAGGATGCCAAGGACAGTGGAGGTGACCCGCCGCCAGGGTGGTGCATCCGGCCTGGGAACGCCGGGTTTGGGGGCAGTGCCGTAACGCGTACTCGGTGCCATGGGAAGGCCTTCCGCCGCTGTTAGCTTCTTCCCGTCAGGATATTCCCTCTTCAGGGCGCCAGCTACGGCACGCCCAAATCCGCCCGGAGTGTGGCGTTCAGCCCTTGTCCCCGCGCACCATGCCCAGCAGCCGGTTGAAGATGCCCTCGCCGTCGTCGGCGATCCCGTCGTGGTGGAACTCATCCGTTTCCCACACCTGCAGGCCCTGCACTGCTGCCGCGGTCTCCATGGACAGATCACGGTCCACGTAGATGTCATCCGTGTATACGGCAGCGGCAACGGGCACGGTGTTGGCAGCGAGCTGCCGGCGGTCGTACAGGTCCGGCCAGTCGGACTTGGCTGCCAGGAGGTCCGCGGTCTGTTGCAGGGGACGCAGGGCCGGATCCTCCTCGAAGTACCAGGGGTAGACCATTTCGCCGGTGTACAGCGGCTCTGCGGCATCGGGCTGGAAGTCGGGACGGGACTGCAGCACCCGCCAGGCGGCCCAGTTCGTGGCCTGGCCCTGGCCGTAGATCGACTCATGCATCAGCGCATACAGGGGGTTGGTGGAACGTTCAGCGAGCTGCCGGAGGCCGGCGAGGAACGTGTCGGAAAGGCGCAGGCCGTCAGCGGTCTGCAGAAAGGCTTCTTCCAGCAGATGGTGCAGCCCGTCCATGCGGGTGTTGCCGCCAAGGTAGGAGCCGGCCATCTGGAAGCGACGGGGCGTGAGCCGGGTGCCGTCGGGGAGATATTCGGAAACCGACTCCAGATGCCGGGCGATCCGCGTGGTGAGTGCCCGGTCCCCGGGATACTTCGCAAAGTACTCCGCATTACGGGCAGCCACCCGGTTGAACGTCGCCTGATACACCCGGTCTGCGGGTCCCCACAGGGGTGCCAGACCACCGGTTATCAGCGCTTCCTTCAGGCCTTCAGGAGCAAAGGAAAGGTATGTCAGCGCGCAGAATCCCCCGTAGGACTGGCCATAAATGCTCCACGGTCCGGAGCCGAGGGCAGACCGGATGAGCTCGGCGTCGGCGACGATGGAGTCGGCCCGGAAATGGGCCAGGTACTCCGCCTGCGCTTCCGCGCTCCCGCGCTGAGCGAGGGTCTGCCGATTGGCGGGAGTGGAGAGCCCGGTGCCGCGCTGGTCAAGCATCAGGATGCGGAAGCGGCGGGATGCGGCTTTCGTCCAGCCGCCAAGCTGCAGCAGCCGGTTGCCCTTTCCGCCGGGACCGCCCTGCAGGTACAGCAGCCAGGGCAGCTCGCCGGCGGCCGCCACCGCGGGGTCTGAGTACTCGCGGGCAAAGACGGTGATCTGCTCGCCGTCAGGGGCGGAGTGGTCCAGCGGCACTGTGAACCGGTGCTCCACTACCCGCATGCCGCGGACGGAAACCGGTTCCGAAGCAGTGTGCGGAACGCTCATGCTTCCCCGCGGGTGCCGAAGTCCTCCAGCGCTTCACCGGTCAGGCGGTAGGTGGTCCACTCATCCATCGGCTGGGCGCCCAGGGACTTGTAGAACAGGATGGAGGGTTCGTTCCAGTTCAGGACGGTCCATTCAACCCGGGCGTAGCCGCGCTCGACGGCGGTCTGTGCCAGGGCACGCAGCAAGGCCTTCCCGTAGCCGCGGCCGCGCGTCTCGGGCCTGACGTAGAGGTCTTCCAGCCAGATGCCGTGGACGCCTTCCCAGGTGGAGTAGTTCAGGAACCAGAGGGCGAAACCCTGAACGGTGCCTTCGTCCTCCAGCACGTGGGCGAAGACAGCGGGGTGGTCGCCGAAGAGGTGCTGTTCCAGTGCCTGCGGAGTGTTCTTGACCGCGTCCGGTTCCTTTTCATAGACGGCCAGCTCATGAATGAGCTCAAGGATTACCGGAACATCGTCTCTGCGCGCAGCTCGAATTTGCATGGTTTCCAGCCTAGTCCAGCCGGCCGGCGTGAATCACGCGGATGACGGGTGTGCCGGCTTCATCGGAGGCGGCGAGGTCCACCTCCGCGTTGATGCCCCAGTCCAGGTGGCCGGCCGGATCCTTG
Organism: Arthrobacter koreensis; assembly: GCF_035792275.1. Taxonomy (GTDB): domain Bacteria; phylum Actinomycetota; class Actinomycetes; order Actinomycetales; family Micrococcaceae; genus Arthrobacter_B; species Arthrobacter_B koreensis_A. The sequence continues at coordinate 44,167 of NZ_JAMWKK010000009.1, read as the reverse complement.
AAGATCTGCCGTACCTCCCACTTTCCGGGCTGTTCCTTGATGATCAGCAGGGACGGCCCGCGCGCGTCGGGGCCGTCGTCAATGTCGTCGTGTTCATCGAAGTACGCGTCCAGCACGTCGGCCCACCGGCCGGCGTCCCAGCCGGAACCGCCGTCCAGGGCACCGAGCGCGGCGTCGTCCTCGTCCGCAAAGAGCTTCACGCGCTGGAACATCTCGTTGCGCACCATAACCCGGAAGGCCCGGGTGTTGCCGGTGAGCTTTTCCGGCGCCGGCGGCAGGACCGGTTCGCTGCCGGCGGAGGAGTCAATGCCGGCGGCGAGTTCCTCCCACTCGTCAAGCAGCGAGGAGTCGGTCTGCCGGACCAGTTCACCCAGCCATTCGATGATGTCCGAGAGGTCTTCGCGGAGCGCTTCCGGCGGAACGGTCTGCAGCAGGGCCTTGTAGCAGTCCGCGAGGTAGCGCAGCACGACGCCCTCGGAACGGGCCAGGGAGTAGAACGCCACGTACTCGCTGAAACTCATGGCACGTTCATACATGTCCCTTACCACCGACTTGGGTGTCAGTTCGAAGTCGCCCAGCCACGGGGCGCCGGAACGGTAGACCTCGAAGGACTGGAACAGGAGGTCTGCCAGCGGCTGCGGATAGGTGATCTCTTCCAGCAGGGCCATCCGCTGCTCGTACTCGATGCCTTCGGACTTCATGGCTGCCACGGCTTCGCCGCGTGCCTTTTTCTCTTGGGCGGAGAGGATCTGGCGAGGCTTCTCGAGTGTCGCTTCGATGACCGAGACGACGTCGAGCGCGTAGGACGGGCTCTCCGGGTCCAGGATCTCCAGGGCTGCCATGGCGAACGGGGAGAGCGGCTGGTTCAGTGCGAAGTTCGGCTGCAGGTGCACCTTCAGCCGCACGGTGCGGCCGTCCGGATCCGGCTCAGGCAGCTTTTCAACAATCCCGGCGGTCTTCAGTTCACGGTAGATGCCAAGTGCCTTGCGCATCAGGCGCAGCTGGGAGGCCCGGGTCTCGTGGTTGTGCGTCAGCAGCCGCTTGGCTGCAGCGAAGGGATCCCCGGGACGCTCCAGGATGTTCAGCAGCATGGCATGGGTGACGTTGAAGCTGGAGGTCAGGGGCTCAGGGGTACCTTCGACCAGTTTCTTGTACGTCGGCTCTCCCCAGGACACGAACCCGGCCTGAGGCTTCTTCTTCACCACCTGGCGGAGCTTCTTCTGGTCATCGCCGAACTTGGCTTTGGCCTTGGCCATCGCCTTGGCGTTCTCGATCACGTGCTCCGGTGCCTGGACCACAACGGTGCCGGCCGTGTCGTATCCGGCGCGGCCGGCGCGCCCGGCGATCTGGTGGAACTCCCGCACGTTCAGCGGACGGGTGCGCACGCCGTCGTACTTGGACAGTGCCGTGATCAGCACGGTGCGGATCGGCACGTTGATGCCGACGCCCAGCGTGTCAGTGCCGCAGATGACCTTCAGCAGCCCGGCCTGGGCCAGCTGCTCAACCAGCCGGCGGTACTTGGGCAGCATGCCTGCATGGTGCACGCCAATGCCGTGGCGCACCAGCCGGTTCAGGGTCTTGCCGAACCCGGGGGCGAACCTGAAACCGGCAATCAGCTCGGCAATCCGGTCCTTCTCCTCGCGTGTGCAGACGTTGATGCTCATCAGTGCCTGGGCACGGTCGATCGCTTCGATCTGGGAGAAGTGCACTACGTAAACCGGAACCTGTTTGGTCGCGAGCAGTTCCTCAAGCGATTCCTGCACGGGGGTCTCAACGTAGTAGTAGTGCAGGGGAATGGGCCGCTGAACGGAGGACACCGTGACAGTGTCGCGGTTAGTGGACTTGGAGAGGTCCGTGCTGATCCGGGTCATGTCGCCGAGGGTGGCGGACATCAGCAGGAACTGAGCCTGCGGCAGTTCCAGCAGCGGCACCTGCCAGGCCCAGCCGCGCTGCGGATCGGAGTAGAAGTGGAACTCGTCCATGATGACGGTGCCGATGTCCGCGTCGGCGCCTTCGCGCAGGGCAATGTTGGCCAGGATCTCCGCGGTGCAGCAGATGATGGGGGCGTCCTTGTTGACGGATGAGTCGCCGGTCACCATGCCGACGTTCTCTGCTCCGAAAATGTCGCAGAGCGCGAAGAACTTCTCCGAGACGAGTGCCTTGATCGGAGCGGTGTAGTAGCTGCGCTCATCCAGTGCCATCGCGTAGTAGTGCGCCGCGATGGCCACCATCGACTTGCCCGAACCTGTTGGGGTAGCAAGGATGACGTTGTTCCCGGTAACCAGCTCCATCACGGCTTCGTCCTGTGCCGGGTAGAGGGACATGCCGCGTCCTTCCACCCACTCGAGGAAGGACGTGTAAACCTCGTCCGGATCGATGGTCGTGGTTCCGCTGGCTGCCGCGGGAAGCGAATCAAGTAGTTTCATCTCACCTACCAGCCTAGCCCGGCGGCAAAAATCACCCGCCGCCGTTCCCGGAGGGCGTACGACGGCGCTGTTAGGCTCGCAGGCATGAAATGGGACCCGGAACGCTACACACAGTTCGCAGACCACCGCGACCGGCCGTTTTTCGACCTCGCGGCCCGGATCGGTGCCGGGGAGCCGGACACGGAGCCGGCCTGGGCCGCGGACCTGGGCTGCGGGACCGGGGCGCTCACCGCGGTGCTGGCCGAACGGTGGCCGGGAAGCCCGGTAACCGGCATCGATTCCTCTGCGGACATGATCCGGAATGCGAAGGCCCGCTCGAAAAACAACCTCAGCTTTGCCCAGGGGCAAATCCAGGACTGGGAGCCGGGACCGGGAGCCGGTGTCCTGCTCTCCAATGCTGCGCTGCAATGGGTACCGGGACATCAGGAGCTGCTCACGCGCTGGGCCAAGGCCATGGATCCGGGATCCTGGATCGCCGTCCAGGTTCCGGGGAACTTCGGAGCGCCGTCCCACGCCCTGATGCGGGAACTGGCGGCCAGCCCGCGTTTTGCGCCCGCGCTCGCAGGGGTGCTGCGCGGCACCGATTCAGTGGCCGAGCCCGGGGAATACCTGGAGCTGTTCCTGGACGCGGGTTTCGACGCGGATGTCTGGGAGACCACGTACGTCCAGGTCCTCACCGGACCGGATCCCGTGCTGGACTGGGTCCGCGGCACGGCTCTCCGCCCCGTCATCGCTGCCCTGGATCCGCAGGACTACCAGGCCTTCGAAGCGGAATACGGTGCGCTGCTGCGGCAGGCATATCCAGCAAAGCCGTGGGGAACCGTTCTGCCGTTCCGCCGGATCTTCATGGTGGGCCGGAAAAGCTGAGCAGAATTCCGGCCCGGCCAACGGCCAGGGGGGGCCGGCGGGCCTACCAGCCGCGTTCCTTCCATTCGGCCAGGTGCGGACGTTCCTCGCCAAGGGTGGTTCCGGCCCCGTGGCCCGGGTGCACCAGGGTGTCATCCGGGAACTGTTCGAATATACGTTCGACTACGTCGTTGTAGAGCGCCGTGAAGCGTTCGGGATCCTTCTGGGTGTTTCCCACTCCGCCGGGGAACAGGGAGTCGCCGGTGAACAGGTGCGCCGGGCCCTCCGGGTCCCGGTAGACCAGGGCTACCGAGCCGGGGGTGTGGCCGCGCAGGGCGATGACTTCCAAATCGAACCCGTCAAAGTCCAGCACGTCTCCGTGGGAAAGCGGTACGTCCGTTGGCACCTCAATGTCTGCCGTGTCCGCTCCGCCGGCAGCGGTACGGGCGCCGGTAACGGCTTTGGCTTCCGCGAGGGCCCGCACATGGTCCCAGTGGCTGTGCGTCGTGATGATCATCTGCACCGCGGCCCGGCCCGCAGCGCTGTCGGCTGCTCCGGCGTCGAGCAGTTCCTGAATGCGCGGGAAATCATCTGCGGCATCAATGAGCACCTGGGCGCCCGAGTTCTTGGCGGTGAGCACATAGACGTTGTTGTCCATGGAGCCAACCGAGGCGCGGCGAATCGAAACGTTCCTGGTATCCAGCATGGCGCCAGTCTAAACGTCTCCGGCGGCCCGCCGCAGGACAGGCGGGCTGCGTGTCCGGTGATACCTTGCCGCCGGGCCGCGCCGGGCGTACGTTCAGATGGTGCCGGAACGCCCCGGCAGTTCCGGGAGGATACGTGCTTCTTAGGCTCGTTCGCGAAAACCTGGCCCCGTACAAAGGTGCGGTAGCCGCCGTCGTTATCCTGCAGTTCCTGCAGACCGCCGCCACTTTGTTCCTGCCCACGCTCAACGCGGACATTATCGACCAGGGCGTGGTGAAGGGCGACACCGCCACGATCATGAACATCGGCGGCTGGATGCTCGCGGTCACGGCCGGCCAGGTGGTCTGCTCCGTCGCGGCCACCTTCTACGCGGCCCGCACCGCCATGCGCGTGGGACGGAACGTCCGCCGTTCCCTTTTCACCAACGTGGAGACCTTCTCTGCGCGTGAAGTGGGACTGTTCGGGGCTCCGTCGCTCATCACCCGGACCACCAATGACGTGCAGCAGGTGCAGATGTCCCTGCTGATGACCATGACCATGATGGTTTCCGCCCCGATCATGGGCGTGGGCGGGGTACTGCTTGCCCTTGACCAGGACATCCCGCTCTCCGGGATCCTGCTGCTGATCCTCCCGGTCCTGGTGATCATCATCGGGCTCGTGCTGCGCCGGCTGGTGCCGCTGTTCCGGCGGGCGCAGAAACAGATCGACCGGGTCAACGGAGTGCTCCGCGAACAGATTATGGGAATCGCGGTCATCCGCGCCTTCGTGCGCGAGCGTACGGAGAAGCAGCGGTTCGACGGCGCCAACCAGGACCTCACCGGTACCCAGCTGCGGGTGAGCCAGCACCTGGCCCTGCTGTTTCCTGCCACCATGCTGGTCGCAAACCTCGCCACGGTCGCCGTGGTGTGGCTAGGTGCTTTCCGGATCGACGCCGGGCAGATGCAGATCGGTGCGCTCACGGCGTTCATCGCCTACATCATGCAGATCCTGATGGCAGTGATGATGTCCATGTTCATGATCATGATGCTGCCCCGGGCGGCGGTCTGTGCCGAGCGGATCTATGAGGTGCTGGATACCAGGACCAGCGTCCGGGACGCCGAGGATGCCGGCGCGCTGGTGTACGACGGCGGCCGGCTGGCCTTCTCCGGCGTGGGGTTCACCTACCCCGGCGCAGAGGACCCCGTCCTGCAGGACATCACCTTTGAGGCCGAGCCGGGACAGACGACCGCCATCATCGGTTCAACCGGAGCGGGAAAGTCCACGCTGCTGAACCTGGTGCCGCGGCTGCTGGATCCCACGGAAGGGAGCATCAGCATCGACGGACAGGACACGGCAGCCGTGACCCTGCATTCACTGCGCCAGGGGATTGGCCTGGTGCCGCAGCGTGCACATCTTTTCTCCGGCACCATCGCCTCCAATCTGCGCTTCGGGAAGCCCGGCGCCACGGACGAGGAACTGTGGGAAGCGCTGGAGATTGCCCAGGCCGCCGATTTTGTCCGGGCGGCCGAAGGCGGGCTCGACCACGAAGTGGAGCAGGGCGGCGGCAACTTCTCCGGCGGACAGCGCCAGCGGCTCGCCATCGCGAGGGCACTGGTGGTCCAGCCGGCCATCTACCTGTTCGATGACAGCTTCTCCGCACTGGACTTCACCACGGACGCCCGGCTGCGCGCAGCCCTGAAACAGCGGACTGCCCACGCCACGGTGGTTGTGGTTGCCCAGCGGGTGAACACCATTACCGACGCCGCACGGATCATCGTCCTGGAGGAAGGGCGGATCGCCGGCATGGGCACCCATGCGGAACTGCTGGAAGCGAACCCGGCGTACCGTGAGATCGTCTCCTCGCAGTACACACCCGAGGAGGCGCTGTGAGCATGCACGGCCGCGGCGGCCCGGCAGCCAGGCCGGCCAGCTTCAAGGCTTCCACGGCACGGCTGCTTCGCCTGCTGTCCCCGGATACCTGGCGGGCAGCAGCGGTGCTGTTCTTCGGCGTCGTCTCCGTGGCGCTCGCGGTCACCGCCCCCAAGGTCCTCGGTGATGCCACCAACGTGATTTTCGACGGCGTGATTGGCGCTTCGCTGCCGCCGGGTGTGTCCAAGGCTGACCAGGTGGAGGCGCTGCGGGCTGCAGGGGAGACGCAGCTGGCGGACATGCTCGCCGCCATGGACGCCGTTCCGGGGGAGGGCATCAACTTCACTTCCCTGGGCATGCTGCTGATGGCTGTGCTCGCCATTTACCTGGCGTCTTTCTTTTTCGGCTGGGCGCAGGCACGCGTAACGGCGCGGATAGTGCAGAACGCCATGTACCGGCTGCGCCGGGACGTGGATGCCAAGCTCTTCCGCCTGCCCATGTCCCATTTCCAGCAGCAGTCCCGCGGAGACGTCCTGAGCCGGGTGACCAACGACATCGACAACCTGGCGCAGACCCTGTCGCAGAGCATTACCCAGGTCATCACCTCCGTGCTCACGATCGTGGGGGTGCTGGGGATGATGCTCTGGATTTCCCCGCTACTTGCCCTGATCGCTGTGCTCACGGTGCCGGTCTCGGCTTTGGTGACCGTCCTGATCGCCCGGCGCTCGCAGGTGCAGTTCAAGGCCCAGTGGAAGACCACCGGGGAAGTCAACGGCTACATCGAGGAAATGTTCACCGGCCAGGACGTGGTGAAGGCCTTCGGGCAGCAGGAGCGCGTGGTGGAAGGATTCCTCCCCGGCAACGAACGGCTCTACGAATCGTCGTTCCGGGCGCAGTTCGTCTCCGGCATCATCATGCCGACCATGACCTTCATATCGAACCTGAACTACGTTGCCGTTGCCGTCGTCGGCGGCATCCAGGTGGCCGGCGGGGCACTGTCCATCGGAGGCGTCCAGGCGTTCGTGCAGTACAGCCGCCAGTTCAGCCAGCCGCTGGGCCAGCTGGGCGGACTGATCAACATGCTGCAGTCCGGCCTGGCCTCCGCGGAACGTGTGTTTGCCCTGCTCGACGCAAAGGAAATCGAGCCGGACCCCAAAGACCCTGTTCGGCTGGGGCGGGTGCGCGGGGACGTTGCCTTCCGGCACGTCAGCTTCTCCTACTCGCCCGAGGCTCCGCTGATCCATGACCTCTCCTTCGAGGCCAGGCCCGGACAGACTGTGGCGATCGTCGGACCGACCGGGGCCGGCAAGACCACCCTGGTGAACCTGCTGATGCGCTTCTATGACGTGGACTCCGGAGAAATCCTGCTGGACGGCGTCAACACCATGTCCATGACGAGGGACGACGTCCGGCGCAGCATCGGGATGGTGCTCCAGGACGCCTGGCTTTTCGAGGGCACCGTCCGGGAGAACCTCGCCTACGGTGCGCCGGACGCCACCGATGAGCAAATCGTTGAGGCCGCGAAGGCTACGCACGTGGACCACTTTGTCCGCTCCCTCCCGGAGGGCTATGACACGGTCCTAAGCGCGGACGGCGGATCGCTGAGCCAGGGGCAGCGCCAGCTCATCACCATAGCCCGGGCATGGCTGGCCAACCCGGCTATCCTGGTGCTGGACGAAGCGACCAGCTCGGTGGACACGCGCACCGAAGTCGCGATCCGGCTGGCTATGGGAGCACTGCGCGAAGCCCGCACCAGTTTTGTCATCGCCCACCGCCTGTCCACCATCCGCGACGCTGACGTCATCCTGGCGGTTCGGGACGGGCAGATCGTGGAGCAGGGCACCCATGAAGCCCTGCTGGAAGCAGGGGGGTTCTACGCGCAGCTCTACCAGTCCCAGTTCAGCGAACCGGCTGCCAGCGCTGACGCACCGGATTAGTCCCTGCCTCCGCTCCGCTTCGGGCGCGCCGTGGCAAGATGGACCAGGAACCGGACCGCGCCCGCGGCCGGGGCAGGCAATGAAGAAAGCGGTGGCATGAACGACGGCGTGCTCTCCTGGGTACGAATCGATGCGGCAAGTTCAGTGCCCCCGTTCGAACAGCTCCGGCTGCAGATTCTCGACGCCGCCAACGACGGCAGCCTCCCCGTTGGTACCCGGCTGCCTCCCGTACGCACCCTCGCAGCCCAGCTGGGCCTCGCAGTCAACACCGTGGCGCGGGCCTACCGGGAACTCGAGCACGCCGAGGTAGTCACCACACGGTCCCGTGCCGGAACGGTCGTTGCCGCTGCGGGGGATAACGGACGCCGCCGCGTGGCCGAGGCGGCGCGGATTTTCGCCGAGACCGTCAGCGCCAACGGCGTGGATCACAAGGACGCCCTCTCCTACATCCAGGCTGCCCTACGCCAGCGGTGAACACGCCCGCCCTCGAATACGTTTTCGAATCGCCTTTGATCTAGAGTGGAAAGCGTGTCTACCGCGACTTCACTGACTTCTGGCCACAATCCCCACCCCTCCGGCGATCTTTCGCGCCTGGTCGTGAAGGGGGCAAGGGAACACAACCTGCAGAACGTGGACCTTGATCTTCCCCGCGACGCCATGATCGTCTTTACCGGTCTTTCCGGTTCGGGCAAGTCCTCCCTGGCGTTCGACACCATCTTCGCCGAAGGACAGCGGCGCTACGTCGAGTCCCTTTCCTCCTACGCCCGCATGTTCCTGGGACAGGTGGACAAGCCGGACGTCGACTTCATCGAGGGTCTCTCGCCCGCGGTCTCCATCGACCAGAAGTCCACCAGCCGCAATCCGCGCTCCACGGTGGGCACCATTACCGAGATCCACGACTACATGCGCCTGCTCTGGGCGCGCGTGGGTACGCCCTTCTGCCCCGTCTGCGGTGAGCCGGTCAGCCGCCAGACGCCGCAGCAGATCACCGACCAGCTCCTCGAGCTCGAAGAGGGCACGCGCTACCAGATCCTGGCTCCGGTGGTCCGCGGACGCAAGGGTGAGTTCGTCGACCTGTTCAAGGACCTCGCAGCCAAGGGCTACTCCCGCGCCAAGGTTGACGGAAAGACCGTCCAGCTCTCCGATCCGCCCAAGCTGGGCAAGCAGTACAAGCACACCATTGAGGTGGTCATCGACCGCCTGGTAGCCAAGGACGGCATCCGCCAGCGCCTGACCGACTCGGTTGAAACCGCCCTGGGGCTTGCCGACGGCCGCGTCCTGGCAGACTTCGTTGACCTGCCCGAAGACAGCCCGGAACGGACCAGGAGCTTCTCCGAGCACCTGGCCTGCCCCAACGAACATCCCCTGGCAATCGATGAGATCGAGCCGCGGTCCTTCTCCTTCAACAATCCGTTCGGTGCCTGCCCCGTCTGCACCGGCATCGGCTCCCGGCTGGAGGTGGACGAGGAACTGGTGGTTCCCAACCCGAACCTCAGCCTCGCCGCCGGCGCCATTGCGCCATGGTCCATGGGAACCGCCACCACTGAGTACTGGAACCGGCTGCTGTCCGGACTCGCCAAGGACATGGGCTTCTCCATGGACGTTCCGTGGAAGAAGCTGCCGGCCAAGGCCCGTGAGGCAGTGCTGCACGGCAAGGACCACAAGGTTGTGGTGCAGTACAAGAACCGGTTCGGCCGGGAACGCAAGTACACGACCGGCTTCGAAGGCGTGATTGGCTACATCAAGCGCAAGCACCAGGAAACCGAGTCCGAGAGCTCCCGCGACCGGTACGAGGAGTACATGCGGGAGATCGCATGCCCCGAGTGCGGCGGCGCGCGCCTGAACCCCGCGTCCCTGTCAGTGCTGATCAACAAGCGCAACATTGCCGAAGCCAGCGCCATGCCGCTGCGCGAAGCGGCAGAGTTCTTCGAAAACCTCGAGCTGACCGACCGCGAAGCCAAGATCGGCGAGCAGGTCCTCAAGGAGATCAAGGCCCGCCTGACCTTCCTGCTCGACGTCGGACTTGAGTACCTTTCCCTGGACCGCCCGGCAGCAACACTCTCCGGCGGTGAAGCCCAGCGCATCCGCCTGGCCACCCAGATCGGCTCCGGCCTCGTGGGCGTGCTGTACGTCCTGGACGAACCCTCGATCGGCCTGCACCAGCGGGACAACCGCCGCCTGATCGAAACCCTTGCGCGGCTGCGGAACCTCGGCAACACGCTGATTGTGGTGGAGCATGACGAAGACACCATCCACGAAGCTGACTGGGTCGTCGACGTAGGACCTGGTGCGGGGGAGAAGGGCGGCGAGATCGTCCACTCCGGTCCGTTGTCCGAACTGCTCACCAACACGCGTTCGATCACCGGCGACTACCTTTCCGGCCGGCGGAAAATCGAAATCCCCGCCAAGCGGCGCAAGGTGGACAAGTCCCGTCAGCTCAAGATCGTTGGGGCGCGGGAAAACAACCTGCGCAACATCGACGTCAGCGTGCCCCTGGGCGTCTTCACCGCGGTGACCGGCGTCTCCGGTTCCGGCAAGTCAACCCTCATCAACGACATCCTCTACCGGGTCCTGGCCAGCAAGCTCAACGGAGCAAAGCACGTTGCCGGCCGGCACACCCGGGTGGACGGCCTGGAACACCTGGACAAGGTCATCCACGTGGACCAGAGCCCCATCGGACGCACTCCGCGGTCCAACGCGGCCACCTACACCGGCGTGTTCGACCACATCCGCAAGCTCTTTGCCGAGACCACCGAGGCAAAGGTGCGCGGCTACCTGCCCGGCAGGTTCTCGTTCAACGTCAAGGGCGGCCGCTGCGAAGCCTGCCACGGTGACGGCACCCTGAAAATCGAGATGAACTTCCTGCCGGACGTGTATGTACCCTGCGAGGTCTGCCACGGTGCCCGCTTTAACCGGGAAACCCTCGAGGTCCATTACAAGGGCAAGAACATTGCCGAAATCCTGGACATGCCAATCGCAGAAGCAGCGGAATTCTTCGCTGCCTTCGCGCCGATTGCCCGGCACCTGAACACCCTGGTGGACGTTGGTCTCGGCTACGTGCGCCTGGGCCAGCCGGCCACCACACTCTCCGGCGGCGAGGCGCAGCGCGTAAAGCTCGCAGCCGAGCTGCAGAAGCGGTCCAACGGCCGCAGCGTGTACGTCCTGGATGAGCCGACCACGGGTCTGCACTTCGAAGACGTCCGCAAGCTGCTCCTCGTGCTGCAGGGCCTGGTGGAGAAGGGCAACACGGTCATTACCATTGAGCACAACCTGGACGTCATCAAGAGCGCGGACTGGATCATTGACCTGGGGCCCGACGGCGGTACCGGCGGCGGCATGGTTGTTGCCTCCGGCACACCTGAGAAGGTGGCGAAGTCTCCGGACAGCCACACCGGAAGGTTCCTGGCCGAGATCCTCAGCTAGGGCCGCCTGCCGGTCCGGCAAATCCTGCTGACATATTCCCGCCAGGTTATACGTTTTTACGCCGGCGCCCCTGTCTGTGCGAAACTTGCCCGGTGACGAATTCAAGGCTTTTGGTGCTGTTCGACCTGGACGGCACCCTCGTGGACCCTGCCGGCAGCATCACCGGGGGCATCTCAGCAGCACTCGCCGAAGCCGGTCTGCCGGTGCCGCCCGCAGCCGAGCTCGACCGCATGGTGGGACCGGCACTGAAGGAGTCCCTCACAACCATCGCTTCCGTGCCGGCAGAGCAGCTGGAGAGCGTGATCGCACGCTACCGCAGGGGCTACCGGGAAACCGGCATGGCTGCGAGCAGGCCGTACCCGGGCATTGCCGACGCCGTCCGGAACCTGCGCGCGGACGGCGCGCTCGTCGCCGTCGCGACGCAGAAGCCGGAACCCATCGCGCGTGAGCTCCTGGCCGTCCAGGGACTCGACACCCTCTTCGACTCGATCCACGGCTCCCCGGCAGACGAGCGGCTCGCCGCAGCCGACGGAAAAGTCTCCATCATCCGCGCTGCCCTGGCAGAGCATCACGGCAGGTATTCCTCCGCCGTGATGATCGGCGACCGTTCCCACGACGTCCACGGCGCTTCCGCCAACGGCATTCCCTGCATCGGCGTGGCCTGGGGATTTGCCCCGGACGGCGAGCTCGAGGCGGCCGGAGCCGCCGCCGTCGTGCGCTCCGCAGCGGACCTGGCTCCCGCTGTCCGCGCCTGCACGCAACCGGCAGGTGCCAATGGGACTGTATAACCTCACGCGGTCCAGCACGCGGGGACTGATTTCAATGTGCCGGCCCAGCATCACCGGGCTGGAGAACGTTCCCACCACCGGCCCGTTCATCGTTGCCGCCAACCACCTGTCCTTCCTGGACAGTGTGCTCATCCAGGCGCTGATGCCCCGCCGCGTCGGCTTCTTCGCCAAGGCTGAATACTTCACCACGCCCGGCCTCAAGGGCGCCGCCATGCGGAACTTCTTCGAGAGCGTGGGTTCCATTCCGGTTGAACGCGGCCAGCAGGCCGCCAGCGTAGCGGCACTGAAGTCCCTGCTGGACGTACTTGAAACCGGCGGCGGCATCGGCATCTATCCCGAAGGCACGCGTTCTCGGGACGGGCTGCTCTACCGCGGCCGCACCGGGGTCGGCTGGCTTGCCCTGACCTCCGGCGCTCCGGTGGTACCGGTAGGCCTGATCGGCACGGAACGGCTGCAGCCGGCCGGCAAGAAATGGGTCAAGCCGCACTCCTTCACCATGAGCGTGGGACGGCCGCTTTACTTCTCGAAGACCGGCCCGCAGCATGCACTGCCCGAACGGCGGCGCGTCACAGACCAGGTCATGGACGCGATTGCCGAGCTCTCCGGCCAGGAACGCGCCGGCAGCTACAACCAGAACAAGCCCGACGGCGCCTAGGCAGCACTGCCGGGTGCGCTTTGCGCGGGCGGCGAACCCGGCTCTGCCGGCCGGGCGCGGGCCGTAGGATGGAAAAGTGGCAGATCCAGCAACTTACCGGCCCCGGACGGGGGAGATCCCGACCGAACCCGGGGTGTACCGTTTCCGCGACGAACACCGGCGGGTTATCTACGTAGGCAAGGCAAAGAACCTCCGGTCACGGCTTAATTCGTACTTCGCCAGTCCGCGGCAGCTGATGCCAAAGACCCGGGCCATGGTCTTTACGGCCACCAGCGTTGAATGGACGGTGGTGGGCACCGAGCTTGAAGCACTGCAGCTCGAGTACACCTGGATCAAGGAATTCAATCCCCGGTTCAACATCATGTTCCGGGATGACAAGTCCTACCCCTACCTCGCCGTGACCATGGGGGAGAAGTATCCCCGTGCGCAGGTCATGCGCGGGGAGCGCCGGAAGGACACGCGCTACTTTGGCCCGTTCTATCCGGCAAAAGCCATCCGCGAAACCCTGGACACCCTGCTGCGTGTCTTCCCGGTCCGCACCTGCAGTGCCGGGGTCTTCAAGCGGGCCGAACGCACCGGACGGCCCTGCCTCTTGGGGTACATCGACAAGTGCTCGGCACCCTGCGTCGGGCGGATCAGCCCGGAAGACCACCGGGCGCTGGCAGCGGAACTGTGCTCCTTTATGTCAGGTGAGGGCAAGCGCTTCATCCAGGACCTGGAGAAGCGGATGCAGGCAGCGGTGGCGGATCTCGACTACGAGTCAGCTGCCCGGATCCGCGACGACATCGCAGCCCTGAAGAAGGTCTTCGAGCGGAACACCGTCGTCCTGTCCGAAGACACTGATGCCGACATCTTTGGAATGGTCCAGGACGAGCTCGAAGCCTCGGTCCAGGTATTCCACGTCCGCGGCGGACGGATCCGCGGCCAGCGCGGCTGGGTGGTGGAGAAGGTCGAAGACATGGATACCGGCGAGATCGTGGAGCACCTGCTGCAGCAGGTCTACGGCGAAGCGTCCATGGCGGACAGCATTCCGCGCCGGGTCCTGGTCCCGGTGCTGCCGGACAACGCCGAAGAGCTGCAGGTCTGGCTCGCCGGGCTGCGCGGATCCAAGGTGAAAATTTCAGTTCCCCGGCGCGGCGACAAGAAGTCCCTCATGGAAACCGTCACCCGCAACGCCGAGGACGCCATGCGGCTGCACAAGAGCCGCCGCGCCGGCGACCTGACGACGCGCTCGGCTGCACTGTCCGAACTGCAGGAGGCACTGGATCTTCCGGTTCCGCTGCTGCGCATCGAGTGCTACGACATCTCCCACGTCCAGGGAACGAACGTTGTCGCCTCCATGGTGGTGGCCGAAGACGGGCTGATGAAGAAGTCGGACTACCGCCGCTTCTCGATCACCGGTGACGCGGCCCGCGACGACACCGCCTCCATGTACGACGTGATTTCCCGGCGCTTCAAGCACTATCTTGCAGAAAACTTCGATCCCGCCGCGCCGGTGCCCGACGCCGAGCCCGGGTCAGTTCCGGCGGCAGAGGAGCCCAGCGGTCCGGTAGCTGACACGCTGACGGCGGCGCCGAAGGCCAAGTTCGCCTACCCGCCCAACCTGGTGGTGGTCGACGGCGGCAAGCCCCAGGTCACTGCCGCGTCCCGGGCCCTGGAAGACCTCGGCATCACCGACGTGTACGTCGTGGGGCTGGCCAAGCGCCTCGAAGAAGTCTGGGTTCCGGAGAGCGACTTCCCGGTGATCCTCCCGCGTTCCTCCCAGGCCCTGTTCCTGCTGCAGCGGATCCGCGATGAAGCCCACCGGTTCGCCATCACGTTCCACCGGCAGAAGCGCGGCAAGTCAATGACCGCCTCAGTACTGGATTCAGTGCCCGGACTGGGACCCGCCAAGCAGAAGGCCCTGCTGAAGCACTTCGGTTCTGTACGGCGCCTCAAGCAGGCCGACGCCGCGCAGCTGCAGGAGGTTCCCGGTATTGGACCGTCCATGGCCGCGGCCCTGCAGGCAGCCCTCGCCGCGTCGGGCGCGGACGCGGCACCGGCCGTAAACATGGCCACCGGCGAAATAGTTGAATCTTAGCTAGGCTGGGATGGCCGGACTGCCCGGTTCCCTCCACGGGGACAGGCAGCGGCAAAGCAGCGGCTGCCCGGCATTGGGAGCCCGGTGAGTGACGGGAAAATAGACATGAGTGAAGTGGACGGGCTGCAGAGCGTCAAACCCGCTGAGTCCGAACTGCTCGTTGTCACCGGTATGTCCGGTGCCGGCCGCAGCACGGCTGCCAACGCGCTGGAGGACCACGGCTGGTACGTGGTGGAAAACCTTCCACCGCTCATGCTGGGCACCCTCACCGAGCTCGTCTCCCGGATGCCGCATTCGATCCCCAAGCTCGCCGTCGTGATCGACGTGCGCAGCAAGGAGCTCTTCCAGGACATCCGCGAAGCGCTGAACAACCTGCGCGCCGCCGGCGTCACCTACCGGGTCCTGTTCCTTGATGCCTCGGACCAGACCCTGGTGCAGCGCTTCGAATCCGGACGGCGGCCGCACCCGCTGCAGGAGGACGGCCGCATCCTGGACGGCATTGCCGCGGAGCGCGACGTGGTGAAGGAACTGCGGGACGCTTCCGACATCATCATTGACACGTCCAAGCTGAACGTGCACGCCCTCGCGACGGCCGTGACCGAACTCTTCACCGAACAGGGTCCCATCGTCCTGCGCCTGAACGTCATGAGCTTCGGCTTCAAGTACGGGCTGCCGGTGGACGCGAACTTCGTTGCGGACGTGCGCTTCATCCCCAACCCGCACTGGGTTCCCCAGCTTCGTCCGCACACCGGCCAGGATGCCGATGTGCGGGACTACGTCCTGGCTGCGCTGGGCACCGAGGAATTCCTGGACCGTTACGTGGATGCCCTGGTACCGGTAATTGACGGCTACCGCCGCGAGAACAAGCACTATGCGACCATCGCCGTGGGCTGCACCGGCGGAAAGCACCGGTCCGTCGCGGTCACGGAGGAACTGGCCAAGCGCCTTGCCAAGCTTCCCCATGTCACGGTCAGCGCCCACCACCGCGATCTGGGGCGGGAGTAGGTGGGCTTCCTGACCGGCCCCATCCCGGTGCTTCCGGAGGGTTCCACCCTGCCGGCCACCAGCGGATCCAGGCCGTCCGCCGTCGTCGCGCTTGGGGGAGGGCACGGACTGTCGGCTACGCTTTCCGCGCTTCGCCTGCTGACCACCGACCTCACGGCCGTTGTCACCGTGGCAGATAACGGCGGCTCTTCCGGCCGCCTGCGCGAAGAACTCGATGTGCTTCCCCCAGGGGACCTGCGAATGGCACTGGCTGCCCTGTGCGACGACACTGACTGGGGACGCACGTGGCGGGACGTCATGCAGCACCGCTTCAAGTCCCGGCCTGGGGTGGACGGTTCACTGGACAACCATGCACTGGGCAACCTGCTCATTGTGACGCTCTGGGAGCTGCTGGGGGATCCTGTGGCGGGGCTGCAGTGGGCAGGCGCCCTGCTCGGCGCCCGGGGGCAGGTCCTGCCGATGTCCACCCATCCGCTGACGATCCAGGGGGACGTGCTGCGGCAGACTGACTCCGGGCTGCGCCATGAGACGGTGACCGGCCAGGCTGAACTGGCCGTGGCCGGCACCCGGTCCAACGTGGTCAACGTCCGCCTGCTGCCTTCGGACGCACCTGCGTGCCCCGATGCCCTCACCGCCATTGAGAAAGCGGACTGGGTCATCCTTGGCCCCGGATCCTGGTACACCTCGGTGCTGCCGCACCTGCTGCTGCCCCAGATGCGTGACGCCCTGTGTGCCACAAGTGCCCGCCGCTGCCTGACGATGAACCTGCGCAACGAAACCAAGGAAACCGCGGGCATGAGCGCGGTGGACCACCTGCACGCAATCCGGCGCTATGCCCCCGGCTTCAAGGTGGACGCTGTCCTCGCGGACCCGGCCGTCGTCGAGGACCGGGACTCCTTCGCAGCAGCCGCCGCGGAAATGGGCGCACGGGCCGTCTTCGGTAAGGTAGGGGCAGCGGCCGGGCGGCCGATCCATGATCCGCTGCGGCTGGCCGCTGCTTATCACGATATTTTTGGGGAGAACTAGGAGTGTGTTTGTGGCGCTGACTGCTGCAGTCAAAGAGGAACTTTCGCGCCTGAGCGTAAAGAAGTCCTCGGTTCGTAAAGCCGAAGTCTCGGCAATGCTGCGTTTTGCAGGAGGCCTGCACATCATCTCGGGCCGCATCGTGATTGAAGCGGAAGTTGACCTGGCTTCCACCGCACGCCGGCTGCGGGCGGCCATTGCGGAAGTCTACGGCCACGCCAGCGACATCGTGGTGGTCTCAGGATCCGGGCTCCGCCGCGGTAACCGCTACATAGTGCGCGTGGTCAAGGACGGCGAATCGCTGGCGCGGCAGACCGGCCTGCTGGACGCCCGCGGCCGTCCGGTCCGCGGGCTGCCTTCCGTCGTCGTCAACGGTTCCGCCGCGGACGCCGAGGCGGTCTGGCGCGGTGCCTTCCTGGTCCACGGGTCCCTGACCGAACCCGGGCGTTCATCCTCGCTTGAAGTCACCTGCCCCGGTCCGGAGGCTGCCCTCGCGCTGGTCGGCGCTGCCCGGCGCATCGGAATCCAGGCCAAAGCGCGGGAGGTGCGCGGCGTCGACCGCGTGGTCATCCGCGACGGGGACACCATTGCCGCCCTCCTGACCCGCATGGGGGCCCATGACGCGCTGATGGTCTGGGAAGAGCGCCGGATGCGCAAGGAAGTCCGGGCCACCGCCAACCGCCTCGCCAACTTCGACGACGCCAACCTGCGGCGCAGCGCGCAGGCAGCCGTAGCTGCCGGAGCACGCGTGGAGCGGGCCCTTGAAATCCTGGGCGAAGACGTCCCGGAGCACCTGCGCTACGCGGGTGAGCTGCGTGTCGCGCACAAGCAGGCCAGCCTTGACGAACTGGGCCGGCTGGCCGACCCGCCCATGACCAAGGACGCCATCGCGGGCCGGATCCGACGCCTGCTGGCGATGGCGGATAAGCGTGCAGCTGAACTTGGCATCCCCGGCACTGAAGCCAATGTGACCCCTGAAATGCTAGACCAGTAACGTCTTGCATAGGATGGACTAAGCGTGCTGATTTATGCAGCACTATCAAACGTCCGGATGGACACGCCATCCGGAGTTATGGATCCGACAATCAACGGAGGATTTTCGTGAACGAATACACACTGCCGGAACTGCCGTACGACTACGCAGCCCTTGAGCCCCACATCTCGGCACGCATCATGGAGCTCCACCATGACAAGCACCACGCCACCTACGTAGCCGGCGCCAACACCGCACTGGCCCAGATGGCTGAAGCCCGGGAAAAGGGCGAGTTCGGCAACATCCCGAAGCTCTCTAAGGACCTCGCCTTCCACCTCGGCGGACACACCAACCACTCCATCTTTTGGAACAACCTGTCTCCGGAAGGCGGCGACAAGCCCGTAGGCGAGCTCGCAGCAGCCATCGACGACTTCTTCGGATCCTTCGATGCCTTCCGCGGCCAGTTCACCGCTGCAGCCAACTCCCTGCAGGGATCCGGCTGGGCCATCTTGGCCTACGAGCCCCTCGGCGGAAACCTGGTCATCGAGCAGCTTTACGACCAGCAGGGCAACATCCCCGTTGGCACCATTCCGCTGCTGATGCTGGACATGTGGGAGCACGCCTTCTACCTGGACTACGTCAACGTGAAGGCTGACTACGTCAAGGCCTTCTGGAACATCGTCAACTGGGCCGACGTCGCTGCGCGCTTCGAGGCTGCACGCTCCGGCGCCAGCCAGCTGGTCCTGCCCGCCTAACACGCCTTAATTGCGTCTGCAGCGCCGATTATCAGGTGCCGCCGGTCACACACCGGCGGCACCTGCGCGTAAGATGAAGCAACGGCTCATGCAGTGCCTGACCGGCAATCCGTGCGCTGATGCAGGTCCGGAATGCGCCGCTCCTGTGAAGTCAACTGAAGTGGCCTTTTCCCACTGAGGTCACTGATTCTCGAACGACCGCTATCAAGGAGAGAACAAAAGTGACTACTCGTGTTGGAATCAACGGATTCGGGCGTATCGGACGCAACTACTTTCGGGCAGCGCTCGAGCAGAACGCGGATCTGGATATTGTCGCCGTCAATGACCTGACCAGCCCCGAGGCCCTGGCCCATCTGCTCAAGTACGACTCCATCACCGGGCGCATCGGCGAAAGCGTCGAGGTCCAGGACGGCAACCTGGTAGTCGGTGGCAAGACCATCCGGGTCCTCGCCGAGCGGGACCCGTCCAACCTGCCGTGGAAAGACATGGGCGTGGACATCGTCATCGAATCCACCGGCTTCTTCACCAAGGCCGACGACGCACGCAAGCACCTTGATGCCGGCGCCAAGAAGGTCCTGATCTCCGCACCCGGCAAGGGCGCAGACCGCACCATCGTGATGGGCGTGAACGACTCCGAGTACGATCCGGCGACCGACAGCATCGTCTCCAACGCATCCTGCACCACCAACTGCCTGGCACCGCTTGCAAAGGTCATCAACGATGCGTTCGGCATTGAGCGGGGCCTGATGACCACCGTGCACGCCTACACCGCGGACCAGAACCTGCAGGACGGCCCGCACCGCGACCTTCGCCGGGCCCGCGCAGCCGCACTGAACATCGTTCCCACCACCACCGGCGCAGCCAAGGCAATCGGCCTGGTCATTCCCGAGCTGGACGGAAAGCTGGACGGCTTTGCCCTCCGAGTTCCGGTTCCGACCGGTTCCGTCACGGACCTGACCGTGAACCTGGCGCGCGAGGCCAGCGTCGAGGAAATCAACGACGCCTACAAGGCCGCAAGCGAAGGGAACCTCAACGGCTACCTGCGCTACTCCGATGAACCAATCGTCTCCTCCGACATCGTGACCGATCCTTCGTCCTGCATCTTCGATGCCCCGCTGACCCGGGTGATGGGCAATGAGATCAAGGTGGTCGGCTGGTACGACAACGAATGGGGCTACTCGTGCCGGATGGTGGACCTCACCGCGCTCGTAGCCTCAAAGCTCTAGGTCCCCGCCCGAACGGCTAAGAAACAAAGGTTGACATGACAATCAAGACACTTGACGAACTGATCAGCGACGGCGTTGACAACAGGTACGTTCTGGTCCGCTCCGACCTCAACGTACCGCTGGATGACGGGCGCGTTACCGACGATGGCCGGATCCGCGCCTCAATCCCCACGCTGCAGCTGCTGGTTGAGCACGGCGCCAAGGTTATCGTCATGGCACACCTGGGCAGGCCCAAGGGCAAGCCGGACGAGAAGTACAACCTCCGTCCCGCTGCTGACCGGCTGGATGAGCTCGCGCCCTTTTCGGTTGAGTTCGCCGAGGACGTAGTCGGTTCCAGCGCCAGGGAGCTGGCAGGTTCCCTCGCATCCGGCAGCGTGCTGGTGCTGCAGAACATCCGCTTCGATCCGCGCGAGACGTCCAAGGACGACGCAGAGCGCCAGGAGCTGGCACGTGACCTGGCCTCCCTGACCGGCGGCAACGGTGCGTTTGTCGACGACGCTTTCGGCGCGGTGCACCGCAGGCACGCCAGCGTCTACGACATCGCCGAGGTGCTGCCGGCCTACGAGGGCAACCTTGTCCGCAGCGAGCTCGAAGTCCTGTCCCGCCTCACCCAGGAACCTGCCAAGCCCTATGTGGTGGTCCTGGGAGGGTCGAAGGTTTCAGACAAGCTGGCAGTGATCGAAAACCTGATGACCAGGGCGGACTACCTCCTCGTGGGCGGTGGCATGGTCTTCACGTTCCTCGCGGCTCAGGGCCACAAGGTGGGTGCTTCACTCCTTGAGGAAGACCAGATCGACACGGTCAGGAACTACCTCTCCCGTGCCAGGGAGGCCGGCTGCGAGTTCGTCCTGCCGACGGACATCGTAGTGGCGGACAAGTTCGCCGCCGACGCCGAACACGAGGTGGTCCCGGCAGATTCAATGGAAGACAGCCGGTTTGGCTCCTCGGGCATCGGGCTGGACATCGGCCCCGCGTCCGGTGCGGCCTTCGCCGACCGGATCCGCTCGGCGGAGACCGTGTTCTGGAACGGCCCGATGGGCGTCTTCGAGTTCGACGCGTTCTCCGGCGGAACACGGGCGGTCGCCGAAGGACTCAGGGACTGCTCCGGCCTGACCGTGGTCGGCGGCGGCGATTCAGCCGCGGCCGTGCGCAAGCTCGGTTTCTCCGACAGCGACTTCTCACATATCTCAACGGGCGGCGGAGCGAGCCTGGAGTACCTTGAAGGCAAGGAACTCCCGGGGATCGCTGTCCTCGACAAGTAGGCCGCGGACGGGCCCCCGGAGCTGCCTCCGGAGGGCCCGTTCTGCGTGTCCACGGTACTTATTTCCATCCACAACGAAACCGGAGCAGAGATGACCACCTCCACCAACGGCACGTACGACCGCACACCGCTGATCGCGGGCAACTGGAAAATGAACATGGACCACGTCCAGGGCATCACGCTGCTGCAGAAGCTGGCCTGGACCCTGAGCGACGCCCGGCACGACTATTCCCGCGTTGAGGTAGTTGTCTTTCCTCCGTTCACCGACCTGCGCAGCACCCAGACCCTGGTGCAGGGTGACAAGCTGAAGATCGGCTACGGGGGCCAGGACCTTTCCCCTGAGGACTCCGGCGCCTTCACCGGCGACATCTCCGGGCAGTTCCTTTCCAAACTGGGCTGCAGCTACGTGCTCGTCGGCCACAGCGAACGCCGCAGCGTGCACGGCGAGTCGGACGAACTGCTCAATGCCAAGCTCAAGGCAGCCTTCCGCAACAACCTCACGCCGGTCCTGTGCGTGGGCGAAGGCCTGGCCGAACGCCAGGCAGGGGAGCACCTGCTGCACACGCTCGAGCAGGTCCGAAACGACCTTGCAGGACTTTCCGCCGAGGAGGTCTCCAAGCTCGTGATCGCCTATGAGCCGGTCTGGGCCATTGGCACGGGCGAAGTGGCCGGGCCGGAGGATGCCCAGGAAATGTGCTCCACCATCCGCATGGAACTGGCTGACCTCTACGACGACGCCGTCGCTGCCAAGGTGCGCCTGCTCTACGGCGGTTCGGTCAAGGCGGCCAATGCCGCCAGCATCCTCAAGGAGCGCGATGTAGACGGCGTGCTGGTGGGCGGGGCGAGTTTGGATGTATCCGAATTTGCTAATATTGTCAGGTTTGAAGAACATCTGGTGACCGACTGACCTGCACAGCAGCAAGGTCTCCAATCTCATGCGTCACCCGTGAAAGGCCGTAAGTGGAAATTCTGAAGATCATCCTGCTTGTCCTGCTGGGGCTGAGCAGCCTGCTGCTGACCCTCCTGATTCTCCTGCACAAGGGACGTGGCGGCGGCATGTCGGATATGTTCGGCGGCGGCATGAGCACCAGCATGGGTTCCTCAGGTGTTGCAGAGAAGAACCTCAACCGCTTTACCGTGATCCTCGGTATCTCCTGGGGCCTGATCATCATCGCCCTGGGCCTGATCCAGCGGTTCTCCGGCGAATCGTAGGATCAGCAGCCGCATAAACCAAGACTGTAAAAGGAAGGCCCCGGTCACTTGGACCGGGGCCTTCCTTTTGTGCATGTTTCCTGAGCCGGAGGCGCTAGCTGCCGGCTTCCAGTTCTTCGGCTTCCTGATCCTCGCCTTCAAACAGCTGCTCGGGCAACTGTGAAGCAGCAGCCTGGTCAATCAGCCACCGGGTCTTGAGCTGTCCGCGCGGGCCTGCGGCCGGCACCTGGACCGGACCGGCACCGGCAAGGGCCAGCCCCACCGCACCTGCCTTGTCTTCGCCGGCTACTGTCAGCCAGACTTCCTCGGCCGTATTGATGGCCTCCAGGGTCAGCGAGACCCGTTCCGGCGGCGGCTTGGGGGAGTTCCGCACGGCAATGGTTGTCTGGCCCGTTGTACGGATTCCCGCCATCTCCGGGAACAGCGAAGCTACGTGGGCGTCCGGTCCGACGCCCAGCAGCAGCACGTCGAAACGCGGCAGCCGGGAATCCGGAGCAGCAAACTCCTCCGCCAGTACCTCGGCTTCAGCAGCTCCGGCCAGCTCGGCAGCGTAAGCATCCGCAGCTTCTTCAACCGTGTCGAAGTCGGCGGTGGAGGGCATCTCATGCACCCGGGCCTGATCGGCGCCAAGTGGCCTGAGCAGCGCTTCCTGGGCGGGAAGAGCGTTGCGGTCCGGTGAATCGGGTGTCACAAAACGCTCATCACCCCACCAGAAGTTCACCCGGGACCAGTCCACCGCGGTCCGGGCCGGTCCTGCGGCCACCGCGGCCAGGACGGCGGTGCCGGCGCTGCCTCCGGTAAGGACCACGGTGGCTTCCCCGCGCCTGCTCTGGACGTCTACCAGCTTGGTCACAAGCCGGGCTGCGGTGGCCTTCACCAGGGCATCAAAGTCAGGGTGGATGGTCACGCCTTTGGGGGAGTGCCTCATGCGGCGTTCCCTTCCGGGGCCAGGCACGCGGCCAGCCCCTGGGTCAGTACTTCTCCGAATACTTCGTCCGGGTCAAGCCGCCGCAGTTCTTCCGCGAGGCATTCATGCAGTGTCCGCAGCGGAAGGGCGATCCGCTGTTCGGGCTGTCCGGGCTGGGTCAGGTAGGCAGTGCTGCCTTCCGGGCGGCGCAGCTCCAGTGCTCCGCCGTCCCGCTCAATGCGGACCCGCCGGATTCCTGCCCCGGCCGGGTCCTCGATGATCTCCACGGGGACCCGCAGTGCGTGCTTCAGCCAGGCGGCCAGCAGGAAGGTGCTAGCCGAATCGGACGCACCTTCCACCGTGACGGACCTGATGCCGTCCCCGCCGTTCTGTTCCAGGACTGCTGCGAGCTGGATCCGCCAGTGGGTCAGCCGCGTCCAGCTCAGGTCAGTGTCCCCGTCCACGTAGCTGGTGCTCAGGTCCAGCAGCGCCTGCTTGGGGTTGGGCTCGTTGGCCGCGTCCGTTATCCGGCGGTGCGCTATCCGTCCCAGCGGGGTGGATGCTGCCGAGCGCGGCAGGCCGTGCGGCCACCAGACCACAATGGGAGCGTCCGGCAGCAGCAGCGCCGAGACCAGTGACTCACTCTCAGCGGCCAGCTCGCCGTACCCATAGAGCAGGATGACGTCGGAGGCACCGGCGTCGCCGCCCACGCGGATCTGCGCATCGAGGCGGGACGGTTCGTCGGCGGAACCGGCGGCCAGCACGATTACGCGGCAGGGGTGTTCCCGGCTGGCGTCGTTCGCGGCCTCGATGGCCTCTTCGACGTAGTCCGGCTCTGTGACGATCACCAGGGTCAGGACCCGGCCCAGGGCGATGACTCCGCCCTTGTCCCGCATGGCAACGATCTTCTTGGACACCTTCGAGGTGGTGGTGTCCGGCAGGTCAACTATCACGGCCTTCTCCAGGTCCTTCCGTCGCGGGCAAGCAGTTCATCGGCGGAGGAGGGTCCCCAGCTTCCGGGCGCGTAGGGCTCGGGCTGTTCGTCCAGGGAGGCCCAGTACTCCTCGAAGGGATCCACGATCTTCCAGGAGAGCTCAACTTCCTGGTGCCGCGGGAACAGCGGCGGTTCGCCGAGGAGCACGTCCAGGATCAGCCGCTCGTAGGCCTCGGGGCTGGATTCGGTGAAGGAATGGCCGTACCCAAAGTCCATGGACACGTCGCGCACCTCCATCTGCGTTCCCGGCACCTTCGAGCCGAAGCGGATGGTGGCTCCTTCGTCCGGCTGCACCCGGATGACCACGGCGTTCTGGCCGAAATCGTCCTCGGCATGGTCGCGGAAGAGCAGGTTGGGCGCGCGCTTGAAAACGACGGCGATTTCGGTGACCCGGCGACCCAGCCGCTTTCCGGCGCGCAGGTAGAACGGCACGCCTGCCCAGCGCCGGGTATTGATGTCCAGGCGGACGGCAGCGAAGGTTTCGGTCCGGGACTCCGGGTTGAACCCTTCTTCCTCCAGGAAACCCGTCACCTTCTCGCCGCCCTGCCAGCCGCCCGTGTACTGTCCGCGGGCGGAATGCCGGGAGAGGTCCTTGGGCAGCCGGACAGCGGCCAGCACCTTTTCCTTCTCCGCCCGCAGGTGCGCAGCGTCGAAGGAGATCGGCTCCTCCATCGCGGTGAGCGCCAGCAGCTGGAGCAGGTGGTTCTGGATGACGTCGCGCGCTGCGCCGACGCCGTCGTAATAGCCCGCCCGTCCGCCGATGCCGATGTCCTCGGCCATGGTGATCTGCACATGGTCAACGTAGTTGGCGTTCCAGATCGGTTCGAAGAGCTGGTTCGCAAAGCGCAGGGCCAGGATGTTCTGGACTGTTTCCTTGCCCAGGTAGTGGTCAATGCGAAAGACCGCGTCAGCAGGGAACACGGATTCGACGACGGCGTTCAGGTCCCGTGCAGACTGCAGGTCATGGCCGAACGGCTTCTCAATCACGACCCGGCGCCAGCGGCCGTCACCCGAACCGGCCAGGCCGTGGCTGGACAGCTGCTGGCAGACCTGCTCGAAACTCTTGGGCGGAACCGAAAGGTAGAACGCCACGTTCCCGCGGGTGCCCCGTTTTTCGTCGAGGTCCCGGAGTGTGTTGTGCAGGGTGTCGAACGCATCGTGGTCGTCAAAGCCGCCCTGCACGAAGCGGATGCCTTCCACCAGCTGGTCCCAGACACTTTCGCTGAACTTGGTCCGCGAACCGGCCTGCACCGCGTCCTTCACGTAGCCGGCAAAGTCGGCGTCACTCCATTCCCGCCGGCCGAATCCCACCAGTGAGAAGCTCGGGGGCAGGAGCCCCCGGTTCGCCAGGTCGTACACGGCAGGGATGAGCTTCTTGCGGGCCAGGTCACCCGTGACTCCGAAGATCACCAGCGAGGACGGCCCTGCGATCCGGCTCAGGCGCCGGTCGCGCGGGTCGCGCAGCGGGGACCCCGATGCGTTGTCTTGCTCTTGGAACATCAGTTATTTACCACCCAGGTCCGCAACGGCCGAAGCGAGCTGTTCCGCCCCGGCCTTTCTGTCCAGCAGGTTCAGCCGCAGCACGGGACGGCCGTGGTCCGCGAGGACCTGGGCATCGCCGGCTGCCTGCGCGGCAATCAGCTCGCCAAAGGTGAAGGGCCTTCCGGGGATCGCAATGTCCTGGGAGGCGTTTCCGGTGATCTGCAGGTACACGCCCTGGGCCGGTCCGCCCTTGTGGAACTGTCCGGTGGAATGCAGGAACCGCGGCCCCCAGCCAAAAGTGACCGGCCGGCCGGTTGCGTTTGCCAGCTCCGGACGCAGCTGCTCGAGTTCGGACTGGGCTGCGCGGTCCAGGTAGGCCTGGACGCTCAGGTAGCCGTCTTCGCCGAGCTGGGCCAGCAGCGCCTTCAGCGCTTCGCCCAGGGTCGATGCGTCGCCCAGCAGTGCGGCATCGCCGCGGACCTCAACTGATCCGTCAACGAACGACGGCGCGGCCGGCTCCGGCTGCGCGTCCAGCAGGCCGCGGGCAGCCTTCTTGGCGGCCTCAACGTCCGGCTGGTCGAAGGGGTTGATGCCCAGCAGGCGACCGGCGACGGCCGTGGCATACTCCCAGAGCATCATCTGGGCGCCGAGGCTGCCGGAAACGACTACCTGGTCGCCTTCGGGCACCGCATCTGAATCCGCGGCGGCAATCCGGACCACCAGGACGTCCGGGGCGCCGCTGAGCACCTCAGGGGCCCCCGGTTCCGCCACGACCGGCAGGACGCCGGTCTGGAGCTTGCCTGTGGACTCGGCGATGAGCTGTTCGGCCCAGTCCGGGAATCCGGCCAGGCCGGATTCTTCGTCCACAATGACGATCTTGTTCCGCAGCGGATTGGTTCCGCCCAGCGCTGCTCCCAGCGCCAGTCCGATGTTGTCTTCGGCGTTGTCGCTGAGGATCTCGGCCGTGTCCTCTGCAGCGTCAAGCAGCCCTTCGATGTCCGCCCCGGCCAGACCGGAAGGGACGAGGCCGAAGGCGGTCAGAGCGGAGTAGCGTCCGCCCACGTTGGGGTCGGCGTTGAACACAGCGCGGTACCCCGCTTCCCGGGCCGCTGCGTCAAGCGGCGACCCGGGATCGGTGACGACGACGATCCGCGAGGCGGCATCGATTCCCGCCTTGTTGAAGGCGTCTTCGAAGGCACGGCGCTGCGAATCCGTTTCCACCGTGGACCCGGACTTGGAGGAGACCACCAGGACGGTGGACGCCAGGTCCTCCGCCAGCGCGGCGGCAACCGAGTCGGGGTCGGTGGAATCAAGCACCTTCAGGTTCACGCCGGCAGTGCGGGTAATGACTTCCGGGGCGAGCGAGGAACCGCCCATGCCGGCGAGGACCACCCGGTCCACGCCCTCGGCAGCGAGTTCTTCGCGCAGCGCCCCGATCTGTCCCAAAAGCGGCCTGGAACTTGGCGCGGGGTTCAGCCAGCCGAGCCGGATGGAGGCCTCCGCTTCGGCATCCGGGCCCCACAGCGTCGGGTCCTGGGCGAGCAGCCGCGTGGCTACCTCGTCCCGGACCAGCGCAGGGACATGTGCCTCCACGGCTTCGCGCGCGGCTCCGGCAGCTTCAAAGGACAGGGTCGTCATGGGTGCTATGCCTTCCGTGCGGTTTCCAGTGCGGCGGTTACGGTTTCCAGCAGTTCGCCCCAGGAGACCACGAACTTGTCCAGGCCTTCCGTCTCCAGGACCTCCACGACGTCGTTGTAGTCAACGCCGGCTGCGTCCAGCGCATCGAGCAGGGCTGCGGATTCAGCGTAGGTCCCGGTGATCGTGTCGCCGGTAACCACGCCATGGTCCGCGGTGGCTTCCAGGGTCTTCTCCGGCATGGTGTTGACGGTATGCGGCGCAACCAGGCCGGTGACGTAGAGGGTGTCCGGCAGCGCCGGATCCTTCACGCCGGTGGAGGCCCACAGCGGGCGCTGGGCGTTGGCCCCGGCCGCTGCCAGGACCTGCCAGCGCTCGGATGCGAAGGACTCCTCGTAGACCTGGTAGGCCAGGCGGGCGTTGGCCAGGCCGGCCTTGCCCTTCAGCGCCTTGGCTTCGTCGGAGCCAACGGCGTCCAGCCGCTTGTCGATTTCAGCGTCCACGCGGGAGACAAAGAAGGAGGCGACGGAGTGGATCTTGGAAAGGTCGTGGCCGTTCTCCCGGGCCTGCTCGAT
The DNA here is from genome assembly GCF_035792275.1 of Arthrobacter koreensis. GTDB lineage: Bacteria > Actinomycetota > Actinomycetes > Actinomycetales > Micrococcaceae > Arthrobacter_B > Arthrobacter_B koreensis_A. Next base: position 16,411 of record NZ_JAMWKK010000009.1, on the reverse strand, counting down.
TCCGGCCATGAACGCGTTGATGACCTCGCGGTAGCGCTGGAGCGAGAAGATCAGCGTCACGTTGACGCTGATGCCTTCTGCCAGTACGGCCGTGATGGCCGGCAGGCCCTCGGCGGTGGCGGGGATCTTGATCAGGACGTTGCTGCGGCCAACCTTGTCGAAGAGTTCCTTCGCCTCGTTGATGGTGCCCTGGGTGTCACGGGAGAGGCGGGGATCCACTTCGATTGAGACCCGGCCGTCGACGCCGTTGGTGGCCTCGGCAACGGGGGCGAAGATGTCGCAGGCCTGGATGACGTCGTCGGTGGTGATCTCGAAGACCGCCTTGTCGACGCCGGCACCGCTGGCGGCCAGCTGCGAAACCTGCGCGGCGTAGGACTCGCCGTTGGCCAGCGCTGCAGCGAAGATACTCGGGTTGGTGGTCACGCCGACCACGTTGCGGGAGGTGATCAGGTCCTTCAGGGAACCGGAGGTGATCCGTTCCCGGGACAGGTCGTCAAGCCAGATGGATACGCCGGCTTCGGAAAGCTCTGCGGTGGGTGTTGAAGTCATGGGTAGTGCTCCTTTATCCGTTTACTTCAGGTCGCCGGTCTCGGTGGAGTCAGCGCCGGAAGGTGCTGCAGGGGTGCCCGCGGGGGCTGCGTCCCGGCCGTTCACTGCGGCGAGGGAATCCCGCGCAGCCTGGGCCACGGCGTCGGCGGTAATGCCGAATTCGCTGAACAGGGTCTTGTAGTCGGCGGAGGCACCGAAGTGCTCCAGGGAGACCATGCGGCCGTCGTCACCGACGAATTCCCGCCAGCCCTGGGCGATGCCGGCTTCCACCGACACACGGGCCTTGATCGAACGGGGCAGGACGGACTCGCGGTAGTCCTCGTCCTGGCGGTTGAACCACTCCACGCTGGGCATCGAAACCACGCGGGCTGCCACGCCTTCAGCGGCGAGTGCCTCACGGGCCTGCACAGCGAGCTGGACTTCGGAACCGGTGCCGATCAGGATGACGTCCGGCGTAACGGTTTCGCCGCCGCGCACTGCCTCAGCCAGCACGTAGCCGCCGCGTGCAGCGCCGTCGGCGGCCGCGAAGGATGAGGCGCCTGCCGCACCGCTGCCGCGCTCCCAGGTGGGAACGTTCTGGCGGGTGAGGACGATGCCGGCCGGGTTCTCGGTGTTTTCAAGAATGGTGCGCCAGGCCACGGCTACCTCGTTGGCGTCCGCAGGACGGACGACGTCGAGTCCCGGGATGGCACGGAGGGAGGCCAGCTGCTCCACCGGCTGGTGCGTCGGGCCGTCTTCGCCGAGTCCAATCGAATCGTGTGTCCAGACGTAGATCGAGGGGACGCCCATGAGCGCGCCGAGCCGGATGGCCGGGCGCTGGTAGTCGCTGAAGATCAGGAACGTGCCGGAGAAGGCGCGGGTGTTGCTGGACATCGTGATGCCGTTGACGATCGCAGCGGCTGCGTGTTCGCGGATGCCGAAGTGCAGGACGCGGCCGTACGGTCCGCCGGACCATGCCGAGGTCTGGCGTCCGGCAGGAACGAAGGACGGTGCGCCTTCAATGGTGGTGTTGTTGGATTCGGCGAGGTCGGCTGAACCGCCCCAAAGCTCCGGGAGGACCGGGCCGATGGCACTGAGGACCTTGCCGGAGGCAGCCCGCGTGGAAACGTCCTTGCCTGCTTCGAATTCGGGCAGCGATTCTTCCCAGCCCTGGGGCAGCTTGCCCGCCTGGATGCGCTCGAGCAGCTCTGCGCCTTCCGGGTTGGCTTCCTGCCACGCGGAGAAGGAATCGTTCCACAGCGCGTGTTCCTTTGCGCCGCGGGACCGGACTTCACGGGTGTAGGCAAGGACGTCGGGGTCCACGTCGAAGGACTTCTCCGGGTCGAAGCCCAGGGTTTCCTTCAGCGCAGCCACCTCGTCGCGGCCAAGGGCCGAGCCGTGGATCTTGCCGGTGTTCTGCTTGTTCGGTGCGGGCCAGCCGATGATGGTGCGCAGCGAGATGATGGACGGGCGGTTCGTCTCGGCCTTCGCAGCTGCCAGGGCGCCGTAGAGGCCGTTGACGTCTTCGCGGTACTCGCCGCTTTCGGTCCAGTCCACCCGCTGGGTGTGCCAGCCGTACGCCTCGTAGCGCTTGAGCACGTCTTCAGTGAAGGCGATGTCGGTGTCGTCTTCGATCGAGATGTGGTTCTCGTCGTAGATGACCACAAGATTGCCCAGTTCCTGGTGGCCGGCGAGCGAGGACGCCTCGGAAGTGACGCCTTCCTGCAGGTCGCCGTCAGAGGCGATGACCCAGATGGTGTGGTCGAACGGGCTGGTGCCGGCGGGGGCATCGGCGTCGAACATTCCGCGCAGGCGGCGCTGTGCGTAAGCAAAGCCGACAGCGGAGGCCAGGCCCTGGCCCAGCGGGCCGGTGGTGATTTCCACGCCGTCGGTGTGGCGGTACTCGGGGTGGCCCGGGGTCTTCGAGCCCCAGGTGCGCAGCGCCTTCAGGTCATCCAGTTCCAGGCCGTAGCCGGAGAGGAACAGCTGGATGTAAAGGGTCAGCGATGTGTGGCCGGGGGAGAGGATGAAGCGGTCGCGGCCGAGCCAGTGCGGGTCTGCGGGATCGTGGCGCATCACCTTCTGGAACAGCAGATAGGCCGCCGGAGCCAGGCTCATGGCGGTTCCGGGGTGTCCATTGCCAACCTTCTCAACGGCGTCGGCTGCCAGGATGCGGACCGTGTCCACTGCCTTGCTGTCCGTTTCGCTCCAGGTAAGGTTCTGCTCTTCCAAATGTGGCACGTTTACCGGGCCCCTCTCTGTACGGATTACCGGCGCTTTCCGGCGCCGGATGCGGTGTTCTCACCACTACAACCGGGTTTTGTGCGCAATCGATACCCGACATGCACAAATTTCCTGCCAGAGCCGTACGGATGACCTGCCGGCCCTGCAGGAAATGTCCTTTCAACCTTATCCCGAAGCCCACGTCAATGGGCGTATCGGGTGCCGCATTCTGCGCTCCGGACGGACGCGGCATCCAAGTACCGGCCCCAAATGCCCGGATCCCGGATCCGTGCTTCGTTTTCTACAGGGGATAGAGGTTATGATGAGCGTGGACTTTTAGGGCCCAGACAGGATTCCAGACAGGACTGAGTGATCGTTTCGTGAGTACGCAGCATGCCCCCGCCGAGGTTCCGGTATACACCGGGAAAATGAGCGTGGGACGTAAGCTCCGGGCCTACGTGGCCCTCACGAAGCCGCGCGTCATTGAACTCCTGCTGGTCACCACACTGCCCACCATGTTCTTTGCGCACGGCGGCGTGCCCTCCGTCTGGCTGATGGTCGCCACCATGGTTGGCGGGGCGCTGGCAGCTGCCAGCGCCGGCGTCTTCAACTGCTACATCGACCGGGACATGGACCGGCTGATGCGCCGGACCGAAAAGCGCCCGCTGGTAACCGGCGAGGTCAGCCCGCGGGAGGCCCTCGTGTTCGGCTGGGTACTCGGCATCGTCTCCATTGCCCTGCTCTGGTTCGGTGCGAACCCGCTCACCGGCCTGCTCGGGCTGGGCGCAATCCTCCTGTACGTCGTTTTCTACACGCTGATCCTCAAGCGCCGCACCACCCAGAACATTGTCTGGGGCGGAATCGCCGGCTGCATGCCGGTGCTGATCGCCTGGGCCGCCGTCACCAACACCGTTGAGTGGCCCGCGGTCATCCTCTTCACCGTGATTTTCCTGTGGACGCCGCCGCACTACTGGCCGCTGTCCATGAAGTACGGCGAGGACTACCGCAACGCCTCCGTACCCATGCTGGGTGCGGTTGCCGGTGCCAAGCTCGTCTCGGTGCAGGTTGTCCTGTACGCCTACGCCACCGTGGTGTGCTCGCTTCTGCTGATCCCCGTTGGCGGAGCCGGGTGGGTCTACACCGCCGGCGCCGTGCTGAGCGGTATCTGGTTCCTCGCCGAGACGCATCGCCTGCACTCCCGGGCCCAGCGCGGAGAGGTATCGGACAAGTCGGCCATGAAGGTCTTCCATGGTTCGATCAGCTACCTCACCATTCTCTTTGTTGCCCTCGCGATCGACCCCTTCGTCGGCGGTCCGGTCTTCTAGGTTCCTGCCGCCCTGCGGGGAACCGGACGAGTGGTCCCTGGGTCCGTAGCTTGTGCGCTTGACACGTCCCGGCGGTTGCATGGGCTGTAGGGCGCCCGGACACCTGGTGCCTGCGCCGGACGTCTCAGCTCCAGACGCAGCGCTATTTTCTTCCCGCCGGACACGGCCACTATGGGCGCAGGGCCTTAGGGCGCCTGCAGTTCCCGGCACCGTGTCTGGTTCCCGACTCTGTGTCTGCACGGTTTCCCAGCCGAAGTTACGGCTGGGACCGCTGTGGTCACGTCAGGTAACACCCGTAACTGAACGTGGGATTCCTGGCTCCCTCCGGTGCCCGTCCCCGTCGAACTTCGCCACCGCCGTCGCTGCCAGGCATCCCCCAACAGAGCCCACCGCCGGGCGCACCATCCGGGCCCTCAGGCGGCTCGCCCCCTCCAGGGACAGCTCAAGCCCGGATACGGCAAGATCCCGTGGAACCGCCGGGTTCCACGGGATCTTGCTGTATCCGGGCCAGTAGACCGCTGTGCCTACCCGGCAGCCGGAACCCGGCTGGAGTCCTGCGCCTCGGCAGGCGCCTTCCCCGGAACCTTCCGGGACAGTGCGGTGTAGACAACGTGGGCAGCGGCCGCAGTCAGCAGCGAAGCGCCGAGCATGTGCATCGCAACCAGGACGATCGGCAGGTGCAGGAAGTGCTGTACGTACCCGATGACGGCCTGTGCCAGCACGACGGCGGTGAACAGCACCAGCGAGGAACGCAGGCGCTTGTCTGCGGTACGGCGGTAGACGAGGTACAGCGCCACGGCTGTCGCGAAGACCAGCAGGTAAACGGGCACCACGTGCAGCCGGGTCACGAGATCCGGGTTCAGTCCGTTGCGGGCGGCACCGTGGTCTCCGGCGTGGGGGCCCGAACCGGTGACGATCACACCGAGAACCACGGTGATTGCGGAAAGGGCTCCAATCGCCCAGATGACCGGACGCAGGGGGCGGTCAGCCAGCTGAGCGTGCCGTCCTGCGACGCCGTCGCTGCTGAGCCAGGCCCGGTTCACCAGGACCACGGCCACGCTGATGATCACCATTGAGACGATGAAGTGCAGGCCAACCACCCAGGGGTTCAGGCCGGTCCAGACGGTGATGCCGCCAATGAAGGCCTGCGCCGGGATCCCGGCGAGTGCCGCAATGGAAAGGCGCAGCAGGTCGGGGCGGGAGCGGCGGGACTTCCACACGGAGGCAAGCATTCCGAAAGCAATGGCTGCGAGGACGAACGTGAGGAGCCGGTTGCCGAACTCGATGATGCCGTGGACGCCCATCTCCGGCGTGGTGACCAGCGAATCCGGGGTGCAGAGGGGCCACTCAGGGCATCCGAGGCCCGACGCCGTCAGCCGCACGGCGCCGCCGGTGACCACAATGGCAATGTTGGCCACCAGCGTGGCCACCGCCAGGGATCGGACGAGCCTGCTGGTCGCAGGGGCTCCGGAAGGCGCAGCCGTCCGGGTCGCAGGGGCGGGGGCGGGGGTGTTGGACACGGGAACTAACTCCATTTGAACCAGCGGACAGCGGCGAGGCTGCCCAGGATTGTCCACGCCAGCAGGATGAGCGTGGCGGAAAGGTTGAACTGCGTATCAATAAGGGCTGATCTCATCACGTCACCCAGCGCGGCCGAGGGGAGCAGCTGGACGAACGGTTCCACATCCGCCGGCAGGCTGGCCGCGGGAAGAATAATACCGCCCACGCCTGCCAGAAGGATCCACAGCAGGTTGGTTATCGCCAGCGTAGCCTCGGGCCGGACAGTTCCAGCCACCAGCAGGCCCAGGGAAGTGAACGCAACCGCCCCGAGCACCAGCAGCAGAAGGGCCAGCGGGAGGCCAGGGAGGGAAGGACGCCAGCCCATCAGGAGCGCGACGGCGCTGACAAGGACCACCTGGATAGCCAGGACGGACAGCACCGCAATCACTTTGCCCGCAATCAGGCCGGCGCGGCCCAGGGGAGTGGTGGAAAGGAAACGCAGTACGCCGTAGCGGCGGTCGAAGCCGGTTGCGATGCCCTGCCCGGTGAAGGCCGTGGAGAGCGCGCACAGCGCCAGGATGCCGGGCGCAGCGGTGTCGATGCGGGAAGGGCCATAGGAGTCCAGTACCGGGGTCACGCTTAGTGCGATTAGACCCAGGAGCGGAAGCACGACGGCGAGGATCAGCTGTTCGCCGTTGCGCAGCATGGTCTCTGCCTCGTACCTGCCCTGGTTAAAGACCCGGACCGACAGTGAAGCCGGGGCGCTCATCGGATCTCCTTTCCGGAGAGTTCGAGGAAAACGTCCTCCAGCGTGCGGGATGCCATATGGATACTGTCCGGCAGGATGCCTGCCCGGCTCCACCAGCCTGCCAGCGCAGCCAGGTCGGCCGGGCTGAATTCACCTCGGAGCACATAGCGCCCGGGGGAGTCTTCGGTAAACGCCAGGTGCTCCAGCCCCGCCGGCTCCGGCTTGAGCCCGGGGGCCGCCTCGAAGGCAAGTTCCCGGCCGGATGCATGGGCTGCGGTACGTGCGGTCAGCTCGGGGACTGTTCCCTGTGCCACCGTCCGCCCGTCATCAATGATGTAGACGTAGTCCGCGAGTCGCTGGGCGTCGTCGAGCAGATGGGTGGTGAGAATGATCCCCAGGCCTTCATCCCGGAGTTCCTGGATCAGCTCGAAGACAATCTGCCGGGACTGCGGATCCAGGCCGGCGCTGGGTTCATCGAGGAAGAGCACTTCGGGATTGCCTACCAGGGCGGCAGCGAGGGCCACCCGCTGGCGCTGTCCGCCGGAAAGGCGGCGGATACCGGTCTTGGCGAACGAATTGATGCCCAGCCGCTGGACCAGCTCATCGACGTCGCGCGGGTCCTTGTACATGCTGGCAATGTGCCGCAGAAGGGCAACCGGCCGCGCCGCCGGGGGCAGCCCGCCGTCCTGGAGCATCACGCCGGCACGCGCACGCAGCCCGGCACCGGCACCCCAGGGCGCCTCGCCAAGCAGCCGTACTTCCCCGCCGTCGATAGGCTGCAGGCCCTGCGCGCACTCCAGCGTCGTGGTCTTGCCGGCACCGTTCGCGCCGAGCAGGGCGGTGACCTGGCCCCGCCGCGCAGTGAGGTCAACCCCGGCCAGCACCCGGATCATTTTGCCGTCCAGCCCCGGCACGGGACCAAGGTCCCGGATCAGGCCGGTGATAGTCAGGCAGGGTTCGTCTTTAGGCACCCCCATATTCTACGTTAGGTAGTAGTCCCTTCCTGCCCCCGCCAGCCCCCATGCCTGGGCCGTGGGAAGCATGGCCTTAGTAGCCTTGAGGAATGGATTAGGTCATGATTGTGTTGTGTATTCTGTGAAGAGTTCAGAGACGGAGACCCCTCCGGCGGAGAACGGGGCGGTGAAAACCGCTCCTCAGGCCGCCGCAAGGGAATCGGAAGAGCGCACCCGGGACCGCGTGCTCGGTGCCGTGCTGGAGCACGGCCCGGTCAGCGCCGCAGAACTTGGTGAACGGCTCGGCTTCACGCCGGCTGCCGTGCGCAGGCACCTTGACGCGCTGGAGCGGCAGGGCCTGATCGAAGTCAAGCGGGTTTCCAGCCCCGGAGCCGGCGCCGGCCGGCCGGCACGCCGCTACGTGGTGAGCCAGCAGGGACAGTCCTACCTGGGCAACGACTACCTGACCATCGCCACCGAAGCCCTTCGGGCACTCGGCGCAGCTGCGGGACCCGAAGCCATCGAGGCTTTCGCGGCGGCACGGTTCAGGAAGATGGAAGAACGGTACCGCCCGGTGCTCGACGCCGCTGGACCCTCCCTGGAGGACCGCGCCCAGGCGCTGTCGGCGGAACTGACCAGGGACGGTTTCGTGGCATCCACAACCATGATCGGCACCAGCCGGACACCCAGCACCCTGCTGAGCATCCAGCTGTGCCAGGGGCACTGCCCCATCCAGGCGCTTGCCAGTGCCTACCCCGTCTTCTGTGACAAGGAGACCGAAGTTTTCTCCCGGCTGCTGGGGGTGGACGTGCGCAGGCTGTCCACGCTCTCCCGCGGCGGGCACGTTTGTACGACCCACATCCCGGTGGGCCGTTCGAAGTCTGCGCCTCACCAGCCGGTGGGCTCCGCAACCACCCAGTCCACATCCACTCATCAGCAAGAAAGGCCGTGATGACGGATCAAGTAACCCGGAAGGCCGAGGCACCTGAGGTGCCCGACTCCGTGATTTCAGACATTCTGGAAAAGAACCCCGAACTCGAGGGCATTGGTACCTACGAGTACGGCTGGGCCGACTCGGATGTCGCCGGGTCCAACGCCCGCCGCGGCCTCTCCGAGGAGGTTGTCCGTGACATTTCGGCGAAGAAGAACGAACCGGAATGGATGCTGGACCTGCGTCTGAAGGGCCTCAAGTACTTCGACCGCAAGCCGATGCCGACCTGGGGCGCAGACCTCTCCGGCATCGACTTCGACAACATCAAGTACTTCGTGCGCTCCACCGAGAAGCAGGCCGGTTCCTGGGAAGAGCTTCCCGAAGACATCCGCGAGACCTACGAGAAGCTGGGCATCCCCGAAGCTGAGCGCAACCGCCTGGTTGCCGGTGTGGCCGCGCAGTACGAGTCCGAGGTTGTCTACCACCAGATCCGCGAGGACCTCGAAGCCCAGGGCGTCATCTTCCTGGACACCGATACCGCCCTGAAGGAACACCCGGAAATCTTCCAGGAGTACTTCGGCACCGTCATCCCCGTGGGCGACAACAAGTTCGGTTCGCTGAACACCGCAGTCTGGTCCGGCGGCTCATTCGTCTACGTGCCCAAGGGCGTCCACGTCGAGATCCCGCTGCAGGCGTACTTCCGTATCAACACGGAAAACATGGGCCAGTTCGAGCGCACGCTGATCATCGCCGACGAGGACTCCTACGTCCACTACATCGAAGGCTGCACCGCGCCGATCTACACGTCGGACTCGCTGCACTCGGCCGTCGTCGAGATCATCGTGAAGAAGAACGCCCGCGTGCGGTACACGACCATCCAGAACTGGTCCAACAACGTGTACAACCTGGTGACCAAGCGCGCCATCGCACACGAAGGCGCCACCATGGAGTGGATCGACGGCAACATCGGTTCCAAGGTCACCATGAAGTACCCGGCTGTCTACCTGGTTGGCGAGCACGCCAAGGGTGAGACCCTGTCCATCGCCTTCGCCGGCGAAGGCCAGCACCAGGACACCGGCTCGAAGATGGTCCACATCGCGCCGAACACCAAGAGCTCGATCATTTCCAAGTCCGTGGCCCGCGGCGGCGGCCGTGCTGCCTACCGCGGCCTGGTCCAGGTCCGTGAAGGCGCGAAGAACTCCGCGAACACGGTGCGCTGTGACGCGCTGCTGGTGGACACAATCTCCCGGTCGGACACCTACCCCTACGTGGACATCCGCGAGGACGACGTGACCATGGGCCACGAAGCAACGGTCTCACGGGTCAGCGAGGAGCAGCTGTTCTACCTGATGTCCCGCGGCCTTCCCGAGGACGAGGCAATGGCCATGATCGTGCGCGGCTTCATCGAGCCGATCGCCCGTGAACTGCCGATGGAATACGCCCTTGAACTCAACCGCCTCATCGAACTCCAGATGGAAGGAGCCGTCGGTTAATGTCGAAGCTCAACGACACCGTAGTAAACGCAGCCGAGAACGTCGCTGAAACCGTGGCCGAGAAGGTCAGCAACGCAGTGGAAGGCGTCAAGGCGCGCATCGGGGCTCCCTCCGGGGACCGCCGGGTCCGCATTGACGGGTTCACCGAAGAAGGCGAAAACCTTTCCCCGCTGAACGATGCTTCCCCTGTTCTGGGCGGTGACAGCAGCAAGTCGCACAGCCACGGCGCCGGGGCAGGCATTCCCGACAGCTCCCGTGCCGGCCGCCCCACCTCCTACAAGCGGGAGGATTTCGGCAAGCTCTCCGGGCGCGAAGAAGACTGGCGGTTCACGCCGCTGAAGCGCCTGCGCGGCCTGCACACCCAGGAGCTGACCGGTACGGCCCCCGAGGTCGCCGTCGTGGCTCCCGAGGGTGTCACCGTGGCCGGAATCGGCCGCGACGACTCCCGGATCGGAACTGCCGGCATCCCCGAGGACCTGGTTGCAGCCGCAGCCTGGGAAGCCTTCACCGAGGCCACCCTGGTCAGCATCCCCAAGGACACCCAGGCCGACGGCACCGTGACGCTGTCCATCACAGGCGCCGGCACGGAGCCTGCAGCCCAGCACATTGTCATTGAGGCCGGAGCCTTCTCCAAGGCCGTCGTCGTGCTGGACCACAAGGGTTCCGCCACGCTGTCCCAGAACGTTGAGATCCTCGTCGGCGACGGCGCTGAACTCACCGTCATCACCGTCCAGGACTGGGACGACGACGCCGTGCACGCGTCCGCCCAGTACGCCCGGATTGGCCGCGACGCCCGCTTCAAGCACGTCGCCGTGAGCCTCGGCGGCGACCTGGTACGCATCACGCCCTCCTCGAAGTTCACTGCCACCGGCGGTGACGTCGAGATGTACGGCCTGTACTACGCTGACGCCGGCCAGCACCTGGAGCAGCGCCTGTTCGTTGACCATGCCGTGGCCAACTGCAAGTCCCGCGTCATGTACAAGGGTGCCCTGCAGGGCAAGGACGCGCACACCGTCTGGGTGGGCGACGTGCTGATCCGCAAGGAAGCTGAAGGAACCGACACCTACGAGGTGAACCGGAACCTGCTGCTGACCGACGGCGGCCGCGCTGACTCCGTCCCGAACCTCGAAATCGAAACCGGTCTCATCGAAGGTGCCGGCCACGCCAGCGCCACCGGCCGGTTCGACGACGAGCACCTGTTCTACCTGATGGCCCGGGGCATCCCCGAGGACATTGCACGCCGCCTTGTGGTGCGCGGCTTCCTGAACGAAATCATCCAGCAGATCAAGGTTCCGGAACTGGAAGAGCGCCTGACCGCCGCCGTCGAGCGCGAGCTCGCCGTCGTCGCGGCCTAGGCCCTTACTTCCTCCCAACCTGCAGACCGCACCGCACGCGTGCAAAGAGAAAGCGAAACTACGCATGTCCACTCTTGAAATCAAGGACCTTCACGTCAGCATTGAGACCGAACAGGGTGTCAAGAAGCAGATCCTGAAGGGCGTCAGCCTGACCATCAACACCGGCGAAACGCACGCCATCATGGGCCCCAACGGCTCCGGCAAGTCCACCCTGGCTTCGACCATCGCCGGTCACCCGCGCTACACCGTTGACAGCGGCTCCATCACCCTTGACGGCGAAGACGTCCTGGAGATGAGCGTTGACGAGCGCGCCCGCGCAGGCCTCTTCCTGGCCATGCAGTACCCGGTCGAGGTTCCGGGTGTCACCATGACCAACTTCCTGCGCACCGCCAAGACGGCTATCGACGGCGAAGCGCCGTCCCTGCGCCACTGGACCAAGGACGTCAAGAACGCCATGTCCCAGCTGCGCATCGACGCCGACTTTGCCCAGCGCAACGTCAACGAAGGCTTCTCCGGCGGTGAGAAGAAGCGCGTTGAGATCCTGCAGCTCGAGCTCTTCCACCCGAAGTTCGCCATCCTTGACGAGACCGACTCCGGCCTGGACGTTGACGCGCTGAAGGTTGTTTCCGAAGGTGTTAACCGTGAGCACGCAAACGGCAACATGGGTACCCTGCTGATCACGCACTACACGCGGATCCTGCGCTACATCAAGCCGGACTTCGTCCACGTGTTCGTTGACGGCCGGATCGCCGAGCAGGGCGGCCCCGAGCTCGCCGACCGCCTTGAAGAAGAAGGCTACGACCGGTTCACCAAGACCGGCGCAGTCAGCGCCTGAGCACACCAGGCACGCCGGAAAACGAGGAGCAGAACATGAGCGACGCCAACCTGGCCCAGACGTCCCTGGAGGACGTCGAAGAGGCCCTCAAGGACGTCATCGACCCGGAGCTGGGGGTGAACGTCGTTGACCTGGGCCTGCTGTACGGGCTGAAGTACGCCGAGGACGGAGCCCTGCTCATCGACATGACCCTGACAACTGCCGCCTGCCCGCTGACTGACGTCATCGAGGAGCAGACCGGCAAGGCCCTGGAAGGGATCGTCGACGAGTTCCGGCTGAACTGGGTGTGGATGCCGCCGTGGGGTCCGGAAAAGATCACAGACGACGGCCGTGACCAGATGCGGGCCCTGGGCTTCAATATCTAGGCACCGCATTTAGTAAAGGGCGGGCACCCACCGGGGTGCCCGCCCTTTTCGCGTGCCTACAGGTGTGTGCCGGCAGGTCCGCCCCGGTCCGGCTCGCCGATCCCGCGCGCTGCAAGGGCATCGCCGGTCTGCTGCGCGTAGGCAACCGCGCGGATCACTACAGGCACGGCCAGCGCCCGCGGATTCCGTTCCAGGCCCCTTGCCTTCGCGGAGTCCCGGACGTCCGAGGCCGACCCGAGCAGATAGGGCACGCTGCGCAGCATCAGGGCCAGGGCCAGGCCAAACCGCTCCGGATCTGTACCGAAGACCCGAAGCGGGCGCACCAATGCCACAACGCCGTCGAGCAGTACGGGTACCGGAACGGTGAGCACCAGCAGCCGCGCCGCCAGCGCACAGACCGTGATGTTGCCGGTCACCGTCACCGCCGTCCAGACACCGGCCTGCCAGAGCTGGAAGGCACCCAGGATCAGCAGTACCGGCCACATCAGTTTCAGCGGCCGGGGAAGTTCATGCAGGAGCCCGGCTCCGGCATAGCCAAGCGCGGTCAGCAGCAGCGCTGCCCCGGTGGCTGCCGGATGGGCCGCAGCCAGCGTCACCGCGGAACCCAGAAGGACGACGGCGGCCTTCAGCCACAGCGGAGCCCGGTGGACCCGGGTGCTGCCGGGACGGTACGCGCCGAGGTGCATGCCGTTCTTCACCGGCCCGCTCCGTCTGCCGCGGCTGCGAGCATCCGGTACGCGGCAATACTCTGCGCCGGCGGGCCGTCACTGACAATGCGGCCGCCGTCCACCACCAGCACCCGCTCTGCGTCAGCTGCGAAATCCAGGTCATGGGTCGTGAAGATAACCTGCTGGGGGAGCCCGGCCAGGAGCTTCCGCAGCCGGACGGTGTTGCGCAGGTCCAGCAGCGTGCTGGGTTCATCCGCCACGAGGATGTCCGGCCCCGTTGCCAGCACCGCTGCCAGCGCCATCAGCTGGCGTTCACCGCCGGACAGGTCGTAAATGCTGCGGTCAGCCAGATGCAGGAGGCCAAAACGGTCGAGTACCCGCTCAGCGGCCGCCCGGCGTTCGGCTGCGCTGCGTATGCTCCGGCGCAGGGAGAGCTCGACGTCGTCGCGCCCCGTGGGCATGACCAGCTGAGACAGCGGATCGGTAAAGACAAAACCCACGCGCCGGCGCACCAGGGACCCCTGCCGGGCGGTGTCCGCCCCGTCCACGCAGACCCTGCCGGCGGAGGGCAGAAGGAGTCCATTGATCAGCCGCAGCAGGGTCGACTTGCCCGAACCGTTGGCTCCAATGACGGCGATGCGCGGCTCGCGCAGCTCCAGGGAAACCGGATGCAGGATGGGCGGGTCCTCCGGCTCCGCGTCCGGCGCGCGGACTTCGGCACCGCTGAAGTGCACCGTCATGAGCGGCGGGCGGCTTTCCGCCGCGGCCTGGATCCCGGCGCCATCCGGGGGAAGGCCGCGAACACGCTGACTGCCACGGCGGCCGCGGCCAGGTTCTTCAGCACGTCTCCGGGCCAGAAGGCAGCGTCGGCTGCAAGCGCGGCAGGAAAGGACAGCTTGGCGTTCAGCATCATGCCCGCGATGCCCAGCGGATGGATGACCAGGAAACTGGTGCACAGCCCTGCAGCAAAAAGGACTGCAAAGCGGGCACGGCGGATACGCGGCAGAAGCGCGCGCACCAGGAGCCCCGCCACCAGGGCTGCCAGCGGGAAGGAGAGCAGGTATCCCGCCGAGGGGCCCGCGAGGACCCCCGGCCCCGAGCTGAATCCGCTGAAAACGGGAAGACCGGCCAATCCTGCCACCAGATAGAGGCCCACAGCCGCAGCCCCCCGGCCGGGGCCGAGGACCATGCCGGTCAGCGCGACGGCAAGGGTCTGCAGCGTAATGGGAACGCCGGCAGCCAAGGGAATACCCGGCAGCAGTGAAAACGCAGCGACAAGTGCCGCGAAGACCGCGATGTAGGAAAGGTCGGCGGCGCTCCATCCACGTCGGGATGACAGAAACTGCCCGTCAGGGGCGTTATTCGTGCGGTTTCTGCCATCTCGCGGGGAGGACGCGCCGGGGGAGGTGGCCGGGCGGGAGGAAGCAGGGGCAGGCGCAGCGGGGTCGGGAGCGGCAGGCATTCAGGCTCATTTCGTTGGTGTCCTACAAGGTGAGGGCAAGTGATTCGGGGAAGGAACCCCGGTATTGCCGAGACTAGACCGGGTTCGGGGCGTTTTCCTTTGTTGGGTTCCTACAAATCTCCCAAAGCCGGTAGACTTGAAAGGCTGCCTTCGCAGAATCCGCGTACCGAAACGCGTACAACGCACACCCAATCCATTTCCTTCGAAAGGTCCCTCCTTAGTGATTGCCGTATCTGAACTCGAGCTGCGTGCCGGCGCACGCCTGCTCATGGAAGCGGTTTCATTCCGTGTGGACAAGGGAGACAAGATTGGGCTCGTGGGCCGCAACGGCGCCGGCAAGACCACGCTGACCAAGGTGCTCGCCGGAGAGACCCTTCCGGCAGCCGGGCATATCAAGCGCACCGGTGACATCGGCTACCTGCCGCAGGACCCCCGGACCCCTGACATGGAGCAGCTCGCACGCGACCGCATCCTCTCTGCCCGCGGCCTGGACAAGGTCCTCACCGAGCTGAAGAAGTGCCAGGACGAAATGGCCAGCGGTGATCCAAAGGTCTCCGAGAAGGCAATGAAGCGCTACGACCGGCTGGAGGCTGAGTTCCTCTCGGCCGGCGGATACGCCGCCGAGTCTGAGGCCGCGACCATCTGCGCGAACCTGGCCCTGCCGGACCGGCTGCTGAACCAGCCGCTGAAGACTCTCTCCGGCGGCCAGCGCCGCCGCGTGGAACTGGCCCGGATCCTGTACTCGGATGCCGAGACCATGCTGCTCGATGAGCCCACCAACCACCTCGACGCCGACTCAATCGCCTGGCTGCGTGAGTTCCTGAAGAACCACACCGGCGGCCTGATTGTGATCAGCCACGACACCGGGCTGCTCGAAGCGACCGTCAACAAGGTGTTCAGCCTGGACGCCAACCGCGCCACGATCGACATCTACAACATGGACTGGAAGCGCTACAAGATCCAGCGAGAGACGGATGAGCGGGCCCGCAAGCGCGAACGCGCCAACACTGAAAAGAAGGCCGGAGCCCTGCTGGCGCAGGCCAACAAGATGAAGGCCCGCGCCTCCGGCGCCTCCGCAGCACAGAGCATGCTCAAGCGCGTGGACCGCCTGATGAGCGGCCTGGACTCCGTGCGCGCCACGGACCGGGTGGCCGCACTGCGTTTCCCCGATCCCGCTCCCTGCGGCAAGACCCCGATGATGGCCGAAGGGCTGAGCAAGAGCTACGGTTCGCTGGAGATCTTCACGGACGTCGACCTCGCCATCGACCGCGGTTCCAAGGTGGTCATCCTGGGCCTGAACGGTGCCGGCAAGACCACCCTGCTGCGGATGCTGGCCGGGGTGGACCAGCCGGACACCGGGCGCATCATTCCCGGGCACGGACTGAAGATCGGTTACTACGCCCAGGAACACGAAACCCTGGATACCGACCGCACGGTGCTGGAGAACATGCGCTCCGCCGCACCTGACATGGACGACGCCGAGGTCCGCAGCGTGCTCGGTTCCTTTATGTTCAGCGGCGACGACGTCGACAAGCCTGCCGGCGTGCTCTCCGGCGGCGAGAAGACGCGCCTGGCGCTGGCCACCATCGTGGCGTCCTCCGCCAACGTCCTGCTCCTGGACGAGCCCACCAACAACCTTGATCCGGCCTCGCGCGAGGAGATCCTGGGCGCCCTGAGCAACTACTCCGGCGCCGTCGTTATGGTCAGCCACGATGAAGGTGCCGTTGCGGCCCTGAATCCGGAGCGCGTCGTGCTGCTGCCCGACGGCGACGAAGACCACTGGAACGAGGGTTACCTGGAGCTCGTCACGCTGGCGTAAGCCCAGCGCAGATCGTAAAAGGCCGCCGCCCCTTTCGGGGGCGGCGGCCTTTCTGTGTCGGGGATGGCCCGGTCAGCACCTAGTTGTACTGAGACACCACGTTGGTTACACGTGAATAGGGTGAAGACCTCTTAGGTTTGGTGGTTACCACACACAGCCGAACCCAAGAGGTCTTCATGTCCCACGGTAATGCCCGTCTGGCTCCG
>NZ_JAMWKK010000008.1:0-163370 GCF_035792275.1 Arthrobacter koreensis | reverse complement strand
GGAGCCAGACGGGCATTACCGTGGGACATGAAGACCTCTTGGGTTCGGCTGTGTGTGGTAACCACCAAACCTAAGAGGTCTTCACCCTATTCACGTGTAACCAACGTGGTGTCTCAGTACACCTAGGCCGACCGGACTGCTGCTTCCCCGGCGTCGCGTGCCAGCAGGTCACCGCGGAATCCGGCCTGGTAGGCGCGCCGGCCCAGGATCAGCGTGTATGCCCAGTAGGCCGCCAGCACCAGCGCACCAATGGTGATCCGCAGCCAGGCGGGAAGGCCGCTGGGAGTAACGAATCCTTCCACGAGGCCGGAAATGAACAGGACCACCACCAGCCCCAAGGCCACGGTCATCAGGGACCGGCCCTCCTGCGCCAGCGCGGCAATCCGGGTGCGCGGCCCGGGAGCAACCATGGCCCAGAAGATGTGCAGGCCCGCTGCCGCGGCGATGAAGATGGCCGTCAGCTCCATGAACCCGTGCGGCAGGATGTAGGTGAAGAAAGTGTCCAGTTCACCGAAGGAGGCCATGGTTCCGGCCGCGGTGCCCACGCCCACGGCGTTTTGGTAGAGGATGTAGGGCCCCCAGATTCCGGTGACGCCGAAAGCAACTGCCTGCAGTGCGATCCAGGCATTGTTTGTCCACACCATGCCGGCAAAGGACGCTGCCGGGTTCTCCGAGTAATAGGCGGCGAAGTCGGATTCAACGTACCGGCGCAGCTCGGCATCAGTTCCGAGTGCTGCCAGGACGCCGGGGGTGTTCACCACCCAGTAGCCGGTCAGCGCCGACACCAGGACGAACAGCACCCCGATGATGACGGTGAGCACACGGACGCGGTAAAACGCAGCGGGCAGTGAATAGACGAAGAACCCGGCAAGATCCTCCAGGAAGTTCGACCGGGCACCAGTGAACCGCGTCCTGGCCCGGGAAAGGCGCATGGACAGGGCAGCCGAGAGGGCCCCTTCCGGAGCCACCGAGCGGATGACGGAAAGGTGGGTGGAGGCGCGCTGGTAAAGCTGCAGCAGTTCATCTGCCTCGGCTCCGCTGAGGCGGCGGCGGGCAATCAATTCATCAAGCCGCTTCCAGTCCTGGCTGTGTACGGCGGCGAAGGCATCCAAGTCCACGCCTCCACCCTAGCGGGCGCAGCGGCGTTGCCCGCATGACGACGGTCCGGATGGGTAAAGTGGGTCCCCAGGGAAGAAGGCACCGCGCAGCATACCGGCCGCGCGGGCCTGCGGGACACGCTGAGATGGAAGCAGGGGGCTGGCATGAGCGCGATCGTAACCGGAGAGGCCGTTGTCCTCGAGCTGCGTCCGGCGTCTTTTGCGGCCCGGGGACTCAGCGTCCTGATCGACGTCGTTTCCCAGCTGCTGCTACTGCTGCTGCTGTTTTTTCTCATCGGGAACACCCTCGACGGCGCGCTGGACCCGGCACTGACGCGTGCGCTGCTGCTGGCCTGCGTCGTCCTGGTGATCGTGGCGCTTCCCGTGGCAGTGGAAACGCTGACCCGGGGCAAGTCGCTGGGCCGGCTGGCGATGGGCCTGCGGATCGTACGTGACGACGGCGGTGCAGTGCGGTTCCGCCAGGCGTTCACCCGGGGGATCCTGGCCGTGCTGGAGATCTACATGCTCGCCGGGTCCCTGGCTTTCGTCACGGCGGTCTTCAACGAAAAGTCCAAGCGCCTGGGCGACATGCTTGCCGGGACGTATTCAATGCGTGAGCGGGTCAAGGCACCGGAGCCCCCGGCAGTGGACATGCCCGCAGAGCTCGCTCCCTGGGCAGACCTGGCGGACATCGGCCGGCTGCCCGATCCCCTCTCCCGCCGGGTGTCCCGCTTCCTGTCCCAGGCCGCACGGATGGCGCCGCCCGCCCGCTCGGCGATGGCTGCCTCGCTGGCGTCCGAGGTTTCTGCCTTTGTTTCCCCGCCGCCGCCTGCCGGGACCTTTCCCGAGACGTACCTCCGCGCCGTCGTGGTTCAGCGGAGGGAGCGGGACTATGCGCGGCTGAGCGCGCAGCATGAACGGACCGAACAGCTGGGACGGCGCCTGCACCGGCTTCCCTTCACTGACGCCTAGCGGAACTGCTCCCCCAACGCAGGCAGCCGTGCCGCTTCGCGAAGAAGCGGCACGGCTGCCCTGTTGCTGCCTGCGTTTCGGCTTAGTACCGGTAGTGGTCCGGCTTGTACGGTCCGGCCACGTCCACGCCGAGGTACTCGGCCTGGGACTTGGTGAGTTCACTCAGTTCGACGCCGAGGGCGCCGAGGTGCAGCCGGGCCACCTTCTCGTCGAGGATCTTGGGCAGCACGTACACCTGGTTGGCGTACTCCGGCGTGCCGTCTTCCTTGTTCTGCCCGTACTTGGTGAACAGCTCAATCTGGGCGATGGTCTGGTTCGCGAAGGAATTGGACATCACGAAGGACGGGTGGCCGGTGGCGTTGCCGAGGTTCAGCAGGCGGCCTTCGGAGAGCACGATGATGCTGCGCTGGTTCTCCGTTCCTTCGTCGAAGATCCATTCGTGGACCTGCGGCTTGATTTCAACCTTGCGGATGCCGGACACCCGGGCCAGGCCCGCCATGTCGATCTCATTGTCGAAGTGGCCCACATTGCCCACAATCGCCTGGTGTTTCATCTGCGCCATGTGGGAGGCCATGATGATGTCCTTGTTCCCGGTGGTGGTGATGAAGATGTCGCCCTGGCCAACAACCGATTCCAGGCGCGCCACCTGGTATCCGTCCATGGCAGCCTGAAGAGCGCAGATCGGGTCGATTTCAGTGACGATCACGCGGGCGCCCTGCCCGCGCAGCGCTTCGGCTGCACCCTTGCCAACATCGCCGTAGCCGCAGACGACGGCGACCTTGCCGCCGATCAGGGTGTCCGTGGCACGGTTCAGGCCGTCCGGCAGCGAGTGGCGGATGCCGTACTTGTTGTCGAACTTGGACTTGGTGACCGAGTCGTTGACGTTGATCGCCGGGAACAGCAGCGCACCGTCAGCAGCAAGCTGGTAGAGCCGGAGCACACCCGTGGTGGTCTCTTCCGTCACGCCGCGGATGCCCTTGGCAATTTCAGTCCACTTGCCCGGAGCTTCGGCCAGCGAGCGGCGCAGGGTATCCAGGATAACCGTGTACTCGTAGGAGTAATCGGGGTCGTCTTCGGACGGGTTGGCCGGAACGGCGCCTGCTGCTTCGAACTCAACGCCCTTGTGCAGCAGGAGCGTGGCGTCGCCGCCGTCGTCCAGGATCATGTTCGGCCCGCCGGAGCCTTCCGGCCAGGTGAGGATCTGCTCGGCAGTCCACCAGTATTCCTCGAGGGTCTCGTTCTTCCAGGCGAAGACCGGAACGCCCTTGGGGTCCTCCGGCGTCCCGTCCCCCACGACCACGGCGGCAGCGGCCTCGTCCTGGGTGGAGAAGATGTTGCAGGAGGCCCAGCGGACCTCGGCACCCAGGGCCGTCAGGGTTTCAATCAGCACGGCGGTCTGCACGGTCATGTGCAGCGAGCCTGCGATCCGTGCACCGGCCAGCGGCTGGCTGGGGCCGTATTCGCGCCGCAGCGCCATCAGCCCGGGCATTTCGTGCTCGGCCAGGCGGATCTGGTGGCGGCCGGCTTCGGCCAGGGACAGGTCAGCTACTTTGAAGTCGATGCTCACAGGTTCAGTGTCCTCAGTTCTTCGGTGTTTCGGCCGGGGCTTCGGATGCCGGCAGCAGCACCGGTATGCCCTCTTCAATGGCATAGCGCACTGGCTTGCCGTCCGGTCCGGGGGCGGTGGAAAGGAGTTCGTTCCCCTCCTGCACCAGGTGCGAGTGGGTCTGCGGGCAACGCAGGACATCCAGGAGATCGGCGGTCAGGTTAGCCATGGCTGCGGCACTTCCTTGCGAAACGGTTGACTGGTCACGGCCGCGGTTCATCCCCGGCTGATTTCTCCAGCCTATAGCGTGCGGCGCAGCACGGCTTAGCTCAGCTGGGTTCGCTGACTTCTTCGCGCAACACACGAAGGTGGGAACGCCGGGAACCGGGGAGCTCCGCCGGCGGTTCCAGTGCGTGTTTGCCGCTGCGCCGGGCCGGCTCTTCGGCCGCGGGAGCTTCTTCGGCCTCGCGGACGGCGTCCACCAGGGCTGAGAGCTCGTCCGGACCGGGCGTGCGCGGCACGGTTCCGAGGTCCAGCCGGAGGACCTGCCAGCCGCGCGGGGCAGTCAGCCGCTGGGCATGCAGCTCGCACAGGTCATAGCAGTGCGGTTCGGCATAGGTTGCCAGCGGGCCAAGCACCGCCGTGGAATCCGCGTACACGTACGTCAAAGTTGCGACGGCGGCCTGCCGGCACGCTGAACGTGAACAAAGACGTAAGGATCCCACGGATCAATACTCTACCCCGGGGCACCTGCCGGTCCGGGCAGCCACGCCGGGGCCGGCTGCGGCCCCGGTACGGTCTCCCCGGGGCGCGGAGTGCGGGCTAGAGTAGGTGCCATGCCTCCAGGATCTTCCTCAAGCATCGACGGCGGATCCGGCGCGGGCGAGCCGGGTCCTGCTGCGGCGCGCCCGTTCCGCCGGCGGCGCCGCAACCGGCACGGACGCGGTCTGCGCGGGGAGCTGCTCCCTGCCCACCTTGCCGGTTCCCGTACCCGCGCTGAACGTTTCGACGACTGGGTCATGGAGTCCGCGCAGCGGCTGGAGCGGCTCTGGGGCGAGGACATCCAGACCTACCAGTTCATCGTCCAGGAAATCCCGGACGGCCTTGAGGAACTGGTGCGCCGGGGCGGCTCCATCCCGCTGGCATCCTCAAGCCCGGGGAACGGGCCCAGGCCTCCGGTGATCACCATTTACCGCCGCCCGGTGGAGTCCACGGCGCGCGGCCTTGTCCCGGTGAACGAGCTCATCCACGACGTCGTGGTGGAACAGCTTGCGTCGCTGAAAGGCATGGACCCGGAATCCATCGATCCCACCTACGGCCGCTTCCGCCCGCTCTAGGCACAGGCGGCAGGCTAGTAGCCGATTCCCACCTGGATGGACCGGCTGCCTGAGGTGCCCTCGGGAAGCGGCAGCACCGAGATGCCCGGCCCTTCGCCGGTCACAAGCTGCGCTCCGTAAACCGCTTCACCAACAGCGCTGACGAGGACGGCTGCCAGATCTCCGCTGCCGAGGTCGGATGGCTGCAGTGAAAGGGTCCTGCCGCCGGGAACCTTGATGGTTTTTTCTTCCTGCAGGGTTCCGTTTGCACCTACCGCCCGGACCCGGACCTCGGCGTCACCGTCAGGTGCCGTCAGGACCAGGGCGGAGCTGCCGCCGGGAACGGCGACGGCAAGGTGCTCACTGCCCAGCCTGGTGTCTGCCGGGGCTATGGCCAGCTCTACCGGCTCTTCGGGTTCAGTGCCGCGGCTGAAGACGGCGGATGCTGCGACGGCGACGTCGGCAGACAAATCAAGTGAGTACGTGCCGGCCGGCAGTTCAGCCAGCGGTATCTTTCCAACCGACCCGGCCGGAACGCTGAAGATGCCGCCGCCCGGAATGTCCACCTCTCCCTTTTCCCCGAAGACCCGCAGGTGCACTGAAGCGTCCGAGGTACCGGGAACTGCAACGTTGAGCACGGGCTGGACTGATTCGTAGCCTTCCTGTTTCTGGAGGGCCCGGGTTGCCTCCGGAGACTGAAGTGCCACGCCCGTAATTACCTGGCGGGGCGCAGGAGCTGCGGTGGGTTCGATGATTTCCACACCGCCGGCGGTCAGGCCGCGCAGGATGCTCTGTTCGATGAAGGCGCTGACCGGTCCCCCGGAGCTGCGCACCCGCACGGCTGCCGATTCCTGCCCGGATGCCAGTCCAGCAAGGACGATGGAACGAGTCTGGCCCGGAGCCACGACGATCCCCCGGCTGCCGCCGGCTTCCACCCGTCCGTCCGAGCCGAAGATCTCCAGGTCGACCGTTGCGGCTGTCACTGACGGGTTGTTCAGCCTCAGCACCGCCGTGGCGCCGACCGTGGTCCTGGCGCCAAGGAGCCACATGTCATTCGAAGGGGTCTGGCAGTTGGCCGCCGCCAGTCCGGCAAGGTCGCCGTCAGTGGCGGTGTAGCCCATGACGGCGTTGGCCGTGGCCGGCTGCTCACCGGCAGGTTCGGCTTCGAAGGCAGTCACCCCGTCGACCTTCTGCTTGGCCAGCACCCCGGCCAGCCGGGTGCCGGCGAGCGGAACTTCGTCATTTTCCGCGAGGGAGGCCACGGCTTCGCCGCTGTTCAGCAGCGAAAGCCGGGCTGGAGGCAGGGATGCTCCCGCCGCACCCACCACCGCGGTTGTGACCGCCGTGGAAGCTGACTCGGATACCGGGCTGAACTCCGCGTCGGTGGACGTCACATTCCCGGCGAGCAGGCGCAGCGGCTCCGGGCATACTCCGGTAAGCACTCCGGCCGGGACTCCCGTAGCCGGCGGCGGCACCGCCAGCTCGGAACGGGAGGGCGCGGCGATGGCGCCAGCAGCCACGAGGGCTCCCGCCGTGCCCAGCACGACGGTACCGGAGATTGCGGCATAGGCCTTCCGGCGGCCGGCAGCGCGCCGGCCGCGTCCCTCCGCCCGCGATGCCCCGGTCCCTGGAGTCCCCGTGGGATCGGTCATCAGTGCACTCCTTCAGAAGAATTTTCGGTAGCCGGCACGCCCGTCTGGGGCAAGTCCCGGCGGGCAGCTCCGCTGCCTCCGCGGTTCCTGCCCCGGGCCGTCCTGCCCCGGCGGGAACGGCCTGCGTTCCGGTCCCTGGCCATGGCCGGTTCCGGGTCAGGTGCCTGCCCTCCGGAGCCGGCAGCCGGTTCCGCTGCGGCGTCGTCCGCGGTTTGGCCGGTCTCCGCAGCCGCGGCACGCACCGGTCCCTGTTTTCCGGGCAGGCGGATGACGCCGGAGCGCGACGGCGTGGGAACCGCCAGCAGGATTGTCAGGCCAAAGACGATCACCTGCACGATTCCGGTCCACGGTTCCCAGGGGCTCGAGTAGCTGACGCTGAGAGATCCGCCCGCCGCCGGAAGGTCAAACGCCTGTGCCCAGCCGTCCGTGGACGGTTCAAGCTTCTTTCCGTCCAGGGTCGCCTGCCAGCCGGTGTCGGCACGTTCAGCCAGCACCAGACGGCGGCCCTCCGGCCCCTCCGGGATGTCTGCATCGACCGTTGTCTGGGCGGACGGAACCAGTTCCAGGGTCTGGCCGTCGGCATCGACTATGCGAACCCGCGCCGTCTCGCCGGCGACTGTTTCGGTACCCTGTTCATCCAGCGACCCGGTAACCCGCCACAGCCATCCGGAACCGGTCTGGCCTACGGCCGTCAGGCCCGGCACAGCGTCCAGCCGGTCGGCCAGCAGCTCGGCAGCGGTATCGGAAGTCTGGAGAACCACGAAGCCGACACCCAGCCGGCTGAGTTCTTCCCGCGGATCCACTCCGGTTCCCGCGGTAATTACCGCGACAGCGCTGCGCAGGGCGGCGCTGGCGCCGTCGTCGGCTGCCGGCGTTTCCTGCCCCGGCGCGCCTTCGACACCGCGGGCTGCGTAGGCAGCGTTGAGGCCGTCCAGCGTACTGCCGCCGGAACGCATCAGCGTGGCGGTGATTTCGTCCCCGGGACCCACTGACAGCACCAGGGACCGGGTCTGGTCCTCGCTGTTGCCGCGGTCTGCAGCAGTAGCTGGCAGTACCCGCGTCTCTGTCTCCCGGACGGCCAGCCGGGTTCCCGGCTGCACTCCCCCGGTACCCTCGGCTGTCACCGTTCCGGTGGCCTGCGGAACTGTCCAGGCTGCCAGGCTCGCCGCCGGTCCGGCTCCAAGCAGGACGGCCAGGACAACGACGGCGGCAGCGGCGGGGCGGCGGGTGAGCCCGGTTTCGGTCTTGCGGGCAGCGAGCAGGCTGTCCAGGGCCGGCAGGGCAGCGCACAGCAGCGCGAACACGGCCGCAGACACGAGTGGACCGGGGAACGGTGTCACCAGCGCCGCGGCAGCGCTTCCCGTGACGAAGTAGGCTGCGGCGCCGGACAGCGCGAGGGCCGCGATCGCCATGATCCAGCCCAGCCTTGCCGTCGCCGCCCGTCCGGGAAGGAAGAGCGCCGCAGCGGAGAGGGCAGCCAGCGGCCCCCCTACCAGTACGGCGAGCACCAGTGCCCAGGGACCTTCCGGCAGGAAACCAAGTCCGGTGAGCGGGTCGGAGATGCCGAACGCCTCCGGGTAGCCAAGCAGCTGCTGCCACAGTGCCGCAGGAGTGAACGCCAGCGGCACACCGGGATCCGCAGCAGCTGCCCTGAGGTTGGCGGACAGCACCACCGGGAGCAGGAGGGCGGCGGACGGGAGCAGAGACCACCAGAGGGTCCGTGCCCGCGAGCGAAGCCACAGCGAGAGCACCAGGACCAGCAGGACGCCGAGGACGAACAGCAGCGGGGCGCTGGCGGTCAGCACCGACAGCAGCAGTCCGGCGGCGGCCGCGGCCGTCCAGCTCGGAACTCCGTGGACTCCGGGTTTACGCGGAGCCGTGTGGCCGTGATCCGCCGTGCTGCCGGTATCCGGTGCTGCCGTGCCTGCTCCTACCGCCCGTGCCATCGCCAGCACTGTCAGCGGCAGGACAATATGGGCCACCAGCGCACCGAGGCGGCCTTCCCCGAGGGAGGCCTGCAGGGCAGGCACTGAGCCCCAGGCCATGGCTGCCCAGAAACGCGCGCCGGGGCGCCGGGTGAGGGTCCCGGAAGCCACCCAGGCGGCCAGTCCGGCAAGCGGCATGGCCAGCAGGACCAGCACCACCACTGCTGCACTGGCGTTGCCCAGGCCGGCCGCGCCGAGCAGCCACAGGACGTAGTCGAACGGATCCCCGTGACCGGGGTAACCGGCTCCGACTTCGCTCCACCAGCCGCTGGCGTTGGCCCAGATGGCCGAAAGTGAGTCAGAGACCGGGAGGAGGGCTCCGCCGGTAAGTGCGGGGGCGCCGGCAAGCCGGTGCAGGCCGGTCAGCGACGCGGCAGTGAGCAGCAGGGCCGCAGCCAGGGCGCCTGCCCCGGACCAGGCCCGGCCGCGGGTGGCCAGCGCGGCAAAATCGTCGTGAGCGTCGCCGCTGGGTTCGTAGGCCTGGGGTGCAGGCTCGTTCTCGGTCCGGTAGGCGTTTGCTGCTGCCTCCGATTCATGGACTGAGCGCCGGTGCTCGCGCACCTCACGGGGCGTCGTCACCAGGGCACGGACGGTACTGCGTGGCAGCCTGCGGGTGGCTGCCGCTTTCCGCCGTGAGCGGTAGAGGTCCACTGGCCGCAGCACAGCGGCGATGCTGGAGATCAGGGAACCCGCGGCGTAACCCGGGTCCTTTGCGAGCATGCCCAGGAGGAACCGGCCGAGTCCGCCCAGGACGGCGCCCAGCGCCAGGAAAGGCACCTGCCAGGCGGGAGCATGCTTGAGGCGCAGGAACACTTCGGCCTTGCGGGCCGCCCTCGAGGAGGCCGCGGAGTTGGGACGGCTGCCGGCATGCCGGATGCGTGCGGAGGGCACCACTACTACGCGGTTGCCTGCCAGCCGGTTCCGCCAGCAGAGGTCAATGTCGTCTCCGGTGCCGGGCAGGGCCGGATCAAAGCCGCCGAGGGCATCCCAGGCGTCACGCCGGATCAGCATGCCTGCGGAGTTGACCGCAAAGATGTCGCTGCGGGAGTCGTACTGGCCCTGGTCCAGTTCGTCGACGTCGATCATGGTCAGGCGTTCGGCCCAGCGGCTAATGGAGACACCCACGTCAATGAGCTTGCGCGGGTTTTCCCATTCCACCTGCTTGGCCCCCGCAATGGTGACCGAGGGTGCCAGCTCGACGGCGCGCAGCAGCTGGGTGAGCGCTTCGGGGTCGGGGGCGGAATCGTCGTGGAGGAGCCACAGCCATTCATGGGTGGCGTCGTCGTGCCCGGCGCGCCGGGGCAGCTGCTCCAGGCCCGCCTTCACTGCTGCGCCAAAGCCGGACCGGGCGGGAGCGCCGATGACGGGGCTGCCGACCGGGAGTCCCAGCTGCAGGCGGGACGCCGACGCGTCAGTGGATCCGGCGTCGACGCCGATGCAGAAATCTGCCGGCCGGGTCTGGGCCGCCAGTGCGGAAAGTGTTTCGGGGAGGTACTCGGCACCGTTGTGGGCAACCACTACGGCACATACGCGGACGTGCGAAAGAATTAGACTGCCTGCTTTCGAAGCCGGCGGCGTTCCCGCTCGGAGAGCCCGCCCCAAATACCAAAGCGTTCATCGTTGGCCAGCGCATACTCGAGGCACTGGGAGCGCACCGTGCAGGCTGCGCAGACCTTCTTGGCATCCCTGGTGGAGCCGCCCTTTTCCGGGAAGAACGCCTCCGGATCGGTCTGCGCGCACAGCGCGTCAGCCTGCCAGCCGAGTTCACTTTCGTCCGCATAGCCGTCGCCCATGCCGGGCAGCCCGATCCAAACCGGACGCTGCTCCGTCTCCGCCGGGGCCGAGAAGAGCGAGACCGGCGGATCCAGCAGGTCTTCTCCGCCCTGAACCTCGCCGCCGGCGAGGGCCTCATGGGCAGCCAGGAAAGCCGTGGCCGCATCTTCCAGGCTTGCGCCTGCTCCCTCGCGGTAGCGGTCCGCGGCTTCGGGATCAGCGGGATCGACGTACCAGTCTCCGGGCACGCCGCGTGAGCCGTAACTCGTGGAAGCCTGCGCCTGGATGTCCGGCCGGCCCTGAATCTTCTCTGCTTGCCCCATGGAGTCCTCCCGGTGTAAATGCCCCAGCAGCGGATATCTGGATTCACCCAGGCGACAATCAGCCTGCTGTGAACGCATGTAGTTCATGGTTTGCTGGAACAAATCCGTTCCCTAATTACACGCGTGTAATACGGTCACGTCAAGCTGTTTCGGCATCCTATAGAGTCGGAACCGTCTGACGGCGGCGCGCCACGCCGCGAATTTGCCCAGCGTGGCTCCCGCGGCCCGGTCCAACCACAGCGAAAGCGAAAAGTACATGACGCAAAACCCGGTCCCCCGCATCCTGAACACGCTCAGGACGGAGCAGGCAACCTCTCCCGCCCTGATCTGGTACGGACCGGAGTCCGAGCGGGTTGAGCTCTCCGGAAAGGTCCTGGACAACTGGGTTGCCAAGACCTCTAACTACCTTGCGGAAGAACTTGACGTCGAACCGGGCACCACCGTAGAGCTGGATCTGCCCGTCCACTGGAAAACCCTCGTTTGGGCCCTCGGAGCCTGGCAGGCCGGCTGCTCAATTGCCTTATCGGCAGATTCAGCCGCGCAGGTAAGGGCAACGGCGGATAAACCCGCGCCCCGCGGCCCGGCGGAGATCGTCGCGGCGGTTGCCCTGCCGGCCCTGGCCATGTCCTGGCCGGGAACGCTGCCGGCGGAAACCAGCGATTATGCCGCGGAGGTACGCTCATTCGCCGACACCTGGGCCGGGCCGGAATACGGCGGCGAGCCCGCGGTGGCGGTTGCCGGCGGCCCGGGGACGGCGGGAACCCCGTTCGATGCCCTGCCTGAAGCAGGCCGCGGCGCTGCCGGTGCGCAGATTGTGCTGGCTCCCGCGGAAGCAGGAACAGCGAGGATCCTTGGAGCAGCACTCGGGGTCTGGTCCGCAGGCGGAACCCTGGTGCTGACCGGAGACGGAGTCGAAGCCACCGAGCGGATGCTCGCAGCGGAGAAGGTTACTGCTCGGCTTGGGGCCTGACCGGCTTGGCAGTCCCCGCCTCGGGTTCCTGGACCGCGGAGTGGGCCGGGTCCACGGTTAGTTCCATGGCCCGCTCCTCGGCTTCGGCGTCGCTGGCGGAGTTGTTGAACACCCAGTACCGGTAGGCGAAGAAACGGACCACGGTGGCGACGCCGATTCCTATGACACCTGCCATGAACAGCGTCCCGTTATCGGTGATGCCCATGGGGTAGCGGGCGATCCAGGTAAAGCCGGTGGAGATAAAGATCCCGATTCCGTTGATCAGGATGAACTGCCCGAACTCACGGGCCACGTTGGACTGGCGGCGGTGGCGGAAGGTCCACCAGCGGTTGGCCACCCAGGAAAAGATCGTGGCGATGGTCGCTCCGGCAAAACGTGCCTTGGCCGGGCTGCCCTCCATGACGGTGTGCATGAAGATCCATGTCAGGCCGTTGTCCACCACGAATGCGACTGCGCCCACGGTGCCGAACTTTGCCACCTCGCGCCAAAAAGCGGACGCCAGGGACCTGAGCCAGGAAATAAATGATCGAATCATGACCCTCCGCGGCCAATCATGTACGCACGGGGATCCCCGCCGGACGAAGGAACTGCCGCGCTATGGCACGGCAGAGACAACCCACTTTACCTTCAGTTGCCGGGATTTGGCCCTCGGCCCCCGGGTTTGGCCGGTGACACAGGGCGGGAAGTTGGCGCAGCTTCGGTAACCTGTACACGTGAGATTTCCTATTATCGGCGTTGTCGGCGGCGGCCAGCTGGCCCGGATGATGGCCCCGGCGGCCACCGAACTCGGGTTTGAGCTGCGCGTCCTGGCAGAAGGCCCCGACGTATCCGCTGTTCCCGCTGTAGCCCATGCCCCGGTTGGCGACTACACCGACTACGAGACCCTGCTGGACTTCGCCCGCGGAGTGGACGTAGTTACGTTCGACCACGAGCACGTCCCCGGTGAGCACCTGCGTGCGCTCCAGGCGGAAGGCGTGAATGTCCAGCCCGGACCGGACGCCCTGGTCCATGCCCAGGACAAGCTGGTGATGCGCGCCGCGGTGGACCGCCTTGGGCTGCCCAACCCCGGCTGGGCCGCTGTGTCCTCGGTTGCGGACCTCATCGATTTCGGCAAGGCCACCGGATGGCCCGTGGTGCTGAAGACTCCGCGCGGAGGCTACGACGGCAAGGGCGTGCGCATTATCGACGACGCCGCAGCAGCCGAAGCCGCCGCTGACTGGTTCACCGGCACTCCCCTGCTGGCAGAGGAAAAGGTTCCCTTTACCCGGGAGCTCTCTGCCCTGGTCGCCCGCACGCCCGGCGGCGAGTCCGCAGCCTGGCCGGTGGTCCACTCGATCCAGGTCAACGGCGTCTGCGACGAGGTGATTGCTCCGGCCCAGGACCTGGCCCCTGAGACGGCCGCCGCCGCGGCCGAAGCAGCCCTGCGGATCGCCGCGGAGCTGGGAGTTACCGGTGTCATGGCCGTGGAACTGTTCGAAACCCCGGGCCGCGGACCCGGTTTCCTGATCAACGAGCTGGCAATGCGGCCGCACAACTCCGGGCACTGGACCATGGACGGCTCCGTGACCGGACAGTTCGAACAGCACCTGCGCGCCGTACTTGACCTGCCGCTGGGCAGCACCGCCCTGCTGGGCGGCGTGGCCGTGATGAAGAACTTCCTCGGCGCCGACAACCCCGACCTGTACCTTGGTACCCGGCTGGCCCTTGCAGCCGAGCCTGCCGCCAAGGTCCATAATTACGGCAAGTCGGTGCGTCCGGGGCGCAAGGTCGGCCACGTCAATGTAGTCGGAGCGTCCGCGGCGGACCTGCCGGCCGTCCGGCGCAGCGCCGAGAGGGCCGCAGCAATTATCCGCGACGGCCGCGAACCGAATGAGGAGAAGGCATGAGCACCGCCAACAAGCCGCTGGTCGGCCTGGTCATGGGGTCCGATTCGGACTGGCCCGTCATGGACGCAGCCGCAGCAGCCCTGGCCGAATTCGGCATTCCCTACGAAGCCGACGTCGTCTCCGCGCACCGTATGCCGGCTGACATGATCGCCTACGGCCAGGAGGCCCACCGCCGCGGCCTGCGCGTCATCATTGCCGGTGCCGGCGGCGCCGCTCACCTGCCGGGCATGCTTGCCTCCGTGACTCCCCTGCCCGTCATCGGCGTTCCGGTTCCGCTGAAGTACCTGGACGGCATGGACTCCCTTCTGTCCATCGTCCAGATGCCTGCCGGCGTCCCGGTGGCAACGGTATCCATCGGCGGCGCCCGCAACGCAGGCCTCCTCGCCGTGCGCATGCTCGCCGCAGGAACTGATCCGCTTGCCGCCAGCCTGCAGGAAAAGCTGATCGACTTCGCCTCAGAGCTGCGCCAGAGCGCAATGGCAAAGGGCGCGCGGCTGCGCACTTCCGTTTCGGAAAGCGCCTAGGGCAGGCGCATGGCCAGCACAACGCCAGGTTCATCCGGAGCCGTCTACACTGACCCGGTCCGCTACCCCCAGTCGGCATCGCCGCGCCTGCGCAGCAAACGGGCCTTCCTGCTCCTGTTCCTGACCCTTGTGCTGCCCGGCTCGGCCCAGATCGTTGCGGGAGACCGCAGGCTGGGCCGCACGGCCCTTCGCATCACGTTCCTCGTCTGGGCAGCCGTGATCGCGGTAGCCGT
The DNA here is from genome assembly GCF_035792275.1 of Arthrobacter koreensis. Taxonomy (GTDB): domain Bacteria; phylum Actinomycetota; class Actinomycetes; order Actinomycetales; family Micrococcaceae; genus Arthrobacter_B; species Arthrobacter_B koreensis_A. The sequence continues at coordinate 149,093 of NZ_JAMWKK010000008.1, read as the reverse complement.
GGTGGCTGTCACCAACCGGATCCTGCTGGTGAACATCTTCACCAACAGCTGGGCCTCTTTCCTCATCATGGCGCTGCTGGCAGCACTGGCCGTGGGCTGGGCCCTCCTGTTCCTGAACACCTTCCGCATCATCCGCCCGCCCCTGCTGCAGCGGAACGTACGCCCGGCCGTTGCCGGTGCCATGGTCCTGCTCATGGTCCTCACCAGCGGTTCCCTGGGCTACGGCGCGTGGCTGCTGAACGTCAGCCGGCAGACCTTCGACAACATCTTCGCTTCCGGTCCCGCCTTCGACCCGGTGGACGGACGCTACAACTTCCTCCTGCTCGGCGGGGACGCCGGTGCCGACCGCACCGGACTTCGACCGGACAGCATGTCCGTGTTCAGCGTTGATGCGGACACCGGCCAGATCGTCACGCTTAGCCTGCCCCGCAACTTCCAGAACGCCCAGTTCAGCGCGGATTCCCCGCTCTGGCAGGTATTCCCGGAGGGCTATAACTGCGGTGACGAGTGCATCCTGAACAGCCTCTACCCCGTGGTCACCGAGCAGTATCCCGATCTCTACCCGGAGTCCGAAGATCCCGGTGCCGAGGCGATGATGGATGCAGCCGGCGGAATCCTGGGCCTTGAAATCCAGTCGTACGTCATCGTGGACATGGAGGGCTTCTCCAGCCTGATCGATGCCATGGGCGGCGTGAAGATCGACGTCGGCGGCTGGGTTCCCATCACTGCCGGTGAGATCCCCGGCACCAACCGCCACTACCCGCCGGACGGCTGGATCGCACCCGGAGTCCAGACCATGGACGGCTACACGGCCCTCTGGTACGCCCGATCCCGCGAATTCGTCACCGACTACCACCGCATTGCGCGCCAGCAGTGCGTCCAGCAGGCAATGGTCGCCCAGCTTGATCCGGCGACCCTGCTGACCCGCTTCCAGGCCATCGCCTCCGCCGGAGAAGAGGTGGTCCACACGGACATTCCGCAGGACCAGCTGGGCAGCTTCGTGGACCTTGCCCTGAAATCCAAGAACCACGAGGTCCAGCGGATGACCATCGGCCCGCCGGACTTCGGCACGGCAGCGGACAACTTCGTGACGTACCCGGACTTCGACCTTATCCATACCCGGGTGCAGGAGATGCTCACCAAGTCCGCTGCTGCTGCAACGGAGGCTGCTGAGCAGCCGGCTCCGGAACCCGTGGACGACGGCGCGATCGGCCAGTCCGACCCCGCGGAACCCGCACAGCCCGAGGAACCGGCCGCACCCGCACCGGAACCCGCAGCGCCTGCCGGACCTGAAATCACCGAGGAATACCTCCAGGAACTGGCGACCATCGGCGACACCGCTACGCTGGGCATGCTGCTGGACAACAACGGGAACTGCAGCGCAGGCTGACCCGCCGGATCCTCATCCCTCCAAAGCCCGTGTTTCCGGTTCCCCGGCACACGGCCAGACGCACCGAAGAGAGAGACATGTATCTGCTTTCAGGCACCCTCCGCCCCTACGCCTGGGGCTCCCTGACAGCCATGGCTGAGCTCTTCGGCCGTGATCCCAGCGGGGACCCCGAAGCCGAGCTCTGGTTCGGTGCCCATCCGGGAGCTCCGTCCGCAGTCCTGGGAGCGGAAGGCGGCACGCTGGACGAGCTCATCGCGGCTGACCCCGAACGCCTGCTGGGCCGGGAGACCACGGCAGTGCACGGACCGGCACTGCCGTTCCTGGCGAAGGTGCTCGCTGCCGGTTCCCCCCTCTCCCTCCAGGTCCATCCCACCAGGGAGCAGGCTGCTGCCGGCTTCGCTGCCGAGGAGGCAGCGGGGGTTGACCGTGCTGCGGCAGACCGGAACTACAAGGACGCCAACCACAAGCCGGAAATGATCTTCGCGCTGACGGATTTCGAAGCGCTGTGCGGGTTCCGCCGTCCCCAAGATGCGGCCCTGCTCTTCCGGGCCGCTGCCGGACTGGTAGAGGCATCCGGCCGCCCTACACCTGAGCTGTTCGCCCAGACGGCCTCCGACCTTGAATCCGGCCGCCCCGAACCAGAGCGCCTGGAGAGTGTTTTCCGCCGCCTGATCGGCGGCGGCGAGGAGGTCCGCGCAGCGGTGGCAGCCGCAGCCGAAGCAGTCCGGTCGCTGGACGGGCCTGCCCTCGCGGAGCTGGATCCGGCGGTCGCTGAGCTCGGCGCGCTGGACGGCTACTATCCCGGAGACCCCGGAGTCCTGATTTCCCTGCTCCTGAACCGGGTGTCGCTCTCCCCCGGCGAGGCGATCTACCTCCCGGCAGGGAATGTCCATGCCTACCTGCGCGGCCTTGGCGTGGAGGTCATGGCGTCTTCGGACAATGTGCTGCGCGGGGGCCTCACCCCCAAGCACGTGGACCTGCAGGAACTGCTCAGGACCATCGACTTCCAGGCCCTGGGAATCCCCCGAGTTGAGGCAGAACGCACGGGACTGGGCCAGGAACTCTACCGGCCGCCGTTCTCCGAGTTCGCGCTCCAGCGGCTGGAACTGGCGCAGACGGCCGGTCCGGCCAGCATGTCGGCAGCGGATGTTCCGCTGCTGCAGAACGGACCCACGCTGGTCATCGCGCTGCGCGGCTCGCTGGTGCTGGACTCACCGAAACAGGACCTGATCCTCAACCCGGGCGACTGCGCGTTCGTTGGCGCCGATGAGGCGCCCGTGATCGCCAAGCTGGCGTCCCATTCTGCCCAGCACGACGACGGCGCGCTGGCTTTCGCCGTGACCGTCGGGTCAGCTGCCCCGGCAGCTGACCCGGACGCCCCCACCCTGCGGCTCTAGCACCTGGTACGGCGGGAGCCGGGAGCCGGAACTAGCGTCCCAGCCTGTTCCGGAGGGCACTGACGCCGCCGCGGACCTTCCGCAGGGCGGTCTTGGCCAGCGGAAGCGCGGTGGTAAAGACCGGGTAGAGCGGCGAAAGCGGCTTGTCCCAGGTTCCGGCCAGCATGTTCTCGTGCTGCGCCCAGCCCATCTTGAACTTGGAGACGCCGTCATTGAGCAGGCCGTTGAAGTCGTAGCGGGTAATGCCGCGGGCCTTCATCTCCTGGATGGCAAGCCACTTCAGGGCATAGTTCGCGCGCAGGCGTTCGCCCTCCTCGCTCATCCCGCCGTACAGCTCGAACGCGGTGAAACCGCTGGCAGAAAGCCACAGGAACGCCACCACGTCGCTGCCCTTGAACGCGGCGTAAACCGGGGAGTCCTCGCCCAGGTTGTCGAAGATGTCCAGGTAGTAGCCGTCTTCATGGATGCCGAAACCTGCGCGTTCGGCGGTCTGCTTGTACACCGCCAGGCACTGCTGCAGCTCTTCTCGCCGCACGGCCCGGTACTGCAGGTCTTCGCGCCCGGACTTGCGGATGTACTGCCGGTGCTTTTTGCTCATGGCTCCGAGCAGTTCCTCTTCGTCCCTGCCCAGGTCGAGGATGAGGGTGCGCGGAATCAGGATGGTGTTCGTGCTGGGCCGGAACCCGGCTGCGGGCAGCGCGGCTGCCGGCTGGGAGTCAGCGTCCCAGTCCGGTTCAATGGTCAGCGCCACTGCATGGTGTTTTTCCCTGGCGTAGCCCGCAACCGCTGCGAGCAGTTCGGCTTCCCTGCCCGGCTCTCCCTGCGGGCCGCGCGGAATGTAGGCCAGCGACCGGAAGGGGAACGGGAGCCGGCGCAGCAGCAGCTGGGCCGTGCCAACCACGCTGCCGCCGTCGGAAAGAAGCAGCCGCTCGGCCTGCCAGCCGTGCTCGGCCTTGGTCTTTCCCCAGCCCCACAGCTGCTGCGGGTGCCCGTTGAACTGGTTGACGAGGCTGTTCCAGCGGGACGGGTCAGTGCAGGGAGTAACGCTCAATGTCATGCCAACTAGCCTACGTTGAAGCCGGCACAGGCTTCGAACGCGGGGTTGTTATGGAGCTGAAACCGATGGCGGTCCAAAAACCCCGAAAATAGTAAGCATGCTTTGTTAGGCTCGAATATGGCTACTTCGACCCCCAGAACATCCAGTCCATCCGAACCGGCAGGCGCGGGAGTCCAGGGATCGCAAAGCTACTCGGGCAGGGACCTGGCCCGGCAGCTTACGGTCACCGTGTCCTTCATCATCTGCATCGCCGGGTCAGTTGTCGGCGTTGGAGTCTTCGGCGGCACCCCCATCGCCGAAGCAGCCGGCGGGGCCCTGAGCGCGGACGCCACCTACCTTGCCCCGGCAAGCCCGGCCTTCTCGATCTGGTCCGTCATCTACACCGGCCTCGGCGCGTACACCATCTACCAGTGGCTGCCCTCGCAGCGCGCCTCCAACCGCCAGCGGCGGCTTGGCTGGCTGGTGTCCGCTTCACTGATCCTTAACGCCGCCTGGATCCTCAGCGTGCAGGCCGGTTCCGTTCCGCTCTCCGTCGTTGTGATTGCGGCACTGCTGGTGGTCCTGGCGCTCATCTTCAAGCGTTACGCCCGCAGCCGTCCAGACAGCCTGCTGGGCGCCGTCGTCGTCGATGGAACCCTGGGCCTGTATTTGGGCTGGGTCTGCGTGGCCATCTGCGCCAACATTGCCTCGGCCCTGACCTCCGGCGGCTTTGACGGCTTTGGGCTGGACCCGGTGGTCTGGGCAGGCATCGTGCTGGCTGCTGCCGCCGCCGTCGGCGTTGGACTGGCACTCTACGGCCGCGGCCGCCTCGCCCCGGCTGCGGCGCTGGCCTGGGGCCTGTCCTGGATCGCCGTCTCACGGATCAATGGAGAGCTGCTTTCAACCCCGACGGCTGTCATGGCCGCCGTGGCTGCCGCCGTCGTTGTGGTCGCGGCGGTTGGGGCGAGGGTGGCGGACATCCGCCGCAGCTAGCCCACACAGAAGGGAAGGGGCCCGGACATTGTCCGGGCCCCTTCCCTTCTGCAGCTGTCGCTCAGCGCAGGCGGGCGTAGGACTCCCACTTGTGCGACTGGTGCTCACCGTCAACCACGCGGATGGTGCCGGACTTTGAGCGCATCACGATGGACTGGGTGAGGACGCGGTCCTTCTTGTAGCGCACACCGCGGACCAGGTCGCCGTCGGTGATGCCGGTGGCGGCGAAGTAGCAGTTGTCGCTGGTGACCAGGTCGTTGGTGGAGAGCACTCGGTCAAGGTCGTGGCCGGCGTCGATAGCCTTCTGCTTTTCCTCGTCCGAGGTGGGCCACAGGCGGCCCTGGATGACACCGCCGAGGGTCTTGACGGCGCAGGCGGTGATGATGCCCTCGGGCGTGCCGCCAATGCCCATCAGCGCGTCGACGTCGGTGCCCTCGCGGGCTGCCGCGATGCCGCCGGCAACGTCGCCGTCCATCAGCATCCGGGTGCGTGCCCCGGCGTCGCGGATTTCCTGGACCAGCGGCTTGTGCCGGTCACGCTCAAGGATCATGACGTTGAGCTGGTTGATCTTCTTGCCCTTGGCCTTGGCGATCAGGTGCAGGTTCTGCTTGACCGGCAGGCGGAGGTCCACCATGTCTGCGGCTTCCGGACCGGTGACCAGCTTCTCCATGTAGAAGACGGCGGAGGGGTCGAACATGGTTCCGCGTTCAGCTACGGCCAGCACGGCCAGGGCGTTGTTGATGCCCAGGGCAGTGAGGCGGGTGCCGTCGATCGGATCCACGGCGACGTCGCAGAGCGCACCGGTGCCGTCACCCACGTGTTCGCCGTTGTAAAGCATGGGGGCTTCGTCCTTCTCGCCTTCACCGATCACCACGACGCCGTTGAAGTGGACGGTGGAGATCAGGGAGCGCATTGCATCCACGGCAGCGCCGTCGGCGGCGTTCTTGTCGCCGAACCCTACCCAGTGGCCGCCGGCTATGGCGGCAGCTTCGGTAACGCGGACCAGTTCGAGCGCGAGGTTCCGGTCCGGCTCGTCGTCTCCGACTGCCAGCGCGGGTGAAAGAGTTGAGTACTGGGCACCTTGGGACACGTCTAACCTCATCTTTGAAATTCGGGCCGCGCTGTCTGGAATTGTCTGGAACTGTCCGTAAAACAGTCCCAAACAGCGCGCCCGCCTGCTGTTCCTTGCTCCGATCATAGTCGCCAAGTGGCCCGCGCCACCGCTGGCCGCCGGGATTTCACGCCTTCAGGCTGCCCGATGAGGCTGCCGGCAGCCGCGCAGGAATAGGACTTGCCGCCCTGGATAGGCGATCATGGAAGGGTGAGTGAGCAGCAGCAGCCCGAAGAGCCCGTAACCCCCACCCTGACCACCAAGCAGGCCAAGCGTGCCAACGCTACGGTCATTGGAATGCTCATTGCCACCGGACTTACGCTGGCAATTGTGCTGGTGCCGGTGCTGCTGAACCCGTATCAGAAGGCCCAGCCGCGCAACGTGGACGTACAGGCCATTGCCGCCGAAGCAGCCGGCGACGCCGGGTACGATCCGCTGGCCCCCGACCTGCCCGAGGGCTGGACCTCCAATTACGCCCGGTGGGATTCCGGCGTCAACAGCGGCGTACCGGCCTGGGAAGTGGGATATCTCACCCCGGACACCGAGTTCATCCGCATGACACAGACCAATAACGCGAACCCCACCTGGGTATCGCAGACCACCAAGGACTCCTTGGTCGCCGGTGAACGGACCGCAGGCGGCGCCACCTGGCAGCTGCGGGACAGCGCCAACGGCGAAGCCCACCTGGTCACGGAGGTCAACGGCATGACCGTTGTCCTCAGCTCGGAGGGCGACCTGTCCTCCGTGGACGTACTGGCTGAAGCTGCACTCTCCGACCTCGCTTCTTCCGGCCAGTAGCACAACAGCCCCCGCTGTGGCCGACTTGGGGCGGTAACAGACAGCGCATCCGCACCGACGGGCCGTATTCTTGACCTGTGACCGAATTGAACAGCCCCCTTACTGCTCCCACCACTCCCGCCCAGGCCTGGCAGCGCCTGCGTGAAGGCAACGAGCGTTTTGTAGCCGGCACCTCCCGCCATCCGAACCAGGATGCCCCCCGGCGCAGCTCCCTGGTAAACGAGCAGAATCCCTTCGCGGTCATCTTCGGCTGCTCGGATTCCCGGCTCGCCGCCGAAATCATCTTCGACCTCGGCCTGGGCGACGTTTTTGTTGTCCGCACTGCCGGGCAGGTCACCGACGACGCCGTCCTCGGGTCGCTCGAATACAGCGTCGGCGTCCTGGGTGTCCCGCTCATCGTGATCCTTGGCCATGACAGCTGCGGAGCCGTGACCGCAGCCAAGCACACCGTGGACACCGGTTCAATGCCGGCCGGCTACGTCCGCAACCTGGTTGAGCGGATCACCCCGTCCGTCCTCGCTGCCCGCCGGAACGGCCTCGAGGACGTCAACGACATGGTGGTTGAGCACACCCGCCAGACCGCGGAGCGCCTGGTGGAAAGTTCCCGCCTGATTTCCGACGCCGTTGCCTCCGGCTCCACCGCCGTCGTCGGGCTCTCCTACCGCCTGGCCGAAGGCCGTGCCGATCTGGTGTCCAGCATCGGCCGCCTGGAGGCGGAAACCCCGGATCTCGCCGCCGGCTAGGCCGGGACGGGCCCCGCCCCAATCCGACACGCGTTTTCAGCGCCGGCGGGCACGCCGACTAGGCTGGTAGCCATGACTTCCAACTCCGCTGAATACCGCATTGAACATGACACGATGGGAGAGGTCCGCGTCCCGGTAAACGCCCTTTACCGCGCCCAGACCCAGCGCGCCGTGGAGAACTTCCCGATTTCCGGCAAGCCGCTGGACGACGCCCACATCGAGGCACTCGCCCGGATCAAGAAGGCAGCCGCGACCGCCAACGCCGAACTGGGAGTGCTCGACGACGAGCGCGCCAAGGCGATCGCCGCAGCAGCTGACGAGGTTGCCGCCGGCAAGCACAACGGACAGTTCCCGATCGACGTGTTCCAGACCGGCTCCGGCACCTCCTCGAACATGAACACCAACGAGGTTCTGGCCGAGCTTGCCACGCGCGCCCTGAAGGCCGCCGGCAGCGAGACTTCCGTCCACCCGAACGACCACGTAAATGCGTCGCAGTCCTCCAACGACGTCTTCCCGACCTCCGTGCACGTTGCCGCTACCTCCGCCCTGATCAACAACCTGATCCCGGCGCTGGAACACCTGGCCGCCTCGCTGGAGCGCAAGGCCGAAGAATTCAAGGACGTCGTCAAGTCCGGCCGCACGCACCTCATGGATGCAACCCCGGTGACCCTGGGCCAGGAATTCGGCGGCTACGCCGCACAGGTCCGCTACGGCATCGAGCGCGTGCAGGCTTCCCTGCCCCGCGTTGCCGAGGTTCCGCTGGGCGGCACCGCCGTGGGTACCGGCATCAATACCCCGGCAGGCTTCCCGCAGCGCGTGATCGAGCTGCTGGCTGCGGACACCGGACTGCCGCTCACCGAAGCACGGGACCACTTCGAGTCCCAGGCCAACCGCGACGCCCTCGTTGAGGTCTCCGGCATGCTGCGCACCATTGCGGTGTCCTTCTCCAAGATCGCGAACGATCTCCGCTGGATGGGCTCCGGCCCCAACACCGGCCTGGGCGAAATCGCCATCCCCGACCTGCAGCCGGGCTCCTCGATCATGCCGGGCAAGGTCAACCCGGTCATCTCCGAGGCCGTCATGCAGGTTGCCGCACAGGTAGTGGGCAACGACGCCGCCATCGCCTGGGCAGGCACCTTCGGCTACTTCGAGCTCAACGTCGGCATCCCCGTCATTGCCTCGAACCTGCTGGAGTCGATCCGCCTGCTGGCCAACTCCTCCGTCATCATGGCGGACAAGATGATCGACGGCATCGAAGCCAACGTGGAGCGCGCCCGCTACCTCGCAGAGGCCTCCCCCTCGATCGTCACGCCGCTGAACAAGTACATCGGCTACGAGAACGCGGCCAAGATCGCCAAGTTCGCGGTCAAGGAAGGCAAGACCATCCGCCAGGCCGTCGTCGAACTCGGCTTCGTCGAGCGCGGCGAGGTCACCGAGGAACAGCTCGACGCCGCCCTCGACGTCCTCTCCATGACCAAGCCGCCGCAGGCTTAGTTTCCGGCGAAAGTGACAAGGGGGCCGCCCGCAGGCGGCCCCCTTTTTGCTGCCCCGGACTGCCGCCGCCGGGGAGCTATTTGCACTCATGCTGTCAGCGTGCAAAAGTTTACTTCGTGAAGAATAGTGCAGCTTTCGACGGCGGCCTCCGGGAACGCAAACGGGCAGCGACCCACAGCGCCATCACCAGCGCCGCCCGCGGACTCACTGCCGAACACGGTCTGGCCGGCTTCACGGTGGAGGAACTCTGCGAGCAGGTGGGAATCTCCCGCCGTACTTTCTTCAATTACTTCCCGGCGAAGGAAGATGCCGTGCTTGGGGCCCCCGCCGCGCTTCCGGAAGAACTCACCGAACCGTTCACCGCGGCCGGATCACCGGGGCCCGGTCTGTCTTCCAGCCTGCTGCAGGACCTCGTTGACCTCTCCGTGGCGTACATGGAGTCAATGGCCGTTTCCCGCGCGGAGCTGGCCCAGCTCAAGGACGCCCTGTCCACCGAACCGCGGCTTGTCCTGAAACTCATGCAGGGCACCCGGGAAGCCGATGAACGCCTGCGCGGGCTCATTGCCCGCCGCGAGCACCTCGATCCCGCGGATCCCCAGGTGGTTGCCGTGTCCACAGTCTTTTCCGCGCTCATCCAGCGGGCCGGACCGGAATTCTTCGATCCGGACAACAAACTCAGCTACCGGGCGGTGCTGACCTCCGCGGTGGAGTCCGCCCGGGCCGTGTTTTCTTCCTTCTCCCCCGTCACTTCCAGCAAGGACCCTTCATGACCACCACCGCCGCGCGCTCCTCCGGACCGCTGCTGCTGACCCAGAAACGCATCTGGATCATTTTCTCCGCCCTCATCGCGGGCATGCTTCTCTCATCCCTTGACCAGACCATCGTCTCCACGGCCATGCCCACCATCGTGGGCGAGCTTGGCGGCGTCGAGCACCAGACCTGGATCACCACGGCCTATCTGCTGGCCACCACCATCGTGATGCCGATCTACGGCAAGTTCGGTGACGTCCTGGGCCGGCGCAACCTCTTCCTCTTCGCAATCGCCCTGTTCACCATGGCCTCCGTGGGCTGCGCCTTTGCGACCGACTTTTGGATGTTCGTCCTTTTCCGCGCCATCCAGGGCCTGGGCGGCGGCGGCCTGATGATCCTCTCCCAGGCGATCATCGCGGACATCGTTCCGGCCAATGAACGCGGCAAGTACATGGGCCCGCTGGGCGGCATCTTCGGCCTCTCCGCCGTGGCCGGCCCGCTGCTCGGCGGCTTCTTCGTGGACCACATGACCTGGCAGTGGGCGTTCTACATCAACATCCCGATCGGCATCGCCGCCTTCCTGATCGCGTTCTTCACCCTCACCCTGCCCAGCAAGAAGGCGGAGAAGCGCATCGACCTTCCCGGCGTCGTCCTGCTGTCAATCGCCACCACCTGCCTGATCTTCTTCACGGACTTCGGCGGCGACGCCGACCGCGGCTGGACCGATCCGCTCACGCTCGTTTTCGGTGCCGGCCTCCTGACCGCAGCGTTCGCCTTCGTGATGGCGGAGAGGCGGGCACAGGATCCGATCATTCCGCTGAGCCTGTTCAAGAACCCGATCTTCGTCAACAGCACCGCGATCGGCTTCACGCTGGGCATGGGCATGTTCGCCGCCCTCGCCTTCGTGCCGACTTTCCTGCAGATGTCCACCGGCACCTCCGCCGCTGCCTCGGGCCTGCTGATGCTGCCGATGATGGTGGGCATGATGGGCACCTCCATCTGGTCCGGCCTGGCCATCACCAAGACAGGCAAATACAAGAAGTACCCCATCTCCGGTGCGGTCCTGGTCCTCGCTGCCCTGCTGTGGATGACCATGCTGACGGCACAGACACCCGTGTGGGTCATCTGCTCGCAGCTGTTCGTCTTCGGCGCCGGGCTCGGCCTGATCATGCAGGTTGTGGTGCTGGTAGTGCAGAACTCCGTTCCGGTGGACCAGATCGGCACCGCCACGTCCTCAAACAACTACTTCCGTGAGGTCGGCGCCTCGCTGGGCGTAGCGATCTTCGGCGCCATGTTCACCACCCGCCTCTCCGAGAACCTCATGGGTGTCTTCGAAGGCGCCGGGTTCGACGCCGCAGCGGCCGGAGAGGCAACGGCCACGCTGCAGCCCGCCGCCATGGCCGCCCTCCCCGAGCCGATCCGGGACGGGATCGTCAACGCCTACGCGGAGTCCCTGGCGCCGGTCTTCTGGTACCTGGTGCCCTTCCTGGCACTCGCGCTGATCCTGGCCTTCTTCCTGAAGGAGATTCCGCTCTCCGACGTTGCCGGCATGGTGGCGCGGGGCGAGGCCGTAGGCGGCGCGGAAGCGGACCGGCTGGAGGCCGAGCGGCTGGCCGGTGCCAGTTCGCCGGCGGACGGCAAGGCTGATGCTGCTCCGGAGGAGACGGATGCGTCCGGTCCGGAGAACACCCCGGAACAGAGCCGGTAAGGCCGATAAAAGGAGCGGGACCCGCGCCTACACCTCGAAGACGGGCACGCCCGTCGAGTTCCGGGCCAGTTCTATGAGCATGCGGTGCCGGGTGTTCAGCTCCGGAAGCCCGTCGAGGGCGAACCAGCCCACCTCGGTGGACTCGTCGTCGTTCACCCGGGCGTTTCCGGAAACCCAGGCGCACCGGAAGACCAGGTTCAGGAACTGGCAGCGGTCTTGGTTGGGGAACATGATCGGGTCTGTGGTGCCCACGTGGATCAGGTGTTCCAGGCGTGCCTGCACCCCGGTCTCTTCCTCGACCTCGCGCAGCAGGCCAGGGCCCGGTTCCTCGCCCGGTTCAAGGATGCCGGTGATGAGCGTCCAGCGTCCGTTGTCCGCCCGGCGGCAGAGCAGCACTTCGCCTGCGGGGTTGAAGACGACGGCGGCGACTCCGGGCAGCCACAGCAGTTCGTGGCCCACTTTTTCGCGCAGGGAAAGGATGAAGTCCGGTGTGGGCATGGCTCTACTCTAGGCCAGGGACTGCGAGCGCCAGCAAAGCACCGGCGAGCATAAACGGACCGAAGGCTATCCGTGTTTTGCCGGTTCCCCGGCGGGAGACCACCAGTCCCAGCCCCCACAGGCCACCGAGCACGAATCCGGCTGCGGCTCCGGCCAGCAGGTAGCCAAAGCCCGCGAATCCGAGGTAGAGGCCCAGGACTCCGGCCAGCTTCACGTCTCCCAGGCCCAGGCCGGACGGCGATGCAGCGCGCAGCAGGAGGTACCCGGAGAGCAGCAGCACCCCGCCGAGTGCCATCGACGTGAAGCGTCCAGGCTCCCCGGCGGTGAGCGCGGCCGCGCCGAGCAGAAGCGCGGATACGGGATAGGCCGGGACTACCAGCCGGTCCGGCAGGCGCCGTGTCCGGATGTCAGCAACCGTCAGCTTCCACGCCAGCACCACCAGGTAACCCAGCGCCGCCAGCAGCAGCAGCGCGGACAGCCACGGTCCGCTCCAGTACTCCCCCAGGATCCCCCACATGCGCCCTACGGTACGCCACGGCCGAACCGGGCATACCGCAGGACGCAGCGGCTGTGGATTACCTACCCGATCGCGCCCTCTTCCAGGAGATCCGTCACCAGTGCCGCGATGGGAGACCTTTCGGAACGGGTCAGTGTCATATGCCCAAACAGCGGATGGCCCTTGAGTGTCTCCACCACGGCCGCTATCCCGTCATGGCGGCCCACCCGCAGGTTGTCCCGCTGGGCAACGTCATGGGTCAGGACCACCTTGGAGTTCTGCCCAATCCGGGACAGCACGGTAAGCAGGACGTTCTTCTCAAGTGACTGTGCCTCATCGACGATCACGAAGCTGTCGTGCAGTGAACGTCCGCGGATATGGGTCAGCGGCAGCACCTCAAGCATGCCCCTGTCCAGGACTTCCTCCACCACTTCCCGTGAGACCAGGGCCTCCAGGGTGTCGAAGACGGCCTGGCCCCACGGCCCCATCTTCTCCGCCTCGCTGCCGGGCAGGTAGCCCAGTTCCTGGCCGCCCACGGCGTACAGCGGGCGGAAGACCACCACTTTGCGGTGCTCCCGGCGTTCCAGGACGGCTTCCAGCCCGGCACAGAGCGCCAGCGCGGACTTGCCTGTTCCGGCCCTGCCGCCAAGGGACACGATGCCAATCTCCGGGTCCATCAGCATGTCGATGGCGAGCCGCTGCTCCGCGGAGCGTCCGTGAAGCCCGAAGACGTCCCGGTCGCCGCGGACCAGCCTCACCTGCTTGTCGGCTCCGAGCCTGCCCAGTGCCGACGAACGCCCGGAGAGCAGCACCAGGCCTGTGTTGACCGGCAGGTCTGCCGCTTCGGGCACGAACACCGGCTGGTGTTCGTACAGTGCGCTGACCTCGGCGTCGCCGGTCTCGACTTCCACCAGGCCGGTCCAGCCGGTGTCCCGGACAAGTTCGTTGCGGTACTCATCAGCAGTAAGTCCAACCGCCGCCGCTTTCACGCGCAGCGGCAGGTCCTTGGAAACCACCGTGATGGTGCGTCCCTCATCGGCGAGGTTCCTGGCCACAGCGAGGATTCGGCTGTCGTTTTCCGAGCCGCGGATTCCGAGCGGCAGCACCTCGAGCGAAACATGGTTCAGTTCCACCCGCAGGGTTCCCCCGGAGTCCCCGATGGGCACCGGCCGGTCCAGGCCCCCGTGCTCCACACGCAGGTCATCAAGCAGGCGCAGAGCGGCACGGGCAAAGTAGCCGAGCTCCGGGTCGTTGCGTTTGCTTTCAAGTTCGCTGATGACCACCAGCGGAAGAATGACCTCGTGTTCGGCGAAGCGCAGGATGGCCTTGGGATCGGACAGCAGGACAGAAGTATCAAGCACGAACCCCTGGGGCTGGCCGGCGGCGCCGGTGTGTTCAGGCAGGGATGCTTTGGTTACGGCCACTTAGAACTCCAGTCAGGGACCGCAGGCCCCGAATAGCTAGAAGTGTTCTTCTCCGCAGTCCGGCACGGGATGCCGGACTGCGGCCTCCCTGCAAACACACTGTGCAAAGCATGTCCGAGCATCCGGCCTCCGGTTCCATCAGCATGGGGCTGATCGATACGTAAAAGCTACGCCCGGCTGCGTGCTGCCGGACACAGGGACACGAACGAGTTGGATTTGTTCACACCATGTTTACGTACCGGGAGCCAGGCTGCCCGGAGTCAGCCGTGCAGGTGTCCGGGATGCCCCCACGACGCCGCTGCGGCCGCCGCCAGGGCGACGATCGCCGGCCCAAGGGCGGCCAGTCCCAGCAGCAGGTATCCGGCGCCCCCGCACAGCGAACCAAGGGTCAGTGAAGACCAGAGCAGCAGGTACCGGTGCCAGCCGTTGCCGCGTTCCCCGAACAGCGCGGCCGTGACCTTTTGCCCCAGCTTGACCAGGGTTCCGGTCATGTACGTGATCCCGATCGAGACTTCCCCGCCCCGCTCAAAGACCGCGTTGAGCAGGCCCATGGACGCCGCGAGTGCCGGAGCCAGGACGCCTTCGGCGCCGGGCAGGGTACTACTGGCCCACGCGGCCCCGAGGACTGCTGCAGACAGCAGGCAGATGGCCGGGCGGCGGTGGCGGTTCAGGACCCGGCGCAGGACGGAGGCGGCCACCACGCCCAGGAAGAAGGCGGCAATCAGTCCGAAAGCCTGCAGGAAGCCGCTTAGCGAGGTATTTGCCACCGCCGCTCCGGCCCGGGTTGAATTCCCGGTCATAAAGGACACGAAGTAGCCGCCAAGGTGCAGGAAGCCGACGGCGTCAACGTAGCCGGCGGTCCAGGCCAGACCGGAGGCCAGCGCAATTTCCGAACGGGTGTGCTGCAGCATTTCCAGTTGTACCGGTCAGGATCCGAATCGCCGCTGGCGGCTGGCATAGTCACGCAGCGCCCGGAGGAAGTCGACCCGGCGGAAGTCCGGCCACAGGGCTTCGCAGAAGTAGAACTCGCTGTAGGCGCTCTGCCACATCAGGAAACCGGAAAGCCGCTGCTCTCCGGAGGTACGGATCACCAGCTCGGGATCGGGCTGGCCGCGCGTGTACAGGTACTCGGAGATCTGGGCATCGCTGAGCTCGGCGGTGATCTCTTCGATCGGCTTGCCCTGGGCCTGTGCGTCGCGCAGCAGCTCCTTCACGGCGTCGACGATCTCCCGCCGCCCTCCGTACCCGATGGCCACGTTCACGTGCAGTCCGGTGGCCGACGCCGTCGCCTCGCCCAGGCGCTCAAGCTGGCAGCTCAGTTCGGTCGGCAGGATGTCCAGCGCACCCACAGGCTGGACCCGGAGGTCGCCCTTCTCCCCCAGCCGGTCCAGGGTATTGGCAATGATGCCCAGCAGCGGCTCCAGCTCGTCCGGATCGCGGTTAAGGTTGTCAGTGGAGAGCATGTACAGGGTCACTACCCGCACACCGAGTTCCCCGCACCAGCCCAGGAATTCGAGGATCTTGTCTGCCCCGGCTTGATGCCCGTCGGACGTCGGCGCCCCGGCAAGCTTGGCCCAGCGGCGGTTGCCGTCCACCATCACGCCGATGTGCTCGGGGATCCGGTCCTTGACCAGGCTGCGGCGCAGGCGGCGTTCGTAGTAGGCGTAGACCACACCGGGAAAGCGCACGGGTGACTCACCTGCCTATCATTCTGAACGGGGGCCGCGGAACGCGGTGGCTTTTCTCATCTCAAGGCTACCGCGCAGCGGCGGTCCACCTGTGCAGGAGGGAGCCGAGCCGTGGCTACCGTCAGGTAACCTACCGGGTCGTAAGTTAGGATTGGCAGCATGAGTTCATCCCCGGAACGAGTACCGGTCCAGCAGGATCCCGAATCCCGCCAGTCCCCGGGACCGCTGGAATCAGCCGTTGAATCCGTGGCCGACGCCCTGGACATCAAACCCCGCCTGAGAGGGTGGCTCCACGCCGGGGCCGCGCCCCTGGCGCTGGCTGCAGGCATAGTGCTCGTGGTCCTTGCACCCACCACCGGCACCCGCATCGCCTCCGCCGTGTACGCCCTCACCGGCATCCTGCTGTTCGGTGTCTCGGCGGTTTACCACCGCGGCAACTGGAGCCCGAAGGTCAAGACGGTCCTGAAGCGGCTGGACCACACGAACATCATGCTGGTGATTGCCGGGTCCTACACTCCGCTGGCCTGGTCGCTGCTGCCGCGGGAGCAGGCCGTGGTGCTGCTGGTCATTATCTGGAGCGGCGCCCTGGCCGGGATAGCGTTCCGCCTGCTGTGGCTGCACGCTCCGCGCTGGCTGTACACGCCGGTCTACATCGCCCTGGGCTGCGCGGCTGTCTTCTACATTCCGGATTTCTGGACGGTGAACATGCCCGCAGCCATCCTGGTGATTGCCGGCGGTGCCGCGTACATTGCCGGCGCGGTCATCTACGCCATGAAGCGGCCCAATCCCTCGGTCAACTGGTTCGGCTTCCACGAGATCTTCCATGCCTTCACGCTGGCCGGATTCACCTGCCACTACATTGCGATCATGCTGGCGGTCCTGTCCGTCCAGGGCTAGTTCGGGCCAGGTGCCGGTCGGGCCGGCCGCACAAGGATTAGGTCCGGGCGGCCAATTCGGCTTCCAGTCCGGCAACCGATTCCACCGGCCGCCTGCACACCATCCCGCGGCAGACAAAGGCCAGGGCCGGAGCGTCCGTTTCCCGGCCTTCGAGCAGGCCGATGCTGTCTGCTTCCCCGTGGGCGATCACCAGCCCCGGGCCCCCGGCGGCCCGGCCTGCGGAGAGCAGCTGCGCCACCTTCCCGGGATCGGTTCCGGTGACGGCCAGTTCCTGCGGGCCGTCCAGGAGGAACTGCTGCACGGCCATGGACCAGCCCACGGCCTGGGGAATCGCCGGTGCCGCACGCTGTACATGCGCCGTGAGTCCTTCGGCCAGACCGCGGTGCCATCCGGGCCCGCCGTAGGAAGCGGAGGTGAGGAGCACTCCGGCCAGGAGTGCGGTTCCGCTGGGAACGGCGTCGTCGAGGGGGTTTGCGGCGGACTGCCCTCCCTGTGCCTGCCGGATTTGCTCAGCTTCCAGCGCCGTGTCAGAGAGTCCGTCGGGCCCCAGGAACCGGTCGACGGCGGTGGCCGCCAAATCCTGTGCGGCACGGTGCCAGCGCGGGTTGCCCGTTGCCGCGTACAGCGCGAAGAGGCCTTCAGCCACGCCGGCGTAGTCCTCCAGCAGCCCTTCGATCCCCTGTGCCTGTCCGCCGCTTGAAACCCGGCGCAGGATCCGGCCGTCCCAGTGCACATCAAGCAGGTAGCCGGCCGCGGTCTCGGCAGCGGGGAGCATCCATTCTTCGGGCATTCCGGCGTCCGCAAGGGCCAGCGCGGCGTCAGCGAGTCCAGCGACTGCCAGCCCGTTCCAGCCGGCCACGACTTTCCCGTCACGTTCAGGCTGCGGGCGGACGGACCGCGCCGCTGCCAGGGCCGCGCGGGCATCCTGCCACACCGCTGCCTGGGCGTCGTCCGGTATGGCGCGCAGCCGCAGCGTGCTTCCGGGCAAACGATGGGACGCGCCGTCGTCGGCATCTAGATCAAGCAGGTCCAGGGCGGCGGAGCCTGCACCCAGGATCTCTTCGAGCTCAGCCCGGGTGAACACGTAGGTTGCGCCCTCAACCCGGTGTCCGTCCACCAGGGTGTCGGCGTCCAGGGAGGAGGCGAATGCCCCGCCGGGAACGGACAGGCCAGCGGATATCCACTGCGCGGTCTCCCGTGTAACCCGAAGCGCCAGCGATTTCAGGTCGACGTCTGCTGCCAGCCGGGAGAAGTGTGCGTAGATCCGCAGCAGCTGGGCGTTGTCGTAGAGCATTTTCTCGAAGTGCGGCACCTGCCAGCGCCGGTCGACCGCGTACCGGGCGAAGCCTCCCCCGACCTGGTCATACAGTCCCCCCAGCGCCATGGCGGTGAGGGTGCGTCCGGCCAGCTCCGCGGCGGTGCCAGCCGTCGCGGCGCTGCCATGGGCGTGGGCGAGGAGGAAACGCAGCAGGGGCGACGGCGGAAACTTGGGTGCTCCGCCAAACCCGCCGTATTCAGTGTCTTCAGCCGCGGCCAGGGCGGCGACGGCCGCCTCCAGCGCCTCTGCTGCACCGCTGGCGGGTTCAGGGAGCGGAACCGATGCTGAGAGGTTTCCCAGCAGGCTGCGGTTCGCCAGCTGGTTCGAGGCAAGATGCTCGGCGATCTGCGCTGCGCTTTGCTCGACGTCGCTGCGCCGGTCGCGCCAGGCAGCGGAGACTGCTTCGAGTACCTGGCGGAAAGACGGGGTGCCCTGGAGCTGCCGGGGCGGAAAGTAGGTCCCGGCGTAGTAGGTCCTGCCGTCGGGAAGGGTGAAGACGCTCATGGGCCAGCCGCCCTGCCCGGTGAGGGCCTGGGTGGCTGCCATGTAGGCGGAGTCGACGTCGGGACGTTCCTCCCGGTCCACCTTGATGCTGACGAAGTCCCGGTTCAGCAGCCGGGCAATCTCCGGGTCTTCGAAGGATTCGTGCGCCATGACATGGCACCAGTGGCACGCTGCGTAGCCAATGGAGATAAAAACGGGCACGTCACGCCGCCGGGCTTCATCGAACGCGTCGTCCCCGAAAGGCCACCAGTCCACCGGGTTTCCGGCATGCTGGCGCAGGTAGGCGGAGGCCTGGTTCTTCAGCCGCTCCGCCATTGCCGCTATCCTGCCGGGTTGGAGCTCGAGGGCCGGGGGCCGGCGTGGTCCGTCTTCTCAGCGGCGTCGAGGGCCGCATCCTCTGCAGCTTCATCACCGGCGGACGCCTCAGCGTCCGTTCCGTCAGCTTCGCCGGTCACCTGGGAGCGGTACCGGACCCGCCGGATCCGCTTGACCATGTCCCGGATCAGGAACACTACGCACAGCGCCAGGAACAGCGTTGCCAGGAAGCCCAGCAGGCCGGGAGTGATGTCCCCTTCCTCAAGGCCGGGCTTCAGGTCGCCCTCAATGGGGTTGGTGACAGTCAGGGTCAGGCTGTACAGCAGGTTCACGAAGTTTCTCTCTCTTGGCAGAAGTCGGCGCACAGGGCACCGGATCTACCCTCTATCGTATGCCAGCGAAGAGGTCGTTTTCAGGGACCTGTGACGGGACCCGGGATTCAATCAGCGAATAGTCTTCCCAGGGCCATACCCTGCGCTGCATGTCGGTGCTGACGGCGAAGAAGAAACCTTCGGGGTCCACCTGCGTGCGATGGGCCTTCAGGGCTTCGTCACGCACCGGGAAGTACTCGCCGCATTCAACCTGCGTGGTGGTGGGGTGAAGCGGAGCGGGCGGCTGGTGACCCTCGGTGTCTGCTTCAAGCCAGGCAGCCAGGCGCTCGGCGTAGGGAGACTCCAGCCCGGCCGCCGTCAGCGCCTCATGCAGGGCACGGAAACGTTCCGGGTTGAACCCGCGGTCGTAGTAGAGCTTCAGGGGTTCCCAGGGTTCCCCGGTGCCCGGGTACTTTTCCGCGTCACCGGCTGCGTGGAAGGCTTCCACCGCAACCTTGTGCGCCATGATGTGGTCCGGGTGGGGGTAGCCGCCGTTTTCGTCGTAGCTGACAATCACGTGGGGACGGAACTCCCTGACCAGCTTCACCAGCGGAGCTGCAGCAGTCTCAAGCGGGCGCAGGGCGAAGCAGCCTGCCGGCAGTTCCGGCAGCGGGTCGCCTTCGGGCAGGCCGGAATCCATGAAGCCCAGCCAGCGGTGCTCAATGCCCAGTGCGGCCTGGGACGCCGCCATTTCACTGCGCCGCAGGCCTGCCAGGTCCCGCTTGGCCGCGGGAATATCTGCTGCGGCGGGATTGAGTACGTCTCCGCGCTCTCCGCCCGTGCAGGTGGCGACCATCACGCGGACGCCCTGGGCCGCATAGGCGGCCATGGTCGCTGCGCCCTTGCTCGCCTCGTCATCGGGGTGGGCGTGAACCGCCAGCAGGCGCAGTTCTCCGGGCACTGAATTGGTTTCGCTGGACAACGCGGCTACTCCTGACAGCCGGCGAAAAACGCCGACAAGAATGTTCGATAAACTGAAACAGTGAGCACTGAGGACAACAAGCGGGACAACACCGGGGACAGCACCGGAGACGACTCCGCCGGCACACCGGGTCCCGAGCGCCCCGCGGACTCTCTGTCATCCGAGACAAGATTAGCCAATCGGTACGGCGCACCCAAGCCGGGCCTCAGTGCCCGGACCAAGATAGTCCTGGGCTCCCTCGCCGGGGCTGCGGCAGTTGGTGCCGTGATCTTCATGGCCATCCCCTCCGGCGCCGGCACGCTGACGTCGAAGGACGTAGGGTTCGAGATCCCGGACGCCGCCTCCGCCGTCGTCGACTTTAACGTCACCCGGCCCGCTGACTCCACCGTGGACTGCGCGGTCCAGGTCCTGAGCGACAGCTACGCCGTCGTGGGCTGGAAGACGGTACGGATTCCGCCGTCGGAGGATCCCACGGTGTCGCTGAGCACCTCCGTCCGCACCGATTCCCTGGGAGTCACCGGCGGTGTCAACGCGTGCTGGATTGTGGAGCAGGACTCCTAGGTCTTACGCCGTGAAAAACGGCCGCCGGAGAAACCCGGCCCCCATGTCTTGGGTTTGTGCCTCCTGCTGACTAGTATGGAGGCTACGTTATGCCCCGCCCAGGTGATCGCCGGATGAAATCCGAGCAAACCGGTCACCGTCCGGCGGGGTCTTTGCTTGTAAGGCCGTCCGGCCTCACAGCAATTTCAGCCAAGCCGAACCTGTTCCATGGGTTCGGATGTCATATAAGGAGAGACCCGTGTCTACCAACAGCGCATCTGTCGCCTGGCTCACGCAAGAGTCTTACGACCGCCTGAAGGCGGAGCTGGACCACCTTTCCGGCCCGGGCCGGAGCGAAATCGTTGCACGAATCGAACAGGCACGGTCCGAAGGCGACTTGAAGGAGAACGGCGGCTACCACGCCGCCAAGGAGGAGCAGGGCAAGGCTGAAGCCCGCATCCGCCAGCTGACCCAACTCCTTGAGAACGCGCACGTCGGCGAAGCACCGGCGGATGACGGAGTGGTTGAACCCGGCATGCTGGTTGAAGCCAGGATTGCCGGCGACCTGGAGCGGTTCCTGCTCGGCAGCCGCGAGATCGCCGGCGACAGCGACATTGACGTCTACAGCGAAAAGTCGCCGCTGGGCGCCGCGATCAACGGCCTGCGTGCCGGTGAATCGACGTCGTACACGGCGCCTAACGGCAAGAGCATCACCGTGGAGATTGTCTCCGCAACTCCGTACGCCGGATAGCCAGGCCGGCTTTTAGGAACGGGTCCGCCAGCCGGCGGGCCCGTTCCTGCTTTCCGGGGACGGGTCCTTCCGCCGCAGCAGGATCGCGGCGGCCACTCCCCCGGCAGCACCAAAGAGGTGCGACTGCCAGGACACCCCTGCGGCTGTGGGCAGTACGCCCCACAGCAGCGAACCGTAGATGAGGAAGAGCAGCCCGCCCAGCAGGATCTGGATCAGGTCCCGGTTGTAGAAGCCGCGAACCATCAGGTAGGCGAACAGCCCGAAGACGACGCCGGAAACTCCTATGGTCAGTCCCCCGCCGAACAGCCACACGCCCACTCCGGACGCCAGCCAGCAGATGGCCAGCACGGCCGCGAACCGGCGCAGCCCTTCCAGCAGCACCAGGAATGCGAACACCAGCAGCGGCAGGGAGTTGCTGATCAAATGCCCCGTGCCGGCGTGCAGCAGCGGGGAAAACACGATCCCGTCCAGTCCGTCCAGCTGCCGGGGAAGAATCCCCAGATCCGGCAGCAGCGTGGCCTGGAAGGGCAGGGTCAGCAAGTAGATGATCCACAGGCCCGCCGTAAAGCAGGCCGCAACAACCAGTGCGCTCTTCGCCCGCTGCTTCATGGCTTAGCCGTGAAGGACTACTGGCTGGAAACCTTCGGCGCGCAGGTTCTGCAGCACCTTCTCGCAGTGTTCGTGCCCCTTGGTCTCCATGTTGATGGTGATTGCTACGTCGCCCATGCTGATCGATCCTCCAACCCTGGTGTGGTCCACTCCGGTGACGTTGGCGTCGGATTCGGCGATGATCCGCGAAATTGTGGCCAGTGAGCCCGGACGGTCGTCCAGCAGCATCCGCACAACCAGGTAGCGGCCGGCGGCCGCGAGGCCGCGCTGGATAACCTTCAGCATAAGCATCGGATCGATGTTTCCGCCGGAGAGGATGACGGCAGTGGTGCCCGGGTTCTGGATTTTTCCGTCAAGCAGTGCTGCGACGCCGACCGCACCGGCGGGTTCGACCACCAGTTTGGCCCGCTCCAGCAGGAAGATCAGGGCACGGGCCAGCGAATCCTCGCTGACGGTGACGACGTCGTCGACCAGTTCCTTGATGATCGAGAACGGCAGCTGTCCCGGCCGCCCGACGGCAATGCCGTCGGCGATGGTTGAGACCTTGCTGAGCGGCACCAGTGCGTCTGCCGCCAGGGAGGGCGGGTAGGCAGCGGCATTCTCTGCCTGGACGCCGATGATCTTTACTTCCCGGCCCAGTTCGCGGGCCCGTTCCTTAATAGCGACGGCGACCCCGGCCAGCAGCCCGCCCCCGCCGACGCCCATCAGCACCGTGTCCAGGTCCGGGATCTGCTCCAGCAGTTCCAGGCCCAGTGTTCCCTGCCCCGCCACGATGTCCACGTTGTCGAAGGGGTGCACGAACACTGCACCGGTTTCATCCGCGTAGCGCTGTGCTTCAGCCAGCGCCTCATCCACGTTGTGCCCGTGCAGCACCACCTCCGCGCCGTGGCCCTGCGTGGCGGCGAGCTTCGGCAGGGCAACGCCCAGCGGCATGAAGATCCGGGCCTTGATGCCCAGCCGTGCAGCGGCAACGGCGACGCCCTGCGCATGGTTGCCGGCCGACGCCGCGACCACGCCGCGTGCCTTCTGTTCCTCGCTGAGCTTGGCCATCCGCACGTAGGCGCCGCGCACCTTGAAGGATCCGGCACGCTGCAGATTCTCGCACTTGAGGAATACCTCGGACCCGGTGAGCCTGCCCAGCGCCCGGGACTGCTCAATGGGAGTGTGGGCAATAACCCCGTCCAGCAGCTTTGCGGCGGCCTGGATATCGTCAAGGGTTACTGGCAGCTGGGGTGAATCGGTCAACGTGGGTTCTCTTCTTTGGTTGCGGTGGGTTCTTTGTCCTGGCCTGCGCCGGAGGTGAGGCTCTCGGGGTATTCGTCTTCGTCGTCGTCTTCCGGCGGTGCGGTGCCCGGCGGCCCGAATTCGCTGTCCCGGCTGAGCATCGGGTCGTGTTCCCACTGCCGGCCGGCAATGTAGCGCACGGTGGCATTCAGGATCGCCATGAGGGGAACCGCGAAGAGCGCGCCGGGAATGCCTGCCACGAGGCTGCCTCCGGTGACGGCCAGGATCACGGCCAGGGGATGCAGGGATACGGCCTTGCCCATGATCAGCGGCTGAAGGATATGGGATTCGATCTGCTGCACCACGAGCACGATGATGAGCATGAAGACGGCGTTGGGCCAGCCGTTGGCGACCAGCGCGAGCAGCACGGCGATACCGCCGGTCACGAACGCGCCGATCAGCGGGATGAAGGAGCCGAGGAACACCAGCACGGCGAGGGGAAGTGCCAGCGGCACCCCGATCAGCGCCGCACCGCCGCCAATGCCGACCGCGTCGATGAACGCGACCACCATCTGCACCCGGACATAGTTGGTCATGGATTCCCAGCCGCGGATTCCTGCGCCAAAGGCAGCCGGCCGTGCCCGCTGCGGCATCAGGCCCACGGTGAACCGCCAGATCTTCCGTCCGTCGAGCAGGAAGAAGACCAGCGCGAACAGTGTCAGCAGGATTCCGGCGGCAAAGTGCCCGGCGCTGGTACCGACACTGACAGCCCCGGAGAGGATGCTGGCTGTGTTGTCCTGCAGCGCCGAGGTCGCCTCATTGAGCAGGCTGTCGATCTGGGTGGAGGTGACCCGCAGCGGGCCGTCTGCGAGCCAGCCCTGGATCTGGTCGAAACCTGTGATGACCTCGTCCCAGAGGTCGCGGAAGCCAAGGGCCAGCTGCCGGCCTACCAGGGTCAGCGCGGCAACGATCAGGCCCAGGAAAGAGACGATTGTGACGGCGACAGCCAGTCCGGAGGGCACTTTGTTCCGCCGCAGCCATGAGCTGACCGGCGCCAGCAGGCCTGCCAGCAGCGCGGCGATCATCAGAGGAATGATCAGGAGGGAGAAGTGGGCCAGCAGCCACACCAGTCCCGCGCCGACAACCAGTACGACGCCGAGCCGCCAGGCCCAGGAGGCGCTGACACGCAGCGCGTACGGAACGTCGTCGCCTGCACGGTGAGAGCGCACCGCGGCGGCCTGCACGGCCTTGGGCGCGGCAACTTTGCGCGCATGTGGTCTCATGGGCTCATCTTTCCATATTCAACTGGTCATTCCCTGACCTTTACGCTGGCTCCAGCTCAGAGGACAGCCAGGATTCCCCACTCGGCGCTGAACCGTTCGCCCGGCTCCAGCCAGCGCAGTCCATCGCCGGAATTGAAGCAGTTTGCCGGGGCCGTCATGGGCTCGATCGCCACGGCGCAGTCCCGTCCCGGGAACTTGTCCGTGACGAAGACATGCACGTAGCCAAAGTCCTGTTCGGCCCAGAGCTGTACGCTGCGGCCGTCGGGGGCGCTGAGCTGATGCCGGAAGAGTCCTTCGCGTGCGGTCAGATCCGTAAAGGCCGCGTCGAGGTCCAGGTCCCCTACCCGCCGGCCGGGACGGAGATCGTCGGCACCGCTGACGTTGACCTTTTCGGTGGGGATCAGGGCGGCATCGGTACTCAGGCGGGAGGCGGCATCGACCCGGAGGGTCAGGTCCTCGCTGGGCACCTCTCCCAGGCGAAGGAAGGGATGGGCGCCGAGTGCGAACGGTGCCCTGCCCGTGCCGGCATTGGCCAGGGACTGCCGGACCCGCAGTCCGCCGTCGTCGTCCAGGCTGTAGCGCACCTCGTGGACGAGGTGGAACGGGTAGCCGTGCTGTGGGAAGATCTCGGCGCTGAGCACAACCGAATCCGGCGTGTGCTCAACTGCCGTGTATCCCGTGTTCCGCAGCAGTCCGTGGATCGCGTTCTGCAGCTTCGGTTCCGTGACGTCCAGCTGCTGCTCCTGCCCGTCCAGTTCCCAGCGCGCGCCGGCAATCCGGTTGGCCCACGGCGCCAGCAGGATTCCGGCAGCCGACGGCGGAATGCTCTCGTCCGCATAGGTTTCAACCAGCTGTGTGCCCGCTGCCGTGTAGCTGCGCAGGGCCCCGCCCAGTGAGGCGACGACGGCCGCTGCGTTTCCTTTTTCAAGGCGGTACTGAGTACCCGTCGCCGGACGGGCTGTGTCCCTGGTCCCAAAAGTCATCCTCTAAGCCTAGACCCGGCACTGCTCTCTCCGGCGAGGGCGGCCCTCATTCCTCGAAGTGTGTCCTGACCCGGTCGCTGACCGCTGCCACCACCCCGGCCGCAACGGTGCGGATCTTGATGTTGCGGGTGTTCGAGACGCTGCGCAGGATCTCCACTGCCGTCTCCTGGCTGCAGCTGTTCTGGGCCATGATGATGCCCACGGCTATGTCCACCACCGTCCGGGATTCAAGTGCGGCCTGCAGGTTCCGGGCCCGGTTCAGGTGCGCATCGATCCGGAGCGCCAGCCGCAGCGTGCGCGAGGCTTCCAGGGCCGTCCGTTCCACCATCCGCAGTATCCGGGGCTGGAACAGGTGTGGCCGGGGCGAATAGGCGCAAAAGGCACCGCGCGCTGTCCCTTCCAGCGCAAGCGGGACAGCAGCCAGGCTGCGGACGCCGTCTTCGGCGCTGGTCCCCGGGAACCCGTGCCAGCGCCGCTCGGTCCAGGCGTCCGTCACCACAACTGACGTTCCGGTGGAGATGGCCTCCGTCCCGGGTCCTGTTTCGGTGAACACCGGCTGTGCCATCCTGGCGGCGCGGTCGTCACTGTGTCCTTCGGCCCGGGTCCGGCGCGGACGGTCTATGAGCACCGAGCAGCCCAGCACCTGGCTGCCCAGCAGGGTGAGCGTCAGCACGGCCAGTTCGGACAGATAGGCCTGCAGTTCTTCGGCTCCCAGCAACAGCTCCTGGAAGGCGGCGGCAGGCTGCGGATTCACCTCAGTCACGATTCCCCCTCGATCAGTGAGTCCCGATGGTACGGATCCTCAGCTGCCCGCAGAAGCGGAATCGGCTTAAACAGCGGAGGGACCGCAGCTTCCGCGCTGCGGTCCCTCTGCCGTTGCCGTTATCCGGCCTGGCTGCTGCGTTAGTCGTCGCCGCGCAGGATGGCCAGGATGCGGATGATTTCTACGTACAGCCAGACCAGGGTCACGGTCAGGCCGAAGGCGGCGGTCCAGGAGTAGCGCTGCGGCGCACCGGCCTTGACGCCCTGCTCAATGGAGGTGAAGTCCATGATCAGGGAGAAGGCGGCCAGGCCCACGGCCAGCAGGCCAATGATGATGCCCAGCGGGATGCCGGCGATCTCCACGCCACGGACACCCCAGGGGTCATCGACAACGCCGAAGATCATCAGTCCCACGTTGACCAGCGAGAACACCGCGTAGCCAATGATCGCGATCATGAAGAAGCGCATCGCCTTGGGCGTTGCACGGACCTTGCCGCTCCTGAACAGGACAAGGGTTACAGCAAAGACTGCCAGCGTACCGACGACGGCCTGCAGGCCGATGCCCGGGTACATTGCGTCCAGTACCGCGGTCAGGGCGCCGAGGAACATGCCTTCGAGAAGTGCATAGCCAAGGATCAGGGCAGGAACCGGCTCACGCTTGAAGGCGTTGACCAGTCCCAGGACAAAACCGCCAAGCGCGCCGACAATCATCAGCAGGCCGGCCGCACCGGGCAGTACGAAGACCGGGATCGCAGCACCCAGCAGAACTACTGCCAGGCAGCCGAGGGTCTTCA
Source organism: Arthrobacter koreensis (assembly GCF_035792275.1). Taxonomy (GTDB): domain Bacteria; phylum Actinomycetota; class Actinomycetes; order Actinomycetales; family Micrococcaceae; genus Arthrobacter_B; species Arthrobacter_B koreensis_A. The sequence goes on along the minus strand of NZ_JAMWKK010000008.1, from coordinate 122,294 downwards.
TGATGACGTCGTCGTACGTCATCCGGCCCGTCTCCCGCGGACCGGCCGCTGGTGCTGAGTAAAGGTTCTGCAGGTCCTGCGGGCTCATTGGGTCCTGGCCCGCGAAGGGACCGCCTGCAGGAACGGTGGGCGCTCCGCCGCGGGTTTGGGAACGGAAATTCTTTCCGTTGAAAACCGGGTTGCCGCCTAGTGCCATGAAAGTGTCCTCCGTCTTGGGGGGGCTTGGTTAAAGATCAGCCTACCAATGTGAACGTACGGACGGTCCGGATGATTCCGGGGCGGGCCAGCGCTTTTGGTAACGGTTTGGTACGCAGTGGGGCCAAAACGGGCCGGGGACTTCCATAATGAAGCACCCGGCGGAGTCGTTACATGATCGCGACACAACCTCGCACATTGTGTCACCCCACCGAAACAATCGCCGGGTAGCATGATCACCATTCGTGACCGACATCACAAAGGTCACATATAAAATGCGTCGAAAACCGGCGCATATATACCCCCGGCGGAGGTAATTCACTTTGGGAAGAATATCGGCACTCGCCCGGTATATGGGGATGCTCGCGGCGGTGCTAGGCATTTTTGCCGGCCTGCTGCTTGCCGCTCCAGCCGTGCATGCAACGACAGCTCCACCCCCGGCGTCGGAATCCCCGGCCCCGGAGAGCAGTACCGAAGCAACAGCGCAGGACTCCGGCAGTTCCGGGGACGAAGTGACCGACGGCGCCGAGTACCAAGACCGCATCAGCGGTGTCCTGCGAAACGAAGGTTCACCGGTTGCCGGCGTCACCATCAAGGCAAGCGGCAACGGCTATGAAGCCGAAACTGAAACCGCCGAGAACGGCTCCTGGTCCATCGGGGTCCCTGAGCAGGGTGCCTTCGAGGTCGAACTGGATGAATCCACGCTCCCCGAAGGCGTGGCCCTGGCCGAGGGCCAGCAGAATCCACGTACCGTCACTTTTGCCGGCACCTCGAACATCACCACGCTGTTCCTCCTGGGCGAAGGCATCGTCCTGCAGGGTGATACCTTCGGCACCAAGCTCGTAGAGCGTGCGGTCGCCGGACTGAGCTTTGGGCTGCTTCTGGCGCTTAGCGCCGTCGGCCTTTCCCTGATTTTCGGCACGACCGGACTCACCAACTTCGCCCACGGCGAGATGGTCACCTTCGGCGCAGTGCTGGCGTTCGGCTTCTCCGCCCTTGGCCTGCCGCTCTGGCTGGCGCTGATACTGGCGGTGGTCGGCGGCGCAGGCCTTGGCTATGTGCAGGACGCCGGGTTGTGGAAACCGCTGCGCAAGCGCGGAACGGGCCTGGTCCCCATGATGATCGTGAGCATCGGCCTGGCACTGGCTCTGCGCTACACCATCCTCTTCTTCTTCGGCGGAGCTACCCAGCAGCTGCCGGATTCGCAGAGCCCCATGCTGGAGCTTGGCCCTGTCTCGATTTCCCGGAACAACCTGGTTTCCCTGGCTGTCTCCCTGGTGGTCATCCTGATCGTTGCCGCGCTGCTGCTGCGCACCCGGATCGGCAAGGCCACCCGTGCCGTTGCCGACAACCCGCCGCTGGCAGCCGCCTCGGGCATCGACGTCGACCGTGTGATCCGCATTGTCTGGATGGCCGGCGGGGCGCTGGCTGCCCTGGGCGGCATCCTCTGGGCCTACTACCGCCCAGGGGTTTCCTTCAACATGGGCCAGCAGATCCTGCTGCTGATCTTCGCTTCAGTCACCCTGGGCGGACTTGGGACGGTCTTCGGTGCACTCATCGGTTCGATCATCGTGGGACTTTTCGTGGAGATCTCCACCCTCTGGCTCGAGGCGGACCTGAAGTACGTCGGCGCGCTGCTCATCATGATTCTCGTCCTCCTGGTTCGGCCGCAGGGTATCCTCGGCCGCCGAGAGCGCATAGGTTAGGGGCCTCGACATGGACTTTGGAAACATCCTGCTGGGTGCAGTCAACGAATTCTTCACACCCACCACCGCGGCCTATGCCCTGGCAGCCCTCGGGCTCGCCGTGCACTTCGGCTACACCGGCCTGCTGAACTTCGGCCAGGCCGGCTTCATGGCGATTGGCGCCTACGGCTTCGCCATTCCCACCCTGAGCTTCAACGCTCCCCTCCCCGTTGCCCTGCTGATCGCGATGCTTGCATCCGTCGCGTTTGCGGTGCTCCTGGGCCTGCCAACCCTGCGCCTGCGGGCGGACTACCTGGCAATCGTGACCATCGCCGCCGCGGAAATCATCCGCTACGTGGTGACTACCAACGGCCTGACGGAAGTCACCGGGTCGGCCAACGGCCTGGCGGCTTTCGAGGGCGGCTTCTACTCGCTCAACCCGTTCGCGCCCGGGCAGTACAACCTGGGCCCGTTCAGCCTGAACGAACGGGATCTCTGGATCCGCGTCGTTGCCTGGAGCGTCGTCGCGCTGGCCTGCCTGGTGATCTGGCTGCTGGTCCGCAGCCCCTGGGGCCGCGTGGTCAAGGGCATCCGCGAGGATGAAAACGCCGTCCGCTCGCTGGGCAAGAACGTCTACGCCTACAAGATGCAGGCACTGATCATCGGCGGCATGCTCGGTTCGCTGGCAGGCATCATCTTCACGCTCCCCCGCGGTGCGGTGCAGCCGGCGAACTACGGCACTGAGCTCACGTTCTTCCTGTACACGGCGCTGCTGCTCGGCGGAATGTCCACGGTGCTCGGTCCGGTGATCGGCGCCATGATCTTCTGGGCTGTGCTCTCCCTGACCCAGGGCCTGCTCTACGGGGCAATCGAGTCCGGGGCCATCACCTTCCTGAACACTACCCAGGCCGGGCAGCTGCGTTACATCCTTGTAGGTGTAGCCCTCATGCTGCTGATGATTTTCCGGCCGCAGGGCGTGCTGGGCAATAAGAAGGAGCTGTCATTCGCATGAGCCATCAAGCAGAAAGCCCGCAGCCGCCGCGCCGTCCCGGTGCCCACGCGGCTGAGCCGGCAGTGGAAACCGTGCCGGCCGGGGCAGCGCCGGCGGAGACTGACCAGCAGACCAGCTGGGCAGGCAACAAGTACATGACGGATGACCGGCCGATCGCCGCCGATGCCATCGGCCCCGGCTGCCGCAAACGCGATCCAATCCTGGTTGCCTCCAACGTGACCCGCACCTACGGCGGTATCAACGCCGTCGACGTCGAGCACGTGGAGATTCCGCGGAACAAGATCACGGCCCTGATTGGTCCCAACGGCGCAGGCAAGACCACGCTGTTCAACCTGCTCACCGGATTCGACACCCCGCAGTCCGGGGAATGGAAGTTCGAGGACCGTGACCTCGCGGGTGTTTCGGCCTACAAGGTGGCCCGGATGGGCATGGTCCGGACCTTCCAGCTGACCAAGGTCATGGGCAAGCTGACGGTGCTGGAGAACATGCGCCTCGGCGCCAGCGAGCAGCCCGGCGAGGCCCTTCGCCGGGCATTGTTCCGGCCGCTGTGGAAGAAGCGCGAGAACGAGATAACCGAACAGGCCGATGCCCTGCTGGCCAAGTTCAAGCTCGATGCCAAGCGCAGCGACTACGCAGCCTCGCTTTCCGGAGGCCAGCGCAAGCTGCTGGAAATGGCGCGGGCACTGATGGTCAATCCCAAGCTGGTCATGCTCGACGAGCCGATGGCAGGCGTTAATCCGGCGCTCACGCAGTCCCTGCTGGACCACATCAAGAACCTGAAGGCCGAAGGAATGACTGTCCTGTTCGTGGAACACGACATGCATATGGTCCGCCACATCGCAGACTGGGTGATCGTGATGGCCGAAGGCAAGGTAGTGGCCGAGGGGCCGCCTGCCGAGGTCATGAAGGACCAGGCCGTGATCGATGCGTACCTCGGTGCACACCATGATGTGGACCTCGGCGACTCCGAAGGCTTCGAGAAGCTGGAAGCGGTTCTGGAGAAGGATCCGGATTCAGATATTCAGGGCGGTGAGGGGCTGGCCCCCGTGACGATCCAGGAACGTAAGGACATGGCATGACTGCTGAGAATTTCGAGGGCGACTCGGTCGTCAAGGTCACCGATCTGGTGGCCGGCTACATTCCCGGTGTCAACATCCTCAACGGGTGTTCGATCGAAGCCCGCCGCGGTGAGCTGATTGGAATCATCGGCCCGAACGGTGCGGGCAAGTCCACGCTGCTGAAGGCCATGTTCGGCCTGGTGAAGGTCCACTCCGGCACCGTCATGGTGCGCGGCCAGGACCTCACCGGCCTCAAGGCCAACAAGCTGGTCACCCGGGGTGTTGGGTTCGTTCCGCAGAACAACAACGTGTTCGCTTCACTGACCATCGAAGAAAACCTGCAGATGGGTCTTTACCAGCAGCCGAAGAACTTCAAGGAACGCTTTGAGTTTGTGGCGGACCTGTTCCCGGAGCTGAAGAAGCGGCGCAGCCAGCGGGCCGGCTCTCTTTCCGGCGGCGAACGGCAGATGGTTGCCATGGGCCGGGCGCTCATGATGGAACCGGCAGTGCTGCTGCTGGATGAGCCGTCGGCAGGCCTCTCCCCCGTCAAGCAGGATGAAACCTTCCTGCGGGTGCATGAGATCAACCGTGCCGGCGTCTCGGTGATCATGGTGGAGCAGAACGCCCGGCGCTGCCTGCAGATCTGTGACCGCGCGTACGTGCTGGACCAGGGCAGGGACGCGTACACCGGTACCGGCCGCGAGCTGATGAAGGATCCCAAGGTTATCCAGCTGTACCTGGGCACCCTCGCCGATACGGCATAGTCCATCGTCAGAGCAGTGCCCGCCTGGAGTTTCGGCTCCGGGCGGGCACTTCGCTTTTAACCTGCCGCTCGTCCGGAACGGGCGGGGGCGGGTGGTGAGCGGGGGGGGGCGGGCCGTGCCCGCACCACGGGCCATCCGTCCGCGGCTGGCCTGGTCCATCCGCCGTTGCGCCCATCCGTCCGCGGCTGGCCTGCACGTGTTGGCCGCCCTCCGAGACGACTGCAGGCACACGGCGAAGGGCCCCTGCCGAAGCAGGGGCCCTTCGAGTGGTGCGGTGGTGATAGTGGTGTATCGGCCTGCCTAGAGCTTGCCAACCTCGGAGCGGCTCGGAACCGGCTTGTTGTCGGCGTCGAACTGGTAGATACCGATGTAAGCCTCGGTCGGGTCACCGTTCTCGTCGAAGCTGACCGGTCCGGAGTAGCCGTCGTAGTCGATGTCGCCTCCGCCGCGCAGGATGGTCACGCAGCCTGCGTAGTCGAAGCACTTCTCGCCTTCAGCAGAGACTCCCTGCAGCTCGGCGGCCATTGCGGCTCCGTCGGTGCTGCCTGCAGCTTCAGCCGCCAGGGCCAGCATGGTCACAGCGTCGTAGCTTTCGCCGGCGTAGGCCCAGTCCTTCAGGGCCGGGTCGACTCCCAGCAGTGCGTCCTTGAAGTTGTCCGAAGCGAACGGGCCCGGGATGGTGCCCTGGGCGCCTTCAAGCGTGCCCGGCTCAAGGTCGGCACTGTAGTCGGAGGTGTTGCCGTCGACGAAGAAGATCTGCGACGGGTCAACGCCCTTGCCGGTGAGCAGCGGTGCGATGCTCTTGGCCTGGTCGAAGCTGATGACCACGATTGCGTCCGGGTTTGCAGCGGTGACGGTGTCCACCTGGCTGCTGAACTGCGAGTCGCCTTCGTTGAACATCGATTCTGCAACTACCTGGCCGCCGGCTGCCTCGACCGAGCCCTTGATGTTGGACTGCAGGCCGGTGCCGTAAGCATCGTTAAGGACGATCATGCCTACGGTCTGGGCGCCGCATTCCATGATGTAGTTGCCCAGGGTCCGGCCCTGGAGAACGTCGGAGGGAGCGGTGCGCCAGTACAGGCCGTTGTCGTCCCAGTCGGTGAAGTCCGGTGACGTGTTGGCCGGCGAGAACTGGATGACTCCGGCACCGGTGATCTGGTTGATGACAGTCTTGGAGACACCGGAGGAAGCGGCACCGACAATGGCGCTTACATCCTGGCCCAGCAGGTCGGTCACGGACTGGGTGGCGATGTCCGTGGTGGTGTCGCCGGAGTCGCGGTGCACTACCTCGACCGGCTGGCCCAGGACGCCGCCGGCTGCATTGATTTCTTCTACGGCGAGGTCGACGCCGGCAATTTCCGGCGGGCCGAGGAAGGCGAGGGCGCCTGTCGTGGGCAGCAGGGTCCCGAGCTTGAGCGGGGTATCCGTGGTTCCCGTGGAGGCGGGGACCGCTGAGGGGTCGCCCTTCTCTCCGGGATCCTCGCCGGTTCCTCCCTGGCTCTCCGGGCAGGAAAGGACCGAACTGTTTGCTGCTGACGAAGAATCCTCGGACGGTGAGGAGTCGGTTCCGGAGTCGCCGCCGCTGCCGCAGGCTGAAGCGAACAGGGCTACGCCCAAGCCCAGTGCTGCCATCTTTGCTGCGCGGCCGTACCCATCCCCGAGGCCAAGCGGCCCGGTCTTGCGAAGTGCAGTCATGTAGTTTTTCTCCCCGATCGAAAGGCGGGTGCCTTTGATGCTGTCATCAGGTGTTCCTGATAAGAGAAAAAGCTAATGGAATAATGTGACGAAGATAAGAGCTTCCGGTTACAGCCTTGTAACACTCATCACACCTGTGACCGGCATGTTGCACGATGCTCAAACCGGTGGTTTAAGATAGTTCACTTTGTACCCCAGGTGGGACTCGAACCCACAACACAAGGATTTTAAGTCCTCTGCCTCTGCCATTGGGCTACTGGGGCCCGCACACCGGAACGACGGCGGTCTGGCCGGGTTCGAAGCGCATAAACCAGCCTACTTGAGGGCCCCGGAAGCACAGAAACCGGTTGGCTCCCAACGAAGCCGGACCCGTTAAACCGCCAGCGGCGGCCGTCCGGAAGGATCCGGATCGGCCGCCGCTGTATGGCAGTTTCGCTGGTGTTACTTTGCAGCAGGCTTCTTGGCAGGCGTTGCAGCCTCCACGAATGCCTTGCGCGGGTTCTTCAGGTGCAGCAGCTGCGTGAAGTCGCGGCCCCAGACGAAGTTCGATACCCAGCCGGAAACCACGCGGAACTTGCGCTCGAACATCGGCATGGCCATGCCATGGTAGCCGCGGTGGGCCAGCCAGGCCGGAAGGCCCTTCATGCCGAAGCCCATGATGTTGGCAACGCCCTTGTACTGGCCCATGCCGGCAACCGCACCGAGGTTCTTGTGGCGGTATTCAACAACCTGGCCCTCGCCGTAGCGGTCGGCAAGCAGGTTCTTGGCAAGGCGCTTGGCCTGGCGCACGGCATGCTGTGCGTTCGGGACGCAGAAGCCGCCGACGCCGCCGCCGGTGAGGTCGGGAACAGCCGAAACGTCGCCGGCTGCCCAGGCACCTTCCAGGGGGCCGTCGTCGCCGGTGATCCGCAGTTCGGCGTTGGCGCGCACGCGGCCGCGGTCATCGATCGGGAAATCGGTGGCGCGGACCATCGGGTTGGCCTGGACGCCTGCGGTCCAGATGAGGGTGTCAGCTTCGAATTCGCCGGCCGGGGACTTGTCCGCCATGTTGATCAGCTTCAGCAGGCCGCCTTCGGCGCTGGCCAGGGAGGTGTTGAGCAGGACTTCGATGCCGCGCTCACGCATGGAGGAGACAACCCACTCGGCCTGGTCGGGCTTGACCTCGGGCATCACGCGGCCCATGGCTTCGATCATGACGAAGCGCAGGTCCTCCCGCTTGAGGCGGTTGTTTTCGCGCACGGCGCCGCGGGCCATGTCTTCGATTTCGGTGATGGTCTCGATGCCGGCGAAGCCGCCGCCGACGACGACGAACGTCAGGGCGCGGGCACGCGCAGCCTGGTCGGTCATCAGGGAAGCGGTCTCGATGCGCTCAAGTACCTTGTTCCGCATTTCAACGGCTTCTTCGATGGTCTTCATGCCGATGCCGACCTCGGCGAGGCCCGGAATCGGGAAGGTGCGCGTCACGGAACCGGCGGCCATGACGACGTCGCGGTAGCTGAGTTCGAAGGGTGCGCCGCCGTCTGCCGGCTCCACCGTTGCGGTGTGCGTGGCGTGGTTGATGGCCACGACCTTGCCGGAGATCAGCTCGGTGTCCTTCAGGTGCATGCGGTGGGAAACAACGGCGTTGCGCGCGTTGATGGTTCCGGCTGCGACCTCGGGAAGGAAGGGCTGGTAGGTCATGTACGGCAGCGGATCCACTACCGTAACGATCCCGCCGTTGGCCTTGACCTTCTTTTGGAGGTTCTTGGCTACGTACAGACCGACGTAACCACCGCCAACCACCAGAACGCGGGGACGATCAGAGAATTGTGTATGCGATGCCATGGGCAACATCCTACCCGACTTGTGAAAGTCTTCACTAAGTCGCACACATAGATTTCTTTACCTTGCGGCGCACCTGTGGGCGGGCTTCACGCCCGTGGCCGGAACCGGCCCGTCCGCATGCGGTCAGCGCTGCGGAGCGGTGGCCGCCGGGTGTTCAAGATCATCCTCGCCGGCTCCGTTTCCACTTCCCGGGTCGGGGTCGGAGGACTCCGGCGTTCCGGACTGGGCTGAACGTTTTACCCGCAGCACGGCAATGGCGCCGCCGGCGCCGACGAGGAGGATCAGCCCGCCGAACCCGAGGACCAGTCCGGCCGGGAGCGGATCGCTCTCCGCCCGCGGGTCCGCAGCTTCGGGGACCCGGGGCTCCGGAATATCCGGAAGGCTTACACCGGGCGGCGGGGCGGTGGGTTCCCCTGCGGGCGCCTCGCCGCGGCGGTGGATCCGGATCCATTCTTCAATGGTTCCCAGCGGGTTGCCGGCGACTGCTGGAACATCCGAGTTCAGCGCCGCGGCTGCGTCAATGATGCCGTAGCCGTAAAGCGTGTCCCGGCCGGGGGCTCCGCTGTCCTTGGCCGTGGTGATGATGCGGTTGATCACCTGAGCGGCAGTGAGTTCGGGGTAGGCAGAACGGATCAGGGCCGCGACGCCGGATACCAGCGGCGCGGCTGCGGAGGTGCCGGACCACTCGGCGTAGCGCGAGGGTCCGCCGGGCAGTCCGCCCACGAGGTCCTCCGCCGGGGCTGCCACGCCAATGCTGATGCCCTCCGAAGACGAATCCCAGCTGGCACGTCCTTCGCGGTCCAGTCCGGCAACGGTCAGCACGCCGGGGATCGTTGCCGGCGCGCCCACCTGGGTCATGCCGATGCCGCGGTTTCCGGCGGCCGCCACAATGACGACGTCGTTCTGTTCGGCATAGAGGAAAGCGTCGTCCCAGCTCTCGGGCCACGCCGTGGAGGACGAGCCCAGGGACATGTTGATGACCTTGGCGCCGTTGTCCACGGCCCAGCGGACGGCGTTGGGCAGCTGGTCGTCGATCGAAATGCCGCCCGGGTTGGCACCGCCGATCCAGGCGGACACGGAGAGGATTTCGGCCTTGGGCGCCACGCCCATGATGCCGTCCGGTCCGTTGCCGGGGCCGGTGTATTCCTCGGCGTCCTTGGCGTCCTTGTCCTCTTTGCCGGCGTTGTCTTCTTTGTCCTCGGGGGCGTGCCCCCGTCCGCCCAGGAGCGTTGCCACCAGGGTTCCGTGCTCAGGGTTGACGCCCAGCCCGCGGGCTCCGGCTGGGTCGCCGGCGCCTGAGACGTCCGTGCCCCCGGTGACTGCGCCGGAAAGGTCCGGGTGGCTGGTGTCGATGCCGGTGTCGATGACCGCGACCTTCACGCCCTCGCCCTGCGTCTTTTTCCAGGCCTCGGTAATGCCGTAGTCGGAGAGCCAGTACTGCTTGTCCCGCCATTCATCCGCATGAGCGGCCCCGGGAACGGCCAGCTGGACCAGGATCACGGCGGCGAGGGACCACGCCCCGGCACCAGCCGCACGCTTGAATCCGGCGCCGGCCCCCCGGCGCCGCTCTGCTCCCCCGCTCACCGCAGCGCGCTCAGGGCTATGCCGTCAAGGATGTCGTGCTCGGACGTGATGGCTGAAGCTACGCGTCCGTCCGTCAGCTCTTCCATGCGGTCCACGATGGTCTGCCAGATCAGTGCGCCTGCACCGATCACGTCCACCCGGCCGGGGTGCATGTACGGAAGGGCCGCGCGTTCTGAACGGCTCATGTGGATCAGGGAAGAAGCTGCATGGTCTACTTCTTCGCTGCTCAGCTCGGTGCCGTGGATAGCCTCGGAAGAATATTCCGGCAGCTTCAGTGCGTGTGCCGTGACTGTGGTGATGGTTCCGGCAACACCGATGAGCCGGTCCGCTGTGGAAAGCGGCACGGTGGCCAGGACCTGTGCGATCATGTCGAGGATGTCGCCGCGTGCGAGGGCGATCTCTGCATCGGTGGGCGGATCGGAGACCAGGTGGCGTTCGGTGAACCGGACGCAGCCCATGTCAGTGCTCTTGGCCGCGAGAACCTCGCCGCCGATTCCCAGGACAAACTCGGTGGAGCCGCCGCCAAGATCGACGACGACGGTCCGGGCTCCTGCTTCGCCGGCGAGCACGCTTGAGGCACCGGCGAAGGACAGGGCGGCTTCCTCGTCTCCGGAGATGACCTCCGGTTCCACACCCAGCCGCGCACGGATGCCGTCGGTGAATTCCTTCCGGTTCTCGGCGTCGCGGGTCGCGGAAGTTGCGACGAAGCGGACCTTCTGCACCCCGTGTTCACGGATCAGCCCGGCGTATTCGTCCGTGGCAGCGAAGGTGCGCTCCAGCGCGGCATCGGAAAGCCGTCCGGTCGCGTCTACCCCTTCGCCCAGGCGGACAATGCGCATCAGGCGCACGACGTCGGTGAGCCGGGTGGCGCCGTCCTCAGTGCGGGCATCGGCGATCAGGAGGCGGATCGAGTTGGTGCCGCAGTCCACGGCGGCAACGCGGACAGTGCCCTCCGGTGCGCCTGCTTCGTCTGGCTGTTCCATGCTGCCCTCCTGCTCGCCCGAGTGCCGTTCAGCCTGCCGTTCCGCACGCCGGGCTGCCCGTTTGCGGTCCAGTTCCTGTGCAGAGAGGCCCTGGGTCTTGGTGTGGCGGCTCAGGTCACGCGAGGGTGCAGGGCTGCTGGTGTCCCATGCGCCCACACAATAGCAGCGGTCACGGGTCCACCACTCGGAGATCGCTTCCAGTGCTTCGTCGCCCAGCGGGTTGACGCCGGGGCCGGCGGCCAGCGAGTGGCCTACCAGGACGTGCAGGCACTTCACGCGGGTAGGCATGCCGCCGGCGGAGACACCGTCGATTTCCGGAACCGGGCCGGTCCCGGTGCGTTCGCCGATCTCGTTGCGGACCGTGAGGTAGGCCTCGTGCGCCTGCCGGTAGCGCTCAGCGAGCTCCGGGTCCTGTTCCAGCCGGGCGGTCATTTCGGTCATGAGGCCGGCGGCCTCGAGCCGGGATACCGCTGCGGTGATGACCGGATGCGTCAGGTAATACGTGGTGGGGAAGGGGATGCCGTTGCTGAGCCGCGGGGCGGTGGTAGCCACCAGCGGGTTGCCGCAGACACAGCGGGCCCCGATTTCGACGACGTCGCGCACCGGCCTTCCGAGCTGCCGGCTCAGGGTCTCCAGGTCTTCCTGGGTCGGGGTGAGCTGCTCTGGGGTCATGCCGGAAGGTCCTTCCTGGGGGTCCGCACCGGACCCGAAATGATGATGTTCCAATGCACCAGCCTACTGTGCCCGGCGCGCAGGTTAGGGCGCAGTAGCGGAGCGGACCACTGAATCCCAGAGGGCATCCACCCATTCCAGGTCCTCCGGCGCCTGTGCCGCGGCCTGCTCTTCGACGTCCTCCACGCCGTTTTCGCCCTTCACCAGGTAGCGGGTCTCCCCCGGCATTACCAGGAATATGCGTTCCCGGGCCTGGGCCTTGATGAAAGCCGGGTCCTCCCAGCGGGAAAGCGTCTCTTCGAGTTCCCGCCCTGTCTCCTGCTCGCGGGCAATCTCGGCTTCAAGGGCCGCGATCTCGGAGCGCTGCTGCAGGTAGGTGCGTACCGAGGGTGCGAGCAGCACGGTGATGACAACCATCACGATGCCCAGGGCCAGCAGCCGGCCGGAGAAGGACTTCGCCGGCACGGGCTTAAGCGAGGGCTCGTTTCGGGTTGGAGCAGCCGTATTGTCCGCTGCGGGGACGTCCCGGTGAATTTCCCCGGCGAGTTCCTGGCGGGCTGCGGCGCGTGCCTCTGAGGGGTCAGCCGGCTTGGCTTTGGCCTGCCTGGGCTGTTTCGTCTGTTTGGCCTGCTTCACAGGTTTTGCGGACTTGGGCTGGGCCGGTTGGCGCGCAGCTGCCGAGGCACGGGTATCCGGGGAAGCCGCTGCGCCGGAGCTGGTACCGGGGGCCCGGGTTTCCGCCGCGGGGCCGGGGCGCCGCGGGGCTGCGCCGGGCTGGCCGGCGGGCCTGGGTACCTTCGGGCGTCGGGTGGACATGCTGCTCCTGTCTCTGGCGGGCTCTACCGGTTTCCTGCCGGGCGGCGGCGCCCTCAGTGCCGGGACGGATCAGTGCAGGGAAGGACCATGCAGGACCGAAAACAGCGCCGGTGGGCACCCCCATATTCGAGGGTACCCACCGGAGGCGGAGTTATTAGGCCGTGAAACGCGGGAAAGCGCTGCGTCCTGCGTAGCGTGCGGCGTCGTCGAGCTCTTCTTCGATGCGCAGCAGCTGGTTGTACTTCGCGACGCGCTCGGAGCGGGCCGGGGCACCGGTCTTGATCTGCCCTGCGTTGGTGGCAACGCAGATGTCAGCAATCGTGGTGTCTTCGGTTTCACCGGAGCGGTGCGAGGTAATGGTGGTGTAGCCGGCGCGCTGGGCCATGGTGATGGCATCCAGGGTTTCGGAGAGCGTGCCGATCTGGTTGACCTTTACCAGCAGGGAGTTTGCGGCGTTCTGCTTGATGCCGGTCTCCAGGCGTGCAGGGTTGGTGACGAACAGGTCGTCGCCGACCAGCTGCACCTTGTCCCCCAGGCGGGCGGTCAGCGAGCTCCAGCCTTCCCAGTCGTTCTCGTCCAGCGGATCCTCGATGGAGACCAGCGGGTAGTCGCGCACCAGTTCCTCGTAGTACGCGGACATTTCCTCGGCGCTGCGGTTCTGGCCTTCGAAGACGTACGCGCCGTCCTTGAAGAACTCGGAGGACGCGACGTCCAGTGCCAGTGCAATGTCGCGGCCGGGCTCGTAGCCGGCGCGCTTGATGGCCTCGAGGATCAGGTCCAGGGCTGCACGGTTGGAGGGCAGGTTCGGGGCGAAGCCGCCTTCGTCACCCAGGCCGGTGGACAGGCCCTGTTCCTTCAGCACGGACTTGAGGTTGTGGTAGACCTCAACGCCCCAGCGCAGGCCCTCGGAGTAGGTTTCGGCGCCCAGGGGAACGATCATGAACTCCTGGATGTCCACGTCGGAGTCGGCGTGGGAGCCGCCGTTGAGGATGTTCATCAGCGGCACGGGCAGGATGTGCGCGTTCGGGCCGCCGAGGTAGCGGTAGAGCGGCAGGGCAGCGGATTCAGCGGCAGCGCGGGCGACGGCGAGGGAGACACCCAGGATGGCGTTGGCGCCCAGCCCGGACTTGTTCTCGGTTCCGTCCAGGTCGATCATGGCCTGGTCGATCGCGCGCTGGTCAGCAGCGTCGAAACCCAGCAGTGCGGGCTGGATCTGGTCAATCACGGCTTCGACGGCCTGCAGCACGCCCTTGCCCTGGTAGCGGTCCTTTTCCCCGTCACGGCGCTCGTTGGCCTCAAATGCGCCGGTGGAAGCGCCGGAGGGCACGGCGGCCCGGCCGAACGTGTCGTCGTCGAGCAGTACCTCGACCTCGACGGTCGGATTTCCTCGGGAATCGAGGATCTCGCGGGCGTGGATGGCATCAATGATGGCCATGGGAATGCTCCTGTTCATTGGAACTTGGGTTGGTAACTACAGCCAGGCCTATGACGGGGACCACGCTGTCTGCTCCAAGCCTAGTGGAATCCGGCTTAGGAGTAAGGACTCGGGGCGTCAATCGGCAGCGCCGGGGCCTTGTGCCGTGAAACGGCGGACTGCGCGGCGCAGTGCGGCTTCGGGATCGAGTCCCTGTTCACCGGCCTGGCGGACTGCTTCGAAGAGCAGTGCGCCGAGCTCTTCCTCCCCCTCGAAGTCCGGCAGTCCGGATTCGGCCGGGGGAATAACGAGTCCGGCGCGGCGGGCACGTTCCTGCGTCTTGGCTGCCAGTGCCAGGGCAGGGAGCGCGGCCGGGACGCCTTCGAACGGCGTGCTGCGCTGCGGTTTTTCGGTTTTCTTGGCGGCGTCCCAGGCCCGTTCAATTTCCGCGGTGTCCCCGGTGGTGGAGTCCTGCAGCGAACCGTCCGGGCGGAAGACGTGCGGATTGCGGCGGATCAATTTCTCCGTCAGCCCGGTAACGACGTCGTCGATCGAGAAACTGCCGGATTCCTCCTGGAGGCGGGCGTGCAGCAGCACCTGGAAAAGAAGGTCGCCCAGCTCTCCGCTGAGTTCCCGGGCGTCTTCCGGCCGGGTGTGCCCGGTTTCAACGGCTTCGATGACCTCATAGCTTTCCTCGAGCAGGTACTCGAGGAGGGATTCATGGGTCAGCGCCCGGGTCCAGGGGCAGCGTTCGCGCAGCTGCGCGACGACCTGGGCCAGGCGCGCGAACGCCGGGCCCGGGCCGCCGCTGCCGTTCAGGGAATCAGTCACGGGCGTTGTTGAAGCCTTCGGTGATGTACTCCGCGAGCACTGCCCGTTCTTCCAGGGGAAGGAAGGCTGCGTTGGCAGCGTTCAGGGTCAGTTCCAGCAGGTCGTCCAGGTCGTAGCCGAAGGTGGCCGCGAGCAGTTCGAACTCGTCCGTGAGGCTGACGCCGCTCATGAGCCGGTTGTCGGTGTTGACGGTGACCACGAACCCGGTCTGGAACAGCAGGTCGATCGGGTGGGACTCAATGTCCGGCCCGAAGGATTCAACGGCGCCGGTCTGCAGGTTCGAGGACGGGCAGATTTCCAGTGCGATTCCGCGGTCCCGGACCCAGGCGGCCACGTCACCCAGGGTGACCATGCCCACCGAGGTGTCCTCGCCGGCGTCGGGCGCTTCCTCGTCTTCGAAGTCAACTTCAATGTCCTCGGCGATGCGGACACCGTGGCCCAGCCGGAGGGCGCGCCCGTGCACGAGCGCGTCGCTGATGCTCTCGACGCCGGCGGCTTCGCCTGCGTGGACGGTCACGGGGAACATCTGCTCGGCGAGGTAGGTGAAAGCGTCCTTGAAGCGCGACGGCGGGAACCCGTCCTCGGCACCGGCGATATCGAAGCCGACGGCGCCGCGGTCGCGGTGGCGGACGGCGAGTTCAGCAATTTCCATGCCGCGGTCGCCGTGGCGCATGGCGGTGATCAGCTGGCCCACCTGGATCAGGCGGCCGCTGGCCTCAGCTGCTGCCACGCCGGCTTCCAGGCCTTCCTGCACGGCTTCAACGGCCTCGTCCAGGCTCAGGCCGGCGGCGAGGTGCTGCTCCGGTGCCCAGCGGACTTCGGCGTAGACCACGCCGTCCTCCACCAGGTCCTCAACGAACTCGCGGGCAACGCGGGAGAGGCCCTCGCGGGTCTGCATGACGGCAATGGTGTGGTCGAAGGTTTCAAGGTAGCGGACCAGTGAACCGGAGTTGGCGGATTCGCGGAACCACTCCCCCAGGGCGACGGGATCGGTGGACGGCAGCGTGTGGCCAACGGCTTCGGCAAGCTCCACGATGGTGGCCGGGCGCAGCCCGCCGTCAAGGTGGTCGTGCAGCGAAACCTTGGGCAGGACGCGGATGTCGAAGCTGGAAAGGGCGGCGGGATGTGTAATGGGCTCAGTCACATGCCAACTCTACGTGAGGGCCGAGGGGTGCGCTTAGGGCTCGGAGTTGACGCGCTCTTCGAGCGGTTCGCGGGTGCGGATCGGCGTCGGACCGCGCAGCTTGGCAATGATGCGGTCGATGATCAGCCCAAGGACCAGCGCGGCGGCGATGGCCACCACGACGGCGAGCAGGTGGTTCTCCTTGAACCAGGCTCCGGCGAGGGCGCCGATTGCCACGGAGTACGCGGCCCAGAGGATCGCCGACATGCCGGTCAGGGCCACGAACATGCGGCGGGGGAAGCGGGTGGCGCCCGCGGTCAGGTTGACCACTACGCGGCCCACCGGGATGAACCGGGCAATCAGGATCAGGGACACTGCACGCTTTTCCAGCTCGCGGCCGGCCCAGACGAAGCCGCGCTGCATCCGCGGTCCCCGCATCCAGCGGTACCTGTCAGTGCGCAGTGTCCGGCCCAGGGCGTAGGCGATGTTGTCCCCGACGAAGGCACCCGCTGCAGCGGAGAGGACGATCAGCCAGACGTTCGGTCCGCCGTCCAGGAACACCAGTGCGGAGAGTCCCACTACCAGCGATTCGCTGGGGATGGGCGGGAAGAAACCGTCCAGCAGGCAGCACGCGAAGAGCACCAGGTAAACCCAGGGGGCGCCTGAGTACGTCAGGACGAAGTTGTTGATGTTGTCCATCACGGCGTTGAGAACGTCCAATGGGCGGCACTCCTCGGGTCGGTTTCTGTCATCTACAACGATGCCACTTCCGGATCAGTGCCCGTCACCGGGCATTTCCCTCAGAAGACCCTGAGAGCCCCCTGCCTGAACCCTGAGTCCCCTCGCTCCCCCGCCGCCTTCCCCCTCATCGAGAGAACAGAAAACTGCCCGTATGAGAGCTCATACGGGCAGTTTCTGTCATCTCGTTGATGGGGGCTAGCTGATCCGGTCGATGATCAGCGGCTGCAGCTCGGAGGCCTGAGGTGCAATAACGGCCGCGCCTTCCAGTGCTTCCTTCGCCCGCTCGAACTTCTCCGGGGTGTCCGTCAGCAGCGTCATCAGCGGCTGCCCGGCCTTAACCGTGTCACCGGGCTTGGCATGCAGCCGCACGCCCGCCCCGGCCTGCACGGCGTCTTCCTTCCGCGCCCGTCCGGCGCCGAGGCGCCAGGCGGCAACACCTACGGACAGGGCGTCCAGCTCGGTGAGCACACCGTCAGCGGAGGCCGTGATGGTCTCCGATTCCCGTGCGACGGGCAGCTCGGCGTCCGGGTCTCCGCCCTGGGCGGAGATCATCCGGCGCCACACGTCCATCGCCCGGCCGTCCTTCAGCGCAGCGGCAGGATCGGCGTCGGGCTGTCCCGCCGCGGTGAGCATCTCCTTGGCCAGGGCCACGGTGAGCTCGACGACGTCGGACGGGCCGCCGCCGGCGAGCACGTCCACGGACTCCTGGACCTCGATCGCGTTGCCCGCGGTCAGGCCCAGCGGGGTGGCCATGTTCGTGAGGAACGCCACAGTGTTTACGCCGGCGTCTTTACCGAGTGTGACCATCGTCTGCGCCAGCTCGCGGGCGTCGTCCACGTTCTTCATGAACGCCCCCGAACCAACTTTCACGTCCAGGACCAGCGAGCCGGTTCCCTCTGCGATCTTCTTGCTCATGATGGAAGACGCGATCAGCGGAATGGCTTCCACCGTGGCCGTCACGTCGCGCAGGGCATAGAGCTTCTTGTCCGCCGGGGCCAGGCCCGCGCCGGCAGCGCAGATCACGGCGCCGACGTCGGCAAGCTGGGCCATCATCTCGTCGTTGCTCAGTGCCGCACGCCAGCCGGGAATCGCCTCGAGCTTGTCCAGCGTGCCTCCGGTGTGGCCGAGGCCGCGGCCGGAGAGCTGCGGTACGGCCACCCCGAAGACTGCCACGAGCGGTGCCAGCGGCAGGGTGATCTTGTCCCCCACACCGCCGGTGGAGTGCTTGTCCGAGGTCGGCTTGCCCAGCGAGGAGAAGTCCATGCGCTCACCGGAGGCGATCATGGCAGCGGTCCACCGGGAGATTTCCTCCCGGTCCATGCCGTTGAGCAGGATCGCCATGTTCAGGGCGGCCATCTGCTCGTCGGCGATCACTCCGCGGGTGTACGCATCGATTGTCCAGTCGATCTGCTCGGGGCTGAGGGTCCCGCGGTCCCGCTTCACCCTGATGATGTCTACGGCGTCAAAACGTTCGCTCACTTCTCTGCCTGCCCTTCCAGGTGCTGCGGCCCGAAGGCATCGGGCAGCACTTCATCCATTGTCCGAATTCCGCTCACGGTCAGCAGCTGCATGCCCGGTGCCCGGAATTCGTAGAGCAGCTGGCGGCAGCGCCCGCACGGCATCAGGGTTTCGCCTTCGCCGTCCACGCAGGTGAATGCCACGAGGCGCCCGCCGCCGGTCATGTTCAGCTGGCTGATCATGGAGCACTCGGCGCACAGGGTCAGGCCGTAGCTGGCGTTTTCGATGTTGCAGCCGGAGACAATCCGGCCGTCATCGGTCAGTGCGGCTGCTCCCACGGGGTATCGGGAGTAGGGAACGTAGGCATGGGCCATTGCTTCCCGGGCCGCGTCCTGCAGGGCGTTCCAGTCAATTTCAGGCGCAGGGGTAACTGCGTTCATCTGTATGTCCTTCTGTTCCTGGTTGGAGCGGGGATCAGCTCTTGATGTATGGGATACCGCTGGCCGCAGGCGCCCTGGACTTACCGACTACACCGGCGACGGCGAAGATGGTCACCACGTAGGGCAGCATGGCCAGGAACTGGTTTGGCACCGGAGTGCCGAGGAGGCTGAGCACGGACTGCAGGTTGGAGGCGAAGCCGAACAGCAGCGCTGCGAAGAGCGCACCGATCGGGTTCCAGCGGCCGAGGATCAGCGCGGCAAGGGCAATGTAGCCCTGGCCGGAGGTCATGTCCCGGTTGAAGGAGGACACCGACACGAGGGTGAAGAACGCACCGCCGACGCCGGCAACGGCACCTGCGAGCAGCACGTTCCAGAACCGCATGCGGTTCACGTTGATGCCCACGGTGTCCGCGGCCTTGGGGTGCTCGCCAACGGCACGGGTCCGCAGGCCCCACTTGGTGTGGAACAGTCCGAAGTAGATCGCCGCGACGGCAACGTACATCAGGTAGCCGATCACGGACTGGTCGAACAGGATCGGGCCAAGGATCGGAATATCCGAAAGCAGCGGAATCGGGATCTTGTCCAGGCGAGGTGGCGAGTTCCACTTGGCCGAGTCCGCACTGAGCACGGTGGAGAAGAGGAACCCGGTTAGGCCGGAGACCAGCACGTTCAGCACGACGCCGACGATCACCTGGTTCACGATGTACTTGATGCTGAACACGGCGAGCACCAGAGAAACCAGCACACCGGCGATGGCCGCAGCGAAGAGTCCAACAAAGGCATTTCCGGACAGGGAGCCAGCTACCGCGGCAGCAAAGGCGCCGAACAGCAGCTGACCCTCAATGGCAATGTTGACGACGCCGGAGCGCTCGCACAGCACGCCGGAAAGCGAGCCGAAGATCAGCGGAAACGCCAGCGTGAAGGAGCCGGCCAGCAGGCCGTAGAGGGCCACGCTGGGGCTGCGGGCGCTGCCCACCGCCCAGGTAAGGAACGCGGCAATGAAGAACACCGCGAAGACGGCGATCAGCCATCCCGGGATGTGCTGGTAGCGGTTGACCAGGATAAACGCGTAGGCAGCCGAGGCGAGCAGGACAACCGAGGCAATCCAGCCCAGGACCGGCGCTGAAACCACAATGTTGGGCAGCTGGATGGCTGCGTTGGCGTCTGTCAGGCGGAAGGTGACTTCACTGGCCGGAGATCCCAGGCCAAAGGTGATGAACGCCAGGACCGCCAGGACGCCGAGGATGATCGGAGTCTTCCAGCTGCGGAGAGCCTGCAGGTCTGCCGGCCGCCCCTTGGAGGCGAGAGTTGTTGCGGTGCTCATGCTGCTCCTTGCGCTGCATCGGCTTTTTTGGTCATGCGCTTGCCGGAGGTCTTGAAGGCTCCGGGCGGCGGGATCCTGAACAGGGACCGGACCAGCGGTGGTGCGGCGATGAACAGGACGATCAGCGACTGGACCACCAGGACAATGTCAATGTTGGTTCCGGTGCTGGTCTGCATGGTGACGCCGCCGGCGCGGAAGGCACCAAAGAGCAGGCCTGCCGCGAAGGTTCCCCAGGGTGAAGAGCGGCCCAGCAGGGCAACGGTAATGGCGTCAAAGCCGAAGCTGGCGGCAACACCGGAGGTGAGCACCTTTTCGGTACCCGATACCTGGGCCACACCGGCCAGGCCTGCCAGGGCGCCGGCAATCAGCATGACGATCACGTAGCCCTTGGTGGTGTTGATGCCGGCGTTGCGCGCAGCCGCGGGGTTGGCGCCGACTGCGCGGAGCTCAAAGCCCACGGTGGAGCGGTTCAGCAGCCACCAGATAAAGACCGTGGCAGCAATGGCCATGATGAAGCCCCAGTGCAGGCGGAAGCCGGCACCGAACAGCGGCGGGAACATGGCGCTCTCGTCCAGCTGCGGGCTGATGGGGTTGGTGGACCCGGGGCGCTGGAATCCGGGCGTCGTGAGCAGGAAGAGCACCAGCTGGATCGCGATGTAGTTCAGCATGATGGTCACAATGACCTCGTGTGCTCCGGTCCGGGCCTTCAGCAGGCCGGCAATGCCGCCCCAGAGCGCACCGCCGACGGCTCCGGCAATGATCACGATGAGCAGGTGCAGGCCGACCGGCAGGTGCCAGCTGAAGCCGACCCAGGCGGCAAGGGTGGCGCCGATCAGGATCTGGCCCTGGGCACCAATGTTGAACAGGCCCGCGCGGAAAGCGAGGGCAACACCAAGGCCGGCGCAGATCAGCGGGGTGGCTACCGTCAGGGTCTGGGTCAACGGGTAGATCATCCGGGAGAAGGTATCGGCTTCGAAGTTGAAGACCGATCCCTGGAAAAGCGCCACATACGCTCCCGAAGCTGCCGACCACGCAGCGCCCAGCATGTCGCCGGGGCGGCTGAAGAAGTAACCTGCGGATTCCGCGACCTCTTCGTCAGTAAGAGCGATCAGCAGGCCGCCGACAACCAGTGCCATCAGCACAGACAGAACCGAGACCAGCGCGTTGCCGGTGACGATGCGCCGCAGCACGGACTCACTGCCCGTTTCCGGATGGAGCTCGGTTTCGGCCACGCGTACGGCAGGCGGCGGCAGTGCCCCGCCCGCGGTTTCGGCAGCGGTCAGCAGGCGCGTCTCGTCGGCGGCTGCTTCCTCTTTCCGGGGGGCTGGATCGCCCGGCTGCCTGTTTGCTTCCTCCGGGCTCACTGCGCCCCTCCCTCGATCTCGCTCTGGTGCGAAAGTGCATCTTCGGCGCTCATGCCGGCCATCATCAGGCCCAGCACGTCACGCGACGTGTTGCCCGGAACAATGCCCATGAGCCGGCCGCTGTAAAGCACTGCGATCCGGTCTGCCAGTTCCAGGACCTCATCCAGTTCGGTTGAAACGATCATCACCGGTGTGCCGCCGTCGCGCTCGGCGACGATGCGCTTGTGCAGGAACTCAATGGATCCGACGTCGACGCCGCGGGTGGGCTGGGAGGCAATGAACAGGGACAGGGGCCGGGACAGTTCCCGGGCCATGACAACCTTCTGCTGGTTGCCGCCGGACAGGGTGCCCGCTGCGGCCTCTGCCGACTGCGTGCGGATGTCGAACTCTTCAATCTTCTCTGCCGCGTTCCTGGCCACGACGGCCGGACGCATGGACAGTCCCTTGGCGAACGGCGTTTTGTTGTAGCGGTTCAGGACCAGGTTTTCGGCGACTGTGAACGTTCCCACGAGTCCGTCCACGCTGCGGTCTTCGGGCACAAAACCGACGCCGGCGTCGATGATCTGGGCTACGCGCTTGCCGACGAGTTCTTCGCCGTCGAGTTTGATCGATCCCGTGACGTGGTCCTGCAGGCCCATGATGGCTTCGGTCAGTTCAGTCTGCCCATTGCCCTGGACACCCGCGACGGCGAGGATCTCGCCCTTGGCGATTTCGAAGCTGAGGTGGTCCACTACGGCCTGGCCGGTGTCGGAAAGCACCACCAGGTCGCGGACCTGGAACGTCGCTTCGCCCAGCTTTGCCGGCTCCTTCTGCAGGTTGAGGCTTACCGAACGGCCCACCATCATGGAAGCGAGTTCTGTGGTGGAGGCACTCGGCGGAGCGTCGCCGACCACCTTGCCGCGGCGGATCACGGTAATGACGTCGGAGACGGCCTTTACCTCGCGCAGCTTATGGGAAATGAAGACAACGGACTTGCCGTCCTCGCACAGCTGGCGCATGATCGCCAGCAGCTCGTCAGTCTCCCGCGGAGTCAGCACGGCGGTGGGCTCATCAAGGATCAGGACTTCAGCGTCCCGAATCAGGGCCTTGATGATTTCAACCCGCTGCTGGACGCCAACCGGCAGATCCTCAACGACGGCGTCGGGATCAACGTCGAACCCGTACTGTTCGGAGATCTGGCGGATGCGCGTCCGCGTGGTTTCCAGGTTCAGGGAGCCGCCGGCGCGGGTGGTCTCGTTGCCCAGCGCGACGTTCTCGGCGACGGTGAACACGGGCACCAGCATGAAGTGCTGGTGCACCATTCCGATTCCTGCCGCCATGGCATCTCCGGGACCTGAGAAGACAACGGGTTTGCCGTTGACCAGGATTTCGCCCTCTGTGGGTTCGTAGAGGCCGTACAGGACGTTCATCAGTGTTGACTTGCCTGCCCCGTTCTCACCGAGCAGGCTGTGGACCTGCCCCGGCTCGATCACCAGGTCTATGTGGTCGTTGGCAACCAAGGTGCCGAAGCGCTTGGTAATGCCTTTGAGTTCGAGTTTCACAACCCCAACCAATCTGTTTGTGTCTGAGTGTTTGGGCACCCCCAAATGGAAGATTACCCGGAACAGAACGGACCGCCGCCGTCCGGCTGCAGCGCAGCCGGACGCACAGCGGTCCGTTAGATGCGGCCTGTGCCCTGTTTACTTGGGGCTGGCAGCGGATTCTACGGTGATTTCGCCGGAGATGATCTTTGCCTTGATCTCATCTACAGCAGTCTTGACCTCGGCAGGAACAGCATCTTCCTGGTCGTGGAACGGAGCCAGCGTGACGCCGCCGTTCTCCAGCGTGCCGACGTACGGCTCGGCGTCGAAGTTGCCCTCGACGTCAGTGGTGATGACGTCCTCGACAGCCTGGCCCATCAGCTTCATGACGGAGGTAAGGATGTATTCCTTGCCGTTGCCGGCGGTCTCGAAGCCGTCGGAGTCGACCCAGATCACCTTGTTGGTGCCGCCGCCTGCGTTGGCTTCGACAACAGCGTCCAGTGTTCCGGTACCCACCGGTCCGGCCACCGGCATGATGATGTCGGCGCCTTCGTTGATGAAGTTCTCGGTGGTGGTCTTGCCTGCACCGGTGTCGGTGAAGTTGCCGATGAAGGAGCCGGTCTGGTCAGCCTTGTTCCAGCCCAGGACCTCGACGTCGGCGCCGTTCTGCTCGTTGTAGTACGCAACGCCGTCAGCGAAGCCGTCCATGAAGATGGTCACGGTCGGGATGTTGATGCCGCCGTAGGTGGCGACCTTGCCGGTCTCGGACGTGCCGGCAGCTACGTAGCCGGCCAGGAATGCAGCCTGGGCCGTGTCGTAGATGATCGGCTTGACGTTATCCAGCTCGATGGAGTTGTCATCGATGATGGCGAAGTGGCTCTCCGGGTTGGCGGCAGCAACTTCCTGCGTGGCGTCGGCCAGTAGGAAGCCGACGGTGACCGTGATGTCGCAGCCGTTCTGGACAACCATGGAGTCCAGGTTCGGTCCGAAGTCGGTCTCGGACTGGGACTCAGCCGTCTTGACTTCGATTCCGAGGTCCTTCTCCGCAGCCTTCAGGCCTTCGAAGCCGGACTGGTTGAATGAACGGTCATCGAATCCACCGGAGTCCGAAACCATGCATGCGAGGAAGTCGCCGTTGGCGCTTGCCTCACCGCTGGATGCGGAGTCTTCCTCCGGGGCGGCACCGCAGCCGGCCAGCAGAAGCGCCGATGCGCCCAGCATGGCGGCGGATACACCGGCATTGCGCTTGAAGCCGCGCGGGAAATTCTTCAATGTTCCTCCAGAAAAGAAAAGTTTTCCACCGCCTTGACTGCGGCTCGGCCCGCCGGACGGGAAGGCCTTCGCAGGTGCGTGTGGTGCGCGCTCCTTCCCTCATGGAGCGCAGCAAGACCTAACCATAGTGCATGTGTTGCGAACCACTATGCGCAGAAGTGTCCTGGGGAACATTTGTTTACATGTTGTTATCAATCGGGGCTTTGTGAAGGCTCCGCCGAGGCCGCCGCCGAGGGCCTCGTCCTAGTGCCGGAGACCGCGTGCAGCGCGCACCGCTGCGGCTGCCATGACCGAGACTCCGCAGCTGATCGCGAGTTCGTCCGGGTTGTAGTCACCGCGGTGCAGGTCGAAGGTTTCCCCGCCCGGGGTGCGGGTACCCAGGCGCATCATGGCGCCGGGGATGGCCTGGGTCATCCACGCAAAGTCCTCCCCGCCCATCGACTGCGGGGTCAGGACCACTGAGTCCTCCCCCAGCTCGGCGCGGGCGGAGGCCTCGATCAGCCCGGTCTCGGCTTCGGAGTTAATGACCGGAGGCACGCCGCGGGTATGTTCCAGCGCCACCTCCACGCCGTAAGGCGCGGCAACTTCGCGGACCACGTCGTCGAGCAGTTCGCCCGCGGCATGCCAGGCCTCGGCATCAAGGCAGCGCATGGTGCCCGCCATAAAACCGTGGCCGGGGATGGCATTCGGCGCGGACCCCGCATGGATCTGGCCCCAGACAACGGATACGCCGCTGCGGACGTCGATCCGCCGGGACAGGATGGCGGGAACGCTGACAGCGATCTGGCTCAGCGCGAAAACCAGATCCTGGGTCAGGTGCGGCCGCGAGGTGTGTCCGCCCTGGCCTGAGAGTTCAATCCGGATGGTGTCCGAGGCCGAGGTAATGGCACCGATGCGGGTGCCGACCTGCCCGACGTCGACGCGCGGGTCGCAGTGCAGGGCAAGGATGCGCGGAACGCCGGAAAGCACGCCCTGTTCAATCACGGACAGGGCACCGCCGGGCATGACTTCTTCGGCCGGCTGGAAAACCACCCGGATCCGTCCGCCGAGGGCCCCCTCGACATCAAGCCTGGCAAGTACCCGGGCCGCGCCCAGCATGACGGTCGTGTGGATGTCATGCCCGCAGGCGTGCGCAATTCCGGTGTTAACGGAGGCGTACGGAAGTCCGGTCTCCTCAAGGACAGGCAGTGCGTCGATGTCCGCCCGCAGTGCCAGGCCAATGGGTCCGTCCCCGATGTCCACGTAGGCGCCGGTGTTCTCGAGCCGCTTGGGCTGCAGTCCGGCAGCTTCCAGGGCTTCGACGATCCGGTCCGTGGTCCGGAACTCCTTGTGCGAAAGTTCAGGATGCGAATGCAGGTCCCGCCGGAAATCGATCAGCTCACCCAGGATCGGGGCAACACTTCCCCTGATGGACGGTACCGGTGAGCTGCTAAGTGGGGTTGTCTGCACGTATTCAAGGTTAGCCAACCTGTGCTGGTCTGCGGGAACTGGATGACTTTAAGACTTCCCACAGCCCAATTACGTGAGCTGCAGAACTCCGGATACTGCTTTAACTACAGGACGTCGGTATCGCCGCTGGCCTTGAGGTGTTCCACGGCCTTCTTTACTTCCTGGGCGTGGTCCTTCGTGGTGACCAGAAGGGCGTCCGGGGTGTCGACAATCACTACATCCTCGATGCCGATCAGGGCGATGACCCGCTTGGTATCCGAAACGACAATTCCCGAGGCGTCTTCCGAGTACACCCGGGCGCCCTCGCCCATAACGGTCAGCTCGCTGTTCTCGGCCGCCGGGTTCAGCCGGCCGATCGCGGCGAAGTCGCCTACGTCGTCCCAGCTGAAGATTCCGGGGATCATCGCGACGTCCCCGGCCGCGGCGGCCGGTTCTGCCACCGCGTAGTCAATGGCGGTCTTGGGCAGCGTGGGCCAGACCCGAAGCACCACTTCGCGGCGGTTCTCCGTGTCCCAGGCTTCGGCTATTTCCATCAGGCCCGCATGCAGCTCCGGCTCGTTGGCCAGCAGGTGCTTGAGCATCAGGGCCACCGGTGCCACGAACATGCCGGCGTTCCAGCTGTAGTTGCCGCTGCGAAGGTAGCCGCGGGCGGTGTCCTCCGAGGGTTTTTCGACGAATTCAACCACTGAGTGGGCGCTCGGGGCGCCGTCGATCTCCAGCGCTTCACCGGCCTTGATGTAGCCGAAGCCGGTGGACGGGTGGGTGGGATGAATGCCGATGGTGACGATGTAACCCTGTGCGGCGGTGTGGATGGCCTCGCGGACCGTCTCCTGGAACACCTCCACGGGGGTGATCACCTGGTCTGCGGCGAACGAACCCATGATGATCGACGGGTCCCGCTGGTACAGGATCGCCGCTGCCAGTCCGATCGCTGCCGCGGAGTCCTTGGGCTCGCTCTCGAGCACCAGGTTCTCCTGCTGGATCTCCGGCAGCTGGGCGAGGACGGCGGAACGGTGGAGCTGCCCGGTGACAACCATCACGCGGTCTTCGCTGAGCGGAGCCAGGCGGTCATAAGTGGCCCGGATCAGGGTGGAGCCGGAGCCGGTGAGGTCGTGAAGGAACTTCGGTGCGGCAGCACGGGAGAGCGGCCAGAGGCGTGTCCCCACTCCCCCTGCCGGAATCACGCCGTAAAAGCGGTCGAAGACGTCGGCGCCGGCCGATTCCGGGTTCACATTTGTCATTTCAGTACTCATCAGTGCCAAGGTTAGCTGAGAGTCCCCTCGGCCACGGCGCGGACACGGGTCCGTGCTGCCCCGGGCGCACTGCGGAGTGTAAGCCAGGTCACACTGTAGGGGAACCTAAATTGATCCCGCTCCGAGCGGGACCTAGATTATGCTTGAGCTTATAAGTGCTCTCGTGCCGGCGTCATCACTGCGTGGAAGACGCGCTAGCGCCGCTGCGATGCAGGGAGGAATATTCAGTGTCGAAGTTACCAGCAGGCACGCTTTACCGCGGCCGCGAAGGCCAGTGGTCATGGGTGGCCCATCGAATTACTGGCGTGGTGATCTTCTTCTTCCTTTTGGTCCATGTTCTGGATACCTCGCTGGTGCGCGTGTCGCCCGAGGCCTACAACGTGGTCATCGGAGCGTACAAGAACCCCATCATGGGTCTCGGTGAGCTCGGCCTCGTCGCCGCCATCGTGTTCCACGCCTTCAACGGCCTTCGGGTGATTCTTATCGACTTCTGGAAGAAGGGCCCCAAGTACCAGCGCCAGATGCTGTGGGGCGTTGTCGGCCTTTGGGTCGTGACCATGATCGGCTTCTCCATCCGCCACCTTCCCATCGTTTTCGGGGGTCACTAAGCCATGAGCACTCCTTCAATTGAGGCCCCCCGGGCCGGACGAATTTCGCCGAAGTACACCCGCAACGGGTCCGGCAAGGGCAACTTCGAGATGATCGCATGGCTGTTCATGCGTATCTCCGGTGCGCTGCTGGTCATCCTGATCTTCACCCACCTCTTTATGAACCTGATGCTGGGCGACGGCATCAAGGCGATTGACTTCGGTTTCGTTGCCGGCAAGTGGGCTTCCCCGCTCTGGCAGATCTGGGACCTGGTCATGCTCTGGCTGGCCATGCTCCACGGAACCAACGGCGTCCGCACGATCATCAACGACTACGCCGAGAAGAACTCCACCCGCATGTGGCTCAAGACGGTGCTGTACTCCGCAACCGTCGTCATCATCGTGCTTGGCACCCTCGTGATCTTCACCTTTGATCCGTGCCCTGCCAACGCGACCCTGGACCAGCTGCCGTCCTTCTGCCCCGCACCCTAGCCCGGCAGGCACCGCAGCAACTCCCTTAGAGCTACACACAGTTTCAACAGAAAGAGCATCTGGTATGCAGGTCCATAAGTACGACGTCGTCATTGTCGGCGCCGGCGGCGCCGGTATGCGTGCCGCCATCGAATCCGGACAGCGCGCTCGGACGGCGGTACTGACCAAGCTGTACCCCACGCGTTCCCACACGGGAGCAGCGCAGGGCGGCATGTGCGCAGCATTGGCCAACGTAGAAGAAGACAACTGGGAATGGCACACCTTCGACACCGTCAAGGGCGGCGACTACCTGGTGGACCAGGATGCCGCCGAGGTCATGGCCAAGGAAGCCATCGACGCCGTGCTGGACCTGGAAAAGATGGGCCTGCCCTTCAACCGCACGCCTGAAGGCCGGATCGACCAGCGCCGCTTCGGCGGCCACACCCGCGACCACGGCAAGGCTCCCGTACGCCGCGCCTGCTACGCCGCGGACCGCACGGGCCACATGATCCTGCAGACGCTGTACCAAAACTGCGTCAAGCACAACGTTGAGTTCTACAACGAGTACTACGTCCTGGACCTGCTGACCGTCGAGGACAGCTTCGGACAGAAGCGCGTTGCCGGCGTCGTCTCCTACGACCTCGCCACCGGCGAGCTGCACGTCTTCCAGGCCAAGTCCGTGGTCTTCGCCTCCGGCGGTGCGGGCAAGGTCTTCAAGACCACCTCCAACGCCCACACCCTCACCGGTGACGGCATGGGCATTGCCTTCCGCAAGGGCATCCCGCTGGAGGACATGGAGTTCATCCAGTTCCACCCGACCGGCCTCGCCGGCCTGGGGATCCTGCTCTCCGAAGCCGCCCGCGGCGAAGGCGCGATCCTGCGCAACTCCGAGGGTGAGCGCTTCATGGAGCGCTACGCGCCTACCATCAAGGACCTCGCTCCGCGTGACATCGTGGCCCGTTCTATGGCCAACGAAGTCCGCGAAGGCCGCGGCTGCGGCCCGAACAAGGACTACGTCCTGCTGGACCTGACGCACCTGGAGCCGGCTCACATCGACGCCAAGCTCCCGGACATCACGGAGTTCGCCCGCACCTACCTCGGTGTTGAGCCCTACACCGAGCCGGTCCCCGTCTTCCCGACGGCGCACTACGTCATGGGCGGCATCCCCACCAACATCAAGGCCGAGGTCCTCCAGGACAACGACACCGTGATCCCGGGACTCTATGCAGCCGGTGAGGTTGCCTGCGTCTCCGTCCACGGTTCAAACCGCCTGGGCACCAACTCCCTGCTGGACATCAACGTCTTCGGCAAGCGCGCCGGCATCTACGCTGCCGAGTACGCACTGCAGGCCGACTTCGTCGACCTGCCCGAGGATCCGGAAGCGGACACGATCGCCCTGCTGGACGTTGTACGCAACTCCGAAGGCACCGAGCGCGTTTCCGAAATCCGCCGCGACCTGCAGAACACCATGGATGCCAACATGCAGGTGTTCCGTACGGCCGAGACGATCCAGAAGACGCTCTCCGACATCGCTGATCTGGAAGAGCGTTACAAGAAGATCAACGTCCAGGACAAGGGCAAGCGCTTCAACCTTGACCTGCTGGAAGCCGTTGAGCTTGGTTTCCTCCTGGAACTGGCCAAGGTCATGTCGGTGGCGGCCCTGCACCGCGAGGAATCGCGCGGCGGCCACTTCCGCGAAGACTTCCCGGAGCGCGATGACGAGAAGTTCATGCTGCACTCCATGGCCTACAAGGTCGATGAGGCCGACAACGCCGAGCACACGGCCGGCATCCGGCTCGATACCAAGCCGGTTATTTTCACGCGCTACGAGCCGATGGTGAGGAAGTACTAATGACAACGGAAGTCGCTGAGCCGGCCTCAAAGATTGACCTGGCCGAATCAACTGCCGGTGAAATCCCCTCCTTCGACATCACGCTGAAGGTGCGCCGCTACAACCCGGAAATCTCTGACGAGGCCCACTGGGACGAGTGGACGCTGACCATGTACGGCACGGACCGTGTGCTGGATGCCCTGCACAAGGTCAAGTGGGAGCACGACGGCACCGTTTCCTTCCGCCGTTCCTGCGCCCACGGCGTCTGCGGTTCTGATGCCATGCGCATCAACGGCCGCAACCGCCTTGCCTGCAAGACCCTGCTGAAGGACCTGGACACGTCCAAGCCCATCCTCGTCGAGCCCATCAAGGGCCTGCCGGTGGAAAAGGACCTGATCGTGGACATGGAACCGTTCTTCCAGTCCTACCGCGAGATCATGCCGTTCCTGGTGTCCAAGGGCCACGAGCCCACCAAGGAGCGCCTGCAGTCCGCTGAGGACCGCGAGCGTTTCGACGACACCACCAAGTGCATCCTCTGCGCTGCCTGCACGTCTTCGTGCCCGGTCTTCTGGACCGACGGACAGTACTTCGGCCCGGCTGCGATCGTGAACGCGCACCGCTTCATCTTCGACTCCCGTGACGACGCCGGAGACATGCGCCTCGAAATCCTGAACGACAAGGAAGGCGTGTGGCGCTGCCGCACCACCTTCAACTGCTCGGAAGCATGCCCCCGCGGCATCCAGGTCACCAAGGCCATCTCCGAGGTCAAGCAGGCCATCCTGAACCGCTCCATCTAGTTCAGGGGCGAGTCCGCTTTTCAAAGGGCGGAGGAACCGGATTCAGTTCCGGCTCCTCCGCCCTTTGCATGTCCGGAACAGGATTCGGCAGCCGATAGGGTTGGGACCATGCCAGAGTTTGAATCTGTTTCATTTACCGGCGTCAACGGCACCACCCTGGCCGGCACCCTGGACGTCCCGGACGGGGACGCGCTTGGCTGGGCGGTTTTCTGCCACGGGTTCGCGCTGGGCAAGAACAGCGCCGCGGCCTCACGCATCTCCAAGGCGCTGGCAGAACGCGGCATCGGGGTGCTCCGGTACGACGCGGCCGGGCTGGGCCGTTCCACCGGGTCCTGGGAAGACGGATCCTTCTCCACCAAAGTGTCCGACCTGCACAACGCCATGGATTTCCTGCGCTCCTCCGGCCGCCCGCCAACCCTGCTGATCGGCCACTCGCTCGGCGGAGCGGCGGCTCTCGCAGCCGCGGCCGGAGAAGACTCCCTGGCCGCCCTGGTGACCATTGGGGCCCCTTTCCGGCCCTCCCACGTGGCCCACCTGTTCGAGGACGAGCTGGACACCATTGCCGCGGAGGGGACGGCCGACGTCGAGCTGGGCGGCCGGATGCTGACCATCCGGCGGGAACTGGTCAAGGACCTCCACAGCCACGACCTGCGCGAATGCATCGAGTCCCTGGACCTGCCGCTGCTGGTGATGCACTCCCCCACCGATGAGACGGTGGGAATCGACAACGCCTCGGAGATCTTCAACGCTGCACGCCATCCGCGCAGCTTCGTCTCGCTGGAGGGCGCCAGCCATCTGATGCCGGACAGGGAACAGACAACCAGGGCAGCAGAGATTATCGCTGCCTGGGCCGGAATCTACCTTCGGCAGGCCCGGGAGGAGGGGGTCTAGCCTCTTCTTTGGCCTCGCAGGACCATTTCCTCGCGCAGGACCCACAGTCCGTGCGGGTCATGTTCAAACACGCCGATCCGGTCCACGGTGAAGCTCGCGCTGTAGTCACGCAGCGTCTCCACGGCGTTGTCCATGCTGGCCTCGGAAACGTCGTGCGCCACCGTGACGTGCGGGTGGTACGGGTAGGTGTTTTCATGGTCCAGCGGCCCCGACTGCAGCTCCTTGTGGAGCTGTGAGCACTCGGAGAACCCGTCTTCGACCTGTACGTAGACCACGGGCGTCACCGGCCGGAAGGAGGCCGCCCCGCGCAGGGTGACCGTGAAGGGCGCCTGGGCGGAAGTCACAGCACGCACGTGCTCAAGGACCGATTCCCAGTCCGGTGCCGGCGTGGTGGTTACCAGGGTGATGTGGGCCGGAATCACCGAAGCCATGGGGTCCCCGAACGAGGCCCGGGCACGCCGCAGCTCCGATGCCATGGGCTCGGGAACCGGGATCACAATCCCCACCCAGCAAGGGCTTTCGGGCATCCTTTCGCCGCCGCCGCGGGCTGCGCCGGATGAGGTCTGGACGGTGGAGTTCGTGTAGCCCATGAGCGCTTAGCGGGCGGTTGAACCCAGTGGGAGGAAACCGATCTTCTCGTACACATCGGCAAGTGTAGCCGACGCCGTTTCCCGGGCTTTCATCGCGCCCTTGGCCAGGAGCCGGTCCAGTTCCGCCGGGTCGTCCAGCAGCTCCAGTGCCCGCTCCCGGATGGGACGGATGTGATCGGTTACGGTCTCTGCCAGGTCCACCTTCAGGTGTCCGTACATCTTTCCTTCGTACTCCTTGACCAGGGTGTCGATGCTCCGGCCGGTGATCAGCGAGTAGATGGAGAGCAGGTTGGAGACGCCGGGCTTGGCTTCCCGGTCGAACCGGATCTCCGTCCCGTCGTCCGTCACGGCCGATTTGATCCGCTTGGCAATTACCTTGTCCGGGTCCAGCAGGTTAATCAGGCCCGCCTGGGACTCGGCCGACTTGGACATCTTCGCTGCCGGGTTCTGCAGGTCGTAGATCTTGGCGGATTCCTTCTGGATGAAGGCTTCCGGAACGGTGAACGTGTCTCCGTAGCGGGTGTTGAAACGCTTCGCGAGATCCCGGCTGAGTTCCACGTGCTGGCGCTGGTCCTCGCCCACCGGCACGCCGTGGGGGTGGTACAGCAGGATGTCAGCCACCTGCAGGATGGGGTAGGTGAACAGGCCGACGCTGGCGGCGTCCGCACCGAAGCGCTGCTGCTTGTCCTTGAACTGCGTCATCCTGGACGCCTCGCCGAATCCGGTCAGGCAGTTCAGCACCCACGCCAGCTGGGCGTGTTCGGGCACCTGGGACTGGACGAACAGGGTGGCCTTGTCCACGTCCACCCCGCCGGCGATGTACTGCGCTGCGGTTACACGGGTGCGCTGGCGAAGGTCGGCCGGGTCCTGCGGCACGGTGATCGCGTGCAGGTCCGGAATGAAGAAGTACGCGTCGTACTGCTCCTGCAGGCGCACCCAGTTCACCAGGGCACCGAGGTAATTGCCCAGGTGAAGGGAATCCGCGGAGGGCTGCATCCCGGAGAGGATGCGCTGGCGGGCGGGGGTCTGCGTCATGTTTTTGTGCCTCAGAACTTGTAGTCGACGACCACGGGGGCGTGGTCGGAGAAACGGGCGTCGTACGTGGCTGCGCGGTCAACGACGGCGCTGACGGCACGCTCGGCGAGGGCGGGAGTGGCCATGTGGTAATCGATGCGCCAGCCGGCGTCGTTGTCGAAGGCCTGGCCGCGCCAGGACCACCAGGTGTACGGTCCGGGCACTTCCCCGGCAAGCTTGCGGGCCACGTCCACGTAGCCGATCTCGTCGCTGAAGAAACGGTCGAAGTAGGCGCGCTCTTCGGGCAGGAATCCTGCCCGCTTGACGTTGCCCTTCCAGTTCTTGATGTCCAGCGTTGTGTGGCCGACGTTCAGGTCGCCCACGATCAGCGCGTAGTCGCTGGTGGCGGCGAGCACCGGAAGACGTGCCGCCATGACGTCCAGGAAGCGGTACTTGTCATCCTGCTTGGGGGTGCCTGCCTCGCCGGAATGAACGTAGGCGCTGACCACGGTGAGGAGCTTCTCCTCGCCGTCGACCGGGATCTTGAAGTCGGCTTCAACCCAGCGGCCGGAGAGGGCGAAGTAGTCTTCGCCGATGTGCTCGCGGACGGCCACGGGCTCGGCGCGGGACACGATCGCCACGCCGGCACGGCCTTTGGCCTCCGCCTCGGCGTGCAGGATGTGCCAGTCGCTGCCCAGCAGGTCCCGGACAATGGCGTCGGGAGCACGGACTTCCTGGAGGCAGAGGATGTCGATGCCGCGTTCGGCCAGCCAGTCGGCCATGCCGCGCTTGTACGCAGCCCGGATGCCGTTCACGTTGACGGTTGCGATCCTCAGCGCCGAGGCTCCGTTTTCAGGGCCGGGGTCCCCGGTCAATTCCATGCTCACGCCAAATACCTTACCCCTCAGTAGCTTTCGTTTCCGGCGGTGCCGCCGCTCGTACGGTGCGGCCTCAGCCTGCGGCTTAGTCGACTACGGTGCCCTCGACCGGGCCGCCGTCATCCTTCTTCATCATTCCGCGGGCGTTGTGCGCTGTGATCTCAATGGTCTCGATGGCTCGGGCAACCTGGTCGGCGTCGGTGCCGAGGTTGTCACGGATCACCTTGGACTGGACCTGGATGATCTTGAAACTGTGATCAAGTTTCTGGTCGCGGATGAGGGTCGCCTCGTCCATGACCTCGACCGAAGGAGCGGCGCCGGCGGCACGGTTCAGTGAATCCTGTGCCTCGGCGAGCTTGGCGCTGGCTTTGCGTGCCGCGCCGCGGATGCTGAAGACAACAAAGGCGAACAGCAGCAGCCAGCCCAGGGAGATGATCACCACCAGCCAGCCAACGACGTCGTTCTCATTGGCGGCGAAAAGCACGGCAACAATGAACACGAAGACCATGACAGTGGTCCCGATCGTGGCCATCTGGCGGCTGATACCCCGGCCGGGATTGCTTGCTGACGGCATCTTGCCGTTACGGATGGACTGCATGACCTTATTCTCTCAAATTTTCGGAGTACCTCTCTCCGACTTACCCCCTCGGCGAAACGAGAGGCCAGTTACGGCTCTTTTGAGGTGCCAAAAGAGCCGTGACTGGCCTCTCGAGGTGGGGATCGGGGCATGGCCGCGGGGTTGCCGGAGCGCGGACGCGGCTGGAAGGCTGTGCCAATGGACATTGAGCTGCTGCAGGGAGACATCACAACGCGCGACGTCGACGCCATAGTCAACGCGGCCAACTCGTCTCTGCTGGGCGGCGGCGGAGTGGACGGCGCCATCCACCGGGCAGCTGGAGGACAGCTGCTCGAGGCCTGCCGTGCCCTGCGGCAAACCGACTATCCGGAAGGGCTGCCGGTGGGGCAGGCCGTTGCCACGGATGCCTTTAATCTTCCGGCCCGCTGGGTGATCCACACCGTGGGACCCAATGCGCTGGCGGGGCAGACGGACCCGGAACTGCTGCGGCAGGCCTTCGCCAACAGCCTGGCCGTGGCAGAGAGGATTGGCGCCGCGACCATAGCCTTCCCCGCGATCAGTGCCGGGGTCTACGGGTGGGATGCAGACGACGTCGCGCGCACTGCGGTGCAGGCCGTGGGCAACCATCCGGGAACGTGCCTTGAACGCGTGGAGTTCGTCCTGTTCAGCGACCGCGTTGCCCGGGCCTTCCAGGCCGCGTTCGAAGAGCTCCGCGGCTAACGCGCGTCACCCGCCGAAGGGATTCCAGGAAGCGTCGGGGAACAGCCCCGCCAGCCCGGCACGAAGCAGCAGGAATCCGACAATGCCCGCTACCCAGAGCACGGCTTCGCCCGCCGCTTTGGACAGCCACGCCCGCAGCCGCTCCAGCGGTCCGTCCAGATGCCGTCCCAGGATCCGCCGCGCGGTCACCAGCACAGCCGCAGGCAGCAGCATCACCACGCAGTACAGCGCCAGGATCCCGGCGGACGCCGTCCAGTCTGTCCCGGATGAGGTCACCAGTCCCACGGCCGCCAGGTAGGGCAGCATGGTGGGAAGTTCCAGGACACCGGCCAGCAGCGCCAGCCCCAGCAGTCCGCCGCGGGTATCCAGGGCCTTGCCAATCCGGTGCTGCCAGCGCCGTTCAGTGTCCTGCGAACGCTGGAGCGCTGCGGTTGCCCGTGTGCTGCCGGCCTGGCCTGCGCCTCCGCCGGGCGGTTCCGGTGCGAAGCCCGGCGCCGTGTGCTGCCCGGCAGCTGCGGCGCCTTGGCCCGGTTTGGCAGCCGCTTGAGTACCGGGTTTCTTGAACGCCGTGTCCCTGAACGACCAGAGAAGCATGCCCGCGCCTGCCGCGATCATCAGTGCCTGCACAGGCGGGAGTTCCAGCAGCGTGCCCATTCCCCCGCCCAGCATCCGCCCCAGCCCGCTGGCGCCGGAGAGCAGCAGCAGGCCCACCAGGAAATAGAACAGTCCGACGGCGCCGAGGTAGGCTGCCACCTTCCCGGTAGTCCTTCCGGCGTCACGCCGCATCAGGAGCCAGACGGGGATCACGAGCGTGCCGATGCTGGTGCTGTCCACCAGGGCGAGGATGCCCAGCTGGGCGAGGGTTTCCAAAGTCATAGCGCTACTCTTCCGCTTCGGCTGCCCGGCGGAATCCGGCCTTCGGCGTAGCCGCAGTCATTCTTTGGTGCCACAGGACCGAAACCTGCTTGGCCGCAGGCTATGCCCACGTCAGGATGGGAGTATGACCTACTCATGGGGCCAGGATCCGGCCGCCCGCCGCATCCGGCGCGACGATGCCCTGCTGGCCCTCGGCTATGCCGCCCTCGCCTGGCTGCTGCATTCGCTGGAGCTGACCGCCACGGGCACCCCGGCTGTCCCGGCGCTGGAGCCATGGTGGCCCGCGCTGACTGCCGTTGGCTGTGCCGCCGTCCTGCTTCGCCGCAGATGGACGGCGGTGATGGTACCGGTATGCCTCGCCGTCGCCGTTCCGCTGGTGCTGGCGAACAGCACGGTTGGCTTGTTCCTGGCTTTCGAAGCCGTGTTTTCGCTGGTGCTGTTCGGAACGGCGCGGGCTGCGCGGGCAGCGGAGCTCGTGGTCCCGGTGCTCTGCGCCGGCTCGGGAGCGGTCGTGTGGGGGCTGACGGGTGACTTGGGCGACGGCGTTACTGTCATTCTGCTGACCGGCATGGTGCTCCTGCTCCCGGCTGAATGGGCGTCCAACCTGCGCAAGGCGGCCCAGCTGGCGGAGAGCGAGAGCGCACGGGCGGCGGCTATCCGGTCCGCGGCCCGGGACCAGGAACGGCTGGCCGCGCGCGAGCATGAACTGGCGCTGGCCGCGGAGCGGCAGGACATGGCCCGGGAACTCCACGACGTCCTTTCCTCCAGGCTTTCCGCGATTGCCCTGCAGTCCGGAGCGGCGCTGCGCAGCCCTCAGGGAAGCTCCCTTCCGTCCGAGGTACTGGCGCATGTCCGCCGGGAAAGCGTGAAAGGACTGGAGGAACTCAACGGCATGATCCGCACCCTCAGCACGGGTGTTCCCCGTCCGCTGGCAGGAAGCATCCAGGACCTTGACGCCGTCGTCGAAGGCCACCGGGCCGCGGGACTGTCCGTCGCCTGGACGAACCGGGTTCCCAACTCCGATGCGCTGCCTTCTCCGGTGCAGGCCGCGGTGTACCGGATCGCAGTGGAGGCGCTGGTGAACGCGGCCCGCCACACGGAGGGCGCGCACGTCTGCATGCTGCTGGAGAGCGTTCCCGGCGCCGTCCGCCTGGTGGTGGAGGACGACGGCGGCAGCTCCCGGTCCACCGGTACGCCTGCTGTGCCCGGCACCGGCACCGGAGTTCCGAGCATGCTGGCGCGTGCCGAGCACCTCGGCGGGCAGGCCTGGGCCGGTCCTGCGGCCGGAGGCGCAGACTGGAGAGTTGAGGCCGTCCTGCCGGCGTCCGGTATTCGGGCGGCGGAGCACGAAGAAACAGCAGCTGGAGGAGCAAAGGTATGAGCGGGGATATTCGGGTTCTCCTGGCTGACGATCACGCTGCGATCAGGCTGGGCATGCGCATGGTTCTGGAGACCGAACCGGGGTTTGAGGTGGTTGGCGAAGCGTCCGACGGCGCTACTGCCGTGCGTATGGCCCGTGCGCTGCGCCCGGATGTTGTGCTGATGGACCTGCGGATGCCGGTGGTTGACGGTGTCCAGGCAACTGAGCAGATTGCCTCTGCGGGGCTGGCGAAGATCGTGGCCCTGACCACCTTCGACCATGACTCCTATCTGTTTGGGGTGCTCTCCGCTGGGGCCGCCGGGTTCCTCCTCAAGACGGCTGAACCGGGTGAAATTACGACGGCGCTGCGCCGGGTCCATGACGGCGGCACCGTGATCGCTCCGGAGGTCGCCGGCCGGCTGGTGGAGGCGTTCGTCTCCGGCAGGGAACGCTCCGTCACTGAGGCTCCGCCTGCCGGGAGCCGCGCCCCCGCGCCCGAGGTTGAGCTGACGGCACGTGAAGAGGAAGTCCTGGACTGTCTTGCCGAAGGGCTCAGCAACGTCCGGATCGCCCGCAAACTGGGCATCTCGGAAACCACCGTCAAGACCCATGTTTCACGGGTGCTGGCCAAGCTCGGGGTTGAATCCCGGCTGCAGGCAGCCCTGGCTGCCCGGGTCCGCACGCCCTGATCCGGCTACGGCACAGCGGCCCCGCGAGCTCGCTATTTCTGGAAAAGCGCTTCGAGCCTGCGGGTGGTCACGATCAGGCCGATGGCGATCATCACCACGAAGTACAGCAGATGCCCGGCGGTGGCCAGGCTGAACGCCCCGGCGCTGATCTGGCGCAGCATCTCCACGCCGTGCCACAGGGGCAGTGCCTGAATGATCCACTGCACGGCCTGCGGGTAGACGCTGAGCGGGTAGAAGGTAGCGGAGAACAGGAACATCGGCAGCATGACGAAGTTGACCCAGTCCAGCTGCTGGAAGGTCTTCATGTAGCTGGTGATCGCCATCCCGAAGGACGCAAAGCCGAAGGCAACCACCACCGCGGCGGGAATCATCAGCAGCGCCGCCGGTGAGGTCACCAGTCCCATGGCAGCCATCACAGCGGTAAAGCCGGTGGCGTACATTGCACCGCGCAGCAGGGCCAGCAGGATCTCCCCCAGTGCCACGTCCAGCGGCCCCAGCGAGGTGGCCAGCATGCCCTCATAGAGCTTGGCGTAGTTGAGCTTGAAGAACACGTTCATGGTGGAGTCGTAGACGGCACCGTTCATGGCGGACACGGCCAGCAGGGCGGGCGCGATGTACGCCGCGTAGCTGATCTGTTCGCCTCCCGGTCCGGTGACGGTGCCGATCAGCGCGCCCAGGCCGATGCCCATGGCAATCAGGTACAGCACCGGTTCCACAAAACCGCTGATCATGATGGACCAGTTGGTGCCCCAGGTCGCCTTCAGCCCGCGGGCAAAGACGGCTCGGATATTCCGGGCATAGAGCGAGCCCAGGACCCGTTTGCCTGCCAGCGCCGGGGATGCGGGCGCCAGGAAGTCCGACGCCGCTCCCCCGGTACGTTGTTCAGCGTTCATTTGCCCAGCCTCCGTGTGAAGGTACGCCGGGCCAGGAGCCAGCCGCCCGCTGCGAGCACCAGCAGGTAGGCCACATGCACGACGGTCAGGAGAACAGGCTCAGCCAGGCCGTAGCTGAACATCCGGCCCAGCTCAGTGGCGTGCCAGAGCGGTGAGATCCAGCCGATCCAGCGGATCACCAGCGGCAGGGTGTCCAGCGGGAAGAAGGTGCCGGAGAACAGGAACAGCGGCATAACGATAAACCGCTGCACCATCGCGAACTGGCCGCGGTCCTCGGTGATGGAGGCGCTGTACGCCATCAGCGGCAGGCCAAAAGCCAGTCCGCCCAGGATGGCCGTGAGAATCATCAGCCAGGCGGTGCCCGGATTGCCGACGGCGCCGAAGAGCAGCAGGAACACGAAGTATGCTCCGCAGGTAATCAGCAGCCGCACGCCCAGTCCCAGGACGTGCCCGTCCACCAGCTGGCCGCTGGACAGGGCCGAGGCGTTGGGCCCGTAGTAGGTCCGCCGCCATTTGAAGCCGGACATCACGGTGTACGTGTTTTCCTCGCTGGAGACCATGATCGCCGCCGTCGCCAGCAGCGCCGGAGCGACGAACATCAGGTAAGAGACCGAGGAGCCGTTGCCGGTTTCGAAGGCCGCGTTGGTACCGGTATCCACCAGCGAAGCCAGCCCGATTCCCATCCCGAAGAGGTAGACCAGCGGGGTTCCGACGGCGGTGACCAGCACGGTGATCCCGTAACCGCGCATCCGGCGCAGCCAGTGCTCGGCGTAGTAGACCGCTCCGAAGCGCCGTGCCCTGCGGGCGGTCTCTTCCGGCGTCAGCGGGGACCGCAGCCCCAGGACTGCGTGGGTGCGCTGCTCAGTCAACGAGGCTCCTGCCGGTCAGGCGGAGGAAGACGTCCTCCAGCGAAGAGCGCCGAACCAGGGAAGTAATGGGGCGCAGTCCACGGGAGCTGACAGCTTCAAGGGCCGCTTCGCCGTCGTTCGCGTAGATGAGGACACGATCCGGAAGGGTCTCGATGCGCTCCCCAATTCCGTCCAGTTCCGCGGCGACCGTGGTGTTGCGTTCGGAGCCGAAGCGCAGCTCGACCACTTCGCGGGAGGAGTGGGTGCGGATCAGGGCTGCCGGAGACCCCTCGGCCATGATCGTGCCCTTGTCCACCACGATCAGCCGGTCGCAGAGCTGTTCGGCCTCGTCCATGTAGTGGGTGGTGAGAATCAGCGTGACGCCGGCTTCCTTGAGCCGGAAGAGGCGGTCCCAGAGGATGTGCCGGGCCTGCGGATCCAGGCCGGTGGTGGGTTCGTCCAGCAGCAGGATCTTCGGATCGTTGATCAGTGAGCGGGCGATGGTCAGACGGCGCTTCATGCCGCCCGAAAGGTCGTCCACCCGCGCCTTGGCTTTGTCCGTCAGCTGCGCGAACTCCAGCAGTTCGTCCGCCTTGGGCTGCAGGTAGCTTTTGGGCAGGCCGAAATAGCGCCCGTAGGCAAGCAGGTTGTCCCGGACACGGAGTTCCTCGTCCAGGTTGTCCTGCTGCGGCACCACACCGAGGTGTGCCCGGACTTCCGGTCCGTTGGTGTTCGGGTCCAGGCCCATAATGGCCAGCTCGCCGGACGTCCGTCGGGAAACTCCGCCGATCATCTTCATGGTGGTGGATTTTCCGGCGCCGTTGGGACCGAGCAGTCCGAAGGACTCCCCTGCCGGTACTTCGAAGCTGATGCCGTCAACGGCGGTGAAGTCCCCGTAGGACTTCGTCAGGTTTGAGGCGGTAATTACCGGTCCCTGGAAGCCGCTCACGGCGGGAGTTTTGGAGGTTGTGATCTGCGGCACCCGGCAATCATAGTGCAGGGCGCTGCCGGACGCGCGCAGGCCCGCCCTCCTGCGTGGAGGACGGGCCTGCGGCAGCGTCTGGTGACCTACGCGCCGGGAAGGATCCCGACGCTGCGCTCAGCGGCTTCCACCACGTTGGCGAGGAGCATTGCGCGCGTCATCGGTCCCACGCCGCCGGGGTTCGGAGACATCCAGGACGCAACGGAGGCGGCATCCTTCTCGACGTCGCCGCTCAGGGTGGTCTTGCCGGTCTCCGGGTCGGTGACCCGGGTGACGCCCACGTCCAGCACAATTGCACCGGGCTTGAGTTCGGCAGCCTTGATCATGCCCGGGAACCCGGCGGCGGCCACAACGACGTCGGCCTCCGCCAGCAGCTCGGGCAGGTTGACCGTGCCGGTGTGCGCCAGGGTGACCGTGGCGTTGATCTGGCGGCGGGTCAGGAGAAGTCCCAGCGGACGGCCGACGGTAACGCCGCGGCCGATTACGAGGACGTTCTTGCCGGTCAGGACCAGTCCGTTGCGGACCAGGAGCTGCACAATGCCGTGCGGTGTGCACGGAAGCGGCGAGGTCATCGGGTCCGAAACGTTGAGCACCAGCCGGCCCAGGTTCACGGGGTGCAGCCCGTCGGCGTCCTTCTCCGGCGCGATCCGCTCCAGGATGGCGTTGGTGTCCAGGTGTTTGGGCAGCGGGAGCTGGACGATGTAGCCGGTGACGGCCGGATCCCCGTTCAGTTCATCGATGACCTTTTCCAGGTCTTCCTGGCTGATGTCGGCGGGAAGGTCCCGGCGGATCGAGTTGATGCCCACCTGGGCGCAGTCCTTGTGCTTGCCGCCTACGTAGGAGTGGCTGGCCGGGTCGTCTCCGACCAGCACAGTGGCCAGTCCCGGAGTGATGCCGTGCTCGTCCTTGAGGACCTGGATGCGTTCGGTGAGCTCAGCCTTGATCTCCTTGGCCGCCTTGATGCCGTCCAGGACCTGTGCGGTTGCCGGGGCGGTTTCCTCAGCGGTCTCCACGGCGCCTTCCATGTTGGTTGACTGCTCCATGCTTACCATTCCTCCTGGCCCGGGTAGAGGGGGAAATCTTCGGCGAGTGCGGTGACCCGGCTGCGCAGGGCTTCCACGTCCGGGGAAGGCTTCAGCGCTGCGGCAATGATTTCTGCGACCTCGGTGAATTCCTTCGCGCCGAAGCCGCGGGTGGCCAGCGCCGGGGTACCGATGCGCAGTCCGGAGGTGACCATCGGCGGGCGGGGGTCGAACGGAATGGAGTTCCGGTTCACGGTGATGCCCACCGAGTGCAGCAGGTCTTCGGCCTGCTTGCCGTCCAGCACGGAGTTGCGCAGGTCCACCAGGATCAGGTGGACGTCGGTGCCGCCGGTCAGCACGGAGACGCCGTGCTCAGCGACGTCCGCGGCGGTCAGGCGGTCGGCGATGATCCGGGCGCCCTCGAGCACGCGTTCCTGCCGCTCGCGGAATTCCTCGGAACCGGCCACCTTGAAGGCCACGGCCTTCGCGGCGATGACGTGCATCAGCGGGCCGCCCTGCTGGCCCGGGAAGACGCTGGAGTTGATCTTCTTGCCGAATTCTTCCTTGGCCAGGATCATGCCCGAACGCGGACCGGCGAGGGTCTTGTGCACGGTGGAGGTAACGACGTCGGAGTGCGGCACCGGGCTCGGGTGCAGTCCCGCTGCGACCAGGCCTGCGAAGTGGGCCATGTCCGTCCAGAGGTAGGCGCCCACCTCGTCGGCGATCGAACGGAACGCCTCGAAGTCCAGCTGCCGGGGGTACGCGGACCAGCCGGCAATGATGACCTGCGGCTTTTCGGCGAGCGCCTGCTCGCGGACCTTATCCATGTCCACGCGGTAGGTGTGCTCGTCCACACCGTAGGCGGCAACTTCGTAGAGCTTGCCGGAGAAGTTCAGCTTCATGCCGTGGGTCAGGTGGCCGCCGTGCGCCAGGTTCAGGCCCATGATCTTGTCGCCGGGCTTGATCAGCGCGGACAGCGCGGCGGCGTTTGCCTGGGCACCGGAGTGCGGCTGCACGTTGGCGAACTCGGCGCCGAAGAGGGCCTTGACGCGCTCGATCGCGAGGTTCTCGGCGACGTCAACCTGCTCGCAGCCGCCGTAGTAGCGGCGTCCGGGGTAACCCTCTGCGTACTTGTTGGTCAGGACGGAGCCCTGCGCTTCCAGCACGGCACGCGGCGCGAAGTTCTCTGAAGCGATCATTTCCAGCGTGTTCCGCTGGCGGGCCAGTTCCCCGTCAAGGACGGCGGCAATCTCCGGGTCAACCTCGGAGAGAGGGGCATTGGTGACGGGCTGGGTGGATAGTCTCACGTGGATCTCCTGGGGAAGGGTGTTCTATAGGTCAGGCTACCTGCCGGGCACCCCCGGGGTCCGGGCATGACAAACAGATGACAACTTGACCGAAGGCCCAGGCGTGCGATCCGCGGTATGTTCTGCACTGTGCCGCTTCCTGGTGGTTACCCACCCAACGCCAGTCGCGACGCTTACAGCTTACCGTGCAGCCAGGTCTTCCCATTCGAAGCCGGTAACGGTTCCCGCTTCCCAGTCAGAGCGCAGCCGTCCGTACACCAGTTCAGCCAGGCGCCGGCCGTTGGGCAGCGGCCATTCCTGGCGCAGGTGCGCTTCCTTGACGAAGCCCGAGCGCAGCAGGGTCTTGCGCATGGCAATGTTGTCCTCCCGCATCCGTCCCGCGAAGCGCCGCAGGTGCGGGTAGTCCGTGAAGACCTTGTCGGAGAGCGCCTGCATCACGGGGACGCCTTTGCCCTCTCCCCGGTGCTCTTCGACCAGGCGCAGGTCGAAGTATGCGCACTCCTCACCGAGATCCTCCAGGATCACCAGGCCAAGCCGGTGGTTGCCGCCGAAGACCCAGAAGGTGCAGACGCCGTCGGATTCAAACCGCCCCTCCAGCAGCAGCCTGCGGACCAGCTCTTCGGACGGCGCCGTGATCCGGTGGAACGGAAAACTGTTGGTGGTCAGGAATTTGACCAGTTCCTCTTCGTCCTTGTCCACAAGCGGGGCGAAAGTAACGTCCATTCACCCAGCCTAGGCGGTGCGGGCCCTGGCGGTAACCTTGGGAAGGTGAGAGAAGATGCCTCCGCCGGGCTGCCGGCGTCCCCCGTTTCCCTGACCCCCAATACCGGTGCAGCTGCTGATCCCGGCGCCTACACCCTGACACTCTCCTGTGCCGACCGGCCGGGGATCGTCCATGCCGTCTCCGGCGCACTGGCAGGAGCGGGCGGGAACATCACCGAGTCACAGCAGTACGGCAGTCCTGATTCCGGCAGCTTCTTCATGCGCGTGGACTTCACCGCCCCCGGCACCTACGACGGCGTCCGCTCCCTCATTGCCCCGGTGGCCGGACAGTTCGGCATGGACTGGGAACTGCACCGCGCCGGCGTACCGGTGCGCACGCTGATCATGGCTTCCAAGGACGGACACTGCCTGAATGACCTGCTCTTCCAGCAGCGGGCCGGCAACCTGCCGATCGAGATTCCGGCGATTGTCTCCAACCACCGGGACCTGGCCGGCCTGGCCGAGTTCTACGGCATTCCCTTCCACCACATCCCGGTCACCGCGGACACCAAGCAGGAAGCGGAGGACCAGCTGCGGGCCCTCATGGCAGAACTGGACATCGAGCTGGTGGTGCTGGCCCGGTACATGCAGATCCTCAGCAACGAACTCTGCCAGGAGCTTTCCGGCCGGGCGATCAACATCCACCATTCCTTCCTGCCCTCCTTCAAGGGCGCACGCCCGTACCACCAGGCCCATGCCCGCGGCGTGAAACTCATTGGCGCCACGGCACACTACGTGACCTCGGACCTGGATGAGGGACCGATCATCGAGCAGGAAGTCATCCGGGTAGACCATTCGCGCACCGCCCAGCGGCTCGCTGCCCTGGGCGCCGGCGTTGAAGGGCGCACCCTGTCCAAGGCAGTGCAGTGGCACGCTGAACACCGCGTGCTGCTCGACGGACGCCGCACCATCGTCTTCAACTGACCGCCGTCCGCCGGAGGGCCCCTGTAGCGGGCCCGGACTCAGCCTGGCCCGCTACAGTTGTCGCATGGCTCACATCGTTACCCTCCGCGGCAAGACTCCCGTCATTGATCCGTCCGTTTTCCTGGCGCCTACGGCGTCGCTGATCGGCGACGTCGAACTGGGGCCGGGTGCCAGCGCCTTCTACGGCGTCTGTGTGCGCGGGGACTCCAGCTCGATCCGAGTCGGAGCGGGCACCAATCTGCAGGACAACGTGGTGCTGCACGCCGATCCCGGCTTCCCCACCACGGTTGGCGAGCGGGTCAGCGTGGGGCACAACGCCGTC
The DNA here is from genome assembly GCF_035792275.1 of Arthrobacter koreensis. Taxonomy (GTDB): domain Bacteria; phylum Actinomycetota; class Actinomycetes; order Actinomycetales; family Micrococcaceae; genus Arthrobacter_B; species Arthrobacter_B koreensis_A. The sequence continues at coordinate 77,476 of NZ_JAMWKK010000008.1, read as the reverse complement.
GTGCACGGCTGCACGGTGGAGGACGACTGCCTGGTGGGCATGAGTGCCACCATCATGAACGGAGCGGTCATTGGTTCCGGTTCCCTCGTGGCCGCCGGGGCCCTGGTGCTCGAAGGCACCCAGGTTCCGCCGCGGTCCCTGGTTGCCGGGGTTCCTGCCAAGGTGCGCCGCACCCTGACGGATGAAGAGTTCGCCTCCGTGCAGCGCAACGCCGCCCACTACCTGGAGATAGCGGCCGAGCACCGCGAGGCCCTGACAGAAGGCTAGGCTCTTCCCGCTCCCTCTTTCCCGCCGCCCCGCGGCTCCCCCTGCAGGCCCGGCACCCTTCCTACCGGGCAAAACACGTTGCCTTCAATTCTTGACGACAAGCCACCTGTATAGGACGCTGAACTTTATGTCTGCCGAATCACCCTCAACGATGAGGGCCCTTCCAGCCGCCGGCCGGCGAACCAAACCCGGTTCCCAAACCGCGCTTCGCGCCCGGAACCAGCAGCGGATCCAGGAGGCCCTGCTGGCCGCCGGACCCCAGACCCAGGCCGAGCTCTCGCGGTCAACCGGGCTTTCCAGCGCCACGGTTTCCAACATCGTGCGGCAAATGTCTGAATCCGGCCTCGTCAAGACCGAGCCGACCACCAGCTCGGGACGCCGCGCCCTGTCTGTGAGGCTGAATGACACCGGCGCCGTGGCAGCCGGAATCGATATCGGCCGCCGCCACGTCCGGGTAGTGCTGGCCACACTGGGCTACAGCATCATCGGCGAGGACTCGATCTCGCTGCCTGCCGGCCACAGCGCGGACGAAGGCATGGATGCCGCTGCTGAACTTTTTGAATCCGTCCTTTCCGCAGCGGACGTGGACCGGAACCGCGTGCTGGGCGCCGGCGTCGGCATCCCCGGTCCCATCGACCGGCGCAGCGGCACCGTGGTGCGCGGCGCCATCCTCCCCGAATGGGTGGGCATCAACATGCGCGAGGACCTGGCCGTCCGGCTCCGCGTCCCGGTGCACATCGACAACGATGCCAACCTCGGTGCGCTGGCACAGGTGACCTGGGGTCCGCACGGCGGCTGCGAGAACCTCATCTTCGTCAAGGTAGCCACCGGCATCGGTGCCGGACTGGTGATCAACGGATCGCTCTTCTACGGCCACGTCGGCATCACCGGCGAAATAGGCCATGCCACCATTTCCGACCAGGGCCTGATCTGCCGCTGCGGTAACCGCGGGTGCCTGGAAACCGTGGCATCCACGGCGACCATGATCGACCTGCTCAGCCGTGCCGCGTCCGAGCCGGTCACCACCACGGACATCATCCGGCAGGCATCCGCGGGAGATCCCGCGACGCTGCGCGTGGTCGACGACGCCGGTATGGCCGTGGGAAGGGCGGTGGCAGGCATTGCCAATGCGCTCAACCCGGAGGTGATCGTCGTCGGCGGGTCCCTGACCGGCCTGGGCGAAGCCTTCCTGAACCCCATCGAACGCGGACTGCTGCGCCATGCGGTGCCGCTGATCGGGGAAACCACCACGGTCACCATGTCATCCCTGGGCGACCGCGCAGAGGCACTGGGTGCCGCCGCCCTGGTCCTTGCGCAGGCGGATGCCGTCCTCTGACCTGCCCTTTCTGGCGGAAGCAGCATTTATTTAGAATCTATGTTTTTTCATCCTATTTCCGCCTTGTGTTCAAGACTTGACGACAAGCAAGGAATAAGAGTTTACTTCTCTATCGACCCTCTCTTTAGGGGGCCGCAGCAAGACAAAGAAGTCACAACGGGAGGCACTTATGCGAGCAGCAGTTGCAGCTCGGGCAACTGGAGCGCTCAGCGCCCGGGGCCCCTACGGCGGGGAACACGCAGATGCCGCATAACCACACGATTCTGGAAATGCGTTCCATCACCAAGGAATTTCCCGGCGTCAAGGCTCTGTCGGACGTCTCCATCACGGTAAAAGCCGGTGAGATCCACGCCATTTGCGGCGAAAACGGAGCCGGAAAGTCGACCCTCATGAAGGTCCTCTCCGGGGTTTACCCGCACGGGACCTACACCGGCGAAATCGTCTTCCAGGGCCAGGAAGTCCAGTTCAAGGACATCCGCTCCTCCGAAGCCGCCGGAATCGTCATCATCCACCAGGAACTGGCACTGATCCCGGAGCTCTCCATTGCGGAGAACATCTTCCTGGGCAACGAGCCCCGGCGCTTCGGCGTCATCGACTGGGACCGCGCCAACCTTGAAGCCTCCGAGCTCATGGCCCGGGTGGGGCTCGAGGAGGATCCCACCACCCCGATCAAGGACATCGGCGTCGGCAAGCAGCAGCTGGTGGAAATCGCCAAGGCCCTGAGCAAGCGCGTGAAGCTGCTCATCCTGGACGAACCCACCGCCGCCCTGAACGAGACCGATTCCCAGCACCTCCTGGACCTGATGGCCGGACTCCGGTCCAAGGGCATCAGCTGCATCATGATCTCCCACAAGCTCAACGAGATCGAGCAGATCGCGGACTCGATCACGATCATCCGCGACGGCAAGTCCATTGAAACCATCGACGTCGCCGGCGAGGGCGCGAACGAAGACCGCATCATCAAGGGCATGGTCGGCCGCTCGCTTGAATCCCGCTTCCCCGACCACACCCCCAAGATCGGCGAAGTCTTCTTCGAAGTCCGCGGCTGGACCGTCGGCCACCCCACGGTGCCGGACCGTCTGGTCTGCAAGGGATCGAACTTTCACGTCCGCCGCGGCGAGATTGTCGGTTTCGCAGGCCTCATGGGTGCCGGCCGCACTGAATTGGCCCGGTCCCTCTTCGGCCGCTCCTACGGCAACTTCATCAGCGGCCAGATCATCAAGGACGGCGAGGAAGTCGTCCTCAAGACCGTGCCGCAGGCCATCAGCCACGGACTCGCGTACGTCACCGAGGACCGCAAGTCCCTCGGCCTGAACCTGCTTGATGACATCAAGGCCACCACCGTGGCCTCGAACCTGCGGAAGATCACCAAGGGCCTCGTCGTCGACAAGGACGAAGAGTACCGCTACGCCGAGGAATACCGCAGGAGCCTGCGGACCAAGGCACCCACCGTTGACGAAGGTGTCTCCAAGCTCTCCGGCGGAAACCAGCAGAAGGTTGTCCTGGCGAAGTGGATGTTCACCGACCCGGACCTGCTGATCCTTGATGAACCCACCCGCGGCATCGACGTCGGTGCCAAGTACGAGATCTACGGGATCATCCAGCAGCTGGCCAACCAGGGCAAGGGCGTGATCGTGATCTCCTCGGAGCTTCCCGAACTCCTTGGCCTCTCCGACCGCATCTACACCATCTTCGAAGGCGCGATCACCGGCGAAGTTTCGAAGGCTGAAGCCAGCCAGGAAAACCTCATGAGGCTCATGACCTCAGCCGGCAAGCACACCTCCGACCTCGCCACTCAAGGACCCCTCTCATGAAAGCCCTGAAACAGCTCCTGAGCGGCAACGGCCGCCAGTTCGGCATGATCTTTGCCCTCGTCGTCCTGATCGGCCTCTTCCAGTGGCTGACCGGCGGCAAGACCCTGACGCCCACGAACATGATCAACCTGTTCAACGGCAACTCCTACATCCTGATCCTGGCCGTCGGCATGGTCTTCGTGATCATCGCCGGGCACATTGACCTCTCCGTGGGCTCCGTGGCCGCCTTTACCGGAATCCTGGTGGCGCTGGCCATGCGAGACTGGGGCATCCCCTGGTACGCCGGCATCCTGCTGGGCCTGCTCATCGGTGCCGCCATCGGCGCCTGGCAGGGCTTCTGGGTGGCGTATGTCGGGATCCCGGCCTTTATCGTGACGCTGGCCGGCATGCTGATCTTCCGCGGTGCCAACCAGTGGGTCGGCAAGTCCAACACCGTTCCCGTTCCGCAGGAATTCCAGTTCATCGGCGCCGGCTACCTTCCCGAGGTGGGCCCGGACACCGGCTTCAACAACCTCACCCTGCTCCTGGGCCTGCTGCTGGCAGCGTTCGTTGTCCTCGGCGAGTTCCGCCGCCGTGCCAAGACCGTGAAGATCGGCTCCGTGAATTCCCCGGCCTGGGTCGCAGTGACCAAGACCGGCCTGCTGGTAGCTGCCATCCTGTACGCCACGTACCTCTTCTCCACCGGCCGCCCGGGTACCTCTTTCCCGGTCTCCGGAATCATCCTGGCCGTCCTGGTGATCCTGTACGTGTTCATCTCCACCAAGACCGTGATCGGCCGCCACGTCTACGCAGTGGGCGGCAACCTGCACGCTGCTGAGCTCTCCGGCGTGCAGAGCAAGAAGGTCAACTTCCTGGTCATGATGAACATGTCCATCCTGGCTGCCCTGGCAGGCATGATCTTCGTGGCCCGCTCCACTGCTTCGGGCCCCTTTGACGGCACCGGCTGGGAGCTGGACGCAATCGCGGCCGTCTTCATCGGCGGTGCGGCTGTCTCCGGCGGCGTCGGCACCGTGGTGGGCTCGATCGTCGGCGGCCTGGTCATGGCCGTCCTGAACAACGGCCTGCAGCTGCTCGGCATCGGAGCCGACCTCACCTCCATCATCAAGGGCCTGGTCCTGCTGATCGCCGTGGCACTGGATGTCTACAACAAGAGCCAGGGCAAGCCCTCCATCATCGGCCTGATGATGAAGAACTTCGGGTCCAAGGACAAGCTCACCGTCCCGGCTCCCGTGAACCCCAAGCCTGAAATGCCTACCGGCACCAAGTCCACCATCGGAACGGATGCCTAAGCCCCACCGGGCCTTTCAATCCGCAACAAACCACCGCTCCACCAATCAAGAGAAGGAACACCATGCGTAAGATCGCAAAGTCATTTGCCGTAGTCGCCACGGTGGCAGCACTGTCGCTGTCTGCCTGCGGCCGTGCCGACGAGTCCTCCACCGGCGAAGCTGCCGGCTTCGAAGAGGGATCGGCAATCGGCGTAGCGCTGCCCCAGAAGACCTCGGAAAACTGGGTCCTCGCAGAAGGCCTGTTCAACGACGGCCTCGAAGAAGCCGGCTACGAGCCGCAGGTCCAGTTCGCCAACGGCGGCGTCTCCGAGCAGCAGAACCAGATCAGCTCCATGATCACCAACGGTGTCAAGGTCCTGGTTGTCGGTGCCATCGACGGCGCCCAGCTCGGCTCGCAGCTGCAGGAAGCCAAGGATGCCGGCATCACCGTCATCGCCTACGACCGCCTCCTGACCAACACCGAGAACGTCGACTACTACGTCGCGTACGACAACTTCCAGGTCGGCCAGCTCCAGGGCCAGGCCCTGCTGGACGGAATGAAGGCCAACAAGCCTGAAGGCCCCTGGAACATCGAGCTGTTCGCCGGCTCCCCCGATGATGCCAACGCACAGGTCTTCTTCGACGGCGCCATGGACATCCTGAAGCCGGAGATCGAAGCCGGCAACCTGAATGTTGTTTCCGGCCAGACCGAATTCAACCAGGCTGTCACCCAGGGCTGGAAGGCCGAGAACGCCCAGAAGCGCATGGACACCCTGCTCTCGGGTTCCTACGGTGCTGAGGAACTGGACGGCGTCCTGTCCCCCAACGACACCCTGGCCCGCGCCATCCTGACCTCCGTCGCAGCCGCCGGCAAGCCGGTTCCGGTTGTGACCGGCCAGGACTCCGAGGTTGAGTCCGTGAAGTCCATCATGGAAGGCGTCCAGTACTCCACCATCAACAAGGACACCCGTGCCCTGGTAAACCACACCATCGAGATGGTGAAGGGCCTCGGCGCCGGCGAAGAGCTGGAAATCAACGACGACGAGTCCTACGACAACGGCGTGAAGGTTGTTCCGGCTTACCTGCTGGAACCGCAGATCGTCACCAAGGACAACGCAGCCGAGGCCTACGCCAACGATCCGACGCTGGCCGAGCTGGTCAAGTAATTCCACAGCGCTGACGCGTAACGCCCGGGCCGCTTTCCGTTTGGAAGGCGGCCCGGGCTCTTGCATCTGCCCTCCCGGAACGGCGGCACGCGGGACACCGCCGCGTCAAACCATCCAGGACTGACCCGCAGGACTGGGCAGCCGGGGGCATGGACAATAAGGTAGTTCTAACGCCGAGACACTAGCCGGCCAAGCCACTAACCGAGAGCCGAGGAATATGAGCGCCCCGCAGTTTATCCGCACACCGCCGTGCGTCCTTCAGGGGGCACCCAGCCCGGTACAGTCCACGGGCCGCACCCTGAGGTGGGGCGTCGTAGCCACCGGTCGTATTGCCGCCCGTGTCACCGAGGACATTGCCCGGCTCGAAGATGCAGTCCTGCAGGCTGTCAGCTCCCGTTCAGAGGAAACGGGGGTCGAGTTTGCCGGCCGCTTCGGTTTCGCCTCCAGCTATTACGACGACGATGTCCGCGGCAAGGGGTACCGGCAGCTTTTCGCGGACCCCGAGGTCGACGTCGTCTACATCGCCTCCCCGCATGCCCAGCACTACGAGCTTGCCCGGGAAGCACTTGAAGCCGGCAAGCATGTGCTCTGCGAAAAGTCGATCACCATCAATGCCGCGGAACTGGCAGACCTGATCGAGGTGGCTTCCCGCCGCGGGGTCTTCCTGATGGAAGCCGTGTGGACGCGGTTCCTGCCCTGTATCAACCGGCTGTGGGAAATCATCTCCAGCGGCGAGCTCGGAGAGATCCAGTGGGTCCAGGCCGATCTTGGCTTCCCCGCCCCGTACGACCCCGCCAGCAGGCTCTGGGACCCGGCTGCCGGCGGCGGAGCGCTGCTGGACCTCACTGTCTACCCGCTGACCCTGGCAGTAGGGTCGCTCGGCTTCCCGCAGCGTGTCCAGGCCTCCGGCACTCTGAACGCCGACGGCGTCGATACCCAGAATGCGCTGAACCTCGGTTATGACTCGGGTGCGCAGGCCCAGCTGACCTCCTCCCTGCTGGCCTCGGGCCCCCGAACCGCCACCATCTGCGGCAGTGAAGGCTGGATCCGAACCGGTGCTCCGCTGCACAATCCGGTGGAGCTGCACATTCACCAGCACATGGGCCCCTCCCGCACGGAGCGCTTCCAGCAGGTCGGCAACGGCTACACCTATGAGCTGAGGGAAGTTACCCGCTGCATCCAGGAAGGGCTGACGGAAAGCCCGACCATGCCCTGGGCGGACTCGCTGCAGACCATGCAGCTCTTTGACGAAGTGCGGGCCCAAATCGGTGTCCGCTACCCCAACGACGGCCGCTCACTCACCTCGCTGCAGCCGGCCAGCAAGCTCGAATAGCGGCTGGCTGCAGCTTGCCGTCCGTGGCCCAAAATCGAGGGCCGCCGGGACGCTATACATCGCCACCCCGGCGTGGTTATCTTCATCCATGGGAACAGAGGTCAACGCCAGGTCGTTCACCCGCGAAGAGCGGACCCGCTACCGCCGCAGGCTGCTGGAGAACCTTGACCGGTTCGCCGGGTACCTGGGCACCGCGCAGTTCGCGGACACTGCCAGCATCGGCGTCGAACTTGAACTGAACCTGACCAACGACGACTTCACGCCGGCTCTGCGGAACTCGTCCGTGCTGGAGGAAATCGCCGATCCGTCCTTCCAGACGGAGATGGGCGCCTTCAACATCGAAATGAACCATCCCGCGATGTCCATCCGCGGGCAGGGCCTGCTGGAACTCGAGGAGAGCCTGCGCAGCCAGCTCAACCGGGCTGACGAGCTCGCCGCCAAGGCGGAGGCGAACATCCTGATGGTGGGCATCCTCCCCACGCTCACCAATGACGTGCTCGACGGCGATGCCTGGATCAGTTCGGGGGCCCGCTACGCTGCCCTGAACACCTCCGTGCTCCAGGCCCGCGGGGAGGACGTGCACCTGTCGCTGAACGGTTCCGAGTCCCTCACGCAGTACGCCAAGAACATCGCGCCGGAAGCTGCCTGCACGTCCCTGCAGCTGCACCTCGAGGTGAGTCCGGCGGACTTCGCTCCGGCCTGGAACGCTGCCCAGCTGATCGCGGGCCCGCAGGTGGCACTTGCGGCCAATTCCCCGATCTTCCTGGAGCACGTGCTGTGGCAGGAAACCCGGATCGAACTCTTCAAGCAGGCCATCGATACCCGTCCGCCGGAAATGCGCAACCAGGGCGTGCGGCCCCGGGTCTGGTTCGGGGAACGCTGGATCACGTCCATCTTCGACCTCTTTGAGGAGAACGTCAGGTACTTCCCGGCGCTGCTCCCGGAGCTTTCGTCTTCCAGCTCCGGTTCGACGGATGCCGGTGCTCCCCTGCTGCCGGAGCTGCGCCTCCACAACGGAACCGTGTACCGCTGGAACCGGCCGATCTACGACCCGGGAACGCATACTCCCAACCTGCGCCTAGAGAACCGCGTGCTGCCGGCCGGGCCTACCGTCCTGGATGTGAGTGCCAATGCCGCGTTCTTCTACGGGCTGGTCCAGAAGCTGCGGACCGCGGACCGTCCGCTCTGGACCCGTACTGCCTTCAAGACGGCAGCTGACAACTTCCTGGCCTGCTCCCGTCTGGGGCTGGATGCTTCGGTGTACTGGCCCGGCATCGGGGACATTCCTGTTGCGGAGCTGGTGGTGCGCCATCTGGTTCCAATGGCCGCAGACGGGCTGCAGGAGCTCGGTGTGGATGATGACCTCATTGAGCGCTACCTGACAGTGATCCGGGAACGGGCCCGGACAGAACAGAACGGTGCAGCCTGGCAGGTCTCCGTCCTGGCGGATCTTGAGCGCGAGGGGTATGACCGCACCTCGGCCCTGACCGAAATGACCCGCCGCTACTGGCACCACATGCACAGCAATGAACCAGTGCATCTGTGGCCGCTGAATTGATCATTCCGAGCCGGATTTTGCTATTGGTCTCTGGCACTCGGTTATGGCGAGTGCTAGCCTGAATCTATTCTTGAGTGAACATGACTCAACGTAAGCAGTCACCGCTCAAGCAGTCGACCCTTCGTTATTCCTGTCAGTGAAGAACACATCCACCCGTCTGAACGGGACGGGTGAAAAGGAGTTGATGAGAATGGCCATGAAATTCGATCCTTTCCGCGAACTGGACCGCATGGCAGGTGCCCTTCTGGATCCCCGGCAGCGGCTGCGGCTGATGCCGATTGATCTGTACCGCGAGGGCGACCACTACATCTTGAACGCAGACCTGCCCGGCATAGATCCGGGATCGGTCGATGTGGATGTTGACGGCCAGCTGCTGACGATCCGGGCAGAACGCACCATCCATGTGCCGGAGGGAGCCACCTGGCTCAACCGTGAGCGTGAATCCGGCACTTTCCTGCGCCAGCTGAACCTGGGCCAGGGAATCAACATCGAGGGCATCTCAGCCAAGTACGAGAACGGTGTCCTGAGCGTCTTCATCCCGGTCAGCGAGCGGGCGAAACCCCGCAAGATCGAGGTTTCGTCGTCCTACAGCGGCAGCGGCGGTGACGTGATCAGCGGCGAATCCAGCTCCGAACCCCTGATCTCTTCCGTCTCCGGCTCCTCCGGCTCGAGCGGATCTTCCGGTTCAAGCTCCTCCGGCTCCTCAGGCGGCATGGGCTCCGGCTCCGGCGGGTCAGGCTCCGGCATGGGTTCCAGCGGTTCCGGTTCCGGCGGCATGGGTTCAAGTGGCTCAGGCGGTTCAGGCTCCGGCATGGGTTCCGGCGGATCCGGTTCCGGCGGCATGGACTCAGGCTCCAGCTCAGACTCTTCCGGCTCCTAGCGCCCAGCAGGCTCGGACTGTGCCCCAACGAGCCCGCCGGACGGGCCGGGTTAGGCGGCTTTAATACTCCGAGCGAGCTCTGCGAGCGAAAGAGTTTCGTTGCCGCCGTTCCGGCCCGCCCGGCGGGCGGGCGGGCGGGCCGGCAGTCCAGTACGGGACCCGGCAGACCGGTGAGCACCATAAAACACAGCCAGCCCCGATCCTTCCGGACCGGGGCTGGCTGTTTACTGCTGAGAAGCTTGGGTATTAGCCCAGGCGCACCTTGAGGTTCTCGTCCAGTGCGGCGAGGAACTCTTCGGTGGTCAGGTACGGCTGGTCGGGTCCGACCAGCAGCGCCAGGTCCTTGGTCATCTTGCCGGATTCGACCGTCTTGACGACTACGTCTTCAAGGGTCTCGGCGAAGTTGATGACCTCGGGGGTGTTGTCCAGCTTGCCGCGGTGCATCAGGCCACGGGTCCACGCGAAGATCGAAGCGATCGGGTTGGTGGAGGTGGGCTTGCCCTGCTGGTGCTGGCGGTAGTGACGGGTCACGGTGCCGTGTGCGGCTTCAGCCTCAACGGTCTTTCCATCCGGGGTCATGAGCACGGAGGTCATGAGGCCCAGCGAGCCGAAGCCCTGGGCAACCGTGTCCGACTGGACGTCGCCGTCGTAGTTCTTGCAGGCCCAGACGTAGCCGCCTTCCCACTTCATTGCGGAGGCAACCATGTCATCGATCAGGCGGTGCTCGTAGGTGAGGCCGGCTGCTTCGAACTGGTCCTTGAACTCGGCGTCGAAGACTTCCTGGAACAGGTCCTTGAACTGGCCGTCGTAGGCCTTCAGGATTGTGTTCTTGGTGGAGAGGTACACCGGGTAGTTGCGCTGCAGGCCGTAGGCGAAGGAGGCCCGTGCGAAGTCCTTGATGGACTCGTTGAAGTTGTACATGCCCATGGCCACGCCGCCCTCTTCGGGGTACGTAACAACGGTCTGCTTGATTTCTTCGCCGCCGTCAGCCGGGGTGTAGGTCAGGGTCAGGGTGCCGGCACCCGGAACCTTGAAGTTGGTGGCCTTGTACTGGTCGCCGTGTGCGTGGCGGCCAATAATGATCGGCTTGTTCCAGCCCGGGACGAGGCGCGGGATGTTGGAGATGATGATCGGTTCGCGGAAGACGACGCCGCCGAGGATGTTGCGGATGGTCCCGTTCGGGGAGACCCACATCTTCTTCAGGCCGAATTCTTCAACGCGTGCCTCATCGGGGGTGATAGTTGCGCACTTGACGCCCACGCCGTGTTCCTTGATGGCGTTGGCAGCGTCGATGGTGACCTGGTCGTCCGTGGCGTCACGGTTCTGGATCGAGAGGTCGTAGTACTTCAGGTCTACGTCCAGGTACGGGTTGATCAGGCGGTCCTTGATGAACTGCCAGATGATCCGCGTCATCTCGTCGCCGTCGAGCTCTACGACAGAGCCCACAACCTTGATTTTGTCAGCCACACGGTCTCCTTGTGGAATGGGGGTCCGGACATGGCTTTAGACATGCGGGGACCCGGCTTTTGGGTCTGGTTTCTGTGTCCAACTATGCCACAGCGCAGATGCGCTCCCTAAACTGCGGGCCGCACGCGGATGTCATGCGTGCGGCCCGCAGCGGGGCGTGGCTGGGCGGTTTCTAGTGGAAGAAGTGGCGTGCGCCGGTGAAGTACATCGGGACGCCTGCCGCATTCGCCGCGGCGATGACCTCTTCGTCGCGCACGGATCCGCCGGGCTGGACCACGGCGCGGACGCCGGCGTTCAGCAGGATCTCGAGTCCGTCGGCAAACGGGAAGAACGCGTCCGACGCCGCAACGGAACCGCGGGCACGCTCGTCGTCTTGGCCGGCCAGGGTGTTAGCGCGTTCCACGGCGAGCTTGCAGGAATCAACCCGGTTTACCTGTCCCATGCCCACACCGACCGAGGCGCCGTCGCGGGCCAGGAGGATGGCGTTCGACTTGGCGGCGCGGACGGCACGCCAGGCGAAGGCAAGGTCGGCCAGGGTCTTCTCATCGGCGGCTTCACCGGTGACCAGGGTCCAGTTGGCCGGGTCGTCGCCTTCTGCTTCAACCGTGTCCGGCTGCTGCATCAGCACGCCGCCGGAGACCTGGCGGAACTCCACCGGGTTGCGGCCGTAGCCGTCCGGCAGCGTGAGCAGGCGGATGTTCTTCTTGCGGGAGAGGATCTCCACGGCTTCCGGTTCGAAGTCCGGAGCGATGACAACCTCGGTGAAGATATCCTTCACGGTCTCTGCCATGCCGGCCGTGACCGTGCGGTTCGCGGCAATCACCCCGCCGTAGGCGGACACCGGGTCGCAGGCGTGGGCCTTCAGATGGGCGTTGGCGATCGGATCAGCGGCACCCGGAGAGGCCACGGCAACACCGCAGGGGTTGGCATGCTTGACGACGGCGACAGCCGGCTCTTCGAAGTCGAAGGCGGCACGCAGGGCGGCGTCGGCGTCTACGTAGTTGTTGTAGGACATCGCCTTGCCGTGCAGCTGGTCTGCCTGCGCCACGCCGGGCATTGAGTCCTGGTCTGCGTACAGCGCCGCTGCCTGGTGCGGGTTCTCGCCGTAGCGCAGCACCTCGGACCGCTCCAGCGCCATGCCTGCGTAGGCGGGCCAGGTGGCTCCGGCATCCGTCCCGTCGCCGAACTGTGCGGCGGTCCACTTGGCAACAGCCGTGTCGTAGGCAGCGGTGTGGGCGAACGCTTCGGCGGCCAGGCGGCGTCGTTCATTAAGGTCAAAGCCGCCTTCAGCGGCAGCTGCGGTCACGGCGGCGTACTTGGACGGATCCACGACGACGGCGACGGAGGGGTGGTTCTTCGCTGCGGCACGGACCATGGAGGGTCCGCCAATGTCGATCTGCTCGACCACGTCGTCCTGCGCTGCGCCGGACTTCACGGTCTCGACGAACGGGTACAGGTTCACGACCACCAGGTCGAAGGCCTCGATGCCGAGTTCCTCGAGCTGGTCCCGGTGGTCCTGGCGGCGGCGGTCGGCAAGGATGCCTGCGTGCACCCGCGGGTGGAGCGTCTTGACGCGGCCGTCCAGGCATTCGGAGAAGCCGGTGACCTCGGCAACCTCGGTCACTTCGACGCCTGCCGCGGCGATCTGCTTCGCGGTGGAGCCGGTGGAGACAATGCTGACGCCGGCTGCGGAGAGGCCCTGGGCCAGTTCCGTCAGGCCGGTCTTGTCATAGACCGAGATGAGGGCCCGGCGGATGGGTACACGGTCGAGGGGGGTGTTGCTCACGGAAGTCACTCCAACTGGGTATCGGCGAACGATGCACGCGGGCCATCGGCGGGCCCAAGGTTGAGTTTATGCCTTGGGCCCTTCGGGGACAGGTCCGCGGGTAATACTCACCGGCGTGGCCGTCACCCTTTTGACGCGGGCGCTGCCGGCGCGTATCCGGCACGTTACATGATGCGAAGATTACGGGCCCTGCGCGCCGGCAGGGGCAGTGCGTTGTAGAGTTTCCCCCAGTTAGTGCATTTATGACTATAAGTGTCGGCGGAAGGCCCACCCCCAGATGACAACGACCCACACCCTGCCTGCTGGCGACGAAGTGGTCCAGAACCTGCCCTGGCGCTGGCGGGTACAGGGCAAGATCTTCCTGATCGGCGGACTGGGCTTTATGTTCGACGCCTGGGATGTCACGCTCAACGGCGTCCTCATCCCCCTGTTGTCGCAGGAATGGAACCTCGTGCCGGCGCAGGCAGCGTGGATCGGCACCGCGAACCTGCTGGGAATGGCCATCGGTGCGTTCCTATGGGGATCCATCGCCGACGCCATCGGCCGGAAGCAGGCCTTCACCGCCACGCTGCTGATCTTCTCGATCTTCACCGTGGCCGGTGCCTTCGCTCCGGACATCGCCTGGTTCTGCGTGTTCAGGTTCCTGGCCGGTGTGGGACTTGGCGGCTGCGTACCCGTGGACTATGCCCTGGTTGGCGAGTTCACGCCGCGCAAGCAGCGCGGCCGGGTACTGACTGCCATGGACGGCTGGTGGCCCGTGGGTGCAGCGCTTTGCGGAGTCACCTCCGCCGTCATCATGGCAACCGTCGCGGACTGGCGCTGGACCATGCTCATCATGGTCATCCCGGCACTGCTGGTCTTCTGGGTCCGCCGTTCAGTGCCCGAGTCCCCGCTGTTCCTGGTTCGCAAGGGCCGCACCGAGGAAGCCCGCGCAGTCATCAACGACCTCATTCGCCGTACCGGGGGAACCCAGACCGAGTGGCGGCTGCCGGAGCCTGAACCGGCGCACAAGTTCTCGCTGAAAACCACCGGCAGCCAGCTCACCGAACTGTGGAGGACCAATCCGAAGTCCACGGTGACTGCGTGGTCGCTGTTCGTGACCGTGCTGCTGGTCTATTACCTGGCCCTGCAGTGGATGCCGAAGATCCTGGTTGACGCCGGCTACGCCGAGTACAAGGCGTTCCTCACGACGTCGGGCATGGCTGCGGTTGGCCTTCTGGGCGTTATTGCTGCTGCCCTGCTGGTAGAGCGTGTAGGCCGCAAATGGCTTCTGGGAATCACCGGTCCGGCCGCAGCTGCATCCCTGGTGGTCGTGGCCCTGGTGGTTGATGTTCCGGCCGCTGCGACTGCCTGGCTGCTGGTCTACGGTTTTGTGGTGCAGGTGGCCATACCGGTGCTCTACACCTACGTTTCGGAGCTCTACCCCACCCGGCTGCGGGCCAGCGGGTTTGGCTGGGCGTCCACGGCGTCCCGAGTCGGTGCCGGTTTTGGCCCGCTGCTCTTCGTCTCGGTGCTGTGGCCGTATCTCGGACTGCCGCTGTCCTTTGCCGTGGCCGGCCTGCTGGTGCTCGCCGCCGTACTGTGGATGGCAAAGTTCTCCCCCGAGACCAGGGGTGCTGCGCTGGATTAGTTCCAGCGCGTTGGCCGCCTTGGGTGTTCGTGTCCGGATTCCCGGCAGGCTCCCCGGGCTAGAGGGCCGGGACGCCCTCTTTGCTGATCCTGGCGAGCGTCTCGATCAGCAGCCGGCGTTCCTGCACCTTGATGCGCTCGTGCAGGGTCTCCTCGGTATCGCCGTCGAGCACTTCCACTGCCGCCTGGGCCAGGATGGGACCGGTGTCCACGCCGGCGTCGGCAATATGCACCGTGCAGCCGGTGACCTTGACGCCGTACGCGAGTGCATCGCGGACACCGTGCGCGCCGGGGAACGAGGGCAGCAGTGCGGGGTGAGTGTTGACGTAGCGGCCGTCGAAGGTATTGATGAAGTGCTCGTCCACAATGCGCATGAATCCGGAGGAGAGGACGATGTCGGGCTCGTAGGACGCAACTTTCTCCGTCAGCGCGCGGTTCCAGTCCGCCCGGACGGGGTAGTCCTTGAAGTTCACGACGAACGTTTCATACCCGGCTGCGGCTGCCCGCTCAATGCCGTAGGTTCCGGTCCTGTCGGCGCCTACCGCCGCGATTTCGACGTCGAGCTCTCCCGCTGCAACGGCGTCGAGGACGGCCTGGAGGTTGGAGCCGGTGCCGGATACCAGAGCAACAATTCGCATGTGTCAACCTTAAGTCCAAGCGTCGCCTAGGCTTAATCCATGACTAACGACGGCCCTGAAGTACGCCCGCGACCGCCGTTTCCGCCGGCAACCCGCAAACCGGAGCCCACGCCGGAGCAGTCGAAGGAAGCCAGGTCCTACCTGTGGGTGTTCATCGCCCTGCTTCTGGGAATGCTGATCAGCTCCGAACTGGCGCTGCCCTGGAAGCTGCTTCCGCTGGCCCTGGGCATCGCCGCTCTGGTCGTTGGCATCATGGCATTGGTGAAGGTCATCCGTTACGGACTGCACGCCGTTCTTCGCGTGATTATTTCGATGGGTCTTGCCGCTACGGCGTTCATGACTCTGGGGCTTGCAGCAATGGTTGCCCTGTGGCCGCTCACTGCCAAGTACGAGACCTGCATGCAGTCAGCGCTGACTGTCCAGGCCACGGAAACGTGCACCAAGGACTATCTGACTTTTGGCGGAATGCTCCCCCAGCCGTAACGGTCCGGGGCTACCTGCCTGCCGTGCTCAGGGTCTTTTCGGGACGCCGTGACCGTTCGCGTTCCAGCCACGGGCCTGCCGCGTAACCAATGACGACGCCGACGGCGACTTCCGCGGCAATCCAGATTCCGGTCCACAGCGGGTCGGGTCCTATGGCCACGAAGCGTCCGATGCCGAGCGAGCCGCGCGCAACGAGTGCTGCTGCGGCTGCCAGCAGTCCGGAAACAATTCCGATGACGGCGCCGAGGCAGACGGTTGAAACCGATGCCGTAAACCATCTGGCGCTGACCTTGATGGACAGCCATTCGTCGAAGTGGTTTTCCCCTTCGCGCAGGAACCACCAGCCGGCCAGCACTCCTGCCACTACCGGGATCAGCAGGGCTGCATAGGCGTATTCGGGCTGGCCGCTGGGCAGTGCTGCGAGTACCGGGACTGCCGGAAGCGGTCCAACTGTTGTTTCCAGCGGGCTGATCACGCTTCCGGTTCCGATGCTGAAGCCTGCTCCCGAGGCCCAGGCCAGCGTCCACACCACGAGGTTCGGCAGCAGTCCCAGCTGCGCGACGGTGAGGACGATTCCGCCGATGATTCCGGCGTCGAGCTTCTGGTACACCGTTGCTATCTCTGCCCAGCTCACTGCCAGCGCCACTACCAGCAGCACTGCTGCGAGTCCGATCGCCGCAGTGATTCCAACGATTCCCGCCCGGATTGCTGCCCACAGATAGGATCCTGCCCAGCGTGAGTGCTGGCTGGTTCGTGCGATCCAGTCCGTGAGGTCTACTCCGATGAGCCGTACCCAGGATCCTGCTTCCATCCTGGTTCCGATGATCACTCCGAGCCCTGCTGCAATAAGCGGTATGAGTGCTCCTGCAACGAGTGAGATGCTCACGTCTTCGTTTGCGGAGAAGTATGCCGCTGCCGTTCCGAGGAGTGCATAGGTTCCCAGCGCTCCGAGCAGTGCCTGCCAGAGCTGGTCTGTGTAGCAGGCGCGGGCGAGTCTGCGTCCTGCCCTCCAGCAGAGGAAGAACGGTATGAGTGTCAGTCCCAGCGGAATGAGTGAGAGGAGCCCGCTTGTTTCTTCCGGTCCGGCTGTTCCTGCCGGGAAGGTCAGCGACAGCGGCACTCCGTGCAGCAGCAGCCAGGCTTGTCCGCTGAGGCGTGCCAGCGATGCGTAGTCGCGGTCTGAGAACCCGTTTGCAGCCCACACACCTGTGAGCGGCAGGATCACGACCAGGGCTGACAGCACTGCTGCCTGGCCGAGTTCGAACATTCCCTGCAGCCAGAGCGGCATGGGCAGCACACCCGGTTTCTTCGGGCGCTTAAAGAGTTTCATCGCTTTCTATCGTGCCATTCTGAACGGTCCCAGCAGTTGAGGGTGTGGGTGTGAGTCGAGGTTTGGGCTGTGGCTCCGGGAGCGTTGTCCTGCGGGCCAGTCGTGCGGTTCGGGTTGTGGCTCTGGCTGTCTTGGCTGTATCGCTCCGCCGTGATTCCCTGTGTGCTCCGTTCCCCTTGCGCACTGCAGTTTCACTTAAGCGGGTTGCCGTCTTTGTCTCTCCACTGGTTCCGGTACCGGAAGACGGTTGCTAGCAGCACTAAACCGACGGCCAGCACGATGGGGGCTTCGGGCAACCAAGCGTTGCCGGAAATCGGCAAAACGAGTCCCCTGACAACCAGCAGCCCTCCGAGGATAGTCACACCGAACCAAATCCGAGTCCGAACCGGCACCCTCCAGACGGCACGCCACCTTCTTCTGGGCATGAGTGCAGGTCCTTTCGGCTGATGGTGCTCAAGGGGCGTTGTTGGGCGAGCCTACTACTGCGGGAGGGGCCGGGCGGGGCCTGGAGACTTCGGGGAGGGGACCCGGGCGGGGCGGGCCGGGAGGCTCCGGGGAGGGGACCCTTGCGGGGCGGGAGCGGGCGGGGCGGGGCGGCCGGGAGGGCGGAGCGGGGAGGGCGGAGCGGGGAGGGGGCCCAAGCGAGGTGGAAACGAGTGAATTCGAGGAGGCACCCGCTGAAGCGTTAGCGCGTGGCGGGGTTGGCGCGGCGGCTGCACGGAGCCGCCGCGAAACCGAGTGAAGCTGAGACGGAGTCGTCGCCAAACCGTCACAAAGCTGAGGCGGAGCCGGGACGGACGAGGCACGGAGCCGTCGCACCCAGACGGGCCAGGAACGGGGCCGTCGCACCGGCGCGGCGCCTGCGCGGAGCCTTCGATCCGGAACGAGGCAGAGACTGCACGGACGTCGTGCGAACGAATCTGCGCTGTTCCGGCTCCCTTCCCAAGACGGAACAGCGCAGATTCGTTGGCCTTAGAAGGGCGGCGGGTCGTCGTCCGCCTGCTTTGTTTTCTGGCCGGGGCTCTCTCTGCTCGTTTTTCGTGGGCTGGGCATGAAGGCCAGTTCGGCGTCGGTGGTGTAGGTGCGGCCGGTGGGTGAGTTCCATTCGATGGTTCCGGCCTCTGGCTGGCGGGCTTTCCAGTGTCCGAGGGTTTTGAACCGGTGGTGTTTGGGGCAAAGGTGTTCCAGGTTCGTGTGCTCTGTTGGTCCGCCGTGGGAGTAGGGCGTGGTGTGGTCGATTTCTGCGTGGGTGACGTTTACTGAGCAGCCGGGGAAGCGGCAGGTTCCGTCCCGGGCCTGGAGCCAGCGTTTGAGGCCTGCTGGGATGCGGCGGGTTCGTCCGACGTTCAGGATTTCGCCGGTTGCGGGGTCCTGGATGAGGGGTGTCCAGTGCAGGGCGCCCAGGATCATGGTGCGTGCTGTTTCTGGGCTGATGGGTCCGTAGCCGTTGAGTTCTGCGGGGTTCTCGTCGAGGCCGGCGAGGGTATCGGCGTTGATTAGGACCATGACTTCGGTGCGGACTTTTGACCGGTTCTGGTTCCGTTGCCGTTCGGCCCGGCGGGGACGTCTAGCGTTTCGTCTGGTGTCGTTGTGTGAGTCCGCCGGCTGGTCCGAGCCAGAGCCGGTGCCTGACCCAGAGCTCGTGTCCGAACCGGAGTGGGGACGGGAACTGGAGACCGAGCCGGTGCCAGCTCCAGAGCCAGCGCTAGCGCTAGCGCCGGAGCCCGAGCCCCTGCCAGCGCCAGAGCTAGAGCGCTTGCCTGAGCCGGGGTGGGGGCGGGAGCCGGAGGCGGAGCCCGTGCCTGAGCCCGTCCTCGTTGCCGTGCCCGAGACCGAGGCCGGGTCGGTACCGCCAGAATATGCAGGAGTGGCTGACCGTGCTTCCACTGAGGTGTCGGGCGTGCTTGCTGGAGTGAGAGTGTCGGCGGATAGGGCCGTGGGTTCGGCGTCGAGGAGCAGCTCGGTGAGGGTGTCGGCGCGGAGCTGGTCCATAGTTCGTGGATCTCCGGCCCGTTTGCCGGCTTTCGCGGCACCGGTCAGGGCAGCGAACATGGCCTGGCCCTTCTCCGCAGCGATGATCGCGCTCAGGCAGGACATACCATCGGGCAGGGGCTGGAACATGACCCGGCGTTTGTCCTTGGCCTCCCGGTGGCGGACAGGGATCAGATCCGGGAAGCGGGACTCGCGGAGCCTGCGGGCCCGCCGGCCGAATCCGGCAGCAGTCCTGCCCTCAGCCTCCGCGAGCAGATCCCGTTCAAACGCACCGCGCACACTCAGCGCGACGCTGACTGCCGCAGCGTCGTCGGTCCCGGTTCCTGTTTCTTCGCCGACTGCTTCGTCCGGGGCATCGGGACTGCGCTCAGTGCCCAGCCCGCCGTCCTGCCCAAAGTCCAAGTCCAGCTGGCCCGTATCACCCGTTGATGGATCCGCAGCAGAACTGTCGAGGCCGGCAACCGCCCCCGCTTCCGGAATGTCAGGGATGTCGGCGGGTAGGTTGTGGGTTTCTTCGAGGATGATCCGAGCGTGCTGGAGGCCGATCTTCCCCTCGGCCAGACGGTCAAGAGTGTCCGGCGCCTCAGTACACAGCCGCGTGGATTCGCTGATCAGCTGCATCGCTGTCATGTGCGGAATGTTCAGGACCGTGGAAGCCTCCGCAGCAGCAAGACTCATGGCCAGGGCTGGTTCTTCCCTGCCGGATGCTTCGGCAATGTCCCGGGCGAAAAGCACTTCCAGGCGTGCAGCAACACGTGCCTGCTGCGCCTGCGCCCAAGACACGAGCGTGCCCAGACGCTGCAGGGCGGAGACGGTTTCCTCATAGCCCAGACGGTCGGCGCCCCGGAACGACAACCGCCCGGCAAATCCCTCCGGCAAGGCCAACACCGACGCGTCATCAGCCACCGCCGGATCGGCACAAAACACAGCACCGTCAAGGACAGCAGACCCGGCATTCCGGGGCAGTGAACCGGACCGATCCGGCCCCTCGCCCGTTCCACTTTCCGGAGAACCGGCGAACACAGGTCCGGCACCCGGCACACCACCATCCCGGTCAGCTGACCGGGAGAACGGTGTACCCGAGGAGCGGTTCATACCCCCAACACTGTCAGCTGCCACCGACATTTCAGGGCCTAAATCGGCCCTTTTCAGGACCATCAATTACCGGTGATTTACCCGCTTTTCTGACCGGTTTTGGTCGCGTCTACGGGCGATGAAGAACCCCTAATACGCTCACTTTTCGGAGTCCAGCCGCGCATAGCAGCGCCGCAAGCGCACGCTGCCCATCGCCGTCGGGCACCACCCGCCCCCGGCTAGGCGACCAAGTCGATAATGCCCTTGACCATCGCGGCCCCGGCACCAAGGAAGGCGATCACGATGACTGCGAAGCGGACGTGGTCGTCACGGATGTGCTTCTGCAGCACCTCTCCGGCATAGATGCCGCCGACGATCATGACACCAATCAGGATCCAGGCAACCACACTGAACGGAGGCATCTGCCCCGGATCCATTGAGAGCTTCACGGCGAGAGTGACCGTTGCGATGGTTACGAAGAACGGCTGGAGGGTTGCGGCGAACGGCCGCTGCGGCCACCGTGCCATCACAGCGTAGGCGCTCACCGCCGGACCGCCCACACCGGCCACGGCGTTAGTCACTCCGGAAGCGAAACCGGCTATCGCCTTCGCAGGATTGCCGGTAACCACAACCGAATTGCGGGCCAGAACCAAAGAGGCACCCAGTGCCACGAGCACGATCGCGCCAACGATCACGGCCATCGGCGCGGCCGGCAGGTACACGGCGGCGATCGAGGCAGGAATACTGCCGATCACCGCCGGAATCGCCAGCCACCGGTACATGCTCCAGTCCACGTCCTTCCAGACCCGGAACATGATCAGCAGCGACGACACCAGCCCGCACACATTCACCATCAGCACGCCGGCATGGGCGCCGAGAATGATCACCAGGAACGGCGAAATCAGGAGTGCGAACCCAAGACCGGCGATCCGCTGGGCCAGCGCCCCAACAAAGATCGAAGCCAGCACGACAATTAGCAGTCCCGTAGTCACCCAAACACACTACGCTGGGGACATGGTTTCCCCCGATTCGGCACTCCGGACGGCTGACTGGCGCCGTCGCATGTTCGACATATACGCCCAGGTGAGGCAGGCCGCAGAGGTCGGATCGCCGTCGTCGGCCCATGATCTTTGGCGCCGGGAACGCGATGAACTGTTCGGGTCCCACCCCGCCTCTCCGCTAAGCGACGAGGCTAAACGCCGGTTCAGCAGGCTCACGGTTGCACCCTACGATCCTGAGCTGCGCTGCGAAGCGGATATTGACGACGACGGCGCCGGGCAGCAGCTCGAGGTCCCCACCGGCACGGATGGGACTGTCTACTTCGAACGCCTCGGAACCGTTTCGACGCCGGTAGGCCGGCTGGCGCTGTGGCGCCTGGCCACATACGGAGGTGGATTGTTCCTCCCGCTGCGGGATGGGCTGGCCGGCAGGCCGGACGGCACCTACGGCGGCGGGCGGTACCTCCTGGACACGATCAAGGGCGCGCATCTCGGGGAAGGGCCGGGCGATTCCCTGATTCTGGATTTCAACTTTCTCTACAACCCCTCGTGCGCTTATGACGAAGCCTGGGCCTGTCCCCTGCCTGGTCCGGACAACCGGGTATCCGAACCCGTCTTTGCCGGAGAACTGTATGCCGAGTACTAGCTAGGGCTCCGGAGGCCACCTGTGCAGACCTTCCTTCCCTACGAAAGCTTCCGGCGCAGCGCCGAGGTGCTCGATTCTCCACGGCTGGGCAAGCAGCGCGTCGAGACCCTGCAGATTCTGAGGGCCCTGGTTCTTCCCGACTACGGCTGGCGAAACCACCCCGTCACCCGGATGTGGATGGGCTACGTTCCCGCGCTGGTGACCTACGGCCTGGCGATGACCGATGCGTGGACCGGCCGCGGATATGCCGATACAGTGCGCGGGCAGCTGGTCGAGTTCGCGCCGGACACCGACGGCGGTGACGCGCCTCCGCCTCCTTGGCTCGGCAATGAACGTCTTCACGAGAGCCACCGTTCGAACCTGCTGGCCAAGGATCCTGCGTTCTACGCAGATTTGTTCCCCGGCACTCCCCCGGGCCTGCCGTATGTGTGGCCGGATCCCGAGAAGCTGCTTCTGCCCGCTGAACCCGAAGCGGATTCCCTGTGGGTCGCGCGGACTGTTCCCGGGGATGACGGTCCCGTGATTGAGCTGCCCATGCTGTCCGCAGGCGGTAAGCCCGTGACGGGGAAGAAAGCCCGCCAGCTTGAGCGCTTCCTGGACGAAATGAACGACGGCGATGAAGTTGCCTTGCTGGGTCCGGACCGGACTGTTCTGGAGCTCGGGACCGTTGGGGAAGTTTCCCTCACAAATGACACTGCCCTCCGAACGGTCCAGGTATCCGGGCGCCTGCGCCGGTCCGATTTCGCTTATCCGGCCCTGCTGCAAGATCCCCGGACATTGTTCTCTGTGCCTCGGCCGGATGTTCCTGGGCACTAGCCCGGCCATCCCGTCAGCACGGCAGTATCCACGTACCAGCCGTCTCCGGTGAATGTTGCTTCCAGCAGCATGTGTCTGGAGTGGAGGTTCCCGGCAACCACGTCCGCTGATTTCCCTGCGCTGTCCCGGAAGACCATGACTTTCTGCCTAACCGACATTGTTGCCTGGCGGCGGTTTTCCGGGGTGAGGACAAAGGCTGACTCGAGCTTCTCCATCTCAACGAGTCCGCCTTCCACCCATCCCCCATTGGCGTATGTTTCCGGAATTCTCCCGTACATACCGCCGCAGACATCGCACTCAGGCGTCGTCACGGTCTTGAGCGGTGCGGCGTCTCCGGTTTGGTACGTATAGTCAACAAGCTCGAACCAATACTCGGCGAATGCCAGCAGCCCTTCCTTCGTATCCTGACGTGCCATCGCTGGAAACACCGGAAGCTCTACATTGGCTGCCGGACCCGCGCCGGAAGCCTGGCTGTAGGACGGAGTTGGTGTCGGCGTCGGGCTTGGTACTGCTGTTTCAGAGGCTGAGGCGCTGGCGTTCGGTGTTTCGGTTTCACCCGCCGCAGGCTGGAAGCTTGCCATAGAGCACCCACTCAACAAAGCCGTAAGCACGACGGCCCCACAGATTCGAAGGGCGGCCCTTCTGGATCCTCGACTGCGGTTTCGAATCCGCGCATTCTCCATAGCCATCTCCTGTAGTCCGTCCGCTGTTGTGGACTGAGGCTACGGCCACATCAGCAGGTGATTCGTCTTATCCACAGGGAGAATTCAGGAAAGTCAGCAGCCAATTCCGGCTGGGTTTACAAGGCAGTTGTCGGCGACACTGCGCGATTCCGACCGCCAGACACTGAGACCCTGGGCCGGAGACTCAACTTCCGCGCGTCCGTCCATCGGAATCATGGGTCCGCCGTTGACTGAGTATTCACCGGAGAAGAATGTCGTCACGCTCACGGGGAAATCGCCGGTCTGGGAATACATGTGGCTCGTCGCGGTCTGCTCACCCCAGCGCGCTTCTGGCAGAGGTCCGCCGGGAGTCGACACCGGACCATAGCTTGTGCCGTCGCCGTAGTTGAACGTGTACTCCGTCGGCTCCACCTCGATGCGGATGGACTGTCCCAGGAGTTCCATCTCGAAAACCTGGCTTGATGCTTCAACGTAGACGTTTGTGTGCGCGCCGATGAGCGTGTGGGGACTGGGCTGGACGCTCATGGTTCCCGGGGCGATTGGGGCTTCCTGGAAAGCCCTGAGGATCTCGCCCCGGAGTCGCTCCTGAAAGGCAGCTGGGTCTTCCGAGTAGATGCAGCTGGGGTTGGCTCCTAGGCGTGGCCAAGTAGTCGGGTCAGTAACTCTCAATCCGGAAAACCACCACACCAGTCGACCATCAGCGGCTGCTGTGCATGTTGCTGCCTGACTGAGGCATTCCAAGTCCCCGGAATTCCTGTCATCGAAGCATGCAGGTTCGAACCTATAACCATTGGGGTCTTCCGGAAGACCGACCTCAAGATTCGTCCACACCCCTGACTCATGCTGATGCCACTCACCTACTACGTTGCCATCATGGAAGGACGAGCCTCCTCCAGTCTTGTCCTCGCTAGAGTGAGCCGGCGTGGCCCAGGCCGAAACTACGAGTAGCGAAAAAATCAGCCCCAAGACAAAAATTCGATCGACCATTGCCGTGGGCCTTACATACTCGACAGCTGATCAACAGTCCACGCCTTATCCTGAAAGCTAGCTTCCAGGATTTGTACAACAGGTGCTTCGCTCCCAGGGTCTACCCCATATTCCTCCCCGTCGGGACCGAAGAACTCGATCGGTTCCTGTGTGAACTGAATAAGCACCTGATACAGATTATTTGGAGTAAGTACGTAGTCGCTGTGAACACTCCTGAAGTCGATCATGGCGCCGGCTATCCAATCATCATCGCGGTAACCACGCTCGACGACGTCGAAGTATCGGTTGCAGTCCGTACACGAGTCGCCGCTCACAGCCTTTATTGGTTCCAGATCCCCCGTCTCATACCCGTAATTCACAAGCTCATACCAATACCGCGCGAAAGCGATAAGCCCTTCCTTGGACTCGACCTTCGCCTCCTCGGGCATCACAGGCAACGGAACATTCTCCGCAGGACCCTCAGCAGAAGCAGGCTTGTACGTCGCAGAAGGCGTGGGAGTCGGACTCGGAGAAGCGCTAGGCGAACTGGAACTACTCGGAGACTGGGCAGCATCCGCATCAGGATCATCAGAGCCGGAACACGCAGACAGAGCCACAAGGGAGCCGGCAAGAACCAAAGAAACCGCAGCAAACCGGCGTCGAACACCAAGACTGGACATCAAAACCCCCGTGGTAGGCAAGGCAGCGTGCGGTAGATGCTACCCAAACTGCCGCAAAGCATACGGACTTATCCACAGCACGCCACAGCAAAAGGGCAAGAAGCCCAAAAAACTCAATCGGAACTGCGCAGGGACACCAGCATCCTTTTCACATCACGGAACTCATCAGAACCGGCATACGCCGCAGCCTTCTCCAAATGGGCCGAAACACCCGAACCCGCATCAGGAGGGACCACACCGGAAAACCGGCCACCGCTGGACTCAGTCAGCGTGAAGAAATCAAACAAACCACATGAAGCCTGCTCAGCAGTCGGAGGCGGAGCACTGACAACCGCATAGGTAACCATGGCTTCACCAGCTGACGGAGCAACAGAGTGGTACACAAAACGCTGGGAAGTGCCCTGGGCTGACTTCAGCTCCGGCATCGGCTGGGAATCGTACTCCGTATACGTGACAGGCTCCTGCATGCCCATACATACCTGATCGGTAATAATTCCGGTGTCGAGCCAGGCCATCAAATCGCCGTCGGCGTCGTAAACATGGTAGGAAACGCCGCCGGCAGGATCATTCGCCAACGCAGCAACTTCACGAACTGACCAGTCAGGAGGGTATTCAAACTCAAGGGAAGCCGAGTCAATTTTCTGGACAGACCAGGCCGGATCCGACGGCTGGGGAACAGCACAGGACTGAACAGCCAAGGCCGCCATTACAGCGCCTGCGAACAGGGTGTTACGGTATCTCACATCGGCTCCCGGAGGTTTCCGCGTGCTAAGCATCAATGCTACGCAGCCCCGCCAGCGCCGCCCATAGCACCCCGCGGTTTCCAAGCTCCGGCACGGCCCCAAACCGGCCCGGAAACACCAACGGTCCAGCTACCGTGCAGCGTCGCACGCTTCCCCTTTTTCCGCGCCTAAATGGCCCGACCCCTCGGAGGCTCCAATTACCGACATCACCGCAGAGCACGACGTCTACTTCGGCACACCGGAAGAAGGCACAGAGGCCGAAGACCTCCAGACAGCATCCCTGGCCGTCATTGAACGCGTTGAACACAGACCCAACGTTCGCAAGATCAAGGGCCGGCTGACCCTCATGGACACGGGCCTGACACCGCACCAGGCCATGGTGGAGGACCTGCTGTTCATCCGCCGGGTCCTGGACGACGCAGGAATCGACTACCTCCTGGTCCGCGGCAACGACCAGCGGCCGGTGATCGCAATCGACCTGCGCCTGCGGGACGACCTGCGCCGCGCCCTCGTGGAAGCCTGCAGGGACGAACCGTTCTACTCACGCAGCGTGGACACCGAAAAGTCCCGGACCGTGCTGGTGGCCGACGGCGAGCTGTCACCGCACGGGAAAACACGCATCATCCGGCTGTTCCGCCCGCGCGGCACCAGCGGAACCAACCTCGTCTTCGGCCCGTCCGCAGGTGTCCAGGTGGAGCTCTGGGAACTCGGCGAAAAGGAAATCACCCTCCCGGTAGAAAACTCCCTGACCCGGCGCACCCTGCCGGCCTCCGAAGTGGTGCGCGGAAGCGTAGACAAGCACGGCCTGGTCTGGCCGACCATCGAGAACATGTTCGCCGACCACGCCACGGACATCAGGTTCGACGTCGATCTGGTCTTCTCCTGGGTGGACGGAAGTTCCCCCGAATACCGGGCCCGGCGCGCTGCGCTGATGCAGGACGCAGTGGTCGGCGAAGGCGACGACCATGAAGCCCGCTACCGCCAGATCAACGAACTGAAGTACGCCCTGCGCTCGGTCTACATGTTCGCGCCGTGGATCCGCCGCATCTTCATCGCCTCGGACTCCCCCCGCCCTGACTGGCTGGCAGACCACCCCTCCGTCACGTTCGTACCGGCAACCGAGCATTTCCGCGACCCGTCCGTACTGCCCACCTTCAATTCACAGGCAGTCGAGTCCCAGCTCCAGCACATTCCCGGGCTGTCCGAACACTTCCTGTACTCCAACGACGACATGTTCTTCGGCCGCCCGGTAGGACCTGACCTGTTCTTCTCTCCCGGCGGAATCACCAAGTTCATCGAGGCCAGCACTCGCATCGGCCTCGGCGCCAACGATCCCGAACGCAGCGGCTTCGAAAACGCAGCACGGGTAAACCGCAGGCTGCTATGGGAGCGCTTCGGCCGGATCACCACCCGCCACCTCGAACACACCGCAGCACCCCTGCGTAAGAGTGTCCTGGTGGAAATGGAAGCAGTGTTCCCCGACGAGTTCGCCGCCACGGCAGCCAGCAAGTTCCGTGCCAAGGACAACATCTCCGTCACGAACTCGCTCTACCACTACTACGCGCTGCTCACGGGACGCGCCGTGACGCAGGAAACCGCCAAGGTGAAGTACGTGGACACCACGTCCTACCGGGGCCTGAAATCGATGGACCGGCTGCTGGCCAAGCGGAACAAGGACCTCTTCTGCCTCAACGACGGGTCCTTCCCCGAAGTCTCCACCGAAGAACGCACCGACCGGGTCACTGACTTCCTGGAGAAGTACTTCCCGATCAAGGCGCCCTGGGAGAACTAACAGGCAATAAAGTACGACGGCGGCACCAGGGTTTGGCTCGAAGACCCGGGTGCCGCCGTCGTGCGTTGGGCGCTACCCCAAAAAGCCCCGCAGCAGCCGCTCGGTGCCTTCCAGATGGGCGACGGCCGCAGCCTCGGCGGCATCCGCATCCCCGCGCAGCACGGCATCAACCAGTTCCCGGTGCTGTGCCTGGGAATGGTCCAGGTTGGCCTGCAGCAGCGGGATCCGGTCCAGCAGGTCACTGGCCTGGGCACGCACCTCGGCAACGGCAGCTACCAGCCGGGAAGACCCCGACAGCTCCGCAACAGCAATGTGGAACCGGGCATCCTTGGGACGGAACGTATCGGTGGCAGCGTGGTCCACTTCCTCCAGCGCGGCCAGCAGATGCCCACGGGCTGCGGGCGTCAGCGTGGCCTCAGCCGCGAGCCGTGCAGCAGCAGACTCCACCACCCTGCGGAACAGCAGTACGTCCTCCAAATCCCCCGCATCCCCCTGATTCGCAGGCACCGGCCGCTCCGGAAGAACCTCGGCGGCGAAGGTTCCGCCGTACCGTCCGCGCCGTGACACCAGATATCCCGCAGCCTGCAGATCTGCGAGCGCCTCGCGCAGAGTGGCCCGGGAGACACCCAGCTGGGCTGCCAGCTCGCGCTCGGGGGGAAGCCTGGTCCCGGCGCCGTAGATCCCGAGCTTGAGGTTCTCCAGGACCCGCTCCACGGTTTCTTCGAACGCGTTGCCGCGGCGCACCGGCCGCATGGGCAGCGCCCCGGCGTCGAACTGCGGCATATCCATGCGGGAAGTCTAAGGCCAAAGCCCTCAAATCAGGCCAATAAAAAACCTGCTGCAGCTCTTGACGTGCCCCCATATCCAGCGCCAGACTCTTCACCAACCTTCATGGACTGAAATCAGTCCATTGCGCCAAGTGCGCCTGCGTCTGGCTACACCAGCTTTTGCTCCACGTGGATTGTTCCTGCACCGTCCAATTCCAACGCACGAGGAAAACCGAGGAACCGGCATGGCAAAATCCCGGGTCGACTACACGAAAGTCGGCGCTAACTACATGAGCCAGCGGCAGCTCAAGCGCGGCGCGGCAGGCTGGATCCTGCTGGCAGGCCTGGGCGTCGCCTACGTGATTTCCGGAGACTTCTCCGGCTGGAACCTCGGCCTGGCACAGGGAGGCTGGGGCGGACTGCTCATCGCCTTCGTCCTGATGGGCATCATGTACACGTGCATGGTCTTCGGGCTGGCAGAGCTCTCCTCCACACTGCCAACCGCCGGGGCAGGCTACGGCTTCGCGCGGCGGGCGCTGGGACCGCTGGGCGGCTTCGCCACGGGCATGGCCGTGCTGATCGAATACGCCGTGGCCCCGGCTGCCATCGCCACCTTCATCGGCGGGTACATAGAAGCGCTGGGCCTGTTTGGTCTCACCAACTCCTGGCCGGTCTACCTTGTCACCTACGCGATCTTCATCGGCATCCATCTGCGCGGCGTGGGCGAAGCACTCAAGCTGATGTTCGTCATCACCGCCATCGCCGTCCTGGCGCTGGTCGCCACCGTGGTGGGCCTTGTACCCAAGTTCGACGCCGCCAATCTGTTCGACATTGTCCCCTCCGACGCCGCAGGCGCGAGTTCCTTCCTCCCCATGGGTATTGCCGGTGCCCTGGCCGCACTGGTCTACGGCATCTGGTTCTTCCTCGCCGTGGAGGGCGTCCCGCTGGCCGCCGAGGAGACTGAAGACCCCAAGCGGAACATGCCCCGCGGCATCATCGCAGCCATGGCAATCCTTCTGGTCTTCGGCGCACTCATGCTGGTGCTGGTTCCGGGAGCGGCAGGAGCCGAGGCCATGAGCACCTCGGATAATCCGCTTCCTGAAGCCCTGCGCATCGCCTACGGAGGCAACACCTTCCTGGCCGACTTCGTGAACTACGCAGGGCTGGCAGGTTTGGTGGCCAGCTTCTTCTCCATCATGTACGCCTACTCCCGGCAGCTTTTCGCGCTCTCCCGTGCCGGCTACCTGCCGCGCTGGATGTCCCTGACCACCCGCTGGCGCACCCCGTACATGGCGCTGATCGTCCCGGGCACCATCGGCTTCCTGCTCGCTGCGCTTACCGGTGACGGCGGTCTGCTGATCAATATCGCTGTCTTCGGCGCAACGGTGTCCTACGTGCTGCTGAACCTCTCCCACATTGTGCTCCGCCGGCGTGAACCCGACCTGCCCCGCGGCTACCGCACCCCGGGCGGAGTGGTCACCACCGGCGTCGCGCTGTTCCTGGCGGTAGTGGCCGTGGTGGCGACCTTCGTGGTGGATGTGCTGGCAGCGTCGATTACCGCGGGCATTTTCGTAGCCGCACTGGCCTACTTCTGGTTCTATAGCCGCCATCATCTGGTCGCCAGTGCCCCGGAGGAGGAATTCGCCCAGATCACCGAGGCCGAATCGGAAATCCGTTAGGAAACAACGTGGGAAGTGGACAGAGCATGAAGCAGCAGGAGCAGAAACTACCGCCCAACGGGCTGGACATCGAAGAACTGCGCGAACGCACCGAAGCGGGCACCATCGACACCGTGATCGTCGCCATCACCGACCATCTGGGCAGGCTGCAGGGCAAACGCTGCGGTGCGAAGTCCTTCCTGGAAGACGTCTACCCGCACGGAGCCGAGGGCTGCAACTACCTGCTCGCCGTGGATGTGGACATGAACACCATCGACGGCTACGAATCCTCCTCGTGGGAGAACGGCTATGGAGACCTGGTGATGCGCCCCGACATGGAAACGCTGCGCCTGGTGCCCTGGCTGCCCGGAACCGCCATTGTCCAGTGCGACGTGCTGCACACCGACGGCACTCCCCTGGCCCCGTCGCCGCGGCAGATCCTGCGCCGCCAACTGGACCGGCTGGAGGAACTTGGCTACCGGGCCTACATCGGCACCGAACTGGAGTTCATCCTCTTCGATGACAGCTACTCCTCCGCATGGGACCGCGAGTACACCGGCATGCAGGCCGCCAGCCGGTACAACGTGGACTATTCGCTGCTGGCCACTTCCCGGCTGGAACCGGTGCTGCGCGCCATCCGCACCGGCATGGAAGGCGCCGGCATGGTGGTTGAATCCTCCAAGGGCGAATGCAACTACGGGCAGCAGGAAGTCACCTTCCGCTTCGACGAAGCCATGCGCACCTGCGACAACCACGCGTTCTACAAGACCGGTGCCAAGGAAATCGCAGACCAGCAGGGCAAGAGCGTCACCTTTATGGCAAAATTCAACGAACGCGAAGGCAATTCCTGCCACATCCACTTCAGCCTCCGGGACCTCGACGGCGAACCGGTGTTTCCCGGCGACGGCGAGCACGGCTTCAGTCCCGTCATGGAACACTTCCTCGCCGGACAGCTGGCAGCACTGAAGGAACTGACCTACTTCCTGGCGCCGAACGTGAACTCCTACAAGCGGTTCGTGGAAGGCAGCTTCGCGCCCACCGCCATCGCATGGGGCCTGGACAACCGCAGCTGCGCGCTCCGAGTGGTGGGCCACGGTTCCGGAATGCGCAGCGAAAACCGGGTGGGCGGCGGGGACCTGAACCCCTATCTGGCAGCGGCAGCGCTAGTGGCAGCAGCCATCCACGGCCTTGAAAACCGGCTTCCGCTGGAACCGGTCACCGCCGGCAACGCCTACACCACCGGAGCCGACCGGCTGCCGACGACGCTGCGCGCCGCCCGTGATCTGCTGGCCCGCAGTGAGATGGCCCGCAAGGCCTTCGGCGACGACGTCGTCGCCCACTACGTGCACGCGGCCGACGTCGAGCTGGCCGCCTTCGAATCCGCCGTCACCGACTGGGAGCGCAAGCGTGGTTTTGAGCGGCTCTGAGGATCCCACGACCGACGACGGAGCGCGGCCGCTGATCGGAATCACCACCTACTACCAGGAAGCGGCCTGGGGCGTCTGGAGAGGTCCAGCAGCGCTGATTCCGGGAACCTATGTGGAGGCGGTCGCAGCAGCGGGCGGCGTCCCGGTGCTGCTGCCTCCGGTGGCAACGGACGTGCGCGTACTGGACCGGCTGGACGGGCTAATCACCGCCGGCGGCACCGACGTGGACCCGGCCGAGTACGGGCACGAGCGGCACCGGCTGACCGTCAGCCAGCCGCAGCGCGATGCCCATGATCTGGCCCTGACCAGGGCAGCCCTGGACCGGGGCCTGCCGCTGCTGGCGGTCTGCCGGGGAGCGCAGGTCCTGAACGTAGCGCTGGGCGGCACACTGATCCAGCACCTGCCCGACGTCCGCCCGGAAGCGAACTACCAGCCGTCCCCCGGTGTTTTTGGCGAAGTCGGGTTCACGACCACCCCGGGCAGCCTCATCGCGTCCCTGCTCGGTCCGCAGGCCAGCGCTCCCTGCTACCACCACCAGGGAATCGCCGAACTGGGGCATGGTCTGGTGGTCACGGCGGTGGCGCCGGAAGGCACCATCGAAGCGGTGGAACTGCCCGACGGCGGCAGCTGGGTGCTG
Source organism: Arthrobacter koreensis (assembly GCF_035792275.1). Lineage (GTDB taxonomy): Bacteria > Actinomycetota > Actinomycetes > Actinomycetales > Micrococcaceae > Arthrobacter_B > Arthrobacter_B koreensis_A. The sequence goes on along the minus strand of NZ_JAMWKK010000008.1, from coordinate 45,642 downwards.
GGAGTGCAGTTCCATCCCGAGCAGAATCCCGAAGACCTGCGGCTGTTTCGCGGACTCGTCGCTGCGGCCGCGCGGCACGCCGGTGCAGGCGGCAACGAAGGCCACGGACCCGGCCACAGAGGAGGCCGCGGCGATACTGTCCCGCACACGTCAAGGCAAGGAGCCCGCCGGTGAGCACGCCCATCCTGAACCCGGCCACGGAGGAGATCATCACCACCGTGGCCCCGCTGGACCTGGAGGCTGCCGATGCGGCGATCGCTGCGGCCGCGCGTGCCTTTGAAACCTGGCGGACCACCGGCCCCTCGGACCGTGCCCGCCTGCTGCGCCGCTTCGCAGCCGCCGTGGACGCGGACCTGGAGAACCTCGCGGCGCTTGAAGTGGCGAATGCCGGGCACACCCTGGGGAACGCACGGTGGGAAGCGGGCAACGTCCGGGACGTGCTGAACTACTACGCCGGCGCTCCGGAACGGCATACCGGGGCACAGATTCCGGTGGACGGCGGCATCGACGTCACGTTCCACGAGCCCCTGGGTGTGGTGGGCGTGATCGTCCCGTGGAACTTCCCCATGCCCATCGCCGGGTGGGGCTTCGCACCGGCACTGGCTGCTGGAAACACCGTGGTCCTCAAACCGGCTGAGCTGACGCCGCTGACCGCACTGCGGCTCGCGGAACTCGCGCTGGAGGCGGGCATCCCCGAGGGCGTGTTCCAGGTGCTGCCCGGCAAGGGATCGGTAATCGGCGAGCGCTTTGTCACCCATCCGGCTGTCCGCAAAGTCGTGTTCACCGGATCCACCGAAGTGGGCAAGCAGATCATGGCCGGCTGCTCTGCCCAGCTGAAGCGGGTGACCCTGGAGCTGGGCGGCAAGAGCGCCAACATCATCTTCGACGACGCCGACCTGGAACAGGCCGCCGCCGCAGTGCCGGGCGGCGCCTTCGACAACGCCGGCCAGGACTGCTGCGCCCGGTCCCGGGTCCTGGTGCAGGCCGGCGTGTACGAACGATTCCTGGAACTTCTCGAGCCCCACGTCACCGGGCTGAGGGTAGCCGACCCCCGGCAGCCGGACTCAGCCATGGGTCCGCTGATTTCTTCCGCACAGCGCGAGCGGGTGGCCGGATATGTGGCGGCAGACGACGTCGTGATCCAGGGCCGGGCGCCGGACGGTCCCGGCTTCTGGTTTCCGCCGACTGTCCTGGCCCCGGCCCCCGGCAGTCCGTCGCTGCGCGAGGAGATCTTCGGTCCGGTCCTGGCCGTTGTTCCGTTCACTGATGAGGAGGACGCCGTCCGGATCGCCAACGACTCGGCCTACGGGCTCTCCGGCTCAATCTGGACCCGGGACCTGGGACGTGCCCTGCGCACCTCACGCGGCGTCGAAGCCGGAAACCTCTCCGTGAACTCTCACTCATCCGTCCGCTACTGGACCCCGTTTGGCGGTTTCAAGCACTCGGGGCTCGGCCGGGAACTGGGCCCGGACGCCCTGGACGCGTTCACGGAGACCAAGAACGTCTTCATTGCCACCGGCCGGTAACGGTCCCACGAAGGGAAACACCATGTCAGAACAGGTCTCACCGGAACACCCCGCACCAGCACTGCGCAGGCTGGAAGGCCGCAGCGCCGTCATCACCGGCGGCGGCAGCGGCATCGGCCTCGCCACGGCCCGCCGGCTGGCAGTGGAAGGCGCGCACGTCGTCGTCGGGGACGTGGATCCGGTGGCCGGGAAGGCTGCCGCCCATGAAGTGGGCGGACTGTTCGTGCCCGTGGACGTCACGAACGAAGAAGAAGTGCGGCGGCTCTACGAGGCGACGCAGGAAACCTACGGCCGGGTGGACATTGCGTTCAACAACGCCGGGATCTCGCCGCCGGAGGACGCCTCCATCCTGGAGACGGGAATCGAGGCCTGGCGGCGGGTTCAGGAAGTAAACCTGACGTCGGTCTACTACTGCTGCAAGTACGCGCTGCCGCACATGCTCGCGGCCGGCAAGGGATCCATCATCAATACCGCCTCCTTCGTGGCGGTGATGGGAGCGGCCACCTCGCAGATTTCCTACAGCGCTTCCAAGGGCGGGGTGCTGGCGATGAGCCGGGAACTCGGCGTCGAATTCGCCCGCCAGGGGGTGCGGGTAAACGCACTGTGCCCCGGACCGGTAAACACGCCGCTGCTGCAGGAACTCTTTGCCAAGGACCCGGAGCGGGCGGCCCGCCGGCTGGTGCACATTCCCCTGGGACGGTTCGCCGAGCCGGAGGAACTGGCCGGTGCGGTCGCGTTCCTGGCCAGTGACGATTCGTCCTTCATCACGGCGTCAACCTTTATGGTGGACGGCGGCATCTCAGGCGCGTACGTGACTCCGGCCTAGCCGGGGCATTAACGCAGCAAACGGCGGCCGGCTGGACCGGCCGCCGTTTGCGCGTGACGCGAAGTATTAGCGGGTTACCACCACATGCTCGTTGGGCACGCAATGGGTCATGGTCAGGCCCTCAACGTTCCGCGGGCCGTTGCTGCCCAGGTTCTTCACCCGCTCCTGCTCCTCCTCGGTCAGGGTCTGGGTGGGCAGCGGACCAAGATCCTTGATCTCGGCCAGCCCGATGCCCAGGCCCTCGCCCACGCGGGCGCCGAGTTCGTCGTCGCACATGTAGAAGTGCCAGAGCATCCGTTCCTGTACCGGGCGGGCTGCCTGGGAGATGTTGTCGACGAAGTTCTTGACCAGATCGTCCTTCTCCCACTGTTCCATCAACTGGTAACGCTGCCCGGCCTGCAGGTAGTCATTGGTCCGCTCGATCCGGGCCCGGGTCAGGCGGCCTTCCAGCTCGGGACCGACCGCGGACGGACCCTGCTTTGGGGCCTCCTGGACGCCGCCGGTAATGCTCGGCTCATAGTTCACGTGCGGGTTCTGCCCCGGTGCCAGGTCCGTTCCGTAGGACATCTGCCCGCCGCGCTGGTTGGTGGCAACCTTCGCGTTCTTCGGAGAGTTGACCGGCAGCTGCAGATAGTTCGGGCCCACCCGGTAGCGCTGGGTGTCCGAGTAGCTGAAGGTGCGTCCGACCAGCATCTTGTCATCGGAGAACTCCAGGCCGTCCACCAGCACACCGGTGCCGAAGGAGATCTGTTCGTTCTCGTTGTGGTGGTCGGAAACGTTCCGGTTCAGCGTCATGATGCCCACGAGCTGCGGCACAAAGACCTCTTCGGGCCAGGTCTTGGTGTCATCGAGCGGATCGAAGTCCAGTTCCGGATGATCGTTGTCATCCATCATCTGCACGTACAGGTCCCACTGCGGATAGTCGCCCCGCTCAATGGCCTCGTAGAGGTCCTTGGAGGCGTGTCCCAGGTCGCCCGCCTGGATGTTCGCGGCGTCCTCTTCGGTCAGGGACTTCACGCCCTGCCGGGGCTGCCAGTGGTACTTCACCAGCTTTGACTCCCCATCGGCGTTGACCCAGCGGTAGGTGTTCACGCCGAAGCCCTGCATGTGCCGGTAATCCGCCGGGATGCCGCGCGGGCTGAAGAGGTTCACCAGCATGTGCATCGACTCAGGGGTCTGTGACATGAAGTCGAAGATCCGGGCCGGTTCCTGGCGGAAGGTCACGGGGTCCGGCTTCAGGGAATGGATGACGTCCGGGAACTTGATCGCGTCACGGATGAAGAAGACGCCCAGGTTGTTGCCCACCATGTCCCAGTTGCCGTCTTCGGTGTAGAACTTCACCGCGAAGCCGCGCGGATCCCGGGCAGCTTCGGACGAATCCCGGCCGCCGATCACCGTGGAGAACCGGATGGCGACGTCCGTCTTCTTGCCCGGCTCCGAGAAAAGCCTGGCACGGGTGTATTTGGAAATGGGTTCATCACCCCACTTGCCCGTTGCCTCGAACTCGCCGTAGGCCACGAACCCGCGGGCGTGGACCACGCGCTCCGGAATCCGTTCACGGTCGAAGTGGCTGATTTTCTCCAGGAACTGGTAATTCTCCAGGGTTGCCGGTCCGCGCGAACCCACCGTACGGGTGTTCTGGTTGTCCGAGACAGGATGGCCCTGCCGGGTGGTCAGGCTTTCCTGGGGCGAATACTTCTTGTCGCCCGTCATCATGCTCTCTCTCAGTCGAGGTCGTGCCGATTAGGTCAGCAAGCTTACCGTTTCCATGGTAGCGGCGCAGGTTGGGCAAGCCAGGCCGCTGCCGGAACAGGTGGCTGGCGGCACGGGGCCCGGGTTGGCAGACTGGAGGCATGACTACTGAAGAACGGCCTCCGGTTGTTGAGCTCACGGCAGAAGAAGCCTGGAAGTACGTCGAAAAGACCTACCACGGGCGAATCGCAGTCAGCGTGGGCAACCAGCCCGACATTTTCCCCATCAACTACTACGCGCACGACGGCGTGGTCCTGTTCCGGACGGCCCCCGGCACCAAACTGGCCGGCCTGACGATCAATTCCCACGTGGCGTTTGAAACCGACGGCATTCTGAGCGACGAAGCCTGGTCCGTCATCATCAAGGGCACCTGCCGGGAACTGGACCGCAGCGCAGAGATCGAAGAGGCTGAGCAGTTCCCGCTGAAGCCATGGGTGCGTACACCGAAGTACCGCTACGTCGAGCTCACTCCTGAATCGATCACCGGCCGGTTCTTCAACCTCGGCCCGGAACCGGATCCCGACGAACTCTAAACGAGACGGCAGAAACTGCTCATTTGAGGGCTGGAACGGGCAGTCTGCTATCTCGATGGCGTGGCTACACGTTGCTGAGCGTCCGGGCGTCCAGGATCCGCCGCCCTGCGGCTTCCAGCCGGCGGCGGGTCTCAGCTTCATCGACGCGTTCGCCGACTGTTTCGCTCTCTTCCAGCGGCACGACGGAGTGGACTACCGAGTCCTCGTAGACGTGGATCATGTTGAAGCCCTGCGCTGCGTCCTGGCCCCGGGTTCCGGGAGTAGCCAGGTCCTGGGTGTAACAGGTGGCCGAGGCCACTGATACCGGAATGCCCGCGAACGTCGTGAAGGTCGAATAGTGCAGGTGTCCGGCAATAACTGCCCGGACATCGGATCCTTCCAGGGCTGCGGCAAGATCGCGCTGATGGCGGAGTTCCACCAGGACTGTCAGATCCTGGACGCTGGGAACCGGCGGATGGTGCAGCGCCAGGATGGTGCCCTCCGGAGCCGGTGTCCGCAGCACTGAACGCAGCCAGGAAAGCTGGGAATCGCTGAGTTCACCGTGGTGGTATCCCGGCACGGTTGAATCCAGGGTCACTATGCGCAGGCCATTGACCTCGTACACGCGGTCCATCGGCGCCATGTCCGGGGCCTCGTCCAGCAGACGTTCCTTGAAGTGCTGCCGCTTGTCATGGTTGCCCATGACCCAGATGACCTTGGCGCCCATCTGCTCCGCCGCCGGCTCAACGATCGAGCGGAGTTCGTCATAGGCCTCCGGCTCGCCTTTGTCCGTCAGGTCGCCGGTGAAGACGATAGCTTCGGGTTTGCGCTCTGCCTCTGCCAGGCGTTCGAAGAGAGATATCAGCTTGGCCCGGCTGTCCACCGCTCCGTACAGCGGATCCGGTCCGGCCAGGAGGTGGGTGTCGCTCAGATGAAGGATGAAATGTCGCGGCCGGGGGTGCTCGGCCGGGAGGTAATCCATTGGTGACCTTCTCGTGTCGATGACGGGTTGCCCAGTACCTCTTTAATAAAAGCAGAAATCAGGCCTCCGGGGGCACTTTGCGTCGGCATGTTGATCCCGGGAACCGAATGTCCGACTGCCGGCCATAGACCGTTAACCCATGTCCGGGGCCGCCTCCGTATTCTTCGGTCCGCTTGGGCCACAGGCTCTTCCACACACTGGGGTGCCGCCGTAGGCTCGTGCGTGGAAACTGCCTACTTGAGTTAGGAACCACCATGAAACTCAGCCACATCCCGCTGCGGCTCACCACCGGCGCCTACATCCTGAACTCGGGCCTGAACAAGCGCAGCCTGGACGAGGAATCCGCGGCCGGGCTGCAGCATCTGGCCGGCAATGCCTTTCCGCAGGTCATGGACCTGGAGCCGGCACGGTTCGGCAAACTGCTCTGCGCTGCCGAAATCACCGTCGGCCTCACCCTGCTAACGCCCTTCATTCCCAGCCGGCTGGCGGGGCTGGTTCTTGGAGCGTTCTCCGGCGGGATGATGCGGATGTACCTCAAGACGCCGGACTTCACCGAGGAGGACGGCATCCGCCCCAGCGCTGCGGGGGTCCCGTTCGCGAAGGATATCTGGATGCTGGGGATCGCGGCTGCCCTGGTGCTGGACACCAAGAGCAAGACAAAGACCAAGACCAAGGTCGTCAAGGTGCCGACGCCGGTGAAGGCCACCGCGGCTGCTGCGGCGGTCAAGGCTGCGAAGGACATCAAGGAGTCCAAGGATTCCAAGTCGAAGAAAGACTAGTGCCTCCACACCGGGCGGTTAGCCCCGGCTGTGCAGGACTGTTATGCCACGGGTGCCGGTTCCCCCTGGTCCCCGGCCTCTGCGGTGATGGGAGTGTTCTTCGGCGCCCCGGCGCGGACGAACCTGGGCCCTTGCGGACCATACGCGTCAGCAGGCTCCGGGAACAGGGTGAGCACCAGCGGATAAAGCACGGCTGCCAGGCCCATGGAGACCGGAATGCTCAGGTCCACGCCCGCAGCGAGATTTCCCAGCGGGCCCACGAACTGCCCGGGCAGGTTCACGAACAGCAGTCCGGTCACGGCGGAGACTCCCCAGACACCCATGGCGCGCCAGTTCCAGCCCTTGTTGAACCAGTACCGGCCGCCGACCTGCCGGCGGTTGAATACCTGCAGTGAATCCGAGTGGTACCAGCCTCGGCGGGTGATGTAGCCGGTGATCATGATGATCATCCACGGCGCCGTGCACGTGACGATCAGCACCGCGAAGGTCGAGATGCTCTGGACAATGTTGAACGCGAACCGCCCCACGAAGATGAAGATGATCGCGAGCGTGCCAATGAATACGGTGGCCTGGACCCGGGAGAAGCGCGGGAAGACCGATGAGAAGTCCAGGCCGGTGCCGTAGAGCGCGGTGGTGCCGGTGGACATGCCGCCGATCAGTGCGATCAGGCAGACCGGAAGGAAATACCAGGCCGGGGAGATTTCGAGCAGCCCGCCCACGTAGTCGGAGCTTTCAAGGAACGCAGGTGCCTGGATTGCCACAACCGTGGCAGTGACCAGCCCAAAGAGGAACGGGATTATGGTTCCGATTTGGGCCAGGAACGCGGCAGCCATCACCTTGATCTTGGGGGTCTCTGCGGGGACGTAACGGGACCAGTCGCCCAGGAATGCGCCGAAGGAAACCGGGTTGGACATGGCGATCAGGGCCGCGCCGATGAAGGAGGGCCAGAACAGGGCGGCCGTCCCCGCGTCGGCGCCGGGGCCGAAGATGCCCGGGTAGGACGGGTCGAACGCTCCGGCGAAGGCAAAGATGCCGAGCAGGAAGAGGGCTGAGGCAGCGACCACCGCAATCTTGTTGACCCAGAGCATAAAGCGGTAGCCGTAGATGCAGACAGTCAGGATCAGGACGGCGAAGACCGCGTAGGCGATGCTGAGGGTGAAGACGTTGTTGGGCAGGCCCACCAGGCGGTTGGCGCCTCCCACCAGCGCATCCCCTGAGCTCCACACCGAGATGGAAAAGAACGCGAAGGCCGTCAGCAGGGAGAGGAAGGACCCCACGATCCGGCCATGAACGCCCAGGTGGGCAGAGGATGAGACGGCGTTGTTGGTGCCGTTGGTCGGACCGAAAACGGCCATGGGCGCCAGGACCAGCGCACCGGCAACCACCCCCAGGACCGTGGCCAGCACGGCGTCGCGGAAGGAGAGTCCGAAAATGATGGGAAACGACCCCAGCACCACGGTGGCGAAGGTGTTTGCTCCACCGAACGTCAGCCGGAACAGGTCGAGCGGGCGGGAAGTCCTTTCCGCGGCGGGGATCGGCTCAATGCCGTGGTGTTCGACGCGGGTGACCGGGGGTGCTGCTGCGCTCATCATGCCTCGGATTCGTTCAGGTGGAGGGTTCCGGCACCGGGGAGGGCTGCGGGAGCAGGTGTCGGATGGCCTACCAGCGAGTGGCACAACTAAACAACAAAAATTGCCTCACGGACAACATCACGTTCAGACCGAAACATCCGGGCGTCACAAATGCTTCATCAAAACAGCTGCGGAGGGCTTCAGCGATTGGAGTTCCTATGGAACGAGCACGATCCGGATTGGGTTTCCTTCTTTCGCATCCAGGAGCTTCACGGCCTTTTCCGCATCACTGAGCGGAAGGCGTGCGCTAATTGACCGGGCGAAGTCCAGGCGTCCCAGGCGCGTCAGCGAGACCAGCTGCGGAACATGATGCGCTTCCGAACCGTAGTGGCCAAGGACCTGCTTCCGCGCATAGGAGAACCCGGTACTGTCCCCGATGGTCACGGGCTTGCCGCTGAGGCCCACCAGCACCAGGCGGCCACGGACCCCAAGGCTTGCCAGCGCCTGGCTGCGCACGGCATCGACGCCGGCGAAGTCCAGGGCCGCGTCGAGTCCCCGGCCGCCGGTTGCCGATGCCACTGCCTCGGCGAAGTCCCCGGCCTGCGGATCCAGGGCCAGGTCTGCCCCGAGCTCCAGGGCGCGGGCACGTGCTTCAGGGATCGGGTCGACGGCAATGATGGGAGCCGCGCCCACCATCCGGAGGAGCTGGACGCCGTGGGCTCCCAGCCCTCCGATCCCCCAGACACCCACCGCTTCCCCGGCCCGAACCTCCGCGGTGGAGGCAATGGCCGCCCAGGGCGTGGAAACGGCGTCGGGAATGATGGAGGCCTGGTCAAACGGAATGTCGTTTCCCAGCGGAACACACACACCGGCGGGCACCACCAGGTACTCGGCCCACCCGCCGTCGTAGTCCACGCCCATGGTGAGGGTCACCCCGTTGTACTCATAACCTGCCTGCACCACCACCCGGTCCCCCGGTGCCAGGGAGGTCACTCCGGGGCCGGGCAAATCGATGGTTCCGGCGACTTCGTGGCCGAGGGTCACTTCGGCGCCCTTGAGGAACTTGGGCCGCAGCAGGCCCTGAATCAGGTGGACGTCCGAGAGGCAGACGCCTGCGGCTTCCACCTTTACCCGGACGAATCCCGGACCGGGATCCGGAACCGGGACTTCCCTGAGCGCGAAGGTGCCGGTTTCGACATTAAGCCGGCCGGCGATCATGGTGCGGGACGCATCTTCGGACATTTGCATACCCCCTTGATACTGGAAGTGCGGCGCGCTGCTGCGCACCGCACTTCCAGTATGTTCGGGCGGGCGACCCGCTCCAAAACGAACGCCTAGGCGTTCAGGACAACCTTCAGGGCGTCCGTTTCCGCGGCACGGGAGAACGTGTCGTAGGCGGTCATCATGTCGTTGAGCGGATACCGGTGGCTGATGAACTCCTCGGCCGGGAGCTTCCCCTCGGCCATGAGCTTCAGCAGCATGGACAGAGTGTCCGTGTTGACCAGGCCCATGCTGATGTCGATGTTCTCGATCCACAGCCGGTCCAGTTCTAGGCTCACCGGCTTGCCGTGAACACCCACATTCGCCACGTTGCCGCCGGGGCGGACAATCTCGGTGCACATCTCAAAGGTCCGCGGAATACCCACGGCCTCCACCGCAACATCCACGCCCCAGCCGTCTGTCTGGGACATGATCTGCTCTTTCCAGTCCGAGTCGCCGGAGTTCACCCCGTGGGTGGCTCCGAAGCGGCGGGCCTGGTCCACCCGGTTCTGGTCCAGGTCAACGGCGATGATCTTCGCCGCGCCGTACAGACCGGCGGTGGAAATCACGGCAAGGCCAACGGGCCCGGCACCGATGACTGCGACGACGTCGCCGGGCTTGGTCTGGCCGTACTGAACGCCCATCTCGAAGCCGGTGGGGAAAATGTCGCTCAGCAGCACACCGTGCTCGGCGGAGACACCCTCGGGAAGGATGTACATCGAGGTGTCCGCGTACGGAACCCGCACGTACTCCGCCTGGGTTCCATCGATCAGGTGCCCGAAGATCCAGCCGATTCCGGACTGGCCCTCCGAACCGGTGCAGTGTGAGTACAGCCCGTCCTTGCAGAAGCTGCAGGAGCCGTCCGCAGAGACACAGGAAAGGATGACCTTGTCCCCTGCCTTGAAGTTGGTAACGCCCGACCCCGTCTCGGTGACGGTGCCGACCCCTTCATGGCCGAGGATCCGGCCGGGTGTCACAGCGGGGACGTCGCCCTTGAGGATGTGCAGGTCCGTTCCGCAGATGGTGGTGGTGTCAATCTTGACGATCACGTCGCGGGGATCCTGGATCGTTGGATCCGGCACATCCTTCCAGGCTTTCTGTCCGGGGCCTTCGTAAACGAGTGCTTTCATGGTGTCCTCGTTCTGCTGGGGTCCGACCACTGGCAGGCGCGTACGCCTGTTCGGGAGACTTCCCTGTTCAGGCCCGTATCCTCCGGGCCCACCGTCGGACGCTACTTAAGCCTAGGCTCGCGGCCGGACGGGCGGAAGGCAGGAGGCGCTAGTCGCCGGCTACATAGAGCCATCGGCCGCCTTCCCGCACGAAGGTGCTGCGTTCGCGCTGCACACCGGCGGCACCGTCCTGGCGGTAATGGGCTTCAAAGGTAACGACGCCGGTCGAGTCCAGCGGCGAGCCGGCAACGCTGGAGAGGATGTCCAGCCGCCGCCAGGTCATTTCGGGCTCCAGTTCCACGTGGGCAGGACGGGAACTCGGGTGCCAGGTGCGCACAAGGTAGTCAGCGTCCCCCGTGACGAAAGCGGTATAGCGCGAACGCATCAGCGCCTCCGCTGTGGGGGCAGGAGAGGTACCGGCGTGGAAACGCCGGCAGCAGTGCCCGTAAGTGTCACCGCTCAGGCACGGACAGCGGTCAGTCTCGGATAACGCCGGAAAACTCATTTATCCAGTATGCGAGGTCCCAGGCATCCATGCCTAACACCGGCCCGTGTCCAGGCAGGAGTGTTTCCGCTCCTACTGCGGGCTTCCGGTGCTGGTCCCGCCGACCTGCCCGGGCTGCGGCTGCTGGTTCACCGAATCCGCAGCACCAACCCGGCCTGCGGCCAGCACGACGGCGACGGTCAGGACGGTCATTGCCAGGACTGCCAGCAGCGCACGTCCCGCCAGAACCGCCCGCCCGGGAGGCAGCGGGAAAACTGCCGCCGGTGCGGCCGCGGCACGGGCCGCACGCTCCGCCCGTGCGCCCGTCCGGGACCCAGCCCGGCCTGCTGCTCCGGCCCGGTCTGCCGCTCCGGCCCGGTCTGCCGCTCCGGCCAGGGCAACCCGTCCGATCGAGGGAGGGGTGGGCGGCGCAGCAGGGGTGTGGATGTCCGGATGGTCCGACTCATCCTTGGCGAGGTACGCCGCCGCGGCCCGCTCCATGGCAGGGGTACGGCCGTCGGGGAACGCGGCTCCAACGGCCGGCGCAGGGTCGGCAGGGACAGCGCGGTCGGCAGGGACGGGGCGGTCAGCACGGACGGCGCGGTCGGCGCGGTCGGCGGGGACAGCGCGGTCGGGACCGGTGGCCTGCGGGCCATCCGCGGCGCCGTCGGCCGTTGTCTCACCCGTCGCGTGGTCCAGCGGGGAATGCCCGGCAGACTGTGCCCGCTCTCCGGAGGCCGGGGGTGCGGCAGGAAGTACCCAGCGGTAGTCCAGCAGGGCAGCCGACACCTCGGCAGCGGTTGGCCTGGAGTCCGGATCCCGGGCAGTCATGCCCGCCAGCAGTGAAGGCCACTGGGGTCCCAGCGAACCGGGGATTTCAGGGTCCCGGCTCAGGCGCGCGACGGCGGCCTCGAGGGGACTGCCGCCGAACTCGATCCGTCCGGTGAGGCATTCGAGCAGCACGAGGCCCAGCGAGTAGATGTCCGAGGACGCCGAAGCCGAGCGGCCGGACGCCTGTTCGGGGCTGAGGTAGTTGGCTGTGCCGAGGGTGGCTCCCGTCGCCGTGTACCGTGCGCCGTCGATCATCCGGGCAATTCCGAAGTCGGTGAGCTTGGCACGCGGAGCCGTGCCCGCTATGGCCGGAGGCAGCAGGATGTTGGCGGGTTTCACGTCCCGGTGGATGACACCCCGGGCGTGGATGTAAGCCAGCGCACCGGCGAGTTCCGCCCCCACGTACGCAACGTCAACTGCAGGAACCGGGCTCTCCCGGAGCCGCTTGCGCAGGTCCGGGCCGTCCACCAGTTCCATGACCAGGAAAGCCCGCGGCTCTCCGTCCGGGCCGTCGTCCCGTCCGGCATCGTCCTTGCCGGCGTCGTACAGCGTGACCAGCCCGGGATGGGTGAGGGAAGCCAGAAGCCGCATCTCTGTTTCCTGCCGCCCGACGTCGTCGGGATCGACAGCACTGGCCCGGAAGAGCTTCACGGCGATGTCGCGGCCGAGAGCCTCGTCCAGTCCTCGATAGACGGTGGCCATGCCACCGTGGCCAATAGGTTCGATGAGTCGGTATCGGCCCGCAATCAGACGATTCAGGCCACCCGCTGCGCTGATTTCCATGCTGCAACCTTCTCTCGCCATTACAGCGTAACGGAGGGTTCTCAGCGCGTACCTGGGGTCCCGCTACATATTTTCGAACTGCGTTTTTCCCTCGTGGATGCCGGGGCAATACGCTAAACTGCCCTGCCGCGCTGGTGCGCGGCAGGGCAGTCTGAGGGTGCATCGATCAGGGTTTCCGGAACCGGCCGGAGGGCCGTTCCCGGGGCCGGACTATTCTCCGCCGAATACCGGCGCAAGAGCCTTCCAGGCCTGCTGCAGGCCCAGGATGATGAACAGCAGGGCAGTGATTCCCAGCGCGAGGTTTGTGTGCAGGCGGTTGGCCCATTCCTTCGGAATGCGCTTTCCGTTGAGCAGGCCCAGCAGCGTGACTGCGAGGAACGGCATGAACAGCGAGCCCAGCACGCCGTACGCCAGGATCAGGCCGATGGGCTGGCCCAGGGCGAACAGGATCATGGGCGGGAAGGTCAGCCACAGGACGTAGAACTTGAAGTACTTGCCGCCCACACGGGTGTCCGGGTGGCCGGATTCCTTGCCGCGCATGTTCCCCCAGAAGTCGGCGAACATCAGGGATACGCCGTTCCAGACGCCGATGATGGAGGAGAAGGACGCTGCCCAGAAACCTACCAGGAAGCCGGTGCCCACGAAGTCGCCGTATTCGAGCTTCAGGACGTCGTAGAGATCCAGCAGGCCCTTGTCTCCGGCGCTGAGGGTGATGCCTGCGGTGCGGACAACTTCAGCACCGACGATGAGCATGGCAATGACGAAGATGCCCGTCATGACGTACGCCATCGAGTTGTCGATGCGCATGACCTTCATCCACTTGGGCGTGTACCAGCCCTTTTCGCGCAGCCAGTAGCCGTAGGCCGCCAGCGTGATGGTGCCGCCGACGCCGCCGGCCAGTGCCAGCGTGTAGACGACGCCGCCCTCGGGGATCATCGGGACCAAGCCCTTGAACATCTCGGGGATGTTGGGCATGGCGATGATGGCCAGGCCCACAACGGTGACGAACATCAGGCCAACGAGGACGGCGGTGATCTTCTCGAAGGTTGCGTACTTGCCGAACCACACCATCACGAAGCCGGCCAGTCCCATCAGGATGGCCCAGGCCCACAGCGGCAGGAACGGGAAGACCGCTGCCAGCGGAAGGGCGGCGGATGACATGGCAGTGGCGCCGTAGACGAAGCCCCAGATCATGATGTACGGGCCGAAGTACCAGGTGGTCCAGCGGCCCAGGGAGCGCCAGCCCTCAAAGATGGTCTTGCCGGTGGCGAGCGTGAAACGGCCCGCTCCCTCAACCAGGATGATCTTCAGGATGACGCCGAGGATGACCGCCCAGAGCAGCCCGTAGCCGTAGCGGGAACCCGCCACCAGGGTGGCGACCATGTCTGCTGCGCCAACACCCGTGGCCGCAACCACGAGTCCGGGGCCAACAATTTTCCATTTGGCAGCTTTGCCGCCGTCATCATCGATCCGCTCTGAATGCGGTACTGCATCCGCGCGGGGAGTGTTTTCAGCCATCGGCCAGGAATTCCTAACTTGCGAGTGTCCGCGGCGCCAAGACAGCACGCGGCAGTGTGCCCGGCCTCACCCGGGACAATGAATTCTCTCACAGGGGTTGCGGTCAGCGGAATTCCGTGAATGGACTGACCGCTTGCGCCCCACAGGCCACAAAGGACTCAGGTTCGGGGGTGACGATGGTCAGCCTGCGCTGGATCGCCGTCGCCGCGAGCCATGATTTCAGGGTGCCTCGGGGGTCCTGGAGAGCCGGCTCCGGCAGCGTGCGCCAGAGCAGGGCGGTCTCGTGGTCCACGGGAAGAATGTTGGCCGTGAACCGCGCGGACAGTTCGCGCAGCCATGCCGGGGAACAGGACTCAAGCTCCCCCACGGTCAGCGCCGAAACGAACACCCGGAGGTGGCTTCGGCTGCGGAGGAAACTGACGACGGCGGGGTCCGGCGAATCGCTGCGGACCTCCGCCAGGACCGGGGTGTCCAGCAGCAGGCCCGAGGGTCCGCTCATACGGCCGCGGCCGGCTCGCCGAGGAGGAAGTTAACAAACGCCTCCCGGATGCTGACCAGGGCCTCATAATCCTGCAGGCTCACTGCGTTGAGGGATGCTGTAACGGGAATTGCTGGGGCATTATCCATGGCTGCGGCGCCGGGCGCCGGTCCTTTCGGCGTGCTCTTGCCTGGCACCGGTTGCCCTGGGGCGAGTGCAGGCCGCTTCTTCATCCGAACCACCCAACGAGCGTGGGGTTGGTATGCGGCCAAGTCGGAGCTTGGCGGCCGCAGTTCTTGAAGCTGTTAGGAGTATAGACAGATACACGCCGTTTTGTGCGCTGCGTTACGCCCGGCCGCGTGCCTAGCCGGAATAGGTTCCGTTGAAGCGCTCCGGAACCCACTCCAGGAAGATGTTCGCCGTGACCGGTCCTACTCCGGGGAACTCTTCCAGCCTGCGCCGAAGCTCCTCCGGGGAACCCGCGCCCTTCACCATGTCCTGGACCGATCCGTACTCCTTGAGGACTCCGGCCATGACGGCATGGAGTTCGTCGTCTTCCTTCCAGCGGTAATGGACGTAGCCGCCTTCGGTGAGCAGGCGCATCAGCTGGTCCCTGCTGATGCCTGCGAACTTTTCCGGGCTGGTGAGTCCGTTATCGATCAGCACGTGCCAGGTGCGCGCCGCTATGTCCTGCTGGATCCGCTTGCCAAACAGCAGGCTCGCCAGCAGCCAGCGGTACAGCTGGCCGGGAGCACCTGAGCTGAGGTCGATTCCAAGGTCTGCCGGAGTCATCTTCTTCTCGCTGGTAGCCATGCTGTTCAAAGTACGCCGGCGGCGCTGGACAGAGAACGCCTGCAGGACGAATTCCGGAGCCGGACGGCAGACCCGGACAGTGCCTTAAACACCGGATGCAGGACGGGTTCCGTCCTGCATCCGTGTCCAGCTGGCCCGTGAAAGGGCCGGAAGTCTTTGGTTAGACAGCCTGGATGTTTACCGCCTGGGGGCCCTTGGGTCCCTGTTCGGTATCGAAGCTAACCTTCTGGTTCTCTTCGAGGGAGCGGTAGCCGCTCGCGTTGATGGCGGAGTAGTGGGCGAAAACATCGGCGCTGCCGTCATCGGGCTCGATGAAGCCGAAGCCCTTTTCGGAGTTGAACCATTTCACGGTGCCTGTTGCCATTTTTAATCATCCTTCTGAGGCGAAACATCCCCGACCGTCGAGGAGTTTCCAGCTGAAGTGTCCCACGCAGCGTTGGACAAAAAAAGCGGCTGGCCCTGGATCCGGGTTTCGCCGCTTGAAGTTCAAAACGCTCAACACAACAACTGTGAGCCAGTATACACAGAGGTAACGGTCTGGTCACGGGGTTTCCATGCCCCCGTAGGGTGGAAGGATGGACTCCCCCATTCACCGTTACCTGCAGCGAATCCACGCCGAGATAGCCGACCTGAAGGACGGCAAACCGTACAGCTCGATTCCGGCGATGGCGAACGTCGATCCCAACAACTTCGGCATCGTCCTGGCCACTGCGGACGGGTATGTCTACGAGATCGGCGATACGCGCGAGGAGTTCAGCATCCAGTCCATCTCCAAGCCGTTCACCTACGGCCTGGCGCTGGCGGACCGCGGCATGGACGACGTCGACGCGAAGGTTGATGTTGAGCCGTCCGGGGATTCCTTCAACGAGATTTCCCTGGCCGAGGGTACCGGACGTCCGGCGAATGCAATGATCAATGCCGGCGCCCTGACGGCGACGTCCCTGGTGCGCGGGTCCGGCGGCAACTCGCGGTTCAAGCGGATACTCAACACGTATTCGGCTTTCGCCGGCCGCCAGCTCTCGGTCAGTGAACGGATCTACCAGTCCGAGCTCAGGTCAGGCCACCGCAACCATGCCCTGGCCTATCTGCTGCGCAGCTTCGACATCATTGAGTCCGATCCCACCCCGGTCATCGAGGACTACTTCCGCCAGTGCTCCGTCATGGTCAACACGCTGGACCTGGCCATGATGGCTGCGACCCTGGCCAACAGCGGCCGCAACCCGCTGACCAACGAGCAGGTCCTCGAGATCGCCCAGGTGGAGCGGGTGCTTTCGGTCATGGCGACCTGCGGCATGTACGACGACGCGGGTGCCTGGATGAGCAGCGTCGGCATGCCGGCGAAGTCCGGTGTAGCCGGCGGAACGATTGCGGTGCTTCCGGGCCAGATCGGACTGGCTGTCTACTCTCCGCCCCTGGACCAGCACGGCAGCAGCGTCCGCGGCGTCGCCGTCGCCCAGCGTCTTTCCAGCGACCTTGAACTCCATTTTGTCCGCGCCGGACGCACGGGCCGTTCCGCACTGCGCGGCTCCTACGACATCGGCACCACTCCCTCGGGCATCCGCCGGAGCGAGGAGGCAGCCAATGTGCTGCGCGCCAACATCACCCGGGCGCGGATCCTGGAGCTGAACGGCGACCTGCTCTTTGCCGGTGCCGAGGCCGTGGTGCGGGAACTCGCGTCCCTGGATGACGACGTCGAACTGGTGGTCCTGGACCTGCGCAGCGTGGACGAGGTTTCCGGGGTGGCGATGCGCATGTTCGCCGAAGCCGCCCAGATGCTCACCCAGGCCGGACGCAGCCTGGCGATCGTGGACTCCGAGGGCGCTGTGGCCGAGAGCCTGATGGAGGACGGACATGACATCCAGTCCTTCGCTACCCGTTCCGCCGCGGTGGAATGGTGCGAGGAGGAACTGTTGGAGCGTCACGCCGCTGGCCTGGTCCAGCCGGCACGCATCCTGCCCATGGACTCCCCCGCCCTTGCACCCATGGGCGAGGAGAGGGCGAAGGATGTGGCCGGACGGATGGAGAAGCTCACGTATAACGACGGCGAGGTCATCCGCCGGATCGGCCAGCGTTTCAGCGGTGTCTACTTCATTGCCTCCGGCCACGTGCAGACGCTCATGCCCGGTCCTGACGGGCACCGGGTCAAGCTGAACCGGCTGGGTGCCGGCATGACGTTCGGTGAAATGGCGCTTGGTGAGGACAAGCGGCAGGAAACAACGGTGAAGGCCGACGGCGCTGTGGAGGTCTGGCGGCTTCCGGCGGAGGAGATCTCCGGGATGGAAGAGAACGAGCCGGGTCTGGCCATGCAGTTCTGGCGCGCTCTCACCCAGGACGCCTATACCCGCGTGGAGCAGTACCTGCGCGAAACCGCCGTGCGCGTGCAGGATTAGGCCCCCTACAATTCCGCCCCAGCCGTCGAGAGGCCAGTTACGGCCCGTTTGAACGCTCAAACGAGCCGTAACTGGCCTCTCGAGGGGTTTTGGGATGGGTTAAACAAGAAGAGCAGGACGGTTTCCCGTCCTGCTCTTCTTTTTAGATGCCTGCCTTTGCGGCGGCGTCTAGGCTTCTGAAATTAGAGGCCCTGAATGTTCGTGGCCTGCGGACCCTTGGGGCCCTGCTCGGTGTCGAAAGAGACCTTCTGGTTCTCTTCGAGGGACTTGTAGCCGCTGGAGTTGATAGCGGAGTAGTGAGCGAAGACGTCGGCGCTGCCGTCGTCCGGCTCAATGAAGCCGAAGCCCTTTTCGGAGTTAAACCACTTCACGGTACCTGTAGCCATTTTAATATTCCTTCTGGATTGAAACACTTCCCGACTTTCGGGAGGTTTCAGTCGCGGTGTTCCTTTACCGCTTTTACAGAAAAGCGGCTAGCCCGTTTGGGTTTCGCCGCTTGAAATACAAAATGCGCAACACAACAACTGAGAAAGACTCTACACGGGATGCCCCCGAACACCTAATCGGAGTCCCGGGCCCGGGTGCAGCCCGGCATGTGCGGTCGGTCCGTGTACGGCTACTCCGGCCGCAGCAGCTCGCCCGGGATCCTGTCCCCGCCCACCACGCGGCGCAGCAATTCCCGGTCCACCAGCGCTCCCCTGCGCAGGACGCTGACGTCCCCGGTGGGTTCGAGCAGCACAAGCGCGACTTCGGAGAAGTTGCGGATTCCGGCCTGGCGCAGTTTAAAGTACAGCTCGTCGTTCTGGAGCCGGGCTTTTTTGAGGTTGTCCGCCATGATTTCTTCCCCGGCCATGAGCAGGACCGGCCTGCTGCTCAGGTACACACCCTGCCTGGTGCGCCGGAGGAACGCCTCCAGCCGCATCATCGTGAACAGGGTGACGAGTCCGATGACCCCGGCGGCCAGGGTGGGTGTGTACCCGAGGATGACCCGGCCCACGACGGCTCCCAGGGCAATGACGATCGCTTTGTCGAGGGTGGACCAGCTGGCCAGCGCCCGCTGCCCGAAGCCCCTGATTAAAAGGAAGAAGGCCAGATAGATTCCGAGGGCTGAAAGAACCACCCAGAGGGCTTCCACCGGTGTGATGCCAAGGCTGTACCACGGGTTGTTCGACACAGCAGGTCCTCCTCAGGCAGGCAGCGGCCCCCGGAACCTCGCGTGATGCTGTCTCAGATGGTAGTCCGCCGGCTTTTCTTCCGGGACCCGTCAGGCAAAGACCGAGGTTCCCGTGTGCTGACGAAGCAGTTCCCGCTGCTCTGAACTGACGCGCTGCAGTGCTCCGGTGGCAGCATCGACGAAGGCCAGGGTCGTTTCCGCCTTGATGCACGGCTTATTCGTGACCGGGTCTGATACCAGATAGGAGATGGCCATGCTGGCGCCCTTGACGGAGCTGAACCAGATATCCACGTCAGCAGGGATATTGCGGTATTCAAGCGGGGCGAGGTATTTGACCCGGTGCTCGGAGACGAGGGACTGGGTATTCGGCGGCACCATGTTGAAAAGCGGCACCGGCGGCTCAATTCCCGGCGCCCCGGTACCCCCGGGCGGACCGAACGCGAGGATCCTGGCTTCTTCCAGCATCCGGATCACTTCAACGTTGTTGATGTGGCCGTAGGCGTCCATATCGGACCAGCGCATCGGCACGTGAACCCGGATGACGTGGGCGGATGTTTCCATGCCTAGATTCTGGCACAGCCCTCCCCCACATCGAGACAGCAGAAACGGCCCGTATGAGGCTCCAAACGGGCAGTTTCTGTTCTCTCGGAGGGAGGGGACGAGGGGTTAGGCGGGGATGAGCTCCGCGGCCTCGGCCAGCAGGGTGAAGGAACGCAGGCGCTGCTCCAGGGTCGGAGCGTGGGTGGCGACGATCAGCTCATCAGCTGCTGCATGCTCGGCGAACCAGTCAAGGTACTGGCGGACTTCGCCCGGTGTTCCGACGGCGGAGTAGTGGCCCATCATTTTGATGTGCTGGCCTGCCGGAGACTCAAGCACCAGGTCTGCTTCCGCATCCGTGTAGGTGCGGTCCTTGCCCAGCAGCTGGGTGACCCGGCGGCGCTGGGACTGCTTGAAGATGGCGTCCGCTTCCTCGGTGGTGGGGGCAGCGAGGGCGTTGACGCCGGCAATGACGTACGGCTCGGCCAGCTGCTCGGAGGGCTGGAACTCGCGCCGGTACAGGGCGACGGCATCCTGCAGTGCCTGCGGCGCGAAGTGGGAGGCAAAGGAGTACGGCAGGCCCAGAGCGGCGGCCAGGCGGGCGCCGAAGAGCGAGGAGCCGAGGATGTAGAGCGGCACGTTGGTGCCCTTGCCCGGAATGGCGTCGATGCCCGGAATCAGGCTGTTGCCGGTGAGGTAGCCCTGCAGCTCCTGGACATCCCGCGGGAAACTGTCCGCTGACATGGGATCACGGCGCAGCGCCCGCATGGTCTTCTGGTCGCTGCCCGGCGCGCGGCCCAGCCCCAGGTCGATGCGTCCGGGGTACAGGGACTCCAGGGTGCCGAACTGCTCGGCGATGGTCAGCGGAGCGTGGTTGGGCAGCATGATGCCGCCGGCACCGAGCCGGATGGTGGAGGTGTTGGCGCCAATGTAGGAGATCAGCACGCTCGTGGCCGAGGACGCGATGGTAGGCATGTTGTGGTGCTCCGCGTACCAGACGCGGCGGTACCCCAGTTTCTCCGCGTGCTGGGCCAGAGCCAGGCTTTCCCGGAAGGAGTCGGCAGCAGTCCCGCCCTCTTCAATGGAGGCGAAGTCGAGGATGGAAAGCGGGTACGTCATGGGAAAGCCGGCCTTTCGTTGCGCTGAGTGGGCTTACCAGTGCAACCGAATGGAACCCGCGGTTATTTCAGGAGCGGCGGGCCAGGTATTCCGCGAGCCGGGAGAACGAGGAGTTCCAGCCGGTCTCGTGGCCGTCCCTGTCGTTTGAATCAGCGAACGGGCCCTGCGCAAAGGACATCTGCGTGCCGCCGTCGTGCGGTTCCAGGTCCACCGTAATCAGCGTAGTGCTGCTGGCCGGCGTTCCGTCCGGCTGTTCCCACCGCTGGGTCATCGACAAGTGGTCCGGCGGATCCAGCCGTTCGAGGGTTCCGCCCCACCACAGTTCGTCACCGGTGATGGTATTGACCATGCAGGCCTGGTACCGGCCGCCTTCACGGCTGTCCATGCTCACCCGGCCCTCCGGAACGATAAAGCCCTCCGGCCCCCACCAGTCCGTGACGTGGGAGAGGTCAGTCCAGGCCTTGTACACGGCATCGGGCTGCGCCCGTAGGCTGCGGACCATCCGCAGGTAGCTCCCCCTCCCGGAACCGGACTGTTCCGGTTCCGGTTGTTCCCGCTGTTCTGGCTCGTCCATGGTGGGTCCTTTCCCCGGGGACGCCGGTTAACAAGAGGCTCCGTTTCAAGTCTGCCGCCCGGCATGCGCCTCTGGGTACGCTGCCCGGCAGTTTTCCGCCTGCGGGGGTACGTTGGTCCGGACAGAAAGGGCAACGGATGGGAACGCTGCGGATTGGCACCTCGGGATGGACCTACAGCGACTGGCGCCATGAGCTCTATCCCCCGGGCGTCCCCGCCTCAAAGTGGCTGGAGTTCTACGCCGGCGAGTTCGACACCGTGGAGTTCAACGGCAGTTTCTACCGCTGGCCGCGCGAGGAGGCCTTTGCCCGCTACCGGGACCGGCTGCCGGAGGGTTTCGAGTTCTCCGTCAAGGCGTCCCGGGGGCTGACGCATGCCCGCAAGCTGCGCGACCCGCAGGTGTGGATTGACCGCATCATCCGCTGCTGGGAGGAGCTGGGATCCCGGGCCGGCGTTCTGCTGCTTCAGCTGCCGCCGGACTTTGAACGCGATGATGCCCGGCTCGATGCCGTACTCGGTGCCCTTCCGGAAACCATCAAGGTGGCCGTCGAATTCCGGCACGGTTCCTGGAACACCCCGGAGGTCTATGCCCTGCTGGCACGGCATAACGCGGCCTACTGCGTGATGAGCGGCGCCCAGCTGCCCTGCGTCCTGGAGGCAACAGCGGACTTCGTCTACGTGCGCCTTCACGGGCCGGACCAGCACACCCTCTACGCCGGGTCCTATCCGGAGCAGGACCTGCAGTGGTGGGCTAGTCGGTTCCGCGAGTGGCAGGCCGGCGGCCGGGACGTCTATGCCTACTTCAATAACGACGGCGGCGGCGCGGCGGTGCATAACGCCCGCCGGCTCAGGGAGCTGCTGACCTGAGGGAGCTGCTGGACTGAGGGAGCTGCTGGCCTGAGGGACGCTGGAAACAAGGGAAGAGGCGCCGCGGTTACCACCACGGCGCCTCTCCAGACTCCCTCGCGCTGTTGCCCTAGCGGGCCGCCAGCATCTTGGCCCGGCGGTGTGCCAGGACCTGGCCGCCAATGACCACCAGCAGGGAAATGATGAACATGGCCGAACCAATCACGTTGGCCTGCGCCGGGATGCCCCGGGTCGCGGCCACGTAAATGAACTTCGGGAACGTGTCCAGGTTGCCTGAGTTGAAGTTCGTGATGATGAAGTCATCAAAGCTCATCGCGAAGGCCAGCAGGGCAGCCGCCACGATGCCGGGCAGCAGCAGCGGGAAGGTGATCCGCCAGAACGCCTGGATCGGCGAGGCGTAGAGATCTCCGGCAGCTTCCTCCAGCTTCGGGTCGAGGCTCGCCACGCGGGCCTTGACCGTCACCACCACAAAGGAGATGCAGAAGATGGAGTGGGCGATGATGACGGTTCCCATGCCCAGCTCAGCCCCGATGTTCAGGAACTGTGCCAGCAGCGAGGCGCCGAGCACCACCTCGGGGGTGGCGAGCGGCAGGAAGATCAGCATGTTGGCCGTTGCGTTGAACTTGAACCGGTAACGGACCAGCCCGACGGCGATTGCCGTGCCCAGCGCCGTCGAAATCAGCGTTGCCGCGAGCCCTACCTGCAGGCTGTTGCCGAGTGCCTCGCAGACGCCGGGGGCACCGCAGGGGTTCTTCCAGTTATCCAGCGTGAACCCGCGCCAGGAAAGGTTGGTGCGTCCGGCGTCGTTGAAGGAGAAGGCGAAAACGTAAACGATCGGAACCAGGAGGAACAGGAATGCCAGTCCCCCGAACACCGGCACGAGCCAGCGGCCTAGTTTTTGTTTCATGTTTGGTTCCTTACATCAGTTCTTTGGTGCCGAAGCGCCGGACGTACAGGATCACCAGGAACAGGATCGCCAGCATCAGCAGGAAGGAGAGCGCAGAGGCTCCCGGGTAGTCGACCACCCGGAAGAACCGGGAGTCGATGACCTGGCCGATCATGGTGGTGTTCTGGTTGTTGCCCAGCAGGGCTGCATTCACGTAGTCGCCGGTGGCGGGGATGAATGTCAGCAGGGTTCCGGCCATGACGCCCGGCAGGGACAGCGGGAAGGTGATCTTGCGGAACGTGGTCCAGCCGTTCGCGTAGAGGTCCCCGCCGGCCTCGATCAGCCGGGTATCCAGGCGTTCCAGGTTGGCGTAGATGGGCAGGGTCATAAACGGCAGGAAGTTGTACGTCAGGCCGCAGATCACGGCGAATGCCGTAGCGGTGAGCCGTCCGTCCTCCGGCAGCAGGGACACCGCCCGCAGTACTGAAACCACCGGCCCTTCATCCGCCAGGATCTGCTTCCAGGCCTGGGTGCGAAGGATGAAGCTGGTGAAGAACGGGGCGATGATGAGTACCAGCAGGATGCCCTTGAGCAGCTTCCGCTCGCGCAGCCGTACAGCCACGAGATAGGCCATCGGGTAGCCGATAATCAGTGCAGCCACCGTGGCGATCAGGGCGAACCCAAACGAACGGAGCACTGCCGGCCAGTAGTTCTGCAGCACCACCACGTAGTTGCCGAATTCAAGCGCCGGAACGAACTGCCCGACGTCGGCGCCTTCCGGCTTGATGTACAGCGAGGTCGCCAGCAGGGAAAGCACCGGCATGGCAAAGAAGAGCAGCAGGAAGATGAATCCGGGAAGGATCAGCAGGTAGCCGATCCGCCCCCGGCGTTTGCTGGCCTCCTCCTCCGCAGCGCTGGTCCCGGTGCCGGTGGCCTTGCCTGCGGTGAGGAGCGCCATTAGAGGCCGTCCTCTCCGGCGCCGGCCTCCCGGTCCTCGCTTCCGCTGAGGCCAAAGGCGTGTTCCGGATCCCAGGCAAGGCGCACCCGGTCCCCGTCGTGAAAGAGTGCTCCGCCGTGGTTCTGCGCGAAGACACCGACGGTGCCGATGCCCTCGGCGTCGACCAGGTATTCGGTGCTGGCGCCGGTGAAGGAGGCATCGAGCACCACCCCGCGGATCGAACCCGGCGCAGCCGCGGCCGTGTCGGCCTCCATCCGCAGCTTCTCCGGGCGGATGCCTACCAGGATCTTGCCCGTATGGTCCGTGGCGCGGTCCTTGAGCAGCGTCAGGGAGTTGCCCGCGACGTCGATCTGCAGGTACTGCCCCGCGTTCCCGGTGACCACGGCCGGCATGAGGTTGGACTTGCCCAGGAAGTTCGCGACAAAAGCGGTTCGCGGAAGTTCGTACAGTTCCTGCGGCGGGCCCATCTGCTCAACCTGGCCGTGGTTCATCACGGCCACGGTGTCGGCCATGGTCATGGCCTCCTCCTGGTCGTGGGTGACGTGGACGAAGGACAGGCCGACTTCCGTCTGGATCTTCTTCAGTTCAACCTGCATCTGCCGGCGGAGCTTCATGTCCAGCGCACCGAGCGGCTCGTCCAGGAGCAGCACGGCGGGCCGGTTGACGACGGCGCGGGCCAGGGCCACGCGCTGCTGCTGGCCGCCGGAGAGCTGCGCCGGACGGCGCGAGCCGAGGTGCGCCAGCTCCACCAGTTCGAGTGCTGCCTTGGCCTGGGCCTCGGCGTCGCGGATCTTGCGGCGCTTGAGCCCAAAGGCAACGTTGTCCAGCACACTCATGTGCGGGAACAGCGCGTAGTTCTGGAATACCGTATTAACCGGACGCTGGTACGGGCTGGTGCCGGTGATGTCCTTGCCGCCGATGGAGATGGTGCCGGCCGTGGGCTGTTCCAGGCCGGCGATCATCCGCAGCGTGGTTGTCTTGCCGCAGCCCGAGGGCCCCAGCAGCGCGAAGAAGGAACCGGACGGAATCACCAGGTCCAGGTTGTCCACGGCGGTGAACTCCGTGAAGCGCTTGGTGACGCCGGAGAGGACAAGGTCTGCGCCCGTGCCAGTGCTTGCGCCGGGCTCCCGGGAAAGTTCGGTGGTGCTCATGTATCAGTTTCCGATCGCGGTCTGGAAGCGGTCGTTGAAGTCCGTCTCTTCTTCGGGGGTCAGCGTGCGGACCACGTGTGCGTTGGCGAGGTACTCATCCGTGGGGAAGATCAGCGGGTTCTCCACCAGCTCCGGATCGATGGCTTCCATGGCCTCGCGGGCGCCTTCAACGGGGCAGATGTAGTTCACGTACGCCGCAACCGTGGCCGCATTCACGGGATCGTAGTAGTAGTCCATGAGCTTCTCGGCGTTGGCCTTGTGGGTGGCACCGATCGGCACCAGGAGGTTGTCCGACCACAGCGTGCCGCCGGCTTCAGGAAGGGCGAACTCCCACTTGTCGCCCTCTTCGAAGTTCAGCTGCGTAATGTCGCCGGACCAGCCGATGACGGCAAGTGCGTCGCCGGAAATCAGGTCTTCCTTGTACGAGTTGCCCTTGACCTGGCGAATCTGTCCGTCGGCGATCTGCTTGGACAGGACGTCCAGGGCGTTCTCGAACTCGTCCTCACCCCAGTCGCCGGTGATGTCCACGCCGTTGTCCATCATGAGCAGGCCCATGGTGTCCAGCATTTCGTCGAGGACCTCGACGCGGCCCTTGAGTTCAGGCTGCCAGAGATCGGAGACGGACTTCAGGCCCTTGGGGAATGCCTCCTTGTTCCAGACGATTCCGCCGAAGCCGGACTGCCAGGTGAGGGAGTGCTTGCGTCCGGGATCGAAGTCCACGTTCTTCAGGCTCGGGAGCAGGTTCTTGGAATTGGGGATATTGGCCAGATCCAGTTCCTGGGTGTAGCCCAGGCGGATCAGGCGCCCGGCCATCCAGTCGGTGAGGGTCACAATGTCCTGGCCAATGTCCTGGCCGGCCGAGAGCTGGCCCTGGACCTTACCGAAGTAGGAGTCGTTTCCGTCCACGTCTTCGGAGTAGTTGGCCTTGATACCGGTGGCCGCGCTGAAGGCGTCGAGCGAGGGATAGGTCCGGGTTGAGTCGTCGTAGTCCAGGTACAGGGTCCAGTTGGCCCAATTCACGGTCTTTTCAGAATCGGACACGTCCGTTGCCGGACTCGGCTTCGAAGAGGCCCCGCCGCCGCCGGTTCCTCCGCCGGTGCCGCAGGCAGCAAGCATGCCGGCAAGCGAGAGCCCGCCGGCCCCCATGAGCAGCTTCCGCCGGGACATCTGGGCGTTGACGATACTCCGTAGCATCGGATCGTTCACGGGGCGCTTCGACATGTGGGGCTCCTTGCTGGCACTACTGCACTGCGGACGGGTGTTGATGATTGATAGTGCCAGACCGAAATCCGTCGCGACAAGGTTTTCGTTGTAAAAGTTTTGTTACACAACGGTTTCCAAAAAATATGGCAAAGGTCAGCACGCTTTCCGTTCTGAAAAGCCTTGATTTCGCACGAAATAAAAGATTGAATGGCTAACACTCACGCAGTCTGAGCTCTCGAATCCGCACCTGGAGGTGGCTAAAACCATGGAATCCGCTTCTGGGAATCATTCCGTCGACGACATCTCCAAGGCGATCATTGAGCAGCTTCAGGAGGACGGACGCCGTTCCTACGCCGCGATCGGAAAGGCCGTTGGCCTGTCCGAGGCGGCCGTGCGGCAACGGGTCCAGAAACTGACAGACAGCGGCGTCATGCAGATCGTTGCGGTGACCGATCCCCTGCAGCTGGGCTTTCCCCGGCAGGCGATGCTGGGCATCCGCGTGAACGATGACGTCCTGGCAGTAGCCGACCGGATCTCAGCCATTGATCAGGTGGACTACTGCGTTGTCACGGCCGGCTCGTTCGATCTGCTGGCCGAAGTGGTGTGTGAAAACGACCAGGACCTCATGCTCCTGGTGAACCGGTTCCGCAGCATTCCCGGCGTTTCAACCACCGAAACCTTTATGTACCTATCCCTGCGCAAGCAGGCCTACAACTGGGGCACCAGATGACCGAAACCACTGTCCAGCCTTCAACTTCTTCGTCAACAACGCCGCGCGGAACGGACCGCCAGGAGGCAGCCCGCAGGAACCTGTGGATGCACATGGCCCGCCACTCGGGAATTGCCGCCGGTGGAAATGTACCGATTATTACGCGCGGCAAAGGCCACCACATTTATGACGACCGCGGCCATGAGCTCATTGACGGCCTGGCCGGTCTCTTCACCGTGCAGGTTGGCCACGGCCGCGAAGAACTGGCCGAGGCAGCCGCCCGCCAGGCCCGCGAACTGAGCTTTATGCCGCTGTGGTCCTACGCCCATCCCCCGGCCATCGACCTGGCCGAGCGCCTCGCCGCGGAGGCCCCCGGCGACCTGAACCGCGTCTTCTTCACCAGCGGCGGCGGCGACTCCGTCGAGTCCGCCTGGAAGCTGGCGAAGCAGTACTTCAAGCTCACCGGCCGGCCCACCAAGCACAAGGTCATCTC
This sequence comes from Arthrobacter koreensis, assembly GCF_035792275.1. Lineage (GTDB taxonomy): Bacteria > Actinomycetota > Actinomycetes > Actinomycetales > Micrococcaceae > Arthrobacter_B > Arthrobacter_B koreensis_A. The sequence goes on along the minus strand of NZ_JAMWKK010000008.1, from coordinate 18,298 downwards.
ACGCGCCGTGGCTTATCACGGCACCCCGCAGGGCGCCCTGTCCATCACGGGTATCCCGGACATGAAGTCCGCCTTCGAGCCCCTTGTCCCGGGCGCTTTCCGCGTGCCGAACACCAACCAGTACCGGGCACCGGAAGGTCTCGAAGATCCCGAGGCCTTCGGCCGCTGGGCCGCCGACCGCATCGGCGAAGCCATTGAATTCGAAGGCCCGGATACCGTCGCCGCCGTGTTCCTCGAGCCGGTGCAGAACTCCGGCGGCTGCTTCCCGCCGCCCCCCGGATACTTCAAGCGCGTGCGCGAGATCTGCGACCAGTACGACGTCCTGCTGGTCTCGGATGAGACGATCTGTGCCTTCGGCCGCGTCGGTTCGATGTTCGCTTCGATCGACTTCGACTACGTGCCGGACATCATCACCTGTGCCAAGGGCATCACCAGCGGCTACGCGCCGCTGGGCGCGATGATCGCCTCGGATCGGCTGTTCGAACCGTTCGCCAAGGGCGACACCACGTTCTACCACGGCTACACCTTCGGCGGGCACCCGGTCTCCGCCGCCGTCGCCATGGCGAACCTGGACATCTTCGAGGCCGAAGACCTCAACAACCGCGTGAAGACCAACGCCCCGGCTTTCCGGGCGACGCTGGAGAAGCTGAAGGACCTGCCGATCGTGGGCGACGTCCGCGGCGAGGGCTACTTCTACGGCATCGAACTGGTCAAGGACAAGGCAACCAAGGAGACCTTCTCCGCAGACGAGTCCGAGCGCCTGCTGCGCGGGTACATTTCCACCGCACTGTACGACGCTGGCCTCTACTGCCGCGCGGACGACCGCGGAGACCCCGTCATCCAGCTCGCGCCGCCGCTGACCATCGGCCAGCCCGAGTTCGACCAGATCGAATCAATCCTGCGCTCCGTCCTCACGGAAGGACTGAACCACCTCTGATGAGCATTTCCACAGCCCCGGTAAACGGAAACGTTTCCTTCTGGTACGCGGACACCGGCCTTCCGGATCCGCGTCCCGGACTGGACGGGAACCGCGAGGCGGACGTCGCCGTCGTCGGTGCCGGTTACACGGGGCTGTGGACCGCTTATTACCTGAAGAAGGCCCGCCCGGAGCTGTCCGTGGTGGTGCTCGAATCCCGTTTCGCGGGGTTCGGGGCCTCCGGACGCAACGGCGGCTGGCTGACCAACTCGATCACGGGCGGGCGCAGCCAGTACGTGAAGTCGCACGGCCGCGCCGTCGTCGGGCGGTTCCAGGAACTGCTCAACGAAACCGTTGATGAAGTGATTGCCGCTGCCGCTGCCGAAGGCATAGATGCTGCGGTGGCCAAGGGCGGGGAACTGAACGTTGCCCGCAACGAAGCGCAGCTGGGACGGCTTCGTGCCTGGGCGGAGGAGGAAGCAGCCTGGCCTGAGGCCGGAACCCGCCTGCTCGACGCCGCCGAAACCGCCGAGCGGATCCACGTTGCCGGTGCGCTGGCCAGCATCCACCACCCGCACTGCGCCCGCATCCATCCGGCCCGCCTGGTGCGCGGACTGGCTGCCGCCGTCGAGGGCCTTGGTGCTCCCATTTATGAGGGGACCACGGTGACGGATATCCAGCCCGGACGTGCCGTGACCGACCGCGGAACAGTCAGCGCGAAGTACGTCCTGCGCGCCACCGAGGGCTTCACCGCGAACCTGCGCGGACACCACCGCGAATGGCTGCCGATGAACTCCTCCATGATCGCCACCGAGCCGCTCCCGGAATCCGTCTGGCAGCAGATCGGCTGGGACTCAATGGACACCGTTGCGGACATGGCCCACGCCTACATGTACGCCCAGCGCACCGCTGACGGCCGCATCGCTCTGGGCGGACGCGGCGTGCCCTACCGCTTCGGTTCCCGCACCGATACCGACGGCGCCACCCAGCCGGAAACGATCGCCAGCCTTACCGCGCTGCTGCAGGACATGTTCCCGGCAGCGGCCGATGCGCGGATCGAGCATGCCTGGGCCGGAGTCCTGGGGGTTCCGCGGGACTGGAAAGCCACCGTGGGCCTGGATCCGAAGACCGGGCTGGGCTGGGCCGGCGGATATGTGGGCACCGGCGTGGCTGCCACGAACCTTGCCGCACGCACTCTGCGGGACCTGATCCTGGATCCCGGCAGCGAACTCACGCGCATGCCCTGGGTAAACCGGAAGGTCCGCCGGTGGGAACCTGAACCGCTGCGCTGGATCGCGGTGAAGGCCATGTACGCCGCGTACTACGCTGCCGACCGCGCCGAACGCAATGGCCGGAGCACGACGTCGCCCATCGCCAAGATGGCTGACCGGGTCTCCGGGCGTTAGGAGCGGCGACCGCGGGTGTCCTTGAGTTCAATCTCCACGAACGCGAACTCGGTGTCCGTCTTGTTGATGACGTTGTGCTCGCTGCCTGCCTTGCGGGCGTAGGACTCCCCCACCACCAGGTCCAGGGTTGCCGGACCGTCCGCGGTTTCGTAGCTCATATGGCCGGCCGCAGTGGGAACCACCACGTAATCCATCTCATGGACATGCCAGCCGGTCTGCGTGCCGGGAGGGAAACACCACTGGGTGACCCGCACGCGGTCGTTGTCGATCTGCACGGTGGCTGCTGCCTGCCCGTAGTCCAAAGAGGCTGATGAGGTCATGCGTCGAACCTACCCCGGCCGGAACCCTGCCCCGGATCACGCGCGCGTTTGTTACCGGGCCGCCCTCAGCCCGCTGGCGACAGGGACTGCAGCTGGCGCAGCAGCACAGCCACGTGCAGTGAAGTGCGGGACTCCGGGTCATCCAGCGAGACCCCCAGCCGGGACTCGAGCTTCTGCAGCCGGGCGTACAGCGTGGGACGGCTGAGGTAGCCGCTGCGGGCCAGCGCCGTCTTGTTTCCGCCGCACTCCAGGAAGCGCTGCAGCAGGGCGAGGTCGTCCGCCGCTTCAATCCCGCGCAGTTCCGCCTCCGCAAAGGAAACCGCCCTCGGATCCTCCCGGAGCAGCGCCAGCAGCCCCCGAAGCCGGACGTCGGTGGACCGGAAATACCGGTTGGCACCGGCAGCGAGCGTCCCGGCTGTCTGCGCAACGTGGGCTGCCTCATCCAGGCCGGCAGCGGCGTCGGACAGGCGGGTGCGGGCGCGTCCCACGCCGGCGGTCCAGCGCAGCTCGCCCGCTGCCGCCGAGGTCCGGGCGGCAAGATCCCCGCAGATGCGCTCCAGCAGGCTGTCCTCAAGCATCCTGGCCGGCAGCGCCAGCAGCACAGCCACCTGGCCGGTCTGCAGTGCGGCGGCGAGTGCGCTGTTCCGGGTCGCAGCCAGCACGGCGTCGAGCATTTCCAGCAGGGCGCGCTCCCTGCGCTGCATGGACATTGGATCCTTGCCGGAGCCGGGATCCAGGTGCAGGACGAGCGGCAGGTATGCCGGGGACGGCTTCAGCCCCAGCGCCGAGGCGCGGGTGAGTGCCTCGTCCTCCTCCTGCGGCCGGGAACCGCGCAGTTCATGGATCAGCCCGGCCTGGGCCTGCTGGGCCAAACCGGCCTGGTCACGTTCGGCGAGGCGGTTGATGGACAGCGCCTGGCCGGCGCGTTCTAGGACCATGGCCGCTTCCGCCGCTGCAGCGGGGACCTGCGGCGCCCCGGGAAGCACCAGCCGGCCCCACTGTGCGCTGCCCAGGCCCACCGGGGTCTGCAGCCAGCGCTCGTCACCGGCGACCTTTGTTTCCCGGTATCCGTGAACCGCCCGCGAGCGCCGCTGCCAGTCACGGAGCAGTTCCTGAGCGGGCAGGCCGACGGCGGCAAACGCCACCACCAGGTGCGAGCTGTCCTCCAGGACCACCGGAGCGTTGAGCAGCGCGGCGGTGCGGTCCACAATCTCCTGCACGCCGGCGCTTTGCACGCTGAGCATGGTGAAGACTTCATGGACCTGCCGGGCCTTTTCAACCTGCTCGAGCTGGCCGGCCACAATCCTGCGGTGCACCACCTCAGTGACTTCCACGAAACGGACCGTGCGGTGCAGCCGGATGACGGGAAGGGCAGGACCGCCGCCGGGAACCGCCCGGCGTGCGCCGGCGGCCAGCGCTGCGGCAGCCTCCGGGCGGTCCCCCGGAATCTCGACGACGACGCCGGCCACCCCCGCGGCCTGCAGCCCCGCCAGGTATTCGGCTGCCTGGTCTGCCGAGTCCCCGAAGGCAAGGCCCGTGGTCAGCACCAGTTCCCCGCCCTCGAGCAGGTCCGCGAGGCTGCGCAGTTCAGCAACGTGCACCCAGCGCACCGGCACGCCCAGCGAATCATGTCCGGTGAGGATTTCGGGGTCCCCGGCCCGGACGACGTCGAGGTCCAGGACGGTGCTCAGCTGCAGGCTCATGCTGGGAGTCTAGGCAAACCGGCTCCACCGCGGCCGACAGATCGTAAAGATTCCGGATTATTTCCTGACACCTTGGCAATGTTCGGAAGCCGCTCGCTGGTCTTGAATGGTGTCCAGCCCCACCATCTACGCCAAGGAGCAGAACGTGCAGACCACGCAGCACTGGATCAACGGCGCCTTCACGGCACCGGCAGACACCCGCCTCGCCAACGTGACCAACCCGGCCACCGGCAAGACCACCTCCCAGGTTGCCCTGGCCAGTGAGGAAACCGTCAACGAAGCCGTTGCAGCCGCGGCCGCGGCCTTCCCGGCCTGGCGCGACACCTCCCTGGCCCGCCGGGTGCAGATCCTGTTCAACTTCCGCGAACTGCTCAACGCCCGCAAGCCCGAACTCGCAGCAATCATCACCGCCGAGCACGGCAAGGTCCTCGACGACGCACTGGGCGAAATCAGCCGCGGCCAGGAAGTCGTCGAATTCGCCTGCGGCATCCCGCACCTGCTCAAGGGCGGCTTCACGGAGAACGCCTCCACCAAGGTGGACGTGCACTCCATCCGCCAGCCGGTTGGACCCGCAGCCATCATCAGCCCGTTCAACTTCCCGGCCATGGTTCCCATGTGGTTCTTCCCGGTCGCGATTGCCACCGGCAACACCGTGGTGGTCAAGCCCAGCGAGAAGGACCCGACGGCGGTCAACTGGATCGCCGAGCTCTGGAAGGAAGCCGGCCTGCCGGACGGCGTCTTCAATGTGGTCCACGGCGACAAGGTTGCGGTGGACACCCTGCTGCACCACCCGGACATCAAGTCCGTGTCCTTCGTTGGATCCACCCCGATCGCGCAGTACGTCTACCGCGAAGGCACCGCCAGCGGAAAGCGCGTCCAGGCCCTGGGCGGCGCCAAGAACCACATGATCGTCCTGCCCGACGCCGATCTGGACCTGGCTGCCGACGCCGCGGTCAACGCCGGCTTCGGTTCCGCCGGCGAGCGCTGCATGGCCATCTCAGCCCTGGTCGCCGTCGGACCCGTCGGTGACGAGCTCGTTGCCAAGATCGCCGAGCGCACCCGCACCCTGCGCATTGGCGACGGCCTGCGCGGCACCGACATGGGCCCGTTGGTCACCTCCGCCCACCGCGACAAGGTGGCAAGCTACATCGACGCCGGCGAAGCCGCCGGAGCGACCGTCGTCCTGGACGGACGCAAGGTGGAAGCGGACGCCGACGGCGAGGGCTTCTTCCTCGGCCCGACCCTGTTCGACCACGTCACCCCGGACATGTCCATCTACACCGACGAAATCTTCGGCCCCGTGCTCTCCGTGGTCCGCGCCGAAAGCTACGACGAAGCGCTTGCCCTGATCAACGCCAACCAGTACGGCAACGGCACCGCGATCTTCACCAACGACGGCGGTGCCGCCCGACGCTTCCAGAACGAAGTCCAGGTGGGCATGGTCGGCATCAACGTTCCGATTCCCGTTCCCATGGCGTACTACTCCTTCGGCGGCTGGAAGAACTCGCTCTTCGGCGATTCCCATGCCCACGGCACCGAGGGCGTGCACTTCTTCACCCGCGGCAAGGTTGTCACCACCCGCTGGCTCGACCCGAGCCACGGCGGCCTGAACCTCGGCTTCCCGCAGAACGCCTAAGTCCCAGGAAGGATCCGATCATGAGCACAACCGCCGAACCGGCAGTCACCGAAGAGGAACTGGCCGCAGGACGCCGCGCCTGGGAACTGGACCGCAAGCACGTGTTCCATTCCTGGTCCGCACAGAAGCAGATCAACCCGATGACCATCACCCGTGCCGAAGGGTCCTGGGTCTGGGACGGGGAAGGCCGGAAGCTGCTGGACTTCTCCTCCCAGCTGGTCAACACCAACATTGGCCACCAGCACCCCAAGGTGGTGGCGGCGATCCAGGAGCAGGCCGGCAAGCTGTGCACCGTTGCCCCGCAGTACGTCAACGATGCCCGGTCCGAAGCGGCACGGCTGATCTCCGAGCTGACCCCGGGGAACCTGGACACAGTGTTCTTCACGAACGGCGGCGCCGACGCGATTGAGCACGCCATCCGGATGGCACGCCTGCACACCGGCCGCTATAAGGTGCTCTCCGCCTACCGCTCCTATCACGGCGGCACGGCACTGGCAGTAAACGTCACGGGTGACCCGCGCCGGATCCCCAACGACTACGGCACCTCCGGAACCGTGCACTTCCACATTCCGTTCCTGTACCGCAGCCAGTTCCACGCCGCCACACAGGAAGAGGAAGTCCAGCGTGCGCTGGAACACCTGGAACAGCTCATCCTGCTCGAGGGCCCGGGAGCCTTCGCAGCCCTGGTGCTTGAGTCCATCCCGGGAACCGCCGGCATCATGATTCCCCCGCCCGGCTACCTTGCCGGTGTCAGGGAACTGACCCGCAAGTACGGAATCATGTTCATTGCCGACGAGGTCATGGCCGGCTTTGGCCGGTCCGGCAAGTGGTTCGCCGTAGAGCATGCGGACGGCGTGGAGCCCGACCTGCTCACCTTCGCCAAGGGCGTGAACTCCGGCTACGTGCCGCTGGGCGGCGTGGCCATCTCGGATGAGATCGCGGCCACGTTCGCCAATTCGCCCTACCCCGGCGGGCTGACCTACTCCGGACACCCGCTGGCCTGTGCCGCTGCCGTGGCCACGATCAACGCCATGCGCGAGGAAGGCATGGTTGAAAACGCAGCCCGGCTCGGCGAGACCGTCTTTGGACCGGGCCTGGCAGAACTGGCGCAGAAGCACCCCAGCGTGGGCGAAGTCCGCGGAACGGGTGCCTTCTGGGCCATCGAGTTCGTCAAGAACCGCGAAACCCGCGAACCGCTGGCACCGTACGGCGGCTCCAGCCCGGCGATGAATGAACTGATCGCCGCGAGCAAGGAACGCGGGCTCCTCCCGTTCGCGAACTTCAACCGCATCCATGTGGTGCCGCCGCTGAACATCACCGAGGAAGACGCCCGCACCGGGCTTGGCATCCTCGACGAAGTCATGGCGATCGCTGACGGCTACACCGAGTAGCACCCAGCCCCGCGGCACGCGTCCGGCAGCGGGATCCCTGCGGATCCCGCTGCCGGTTTTGCGCAGGGAATGCGGCCAATACTGACCGGATGCGAATCCGTGGAACCGCGGTGTTTCGCGCCCGTAAACAGTTGCACCAACTTCACCCTCACCGTTGACAAGCCTGCGGGGCTCCCGTTTTATAAGAACAGTCGTTACCAGTGAATGGCATTCATTTAAATGCCGGGTCCGGAATAGCGCTGGGCTAGACCGAAAACGACCAAAAGTGGAATTACGAGGTTTTTGTGCCACAGATCGAATGGATTTTCCATTCCGGCGCGGTCTTTGACGGCCGGCGCCTGGTTCCCGGAGCCACTGCCGTGGCCGTGTCCGGCGGCGCCGTCTCAGCCGTGGGGACGGACGCAGAGCTAAGGGCCCTGGCGGGGCCCGCCACCGAGACGGAGGACCTGGCCGGACGGCTGGTCACCCCGGGCTTCACCGATGCCCACATCCACGCCGCCTACGCCGGCGTGGAACGCCTGGGCTGCGACCTGGCCGAGCTCAGCGGCGCCGAAGCCTGCCTGGCGCGGATCGCCGAGCACGCCCGCCGGCCGGCCGCGGCGGACAACCCGGAAGGCTGGGTTACCGGCGGCGGCTGGTACAAAGGCGACTTTCCCGGCGGTTACCCGGACCGGCACATCCTCGACGCCGTCGCTCCCCACCGTCCCGTCTACCTGATCAACCGCGACCACCACAGTGCCTGGGTGAACACCCGCGCCCTGGAACTGGCGGGCATCGATGCCTCGACCCCTGATCCTGCCGATGGGCGCATCGAGCGCGGTCCGGACGGATTCCCGTCCGGAACCCTGCATGAGGGGGCCATGGACCTGGTGGCCCGTGTACTGCCTCCGGTCACCGGCCAGCTGCTCGCTGACGGCATCCTCCACGCCCAGGACCACCTCTTCTCCATGGGCGTCACCGGCTGGCAGGAAGCGATCCTGGGCAGTTACGGCGGCTACCCTGACGCGTCGGCGGCATACCGTTCCCTTGCCGGGGCCGGAACCCTCAAAGGCCGGGCCACCGGTGCGCTCTGGGTCCCCCGGGACACCACCGTGGACTCCGTTCCGGCACTCGTTCAGGAGTTCAGGGAACGCCGTGCAGCCAACGCCGCCGCCGGTTTTCCCACCACGAGCGCCAAAATCATGGTGGACGGGGTTCCGGAGAACTACACCGCCGCCATGCTGGATCCCTACCTGCGTCCCTGTGCCTGTGCGGGTGATGCCCCGGCGGATGAGCGCGGCCTGCTCTACCTCTCCCCCGAAGTCCTCACGGCTGTCTCCATTGCCCTGGACGCCGCCGGTTTCGACCTGCACCTGCACGTGATCGGAGACCGGGCAGTCCGTACCGGGCTCGACGCCGTTGCCGCCGCACGGGCCGCCAACCCGGGCTCGGCGGGCCGGCACCACATGGCCCACCTGCAGATCATCCATCCCGGCGACATCGGCCGGTTTGCCGACCTGGACGTCACGGTGAATGCCCAGGCACTGTGGGCCTGCAACGACGACCAGATGCGCGAGCTCACCGTTCCGCTGCTCGGTGACGAACGTGCCGGCTGGCAGTACCCGTTCGCTGGGCTGGAGGCGGCGGGTGCCCGGCTGGCCATGGGATCCGACTGGCCCGTCTCCAGCCCGGATCCCTGGCAGGCGATCCATGTGGCCGTCAACCGGTCCCATCCTGACTATCCGGATGCCCCGCCGCTGCTCCCCGCCCAGGCGCTGACCCTGAACAGCGCCCTGGCCGCCTATACCTCCGGATCCGCCTGGCTGAACCGTGCCGCCGGCGGGACCCTTGTGCCGGGCGCTCCGGCTGACCTGGCCGTGCACTCGGCCAACCCCTTCGAGCTGGACCCGGCTGAGCTGTCCTCGCTTCAAAGCGAGATTGTCCTGGCCGCCGGAGAACCCGTCTTTATCCGTTCCACCGCCGATACCGGCGCAGCAGTACTTCAAAGGACCGCACCATGATGACCGTTTACGACCTCGCCGAGAACCAGTACGGGAGACCGCGTGCTGCAAAGGCCCTCGCCGGAGCCGCCCGGGAAGCCTACTGGCTGGATGACCCGGACCGGCCCGCCGCGCTGCCGGCCTTTTCCGGTGCCGCTGAGACTGACCTCGCCGTCGTAGGCGGCGGCTATACCGGACTGTGGACCGCACTGATGGCCAAGGAACGGAACCCGGACCGGCGCGTAGTGCTGCTGGAGGGTTCCCGCATTGCCTGGGCAGCGTCGGGCCGCAACGGCGGGTTCTGCGAATCCTCCCTGACCCACGGCGAAGCGAACGGGATCAAGCACCTGCCGGACGAAGCCGAGCACCTGGACCGGCTGGGCCGCGAAAACCTGCGCGAAATCGCCGAGACAGTGGAGCGGTACGGCATCGACTGCGGCTTCGAGCTCACCGGCAGCCTTTCCGTGGCCACCGAGGAGCACCAGGTCCAGTGGCTGGCCGAGGAAGCCGACCCCGCGAACCCGGACCTGGTGTTCCTGGACCGGGAAGCAGTGCGCAAGGAAGTCGACTCCCCGCTGTACCTCGCGGGCCTCTGGGACCGAACCGGCACCGCGCTGGTGAACCCGGCCCGGCTGGCCTGGGGCCTGCAGCGCGCAGCCCTTGAAGCCGGCGTCGAGATTTTCGAGAACACTCCGGTACGGGACCTTGAAAACGCCGGCGGCAAAGTCCGTGTCCTGACAGACGGCGGAACACTCACGGCCGCCCGCGTGGCCCTTGCCACCAACGTCTTTCCTTCGCTGCTCAAGCGCACCCGGCTGTTCACCGTACCGGTCTACGACTATGCACTCATGACCGAGCCGCTGACCCCGAAACAGCTGTCCGAAATTGGCTGGCACAACCGGCAGGGACTCAGCGACCTGAACAACCGGTTCCACTACTACCGGCTGACCACGGACCGCGACGGCGCTGCACGCATCCTCTTCGGGGGCTACGACGCGGTCTACAACTACGGGCGCAGCATGAAGCCGGAGTACGAGCACCGGCAGGCCACCTACGAACGGCTCGCCGCACACTTTGCCGCCACGTTCCCCCAGCTCGCCGACCTGCGCTTCAGCCATGCCTGGGGCGGAGCGATCGACACGTGCAGCCGCTTCTTCGCCTTCTTCAGCACCGCCTACGGGGACAAGGTTGCGTACTCCGCCGGCTACACCGGCCTGGGAGTGGGTGCCACCCGTTTCGGCGCCAACGTCATGCTGGACCTGCTGAGTGGCGAAAAGACTGAACGGACGGAACTGAAGATGGTCAAACGCAAACCGCTCCCCTTCCCACCCGAACCGGTGGCCTGGCTGGGCGTGAAGATCACCACCGCGGCCATGGTCCGGGCCGACCGCCGGCAGGGCCGTCGCGGCCCGTGGCTGAAGGTCATGGACGCAGTAGGGATGGGGTTCGATTCATGAGCACCCTCACCTCGCTGCCCGCCGGCGTTCCCGTGCAGCCCGAAGCCCTGGAACTTGTCCGTGAGCCGGTCCCCGCCGAGGCCATCGCGTCCGGGACCCCGGCCACCGGGCTGCACCCGCTGGGCAGTTTCGGCGGAGTCAGCCTGGGCATCTGGGAAATGACCGAAGGCGGCATGTACGACACCGAAGCAGACGAGGTCTTCCTGGTCCTCTCCGGATCTGCGACGGTCGAGTTCCTTGCCGAGGACGGCACTGCAGAGTCCGCGGCAGAGCTCACCCCGCACACCCTCATGCGCCTCGCCGCCGGAACCCGCACCCGCTGGACGGTCACCGAAACGCTCCGCAAGGTCTACCTCACCTCCTAGCCGGGCACTTCCTGCCCGCCCGCCACCAGCACCGCACACCACTTTCACGGAGTTAGAAATGCACCAGTTTTCCGAAGGACACCTCTTCATCAACGGCAGCTACCGGCAGGGCCGGGGCGAGGAAGCCAAACGGATCAATCCGGCCACAGGCGAAACCGCCGAAACGCTGCGCTACGCAGACGCCGAGGACGTCAACGACGCCGTAGCCGCCGCCAAGGCCGCGTTCCCGGGCTGGTCACGCCGCACCCCGGGTGAGCGGTCTGAGGCAATGCTGGCGCTGGCCGCCGAGCTGGACAAACGCTCCGCCGAACTGGCCGAACTGGAGACCGCCCAGACCGGCAAGTCCATTCGGATGTCCACGGAGTTCGATGTGCCGGGCACCGTTGACAACGTGTCCTTCTTCGCCGGGGCCGCCCGCCAGCTCCACGGCCTGGCCGCGGGCGAATACGGCGCCGGCGGGACCTCCATGATCCGCCGCGAAGCGATCGGCGTGATCGGTTCAATTTCGCCGTGGAACTACCCGCTGCAGATGGCCGGATGGAAGATCCTTCCCGCCATCGCCGCGGGCAACACCATCGTGCTCAAGCCCAGCGAACTCACTCCGGGCACTTCCCTGATCTTCGCCGAGGCTGCCGCTACGGCAGGGATTCCCGACGGCGTCATCAACGTTGTCACCGGATCCGGTCCCGTGGCGGGCGAGGCCCTGGTGACCCACCCCGACGTCGTGATGACCTCCTTCACCGGATCCACCGCCGTCGGGCGCCGGATCATGGCCATGGCGGCGCAGACAGCCAAGCGGGTCCACCTGGAGCTTGGCGGCAAGGCACCGTTCCTGGTATTCGACGACGCCGACCTCGAAGCAGCCGCCCACGGCGCGGTAGCCGGGGCGATCATCAACGGCGGGCAGGACTGCACCGCCGCGACCCGCGCCTACATCCAGGCTCCGCTGTTCGAGGCCTTCACCGCACGGGTCGCCGAACTCATGGACGCCGTCGTCGTGGGCGATCCCACCGACCCGGACACCGACCTGGGCTCGCTGATCAGCCACGCCCACCGGGACAAGGTGGCCGGGTTCGTGAACCGGGCCCGCGAATCCGGTGCCCGGATCCTGGCCGGCGGCGAAGCCCCGGGCGGCGACCTCGCAGCAGGCGCGTACTACCGTCCCACCCTCATCACCGGCGCCGCGCAGGACTCCGAAATTGTGCAGGACGAGATCTTCGGTCCAGTGCTCACTGCCCTGCCGTTCGATACCGACGACGAGGGCATTGCCCTGGCGAACGACACCCCCTACGGACTGGCGGCCTCCGCCTGGACCCGTGACCTGAACCGGTCGCTGCGGGCCAGCGCGGAAATTGCGGCCGGCTGCGTCTGGGTCAACGACCACATTCCGATCGTGTCCGAAATGCCGCACGGAGGCTACAAGGCTTCCGGCTTCGGCAAGGACATGTCCGTGTACTCCTTCGAGGAATACACCAACGTCAAGCACGTGATGATGAGCCGCGACGCTGCCGCCCACAAGGAATGGCAGGACACGGTCTTCAAGGAGCGCTGACCCCACAAGGAAAAAGCAGCGCCGCCTACCGCACCCCTTTCCCGGAGGTTTCCCATGATAGAAATCACCCGTACCGGTGCGCTGCGCTCACCGGCCGCCACCACGGCGTCGAGGTCCAGGCCGTCTGTCCGGGTGGGGGTGGTCCAGCACCGATGGCAGCCGGACCCGGAGGCGCTCCGGGCCGAGCTCAATGACGGGATTGCCCGGGCAGCGGACCAGGGGGCCGAGGCCGTGTTCCTGCCCGAGCTGACCCTGTCCCGCTACCCGGCTGACACCGTGCCGGACGGCGGCCCTGAAGAACCGGCAGAGGACCTGACCGGCGGGCCGACCTTCGCGTTCGCGGCGGAGGCCGCCCGCCGGCACGACGTCTGCGTCCATGCCTCGCTGTTTGAACGGGCAGACGGGCCGGACGGCCTGGGCCTGAACACGGCAATCCTGGTCTCCCCCGAGGGCCAGCTGCTGGGCCGGACCCGGAAGCTGCACATCCCGGTGTCGGAGGGTTATCACGAAGACCGGTACTTCCGGCCCGGTCCGGTGGCCGGGGACGCGTACCCGGTGCATACGGTGGCGGAGCTCGACGGCGCCCGGCTTGGCCTGCCCACCTGCTGGGACCAGTGGTTCCCGGAGCTCGCCCGGCTCTACGCACTGGCCGGAGCCGAGGTGCTGGTCTATCCCACAGCCATTGGCTCGGAACCGGACTTCCCGGATTTCGACACCCAGCCGCTGTGGCAAAAAGTGATTGTGGGAAACGCGATCGCCAACGGGCTGTTCATGGTGGTGCCGAACCGCTGGGGCAACGAGGGAAACCTCAGCTTCTACGGCTCCTCTTTCATCTGCGACCCGTACGGGCGCATCCTGGTGCAGGCCCCTCGGGATGAGTCAGCAGTGCTGGTGGCGGACCTTGAACTCGACCAGCGTTCCCATTGGCTGGAGCTCTTTCCCTTCCTGGAGTCCCGCCGGCCGGACACCTACGGCGCGCTGGCGGAAGAGCCGGTGCCGCCGTCCGGCCCGGGTTCCGCACGCCCAGAACTGCAGATGGCGCGCGACGGAGCCGGTTCCTAGATACCCAGGGATGCCAGGTTCTGTTTCAGGGTCTCCGCGGAGTCCTGCAGCAGCTGCTCTTCGCGCTCGTCCAAGGGCATCTCCAGCATCTTGTACACGCCGCCGGAGCCCACGATAGAGGGCAGGGACAGCGCGACGCCGGAGAGGCCGTGAACCCCGCGCAGCAGGGCCGAGACCGGCAGGACGGCGTTTTCCGCCTGGAAGACGGCTTCCACGATCCTGACTCCGGCCAGGCCGATCGCATAGTTCGTGGCACCCTTGCCCTCGATCACCTTGTACGCCGCGTTGACGACGTCGTCGGTTATGGAGGCAAGGACTTCATCCGTGAAGACCTGGCGGCCGCTGATGGTCCATTCACGGATCGGGACTGGTCCAATGGTGGCGCTGGACCAGACCGGGAACTCGCTGTCCCCGTGCTCGCCGATGATGGTGGCGTGCACGCTGCTCATCAGCACGTGCGCCATCCGCGCCACCAGCAGCCGCAGCCGTGAGGTGTCCAGCACGGTTCCGGAGGAGAAGATCCGGTTCGGCGGCAGCCCGGTGATCTTCTGCGCCGCCACGGTCAGCACATCACACGGGTTGGTGACCAGGATGTAGACCGCCTCGGGCGCCTGTTCCATCAGCGCCGGCATCAGGGTTTCCATGATGCGCACGTTGGCAGCGGCCAGGTCCAGCCTGCTCTGCCCCGGCTTCTGCCTCGCCCCGGCGGTCACGACGATGACGTCGGACCCGGCCATTGCTTCAATGCGGCCTCCGCCCGCCACGGTGTTGGCACCGGTGAACTGGGTGCCGTGGGAGAGGTCCAGCGCTTCTGCTTCGGCACGCGTTCCGTCGATGTCATAGATGACGATTTCCCGGGCTGCCTCGCGGATGAGGGCTGCATAGGCCAGCGCAGTGCCCACGCTTCCCGCCCCGACGACCCCGAGCTTGGTGACTGGTCTGGTGGTGATGTTGGCCATTGCTAAGTGCCCCGCTCACGGTAGGAGGATCCCCCTACAAGGCACTATAGATTCCCCGTTCCGGCGACGGAACGGTTGCCCTGATGCGCCCGGGTTCAGTCCGCAAAACGGCGCAGGAAGGACTGCTTTGAACGCCGGATGTGGGCCCGTATCAGGGCCTCCGCTTCTGCCGCGCTGCCGGCGTCGACCGCCGCCAGGATCGGGTGGTGCTCAGACCAGGAGTCCCGTCCGCGGAACCCTACGTCAGAGGCGTAGAGCCACTCGATCTTGCCGGCCAGCTGGGCCAGCAGCGCCTGCAGGGACGCACTGCCTGCCAGCTCTGCGATGCCTGAGTGGAAGGCAAGATTCAGTTCCGGCAGTGCGTCCAGCCGCCCTTCGGCGGCAGCCGCGTCGCCCGACGCCAGGACCTCCCCCAGCCGGCGGCGTGCGGTCCACCACGCGGGATCCGGTGCGCCGGCGGACGCCTGCCGCGCAGCACGCTCTGCCGCGCGCCGCGCCGTCGCGCCTTCAACCGCTTCCCGGACATCGAACAGGTCCCCGGCTTCCCCGGGTTCCAGGCGGGCGACCCGGGACCCTGCGTAGGGCCGGGATTCGACGAACCCCTCGGCTGCGAGCGCCCTCAGCGCCTCCCGGACCGGAACCCTGGACGAGCCGTAGCGTGCGGCCAGGGCGGCTTCGGTGATCTTGGCTCCCGCCGCCAGTTCGCCGCGGATGATGTCCTGCCGGATCCGTACGCTGATGCTCCGTTCGCCCGGTGTCTCAGCGGCCTGCGGCATAGCCCTGTGCCCCGCGCGGATTGGCGGCGGCCATCAGCACGCCGGTCTGCGGATCCCGCACGACGGCGGAGAGCCGCCCCAGCGCCCAGTCCCCTGCCCGGGTGATGACGTGTCCGCGGTCTGCCAGCGCTTCGATGACCTCGGTGCCCAGCCGGTCTTCAACGACGGCGCCGCCCGGTGTCCAGGTACGGGGCCAGAAGGAGCCCGGCAGGGATGTGGTGTGGAACGCCGGGGCGTCGATGGCCTGCTGCGGGGTGTAGCCGCCGACGATGGTGCGCAGCAGGTAAAGCAGCTGCCACTGGTCCTGCTGGTCCCCGCCGGGTGAGCCGAGGGCCGCCACCGGCTGTCCGTCCTTGAGGACGAGCGTGGGCGTCAGCGTGGTCCGCGGCCGCTTCCCGGCCTGCAGCGTGGACGGCGCTCCGTCTTCCAGCCAGGTCATCTGCAGCCGGGTTCCCAGGCAGAAGCCGAGTTCCGGGATTGCCGGGGAGGACTGCAGCCAGCCGCCGGACGGAGTCACGGAAACCATGTTGCCCCAGCGGTCCACCACATCCACGTGACAGGTATCGCCGCGGGTTTCCCCGGTAGGCGAGACGGTTGGTTCACCCGTTCCGTCTCCGGCCGCATCGGCGTCGCCCGCCAGTGCCGGGGGCACATACTCGGTGCGCAGCGGAGGCTGGAACGGCGTGTGGCCGGGGACGGTCCCGGGCCGGAAATCCAGCGAAGCCAGCGGGGTGATCTGTTCCCGGCGCTGCGCCGCGTACTGTTCACTCAGCAGGTACTCCAGCGGCACGTGGCTGTCCCCGTAGTACGCCTCGCGGTCGGCGATTGCGAGTTTCTGCGCCTCCAGGATCGTGTGGATGCCCAGCTCGGTGGAAGGGTCCAGGTATTCATCGGCGAAACCGTCCAGGATCGCCAGGGTCTGCAGCAGCGCCGGACCCTGGCCCCAGGGCCCGGTCTTGGCGATGGTGTAGCCGCGGAACTCAAACGTGACAGCCGGTTCATAGCCGGCCTCGGAAGCCGCGAAGTCCGCCTCGGTGATCACTCCGGCATGGTCTGTTCCGGAGGAGTGGCGGTGCGGTTTGGCGGCGAAGTCTGCGGCAGCCCGGGCGACGAAGCCCGTGCTCCATTCCCGGCGGGCGGCGTCGATCCGTTCTTCACGGCTGCCGGCACCGTCCCCGGCTTCGGCGAGCCGCCGGAGCACGGCGGCATAGGCCGGGTTGGTGATCATTTCACCTTCGGCCGGCGGGCGGCCTTCCGGCATCCACAGCTGGGCCGAGGTGGGCCAGTGTTCCTGGAACAGCCGGGCAACCTGTCCAACGGTCCGGCCCACCTGGGCCAGTACCGGGTGACCGTCACTGGCATAGCCGGCTGCGTAGGCCAGTACATCTCCCAGTTCCCAGGTGCCGTGGTCGCGCAGCAGCAGCAGCCAGGCGTCGACGGCGGCCGGAACGGCAGCGGCGAGGGCCCCGGACCCGGGGACCAGCTCCAGGCCTTCGGCCAGGAAGTGTTCGCGGGTGGCTGCGGACGGTGCGCTTCCCTGTCCCATCAGGACCACCGGCTCGGCCGGGTTCTCCGCCGTGGCGAAGACTCCGGTGAGGTCACCGCCGGGACCGTTCAGGTGCGGCTCCACAACGTGCAGGACGAATCCTGCCGCTGCGGCGGCGTCGAAGGCGTTTCCGCCCCGTTCAAGTACTGACTGCGCGGCGGCGGTGGCGAGCCAGTGCGTGGAAGCGCTCATCCCGAACGTCCCCTGCAGGGTGGGCCTGGTAGTAAAGGTGCAGGGTTCAGTGAAGGACATGGCTTCGCTTTCGTTATGCGGTCGGAGATGCGACGCGTTGAACCCATATTGAATACAAAAGTCACGTCTCTGTTCGTTTCGTATACATTAGGCGGGATCGCCGAGGAAAGGGAAGCCCATGAAACGCCTCAATGTCGTGCCCACTGACCGGGTGCATCTCTGGTTGATGCTGGCGCTGACCTTTTCCACCGGGGTGATTGACGCCGTTGGCTACCTGGGCCTGGACAACGTCTTCACTGGCAACATGACCGGCAACGTGGTGCTGCTGGGCATGGCCTTCGCAGGGGGCGCAGACCTGCCGGTCCTCCGTCCCGCCCTGGCGCTGGTGTTCTTTATGCTCGGCGCCGCGCTGGCCGGGCGGATGCTGCGCCGCGGACCGGAAGGCTGGTCCTGGCGGGTGTCTGTGGCTGTGATGGTCGTTGCCGGATGGATTACCCTTCTTGCTGTCTTCACCGCTGTGGTGGACGTACAGGCCAATGAAGTCCTGGGCAGCATCACCACCTCTTCAATGGCTACGGCCATGGGAATCCAGGCGGCCACTGCCAAACGGCTGAAGGTCGCTGAGATCACCACTGTCGTCGTCACCTCCACCATCACCGGGCTGGCATCGGATTCGCGGCTGGCCGGCGGAGACAGCAAGTTCTGGGTCCGCCGTGCCCTGGCCATCTCGCTGATCCTGGCCGGAGCCGTGGCCGGGGCCGCTGCCCTCAACGTGGGCCTGTGGCTGGGCCTGGCACTCTCTGCCCTGATCTCAACGGCGGTGGCTGTGTTCGGCTATGTGCGCCACCACCGCGAAAGCCGGGCTGCGCTCCCCTAACCCCCGAGATTGCAGAAACTGCCCGAAAGAGGGGGGCGGATTCTGGGGGTGGTTGCAACACCTTGGGTTGTTAGGTGCTTAGAAGTAGATCACGTAAACGCTCGGCTGGGCTGTCCCAGTCGAGCGTTTTACGTGGGCGTCCGTTGAGCTTCTGGGCCACG
>NZ_JAMWKK010000007.1:0-173208 GCF_035792275.1 Arthrobacter koreensis | reverse complement strand
GAAACCAGCTAAAAAAACCATCCACACCCACGGGGTGGGCAGGACAGCCAATTCAACCAATCAATAAATAATCGGTATCAATAAACTTGGCACACTATTGAGTTCTCAAACAACAGGCACATCCGGCCTACTCGGAAAAACCATTCCCAACCGGGAACTTTCTTTTCTTTTCGCACCGCTGTGGTGTTTTACCAGCATATTCCATCCGGGCCGTTTTAGCAATTCGGTGAATTCCGAAGAATTCCATCCAAACCGGCTATTCAAGCCCTTCCGGACCACACCAAAGCAACCGGATTTACCCGGTGGATTGGAGTGGGTTTTGTTTCCGTTCCGGCCTCAAGGGGCCGGCGGCAACTCATTCAACTTTACACATCCGATGAGCCGTGCGCAACTCGGCAGGTCTGTGATCTCCTGCACGGGCTTGCGGGCCCCGGTGCCGCGCTTCGGCAGCGGTTCCGGCGAACCTTCCCCGCGTTTCAGCGCAGTTCCATTTTACGAAGGACCGCAGGCCCAGGCGCAAGTTGGAAACACGTGGGTGTGCTCACACGGTTCGGGCGTTAGCCACGGACCCGCAGATACTCCAGCTGTGCGGCTACGGAGAGTTCGGCAGCGGCCCGGACGGAGGCCGGCACATCGGCATAGACCGCATTGGCTACCTGCTCAACAGTGGCGTCCTCGCCCAGCAGGCCCAGCACTCCACGGATCTGCGCCAGCCGCTCGTCGCGGTGGTCCCGGTAGGTCAGGACAACCGATTCAAGGTTCTCCAGGTCCGGCCCGTGGGCAGGGAGCACGGTTGCCGGTCCCAGCCGGCCTAGTTTCTCCAGGCTGGCCATGAAGTCCTGCAGTGTTCCATCCGGGTAATCCAGGACGGTGGTCCCCCGCCCCAGGATGGTGTCCCCGGTCAGGACGGACCCGTTGGGCCCGTCCGCCGGAAGGAAGAAGCACACCGAATCGGAGGTGTGTCCCGGAGTAGCCAGCACCTGGATCTCCACTCCGCCCGCGGAGATAACTTCGCCGTCCTGCAGCGGGGTCCCCCCGAAACAGAATGCGGGGTCTGCTGCCCGTACCGGAGCCCCGGTCAGCTGGTGGAATCGCTCGGCACCTTCCGTATGGTCGGGGTGGCGGTGCGTAATGAGCACCAGCTCAACCGCTCCTGCTGCTGCGAGGGCTGCAAGGTGCCCTTCGTCTGCAGGCCCGGGGTCAACAATGACGCACGGACCGCCCGGTTCGGCAGCAAGGATGTAGCTCTTTGTGCCGTCCAGGCTCATGGGCCCGGGGTTATCGGCCAGCCGGTACCGGGCCAGCGGGGTGCTGCTGACTATCCGGCCCGGTGCCGGCTGCGCCGATTCGCTCATGCTCTCCCCTAGGCCAGGCGGGTCAGCCAGCCGCGGGTATCCTCCACGGCGCCGGTCTGGATGCCCAGCAGTTCACGCCGGATGGACATGGTGACTTCGCCCGCAGCGGCTTCCGGGGACCCGATGGTCTCGGTCTCGGACTTCAGTTCACCGACAGGCGTGATCACGGCGGCAGTGCCGCAGGCAAAGACCTCGGTGATATCGCCGGAGGCAACGCCGTCGCGCCATTCATCCAGGGTGATCTTGCGTTCTTCAACGTTCAGTCCGCGGTCCCGGCCCAGCTGCAGGACAGAGTTGCGCGTGACGCCGTGCAGGATGGTGCCGGAAAGTGCCGGAGTGACCAGTCTTCCGTCCTTGAAGACGAAGAACACGTTCATGCCGCCGAGTTCTTCCACGGCGTTGTCATTGAATTCATCCAGGAACAGAACCTGCTTGCAGCCGTTGGCCTCGCCTTCCATCTGCGCGATGAGGGAGGCGGCGTAGTTGCCGCCGCACTTGGCTTCACCGGTACCGCCGCGGCCTGCACGGGCGTACTTGGTGGAGAGCCAGATGGATACGGGCTTCAGTTCGCCGCCGAAGTAGTTGCCTGCAGGTGAGGCGATGACCCGGTAGGAAACTTCGCGTGCCGGCCGGACCCCAAGGAACGCCTCCGTGGCGATCATGAACGGGCGCAGGTACAGGGACTCGCCGTCGCCGGACGGAACCCAGTCACGGTCGACGGCGACGAGGCGGCTCAGCGATTCGAGGAAAAGCTCCTCCGGCAGCTCAGGGAGCGCAAGCCGCCGGGCCGAGGTGTTGAGCCGGGCGGCGTTGGCTTCGGGACGGAAGGTCCAGATAGACCCGTCCTCATGCCGGTAGGCCTTCAGTCCTTCGAAAATCTCCTGGCCGTAGTGCAGCACGGAGGCTGCGGGATCCATGGCGATGGGCCCGTAGGGCTCAATGCGCGCGTTCTCCCACGCCCCTTCACCCGAGTCGGTGACGCGGTAGTCAATGACTGCGGTGTGGTCCGTGAAGTGGTTTCCAAAACCCGGGTCGGCCAGGATCGCGGCGCGTTCCTGCTCCGACTTCGGCTGGGTGGATAGCTTCTGGGTGAACTCCAGAGCGCTGACAGACATTATTCCTCCACGGTGAACGGCGCGGCCGTCGTTCGTCTTCCTATTGATCGGGTCACTGTTGAGCTTATGACACTGCTGCGGCGATCGCATCGCCGATTTCCGCGGTGGTGCGCGATTTTCCTGCCCGGGATGCGACGTCGGCCTCCACTGCCCGCTCCACGCGCGCTGCCTCGTCGGTGAAGCCCAGGTGCGCGAGCAGCAGCGCCGCCGAGAGGATCGCCGCGGTGGGATCCGCCTTCTGCTGGCCGGCGATGTCCGGGGCGGAGCCGTGCACCGGCTCGAACATGGACGGGAACGTTCCCTCCATGTTGATGTTGCCGGACGCTGCCAGCCCGATTCCGCCGGTGATGGCAGCAGCCAGGTCCGTAATAATGTCTCCGAACAGGTTGTCGGTGACGATCACGTCGAAGCGTGAGGGATCGGTGGTCAGGAAGATCGTGGCAGCGTCGACGTGCAGGTAGTCAAGTTCCACCTCGGGGAACTCTGCGGCAACTGCTTCCACGGTCCGCTTCCACAGACTGCCGGCATAGACCAGGACATTGTGCTTGTGGACAAGGGTCAGCTTGCGGCGCGGGCGTTCGCTTGCGCGCCGGAACGCGTCGCGCACCACGCGCTCGACGCCGTGGGCGGTGTTCAGCGACACCTCGGTGGCGATTTCATGCGGGGTCCCGGTACGCAGGGATCCGCCGTTGCCGACGTAGGGCCCTTCGGTTCCTTCCCGGACAACGATGAAATCGATGTCACCGGGGTTGGCCAGCGGGCTGGCGACACCCGGGTACAGCTTGGACGGGCGCAGGTTGACGAAGTGGTCAAGGCTGAAGCGCAGCTTCAGCAGCATCTCGCGCTCGATCAGGCCGGAGGGCATCTTCGTGTCGCCCGGTGCGGCGCCGACGGCGCCGAACAGGATCGCGTCGTGTGCCTTGAGGGACTCCAGCGTCTCGTCGGGAAGCGTTTCGCCGGTGTGCAGCCAGTGTTCGGCACCGAGCCGGTATTCCGTGAGGTCGAACCGGGCCGGACCGGACGCGGTGACGGCTTTGAGCACCTTGACGGCCTCTGCCGTGACTTCAGGGCCGATTCCGTCTCCGGGAATGACTGCCAGGGAAATGACCTTCGACGCTTCTTCGCTCATGTTCCAATTCTAGGAACGGTGTCCAGATAGCGGTCAACACGTATCACATATTGAGACGCCCGACGGCGCCGCAAACTGGCCGCGTCCGTGCGCTGCCTCCGGCTCCACCCGCCGCAGGGGGCGAGACCCCCGGAGTTCAGACCACGGCATGACGCGCGGCAACCCGGTCGGGGCCTAATATTGCTGTCCATGCTCCTGCACCAACGCCTCTACGCCTGGACCCAGGCCAACCCGTTCAAGGTTGACCTGGCCGGGGCACTTCTGGCGAGCCTGCTTTTCGCGTTTCCCTTCCTGCTGATGGGAGACGCCGAAGCGCTGATTGGATTCATCCTTTCCAACGCCATCTGCCTCCCGCTGGCCTGGCGCCGCACCCGGCCCGTTCCGGCTGCAGCGGTTATGGCTGCTGCCTGCCTGCTCCAGCTTGTTGTGGTGCCGGTGAGCGGGCTGCCGGCTGACATCTTCGTCCTGGTAATGGTGCACGCACTGGCTGCATACGCACCGCGCTGGGCGAGCCTGGGCGGGCTGGCACTCGCCCTGACCGGCGGTGGGCTGGCACTCTTCCAGTACATCGTCCGGCCGGCGCTGTCCCTCTCCGGCCCCGGGCTGGCTTCCAGCCCCAGTTCCGGGATGATCTGGTTCTGGCTCATCGCGCTGATCGCCATCGAAGCGGTTGTCCTCGTCTGCTGGACGTTCGGTGACCTGACCCGGACCCGGCGCCTGGCCATGGAATCGCTCCGCGACCGCGCCCGCCGCCTGGAGGTCGAACGGCAGCAGGAGAGGGACCTCGCGGCCGCAGACGAGCGCACCCACATTGCCCGCGAAATGCATGACATCGTGGCCCATTCACTGTCAGTAATCATCACGCAGGCCGACGGCGCCAGGTATGCGAGCGCCCAGGACCCGGAAATTGCGACGGCGACGCTCGGCACCATTGCCGAAACCGGCCGGGGATCACTGCGGGAAATGCGCCGGCTGCTCGGGGTCCTGCGCGGGGATGACGGCGCCTCCACCCGCCCTCTTCCCTCTCTCGCGGACATCGGTGACCTGGTGGAGGGCGTCAAGCGGGCAGGATTGGACGTCCAGGTACTCGTTACGGGCAGCATGAGGCGGGCCCTCCCGGCGGGCGCTGAACTCACCGCCTACCGCGTAGTCCAGGAGGCCCTGACCAACGTGCTGAAGCATGCCGGCCCCCAGGCGCGTGCCAAGGTGGACCTGGACTGGACCGCCAGGGGGCTGGGCATCACGGTGACCGACGACGGGCGGGGTGCCGGTGCCGATCCGGCACCGGACGGGCCCAGGCAGAACGACGCCGCTGCCCGGACCCCCGGCGCGGTCCAGGGGATCGTCGGCATGACGGAACGCGTAGCGCTCTACGATGGAACCCTGGAAGCCGCACCCGCCCCCGGCGGAGGATTCCGCGTCGCCGCATTCATTCCCTACACGGAGGCCTGACAGGCATGACCATCCCCTCCCCCGGTGTTCCCGGGGAGACTGATACCTCCGCGCCCATCCGGGTTGCGCTCGTCGATGACCAGCAGCTGGTCCGCGGCGGTTTCAAAATGCTGATCAACTCGCAGCCGGACCTGACGGTGACTGCTGAAGCCGGCAATGGCGCCGAAGCCGTGCAGGTGCTCTCCCGGACACCCGCCGACGTCGTCCTCATGGATGTCCGGATGCCGGGCATGGACGGCATTGAAGCCACCGCCAGGATCCTGGAGCAGGCAGGCTCCCGGGAGACCGAGGTGAAGGTCGTGGTCCTGACGACCTTCGACCTCGATGAGTACGCGCTCTCGGCCATCCGCGCCGGGGCCAGCGGTTTCCTGCTCAAGGACGCCCCGCCAGAGGAACTGCTTGAAGCCATCCGCACCGTGTACCGCGGCGATGCGGTGATCGCGCCGTCGACAACCCGCCGGCTGCTGGACCATGTGGCGCCCATGCTGCGCGAGCCCACCCCCGAGGTCAGCCGGCATGCCGCCAGCGTAGAGACCCTCACCCCCCGCGAGCGCGAGGTCTTTGCGCTCATTGCCGGCGGACTCTCCAACCCGGAAATCGCCGCGAAGCTCTTCCTGTCCGAAGCGACGGTCAAGACCCATGTGGGGCACATCCTGGCAAAGCTCGGCGCACGGGACCGGGTACAGGCTGTTGTCATCGCCTACGAGACGGGTATCGTCACCCCGTAAAACCGGAGGTGCCCGTGGCAACCATTGACGATGTCCGTTCCCGCTGCCTCGCCCTTCCCGGTGTCACCGAGCGGCTCAGCTGGCAGCAGCCGGCCTGGTTCGCCCGCTCCCTCATGGCCCGCATGTGGGACGACGGGGTGCTGACCGTCAAGACCGAAGAACGGGAGGGTCTTGCCGGGACGGACCCCGAGACGTTCTTCTGGACCCCGCACCACGACAGGTCTCCGCTGCTGGTCCTGGTGCGGCTGGAGAACCTGGACCCGGACGAACTGCAGGAACTGCTGCTGGAGTCCTACCGCCTGGCAGGCCCGGTTCCACCCACGGGATGAGTCCGGGCCCGCAACAACCCGCCCTTCCTCCGATGTGCCGGGCTAGGTGCCCCGAATAGCGTTGAAGGCATGACAACCCTTACTGAGCACTCCTCCGTGCCCGGCCCCGGCAGCTCCACGGCTGCCGCCGCCGCACAGGCCCTGAACAAGACCTACGGAAAAGGCGACACCGCCGTCCACGCGCTCCGCGACGTCGACGTCCGCTTCGAAACCGGCACCTTCACTGCCATCATGGGGCCCTCCGGTTCCGGCAAGTCCACGCTGATGCATTGCCTGGCGGGCCTGGATTCCGCGGACTCCGGCAATATCTGGATCGGCGGAACCGAGATCACCGCGCTCAAGGACGCCGAAATCACCCGCCTTCGCCGGGACAGCGTCGGGTTTGTCTTCCAGTCCTTCAACCTGGTTCCCACGCTGACTGCCGAGCAGAACATCACCCTCCCGGTATCCCTGGCCAACGGCAGGGTCGACTCTGAGTGGCTTGCCGAGATCACTCGCACCCTTGGCCTCGAGGGCCGGCTCAAGCACCGTCCGCACGAACTCTCCGGCGGCCAGCAGCAGCGCGTCGCCGTCGCCCGTGCCCTGCTGACCCGCCCACACGTCATCTTCGGGGACGAGCCCACCGGCAACCTGGATTCCCGCTCGGGTGCCGAAGTTCTCTCCCTGCTCCGCCGGTCGTCCCGCGAAATGGGCCAGAGCATCATCATGGTCACCCACGATCCGGTGGCCGCGTCCTACGCAGACCGCGTGGTGCTGATGAACGACGGCGCTCTGGTGGGCGAGCTTTCCAGCCCCACGCCTGAGAGCGTGCTGGCAGCACTGACGAAGCTGGGGGCATAACAGTGCTGCAGGTAGCCCTGGCGCAGGTGCGCCTGAATGCCCGCCGCTTCGTCGCCGTCGGCGTTGCCGTGATGATCGCCGTCGGCTTCCTCACCGCCACCCTGATCATCAACGCGTCATCCAAGGCATCCCTCACCCAGAGTGTGGGGGAAAGTTTCCGGAACGCGGATCTGGTGGTTTCGTCTGAATACGACGAGGAGGCAGAGTCCTACGCTGTCCTTGATGAGCGTACTGCCGGCGCCGCCACCGGTGCGGACGGCGTCGAGGCCACCTACGCTGTACTGGGAGGATCCGTTGCAGTGCGCGACGGGCGCGGCACGTCCTTCGCTGCGCTGAGCAACATTCCGGCAGATACCTCGCTGCTGCCGGTGGACGTGGTGAAGGGAACACTGCCCACGTCGGCGGGCGAGGTAGCGGTTGACGAGGAGACCGCGGAGCGCCGCGGAATCACTCTCGGCTCGGTACTGCCCGTAGTTTCTTCCGAGGACATGGAAGGCAGCGAAACTCCCCTCACCGTCACCGGATTCGTCGAGTCGTCCTCGAATCCGTCCACGCTCGGAGTGTCGCAGCTCTACGCTGTCGAACGCACCGCCGCCGAGTTCGCCAACCTGGAGTTCGGCTTCCAGACGATCCTGATCTCAGTTGCCGAGGGCGCCTCGCTGGAGGGTGTCCAGGCCAACGTCACCCAGGCATTCGCTGACGCAGGTATCCGGGCCGTAACGGTGCGGACCGTAGCGGAAGAAACCACCGAACTGATGGCTGGATTCACCGGCGGGCAGGACAGCCTGACCGTCATCCTCCTGGCTTTCGCCGCCGTCGCCCTCCTCGTCTGTGCACTGGTGGTCTCCAACACCTTCTCGGTTCTGGTAGCCCAGCGCACCCGTGAACTGGCGCTGCTGCGCTGCATTGGCGCCGGGCGGTCGCAGATCCGCCGGTCTGTACTGGTCGAAGCGCTCCTGGTAGGCACCGTGTCCTCCATTATCGGTGTGCTCGGTGCCATCGGACTCGTGGGCGGAATCGTGGCCTACCTCCAGACACTGCCGGAGAGCGGCTTCGCCACTCTCGACGTTCCCCCGTTGGCAGTCGTGGCAGGTATCGCTGCCGGTGTCATCCTCACTATGGTCGCCGCCCTGGTGCCGGCACGTGCCGCGACCGCTGTTGCGCCGCTGGCTGCCCTGCGCCCTGCCGAGGACGTTCGGGCAGGTACCCGCAAGGGCCGTATCCGGCTCATTGCCGGCCTGCTGCTGACTGCCGCGGGTGCCGCTTTGCTCGGTTACGGGGCCTGGGACGGCGACCTGATCATCGCCCTTCCCGGCGGAATCCTTAGCTTTGTCGGCATTCTGATGTGCTCCACGCTTTTCATCCCGCCGCTGGTGCGCGCAGTGGGTTACCTCGCCTCACCGCTGGGAGTTCCCGGCAAACTGGCAGCCGTAAATGCAGTGCGCAACCCGCAGCGGACATCAGCAACGGCGTCCGCCCTCCTCATCGGCGTGACCCTGGTGGTCATGATGATGACGGGCGCGGCTACGGCCAGAAACGCATTCGATGACACGCTGGCCGGGGAGTTCCCGGTGGACGTCACCATCCGCGGGGCCATTCCGGTCGAAGAGCCGTTCACGGAGAAGGATGCTGCTGCCGCTGCTGCCGTAGAGAACGTGGACCAGGCCGCCTTCCTGCCGCTCGCGGGACTCATTGACGACGACGGCGGGGAAACACCCGTCTACGCCCTCAGCGACGCAGACAGCAATGTGCTGCAGGACGCGTCCATGGCACCGGCCGCGGGCAGCATCATGATGCCGCAGGGTACCGAGGCCAAAACCGTCACCGTCCGGGGAACCGCCGGTGAACTTGAACTGGACGTTGTGGCGTCGGAAAGCCGCACCTTCCCCGCGCTGGTATCAACCGACACGATGCGGGCGCTTGGCGGAGTGCCCGAGCAGGCAGGGCCGGAACAATTCCAGCAGCAGCCGCTGCTGTGGCTCGCTGTGGCCGACGGCATGAGCAGCTTCGAAATCCGGGGTTTGCAGTCGTCACTGGCCGAGGCGCTGAATATTGAGGACTACCAGATCATGGGTGCCGCCATTGAACGTGCAGCCTTTGAACAGGTCATCGACGTACTGCTCATGGTGGTCACCGGCCTGCTGGGCGTCGCCGTCGTCATCGCCCTGGTGGGCGTAGCGAACACCCTCTCTCTGTCTGTCCTGGAACGCACCCGGGAATCCTCCCTGCTGCGGGCCCTGGGGCTGACCAAGCGGCAGCTGCGCGGCATGCTGGCGCTGGAAGCAGTGCTGATCGCCGGCGTTGCGGCCCTATTCGGGATTGCGCTCGGGGCGGTGTACGGCTGGCTGGGCGCCCAGTCCGCACTGGGGTCCTTCGCGGCCGTGGTTCCGGCGCTGCCGTGGGCCCAGCTGGGCGGAGTGCTAGCCGTGGCGCTGGTCGCCGGCCTGGGAGCCTCGCTGCTTCCTGCCCGCCGGGCCGCGCGCCTCTCCCCCGTCGCGGGGCTGGCCGCAGACTAGCAGCTGAACAGAAAGCGCGGGGCGGTGTCCGATGGACGCGCGCCTCGCGCTTTCTGCGTCTGATCTGCAAAGATACAAAGCATACTGATAACCGTGCCGGCGATTTTCCGCCGTGCCAGGAGCAGAGAAGGAGCCGCCATGCCGCAGACAGAGCCCGGCCGCACACCCCGCCACGAGTCGCTGGCAGCCTACTTGGATGACCACCTGCTGGGCGCGGAGACCGGGGTGCGGCTTTTCAAGGCAGCGCGGGAAACCTGGCAGGGCACCGAGTACGAGAGTGTCTTTGCGGACCTCGTCCAGCAGATTTCAGATGAGCGCGACGAGTTGGAAACCCTGATCCTGGCGCTGGGCTACCAGCGCAGCCGGTTCAAGAAGGCACTGGCGCTGGTCGGCGCAGCCGGCGGACGGCTGGGACCCATCAACCCGCTGAGCACCGGCAAGGGCACAACCGGACAGCTGGAACTGGAGACACTGCAGTCGATCGTCCGGGCCAAGGAATGCCTGTACCGGACCCTGCTGGTGCTCTCCGCCCACGACCACCGGTTCCACGCCCCGCGGATCCGGGAACTGCTTGAGCTGGCACAGAAGCAGCAGGACGCCGTCGCGCAGGTCATGGAGGAAACCGCTCCGGCCCGTTTCCTTACCTAGCCCCCCCCGAAAAACCATCGAGAGGTCAGTTACGGCTCGTTTGGAGGTCCATACGAGCCGTAACTGGCCTCTCGGCGGGAGGGGGCGGGGTTACTCGGCAGGTTCCTCGTACTTCGGGAAGATCGGAGCCGGAGCCGGCAGCTCAGTGCCCGGAACCAGCGGGGTGCCCAGCGCCGCGAAGGTGCGGGCATCGCCGTCGGGCTGGCCCAGCACGTCCAGCAGCTTGCCGGCGCTGCCGGGCATGACCGGCTGGATGAGGATGGCAACGATCCGCAGCACTTCCAGGGTCACGTACAGCACGGTGTTCATGCGCTCGACGTCGGTCTTCCGCAGCACCCAGGGAGCCTGCTCCGCGAAGTAGGCGTTGGTGTCGCCGAGGACCTTCCAGGTCGCTTCGAGCGCACCGTGGAAGTCCTGCACGTCGTAGGCCTCGCGGGAGACCTGCAGCAGTTTCCCGGCCGCTTCGAGCAGGGCCTTGTCCTCGGCCGTGAATTCTCCCGGCTGCGGAACGGCGCCGCCGCAGTTCTTGGCCACCATGGACAGGGAGCGCTGGGCAAGGTTGCCCAGATTGTTGGCCAGGTCGGAGTTCATCCGGCCCACTACGGCCTCGTGGTTATAGGAACCGTCGGCACCGAACGGCACTTCGCGCAGCAGGAAGAACCGGACGGAGTCCAGCCCGTACTGGTCAGCCCAGTCCTTCGGTGCCACCACGTTGCCCAGCGACTTGGACATCTTCACGCCCTTGTTGTGCAGGAAACCGTGGATCATGATCCGCCGCGGCAGGTCCAGCCCGGCCGACATCAGGAACGCCGGCCAGAAGATGGCATGGAAGCGGGAGATGTCCTTGCCGATCACATGCACGTCCGCCGGCCAGTACTTCTTGAAAGTTTCGCTTTCGGTGTCGGGGAAGCCGACGCCGGTGAGGTAGTTGGTCAGCGCATCCACCCACACGTACATCACGTGATCCGGGTTGCCGGGCACGGGTACGCCCCAGTCAAACGTGGTGCGGGAGATGGAGAGGTCCTCCAGCCCGCCCTTGACGAAGCTGATGACCTCATTGAACCGGGAACGCGGTGCGGCGAAGTCCGGCTGGGACTCGTACAGGGCCAGGAGCTTGTCCTGGTAGGCCGAGAGGCGGAAGAAGTAGCTTTCCTCTTCGGTCCACGTCACCTCGGTGTCGGTTTCCCGCGAGTAGCGCACGCCGTCTTCGCGGAGTTCGGTCTCGTCCTCGCTGTAGTACGCCTCGTCGCGGACGGAGTACCAGCCCGCGTACTTGGAGAGGTAGATGTCGCCGTTCTCTTCCATGCGCTTCCAGATGGCCTGGGCTGCGGCGTAATGGTCGGCGTCAGTGGTGCGGATAAAACGGTCATAGGAGGTGCCCATGTCCGCTTCCATCTGCTTGAAGGCGGCAGAGTTGCGGTCCGCCAGCTCCTTGGCAGTGATGCCTTCCTTGTCCGCGGACTGCTGCATCTTCAGCCCGTGTTCGTCCGTACCCGTCATGAAGAAAACGTCGTAACCGTCCAGCCGCTTGAAGCGGGCCATGGCATCGGTGGCGATGTGCTCATAGGCGTGCCCGATGTGCGGTTGGCCGTTGGGGTAGGAGATGGCGGTGGTGATGTAGAACGGGGTCTTGGAATCGGAAGAAGTCACACTAGAAAATTACCCTGTTTCGGCTGGGCTTGTCGCTTCGGGCCGTGCACGGCCCCGGCCCGAAGCAGCGTGTGTCAGCCGGCGTCGGCCTCCAGCACCGAGGTGAGCACCGGAGAGGTGGCTGCGAGCCCGGCGCGCACCAGGAAAATGCCGGCTGCGACGGAAGCGGCCAGGAACACCATCGCCACCGGATTAAGCAGTATCGCTGCTCCGGTCACGGGAAACACCAGTGCACCGGAAACCGCGGCGGACGCTGTGCTGACCAGGACCACCGGTTGCATTACGGCGCCGATGCGTGCAGCGTCGATGACGTCCCGCGGCATCCCCATGCGGTGCAGGCCGCGGTACAGCTCAGCCCGGTCCAGGACCGTGGCTGCCTGGTTGATGCCGGCCGAACAGGCCACCATCAGGAACCCGGCGATGACGGTAATGATGACCCCCGTCATCATGTCTGTGAGCAGGAAGTCTTCCGGCCCTTCGGCCTGCGCGGTCTGCAGCAGGGCGGCGCCGGCACCGGCTACAACTGCCGTGAAGCACACCATTGAGAGTGCGCTGACCTGCCTCCAGGCGGCCTTCGGCGCATCCAGCACAATGCGGGCGGCAAGCAGTGCCTGCGGGGTGGCCGCCCTGCGCAGGCGCCACTTCGCAGAAAGGGCCACCAGCCACGGCCCCACCAGGTTCAGTACCGCAAGTCCTGCCGCGAACGCACCGAACAGAATAGCCAGCGCCAGCGCGGCAATACCGACGGGAGTCAGCAGGGCCGCCACGCAGAGCACCACAACCAGGACCGCGATGCCGGCACGTGACCAATGGACTTTCTGCGCGTCGGCGCGGGTGCGCACGCCAAGCGGTGAGATGACGACCCGGCGCAGGCTGATCACGGAGCTGACCGCCGCGAGGGCGACGACGGCGGCAACAGCCGCGGCGACAGCAGCCGGATGCAGCCAGTAGGCACTGCCAAGCGGTGCTCCGCGGAAGTGGAAGAGCTGCACGAACGGGGCGAGCACCATGTAGCCCAGTACACCGGCGGCGGCTCCGGCGAGGGCCTGTGCCGCCGCTTCCAGGACTGTTACCTGCCGGACGGTTCGAGAAGAGGCACCCAGCAGCCGGAGGGTTGAGAGGTGCTCATCGCGGCGGCGGGCTGACAGGCGTGCTGCTGAACCGCCCAGCGTCATGAGGGGAAGCACCAGCAGGATCAGGGCAAAGCCGGCCAGCAGCAGGTATATGGACCCTTCGTCGTCTCCCCACTGGGTGAAGGACAGGGCTCCGGCGAGCACCGTCAGCAGCAGGGTGGTGACGACGGCGAAGGATGCGGCTGGAAGCAGTGCGGCCGCCGATCCGGAGGTTCCGGGCCGGTTCAGCAGCCAGGTGAGCCGCAGGGGTACCGCCAGCGGGGAAGAATCCACGGCACGCTCCACGGCGGAGGAGGCGCTCATCGGGCAACTCCGGCGGTGTCCGCAACGATGCGTCCGTCTGCCAGCGTCACTACCCGGCCGCACCAGCGCGCAACCTCAGGATCATGGGTGACCACCACCAGCGACCGCCCCGTGCCTGCAACCGACTGCAGCAGCAGGGCCATCACATCAGCGGAAGTGCGTGAGTCCAGCGCTCCGGTCGGTTCATCTGCAAACAGCACGCGCGCCCCGTTCACCTGGGCCCGGGCAATTGCCACCCGCTGCGCCTGGCCACCGGACAGTTCACCGATCCGGCGCCCCTCCATCCCGGCCAGTCCCAGCGCGGCAAGGGCGGCCGCCGCCTGCTGCTCGGCGACCTGGCGTGCTGTGCCGTTGAGCATCAGGGCCAGTGCCACGTTCTCTCCGGCGGTGAGCTCGGGGATCAGCAGGCCCTGCTGGAATACAAAACCAAACTCGGTGCGGCGCAGTGCCGACCGCGCCTCGTCATCCAGCGAGGTGACTTCCACCGGTGCAGCGCCGGAGTATCGGACGCTTCCGGCGTCCGGCAGCACAATCCCCGCCAGGCAGTGCAGGAGCGTGGTCTTGCCGGAACCGGAAGCACCCATGACAGCCGTGGCTTCACCGGGCCGCACCTCAAGACTGACACCGGCCAGCGCCGGGGAATTACCGTAGGACTTTGTCAGGTTGACGGCAGCGAGCAGGGGCGTGCCGGGCAGGGATTCACTCATGGATCCATCCTGTCCCGGGGCAGGTCTCCCCCACATCAGCTTCGGGCCTGAACCTGGGCACAGCGGCGTCGTACTGCGGGTGGAGGCGCTGCTGCGCAAAGTGCATCCCCGGACGCAGGAAAGGCCGGCACCCGTGCGGGTGCCGGCCTTTCTGCGCTGTGGGACAGGTTAGTCCTGCAGGTCCACTTCGCGTGCCACGGTTGCGCCGATGGCTTCGCGGACGGTTTCCAGGACCTCCTGCGGCACGGAGGAATCCACCGTGAGCAGGGAGAGGGCCTGGCCGCCCTCGGCGTTGCGGGCAACCTGCATGCCGGCAATGTTGATGTCCGCTTCGCCCAGGATGCGGCCCAGGGCGCCGATGACGCCGGGACGGTCCTGGTAAAGCAGTACCAGCAGGTGCTCGCTGATCGGGATTTCCAGGTCGTAGCCGTTGACGCCAACCAGCTTCTGGATCTGCTTCGGGCCGGTCAGGGTACCGGCTACTTCAAGCTGGGTTCCGTCGGAAAGCGCGCCGCGGATGGTCAGCAGGTTGCGGTAGTCGTCGACGTCCGGCGTGGTGATGAGGCGTACGGCGATGCCGCGCTGCTCAGCCAGCACGGGAGCGTTCACGTAGGAAACCTGCTCCGAGACGATGTCGGTGAAGATGCCCTTCAGCGCTGCCAGTTCAAGCGCCTTCACATCCAGTGCCGCGATTTCGCCGGCCACCTCGATGTCGATGGCGGTCATTGAATCGTGGGCCAGGGCGGTGAAGATCCGGCCCAGCTTCTCGATCAGCGGGATACCCGGGCGGACGTCCTCGGCGATCACGCCGCCGGCGACGTTCACGGCGTCGGGCACCAGTTCACCGGCCAGTGCCAGGCGCACCGACTTGGCGACGGAGATGCCCGCCTTTTCCTGTGCTTCGTCGGTGGAGGCACCCAGGTGCGGGGTCACGATGACGTTGTCCAGGGCGAAGAACGGCAGGTCGGTGCTCGGTTCCTTTACGAAGACGTCGACGCCGGCGCCGGCGATCTTGCCTTCGGTCAGGGCGGTGTAGAGCGCATCTTCATCCACGAGGCCGCCGCGGGCCACGTTCACCACGTAGGCGGTGCCCTTCATCTTCTCGAACGCCTCGGCGCCGAGCATGCCCAGCGTCTCCGGGGTCTTGGGCATGTGGATGGTCACGAAGTCCGACTGTTCCAGCAGCTCATCCAGGGTGACCAGCTTGACGTTCAGCTGGGCCGCGCGGGCGGAGGTGATGTACGGGTCGTAGGCCAGGACCTCGGTGCCGAAGCCCTGGACACGGGCTGCCACCAGGGCGCCGATGCGGCCCAGGCCGATGATGCCGACCTTCTTTTCGAACAGTTCGGTGCCGGTGTACTTGGAACGCTTCCATTCCCCGCCCTTGAGGGCGCTGGAGGCCTGCGGAATGTGGCGTGCCAGGGAAAGGATGTGGCCGACGGTCAGTTCGGCTGCGGAGATGATGTTCGACGTCGGGGCGTTGACCACCATGACGCCGGCCTGTGTGGCGGAGCGGATGTCCACGTTGTCCAGCCCGACGCCTGCGCGGGCGATGACCTTGAGGTTCTTGGCTGCGGCAATTGCTTCGGCATCCACCTGGGTGGCGGAACGCACCAGGATCGCGTCGACATCCGCGATGGCGGAAAGCAGCTGGGAACGGTCTGCGCCGTCGGTCTGGCGGATCTCAAAATCGGGGCCCAGGGCCTCAACCGTGGCCGGGGAGAGTTCCTCCGCGAGAAGTACTACTGGTTTGGTGGCAGTCACCGATGACCTCTTTAGCTGTGTGTCGATGTGGTTTTGGGTATTTCACGCCGGAGGCCGGACCCTGTGCAGGGCCCGGCCTCCTTACCGAAACGGCTTGCTTTTCAAGCGTAACGCCGCGGTTACGGACACGGGCAATCCGTGTCTTTGTTACTGGCGGAATTAGCGTGCGACGGAGCCTTCGGTGTAATCGTCGTCGGACTTGATCCAGGAGAAGAGCTTGCGCAGTTCGCGGCCGGTGGCCTCGATGGGGTGGTCCTCACCCTTCTGGCGCAGTTCCTTGAACTCCGGAGCGCCGGCGTCCTGGTCATCGATGAAGCGCTTGGCGAAGGCACCGTTCTGGATGTCCGCAAGGACAGCCTTCATGTTTTCCTTCACCTCGGGGGTGATGACGCGCGGGCCGGAGACGTAGTCGCCGTACTCAGCGGTGTCGGAAACGCTCCAGCGCTGCTTGGCGATGCCGCCTTCAACCATCAGGTCAACGATCAGCTTGAGTTCGTGCAGCACCTCGAAGTAGGCGACCTCCGGCTTGTAACCGGCTTCGGTCAGGGTTTCGAAGCCGTACTGGATCAGCTGGGAAGCACCGCCGCAAAGGACAGCCTGCTCGCCGAACAGGTCGGTTTCGGTCTCTTCGGTGAAGGTGGTCTCGATGACGCCGGCGCGGGTACCGCCAATGGCCTTGGCGTAGGAAAGTGCCAGGTCCTTGGCCTTGCCCGAGGCATCCTGCTCGACGGCGATCAGGTCGGGAACGCCGCGGCCTGCTTCGAATTCGCGGCGGACAATGTGGCCCGGGCCCTTCGGAGCAACCAGTGCGACGTCGACGTCGGCCGGCGGCTGGATGTAGCCGTAGCGGATGTTGAAGCCGTGGCCGAAGAAGAGCGCGTCACCGGACTTCAGGTTCGGGGCGATTTCTTCGGCGTAGACGAAGCGCTGGACCTGGTCCGGAGTGAGGACCATGATCAGGTCGGCCTCGGCAACGGCGTCGGCAACGCTGAGGACCTTCAGGCCTTCGGCTTCTGCCTTGGCGCGGGACTTGGAGCCTTCCTTCAGGCCAACGCGGACATCGACACCGGAATCGCGCAGGCTCAGGGCGTGTGCGTGGCCCTGGCTGCCGTAGCCGATGACGGCGACTTTGCGTCCCTGGATGATCGACAGGTCTGCGTCGTCGTCGTAATACATGTCAGTCACTTCAATATCTCCTGTTTGGGTCTTGGATAAAGGTTTGCGGGTGGAACTAGGCGCTGCGCAGTGCGCGGTCGGACATCGACTTTGCGCCGCGGCCAACGGCCAACGTTCCGGATTGAACAATTTCGCGGATGCCAAAGGGCTCCAGCACTGAGAGCAGTGCGTTGAGCTTTTCGGCGGTGCCAGTTGCTTCAACGATCAGGGAGTCTGTAGACACATCTACCACTGAAGCACGGAACAGCTCGGCTGCCTGGGTTACCTGCAGCCGGGTTGCGGCATCCGCGCGAACCTTGACCAAGATGTGGTCGCGTTGCACGGAAGACTCGGGAACAAGTTCGACAATCTTGATGACGTTGACGAGCTTGTTCAGTTGCTTGGTGACCTGCTCCAGCAGGTCGCCTTCAGCCTCGACGACCACGGTGATGCGGGACAGGCCCGCGACCTCCGACGGCCCGACAGCCAAAGAATTGATGTTGAACGCCCTTCGGGCGAACAGGGACGCGACCCGGGTCAGGACACCGGGAACGTCTTCGACCAGCACGGAAAGGGTGTGGCGTGCCATGTTCCCTACTCCTCCTCTTCCCAGGTGGGTGTCATGTTGCGGGCAATCTGGATGAGGTCGTTGCTGACTCCGGAGGGAACCATCGGCCACACCATGGCGTCTCGGCTGACCACGAAGTCGATGACGACGGGACGGTCGTTGATGGACAGCGCCTTCTCGATCGTCGCGTCGATGTCCTCTTCGCGTTCGCAGCGCAGGCCCACGCAGCCGTAGGCATCGGCGAGCTTCACGAAGTCCGGAACGCGCACCGTGTCGTGCCCGGTGTTCAGGTCCGTATTGGAATAGCGGGATTCGTAGAACAGGGTCTGCCACTGGCGGACCATGCCCAGCGAGGAGTTGTTGATGACGGCGACCTTGATCGGGATGTTGTTGATCAGGCAGGTGGCCAGTTCCTGGTTGGTCATCTGGAAGCAGCCGTCGCCGTCGATCGCCCAGACCACACGGTCCGGATTGCCGACCTTGGCACCCATGGCTGCCGGCACCGAGTAGCCCATGGTGCCCAGGCCTCCGGAGTTCAGCCACGCGCGGGGACGCTCGTAGTTGATGAACTGGGCGGACCACATCTGGTGCTGGCCCACGCCGGCAACGTACACGCCTTCGGGACCCGTCAGCTCACCGATCCGCTTGATGACCTGCTGCGGAGCAACGTGGCCGTCTTCGGGTTCGGTCCAGCCCGTGGGGTAGGTTTCGCGGATCCGGTTCAGGACGGCCCACCAGGCGGTGATGTCCGGGGTACCGGTGGACTCGAACTGGCTGCGGACAGCTTCTGTGAGTTCGGGGATGATTTCCTTGACCGAACCCACGATCGGCACGTCAGCGGTGCGGTTCTTCGAGATTTCTGCCGGGTCGATGTCTGCGTGGATGACCTTGGCACCGGGCGCGAAGGAGGACAGCACACCGGTCACGCGGTCGTCGAAGCGGGCACCGAGAGTAATGAGCAGGTCGGACTGCTGCAGGGCGGTCACAGCCGAGACGGAGCCGTGCATGCCGGGCATGCCCACGTGCTGCTGGTGGGAGTCGGGGAACACGCCGCGGGCCATCAGGGTGGTGACCACGGGCGCGCCTACCGCTTCGGCCAGCTCCAGCAGTTCAGCCGACGCGTCGGCCTTCAGCACTCCGCCGCCAACATAAAACACCGGACGCTGGGAGGCTGCGATCAGCCGGGCTGCCTCGCGGACCTGCTTGGAGTGGCCGCGCACCACGGTGCGGTAGCCGGGCAGGTCGATCTTCGGCGGCCAGGAGAACGTTGTCTGCGCCTGCTGCGCGTCCTTGGTGATGTCCACCAGGACCGGACCGGGACGGCCGCTGGTTGCGATGTGGAACGCTTCAGCGAGGACCCGGGGGATCTCGTCCGCATTGGTTACGAGGAAGGAATGCTTGGTGATCGGCATGGTGATGCCGACAATGTCCGCTTCCTGGAAGGCGTCGGAGCCGATCACGGAGCTGTTGACCTGCCCGGTGATGGCGACCATCGGAACCGAGTCCATGTGCGCGTCGGCAATGGCGGTCACCAGGTTGGTGGCGCCGGGGCCCGACGTCGCAATGCAGACACCGGCGCGGCCGGTGACCATGGCGTAGCCTTCGGCTGCGTGGCCGGCGCCCTGTTCGTGACGGACCAGGATGTGCCGCAGCTTGGTGGAGTCCATCAGGGGGTCGTAGGTCGGCAGGATCGCTCCGCCGGGCAGACCGAAGACGTCTTCGACTCCGAGTTCTTCCAGCGAACGGACGATGGCCTGCGAACCGGTCATCTCCGTGGGAGGTACTGCGTTGTTGGGTCCCTGGACGCGCGTGTCCACGGCTTCAGCGGTGCTGACAGAAAAAGCTGCATCTTTGTGCTTGGACGGCGCGGAGCGTGCCGGGCCGGTCTTGTGTGCCATCAGCGACGGGCTGACTGGCGATCCCTTACTCATTGGAAACTTCCTTTGCGGATACATATCCATTTTGTTCTGATGCGGCGGCCGCCCGGGGGGTAAGCCCGGAGCGGTCTCTGTGCTTTCTGAAGCCAATAAAAAAACCCCTCGTGCCTGTTGGCTCCGTAGGGGTCCGCGCGTGACGTCTTTTTCAAGTCGGGCTGTTACGCCACGCGCTTGCTAAGGACGACGGTTACGATCTGCATGTAGATCAGTGTTCCCCTCGTGCGCTAACGGTGTCAACCGAAGCCGATTCCATCTCATTATATGGACAAACCGTCCCACTCTCCGGACACGACAACCTTCGGGCAGCCTGGCCTCAGGACGCGCTAGCGGGTCTCCAGAACCCGCCCACCCAAGGCGGCAGGGCTTAATAAGGTTGAAACCCTTTAGGGGCCCCAGCCGCAAGGCGCTCAGCGCCTTGCGGCTGGGGAAGGGTTTCAACCGCAGTAAGCCCCGGTGGAAGCCGAGTTGACCATCTTGGCGTACTTGGACAGGACACCCTTGGTGAACTTGGCCGGCAGCGGCTCCCAGCCGACCTTGCGGGCTTCGAGCTCTTCGGGCTCCACCAGCAGGTCGAAGGTGCGGGCTGCGATGTCCACGCGGATGCGGTCGCCGTCCTTGACGAAGGCGATGGGGCCGCCGTCGACTGCTTCCGGTGCCACGTGGCCGATGCACAGGCCGGTGGTGCCTCCGGAGAAGCGGCCGTCGGTCAGCAGGAGCACGTCCTTGCCGAGGCCGGCGCCCTTGATGGCGCCGGTGATGGCGAGCATCTCACGCATGCCGGGGCCGCCCTTGGGGCCCTCGTAGCGGATGACGACGACGTCGCCGGCATGGATCTGCCCGGCGTCGAGCGCGTCGAGTGCGCCCTGTTCACGTTCGAAGACGCGCGCCGTGCCCTCGAAGACATCGGCGTCGAAGCCTGCGGACTTGACGACGGCGCCTTCCGGAGCCAGCGATCCCTTCAGGATGGTGATGCCGCCGGTCTTGTGGATCGGGTTGTCAATGGCGCGGAGCACCTTGCCGTCGGGGTCCGGCGGGTTGATGGCTTCGAGGTTCTCGGCAACGGTCTTGCCCGTGACGGTGAGGCAGTCGCCGTGCAGGAGACCGGCGTCGAGCAGTGCGCGCATGATCACCGGCACGCCGCCGATCTTGTCGACGTCGTACATCACGTAGCGGCCAAAGGGCTTGAGGTCGCCCAGGTGCGGGATCTTGTCGCCGATGCGGTTGAAGTCCTCCAGCGTGAGGTCCACTTCGGCTTCGCGGGCGATTGCCAGCAGGTGCAGGACGGCGTTGGTGGAGCCGCCGAATGCCATGGTCACGGCGATGGCGTTCTCGAAGGCCTTCTTGGTCATGATGTCGCGGGCAGTGATGCCCTTGCGCAGCAGGTTCACGACGGCTTCGCCGGACTTGCGGGCGAATTCGTCGCGGCGGCGGTCTGCCGAGGGCGGGGCGGCCGAGCCGGGCAGGGACATGCCCAGGGCCTCACCGATGCAGGCCATGGTGTTGGCCGTGTACATGCCGCCGCAGGCGCCTTCGCCGGGGCAGATGGCACGTTCGATGGTGTCCAGGTCCTTCAGGCTCATCTTCCCGGCGGCGCAGGCTCCAACGGCTTCAAAGGCGTCAATCAGCGTGACTTCCTTCTCGGTTCCGTCTTCAAGCTTGGCGAAGCCGGGCATGATCGAGCCGGCGTAGAGGAACACGCTGGACAGATCGAGGCGGGCGGCAGCCATCAGCATGCCGGGCAGGGACTTGTCGCAGCCGGCCAGCAGGACGGAACCGTCGAGGCGCTCGGCCATCATCACGGTCTCGACGGAGTCGGCAATGACTTCGCGGGAAACCAGTGAGAAGTGCATGCCTTCGTGGCCCATTGAAATACCGTCAGAGACGGAAATGGTGCCGAACTGCATGGGGAACCCGCCTCCGGCGTGTACCCCTTCCTTGGCACCCTGGGCCAGCCGGTTCAGGGAGAGGTTGCAGGGAGTAATTTCGTTCCAGGAACTCGCGATGCCGATCTGGGGCTTGGCGAAATCGTCATCACCCATTCCCACCGCGCGGAACATGCCGCGCGCAGGCGCTGCATGGATACCGTCGGTGACGACTCGGCTGCGGGGTTTGATGTCAGGGGTGCTCTCCGTGGTCATAGCAAAATCCTATTCCTTTCGCGTCCGGCCCGGCGCATCCGCCGCCGGCCCCGGGTCCTTGTTACGCGCCGGTTACGCGTTGTGCACAGGCCGGTGAACTTTCCCTGCCTCCCGGAGCCACTTCCCCCTATGGGGGTGCGAGTCCATACACTGGGGGACATGACTGCGGAAACAGGATCGGAAGACGCCTACTCCAGCGATGAGCTGAAATCCTCCCTCCGCCGGGTCTTCGACTCCCAGATGCCCAACTACGG
The DNA here is from genome assembly GCF_035792275.1 of Arthrobacter koreensis. Lineage (GTDB taxonomy): Bacteria > Actinomycetota > Actinomycetes > Actinomycetales > Micrococcaceae > Arthrobacter_B > Arthrobacter_B koreensis_A. The sequence continues at coordinate 151,487 of NZ_JAMWKK010000007.1, read as the reverse complement.
CGACTACAACCTTGTCTGCGCCACTCCCCTGCCGGATTCCTCGGCGTACTTCGTCCTGGGCTACCGCTGGAGCCCGCCGGAGCTGGTGTTCGCACCGTTTGCGGCAGACACCCTTGAAAGCCTGGAAGCGCCGACGGCAGTCAACACCACCAATCTCTCCCACACGGATGAAGTCTCGCCCGGGAGCTATGAAGTGGGCACCAGCACCGGACGGGTCTTCAGGTTCGGCGTCGAAGCGGAAGCGCAGCTTCCGGCTGCGCCGGACGGCGGCAGCCGAACCCTGCGCCAGCACGGCGACCGGACCGACTTCCACTCGTTCCTGGACGTTTTCCTCGAGCTCGCCTAGGTTTCGCTGGCCGCCCAGGGGCCTGCCTGGACCAGGTTCAGGGGTTTCTTCCCGGCGGCAAGCCGCTCCACCTGGCGGCGCAGGAAGCCTTCAATCCTGGGAGTGAACGCTTCGGAGTTTCCGCCCACGTGCGGGGTAATGATGGCGTTGGAGCACTTCCACAGCGGGTGGTCCGCCGGCAGCGGCTCGGGATCAACAACGTCAAGCGCCGCGCGCAGCCTCCCGGACACAACCTCCCGCGTGAGCGCCTCCGTGTCCACTACGGCACCGCGCGCCACGTTGACCACCAGCGCACCGTCCGGCAGCGCAGCCAGGACACGGGCGCCAATGAGGCCGCGGGTCTGTTCGTTGAGCGGCGTGATGACCACCAGCACCTCGGTATCCGGGGCAAGCTCTTCGAGTTCCTCCGTGCCGTGCACCCGGCCGGCGTCGTCGCTGCGTGCCGTGCTGCCCACACGGGTGAGCCTGATGTCGAAGGGTTCCAGGCGGGCGGCGATCTCCCTGCCGATTCCGCCCACACCGACCAAGGTGACCTTCCGGTCCGCGAGCCCCGGATGCCGCTGCGGGTTCCACCTGCCGTGCTGCTGGTCACGCACGGCGGCATCGATTCCGCGCAGCGAAGCGAGCACCAGTCCTACGGCCAGTTCCGCCGTGGCAGCAGCATGGACCCCGGCAGCGCTTGCGACGGCGGTGTCCTCCCCCGCGAGCTCCGGCAGGCCGTCGTAGCCGGTGGTCTGCGCCTGCAGCAGCTTGAGGTTAGGCACCCGGGCTATGCACTTCTGCCAGGAGCTGCCCCCGGCGTAGGGAGCAACCACTGCGTCGATGTCTGCGTAGTCAACGCCCTCGGGGTCGCCGTCGAAGTCCCACAGCGCGGCCCGCATTCCTGCGGGAAGTGGGTGGAGGGAATCGAGGAGCTGGTGCGTGGGCACGGTGATGGTGCGCACTTCTGGTTCGGCTGACATGCTTCCATAGCCTAGCCGCGGTGCCCTCCGGGCACAGAAAAGCACCCCGTCCATCAGGACGGGGTGCTTTTGCTCTGGTGCGCGAGGAGGGACTTGAACCCACACGTCCGAAGACACTGGAACCTAAATCCAGCGCGTCTGCCAATTCCGCCACTCGCGCGCGGCAGGCTCACCGGTTTCCCGGCGAAAGCCAGCCTTTAGTGTACCCGAGGTTCAGTCGAGACCGAGATCACGGCGCAGCTTGGCAACATGGCCGGTGGCACGCACGTTGTACTGGGCGAGGGAAACCTTGCCCTCGGGGTCGACGACGACGGTGGAGCGGATGAGCCCTTCGTAGGTCTTGCCGTAGTTCTTCTTCTCGCCCCACGCTCCGTAGGCCTCGGCCACGGCGTGGTCCGGGTCGGAGAGCAGCGGGAAGTTCAGGGCTTCATCGGCGGCGAATTTGGCCAGTTTCTCCACCTTGTCCGGCGAGATGCCGAGGACGGAGTACCCGGAAGCAGCAAGTGAGTTCAGGTTGTCCCGGAAGTCGCAGGCTTCCTTGGTGCATCCCGGAGTTGCTGCTGCGGGGTAAAAGTAAACAATGACGCTGCGGCCGCGCAGGTCCGCCAGGGACTGGGCAGAGGAGTCCGAAGCCGTCAGGGTGAAATCGGGCGCCTTGTCACCGGGGGTGAGTTTCGACATAAGAGACAGGCTCCTTAGGTATCAATTGAGCAAAGGCTGTGTCACAGGACGACAGCAGGCTTGTGGTTGGCTATCCTAGACACTGGATTTGTAGGCTATCCGATTAGGCCGCGTGAATCCGCACTCGAAAGGAAGAGTTCAGTTTTATGCCGGATATGGAGCATTGGCCCACCGGTCGCCTCTTATCAACAGCCGCCCGCCTGGTTGAACATGCGTGGAATGAGCGGCTTGTGCGAATAGGAGTGACCCACGCGGGCGTTATCGCCCTTGGAGTTCTGGATTCCCAGGGCCCCATGACACAGGCGCACCTTGCGCAGCTGGTCCGCGTGCAGGCACAGACAATGGGTAAGACGCTTGCCCGCCTGGAATCGCACGGGCACGTCACCCGGGTCCGCAACGACCTGGATAAGCGCAGCCACATGGTTTCAATCACTCCGGCGGGCATTGAAGCCCTGCACGAAGCCCAGGACATTGAGCGCACGCTGCTTGACGGCGGGGAACTGCTCTCCGAAGACCTCCGCAGCCAGCTGCGCACAGTCATCCGCGAACTCGGCAATCCGCGCTGGCACATGGCCGTCGACGTACCGGGACTTCCCGTACCGCTGGACGCACCCCTGGAAGTTCCCGTTGACACTGCCTCCAGGACCGCCTGAGCAGCGCAGCCGGATTTCTGTCTTGAACGACTAAGGGCGCACCGATGCGGTGCGCCCTTAGGCGTTTAATCCGCGGGCATGCCCCGCAGCCCCGGCTGGTACTACTCTGGGTCCACGACGACGGATCTGCAGGAGGACGGGGTGATGACCGCCGAACCGGACCGGGATGCAGCAGGCAGTGAAACTGCCGAAGCACTTGAAGAGGCAGCCGACAGCACCGGACTCGACGTCCTGGCACGGTCCGGTTTCGCGGTCCTGGCAGTGCTGCACATCCTTATCGGCTCAATCGCGGCAGGCATTGCCTTTGGCGGCTATGGACAGGCAGAGACCAGCGGCGCCATCGGACCGCTTGCACGCTCGGAACCGTTCGGTCCGCTGCTGATGTGGGGCGGGTGCATAGCCTGTGCATCGCTGGCTCTGTGGCAGCTCGCCGAAGCTACCGTCCGGGTGCGCCACCGGCCTCCGCGGGAACGCCTGGTGAAAGGTGTCTCGTCCGGTGCCCTCGTCTTTATCTACGGGAGCGTGGCGGCCACTTTCGCCGCTTTTGCCTCCGGCAGGGGCCGGGACTCCGGGGACAGTACTTCCGACTTCAGTGCAGTGCTCCTGGCATCACCGGCCGGCGCGCCCGCACTCGCTGCGGTTGGTGCGCTGGTCCTGGGCGTTGGCGGCTACTTCGTCTTCAAAGGCTCTGCCCGGCGGTTCAGGCCTGAACTGAATTACTTCGAGGACACCCGGCGCGGGCATCTGCTCAATGCCCTCGGCGTAGCGGGCCACATTGGGAAGGGAATTGCCCTGGCACTGGTGGGGCTGCTCTTCATCGCTGCTGCCGTTAATCACCGGGCGGAAGAATCGACCGGCCTGGACGGCAGCCTGCAGGCCCTGCTGGGCTACCCCTTCGGTGCGCCGCTCATCCTCGCAATTGCGGCGGGGCTTATCTGCTATGGCCTCTTCGCGCTGGTACGTGCGCGGTGGGGAAAGATGTAGAGCTAGCTGACGGGCACTTCAACCCATTCCGGGCCGCCCTGCCACCGGACGTGCATGCTTGCCGGCGGATGGTAGCCGCCGTGGTGGTGCAGGTGGAACTCAACTCCTTCTTCGGGAGCCAGGTCCATTCCCGCGGGAAGGTCCTGGGAGGTCGCGCCCGTCCGGGCAAGGTCCACCATCACCTCATCAAGTGCCTTGCCGCTGGTGTTGCGAAGCACGTAGGTATCCTTCGCCGGATTCTCGATTCGGACTTCACCGCTCATGGCAGTCTCCCGTTGTTCGCGGCATGCTGAGCCGCAAAGTGGCGGCTCCTTACTCCCAGCGATGCTACGGGAGACGGACTGGCTGCCGTAAGGCTATTCCGCCTGGCAGCAGCCGCAAACGGGCAGGAACTCCGGGAACAGACCAACGAAAAGCCCCGTCCATGCCGGCTGCTGCCGGCGTGAACGGGGCTTTCCTCAACTGTGCACCCCCCGGGACTTGAACCCGGAACCCATTGATTAAGAGTCAATTGCTCTGCCAATTGAGCTAGAGGTGCGTGGCGGTGATCCTGCGGGATGGACTTCCCCGGCGATCAGCACCGGGAAAATACTCTACCATCCTTTCTTCGCCATACCTAAACCGCAGGCACGGGCAGTGCCCGTGTGCGAAAAACCCGGCGGGGACAGGACAGCAGCCTGGCGCCGGCACAAAAAAGTCCGCCGTTCCAGTGACTGGAACGGCGGACCCTGTGCTGTGCACCCCCCGGGACTTGAACCCGGAACCCATTGATTAAGAGTCAATTGCTCTGCCAATTGAGCTAGAGGTGCTGGCTGTCGCTGAGAGCATCAGTACTGGTGAAACCAGTTGTCTGCGCCCGGCAACGACATGAAACTCTACCAGCACTTTTGGGCTTGCAAAAACCAAACGGCCCAAGTGAGAGCTGTTTCACAGACAGGCGCGTCAGTGGCCGGCGGCGGGGCGCTCCGGAGGCACCATCAGCTCTCCCGGGCTGGACTGCCACTCGGGTCCGTTGTGGACGATCCAGGTGCGGCGCGGACTGCCGGTGGCGGCGTCGAGGGAACTGACCTCCACCGTTACTGTTTCCGCCTGGCCAGGCATCCCGTGCCTCCAGTCCGGCAGGGCCGGGTCCTTGCGGGCACTGATAGGCACCGCCTGCCGCCCGGACTGCCCGGCCCCGGCTCCGGTCCACGTGCGGCTGGCCCTGGAGACCACCGGATTCCTGCGCAGCCTTTCCAGGATCGCTCCCGCCGCCGCTGCGCCCAGCCCCAGGACAGCCCCGGCAGCGAGCGCCGCCAGCGCAGGCCGTCCGTTTCCCGCCGAAGAGGTGCCCACTATTCGACGCTACGGCCGCCCCGCGCGGCTGTCCACACGATCGAAGCAAAACCAGGCCGGACTGTGTAACCGAATTGTGACCGCACAGGACACGCTTAGCGTCCCAAACCATCCCGCCGGTGCGGCTAGGCTCTGGGACTACACATGTGTTCTACAACACACGAGACGTTTCCGGCCAACCGGCAGGAACTCACCTCACGCCCAGAGGAGATAGAAAAATGACCCTTGCTGGCAGATTCACTCTCAGCCGGCAGGCCCGGCGACGGGCTGCCGCCCTGACTGCCGGGCTGGCCATGAGCGCCCTGGTGCTCTCCGGCTGCGCCGAAAGCAACCGGGACGCAGCAGACGACGGCGCAACAGCCTCCGAGGTTGACGGCACCTTCGTCTTCGCCGCTTCCTCCGATCCCAAGACCCTGGACCCTGCCTTCGCTTCCGACGGCGAGTCCTTCCGGGTAAGCCGCCAGATCTTCGAAGGCCTCGTGGGCGTGGAGCCCGGCACCGCCGATCCCGCTCCGCTGCTGGCCAAGTCCTGGGAGACTTCCGAGGACGCCCTGACGTACACGTTTGATCTTGAAGAAGGCGTGACCTTCCACGACGGCACGCCGTTCAACGCGGAAGCTGTCTGCGCCAACTTCGACCGCTGGTACAACTTCACCGGCATCCAGCAGGCCGAGAGCCAGGCCTACTACTACAGCAAGCTGTTCAAGGGCTTCGCTGACAGCCCGGAGACCGCCACGTACGAGTCGTGTGAGGCTCCGGCCGAGAACCAGGCAGTCGTCACCCTGGCCAAGCCGTTCGCCGGGTTCATTGCCGCGCTTTCACTCCCGGCCTTCTCCATGCAGAGCCCGACGGCGATGGAAGAGTACGCAGCCAACGAAGCCTCCGGCACCGCCGAGGCTCCCACGCTGACCGCGTACGCCAAGGAACACCCCACCGGTACCGGCCCCTTCAAGTTCGAAGGATGGGAAGTGGGCAACCAGATCACCCTTTCCGCCTACGAGGACTACTGGGGCGACCAGGGCCAGGTCACCGACATCATCTTCCGCGTGATCGACGATCCGAACTCCCGCCGCCAGTCCCTTCAGTCCGGCGACATCGACGGTTACGACCTGGTGGCTCCGGCCGATACCCAGGCCCTGGCCGACGCCGGATTCAAGGTCATTCCGCGTGATCCCTTCACCATCCTTTACCTGGGCATGAACCAGAAGGTGGAGCAGCTCGCTGATCCGCTGGTCCGGCAGGCTATTGCGCACGCGATCGACAAGGAAGCACTGGTCAACCAGACCCTCCCCGAGGGCACCAAGGTTGCCACCCAGTTCATTCCCGACGTCGTCAACGGCTACAACGAAGATGTCACCACGTACGAGTACGACCCCGAGAAGGCCAAGGAACTGCTGGCAGAGGCCGGCTACCCGGATGGCTTCACGGTGGACTTCAACTACCCGACCGGTGTCTCCCGCCCGTACATGCCGACTCCGGAGCAGGTGTTCTCCAACATCTCCGCACAGCTGGAGGAAGTGGGCATTAAGGTCAACCCGCAGCCGAGCAAGTGGTCCCCGGACTACCTCGACCGCGTTCAGGCCACTGAAGACCACGGCATCCACCTGCTGGGCTGGACCGGCGACTACAACGACACGGACAACTTCGTGGGCGTGTTCTTCGGCCAGGAGAAGCCTGAGTTCGGCTTCACCAACCAGGAGATCTTCGACCAGCTCGAGGCCGCCCGCCAGGTGAGCAGCCTGGAGGAGCAGACCCCGATGTACGAGAAGATCAACGACGACATCGCCAAGTACGTCCCGGCTGTGCCGCTGGCGCACCCGGCGCCGTCGCTCGCTTTCTCGGAACGTGTGGATTCCTACCCGGCCTCCCCCGTAAACGACGAAGTCTTCAACCAGATCAAGCTCAACAAGTAGCGGCGAAACGGACCGGGATCCAGCGTGCGCTGGGTCCCGGTCCGTTCTGTCCTTACCTTTTCCCCAGCCGCACAACCGGCTGAGAAAGGACACTCGTGCTGCGAGTTATAGGCAAGCGCCTGTTAATGCTGATCCCGACCCTGATCGGCTTGTCCATCCTTTTGTTCATCTGGGTCCGCAGCCTCCCCGGCGGCCCTGCGACCGCCCTCCTGGGAGACAAAGCCACGCCCGAGGCCATCGCCAGGATCAATGAGGCGTACGGTTTCGACCGTCCGCTGATCGAGCAGTACTTCACCTACGTGGGGAAGCTCCTGCAGGGCGACTTCGGTGTCTCGACCGTTACCGGCCGCCCGGTCCTTGAAGAATTCGCCACCAGGTTCCCGGCCACCCTGGAACTCGCTGCCGTCGCGCTCATCTTCGCGATCGGCATCGGCATTCCCCTTGGCTACCTGGCGGCCCGGCACTACGGCCGTTTCTGGGACCATTCCTCCGTGGTCCTGTCGCTTATCGGCATCACCGTGCCAGTCTTCTTCCTTGCCTTCATCCTCAAATGGCTGTTCGCCATCCAGATCCCGCTTTTCCCCACGGACGGGCGGCAGGACCCCAGGATCAACGCCACGCACGTCACGGACTTCTACGTCCTGGACGGGCTGCTGACCCGGGAATGGGACGCTTCCTGGGATGCGCTCATGCACCTGGTGCTTCCCGGCATTGCCCTGGGCACCATTCCGCTGGCCATCATCGTGCGCATCACCCGTGCCTCCGTCCTTGAGGTGCAGGGCGCAGACTACGTCCGTACCGCACGGGCGAAGGGCCTGATGGAGCGCACTATCCGGAACCGCTTTGTGCTGCGCAACGCCATGCTCCCGGTCACCACCACGGTGGGCCTGCAGACCGGCCTGCTTATCTCCGGAGCGGTGCTGACCGAGACAGTCTTCGCCTTCAGCGGGGTCGGCAGGTTCCTGCGGGACGCCATCTTCAACCTGGACTATCCGGTGCTGCAGGGGTTCATCATCTTTATTGCCGTCGCGTATTCGCTGATCAACCTGCTGGTTGACGTGTCGTACGGCTTCATCGACCCGAGGGTGAGGGTGCAATGAGTACAGTTCTTCCTCCACCGGCCGGCGGCGCCGTCCGGCCCGACGAGCCCTCGGCACCGGATACCCGGGGCAGCGGCATGTGGCGCGATGCCTTCCGGAGGCTGCGGCGCAATCCCGCGGCGATCGCCGGCGCCGTCATTGTTGGCCTGTTCCTGCTGGTCGCCATCTTTGCTCCGATCCTCGCCCCGTACGGCGGCGAGGACCTGCCCGGGCGTACCGAAATCACGCCGACGTCGATCCCCGGCCCCGGCGAGATCGACGGCTATCCGCTGGGCCTGGACCGCTTCGGCGGAGACGTGCTTTCAAAGCTCATCTGGGGAGCCCGGGCTTCACTGCTGATCGGTGTCATCTCAACGGCTCTGGGCCTTGCCGGCGGCATGCTGCTCGGAGTCATAGCCGGCGGTTTCGGCGGCTGGATCGACAACGTGATCATGCGGTTCGTGGACATCCTGCTCTCCGTCCCGAACCTGCTGCTGGCCGTGAGCATCGCAGCCGTGCTGGGACAGACGCCTACGGCGGTGATGATTGCCATCGGGGTTTCCCAGGTGCCCATCTTTGCCCGGCTCCTGCGTTCCTCGATGATCAGCCAGCGCGGCGCGGACTATGTCCTCTCCGCCCAGGCACTGGGCCTGAGCACCAGGACCATCACCATGAGCCATCTGCTGCCCAACAGCGTTGGCCCGGTCATCGTGCAGGCAACCCTGACGCTCGCCACCGCCGTCATCGACGCCGCTGCACTGTCCTTCCTGGGCCTCGGCGGCGGACGGCCGGAAAGCGCCGAGTGGGGACGCATGCTGACGTACGCGCAGAACGAGCTGGCTGTGGCACCGCAGCTCGCGTTCCTGCCCGGCATCTGCATCGCCGTCACGGCCCTCGGATTCACCCTGCTGGGTGAATCCCTGCGCGAGGCGCTGGATCCGAAGACACGGCGCAAGTAGCGCCGTCTTCCGCTGACCAAAAAGGTCCGCTTCCCTTTCCGGGGAAGCGGACCTTTTTGGCGTCCTGCGCGGATCTGCCGCGCAGCCGCTAGGACGCCATTTCGTCCTGGATGTTCAGCTCGTTGCCCGGAATGGAGGCCAGCAGCTTGCGGGTGTAGGGGTGGCGCGGGTTCTGGAAGACTTCCTCCGACGTCGCGGCCTCCACCAGTTCACCGTCCTTCATGACGCACACGTAGTCCGAGATCAGCCGGACCACCGCCAGGTCGTGGCTGATGAAGAGGTAGCTCAGGCCAAGGTCCCGCTGCAGGTCGCCGAGCAGCTTGAGGATCTGTGCCTGCACCAGCACGTCCAGTGCCGAAACCGGCTCGTCGCAGACAATCAGTTCGGGTTTCAGGGCCAGCGCCCGGGCGATCGCCACACGCTGCCGCTGCCCGCCGGACAGTTCCGCCGGATACCGGCGCAGCATCGACGCCGGGAGCGCCACCTGCTCCATCAGCTCACGAACCCGGGCAGAACGCTCGGAGCGGTCGCCGCGCTTATACGTCTTGAGCGGCTCCTCGAGGATGCGCTCAATGGTGAACATCGGGTCCAGCGAGGAATACGGGTCCTGGAAGATCGGCTGTACCCGCTGGCGGAAATCGCTGAGGTTCGCCTTCTGCAGGGAAGCGATGTCCACGCCGTCGAACGTCATGGAACCGCTGGTCGGTTCAATCAGCTTCAGCAGCATCCGGGCCGTGGTGGTCTTGCCGGACCCGGACTCCCCCACGATCGCGACCGTACGGCCGCGGGGAATCTCCAGGCTCACGTTCCGGACGGCATGGAAATCCCCGGACTTGCCGCGGATCTTGTACACCTTGTTAAGGTCGCGGATTTCGACAATGTTGTCAGTGGCCCTGTTGTCTGCGTTTCCCTTCGCCTCGGTATCAGCGGACGACGGCGCGTCCACCACTGCGGCGAGCCGCTCGGCAGCCGGTGCAGCGAAGGCTCCGGGACGCAGCCGCACAGCGGCGACACTCGGCGCGGCGCTGACCAGTGACTGGGTATAGGGGTGCTGGGGGTCCTCGAGGAGCTGGCGTGCCGGGCCGGTTTCGACGACTTCACCGCGGTGCATCACCACCAGGTCCGAGGCACGCTCCGCGGCCAAGCCCAGGTCATGGGTAATAAGCAGCACGGAGGTGCCGAGCTCATCGGTCATCCGGCCGATCTGGTCCAGGATGGTCCGCTGCACGGTGACGTCCAGCGCGCTGGTCGGTTCGTCGGCGATCAGAAGCCGCGGCCGGCAGGCCAGTCCAATGGCAATCAGGGCGCGCTGGCGCATGCCGCCGGAAAACTCGTGGGGGTACTGTTTGGCGCGCTCGGCGGCGTCGGGCAGCCCAGCCGCGGTCAGCACCTCGATAACCTTGCGGTCTACGTCCTTCGAGGTTGCCATGCCGTGCACCAGGAGCGTCTCTGCCACCTGGGTTCCGATCTTGGTTACCGGGTTGAGGTTGGACATGGGGTCCTGCGGCACCAGGCCGATCGACCGGCCGCGGATCGCGCGCATCTTGGACTCAGCCAGTCCCACCAGCTCCTGGCCGTCGAAGCGGATGCTGCCCGAGGAAACTTTTCCATTGCCCGGCAGCAGTCCGATCACCGCCATGGCCGTAGTGGATTTACCGGATCCGGATTCGCCCACGATCGCCAGGGTTTTCCCGGCACCGAGGCTGAATCCGGCCTTGCGTACCGCCTGCACGGGGCCGTCCATGGTCTGGAAGCCGACAGCGAGATCGATCACTTGGAGCAGCGGAGATTCAGGGCTGGTTTCAGTCATTTCCATATCCTGCCTTACCAAAGCCCTGTTGTGAGGCAACTCTCACCCGCCTTTACCGGTTTTTTATCATTTAGACTAAGAAATCCACCGCCCCAGGCCGGGAAGGTGCGTGCCTCAAGGAGAACCCAGCAGCTGTGACTAAATCCGCCACGCGGCGCTCAGTGATCAAAGCGTCAGCCATAGCCGCCGCGCTCGCCCTCACCGGGTGCACCGCTGCGCGGCCGGAGGAAGAGTCCCCGAGCGGTTCGCCCTCGGCCTCCAGCACGGCGGGTCCCGCTGCCGCCTTCACCTTCGCCACTGCGGCCCGCCCCTCGGGGCTGGACCCGTTCCTGGCCGTGGACACTGAATCCCACCGCGTGACCCGGCAGGTCCTCGAAACCCTGGTTGGCGTGGATCCCCTGACCTCAGCTCCGGTAGCAGCACTGGCCGAAGAATGGGACGAATCCGACGACGGACGGACCTACGAATTCACTCTGCGCCGCGGCGTCACCTTTCATGACGGAACCCCGTTCAATGCCGAGGCCGTGTGCGCCAACTTCGAACGCTGGTACAACCTTCCTGCCTCGGCGCGGGGCCCGGAGGTGCTGATGTTCAGCTCCGTCTTCAGGGGATTCGCCGACGCTCCGGACCTTTCTGCTTACAAATCCTGCGTTCCTTCCGGCGAGTACACGGTCCGGCTGGAGCTCAACACCCGGCTCCCCGGACTCATTCCCGCACTGGCCTCCCCCGAATTCGCCATCTCCTCCCCCAAGGCACTCGCCGGCGGAAAGGCCGATGAGCTCACCGAAGAGCGGAACGGAACCCGGCTTTCGGCCTATGCCCAGCATCCGGTGGGTACCGGCCCGTTTATGTTCTCCAGCTGGAAAGAAGACGAACTCACGCTGGTCTCCTACCCCGGCTACTGGGGTGAGTCCGGCCAGATCCGCGACCTGGTGTTCCACACCATCACCAGCCCGGAGTCCCGGCTTCGGGCACTGAAGAACGGCGAAGTGGACGGTTATGACCTGGTGACCGTTTCCGACGTCGGCGAACTGGCCCGCGCGGGCATGCAAATCCTGCAGCGCGACCCCTACTCAATCCTGTACCTGGGCATCAACCAGAACTTCCCGGGCCTGGATGAGCCCAAGATGCGCCAGGCCATTGCCCATGCCATCGACAAGCCGGCACTGCTGGAGGGCCTGTTCCTGAACGGCAGCAAGTCGGCTAACCAGTTCCTTCCCGAAAAGCTCGGGCTGCGCTCGGAGAATGTGACCAACTACGGCCACAACCCGGAGCGTGCCAAGGAGCTGCTGGAAGAGGCGGGATACGCAGGCGAAGAGCTGCCGTTCTACTACCCCCGCCGCGTCACCCGCGCCTACCTGCCCAATCCGGAGAAGGTCTACGCCGAGCTCAGCCGCCAGCTGACGGCAGCAGGGTTCAACATCCGCCCGGTGCCGATGGAATGGTCCGAAGGCTACTTGGAGGCCGTCTCCAAGAACGGTGACCGGGCGCTGCATCTCTCGGGCCTCTCAGGCAGCTACATGGACGCAGACAACTTCGTCGGATCGCTTTTCGGTTCCTACACGGAGGAATTCGGTTACGACGATGCCCAGCTCTTCACGAAGGTTGACCGTGCCCGGACCCTGGCTGACTCCGAGGAACGGGCCGAGGCATACCGCTCGATTTCGGACCGGATATCCACCCGGGTACCGGCAGTTCCGCTGGCCTTCCCCATCTCGACCCTGACCGTGTCGCCCAGGGTCTCGCAGTACCCGACCTCGCCGGTCCTCAACGAGGTCTTCAACAACATCCGCCTCACGGACTAGCGTGGAACTTCCGGCGGGCGGTATCCCGGCGGGAATTTTAGTAAGGACCACTGGGAGAGATAGTCTTCTAGGGCTAGCGTCCACGTGACTGGAGATATGAAGTTGACTGCTGAGAGCCCGGCGGAGAAGTCCGCAAACAGAACTGATGTACTGCTGATCGGCGGCGGCATCATGAGCGCGACCCTCGGGGCGTTCCTGAAGCAGCTGGCACCGGACTGGGACATTTCCCTCTATGAGCGGATGGACCGCGCCGGGACCGAAAGCTCCGACCCCTGGAACAACGCAGGCACCGGCCATGCGGCGCTGTGCGAGCTGAACTACAGCCCCGCCGGCCCGGACGGCACGGTTGATCCGGCCAAGGCGATCGGCATCAACGAACAGTTCCAGGTCTCCCGGCAGTTCTGGTCCCATCTGGTGGGCCAGGGCCACATCTCCGGCGGCTTCATCAACCCGCTGCCCCACATGAGCTTCGTCTGGGGAGACGCCCACTCCGAATACCTGCGCAGGCGCTACGAATCCCTCAGCGCCCAGCCGCTGTTCAAGACCATGGAGTTCTCCGAGGACCACGGCAAGATCGCCGAGTGGGCTCCGCTGCTGATGCAGGGCCGTGACTCAGGCCAGCGGGTCGCAGCGTCGCGCGTCGCCGGAGGAACCGACGTCGACTTCGGTGCCCTGACCCGCGAACTGGTCAACTACCTCGGGAACAACGGCGCCGAACTCAACTTCGGCCACGAAGTCACCAACCTCACCCGGAACTCCGGCGGCGGCTGGGATGTCACGGTCCGCAACCGCGCCACCAAGGCCTCCCGCACCGTTTCGGCCCGCTTCGTCTTTATCGGCGGCGGCGGCGGCGCCCTGCACCTGCTGCAGCGCTCCGGCATTCCCGAGGGCAAGGGCTTCGGCGGCTTCCCCGTCTCCGGCCAGTTCCTGCGCTCCACTGACGAGTCGATCATCTCCGCCCACAACGCCAAGGTGTACGGCCAGGCTTCCGTGGGCGCACCGCCCATGTCCGTTCCGCACCTGGACACCCGGTTCGTGGACGGCAAGAAGTCCCTGCTGTTCGGCCCGTACGGCGGTTTCTCCCCCAAGTTCCTGAAGAACGGCGCCCTCACGGACCTGCCGTTCTCCGTCCGTCCGCACAACCTGGTGCCGATGCTGGCCGTTGCCAAGGACAACATGTCCCTGGTGAAGTACCTGGTCACCGAGGTCCTGAAGTCCCGGGAAGGCAAGACCAAGGCACTGCGGGAGTTCTACCCGGAGGCCGTCACCGAAGGCTGGGACCTGATCACTGCCGGACAGCGCGTCCAGGTCATCAAGAAGGACCCGAAGAGCGGCGGCGTGCTGCAGTTCGGCACCGAGCTCATCACCTCAGCTGACGGAACGGTCGGCGCACTGCTCGGCGCCTCCCCCGGAGCATCCACGGCCCCGCCCATCATGATCAACCTGATGAAGCGCTGCTTCCCGGCTGAGTTCCCGGGATGGGAAGCCAAGATCAAGGAAATGGTCCCGGGCTACGGCATCAAGCTCAACGAGAACGAGTCCCTGGCGGACGAGATCATCGCCGAGACCAACCGGGTGCTGAAGCTGGCCTAGGAGCCGCTGCACCTTCCACGGGTGTTCCGGACTGCAGCAGCGGTCCGGGACACCCGTGTTTTATCTCCGGCCAGGGGCCGCCGGGCACCCGTGCGGCCCCCGCTCCGCGGACGGGTGAGCGTTCATGCGCACGTATGATGAATCCGTCTACGAATAAAGGCAGGTTCATGGATCGTCTGGCCAAGCTCTCCCTCTCCAACCGGGCACTCATTGCCCTCATTACAGTCTTTGTGGCGGTCTTCGGCGTGATCTCGCTGAACTCCCTCAAGCAGGAACTCATCCCTGCACTTGAATTCCCCCAGATCAGCGTGATCACCGCCCTTCCGGGTGCCTCCCCCGAAGTCGTGGACGCACAGATCGGCGAACCCCTTGAGGCCGCGCTGACCGCCGTCGAAGGGCTGGAGTCTTCCTCAGCGACGTCGCGGTCATCCATCTCTGCCATCACCCTCACCTTCGCCTACGGTACGGACCTTGACCGCGCCCGCGGCCAGGTTGACCGGGCCATTTCCAACGCACGCCAGACGCTCCCGGAGGATGCGAACCCGCAGTCCCTCGCCGGCAGCATCAGCGACTTCCCCATCGTTTATCTCGCGGTCTCCAGCGACCAGTCACTGAGCGAGCTGAACTCCGAGCTGCAGCGTCTGACCGTTCCGCGGCTGCAGAAGATCGAGGGCGTCCGCACGGCCGAGGTGACCGGCGGTTCCCAGCGTCATATCGCCATCTCGCCGGACCAGGCGGCCCTGGCCGCCCTGGGCGCCTCGCCGTCGGCCATTGCCTCGGCACTTGAAAACAGCGGTGCGCTGATTCCCGCCGGAACCGTTCAGGAGGAGAGCCGTACGCTTTCCATCCAGGTGGGCAGCCCGCTGGACTCGCTCGAGAAGATTTCCGCCCTGCCCATCGAAGCCGAAGGCGCAGCACCGGGGGCCGCTCCGCCGACCATCGGCGACGTCGCCACGGTGGAAATTACCGACGACGAGCAAACCTCCATCACGCGGACCAACGGCGAAGCCACACTGGCCATCTCCATCACCAAGACACCGGCCGGAGACACGGTGGGGATCTCCCACGAAGTCCTGGACCTGATTCCGTCCCTGCAGGATGAACTGGGCAACGGCGCGAAGTTCACCGTGATCTTCGACCAGGCACCGTTCATCGAGAAGTCAATCTCCGACCTCACCACCGAAGGGCTGCTGGGTCTTGGCTTCGCCGTCCTGGTGATCCTGGTGTTCCTGCTGTCGGTTCGCTCCACCCTCGTGACCGCCGTATCGATTCCGCTGTCGCTGCTGGTCACCTTCATTGGACTGCTGGCGTTCGGCTACTCCCTGAACATCCTGACCCTCGGTGCGCTGACGATCGCGATCGGGCGGGTGGTCGACGATTCAATTGTGGTGATCGAGAACATCAAGCGGCACCTGGGCTACGGCGAGGAAAAACGCACCGCCATCCTTACTGCCATCCGTGAAGTCGCCGCAGCTGTGACAGCCTCCACCCTGACCACCGTCGCTGTGTTCGCTCCCATTGCGCTCGTGGGCGGCCTGGCAGGAGAACTGTTCCGCCCGTTCGCCGTCACCACGTCCCTGGCGCTTATCGCCTCGCTGCTGGTGTCCCTGACAATCGTTCCCGTCCTTGCCTACTGGTTCCTGAAGTCCTCCAAGCCGGTCAGCGATCCGGAGGCGTACCGGGCCGAGGCCGAAGCGCGGGAGGAGAAATCCTTCCTCCAGCGCGGTTACCTGCCGGTCCTCCGCGGAACCCAGAGCCATCCCGTCTTCACGCTCCTTGCCGGAGTGCTGATCCTGGGCGGTACGGCAGCGCTGACCCCGCTGCTGCAGACCAACCTGCTGGGCGACACCGGACAGAACACGTTCAGTGTCCGCCAGGAGCTTCCGGCCGGCAGTTCGCTGGAGACAACATCGGCAGCTGCGGAGTCCGTCGAGGAGGTGCTCAGCGGCACCGAAGGCATCAAGGACGTCCAGGTGACCATGGGCACCTCGACGTCGGGGATCGCCGCGTTCACCGCGGGCGGCGCCTCGGTGGCCAACTTCACCGTCATCACCGAGCAGGACGTTGACCAGGTCCAGCTGCGGGATACGGTCCGGCGCGAACTCGAGGACCTGGGCGAGGACGCCGGGACCATTTCGCTGGGCACCCAGGGCGGCGGCTTCGGCACCTCCAACACCGTGGACATCGAAATCTCCGCAGGCGACCCGGCGGAACTGCAGCCCGCCTCGGATGCGCTGGTCGCGGCCATGTCGGACCTGCCCGGCGTAGCTGAGGCCACATCCAACCTCGCCGGTTCCGATCCCGTGGTCCAGGTCAGCATTGACCGGGCCAAGGCCGTAGCGGCAGGCCTGGACGAACAGCAGGTGGCCGGCATCCTGGCTTCCACCCTGAGCCCGCTTCCGGCTGGAACGGTCCGGCTGGGCACAGACGACCTTCCCGTGCTCATCGGTGAAGGCACCGAAGTCACCACGCTTGAGCAGCTGGCGGGGATTGTTGTCCCCACGGCGAACGGACCGGTGCCGCTGAGCGACCTGGCCACCGTGGAAGAAGTCCAGGTACCGACGTCGGTTTCCTCCTCGGGCGGCGAACGCACCGCCCTGGTCTCCGTGACCCCGTCCGGTGACGACCTCGGCGGCGTCATTGCCGAAGTCCAGGCTGAGCTCGCCAACGTGGATCTGCCAACCTCGGTAACCGCTACCCTCAGCGGAGCCGCAACCCAGCAGAACGAGTCCTTTACCCAGCTGGGCTGGGCGCTCCTGGCAGCCATCGCGATCGTCTACGTGATCATGGTTGCCACCTTCAAGTCCCTCATCCAGCCCCTGATCCTGCTGGTATCGGTCCCGTTCGCGGCGACCGGCGCGATCATTGCGCTGCTCATCGCCAACGTCCCGCTGGGCCTGCCCTCCCTGGTTGGCCTGCTGATGCTGGTGGGCATCGTGGTGACCAACGCGATTGTCCTGATGGACCTCATCAACCAGTACCGCAGACCGCACGGCCGCCGGGCGGGAATGAACGTCAGGGATGCAATCGTCCGCGGCGCACGCCAGCGGCTGCGGCCAATCCTGATGACAGCCCTGGCAACGATCCTGGCGCTCACGCCGATGGCCCTCGGCGTGACCGGGGAAGGCGGATTCATTTCCCGGCCGCTGGCAGTCGTGGTCATCGGAGGCCTGATCTCCTCGACGGCGCTGACACTGGTCCTGGTGCCGGTGCTCTATCAGCTGATCGAAGCGCCCCGCGAACGCCGGGCCAACGCCCGCGACGAGGCCGCCCGGCAGGAACGCGAACGCCTGCAGGCGGAATCCGCCGGCTGAATCCACTCACTATGGCGGACGGCGGTGCCGGCACCTTTCGAGGTGCCGGCACTGCCGCGTTGTGGCCGGACCGCAGAAGGGAATGAAAAGCGCGGGCCTCCTGTTGTAGACTCGTACTAGATGCAAATGCATCTACCTTTCGGAACGGTGAACCGCTGCCGAAGAAGCGTTGCCAACAGGAGGACACCATGCAGATCGGCGTATTCAGCGTCAGCGACATTACCCGTGACCCGGTCACCGGCCGGATCCCCACGGAAGGCGAACGCATCAAGGCCGCGGTAGCCATCGCCCGCAAGGTCGAAGAGATCGGCATGGATGTCTATGCAACCGGCGAGCACCATAACCCGCCGTTCTATGCCTCCTCCCCCACCACGCTGCTGGGCTACATTGCCGCCCAGACCGAGCGCATCATCCTTTCGACGGCGACCACGCTGATTACCACCAATGACCCGGTGAAGATCGCCGAGGACTTCGCCACGCTGCAGCACCTCTCTGACGGACGCACGGACCTGGTCCTTGGCCGCGGAAACACAGCCCCCGTTTATCCCTGGTTCGGAAAGAACACCCAGGACTCCGTGGATCTCACGGTGGAGAACTACAACCTGCTGCGCCAGCTCTGGGACAAGGAAACCGTCAACTGGCAGGGCAAGTTCCGCACCCCGCTGCAGAACTTCACCGCCACGCCCCGCCCGCTCGACGGCGTTGCCCCCTTTGTCTGGCACGGTTCCATCCGTACGCCGCAGGTCGCGGAGATCGCCGCGTACTTCGGCGACGGTTTCTTCGCCAACAACATCTTCTGGCCGAAGGAGCACTACATGCAGCTCATCGGCCTGTACCGCGAACGCTACGAGCACTACGGCCACGGCTCTGCCGACCAGGCGATCGTGGGCCTGGGCGGACAGTTCTTCATGCGGAAAAACTCCCAGGAAGCAGTGAACGAGTTCCGCCCGTACTTCGACAACGCGCCGGTCTACGGCCACGGCCCCTCCATGGAGGACTTCACGGCCCAGACCCCGCTGACCGTAGGCAGTCCGCAGGAGGTGCTGGAGAAGACCCTCACCTTCCAGGAGTACTTCGGTGACTACCAGCGCCAGCTCTTCCTCATCGACCATGCCGGGCTGCCGCTGAAGACCGTGCTGGAACAGCTGGACCTCTTTGGCGAATACGTCCTGCCGGAACTGCGCCGGGAACTCGATTCACGCCGCCCGGCGCACGTGCCCGACGGCCCGACGCACGCCTCCCGGGTTGCGGCTCGCGAAGCGTCCCTGACCAGCGCAGATGCCGCAACTTCAGTAGGCTAAAGCAATGAGCTCCGAGACCAGCCAGCTGACCACCATGAAACAGACCGCAGAGGCCTGGGAATCGCTCTTCCGGGCGCAGGTGGGCGTCATGCGCAGGCTGCAGCGCGATCCTGAGTTCAAGGAACTGACCATGCGGGAGTATGACGTGCTGTTCAACCTCAGCCGCTGCCCGTCCGGCTGGACCCGCCTCAATGAGCTCAATGAGCACCTGCTGATCAGCCAGCCCAGCCTGAGCCGGATGGTGGAACGGCTTGAAAACAAGGGCCTGGTCCAGCGCCGGCCGGCCCGGAACGACCAGCGCGGCGTGGAGCTTTCCCTGACCGAAGAAGGCCGTGCGGTGCAGAAGCGCCTGGGCCGGATCCATGTCCGGGGCATCCACGACCTGCTGGCCCCGGCCCTGGACGCCCAGGAGCTGGCACAGGTCAAGGAGCTGATGGACAAGCTTCTGGCCAGCCTCAACGGCGACACCGCTCCCGGCAGCGGCACCCGGCCCGGAGAGGCCTAGGCGCCCTACCTGGCTGCGGCACCGCCGGCCGGCGCACCGTCATTGCCGGCAATGCCGCTCTCCGGAAGGACCGGCGGGTCAGCAAACGCCAGCCTGGGAACCAGCAGCAGCGCAGCCGCGGCGGCAAACGCCGTCACAGAGCAGACCGACCATACGGTGAGGTAACCCGACAGCGGAGCCGCTGTTGCCGCTCCGGCCACATCGCCCAGTGAAGCTCCGGCTGCGCTGAGCAGGGCGATTCCGAAGACCGCCGAGGCAAAGGACCCGCCGATGGTCTTGGTGGTGTTGGTCAGCCCGGTGGCCATGCCCGTCCGGTTCAGCGGCGCAGCAGCAGCAGCGGCAGAAGGCAGCGCTGCGACCAGGGCACCCGAGCCCAGACCTGCAATGACCATGTTCGTCAGGGTCTGGGCCAGGGAATCGTGGAAGGGCAGGAACAGTCCGTACCCAATGCCCACCACGGCCGCAGCACCGGAAAGGGTGATTCGCGGCGTCGTCAGCCGTGCCGCCAGCGGGAACAGCAGCGCACCGGCCAGCACCGCAAGAACGTAGGCGCCAATGATTAGCGACACCGATCCTGCTTCCAGGCCCAGCCCGTAGCCGTGCAGGTCCCGGTCGGTCCTGGCGAAGGTGGACATGGGAGCCTGGGCCCCCAGTACGGAGATGCCGAACAGGCCCGCGGTGAGCTGGACCGGCCACATGGTGGGGGCACACAGCATGCGGATGTCCACCAGGGGTTCCGAAAGGCGCAGCTGGTAGCGCACAAAGGGAATGAAAGCTGCCAGTCCAGCGGCAAGAACCGCCCACACCCACCAGGTGTCCGGCCCGTTGATCCGCAGGAACGTCAGTCCGGAGGTCAGCAGCAGCAGTCCAACGGCCAGCATGGTGAAGCCGCGGATATCCAGGGCACCCGGGGACCGCAGGCCGGATTCCGGCACACCGAACCAGATGACAAGAATGCACAGCGTAGCCGCCGCTGCCGGCACCATCAGGGTCAGGCGAAGGTCCCCGCCGAAGACTTCCACCAGTGCTCCGGCGGCGAGCGCCCCGGCGATGACTCCGAACTGCAGTCCGCCCACCAGCACGCCCGCGGCCTTACGGGTGAGCGCTGCCCGGTTGGGAGCAGCCTGGGCGCGTGCGAAGATCAGGGCGACTTCCAGCGGAAGCCACACCACATAGAAACCCTGCAGGGACCACGCCACCAGGAACGTCCAGAAGTCCGGTGCGAAGGCGACGCCCCAGGACGCGGCAGCCGTGAGCACGGTGGAGATCAGCAGGATGCGTTTGTGTCCGTACATGTCACCCAGCCGGGCCAGCACTGGTACGGCCAGGGCACTGAACATCAGCTGCGCGGCTTCGAACCAGTTGACATCGCCGTCGGCGATACCCAGGTTCCGGGCAATGTCGGTGAGGATCGGCGTGTAGTACCCCTGCAGGATGCCGCTGGTGATTTCGACCAGCACCAGGAAGAACACCACGGGGCCAAGCGCGCGCATCAGGGCACCAGCTTCTGCAGCAGGCAGCGGTAGAACCGGATGCCCTCGCTGAACGCAGCTATGGAGAGCTTCTCGTTGTCCGCGTGGATGGAGGCGCGGGCTGCCTTGTCCATCCGGAACGGCGCGAAGCGGTAGACGGCGTCGCAGATCGCGGTGAAACGCCGGGAGTCAGTGCCGCCAAGCATGATGTAGGGCGCGGGGATGGCGTCGGGGAACACCTCGCCGATCGCCGCTTCCAGCGCAGCGAACTGGGCGTTCGACGTCGAGGAGACCGGTGAGGGTTCGGTGCCTTCCACTACCCGCAGGGTTACCTTCCGGTCCCGGACGGTCCGGCGCATGCGCTCCAGGACGGACGCGATGCTCTCCCCCGGCGCAATCCGCACATTCGCGGTTGCCGTGGCGCGTGTGGGAAGCACGTTGGAGGCCTTGGACCCCGCCAGCTGCGTGAGGGCTACCGTGGTGCGGGTCAGGGCGTTGGGCTCCCCGCCCAGGGCACCGAAGATGCGGGTCAGCGGGAGCCGCAGGGATCCCGCGCGGGCAAAGAGCGCCGCAGGCAGCGGGGACGCCCCGGCGGCCAGACGGCTCAGCATTTCGATCGTGACCGGGTGCAGCGCGGCCGGGAAAGGCCGCCGGTCAAGGCGGACGACGGCGCGGGCCAGCCGGGCCGCGGCGCCGAGCCGGTTCGGCGTCGAAGCGTGTCCGCCGGGGTCATCCACCGCCAGCTCGACGTCGAGGATCCCCTTCTCGGAGACCCCGATGACGGCGACCGGGGATTTCACGAAAGGAAACGCCTGGCCGGCGACTGCACCGCCTTCATCCAGCACCAGCCACGGACGGACTCCCCGGGCCTTCAGCAGAGCGGCGGCCTGGGCGGCGCTGTCTCCCGCGGTCTCCTCGTTGTCGCCAAAGGACAGGTAGACGCTGCGGGCGGGAACGAAGCCCTCCGCCAGGAGGGTCTCCACTGCCTCGAGGATCGCAGCCAGGGAACCCTTGTCATCGAGTGCTCCCCGTCCGTGGATGTATCCATCCGCCAGTACCCCGGCAAAGGGCGGGTGCTCCCACGTGGACTCGTCCTGGACCGGCACCACGTCGTAATGGGCCATCAGCACCACGGGATCGAGTTCCGGTTCCCTGCCCTGCCAGTGGAACAGGAGTCCGCCGCCGGCTTCTTCCAGTGCCAGCTGTTCATGGACCGCCGGGAAGAGCGCTGCGAGTTCTGTCCGGAAACGGGCGAACTCGGCGGCATCCACGTCTTCCGGAATGCGGGAGGAAACTGTGCGGCAGGTGATGAGCCGGGCCAGTTTGGCAGCCGCAGCATCTCCTCTGTCCCGGGGCAGCGCGTCTGCCGGTGTGCTCGTGTACATGGCAGCAGTGTAGGGCCGCTATGTTACCGGCGGGTTTTGCGACGCCAATGCTACGTGCGCGGTGCCTGCGCCAGACCCCGGACCCGTGCCACCGCGGTGCCCAGGGCCCGGGCTGCCAGGGCAACCTCGTTCTCCCGCACGCCGGGCGTAAAGCTGAGCCGCACGGCGGTCTGTGCCGTTTCTCTTTCCACCCCCATGGCGGTGAGCACCGCGGAGGGTTCGTCCGAGCCGGCCGCGCACGCAGAACCCGAGGAACAGAGCACCCCCGCCCGTTCGGCTTCCAGCAGGACCGATTCCCCGCTGGTTCCAGGGAAACAGAACGACGCGTGGCCGGGAAGCCTTTCAGTACGGTGCCCGGTCAGCAGGGCGCCGGGAACCGATTGGAGGACTGTGTCGATGAGGTAGTCACGCAGCTTGGCGGCCCTGGGCGCGGCGGCCGCACGTTCCTGCTCAGCAAGCTGCAGCGCAGTGGCCAGGGCTACAGCCCCGGCAACGTTCTCGGTTCCGGACCGGCGGCCCCGTTCCTGTCCGCCCCCGTGGATAAGCGGCTCAAGAGGCAGCACCCCGCGGACGTAGAGCAGCCCGCAGCCCTTGGGAGCGCCCAGCTTGTGCCCGGACAGGCTCATGGCGTCGATGCTGGTGCCTGCCACGGACACGGGCAGCCAGCCCGCTGCCTGCACTGCGTCCGTATGGAACGGTATGCCGCGGGTCCGGCAGGCTTCGGCGATCTCCGCCACCGGCTGGAGGGTTCCCACTTCGTTGTTGGCCGTCATGATGGTGCACAGCGTGGTCTCGCGCGTCAATGCGGCCTCGACGGCGGCGGCGTCGACCCGCCCGGTACCGTCCACCGGGACCAGCGTGATGCTGAACCCGTGGAAGCGCTGCAGGTAAGCCAGGGATTCCAGCACGGCCGGGTGCTCGACGGCGCTGGAGACAATGTGGCGGCCCTGCGGCGATGCCAGCGCCAGGCCCTTGATGGCGAGGTTGTCCGCCTCGGTTCCGCCGGAGGTGAAGACGAGGTCGCCCGGACGGCAGCCGAGCACGTCTGCGGCCGTGCGGCGGGCGTAGTCCAGGGCCCTGGCCGCGGTTTCTCCTGCGGAGTGTGTGCTGGAGGGGTTGCCGAAGTCGCTGGTGTAGAGCGGCGCGAGAGCCGCCAGCACTTCCGGGCGGACCGGGGTGGTGGCAGCGGCGTCAAAGTACATCATGCGTGCTGGCGCTCCTACTGGGCGGAGAGGGAGGTACTGATGTCCAGGCCCAGGTCCAGGGCCCTCACGCTGTGGGTCAGGGCACCGGCGGAGATGATGTCCACTCCGGTGGCGGCGATGCCGGCAACGGTATCCAGCCGGACGTTTCCGCTGGCTTCCGTCAGCGCCCTTCCTGCCACCAGCTCCACTGCGCGGTACAGGTCCCCGACACTGAAATTGTCCAGGAGCACTGTGTCCGCTCCCCCGGCAAGGACGGGTTCGATCTGGTCCAGGGAATCGACCTCCACCTCAAAATGCACGGTGTGGGAAAGCTTGTCCCTGGCAGTCCGGAGCGCGGTGGCCAGGTCCAGTCCTGCGGCAGCCAGGACTGCCAGGTGGTTGTCCTTGGCCATGACCGCATCGGAGAGGGAGTGGCGGTGGTTGAACCCTCCCCCGCAGCGCACCGCGTAGCGTTCGAGTGCCCGCAGGCCGGGAGTGGTCTTGCGGGTATCGGTGATGCGGGCGGCAGTCCCATCGGTTTCCGCCACGAACCTGGCCGTCAGCGTGGCGATCCCGGAAAGCCGCTGGACAAGGTTGAGGGCCACGCGTTCAGCGGTGAGGATGGTCCGGGCCGGTCCGCTGATTTCAGCAAGGATTCCACCGGCGTCGAACCTTTCCCCGTCCCGGACCAGCGGAATAACGGCGGTGCCGGGACCGGCCAGCCGAAAGGCTGCTTCGATGACCTGTTCCCCGCAGAAGATGCCCTCTTCCCGGGCGGTCAGGAAAGCGGTAGCGGTGGCTTCCCCGGGAATCAGCGCGTGCGAGGTGAGGTCTCCCCAGGGTGCGTCCTCTGCGAGCGCAGCGGAGACCAGCTGGTCCACGGCTGAAGCAGGAAGCGGCAGCGGTGATGCCCCGGCGGTTTGCGGCAGCGGTCTGGCGGCCCTGGCGGATTCGAGGCGGGGCTGGAGCTGCGTGTTCGTCATCTGGGGATTCCGTTCTTGGGTCATGCGGTTTCGGCGAAGGACAGTGGGTCCGGGCGAACGGGTGATGCAGGCTCCTGTCCGGATGCACCGGGAGGGGCATCGAGGCGAAAGTGCGCACCGGTCGAAGCGCTGCGGCGCAGCGCGGCAGCCACCACCAGGCGGGCGCACGTGAACAGGTTCGCGTCCTCCAAGGCGGCAGGGGATTCGTCCGTACCGGAGGGAACTGCCGGGCCGGCGGACACTGGGCCCAGCCGGGATGCGGCCTGGCGCAGTCCGCTCCCGCTGCGCAGTATTCCGGCCTGTTCCCACATCAGGGACTGCAGCGACAGGCGGTCAAGGGGTTTGTGTCCCGCAGTGCTGCCGCCGGCCGGCATGGGCTCGGCTGCCTGCTCCGATTCCCGGGAAATACCGGCCCACAGCCCGGAGGGAAGCCCGGCTTCCCATGCCCGCCCGGCGTCCGGGGCAGTGCTTGCGGCTGCAGCCCGGGCACCAAAGACCAGTCCCTCGAGCAGGGAGTTTGAGGCGAGGCGGTTGGCGCCGTGGACTCCCGTGCAGGCCGCTTCGCCGGCTGCGTAGAGGCCTGGAATGGAGGTCCGCCCGGCCAGGTCTGTGGCCACGCCTCCCATCCAGTAGTGCGCGGCCGGGACTACGGGCAGCAGTTCGCGCTCCCAGTCGAATCCGTGCGCAGCGGTTGCGGCGGCCAGGCCGGGAAAGCGGCGGGCAAGGAAACCGGGGCCCCGGCGGCGTGCGGCCACGGCGGCATCCAGCCAGACGGTCCTCTCCCCCGTGGCCTGCAGGTGCCGGGCAATCGAGCGGGAGACGACGTCGCGCGGTGCCAGTTCGGCGGCGTCGTGGTAGCGGAGCAGGAAGCGTTCGCCCTGTCCGTCGCGCAGCACCGCGCCTTCCCCGCGTACGGCTTCGGAGATCAGCGGGTTGCCGGGCACTGCCAGGGAGGTCGGATGGAACTGGAAGAACTCTTCATCCGCGGTCTGCGCGCCGGCCCGGGCTGCCAGGGCGACGCCGTCGCCGGTGGCTCCGGACGGGTTGGTGGTGTGGCGGAAGAGCTCCCCCGCACCGCCTGTGGCAAGAATGACGGCGTCCGTGGGGAGCCTGTGCTGCCTCCCGCTGGACAGGATGTCCAGCGCGGAAATGCGGCCTTCGGCGAGGACCAGCCGAACTGCGGCGGCGTGCTCCAGCACGGTGATGCGCGGATGGCCCTGGACCGCGCCGATCAGCACTGAAGCAATGCCGGCTCCGGTGGCATCGCCCCCGATATGCAGGATCCGCCGGGCGGCGTGCGCCGCTTCCCTGCCTAATGCGGGGGATCCGTCGGGGTTGGCGTCGAAGGCGGTTCCCAGTGCCTGGAGCCGGCGGATGTGAGAGCCGGCTTCACGGCACAGTACCTCCGCTGCGGCACGGCTTCCCTTCCAGGCGCCGGCAGCCAGGGTGTCCTCGCAGTGTGCCTCCGGGGAATCCCGGAAGGCAGGCGTGCCGTGCGGAACAGCGGCGATCCCGCCCTGGGCATGCCAGGTGTTGCTGTGCCGCAGCGCCGACTTGCAAAGAAGCACTACGCCGGCTTCCGCTGCAGACTCCGCCGCACACAGCGCGGCATACAGTCCGGCAATGCCGCCGCCGACGACGGCGATGCTCACGGGCGTACCGCCAGCATCCGTTCCAGGGCGGTGCGGGCCGCCGCGGCCGTGGTGTCGGGCACAGTGATCCGGTTGTGGACCTGGCCTGCCACGAGTCCTTCCAGCACCCAGGCGAGATAGCCCGGGTGGATGCGGTACATGGTTGAGCAGGGGCAGATCACCGGGTCCAGGCAGAAGATTGTGTGCTGGGGGTACTGCGCGGCCAGCCGGTTGACCATATTGATCTCGGTGCCGATGGCAAAGGTGCTTCCGGCCGGAGCCGCTGCGACTGCCTTCTGGATGTAGTCCGTGGATCCGGACTCGTCTGCGGCGTCCACCACCGGCATGGGGCATTCAGGATGCACGATTACCCGGACACCGGGGTGTTCCTTGCGTGCTTGTTCGATCTGGCCCACGGTGAAGCGCTTGTGGACGGAGCAGAAGCCGTTCCAGAGCAGGACCCTGGCATCCTGCAGGGTCTCCGGGGTGTTCCCGCCCAGCGGCAGGCGCGGATTCCACAGAGGCATCGCTTCGAGCGGTATGCCCATGGCTTTGGCGGTGTTGCGGCCCAGATGCTGATCCGGGAAGAAAAGGACCCGCTGCCCGCGCTCGAACGCCCATTCGAGTACCGCTGCAGCGTTCGAGGACGTGCAGACGATTCCGCCGTTCTCCCCGCAGAACGCTTTCAGCGCCGCGGATGAGTTCATGTAGGTGACCGGGATGATCGGCTGCCGTCCGCCCTCATCCGGTGCCTCGCCGTAGAGAGCGCAGAGCTGTTCCCAGCATTCGGCCACCGAATCGGCGTCGGCCATATCCGCCATGGAGCACCCGGCCGCCAGGTTCGGCAGCACAACGGCCTGCCCAGGCCCGGAGAGCAGGTCCGCAGTCTCAGCCATAAAGTGCACACCGCAGAACACGATGGCTTCTGCCTCGGGGCGGCTCTTCGCGGCACGGGCCAGCTGGAAGGAGTCCCCCACAAAGTCTGCGTGCCGGACTACCTCGTCCCGCTGGTAGAAGTGCCCCAGGATCACTGCACGGTCCCCGAGGACGGCCCTGGCCCGGATGATCCGCTCTTCCAGCTCGGCTTCCCCTGCTTCGCGGTAGTCTGCGGGCAGCTCACCCTGGCGCGGCGTGCCGGCCGGAACTGCGTCAGTGAGGGACGCGCCCGGACCGTACCCCGGGGCGGCGTCGAAGTTCCACGGTTCGGCGGCGAGGCCCGGCGCGCAGGTTGACGCCTGGGCGAGCGCCAGGGCTTCCTCCGGGCCGGACAGCAAGGCGATCCGGGAGGCAACACTGCCGCCCCGGGCCGGAATGGTTTCAGTCATGTCAGTGCTCCGTTGCTTCTCGTCGCTGGCTGGGGAATGAACTCTCCCGGGGATCCGGGCCGGTGTAGCGGTAGAGGCGCGGCGGCCGGTGCCGGCCGCCCTGCAGATAGTCGTCGGTTGGCTCGATGTGCACGGACGCCTGGAGCTGGCGGCGGAAATTGGCCGGGTCCAGGGCCCGGCCCAGGACAGCCTCGTAGACTTCCCGGACCTGCGCGAGGGTGAAGGTGGAGCCCAGGAACGCGTAGGCCACGGAGCCGTACTCCAGCTTGTTCCGCAGGCGCCAGAGTGCGTAGTCCACGATGTGGTTGTGGTCGAAGGCCAGGGCGCCTACCCGGTCTGCCCGGAACCAGGCAACGTTCTCATCCTGCCGGGCCAGGGCCGCCTCATCCGGCTGCACCAGCGCCCAGTACACAATGGAGACCACGCGCGGGGACGGCGATCTGTCCGGCCCGCCGAAGGCATAAAGCTGTTCAAGGTAGCGCGGCGTCAGGGCCGTGGTCTCCTGCAGGTTCCGCGCTGCAGCATCCTGGAGCGATTCGGTGGCTCGCAGCGGCCCTCCGGGAAGAGCCCAAAGATCCAGGTAGGGCTGCCGGATGCGCCGCACCAGGGGAAGCCAGAGAGTGAGCACGCCGGTCTCCGGGTCCGGGCGCAGGGCGAATATAACGGTGGAGATGGCCAGCGACGGCGGTTCCTGCTCCCGCTCCGAAACGTTGGCATATCTGGGGCTCATCGTGGCCTTCCTGGCCGGCGTTCCCGTTGGCACGCCGAATTTCCTAGTAAGAGTCAGGCTGACTCTAACTCACAATAGAGGAAAAGGATGCTTTCGCCGGCTGAAGTTACGCGCTCTTTTCGGGCTCCCCCGATTCGGCGCCGGCCGCGGCGTGCAGCAGCGGCAGCATGCGCCCTTCAAAGTGGGTGTTCAGCACGATCACGGAAGAGGACCTCAGTACCGCACCGGTGGCAACCATTGAGTCGATGACCCGCTGCAGGTCCGAGTTGGAGCGGGCCGCGACGCGCGCGATGAGATCGCTTTCCCCGGACACGGTGTGAGCTTCCTGGATCTCCGGGATTTCGGCCAGGGCAGCAACGACGGCGTCGTGCCCCATGTCCTGGCGGATGGTGAGGGAACAGTAGGCGGTCACGACATATCCCAGGGCAGCAGGATCGAGACGCGGACCCCACCCGGCTATGACCCCGTTGCGCTGCATCCGGTCCAGTCTCGCCTGCACAGTGGCGCGGGCCACCTTGAGGGTCCGGGATGCTTCGAGAACCGACATCCGGGGGTCGTCGGTAAAAAGGGACACAATCCGGGCGTCGAGCCGATCTGTTGCCATGGCAACCTTTCCCTGCAGGAGATCCGGGCGAAACCGGGCATCAGCCCGGAACGGGGGATGCCATTGCCACCCCTGAGGGAACTTTAGCGGCAGAGATGCTTTCACTGCACTGCGCCACGCACAGTAAAGGCGCAGGTGGCAGCCGAAGCTGGAGCATGTGCGCCGCTCAAAAGGGCATTCCCGTTAATGCAAACGGAGCCGTCCGGATGGACGGCGGAAAAAAATCTCCGCGGAACTATGAATGAATCAATTATGCATTTAGCAGGTATGCATTCAGCAATTAATCCACTCGTGCCGCAGTGGAATTACTTCCGCAAAAAACCGGCTGCTGCCGGGAACGGGACGTTCCCGGCAGGACCGTTGGCAACCAGGCATGCAGCCGCCCTGCCCGCAGCTACGCCCGATCGGGCGACCGCTGGCAGGACGGCCTGGCTGCCGGGGGCCTTACTGGCCCTTGCGCTTCCGCGGAGCGGGCTCCGCTCCTGCAGACTTGGCGCGCTTCTCCGCACGCTTCTCCTTGATGGACTTACCTGGCTTTTTGGCATTTCCGGACAACTTGCCCTCCTTGGCGTCTGGCCAGCGGCTTTCGGGTTCCCCCGGCCGCACAACTTTTATCCATACCGTTTTCCTGCATTTGCAGAAAACCCGGTTATTCAGACCATACCCGTAAATAAAATAAATGCCAGTCCTGCGCGCGGACTCCATCCCGGACACTCGGAGCCCCCGGCGTGATGCGCCGGAAAGCGGAGGACAGGGCACGCCTCCCCGTGCCGCCCGCGGCGACGATTTCACACGTGGAAGAGTGTGCAATTTGTACAGGTAGTCGCGCCTTCCGGTGGACTATCTGTGCAGTGTGTCCATTCGAGCGTTAGCTGTTTGCAGGGTTGAGTGATGCCGGTTACGTTCTCCCCATGGACCTAGATACAACGAGCACCCCGGAGCTCACAGCCGAGGAGCTGCGCCGGCTGTACAAACTGCTGGTTGCCACCCGCGACCTCGACGTCGCAGCCGTGGCCTGGCAGCGGCAGGGCATCCTTCCAGGCTACGCACCGGAACTGGGACAGGAAGCAGCCCAGGTGGGCAGTGCCTTCGCCCTGGACAGTTCCCGAGACTTCGCCTTCCCCACTTACCGCGAGATGGGCGTTGCCCTGGCCCTTGGCGTGGACATGGTTGAGTACATGTCCACCCACAAGGCCAGCTGGCACGGCGGTCTCTACAACCCGGTCACCACGCGCCTCGCGCCGATCCAGGCCGTGGTGGGCGGCTCCGTGCTGCACGCTGTCGGCTGGGCCCATGGCCAGCGCCTCGCTGCATCCCACGGCACAGCCGCAGGAGATCTCCCGGCCGCAATCACTTACTTCGGTGACGGAGCCAGCTCCCAGGGTGATGTCCACGAAGCGATGAACTTCGCCGGAGTGCTGAAGGCACCCGTGGTGTTCTTCGTCCAGAACAACGGCTGGGCAATTTCCCTGCCCACCGAGGAACAGGTAGCCGGCGGAACTGTCGCCGCCAGGGCCGCAGGATATGGAATGGCATCCATAACCGTGGACGGCAACGATGCCCCCGCGGTCGTCCGTGCCACGCGCGCCGCCCTTGCCCACGCCCGGGCAGGCAACGGCCCGGTGCTCATTGAGGCGATGACGTACCGCCGCGGCCCGCACTCCACGAGTGATGATCCGGGACGTTACCGCACCCTCGACGAAGAACGGCGCGACGGCGGCGAAGACCCCGTGGCACGCCTGGCAGCACTGCTGCTGGAAACCGGAGCCGCTGACCAGGCATTCCTGGACGGCGCAGCCGCGGAAGCCAAGTCGCACACGGATACCGTCCGCGAGGGCGTCCAGGCTCTCCAGCCGCGTCCCGGACAGGAAATGTTCGACTTCGTCTTCGCTGAACCCACCGAAGAACTTAAGGCCCAGGCCCGTGCCTGGCGGGAGGAATCCGAGCATGTCTAGCCAACTGGCCGAAGGAGCACGCCCCGTGGAGGCCGGCTCCGCGGACACCGCCGAAACCATGTCCATGCAGGCAGCGCTCAACCGTGCGCTGGCCGAGATCCTGGCCGAAGATCCCAAGGCCGTAGTGCTTGGTGAGGACGTTGGGCGCCTGGGCGGCGTCTTCCGCATCACCGACGGCCTGCAGAAGCGTTTCGGCGCTGACCGGGTCTTCGACACACCCCTCGCCGAATCGGGCATTCTGGGCATGTCCGTGGGTCTGGCCATGGCCGGCTTCCACCCGATTCCCGAAGTGCAGTTCGACGGCTTCGCCTACCCGGCCGTGAACCAGATCATCACCCAGCTGGCCCGCATGAACTACCGCAGCCGCGGCACAATGCCCATGCCGGTGACCCTGCGCGTGCCGAGCTTCGGCGGAATCCGGGCACCGGAACACCACGGGGAGTCGCTGGAAGCGCTGTTCGCCCATGTTCCCGGTCTGAAGGTTGTCTCGCCGTCCAGTCCGCATCAGGCCTACCACCTGCTGAGGCACTCCGCCGCGCAGCCGGATCCGGTCATCTTCATGGAACCGAAGTCCCGCTACTGGCAGAAGGACAGCGTTGATACCGCAGCGCCGGGAAACCTGCAGGGTTCACGGGTGGTCCGGCCCGGCAAGCACCTCACACTGGTGGCGTGGGGCGCCATGGTAGCCCGCTGCCTGCAGGTCGCCGAACTGGCGGCAGAGGACGGGATCGAAATCGAGGTGCTCGACCTGCGCTGGCTCAAGCCCATCGACGCCGAAGGCCTGGCGGCCTCGGTCTCGAAGACGCGCCGCGCCGTCGTAGTGCATGAAGCCCCGCTCACGGCCGGGCTGGGAGCGGAAGTAGCCGCGCTCATCACACAGCACTGTTTCGACACACTCAAGGCTCCGGTGGAGCGGGTCACCGGATTCGACGTACCGTATCCCTCGGGTGACCTGGAAGACGAATACATCCCGAACATTGACCGAATCCTCTTTGGGATCCAGCGAGTATTGGAGTACCGGCGTGGCTGAAATTTCATTTCCCCTGCCCGACCTCGGCGAAGGCCTGATCGAAGCAACCGTTCTCGAATGGCTCGTCGCCCCGGGCGACCAGGTGGAACGCAACCAGCCCCTGGTGGAGGTGGAGACCTCCAAGTCCGCAGTTGAGCTGCCCTCCCCCCAGGCCGGCGTCGTTGCGCGCATCTACGGTGAAGCGGGAGAGAAGATCAACGTCGGCGAGCCGCTGGTGGTCTTCGAGGTCCCCGACGACACAGCCGGGATTGTGGGCACCGTCCCCCAGGAAGCCCCGGCCCGCCGCCGGGTGCGTCTCTCTGCTGTCCTGGACGAGGACTAAGGCATGGGTGCAGGCATCGGCACCTCCCCCGCCATGCACAGTGAAGTCCACGAGCCTGAGGGTGGAAGTGCCCTGCGTCCGGTGCTGGCGCTGCACGGGTTTGCCTCCTCGGCGGAGCTGAACTGGGAGTCCACCGGCTGGATCAACGCGCTGACCGACGCAGGACGCCGGGTCATCACGGTCGACCTGCCGGGGCACGGACGCAGCAGCTCCCCCGAAGAGCGTGAGAACTACTACCCAAGCCGGATCCGTGCCCAGCTGCTGGACCTGCTCTCTGAAGCAGGCGTGCGGCCGCTGGCGGACGGCGATCCGTCATCGGGCGTGGACGTGCTGGGCTACTCCCTGGGCTCGCGCCTGGCATGGGAGCTGGGCGCCGCTGCCCCGCATATTGTGCACCGGATGGTCCTGGGCGGACCCGGCGCCGGGGACCCGCTGGCGGAGTTCGACCTGGACGGCGCACGCCAGTCGCTTGCCGACGGGACTCCCCTTGCGGATCCGGTCAGCGCGGATCTGCTCCGGATGGCCCAGCTGGTGCCGAGCAACAACCTGGATGCTCTCCTCACGCTGATCGCGGCGATCAAGGAAGAGCCGTTCTCGCCTGAAGCGGCAGTGCCTGCAATGCCGCTGCTGCTGGTCGCCGGTGAACAGGACGAGCTGGCAGTGACCGCTCCCCGCCTGGCTGCACTCAACGGGCAGGCGGACCTGCTGCTCCTCCCGGGCCGCCGGCATGCCAATGCCGTCACCTCCCGGGCCTTCAAGAACGCCGCAGTGGAGTTCCTGGGCACCTCCGCCCCGGGCCGCTGAGGTCAAGACTTGGTTACGGCGGGCAAAAACTGGACTGAAGGGGTGTCGGCGCAGGATAGGATCAAATAGTCCGTACACTGAAGTGAGATTACTAAGTGTGCTTTGTATTTTTTGTGCAGATCCGTCCATGTTCCATCCCCCGCAGTTCAAACCCTAAGTGAGGACGCCCGTGGACTTATTCCTGGGGCAGCGTTACCGCACCACCGACCTGATCGGCACCGGTGGCGCTGCTTCCGTGCACCGGGCGGTGGATGAGAACCTGGGCCGCGACGTCGCCGTTAAGATCTTCCGGCCTTCGGTCCAGGAGGATGACGACTACCGCCGCCAGCACACTGAAACACTGCTGCTGGCAACCCTGAACCATCCCGGACTGGTCACCCTGCTGGACGCCGGACTGCACCACGCAGAGGACGGCCAGGTCTTGAACTACCTGGTCATGGAACTGGTGGACGGCCCCGACCTGCGCCGCACGCTGAAGTCGGGGCCGCTGCCGGCAGTGTCCGTTGCTTCACTGGGAGCAGACCTGGCCGACGCCCTCGCGTACGTCCATTCCAAAGGCGTCATCCACCGGGATGTGAAGCCCGCCAACATCCTGCTTTACCCCCAGGAACACGACTCGCGGCTGTACCCGAAGCTGACCGACTTCGGCATTGCGCGCCTCGTTGAGGCGACCGTCGCCACCGCCCACGGTGCCACGATCGGCACCGCCAACTACCTCAGCCCGGAACAGGCGCAGGGTGGAACGGTTGCACCGTCCACTGACATCTACTCCCTCGGCCTCGTACTCCTTGAGTCCCTGACCGGCGAAAAGGCCTTCCCGGGCCCGATCGTGGAGGCCGCTGTTGCCCGTCTGCTCCGCGACCCCGAAATCCCCGAATCCCTCGGGACTGAATGGGTGGAACTGCTCCGCGCCATGACCAACCGGCTTCCCGACGCCCGCCCTGCTGCCCATGAGGCAGCCGCCGCGCTACGGGTACTCGCCGCGGAACCGGAAGTAGCTGTTCCCCAGACCGCCGAGAACGACGCCGACGCTGAAGAGGTCTGCACCGGCGGAGTGACAACGGGAAACATCTACATCCCGCTGCCGCCCACGCACGCACCCAGCCTGGGCTAGGCCCGCCCTCCGGTTCCGGCGGCGCGTCAGGAACCGGAGTCGGTATCTTCTTCGGGTTCGAAGTTGGATGCCTCTTCGGTGCTCGCTGCAGCTACGCCGTCGCCTGATTCAGGAATGGTGCCCTCCGCCCCGGCGCCGTCGTTCTTGTCCTGCTCCTCGGGTGTTCCCTTGCCTGCATCAGCCATGGTCTTTCCTCCCCTTGGGTGGCCTGCGGACCAGTCCGGCCCGCAGGCGCCTGACTTTCGATACTAGGCCACCTGCCGCATACAGCACAGGGCCGGTGGTTTCCTCCCCCCAAGGAGGAAACCACCGGC
Organism: Arthrobacter koreensis; assembly: GCF_035792275.1. GTDB lineage: Bacteria > Actinomycetota > Actinomycetes > Actinomycetales > Micrococcaceae > Arthrobacter_B > Arthrobacter_B koreensis_A. Next base: position 117,394 of record NZ_JAMWKK010000007.1, on the reverse strand, counting down.
CCTGTACTGCAGCCGTACGGGCTGCGGCCTAGGAACCGTCCCCGGCGCCGCCTCCGTCAGCCAGCACCCCGTGGGTGGTCGCCGGAACGTGCGGGACAGTGGTCCGCGGAGCGGCCGAAGCCGCAGGAGCTGCCTGCCCCTTGTTCTGCTTTGCAATCTGAATCTGCTCATATACGTGGTTGCGCAGCTCCACGAAGCGTGGAAGCGACCGGGTGGTGAGCTGGTCGCGCTTCTCCGGAAGGTCGATCACGATGTCTTCCTGCACCACGGTCGGTGAACTGGAGAGGACCACCACCCGCTCCCCCAGGTACACGGATTCGTCGATGTCGTGCGTGACGAACAGGATGGTCACGCCCAGCTTCTCCCAGACGCTGCGCACCAGGTCTTCCAGGTCCGCACGGGTCTGGGCATCCACGGCGGCAAACGGCTCATCCATGAGCAGGACCTTGGGCTGGTACGCGACGGCGCGGGCGATCGCCACACGCTGCTGCATGCCGCCGGACAGCTGCCAGGGGTAGCTGGTGGGAACGTGCGCCAGGCCAACGGCTTCCAGCGCATTGTCCACCAGCTGGTTGCGCTCTGCCTTGGCGATTCCGGCGTTCTTGAGCGGAAGCTCCACGTTCCCGCGGACGGTCATCCAGGGGAAAAGGCTGCGCCCGTATTCCTGGAAAACAACTGCCATGTCCTTCGGCGGTTCGGTGACCTTCTTACCGGCAAGGACAACCTCGCCCGAGGTGGGGGCCATCAGGCCGGCGATGATCTTCAGCAGCGTGGTCTTGCCGCTGCCGGAGGGACCCACCAGGCAGACGAGCTCGCCGGGACGGAGGTCGAAAGTCAGGTTGCGGACAGCTTCGATCTCCCCGGCATCGACCTTGTAGATCTTCTGGACGCCCCGGACCGACAGCAGCGGCTGGACCTGGCCCTCCGTGGGATTACTCTGCATGTTCTACCTCTCTCAAACCGTGGTACCAGCCGAGGATGCGGCGTTCGGACCACTGGAACAAAAATGACATGGCGACGCCGATCAGGCCAAGGACCACTATGCCGCTCCACATCTCGGGGATGGCGAAGGACCGCTGGAACTGGACGATGGTGAAGCCCAGGCCTTCGGAGGATGCGAACATCTCCGAGATGACCATGAGGATCAGGCCAATTGACAGGCACTGGCGGATACCGGCCATGATCTGCGGGCTGGCGCTGGGCAGCACCAGGTAGCGCAGCCTGGCGAACCCGCCGATGCGGAAGGTGCGGGCGGAATCGCTGAGCACGCCGTCGACGGCGCGGACACCCTCGATGGTGTTCAGCAGCACCGGCCAGATACAGCCGGAGACGATAACCGCAATCTTCATCTGGTCGTTGATGCCGATCAGGAGCATCAGCACCGGGATCAGCACGGGCGGCGGAATGGCCCGGAAGAACTCGAGCACGGGTTCGAGCAGGCTCCGCAGCCAGCGGGTGGTGCCTACCAGGATGCCGAGTCCGGTGCCCAGGATGATGGCCAGCACAATGCCGGTTACCAGCCGGATGAGGCTGGGCAGCACATCGGTCATGATCCGGTCCCAGGTCCAGACCGTCACGAACTTCTCAACCAGCGTTCCCGGCTTCGGGACGAAGAAGTTGGTGCTGCCCTGGGTGCTGAACCACCAGATGAAGATCAGCAGCGCCGGGAGCCCGACCAGGTAGCCGGCTTTCTTGAGCGTGTTCATACCACTACCTCCCCGCGGACCGAGCTGTGCCAGGACAAGGTGCGGCGCTCAATGACGCGCATGCCCATGTTGATCAGGATGCCAAGCACACCGGTGGTCAGGACCAGCGCGTACATCTGCGCGATCGCGCCGCCGGACTGGGCGTTGGCGATTTCCTTGCCGAGTCCGGGCGACCCAATGATCAGGCTTGCGGTGATGGCCAGGATCAGCGCCACAGCCGCGGCAAGCCGGACCCCGGTCATCAGGTACGGAAGGGTGGTTGGCCACACCACGTAGCGGATCCGGGCCAGGCGGCCGAGGCCGAAGCTCTTGGCCGTGTTGTTGGCGACCGGGTCCACATCCGCGACCCCGTACAGGACCTGGATCAGGACCTGCCAGAAGGAGGCGTACACCACCAGCAGCAGCGTCGATTCGATCCGGAACCCGAACAGCAGCACGGCCAGCGGGATCAGTGCCACCGAGGGGATGGGGCGGAGGAACTCAATGGTGGAGTTGGTGGCTTTGCGCAGGAAGTTGCTGGAGCCGATCACAAGGCCCAGGACCACTGCTGCCACCGTGGCGATCAGCAGGCCCAGGAACCAGCCCGTCATGGTGTCCACCACGGCGGCCCAGAACGCTCCGAGGCCCAGGTTGTTAATGAAGACTCCCAGCACTTCACTGGCGGGTGGCAGGAATCGGGGGTTGACCACTCCCAGTCGCGGAATCAGTTCCCAGGTCAGCAGGAACCCGAGGATTCCTGCCAGCCCCAGCAACGGCCCCGTGGGGAGACGTTTAGCGGATTTCATATGCTCTCGTTCTTCTCGAACCGGGCGGAGGGTGCGTTGCTAGTCCTGTGCCGGCAGCATAGCGTCCAGGTCCGGAGCCTTGGACAGCGTTCCATAGCTCGCTGCGGCTTCGCCGAGGATCGTCAGGCCTTCACGGTCGAAGTCCGCATGGAACGCGGGGAGAACCATCTTGCCGCGCATTTCTTCGTCGATCTTGGTGTAGGTGCCAACAATTTCCCGCACTGCGTCAGGGTTCTCCTGAGCGAATTCAAGGGACTTCTTCATGGCCCGGGTGAACTTCTCAACGGTTTCCGGGTTCTCCGCGATATAGGAGGACGTGGTGAAGTAGCCGCTGATGTCCAGGCTCGGGTGCGTTTCGGCGAAGTTGTAGGCAATGACCCGGGCGCCGTCTTCGACGACCTGGGTGAGGAAGGGATCCAGGATCCAGGCGGCGTCGACCTGGCCGGATTCAATCGCAGCCGGGGCATCGGGGAACGGCACCTCGACGAACTTGATGCTCTCGTGGTCACCGCCCGCGTTCTCCACGAGCTTCCTGATGGTGGTGTCTCCGATGTTGGAGAGGTTGTTGACGGAGACGGTCGTGCCGGCCAGATCTGCGGCATCCTGGATATCGGATCCGGCCGGAACGACGACGGCACCAAAGTCCGAGGAGGTGTCCCCGGTTGTGGAGTTGCCGTTGGAGACGAGCTGGATGTCCAGTCCCTTGTCATTGGCGACCATGACGGAGACGACGTTGCCGAAGGCGAAATCGAAGTCCCCACTTACCACGCCGGGGACAGCGGCTGCCCCGCCGGTGGTGGTCTGGATATCCAGGTCCAGGCCCTCTGCCTCAAAGAAACCCTGTTCCTTGCCCAGCCAGATCGGTGCGGTGTCGACAATGGGCATGATTCCCACGGAAAGGGTGGTGAGCCCGGAGGTGCCTTCTGCACCGGAGGTGCTCTCGTCACCGGAAAGAGATCCGCCTCCACAGGCGCTGAGGGTCAAAGCGGCCGCTGCGGCCAGGAGGACGGGGGCATTGCGTTTCACTAAAAGCGCTCCTTGTACGGTGGAACCCCGCGAAGACGGCCGCAGGGCGAGAACTCCGGTTCGTGTGCGACGGCGTGAAAACACGTGGTTTTCCACGCGATGTTCGCATGTTGAACAAAAGTTCTACAGGTAAACGCTATGAAATGCGTCACTCATCGTCAAGGAATTTATGTGATTGGAAACACAATCGAGACCGGGTGCGTAATGTTACCCGCGCCGGCCGGGTGAAACGGCAATGCAGCCGGGCTCCGGGCTATGCTGTTTGGTTCTTCGCGCGCCGTACAGCCGCCGCAGAGGCGATGCCCAGCACCAGGAGTGAAGCGGCCGCACCTGCGCTGACAAGGAACGCGGCCGAATGGCCGAATGCTTCGGCGAGCGGGCCGGCCAGTCCCGAGCCCACCGCCGTCCCGGCCACCGTGCCGCTGGCAAGCAGCGTCATGAACGTGCCCATGAGGTGCCGCGGTGCGAGTTCAGCACCAATTCCGAAAATGCTGACCATGGTAGGTCCCACCGGTATGCCCAGAAGGAAAAGGACGGCAAGCATGCCCGGAATGCCTGAGGGCAGGAGCAGCAGGAGCGCTGCGGCGGTCATTGCAGCAGCCGATACAACCCAGCGGGCAGACTGGCTGAACCGCTGGGGCCAGAAGGCAACGGACAGGGCAGCGGCGGCCGAGCTGATTCCCATGATCGAATACAGGAGTCCAGCCGCGTCAGCGGCACCAAACGTCCCGCCGAAGGCAGCCAGCGAGGCCTGGGTGGCGCCGAAGAACGTACCCATCGCGACCATGCCAAGGACCGGAAGCGCCAGCAGCCCCCACGAGGTCCCGCCCCGCTGCACCGTGTCTTCTGGCTCAGGCAGCGTGTTCTTGGTGCGCCGGGGGGCGGGGAGCACCACCGCAGCGGACCGGTGGAAGGCAAAGGCGCTGACCATCGACGCAGAAAGCACTGCGGCGAGGGCCAAGGGCAGCCAGGGAGCCACGGCTGCAGCGAGCAGCCCCACGAGGGCCGGGCCCAGCACAAAGCTCAATTCGTCGGCCATGCTTTCGTAGGACAGCGCTGTGCCGAGTTCCTTGCCGCTCCGGTCTTTGGAGGTCATCGCCATCCAGCGGACCCGTGCCAGCGGCCCCACCTGCGGACCCGTGGCTCCCATGCCGAAGGCCGCAGCCAGGACGGCGGTCAGGGGCCCTCCGTCGGGAAGCTGTGCAGCGGTGAGAATGGTGCCGATGATCAGCAGCGGATTGGCGATGGCGGCACCGAGCAGCACCGGCCGCTGGCCGATCCGGTCGGCGAGGTATCCCAGGGCTGGACCGCCCACGGCGGATCCGATACCGACTGCGCCGGCGGCGAAGCCGCCCTGCGCGTAGGACCCGGTGATACTGGTGACCAGCGTCAGTGCTCCGATGGTGAGCATCGCCAGCGGAAGCCGGGCGAGGAACGCCACTGAGAAGAATGCGGGGCCGGCAAGTTCAAGGATGCGCGCGTAGCGGCCTTTGGCCGGGGCTGTGGTTCCGTCGCCAGGTAGAGCGTCGAAGGCAGCTGATTCGGGACTTCCGGCGGCGGACTGCTGGTCAGTGGTGAAAGGTTTCATGCGGTACTCAGTTCAGGCAAAAATCGCGCATCGTCCCTCCTCCCGATGCGCCCGACCCGGTTACATGGCGATCCTACCCCGGCCGGCGCGGCCGGAGAGGCCGTGCTCGCTCCTGGCGTACATCCCGCTGGCCGGTCCCCCGGGCCAACCCCTCCGGTCACGCCGCGGGTGCGCCCGCCATCCGATAGTGGACGGTTGATCCGTTGCGGCCGCGGGTGATCTGCAGCTGCGCGCTGATGCGCTGCTTCATCTCGGCAACGTGGCTGACCAGGCCCACCATGCGTCCGCCGTCGCGCAGGCCTTCCAGGGCATCCATCACCTGTTCCAGGGCTTCCTCGTCAAGGCTGCCGAACCCTTCATCAACGAACAGGGTTTCCATGCTTGTTCCACCGGACTCCTGCTGGACCACGTCGGCCAGGCCCAGGGCCAGGGCCAGGGACGCCATAAAGGATTCGCCGCCGGAAAGCGTTGAGGTGTCCCGGCGGATCCCCGTCCAGTCGTCAATGACGTGCAGGCCCAGGCCCGCCCTGCGGTTTCCGGACTTCGAATCGTCATGCACCAGCGAATAGCGCCCGCCGGTCATCGCTGCGAGACGCTCCGTTGCCGCAGCGGCGACCTGTTCCAACCTCGCTGCCAGGACATAGGTGCTCAGCGCCATCCGGTAATTGTTCTCTCCGTTGCCGCGGGCGGTGTCGCTGACCGACTGCAGGAGCTCATGCCGCTGGCGCAGGGGCTCCGTCTCAGCCTCCGCCTGTGCGAGCTGCTCCGCCAGGTCTGCCAGGGCCTCTGCGGATCCGGCAAGCAGCTCCACCTGCACCGCTGCGGCTGAGACCTCCCGCCGAGCCGCCTCTGCTGCCTCGGATGCTTCGGCGACGTCCTCCTCATTGGGCATGGCTTCGGGTACGCCGTCGCTGTCCAGTGAGGCGAGCGCGTCTTCGTTTTCCCGCCGCAGCGCCAGCCGTGCCGCTTCCGCGTCCAGCGCCTCAATCCCCGACCGCAGTTCCTGCGCTTCGGGACCGGGCAGCAGTGCCGCCCGGGCGGCGTCTGTATCCTCGAAACCGGTGCCGCCCAGCGCGCCTTCGAGGGCCTTCGCCGCGTCCAGCCGGAATTCCCCCGCCTGCCGTGCAGCCTGCAGCGCTGTCCGTGCCGCGGCAGTCAGCCTACGCACCAGGCCGAGTGCCTCCAGAAGAGCCGAAAGTGCCTCCGGTCCGGATGTTTCCCCGGAGCCGCGGCGCAGGAGTTCGGCTTTCTCCTCCGCTGCGGCGGCAGCACGTGCCTGTGCCTGCGCTGCTTCCTGGAGGAGACTGGAACGTGATGCTTCAAGCCGGCTGAGCTCGGCCTCTATTTCCTGAAGGCGTTCCTCCGTGTCTCCGAGCTCCTCCGCAGCCTGCTCCGCAGCGCGGAGTTCCCCGGCTGCCTGCTCGCCCGCGCTGCGGGCCTCTTCCGGATCCGAGTCCCCTCCCTGCGCATGCAGGGCAGCGGCACGGGATGCGTCTGCTTCGGCAGCGGCCCTGGCGCCTTCCCAAATTTTCTCGGCGTCGGCTGTTGCCGTCCGCGCGGCCGCTTCTTCCTCCCGGGTCACGAGTTCCCTGCCCTCCGGCAGCGGAGCCGGGGACGGGTGGGAGGCGCTTCCGCACACCGGGCAATCGCTGCCCGGCGTCAGCGTGGAGGCCAGCTCCGCTGCGGCCTGGTCCAGGCGCAGCTGCAGCAGGTCCTGCCATTTCCCCCGGGCGTCCTGGTAAACCTCCCGGGCCCCGGCGGCTGCCTCTGCTGAAGCAGCCGCCGCTGCCCGTGCCGCCGTGTAGCCGCGGATCACCTCCTGGATCCTCGTGGCCTCCTCCATTCGGCGGCGGGCCGCTTCCATGGCTCCTGCCCTGGCCCTTAGGGAGGGAAGGGCTGCGCCCAGTTCCTCCTTTTCCGCCCTGTAGTTCCCTGCGGTGTCCCCGGCAGCTGCGGCCTCGGCGCGCAGCTGCTCCTCCCGTGCCTGTTCCCGGGCGGCCAGCTGACCCAGCGCTGCGGCACGTTCGGCGTCAGCCAGCGCGTTTTCAGCAGCGGAGATTTCCTTGGCCGTGTGATCTTCCAGCAGCGCCAGTGCCTCGGCTTCAGGGAGCGTGCTGTCCGGTCCGTCAGAATCGGGGCGGTAGGCCGGGACCAGGTCCTTCAGACCCGCGGCCCCGGCAGCTTCGACGAGTTCCTCCAGCGAAGCCTGCGCTGCCTTCAGTGTCCTTTCCACGCCGGCTTCGGCGGAGGCAAGGGAGTCGAGGTAGCCTCTGAGCCCCTCCGCACGGACATGTGCCTCCAGTGCCCGCCGCTGCGGCAGACTGGCTTCGAACCTGGCCGCGTGCTCGCGTTCGTCGGCTTCCAGCTGGAGCAGTGCCAGGCCCCGGGCCCTGCGCGCTTCGATCCTGTGCAGGGACTCCTCCGCCTGCCTGAAACGCTCCGAGGTGGACTTTTGGGCGTCCCGCAGGAAAGTGAGGTGCGCGGTGAGTCCCGAGCGGACGGCCGACAGCCACGCCGAGTCCGTTGGCCCCGGGCTGTCCGCAGCTGCCCGGGCATCGCCGGTCTCTCCGGCCGGCTCAGTTCCGGTCGGCTCAGTTCCGGCCGGCTCAGTCCCGGGCAGCAGCCCCTGCAGGAAGTCCGGCCCGCTGCCGTCCGGGCTGAGAACAAGCTTGGCGCAGCGTTCAACTTCGCTCCGCGCCCGGGCACGGAGGAGGTCAGCGGAGGCCTGCGCCGAGGCCAGCTGCGCCTTGGCCTCGTCGGCCTCGGCCTTGAGCTGCTGTTCGATCTCCTCGTAGCGCCAGGTTCCGAACAGACGCTGGAGCAGCTCGGCTCGGGAAGTGGCGTCTGCGCGCAGGAAGGCCGCGAAGTCGCCCTGGGGCAGCATCACCACGCGGGTGAACTGTTCCCGGCTCATGCCCAGAAGCGCCTGGATTTCGGCCGCGGCTTCGTCGTTGCGCGTGGTCTTCTGGACCCATTCGCCGTGCACGCGTTCGCTCAGCAGCGTACGGGCCTGTTCGGTGACTGTTCCCCTTGCGCTCCCCGCGCGCTTGGCCGGCCGCTCCCACTGGGGGCTGCGCACCACCTGGAACCGGCGTTCCCCCGCACTGAAGTCCAGGACCACCTCCGGGACCACCCCGGGGGCGGCGTGGTCGCTGCGCAGCTTCCGGGCTTCCTGGCGCGCCCCGGGAACCGACCCGTAGAGCGCAAAGCAGATAGCATCCAGCACGCTGGTCTTGCCGGCGCCGGTCGGACCGTTGAGCAGAAAGAGTCCCTGCTCCCCCAGCGCGTCGAAATCGACTGTCTGTCGGTCGGCGAACGGTCCGAACGCCTGCATTTCCAGGCGATGGATCCTCATTTGGCTACCTCCGCCGCATTTACCTTCCGCAGTACTTCGGCAAACAGGTCCCTTTCCTCCGGCGCCGCTTCCCGCGAGCGCACGTGGTCCAGGAACCCGCAGCACACATCAAGGTCGTCGGTGGCGCTGGCGAGCCTCCGGCTGTAGCTCTCGTTCGTACCGCGTGACCCGGAGGCCGGCTCGAAGGAGAGCGCGAGGGTGCCGGGGAAGCGCGACCGGATGCGCTCCATGGCCTTGGCCGGACGGGAATCATCCGTAAGTGTCACCTGGCACCAGGCGTCCTCCGCTTCGGCGAGCCCGGTATCTGCCAGCAGGTCCTCCAGTGTTCCCCGAAGCACTTCGAGCCGCTTGGGGGCCGGCCAGGCGACCGGGACAACACCCGACAGGCCGGACGGACCGAGTTCGACCAGCAGCCCGCCTTTGGCCTGCCTGGCCTCGGAGAAGGAATAGGGCAGCGGAGAGCCGCTGTACCAGACGTTCGACGCCAGTTCCTGCCTTCCATGCAGGTGGCCCAGCGCAGCGTAGGTGAAAGAGCTGAACAGGTCCAGGGGAACGGCGCCGACGCCGCCCACCGACAGGTCGCGTTCGCTGTCCGAGGTGATTCCCCCGGAGGCGAAGGTATGCGCCATGACCACCGGCAGCACCGGTTCCCCGGCTTCTTCGCGGACCCGGACATCCTCCTTGATGCGCCGCACGGCTTCTCCCAGCACGCCGGCATGGCTGGAGGGGACATCCGTGCCTAGTTCAGGAGCTGCGAGCCGCGGTTCAAGGTAAGGGATGCCGTACACAGCCACCGTAGCCGCGCCGTCGTGCAGCAGCACCGGAGAAGTGATGGCTTCGATGCCTGTCCTCAGGTGGACACCGCCCTGCTCGAAGATGCGCCCGCCAAATCCCAGGCGGGCAGCGGAATCGTGGTTTCCGCTCGTCAGGATTACCCGGGCACCGGCGCCCGTGATCCCGGCAAGGGCCTCATCGAGCAGCCGCACCACGTCCACCCCGGGAAGCGCGCGGTCATATACATCTCCGGAGATAAGGACCGCGTCAACCCCCTCGCCGCGGACGGTTTCCAGGAGCTGGTCCAGGAAAGCGCGCTGCGCCTGGAGCATTCCCACTCCGTGGAAGGAACGGCCCAGGTGCCAGTCGGAAGTGTGCAGGATTCGCATACCAACAAAACTACCGCCCGCCGGTGACACTGCAGATTCGCCGGCGTGTGGCCGGGTACAGCAGTGCCGCCTGCGGGCGGCAGTTTCGGCGGGTTCAACCCGCCTGGAGCTGATCGGAGCTAGGAACGGCTGCTGCCGGGGGTACCGGGGCCGTCCTGCTCCCTTTCTTCCTTGGCTGCAACAGGTGAGTCAGCGTCGAAGAAGCCGCGGGCATCGGCGTCGTCCGCTTCTGTCCGGGCCGGTTCTTCGCTGCCGGCTGCGGTCACTGTGCCGGCAGCCGGTGCCGTGCCCGCGCCAGTGGCAGTCTCGGCAGTCTCGGCAGCAAGGTCCTCGTCGTCATCTGCGAATTCCTCTTCGATAACCACGACGGCACCGGGCGAGGCGAAGTCGAGGCTGCGGTAGATCAGGCCGGTGATGGCCGCACCCAGCAGCGGAGCCAGCCAGAAGAGCCACAGCTGTTCCAGCGCCCAGGGCTCGGCGAAGACAGCGACGGCCGTGGAGCGGGCCGGGTTGATCGAACCGCCGGTGATCGGAACCAGGAAGGTCAGCAGCGCCGCGTAGGTGACACCGACGGCGAAGGCACCGGAAGCGGCTGAAAGGCGCGTCCCGGCGCCGAGGAAGACGGCGGTGAGCAGGGCTGCGGCGATGACTTCAGTCAGCAGCGCACCGGCCAGCGGGAACTGTGTGGCCGAGTTCTCGGCAAAGCCGTTGGCAACAGCTGCGAAGAACGGCTGGGTCTCCGGGATCTGCGGGTGCCCCGTCATTGAAACCCAGAGGATGAGGGCAGCGAACAGCGCCCCGACCAGCTGTGCGGCGATGTACGGCAGGACTGCCTTCCAGGACGTGCGTCCGGCCAGCGCGCTGCCGATGGTGATGGTGGGCAGGAAGTGCCCTCCGGAAATGTAGCCGAAGGCAATCATGGCCGCTGCCAGGACCAGGCCGAAGGCCAGCGGAGCTGACAGGCCGCCTGACGGGTTGAAGAAGGAGACGCCCAGGCCCGCCAGCACCAGCAGGAAGGAACCCGCCGCTTCCGCGATGCTGCGGCCCAGGAGCCCGTAGGAGCGCAGGGACGTAATGGTGGTGCCCTCGGCCGCTGCGGCGCTTGCGCCGGCTGGGTTGTGTGGCTCTGCAGTCATGGGAGGAGTCATTCCTATCAGTTGGTGAAGAACATGGTTCCGTGCGCGGCACGGCACGTGCCGGGCGGCCGCGCAAACACCCCAGCCTTCCACCGGTTCCTGTGAGGCTGCTGGGTGCGCACTGAGCATACACTCGCTGCACGCAGGGAAGTCCGGCCGGCGGGACACCTATGCTGGAGAGGTGAACAATTCCGCTTCCCTGCCGCAGGTCGATCCTGAACTTTTCCGCTCCAAGGTCCGCGCCTGCCTGCTCGGCGGGGCCCTGGGCGATGCGCTCGGCTACGCAGTTGAGTTCGATTCCCTGGACGGGATCCGTTCCCGGTTCGGTGCCGGCGGCCTCACGGACTTTCAGCAGCTTCAGAGCCCCGCACCGGTTTCGGATGATACCCAGATGACCCTGTATACGGTGGACGGGTTCGTGGAGGTGCTGCAGTGGGCCAACGACGGGGTGGGCGCCGACGAAACCGCGTGTCTCTGGCTTGCCTACCTCCGCTGGCTTAAGACCCAGGGTGAGGCGCTCCCTGCCAATGCCCCGGACCAGCCGGCCCGGTGGATCGACGGCCAGGAGGTGCTCCATCACCGCCGGGCTCCCGGCAATGCATGCATCTCGGGGCTGATGACCGGGGAAATGGGCACCAGGGCCCGGCCGGTGAATGCCGATTCAAAAGGCTGCGGCACGGTGATGCGCTCAGCCCCCTTTGGGCTGCTCCCCTACGTGGCGTCTGACACTGTCTACAAGTTCAGCGCCGACGGCGCGGCCCTGACGCACGGCCATCCCTCCGCCCTGCACAGCGCCGCAGTGTTCAGCGCCCTGATCCATGACCTGCTCCCCGCCGGATCCACCCTGGCCGGCGCTGCCTCCGCCGCAGTGCAACGCGCCGGTGCGTCCGGCGTGCCCGAACTCGCCGAACGCCTGGAAGCTGCCCTCGCCCTGGCCGCGGAAGACCGTGCAGGCAGCAGGGAACCGTCTGCAGAACGCATGAAGCAGGTCCTCGGCGAGGGCTGGACTGCAGAGGAAGCCCTGGCCATCGGCCTCTATGCCGCTTTGGCGTCAGCGGACGCCGGCACGCCGCAGGAACACTTCCGCCGTGCCATAACGCTGGCGGTGAACCACGACGGCGACAGCGACTCCACTGCCTCGGTAGCCGGAAACATCGTAGGCGTCCTGTACGGACTCCCGGCGCTGCCGGACGAATGGGTCCAGGCCATTGATGCGCGGGAAACCGTGGAGCAGATGGCTGACGCGCTTATCGGCGTTACGGTCGGCCAGCAGCGCTGACCGCAGGCGGGGCCTACTGGCTGCCGGCCGGCCAGCTGCCGCCGATCATCTGCAGGAACTCCGCTTCGGAAAGCACTTCGATTTTCTGGCCGCGGTCGTGCAGCTCAAGCACCCGGCGGGCCTTGCCGGTGACCCGGCCATTGCGCAGGTCCCCTGCTTCAAAACCGTCGCCTACCACCAGGACCGTGGTGGCCCGGGTGACGTTGCTGGCGGTCCGTGCACCCAGATCCGCTGCGCGTTCCTTGGCACTCTGGCGCGGCATGCCGAGGTTTCCGGTGAAAACAACAGTCTGCCCATAGAGCGGATGCCCGGGACGGGCAGCAGGATTAGGCGGCGGGTTGATGCCTTCCGACGGCCAGCCGCTGAAGGATGACCCCGCATTAGCCGCCGTTCCGGTTCCGCGTTCCAGGGCATCCCGCGTGGCTTTGGACAGCGGGTCGATCCCTGGCCGGTAGGCCGGGGCATGGTTGGGGCGCAGGCCCTGGAGCGCGAAGTACTCCGGCAGGCTGCCGGCGCCGGACCGGGCCACAATGTCAATGAGGATCCCGGCGCACGCCCGCGCATCGGCTGTGGCGTCGTGGTGGTTTTCCAGCGGCACGCCCGCTGCCTCGGCCACGAACGGCAGCGAATGCGACGGAAGGGTGTAGGTCCGGCGGGAAAGGATGACTGTGCAGGCATAGTCATAAGCCGGACCTGGCAGGCCTGACACTTCCAGGGCGGACCGGATGACGCCCAGATCGAAGGCGGCGTTGTGGGCCACCAGGAGGTCTTCGCCGATGAACGCTCCGATTTCGGGAAAGAGTTCACCAAAGCGCGGTTTGCCTGCCACCTGCACCGCTTCGATGCCGTGGATGCGGATGTTGCGCCGGTCGAAAAAGTCGTGTCCTTCCGGCGGGCGCATCAGCCAGGATGCCTCTTCCACGATCCGCCCTCCGCGGACCTTGCTCAGCCCAACCGAGCAGGGCGAGCCGCGGAAACCGTTGGCTGTCTCAAAATCGATGGAGGTGAAATCCACTCCCACGTCAGGACTCTTCGGCCGCGCGCTGGGCCTTTCTCCGACGGTAGGCACGGATCTTTGCGGTGATGTACCAGACAGCGGCAATAAGGACCGCGGCAATCACGATCTTCTGGAAGATCCCGGCGTATTCCTCGACAATGTGCCAGCTTTCGCCCAGGAAGTAGCCGGAGAACACAAAGATGCTGTTCCAGATCAGGCTTCCGGCGGTGGTGAGTCCGAGGAATTTGAGCAGGGGCATCTTCTCGATGCCGGCGGGGATTGAGATCAGCGACCTGAAGATGGGAATCATCCGGCCGAAGAACACGGCCTTGTACCCGTGCTTCATGAACCAGGCTTCAACCTTGTCCACGTCCTCGATATCTACCAGCGGCACCTTCTCGACGATGGCCCGCATACGGTCCCGGCCCAGCCAGGCACCCAGCAGGTAGAGCGCCCAGGCGCCGACGACGGAACCCAGGGTGGTCCAGATCAGTGCCTCGACAATGGAAAAGTTTCCCTGGCTGGCAGCAAATCCGGCCAGCGGAAGGATGACTTCGCTCGGCAGCGGCGGAAAGAGGTTCTCAAGCGCGATCGCCAGGCCGGCACCCGGAGCGCCGATGGCCTCCATGATGTCCACGGCCCACTGGGCTACTCCTCCCAGGGCCGATTCGGAACTGGCGGGGTCAACTGCGGCGCTGATCAGGATACTCATATCGCAACCAATTGTGCCCTACTCCCCCGTCCGGCATGAACGAACCGGCCTGCCCCGGAGCGGCGCCGCAACGATCCGCGGCGCCGTCCGGTGTCCTAAATCACTCGCCGCGGGCGGCCTGCGGTGCCGCCAGCACGCGGATGATGGCGGGCAGCAGGGCGCGGAAGGCCTGCCCGCGGTGGCTGATGGCATTCTTCTCGGGGCGGGAAAGTTCGGCACAGCTGCGGGTGTCACCGTTCGGCTGCAGGATCGGGTCATAGCCGAAGCCCCCGGTGCCGCGGGGTTCGGCGAGCAGGGTGCCGCGCAGCTCGCCGCGCTCCACGACGTCCTCTCCGCCGGGCACTGCGAGTGCCGCCGCGCAGATGAAGGCCGCGCCGCGGTGCTCCGGCCCAATGTCTGACAGCTGTGCCAGCAGCAGGTCCAGGTTTGCCTGGTCGTTGCCGTGGACACCGGACCACCGGGCGGAGAAGATCCCGGGCGCTCCGCCCAGGACGTCCACCGCAAGGCCGGAGTCGTCCGCGATTGCCGGAAGCCCGGAAGCTTCGGCGACTGCGCGGGCCTTGAGCAGCGAGTTCTCCTCGAAGGTGACCCCGGTTTCCGGAACGTCGGGCACTCCGGCTGTCTCGGCGTCGATCACCTGGGTGTCGACGTCGAGCCCTTCTATCCGGCCGCGCAGCAGGTCGCGCAGTTCATTGAGTTTTCCGGCGTTGCGGGTAGCCAGCACCAGCCGGGGCTCGGGCCCGCTCATGAAGCGGCCAGGGTCTGCCGCTGGATGTCCGCCAGCTGGGAGGTGCCCAGCAGGGCCAGGTCCAGCAGGGCGTCCAGCTCGGCGCGGTCAAAGGGTGCGCCTTCGGCGGTTCCCTGGACCTCGACGAACTTGCCGCTGCCGGTAACCACCACGTTCATGTCGGTTTCCGCCCGGACGTCTTCCACGTAGGGCAGGTCCAGCATCGGGACGCCGTCAATGATGCCCACGCTGACAGCTGCGACGGTGTCCAGAAGGGGCTCCGCATTCCGGGCTACCAGCTTGTTCTCCTTGGCCCAGGCCAGTGCGTCGGCCAGCGCCACGTAGGCTCCGGTGATGGCTGCCGTGCGGGTGCCGCCGTCGGCCTGCAGGACATCACAGTCCAGGACCACGGTGTTTTCGCCAAGCGCGCGGGTGTCGATCACGGACCGCAGCGAGCGCCCGATCAGGCGGGAGATCTCGTGCGTGCGCCCGCCGATCTTTCCCTTGACCGATTCGCGGTCGTTTCGGGTGTTCGTGGCCCGGGGAAGCATGGCGTATTCGGCGGTGACCCAGCCCTTGCCTTCGCCCTTGAGCCAGCGCGGCACGCCGGGGGTCAGGGAGGCGGTGCACAGCACCCGGGTGTTGCCGAACTCAATCAGCGCCGATCCTTCGGCCTGGCTGGACCAGCCGCGGGTGATGCTGATGGTGCGGAGCTGGTCGGGGGTGCGGCCGTCGGCGCGCAGGGCAGGCGAAGAATTCGGAACTGTAGTCATGCGGCCAGTCTATCGGCCGTGTACCGGCCGTCCGGAGGCCGGGTGCTCCAGCGCTTCGCTGCCGTTCACGGCCAGCGGCGGCGCGAAGTCCGTGCCGACGTCGTAGGAGACACCGGCGACGGCGACAGCCAGGCCGCCGGAATAGGTCTCCCGGGCTTCGGCAACGGCTGTGTTCGCGTCGTTCCACACCGGAAGGTGGGTGAGCAGCAGGCGGCGGGCCCCGGCCTCGGTGGCTGCCGCGCCGGCACGCTTGCCGGTCAGGTGCACACCGGTGATGGCGTCGTCGCGGCCTTCGTGGAAAGCCGCTTCGCAGAGGAAGACGTCAGTGTCCCGGGCAGCGTCCACCAGGCCCGGGCATGAGTCCGTGTCACCCGAGTAGGCCAGTGTCCGCACCCGTTCGGTGCCGTCCCCGGCCGGCTCCGTCGCCTCCACGCGCAGCGCGTAGGCCTCCTCGGCGGGGTGGGCAACCGGGTGCGGGGTGACGGTGAACGGACCGATCTGCACCGGTTCCCCCGCCTTCCACTGCATGAACTCGAAATCCTCATGCATGCCCGGCTGCGGATCCAGGCCGTAGGCAACGGCGATCCGGTCGGCGGTCGCTGCGGGTCCGTAGACCTTGACCCTGTCCCGTCCCCAGCCGTAGGGATCCCAGTGGACTGCCACGTGCAGTCCGCACAGATCCATGAAGTGGTCAGGGTGCAGGTGGGTGATCAGCACGGCATCAATGTCCTTGATGTCCATGTAGCGCTGCAGGGTGCCCAGCGAGCCATTGCCAAGGTCCAGCAGGATCCGCCAGTCGCGTTCGCCGTCGTTGGCGGTGACCAGGTAGCAGGAGGCAGGCGAGGCCGGGCCCGGGAAGGAGCCTGAGCAGCCTACGATCGTCAGTTTCATCGGGCACCGTTCCCCAGGGCAGCGTCCGTAGCCGGCAAACCGGCCTGGGCACGTGCGGCGGCAATCATTTCGGGCGTGATCCTGGCCAGGACACCGGTGGGATAGCGTGCGGCCACGGAGTCGGCGTGCTCTACGCGGAGCACCTCCGGGCCGAGGAAGCGGCGTGCCAGCAGTTCAAAGGAGGCAGCGTCTCCGGTAGCCACGAAGCGGTGGCTCGGCGGTGTGTCTGCGGTCCGCGCCAGTCCATGGGTGAGCAGTGCCTTGTATACGTCCTTGGCGGTTTCCTCGGCGCTTGAAACGAGCGTGACATCCTCGCCCATGACGTAGGAGATCACCCCGGTCAGGAGCGGGTAATGCGTGCAGCCAAGCACCAGGGTGTCCACTCCCCGTTCCTTCAGCGGAGTGAGGTAGCCTTCGGCCGCTTC
Organism: Arthrobacter koreensis; assembly: GCF_035792275.1. Classification (GTDB taxonomy): domain Bacteria; phylum Actinomycetota; class Actinomycetes; order Actinomycetales; family Micrococcaceae; genus Arthrobacter_B; species Arthrobacter_B koreensis_A. The sequence continues at coordinate 100,831 of NZ_JAMWKK010000007.1, read as the reverse complement.
AAGCACGTCTTTGCCGGCAGTGACGCCGGCCTCCACATACTCGACGAACGCGGGACAGGCCACAGAGGAGACACTGAGGTGCGGGGCGGCGGCAAAGGTGTCGTCATACGCACGGGAGCTGACAGTGGCGGCCGTGCCGATGACGCCGATGCGGCCGGAGCGCGTTGCAGCAACGGCCCTGCGGACGGCAGGCTGGATGACTTCGATGACCGGAATGCCGTAGCGCCCGGTGTACCTCTCCCTGGCGTCCCGCAGCACGGCGGCGGAGGCGGAGTTGCAGGCGATAACCAGCAGCTTCACCCCGGCATCGACCAGTTCGTCCATGACGCCCAGGGCGTAGGCCCGCACGTCAGCGATCGGCAGCGGACCATAGGGCCCGTGGGCGGTGTCTCCGACGTAGAGGATCGATTCATTCGGCAGCTGGTCGATCACGGCGCGGGCAACAGTGAGGCCACCGACTCCCGAATCGAAAATGCCGATCGGCGCGTCAGTGGTCTTCGGCAGGTCGTCCTTCAGCGGCGAAGTACCCGGATGGTCAGAGCTCATGATGTATCGACAATAGTCCCCGGGCCGGACAGGGTGCACTCACCAGCCAGTGGTCTTGGTCACAGGAACCGTGCGGCGGATGCCGGATCAGCGGCGCGGAAGGCCGTCCAGCAGGGCCTTCATCAGGGTCTCCTGCAGCCAGGTGACGAAGTTGTAGACCAGGGCAAGATATTGGTCGACGTCGTGAGCATCACCTGGTTCTGTGATGTCATGCAGGGCTTCGGCGTCCGCATCGGTCTCGAGCCCCAGCCTGGAACCCAGGACCAGCCGCACGTCGTTCAGTGCCTGGGCGAAGAGGCGTGCCTGCTCGTGGTCCAGGTGCAGCGGGCTCGATTCGAGCGCCAGCGACGCTGCCCGAAGGGCTCCGGTTTTTGCTTCGCGCAGCGAGCGTTCAGTGAGCCGGCGGAATTCAAGGGCATCGGCGTCGTTGTCTTCCACCGCATTCGGCAGCAGCCGCAGCAGCGCGGGATCATCCGGCGCTTCAGCGCTGGTATCCAGGCCCACCATCGCGGCCAGCGGGTCTTCCGAGGCCGGGGTTTCCGGTTCCAGCATGGTGATGATGTCGGCAAACAGCCCGCGCAGCAGGGAGCGCTCGCCCGGCTCGAGCTGGGCGGTGATGCCTTTGCGGGTGAGCTTGAATCCGGTAGCCAAGAAGGACCTTTCGTGGTGTGGGGCCGGTTAGGCCTGGTCGGCTTTCTGGAACGTTGCCCAGAGTCCGTAGGAGTGCATGGCCAGTGTGTGCCGTTCGGCCTCTTCACGCGGTCCGGTGGCCACCACGGATTTGCCGTCGTTATGGACCTGCAGCATCAGCTGGTTGGCCTTGGCCTCCGAGTAGCCGAAGTAGCTTTGGAAGACGTAGCTGACGTAGCTCATCAGGTTCACCGGATCATTCCAGACGATCACGACCCAGGGAACGTCGGTGGCGGTCTCCTCCGCAGTCAGTGAGTCGGTCTGGGTCCCCGTGTCCGGGAGGGTGGCTACGCTCATGCTGCCAATTGTAGTTTGGCGCGCGCTGCCTGCGGTCCGCGTCATGCGGGTGCGGCGCCTGCCGGGGACGGCGGGTTAGAGTTTTGGGTGTGAACGCTACCACCGCGTGGCAGCAGCCAAATGCTGCCCTGTACACCGACCACTACGAACTGACGATGCTGCAGGCCGCCCTGCACTCCGGTACGGCCGACCGCCGTTCAGTGTTCGAGGCCTTCGCCCGCAAGCTTCCCGACGGCAGGCGCTACGGCATCGTCGCCGGCACCGGCCGCCTGCTCGAAGCGCTCGAGAACTTCCGTTTCGGAGAACAGCAGCTGAACTTCCTGGCCGCCAACGGCGTCGTGGACGACCGCACGCTGGCCTGGCTCGCTGACTTCCGCTTCACCGGCACCATCACCGGCTACGCCGAAGGCGACGTGTATTTCCCCGGGTCACCGATCCTGCAGGTCGAAGCAAGCTTCGGCGAAGCCTGCATCCTGGAGACGCTGATCCTCTCGGTGCTGAACCATGACAGCGCCATCGCCTCCGCTGCCTCGAGGATGACCAGTGCCGCCGGCGGACGCCCGTGCATCGAAATGGGATCACGGCGCACCCATGAGGAAGCCGCAGTCGCCGCGGCCCGCGCAGCCGTCATCGCCGGGTTCGACAGCACCTCCAACCTGGAGGCCGGGCTGCGCTACGGCATCAAGACCGTGGGAACCGCCGCGCACTCCTTCACCCTGCTCCACGATTCAGAGGTGGACGCCTTCACGGCGCAGACCGCGTCGCTGGGGGTGAACACCTCCCTGCTCGTGGATACGTACGACGTCGAGCAGGGCGTCCGCAACGCCGTCGCCGTCGCCGGCCAGAAACTGGGCGGCGTGCGGCTGGACTCCGGCGACCTGGTAGCCCAGGCGCAGTGGGTCCGGGAGCTGCTGGACGATCTTGGCAACACTTCCACCCGGATCATGGTCACCTCGGACCTGGACGAATATGCGATCGCTGCGCTGGGATCAGCACCGGTGGATGCGTACGGTGTCGGCACCTCGCTGGTAACCGGCTCCGGCGCTCCCACCGCCGGCCTGGTCTATAAGCTGGTCAGCCGGGAAGGCAACGACGGTAACTTTGTGTCAGTGGCCAAGGCTGCCAAGAACAAGGCTTCCCTGGGCGGACACAAGTACGCCATGCGCCGGATTAACGAGCGCGGCCGCGCCGTCGCCGAAGTGGTGGGCGTCGGCGCCCGCCCGCAGCATGACGGCAATGACCGGGAGCTGCTTGAAACGTTCGTCTCCGACGGCGTGGTGCAGCCCGGCTGGACCGGCCCCGGCGCGGTTGACCGCGCGCGGGCCCGCCATGAAGCTTCGCTGCTTGAACTGCCGGCGGCGGCCTACCGCCTGCAGCGCGGAGAGCCCGTGATCCCAACCGAATTCGAGGAGGAAACCCGATGACCCGTGCACTGATTGTGGTTGACGTCCAGAACGACTTCTCCGAGGGCGGCTCCCTGGCCGTGCCCGGCGGAAACGATGCTGCGGCGGAAATCAGCGACTACATCGAAACGTCCCGGGACCGCTACACGGCCGTCGTCGCCACCCAGGACTGGCACATTGAACCGGGCAGCCATTTCTCCGACAACCCGAACTTCCGTGACTCCTGGCCGGTGCACTGCGTGGCAGGCACCCACGGCGCAGCGCTGAATCCGGACCTGGACACGGAGTTCATTGACGCCTACTTCCGCAAGGGCCAGTACGAGGCCGCGTACTCCGGCTTTGAGGGCCTCCTGGCTCCGGACGTCGAGGTACCCCTGGGTGATCCCGATGCCGAACCGGCGCCGGATGAGGACGCCGTCAGCCTGGACGACTGGCTGCGGGACAACGGCATCGATGAAGTGGTGATTGTTGGACTGGCCACTGAATACTGCGTCAAGGCCACGGCCCTGGACGCGGTCGCAGCCGGCTACAACACGGCCGTCATCCCGGACCTCTGCCGCGGCCTGGACCGGGTAGACGTGCGTGCCGCCCTGGACGAGCTGGAGGACGCCGGCGTCGAGCTCCTGGACCTCTAATCCCCTCGAGACAGAAACTGCCCGTATCGGCTCCGATACGGGCAGTTTCTGTCATCTCGGTGGAGAGGGCGCTACTTGCGGCCGATGAACCAGTCCTGCAGCTTGGCCAGCCGCTTCTCGAGCTGTTCTTCGTTGGCCTGGGCCACGGCCGGTCCGCCGCAGATCCGGCGCAGCTCGGAATGGACCACGCCGTGCGGCATCCCGGAGCGCGCCGACCAGGCGGACACGTTCTTGGCCAGCTGCGCGCGCAGCTCGGTGAGGTGCCGGTGGTCGGCAACTGACGGCAGCTGCTCCGGTACCGCTTCCTCCGGTTTTTTCCGGCCCCGCCGGGAAAGCTGCTCCTGCTGCCGCTGGCGCAGCAGCATGGTCACCTGGTCAGGGTCCAGCAGGCCGGGGATGCCAAGGAAGTCCAGCTCATCCTCGCTGCCCAGCTCGCCGCCGGTGCCGAACTCGCCGCCGTCGAAGAGCACCCGGTCGAAGGACGCCTGGGATTCGAGTGCCTCGAACTTCTGCTTCTGCAGCTCGCCGGAGGCTTTCTCTTCCCGGTTCGCCGCCTCCATCAGGGAGTCGTCAAGGCCAAAGCCCTCTTCCTCCGCGTGGTTCTCCGGGCGGTCCAGGGCGTGGTCCCGCTCCACTTCCATTTCATTGGCCAGGATCATCAGGTGCGGCACTGAGGGCAGGAACACGGACGCCGTTTCGCCGCGCTTGCGGGCACGCACAAAGCGTCCCACGGCCTGGGCGAAGAACAAGGGTGTCGCCGTGGAGGTGGCATAAACGCCGACGGCGAGGCGCGGCACGTCAACGCCTTCGGAGACCATGCGCACGGCCACCATCCAGCGCTGGGTGCCCGCGGAGAACTCGTCGATCTTCTCCGAGGCCTTCGCGTCGTCAGAGAGGATCACGGTGGGTGACTCCCCCGTGATCTTCTTCAGCTGCCCGGCGTAGGCCCGCGCGTCCTCGTGGTCGGTGGCAATCACCAGGCCGCCGGCGTCGGGCACTGTGCGCCGCACCTCGCTCAGCCGCCGGTCCGCAGCGGCGAGGACAGCCGGGATCCACTCCCCTGCCGGGTTCAGCGCCGTGCGCCAGGCGTGCGCCGTGATGTCCTTGGTGACGGCCGCTTCACCGAGGGAGGCGGCCATTTCCTCACCGGCACTGTTGCGCCAGCGCATCTGCCCCGAATAGGCCATGAACATCACCGGACGGACCACGTGGTCCTTCAGCGCCTGGCCGTAGCCGTAGGTGTAGTCGGCCTTGGAGCGCCGGATACCCGCCCCGTCCTCGATGTACTCCACGAACGGGATCGGGGCGGTGTCGGAGCGGAACGGCGTTCCGGTCAGGGCCAGGCGCTTGGCAGCCGGTTCGAAGGCTTCGCGGATGCCGTCACCCCAGGACAGGGCGTCACCGCCGTGGTGGATTTCGTCCAGGATCACCAGGGTGCGTGCCGCCTCCGTCTTGGCACGGTGCAGCATCGGTTTGCTGGCAACCTGCGCGTACGTAACGGCAACGCCGATGAAGCCGTGGCCGTGACGGCCGTCGGCGTTCTTGAAGTTGGGGTCCAGCGCCAGTCCGACGCGTGCGGCGGCGTCAGCCCACTGCCGCTTCAGGTGGTCGGTAGGCGCGACGACGGTAATCCGGTTGACGATTCCCCGGTCCACCAGCTCGGTGGCCACGCGCAGGGCGAAGGTGGTCTTGCCGGCCCCGGGCGTCGCAACAGCGAGGAAGTCGCTGTCATTCTTGGCAAAGTATTTTTCCAGGGCTTCGGCCTGCCACTGGCGCAGCTTCGGGGCTGTTCCCCAGGCCGCCCGCTCAGGGTAGGCAGGGGGCAGCGCCGGTCCGCTGCCGAACAGGGTATCGGGACTCACGCTTGGGAATGCACCTTTCCGGTACTTGGTCTAACATTTGCACTGCGGATGCCCGCCACTGTTCCAATCACGGCGAAGACCGCCAGGAGCAGCCACATCAGGGCATACCCGGATTCCGGGCCCACAGGTTCCTGCTGCACCAGCACGGCCAGCAGTACGCCCCCAACCGTGGTGCCGGCGACGGCGCCCACCTGGTCCGAGAGCTGAAGCGACGCGGAGTTCTGTCCCCGGTCCGCCGCCGATGATGCATCAAGTACCAGCACCGAGGTGCTGGACAGCGCCGCTCCCATGGCCACTCCGGCCAGTGACCAGACGGCCACCAGGAGCCAGAACGGCGCCTGTGCGCCCGCCAGCAGGCCGGTGCCGCCAATCGAGAGCGTCAGCAGTCCGGAACCGCCGGCCAATAGCAGGTGCCGGCGTGTGCCCGGGACCCGTGCCTGCAGGAAGGATCCAATGGCCCAGCCTACCGCGCCGGCGGTCAGGGCAATTCCGGCCGTGGCCGGGCTCACCCCGTAGACGGCCAGCAGCAGCACGGGCATGAAGGCCTCCGCGGACACGAACGCCGCGTTGATCAGTCCGCGTGTCGCCACTACCGAGGGCAGCCCCCGGCGCAGCCACAGCGCGCCCCTCGGCAGCAGCACCGCCAGTGCGGCCACGGCGGCCAGGACACCGGCTGCGGCGAGCAGGCCCAGGGCAGCTGATCCGGAGGCAGCAGCTTCGTTGCCTGCCCACTGGGCGGCGAAGACGCCGCCGGCCAGGAAAATCCCCCATATGGCCCGGCGCCGGCCCAGGGCCGGGTCGAGCTCCGGGTTCTCCGGCGCCCCCAGGTGCCGGACCCGCGGCCAGACAAGTGCGGCGGCCACCGCCACAATCGGAATGGCGATGGCGAAGACCCAGCGCCAGCTCACGTACTGCGCCAGCAGGCCGGCTGCGAGCGGTCCCACCATGGACGGCAGGATCCACGCAGTGGCCACCCAGCCGAAAACGACAGGCTGGAGCCTGGAGGGGTACACCTGACCGATAATCACGTACAGCGCCACGACCATCGCACCGCTGCCAAGCCCGGAAACCGCCCGGCCGGCGGTCACCAGCCAGAACTCCCCCGCTGCGGCTGAAAGCACCAGGCCGGCTACCAGGAGGGCCATGCCTGTGATCAGGGAACGGCGCGGACCCTCGGCATCGCACCGGGACCCGGCAAGCACCGATCCCAGCAGCGACGCGGTGAGGAACATGGAGAAAGCCAGTCCGTATCCTGCACCGGCCCCCAGGTCGTCCCCGATGACCGGCATCGCCGTCGTGACAGCCATCGCTTCAAAGGCCACGCAGGTGACAATGGCGACGACGCCGAGGGTCAGCGGCCGAAAGGCAGCGGACATTGCTCCCTCGGGCCGGTCCGCGGGCAGGGGCTCACTCATAAAGGCATCAGGACTTACTGCCGTGCCAGGGTGCGACGGCGACGAAGGGCTACGGGAGCGAGCGGGCGCTACTTCTTCCCGCCGTCGTCCTTGCCCGGGCGGAGCCCTTCGTAGATCTCCTTGCACGTGGGGCAGACCGGGAACTTCTTCGGATCCCGGCCCGGAGTCCAGACCTTGCCGCACAGGGCAATCACGGGTTCACCCGAGAGTGCGGATTCCATGATCTTTTCCTTGCGCACGTAGTGCGAGAAGCGCTCGGCGTCACCGGGTTCAACAAGTTCCCGCTGCTCTTCGCGCTCGATGACAGCAGTGGAAGAACCGCTGTCGGCCCGGCGCATGGGGTCGGATTCGAAGGGATCAGGAGGCAGAGTCATGCCCCCATCTTAGTACCCGGAGCCCGCACTGCTACTTGTTGACCGTCACGGCCAGCAGGACCTCCGGACCGCGCCTGTCCAGCCACCGCCCGCCGATCCGGATGCCGGCAACGAGGGCCGCGGAACCGTAGACTACGCCCAGTACCAGGGTCACCCAGCCCCATACTTCCCCCAGCCCGAAGGCATAAAGGGCGGCAGGGACCAGCAGAGGCAGGGCGATCACGAACTGCACCGCGAGCCAGATGAACTGGACCAGCATGGTGCGGCCCGTGGATCCCGGCGGGGTCTTGAAGGCATTTTCCCCGGGAAGAGGCACGTTGTAGGTATACCGGGCCGAGAACACGCTTGACAGTCCCAGGCCGGAGAGCAGCAGGCCCAGGGAAAGACCCAGGAGGGCGGGGATGGCATGCGGCATGCCAATGACCAGCGGCGGCACCACAGCGGCGATCAGCGTTGCCGGCAGGGCGAAGACCGCGCACGCAAGGGCACGGCCGGCCCGGTCTGCTGTTCCCGGCACGCCGGTTGAAAGGTGCAGTGCGAAGGCAGTGTTGTCATAGGAGATGTCCGCCGAGATGCCGAAGGCGAGCAGGAACGCCACCAGCGGTCCGATGCCGAGGACAACGGGAGGAAGACCCTCCCCCGTCTGCACCGCAAAGATGAGCACGACGGCGAGCACGGGGACGATGATCAGCGAGACGCTGTAGCGCGGGTCGCGGACCCAGTACGTGAGGGCGCGTGCGGCTACGGCACCGGTGGGGGTTGCCGGGAAGCGGGCAAAGAACCCCAGCTTGCCGGCGCCGCGGCTTGCCGTGGCGTTGTGCGCCGGGGTGACCAGGGCACGGGCAAGCAGTGCCTGCCACGCCCAGGTGATCAGCGCCAGGAAAAGGATGGAAAGGAGCAGGCGCAGCAGCCCGGTGCCCGCGCTGCCCAGGGCGATGTCGCCCGGCACTGCCCAGGCGCTGCCCAGCGGCGTCCAGGCAAGGATCCCGGCGAGCCGGCCCAGGACATCTCCCGAAACGGCGGCCGTGGTGGCGACGAACCCGATCAGTGGACCAATGAACATAAGCGGGATGATGAGCACGATTCCCGAGACGTCCTTGAAGCGGCGGCTGGAGGCAAGCGAGGTAGTGGCCGCCACCCCGAGCCTGGCCAGCACCACGCAGGTCAGCACCGCAACGGCGGCGGCAGGAATCCCGGCCAGTACCGCCATCGGGTGCTGCCACCAGGCAGCGGCCTGGATGAGCGCCGAGGCCAGGGTGATGATTCCCGGAATGCCGATGAGTGAGCCCAGTGCCAGGCCCAGGATCATCTGGCGCATGGGAATCGCAAAGGTCACGAAGCGTGCCGGATCGAGGGTCATGTCCACGCCCGTGGCTACCACGGGAACAATCGCCCAGCCCAGTACCGCAGCGGACCCGCCAAGAACCACCACGGTGCGGGCCAGTTCAGGATCGTTGAAGGTCAGGAAGAACAGACCGGCCAGCATCAGGCCCAGAATGCCCAGTCCGTAGAGGGCTCCGAAGGCTATTCCAACAATCTGCCAGGGGCTGCGCTTCAGGGAGTTGCGCAGCAGGATCAGTTTGAGCCTTAGGAGGTGCGCAACCATGAGAGTCCCTCCGAAGTGGTGCGCCCGCCCACAAGTTCAACGAACTTCTCTTCGAGGCTGACGCCGCCGCGGACCTCGTCCACGGTGCCGGCGGCAAGGACGTTTCCAGCTGCTACGACCGCAACGTGGTCGCACATGCGCTGCACCAGGTCCATCACGTGGCTGGACACGATCACGGTGCCGCCCGAGGACACGTAGCCCGCGAGGATCTCGCGGATGTTGGCTGCCGAGACCGGATCCACCGCTTCGAAGGGCTCGTCCAGGACCAGCAGCCGGGGGGCATGGATCAGGGCCGAGGCCAGGGCGATCTTCTTGGTCATGCCTGCGGAGTAATCCACCACCAGGGTGCCGGCGTCGGACGCCAGGTCCAGCGCCTTCAGCAGGTCCGCCGTCCGCTCCGCGACCGTCGCGCGGTCCATTCCGCGCAGCAGGCCGGCGTACGTGACCAGCTGTTCGCCGGTCAGCCGGTCAAACAGCCGAACGCCGTCCGGGAGCACGCCCATCAGACGCTTGGCTTCCAGCGGCTTCGCCCAGACGTCCACGCCGTGGACCCAGACCTGGCCGTAGTCCGGGCGCATCAGTCCGGTCGCCATGGATAGTGCCGTGGTCTTGCCGGCCCCGTTGGGACCGACCAGTCCGTAGAACGATCCCGCCGGCACATCGAGGTTGATGCCGTTGACGGCGATTTTGGGGCCGAACCGCTTGGCCAGGCCCCGGATGGCCAGGGCGGGCGCTGCCGGAGCGTTCTGCGGTTCCCCGCCGGGCACGGCGGCTGGATCAGGTGTTTGGCTCATACTGAAAATCTAGCAACCGGGGCCCTGCCCGGCCTCCGTCTTGCGGACGAAATCCGTAATAAGACGCCCTCGCCGGCCCCGCCGGTGGGAGGAGAAATCCCTAGAACAGTGCCCGGGCCAGGGCGGAGCGCGCCTTGGTCACGCGCGGGTCGGAGGTGCCGGCGATCTCGAAGAGGTCCAGCAGGCGCAGGCGCACGCGTTCACGGTCGTCCCCGGCGGTCCGGGAGATCAGCCTGATAAGCCGGTTGAAGGCGTCTTCCACGTGGCCGCCGGAAATATCCAGGTCTGCCACCGCAAGCTGGGCGTCGACGTCGTCCGGGTTGCCGGCTGCAGCGGTGCGCAGAGCTTCGGCGTCAGCGTCTTTCAACCGCTGCATCAGTTCGACCTGTGCCAGGCCGGCCTTGGCTTCAGCGTCTGCGGGCTGTTCCGCGAGGGCCTTCCGGTAGGCAGCCGCAGCGCCGTCGTAATCGCCCGCCACGATGGCGTCATAGGCTTCCTGGTGCAGGGGCGGCAGGGGTGCTTCCTCCTGCGGTGCAGCACCGGCTTCGCCGAGGGACCCGTTGACGCCGTTCGCCTCCGCTACCTGCATGAGCTCGGTAATGAGGGCACGAATCTGCTCCGCGGGAACCGGACGGTCCAGCAGCGGTACCGGCTGGCCCTTGATCACGGCAGCAACGGTGGGCACCGCTACGGCCTGGAAAGCCTGTGCGATCTGGGGATGCGCATCGACGTCGACGTTGGCCAGCAGCAGCCGTCCCTGCCGTCCTGCCGCTTCTTCCTCCAGCACAGCGGTGACTTCGGCCGACTCCGGACTCCGCGGCGAGTACAGGTTCACGATCACGGGCACGGTTGCCGAAAGCTGCACAACCTGCGGGAAGGTCTGCTCGGAGACCTCCACCACGTAGGACGAAGCACCTTCGCCCTGCCCGCCTGCCGGTGCGGGCGGCGGAGCGCTGGCGCGGTTCTTGAGTGCGGAGAGGTCCACCGCTCCCCGGAGGTTCATGGACGGCGCGGGCGCAGGGCGGTGGTTCGGTGTGCTCATGGCTTCAACCCTAATACGGCTGGTATGCCCGCGGGCAAGTGTCCGCGGACAGCACAGCGGCGCCGCAGGCATGCTGCGGCGCCGCTGTTGCCGGTCACCGGTTACTTCAGGGTGGCGGAGAGCAGCTGCTGCGCTGCGCCAATGACTTCCACCTGCCCGGAGCCACCGGCGGGCGGAACGTAGATCATCACGGCTTCGCCGTATTCCACGTCGATTCCGGATTCGGTGTTCTTCTCGCCGGTCAGCGTCTCGTAGATGGTGCCCTCGAGGTTGATCGAGTCACCGGCTTCACGCGGAACGCTGGAGTAGGAGTGGGACATGTAGCCGAACACAATCGCTCCGCCGTCCCCGGTCCGCAGCGCCCGGGTATCCGAGGCAACCGGAGAATGCTTGAACGTGATGGTGGCGAACTCATTGGCCGGGTTGGCGGTCACCTCGGCCTGGAACGTCGTCACGGCCTCGGCAAAGCTGTTCGGGGCAAACGTCTCCTTGTTGCCGCCGTCCGGGTTGGTCAGTGCGTCCGCAAGGGCATCGACTGCCGCCTGCGGGGCCATGGCCAGGCCGTCGGCGGAACCGGGATCTGCTCCTTCCACGCCGCTGCCCTCAGCCGGAGGCTGCGGGAACGTTGTGCCCGGCAGCATCTGGATAGCGGAGACAAGCTTGTAGTTCTCCCGTGCGGAGGCCTGAACCAGCACCAGTGCCTGGGGAACGGTGTTGTCCTCGCCCTGCGTCACGGCAACGACCGTGCGCGGGAACGCGGTGGATGTGGAAACGAGGTCGGTCAGCAGCGGCGACGCGGCTACGGCAGCGGGTGCCTTCGTATCCGGCACCTTGGCCGCGGCCGCGTAGTTCGCCTCGCGCAGGGCCAGGGCTGTGGACGTGGTGCGCGCGGGCAGCAGCGAAGCGTCCTTCGCGGCGTCGGCCTTCTGGACCGTTCCGGCCACGGAGCTGAGAATCCGGGAAAGCTGGCCGTCCAGGACAACCGGGTAGTTCTCCTCGGGGGCACTGCTTTCCGCTGCGGTCGCAGCCCCGGGGACCAGGCTCAGGGCCAGGCCGCCGGCAAGGGCAGCCGCGGTGAAACCGGCAGCCGTGCGCTTTGCCGTGGAAGACGACGACTGCGGCTGCTCCGGGCTGGCGCCCCGGCGGGCGACGATGCGCTGGGCAGCCGTGTCGGATTCACGGACTGCGCGCCGGCTTCCCGGAGGCGGCGGCGTCGACTTCCGGCCGCGGGCAAGGAACGCAAGGGCGAGGCCAAGTACGGCTGCCAGCGCTCCGGCAATGATGAGCGGGACCGCCAGCGGAGTACCTTCGTCGTTCGGCCAGCTGATGGTGATGTCGGTCGGCGCGGGCGCCGTTCCGTCAGAGGCGATCAGGATCGACCAGTCCCCCGGGGCAGGCTCAGTCCAGGTGTAGGACAGCTCTGAGTCTGCAGCTTCTTCGCTGACCCACAGATCGGAACCGGCGGGGCTGGGGACGCTGGCTTCGCCCTCACCGGTTTCAGCACTGAGTGGATCCTGTTCACCCGCGCCGATCCGGGTCACGGCTGCTCCCTCGGCCCAGGCGTCGACGTCGGCTGAACGCCCCACGGCCAGGAAGACCCCGTCACCGGAACGGACCGTGATTTCGGCGCCTTCGGGACGGGAGGACAGCAGGTCAGCCTCGAGCACGGCCACGGGCGCGGCCTCGCTGCCCTGCGGGGCCTGGGCCGTTACGGTCTGGGGCGGAGCCCAGAGAGTGCGCTGGCCAATCCCGACGAGCATCATCAGGATTCCGAGCACTATCAGCGGAACTGCAATTTTGTTTCGCACAGCTTACCTATCGTTGGTCACGGTCCTCCGCGCGCCTGTAGGCAGCGGGAACGGGACTGATGCCCCTATGGTCATCGTGGTTGGCGGTTGCTTTATAACCCTATGGTAACGAAAGGGCCCCGAAGAGCACATTTGGGCATTGCCGCCTTCCGCAGCGGCATGCAGCGGGCCTGCGCCCATGGCAGGTGTTCGACTGATAATCTGGCGCGGCACGGAACACCCGCGCAGCACTATGGCACCGAGGGAGAGCACAGGCCGATGAGTGAAGACAGGGATGTTCCCGTCGATGAGCCACTCCCGGCACCGGGCAGCGACGCGGCGCCCCGCCGCAGCCTCCTGGCATCCGGCGGAGAACGGCTGCGCCGGCTGGTTTCCCGTGTTCCGGGTGCCCGTCCGCGGCCCCGCTTTGACTTCCCTCCGGAGGATGAGGTCCCCGAGGTGCTCCCCGAACCCGAGGTGGACCCGGAGGCCAGGCTCTCTGACGAACGACGGCGCTTCGGCGGCTCCCCGCCGCCGCTCACCGCGGGCGGCGGACCGGACAAGCACCCCATCCGCTTCGGCTTTATGTTCACCGTCGGAGTCGGTTTCGCCCTGCTGCTGTTCTTCATCATCACCAACGTCGGCGAACTGCTTGTCTGGATCGGTGCGGCACTGTTCATCGCCCTGGGTCTTGACCCGGTGGTGCGATGGCTCAGCGCGCGCGGCGTTCCCCGGCCGGCGGGCATCGCCATCACCGTGCTGGTGCTCGCCGGGGCCGTGGCCGGCTTTTTCGCCACCCTGATCCCGACGATCGTCAGCCAGACCACCGAGATCGTCAACAACACCCCCGGTTACGTGGACCGGTTCCTGTCTTCTGATTTCTTCGTCACCATCGAAGAGCAGTTCAAGGTCCGCGAACGCATTGACGAGGAAGTGCAGAAATTCTTCTCCAATGCGGATGCCGTGGGCGGCATCTTCGGCGGCGTGCTGAGTGTGGGAACAGTAATTGCCAACGGGCTCTTCGGTGCGCTGATCATCCTGGTGCTCACCCTCTACTTCCTGGCCTCACTGCCCTCAATGAAGAAGTGGGCCTACCGGCTGGCACCCCGCAGCCGGCGCAGGCGCGTGGAGGCCCTGTCCGAGGAAATCACCGGCAGCGTTGGAAACTACGTAATCGGCCAGGGCTTCGTCGCCCTGCTGGACGCCCTGTATGCGTTCATCATCATGACCATCACGGGCGTGCCGTTCTCGATCCTGCTGGCCTTCGTCGTCGCGCTCCTCGCGTTCATTCCGCTGGTCGGGCCGCCAATCGCGCTGGTGCTCGTCTCCCTGGTCGCCCTGACCTCAAGCTGGCAGACTGCCGTTGTCTTCGCGATCCTGTACATGGCGTACCTGCAGTTCGAGGCGTACTTCGTCTCGCCGCGCGTGATGCAGCGGGCCGTGGCGGTGCCCGGCGCGGTGGCGGTCATTGCCGTGATCGCCGGCGGAACCCTGCTGGGCGTGCTGGGCGCACTGATCGCCATTCCCACCGCCGCTGCCGTGCTGCTGCTCATGAAGGAAGTCGTAATCGCCCGGCAGGACCGTCTCTAGCCCGGCCAGGCTGCCGGCTTTGCTAACGGCGCGGCCCGGAGCCGGGACGGGTCCGCCAGCAGCGTGCATGCCAGTGCCGGCGGTCTTCCACCGCAGTCTGGCGGCCAAAGAGGGAATCCTCCTGCCAGACCACCAGGTGTTCAATCCCCGGCGGAATAACCTGGCCGCAGCCCGGACAGCGGTAGTCCTTGGCCGCATTCCGTGCGGTGATTCGGCGTACCGACCATTCCCCGTCGGAGGCTGATTCGCGCTGCGGGAGCCCTGCCCGCGAACGCTCCAGGTCAATCTCCGGAACCGGGGCAGCCCACTTCCGGCGCGCGTTGCGGCCGGCTGCGGTGCTGGAAGCCGGCAGCTGCCGGCGGGGACGGTTGGAGCGGGGCATAAAACCATCTTGCCGCAGGCGAACCGGTAAAGTGCAACTGTGCGTTTAGTGATAGCCCGCTGCTCCGTTGACTACGTCGGCCGCCTCCGTGCCCATTTGCCCCTCGCTACCCGTCTGCTCATGGTGAAGGCGGACGGTTCCGTCCTGATCCATTCCGACGGCGGCTCCTACAAACCGCTCAACTGGATGAGCCCGCCGGCCACGCTGCGGATCACCGAGCCCGGCGAGGACGACGCCGAGGCAGGCGTCATCGAGGTGTGGAACGTCCAGAGCGCCAAGACCGATGACAAGCTGGTCATCAGCGTCTACGAGCACCTCTCCGACGTGGCCCACGACCTGGGCACCGATCCGGGCCTCATCAAGGACGGAGTCGAAGCAGACCTGCAGCGCCTGCTGGCGGAGCAGATCACCAAGCTGGGTGAGGGCTACACGCTCATCCGCCGGGAGTACATGACCGCGATCGGCCCGGTGGATATCCTGGCCCGCGACGCCGACGGCGGCACCGTGGCTGTGGAACTCAAGCGCCGCGGCGATATTGACGGCGTCGAACAGCTCACCCGGTACCTGGAACTGCTGAACCGGGATCCCCTGCTGGCTCCGGTGCGCGGCGTCTTTGCCGCCCAGCAGATCAAACCCCAGGCGAGGGTCCTGGCTACGGACCGCGGCATTGATTGCCTCACCCTGGACTATGACGAAATGCGCGGCGTGGACGACGTCGAGTCACGCCTGTTCTAAGCGTTTAACTGACCCGTAAGTCGGCCGTTAAAGCCTGCAAAACAACGGCCAAAAAATCTGCGAAGTTTTTCTTCGAATCCGTTGACGGCTCTTTAGTGGTATGTAACGCTATAACCAGTCTTTGTGTAGGTGTTTTTCATGCTCGCAAGACGGTTGCGAGCGTGAAGCTCCTGTAGGAACTGCCGGCAGGCAGGGAACCTGGACTTCCCGCTTCGGTAACAACCACAGGCACGAGGTGTGCCGGTACAGTTCCAGCAATAAAGGAGATAGGCAAATGGCACAGGGAACCGTCAAATGGTTTAACGCGGAAAAGGGTTTTGGCTTCATTACCCCGGATGATTCCGACGGTGACGTTTTCGTCCACTACTCGGAAATCCAGTCCAACGGGTTCAAGACCCTGGATGAGAACCAGCGCGTTGAATTCGAGATCGGCCAGGGCGCCAAGGGCCCCCAGGCCACCGGCGTAACCGCCCTCTAGTTCTAAGCACCAGCAAAAGCGGGGACCATTTGGTCCCCGCTTTTCTGCGTCCCGGTCCGTTTGCCGCGGCTGTCAGCTGCGGCGGCGCAGCACGTTGGCCCCGAGACCCCGCAGGGACTCCATGAACCGTTCGTAGCCGCGGTCGATGTGGTCCACTCCCCGCACCTCCGTGGTTCCTTCAGCGGCAAGCCCGGCTATGACCAGAGCGGCACCGGCCCGGATGTCGTTCGCTTCCACCGGGGCACCGGAGAGCCGGGAAACGCCCTGGATCAGGGCATGGTGTCCATCCAGGCGGACCACTGCCCCCAGCCGCGCCAGTTCCGAGGTGAACCCCCAGCGGGCTTCGAAGACGTTCTCCGTCACCATTCCCGATCCGGTGGAGACGGCGTTCAGCGCCACCACGAAGGGCTGCAGGTCCGTGGGAAATCCCGGATAAGGCAGGGTTGAAACGTTGATCGGCTCCGGACGCGACGGCCCCTTCACGGTAAACCCGTCCTGGCTGGTCTCTACCGCGCAGCCGGCCTGGGCAAGTTTGTCCAAAACCACCGTGAGGGCCCGGGGATCAGCATTGCGCACTTCAATGCTGCCGCCGGTAATGGCCGCGGCGAAGGCCCAGGTTCCGGCGACGATGCGGTCCGGGACAACGCGGTGGGTCACCGGCGAAAGCGACTCCACTCCCTCGATCACCAGCGTGTTGGTGCCGATGCCGCTGATCTGCGCCCCCATCGAACACAGCATTTCGGCGATGTCGGTAATCTCCGGCTCCCGGGCAGCGTTGTCGATGACGGTTGTTCCCCGCGCCAGGGTGGCGGCCATCATGATGTTCTCGGTGGCGCCGACCGAGGGGAAGTCCAGGACGTGGCGGGCGCCGTGCAGTCCCTCGGGAACCGAGGCGATCAGGTAGCCGTGGTCAATGGAGATGGAAGTGCCCATGGCTTCCAGCCCGGAGCGGTGCATGTCCAGTCCGCGGGAGCCGATCGCGTCTCCTCCGGGAAGCGCTACCTCGGCACGGCGGCAGCGGGCCACCAGGGGGCCGAGCACAGAAATCGAGGCCCGCATGGCACGAACCAGGTCGTAGTCCGCCTGGTGTCCGGGGACCGCCGGGACGTCGATCCGCACCTCGGCGGCGTCGGCGTCGTAATCCACGGTGCAGCCGAGCCGGCGCAGCAGCTCGGACATAATCCAGACGTCCTGGATGTTGGGCACGTTGGTAATGGTGGAACGTCCCTGTGCCAGCAGCGTTGCTGCCATGAGCTTGAGTACTGAGTTCTTGGCCCCCGGGACGGTCACCGAGCCGTTGAGCGTGGAGGGGCCGGTGACAACAATGACGTCTTCCATTCCTCCATACTAAGTGCCCCCTGCCCCCGCCGCCCGACAGGCGCCGGATACGCGCAAAGGCGCAGGGAAGATTCCCTGCGCCTTTGCGCGTACTTAGTCCCGGGCCTCAGCGCCAGGTGCCGATGCCTATCACCGGTCCGGCTTCCAGCCAGGAAGACAGTCCCGTGTAGACGTCGTATTTCATCGCCATGAGCAGCTCCCGTCCCTCGTACTCGAAGGTCACTACCAGCGCTCCGGGCTGAATACGGGCGCGCTCAGCCTCAGTGGGCTGGCGCCACCCCTTCAGCTCCAGGGAGCTGCGCAGGAACCTGTACGGCGGACGCGGGCTGAGAGAGAACAGTCGGAGCCATTCCAGGTGGGTGTCCGTATAACGACAAACCCCCATCCGCCACCCGCCGGGCGGGAAGCAGATGGAGGCGTCGAAGGTACCCAGGGTGCGCCGCAGCTGTGTGCGGCGCACCCAGAAAAGCGCCGTTGCAAGTACCAGCAGCCCGAAGAAGGCCGCCAGCGCAATGAACACGTAGGTACTGTCCATTGGAATGGGTCAGCGGGTCCCAGCGTTGACTGCGTCGTTCAGCTGGGCGTTGTCCGCGACGATGACCACACGGTTGGAGTCGACGGAGAAGAATCCGCCGTCGACGCCAACGGTGATACGGCTGCCGGACACCGGTTCGATGGCCAGCTCGCCCTCGGCCAGGATCGCCAGCACCGGCGCGTGGCCGGGAAGGATCCCGATTTCACCGTCGGCAGTGCGTGCCTTGACCATCTTTGCCGGACCGGACCACACAAAGTGGTCGGCCGCGACAATCTCGACTTCGAGTTCAGCAGTGTCAGCCATGGGGCTTACTTCCCGGTCTGCTCTTGGATCTTCGCCCACTGACGCTCAACATCGTCCATGCCGCCAACGTTGAAGAAGGCCTGCTCGGCAATGTGGTCCACGTCGCCGTCGCAGATGGCCTTGAAGCCTTCGATGGTGTCCTTGACGGACACGGTCGAGCCTTCGACGCCGGTGAACTGCTTGGCGGTGTAGGTGTTCTGCGACAGGAACTGCTGGATACGGCGTGCACGGGCGACGACGATCTTGTCTTCTTCGCCCAGTTCGTCAATGCCGAGGATGGCAATGATGTCCTGCAGTTCCTTGTTCTTCTGGAGGATCTGCTTGACGCGGACAGCCGTGTCGTAGTGCTCCTGGCCGACGTACTGCGGGTCGAGGATACGCGAGGTTGAAGTCAGCGGATCCACGGCCGGGTACAGGCCACGGGATGCGATTTCACGGGAAAGTTCCGTGGTGGCATCCAGGTGCGCGAAGGTGGTGGCCGGAGCCGGGTCGGTGTAGTCGTCAGCCGGGACGTAGATGGCCTGCATCGAGGTGATGGAGTGGCCCTTGGTCGAGGTGATGCGCTCCTGCAGCAGACCCATCTCGTCAGCCAGGTTGGGCTGGTAGCCCACGGCGGAAGGCATGCGGCCCAGCAGGGTCGACACCTCGGAACCGGCCTGGGTGAAGCGGAAGATGTTGTCGATGAAGAGCAGCACGTCCTGGTTCTGAACATCGCGGAAGTACTCCGCCATGGTCAGGCCGGACAGTGCAACGCGCAGACGCGTTCCCGGCGGCTCATCCATCTGGCCGAATACAAGGGCGGTGTCCTTGAGGACGCCTGCCTCTTCCATTTCAACCCAGAGGTCGTTGCCTTCACGGGTACGCTCGCCAACACCGGCGAACACCGAGGTACCGCCGAAGTTGCGGGCAACACGGGTGATCATTTCCTGGATCAGAACGGTCTTGCCAACGCCGGCGCCGCCGAACAGGCCGATCTTTCCACCCTTGATGTACGGGGTGAGGAGGTCGATGACCTTGATGCCGGTCTCGAGCATCTCGGTGGAGCCCTCAAGGTCCGCGA
Organism: Arthrobacter koreensis; assembly: GCF_035792275.1. Lineage (GTDB taxonomy): Bacteria > Actinomycetota > Actinomycetes > Actinomycetales > Micrococcaceae > Arthrobacter_B > Arthrobacter_B koreensis_A. Next base: position 81,959 of record NZ_JAMWKK010000007.1, on the reverse strand, counting down.
AGTTCGGGGCCTTGCGGTGGATCGGCCAGCGCTCGTTGATTTCCAGCTGTTCGGCCGGAACGTCCAGCGGCTCACCGAGCACGTTGAAGATGTGGCCCTTGACGCCGTCACCAACGGGAACGGAGATCGGAGCACCGGTGTCGACCACGGCAGCGCCGCGGACCAGGCCGTCGGTGGCCTGCAGGGAGATGGCGCGGACGAGGTTGTCACCCAGGTGCTGGGAGGTCTCGAACGTGATGGTCTTGGTCTCACCGTTGAGCGTCAGCTCGGTGGTGAGTGCGTTGTAGATGGTGGGGATTGCGTCAGCCGGGAATTCGACGTCGACAACCGGGCCAATGACACGGGCGATACGGCCTGTGGCGCCCGGGGCTACGGAGGTTGCTCCGTGCTCGGCAGTTTGGGCAGTCATCTCTCTCACTTCACTCAGTTAGATGGCGTGTGGACTAAGTATTTTCTGGTGGATCTCTTCGAAGGCGGGCTAGGAAGCGCTGAGCGCGTCCGCACCTGCAACGATTTCGGAGAGTTCCTGGGTGATTTCAGCCTGACGGGCGTTATTACGAAGTCGGGTGTACTTCTTAATAAGTTCGGAGGCGTTGTCCCCTGCGGACTTCATGGCGCGCTGGCGGGCTGCGAGCTCGGAAGCGGCGGCCTGGAGCATTGCTGCGAAGATGCGCGACTCGATGTAGCGCGGCAGCAGTGCGTCAAGGACCTGTTCCGGCTCAGGCTCGTATTCGTAGAGGGGCAGGATGTCCGATTCGGACGGTGCTTCCTCTTCGACTACTTCCAGCGGCAGCAGGCGGATTACCGCAGGTTCCTGGACAACCATGGACTTGAAGCGCGTGAACACGATGTGGATTTCGTCCACGCCGCCGTCTTCGTAGGCCGTATTGAAGTCATCGAGGAGTGTCTTGCCGATTTCACGGGCGGTCTCGAACTCGGGCGCATCAGTACCGCCGGTCCACACGCGTTCGTAAGCGCGGTCGCGGAAGTCGTAATACGCCTGGGCCTTGCGTCCCACCAGGTACGTCTTGACCTCTTTGCCCTCTTCACGGAGCAATTCGTTAAGCGATTCGCTCTGCTTCAGGACGCCGGCGGAGTACGATCCGGCAAGACCGCGGTCAGAAGTCATGATCACTACTGCGGCCCGGCGGATCTGCTCCGGCTCGGTAGTCAGCGGGTGATCGATTTCCGACTGGGACGCCACAGCAGAAACGGCACGGGTGATCGCATTGGAATAAGGCAGCGCCGCGGCAACGCGGGTGCGGGCCTTTCCAATGCGAGAGGCAGCAATCAGCTCCATCGCCTTGAAGATCTTCTGCATCGACGTGGTCGAGGCGATCTTCTGGCGGTAGACCCGAATTTGGGCTCCCATACTTTTCCTTTCGGTTCCTAGTTGAGACTAGGGGCTAAGGCAATGGCCAAGGGTTCCGCGGCCGGCTCTCACCGGCCGCGGAACTCAAAGCCGCTAGCGCTTCTGCTTGACGATCTTTTCCTGGTCGACTGCGTCCTCGTCCAGAGCCGAAGCCTCTTCGTGGCCGGCGGCAACCATGCGGTTGTCACCTTCGCCGAAGAAGCCCTGCTTGAAGTCGGTGATGAGCGTCTTGAGTTCATCCACCGTTGAATCTTCGAGCTTGTTGGTCTCGGCCAGAACGGTCATGACCTTCGAAGAGTGGCGGACGTGGTCAAGGAACTCGGATTCGAAGCGGCGTACGTCTTCGACCGGAACGTCGTCGAGGAAGCCATTCGTGCCGGCCCAGATGGAGACAACCTGGTCTTCAACGGGGAACGGAGCGTACTGGCCCTGCTTGAGCAGTTCCATCAGGCGTGCGCCGCGGGTCAGCTGCTGGCGGGAAGCCGCATCCAGGTCCGATGCGAACATGGCGAATGCCTGCATGTCGCGGTACTGGGCCAGTTCGAGCTTCAAAGTACCGGAGACCTTCTTCATGGCCTTCTGCTGTGCAGCGCCGCCAACGCGGGACACAGAGATACCGACGTCCACGGCGGGGCGCTGGTTGGCGTTGAAGAGGTCCGACTGAAGGAAGATCTGGCCGTCGGTGATGGAGATGACGTTGGTCGGAATGTAGGCCGAGACGTCATTTGCCTTCGTTTCGATGATCGGCAGGCCGGTCATCGAACCTGCGCCGAGCTCGTCAGAGAGCTTTGCGCAGCGCTCCAGCAGGCGGGAGTGCAGGTAGAAGACGTCGCCCGGGTAGGCTTCGCGTCCCGGCGGGCGGCGCAGCAGCAGCGACACGGCGCGGTAGGCTTCAGCCTGCTTCGAGAGATCATCAAAGATGATCAGGACGTGCTTGCCGCCGTACATCCAGTGCTGGCCGATGGCCGAGCCGGCGTACGGTGCCAGGTATTTGAAGCCTGCGGGGTCAGATGCCGGGGACGCCACGATGGTGGTGTACTCCATGGCGCCTGCGTCTTCGAGGGTCCGCTTGATCTCGGCGATCGTGGACGCCTTCTGGCCGATGGCCACGTAGATGCAGCGCACCTGCTTCTCGGCATCGCCCGAGGCCCAGTTGGCCTTCTGGTTCAGGATGGTGTCGACGGCGATCGCGGTCTTGCCGGTCTTGCGGTCACCAATGATCAGCTGGCGCTGGCCGCGGCCGATCGGGATCATCGCGTCGATGGCCTTCAGGCCGGTCTGAAGCGGCTCGTGAACCGACTTACGCTGGGTAACACCCGGTGCCTGGAGTTCCAGTGCACGGCGTGCCTCAGCCTGGATCGGACCCATGTCATCCAGGGGCTCGCCCAGGGGATCGACGACGCGGCCGAGGAAGGCATCCCCAACGGGGACGGACAGGACTTCACCGGTGCGGTGAACTTCCTGACCTTCTTCAATTCCGCCAAAGTCGCCGAGGACAACGACACCGATTTCACGGGTGTCGAGGTTCTGGGCCAGGCCCAGCGTGCCGTCCTCAAACCGAAGCAGCTCGTTCGCCATCACGGAGGGCAGGCCCTCCACACGGGCAATGCCGTCGCTGGCGGTGGTTACGCGGCCAACTTCAACGCGCTCTGCGTTTCCGGGTTCGTAGGACGCCGCAAATTCATTCAACGCATTACGGACGTCGTCGGCGTTGATGGTCAATTCGGCCATCTGCAGTCCCTGCTCTCCTATGTTGTGATCATCGCTTCGTGCCGATGACCTTCGATTGGTTCTCAAATGTTTCTCATGGCCCGGTAAAGCCACGAAGGTGGCTAAACCGCGAGCTTCCGGCGCAGTTCCGACAACCGGGTTACCACGGTGGAATCGACGACTTCATCGCCCACCGTAACCCGGATACCACCGACGATCGAGGGATCAACAGTTGCGTTGATCTTCAGCTCGCGTCCGTACAGGGCGTTCAATGACGCCTGCAGGCGGGCGCGCTGCTCATCGGTGAGCGGCCGGCTGGTCCGCACTTCGGCGATCCACCGCTGCTGCCGTCCGGCAACCAGTTCCAGGAACCGGGTAACCAGGGCGGTCGGGCGGAGTCCGCGCGGAGCGGTGACAGCCTGACGGATCAGTACCTTGGCAGCGTCAGAGCTGCCCGGCACCAGTTTCTCTGCCAGCTCTGCCCGTGCCTGCAGGCTCGCCTGCGGGTTGGACAGTGCTCGCTGCACCTCATGGCTGGACGCCACGGTCTCGTTGAAACGGAAGAGGTCGCCCTCAAGTTCCTCAAGGCCGGCTGAACCCGGGCCCTTGTTTTCCGCGACCGCGGAGACAACCGTTGCAGCCAGGGTTTCCAGAGCATCCCCGAGGTCGCGCGGTGTGCGCCACCGGGATTCAACCAAAGAAGCAACAATCTGCTCGGCGTCGGCCGAAACCTTGCCGCCAACCAGTTTGGAGACCAGGGCTGCCTTCTCATGGCCGTCACGAGCCGGATCAGTCAGGGCCCGCAGCAGGCCGGTCTGGCCGTCCAGGAGGCCCAGGATTCCAAAGAGTTCCTCGGCGAGGCCAAGGGTCGCGTTGGGAAGGCGTGCTTCCAACTGACCCTGGGCCGCTGCCAGTGACTCGCTCGATATACCTGCCATTACTGAACCGCACCTGCGTTCTGCGAGGTTTCCAGCTCATCGAGGAAACGGTCAACCACGCGGGCCGAGCGTGCATCGTCTGCGAGGGACTCGCCCACGATCCGGCTTGCCAGCTCGGTGGCCAGGGATCCGACTTCGCTGCGGAGCGAGACAACTGCGGCCTGGCGCTCTGCTTCGATGGTCACCTGGGACTGTTCCATGATGCGTGCCGATTCGGCAGCAGCCTTTGCCTTCAGGTCGGCGAGAATCTGAGCGCCTTCAGCGCGCGCTTCCTCACGGATCCGGTTGGCTTCGGTGCGTGCGTCAATCAGCTGCTGCTTGTACTCGTCGAGGGCAGCGCTGGCTTCAGCCTGTGCTGCCTCGGCCTTGGCAAGTCCGCCTTCGATGGCCTCGGTACGTTCTGCATACGTCTTCTCGAACATCGGGACGACGAACTTGACGACGATGAACATCAGCACGGCGAAGCCAAGCAGTGTTACCAGGATCTCCCAGATGTTTGGGATCAGAGGATTAGCGCCTTCAGCGGCGGCGAGGATTACTGCCTCGTTCATTTCTCATCCGTCCTATCTACTTGGTGTGGGAAATACGCGCTGACGTTAGAGGACGAACGCGAAAACCAGACCAAGGATGGCGAGGGCTTCGGTCAGGGCCAGGCCCAGGAAGGCGATCGGCTGCAGCACGCGCTGTGCTTCGGGCTGGCGTGCAACACCGTTGATGTAAGCGGCGAAGACGAGGCCCACACCGATTGCACCGCCGATTGCCGAGAGGCCGTAGCCGATGAGGTTCAGGGAGCCGGAGATTTCACCAGTCATTGGTATTTCCTTTCAAGATGCCCGCAGGCAGGTTGTTTGGTTCAGGGGGTTCCCCGCTAAGGGGAGGTTTTAGTGCTCCGCGGCTGCTACTGAGCCTTGGATGTAGATCGCAGTCAGCAGGGTGAACACGTATGCCTGCAGGCACTGGATCAAAACTTCGAACAAGAACATTCCGACGCCGCCAACCAGGGTCAGCGCTCCGAGCGGCTTCAGCAGGCCTTCGGCCTCCAGGAGCAGGAACTCGGTTCCCGAAGCCGCCAGCATGATGATCAGGTGACCGGAAAGCATGGTCGCAAAGAGCCGGAGGCTGTGGGTGATCGGGCGGACCAGGAAGGTCGAGATGATTTCGATCAGGACAACCAGAGGCAGGATTGCAACGGGAACACCGGAAGGAACGGTGGCGTACTTGAAGTACTTGATGCCGTGCTTCTTGATGCCCAGGATGATCCAGGTGAAGTACACGATGGCTGCCAGCGCGTACGCGGTGCCGACGTGGGACGTGGTCGGCAGCTGGGCCAGCGGGATGCTGCCCCACAGGTTGTTGATCAGGATGAAGAAGAACAGGGAGAACAGCAGCGGAACAAAGGGACGGAAGTCCTTTTCACCGATGATGTCGCGGCCGATCGAGTTGCGGACCAGGTTGTAGCTGAACTCACCCAGGAACTGAAGCCGGCCCGGTACAAGCTGCCGCTTCCGTGCGGCGGCAATAAAGAACCAGCTAATCAGGGCAACGGACAGCAGGATAAGCAGCATCTGCTTTCCAAAGCCCTCGCCGTACTCGGCGCCCCAGGGAAGGATCTCAGGGAGGTGCATTTCATCGAGGGTTGGTGCAACAAACCCCTCTTCATTGGCGGCGGGAAGCGCAAGCGCGATCAACGCGTTTCCTCTCTGCTTTGTCCATCGTTGGGCATTTCATTGGCGGGGGCATGTGTTATGCATCCGTTTACTAAGTTGTGTGACATTGCTTCGTCTAACCCTCATCCGGCCGTTCTCCGCCCGTGGGCGGTTTTGGCTTAGTGGAAGTGAGCCCGTGGGCGGCGGCGACGTAAAAACCGCTCAGCCCGCCCAGGGCGATACCTGCAAAAAGAATCCAGCGGGTCCCCAGAAGACTGTCCAGCCCCCACCCTATCAAACCGAGGGCAATGATTCCGGACAGGACATATTGGAGGATTGCGCGGCGCTTGCTCAGCGGCGCCTCAAACGCAGCGGGAACCTGTCCGGCTGCATTCTTCTTTGATTCGGCTGCCATCTCAGGCTCCTTTCACGGCGTCGTCTGTATGCGCAGGCGCATCGGAATAAATCAGCTGGCGGGTGCGGGAAAACGCACGGATTTCGGCAACCTGCCAAATAACCACGGTGCCGAGGGCAGCAAAAGCGAACCATGGGCGCTCGAGCCATTCAGGCACGCCCACGCTCCAGAGGGCCACCGCGAAACCGACAACCTTGACGGCATATGTCACGGCGAACATTCCAATGGCGCCTGACGGGTTCTTCCGTCCGACTACGTGTCCAACAAGGAGGCTAAGGCCGAAGAAGAGGGCAATCAGGACCCAGCCGGCGGCGACGCTGGCTGCTCCGCTGACGCCTGGACCCAGCAGGGCGGCTGCTGCAGCCGCAGCTGCGGGAACACCTGTCCAGAGCAGTGATGTCCCCAGAATCCGGAGCCAGGGGGCGTCCGTTGGCCCGGACGCACTGATCTGCTTAGCGCGTGCGCCGTTGGCTTGGCTCATGGCTGCAGGATCATCCTTGTGCTGTGGGGTAAAAGATAGTTCGGACGCAGTTTTGTACGTCGCGACGCTTGAATTCTACAGTACATAGAACTGCGCCGTGACATCCCTGCGGCGGTGTGACAGTGGAAGGCTCCCCCGGCCGGCCATCAGGTACGTGCCCTGTGCCGAAGGCGTGCGGCGATCCTTGGCGACGCCAGGTACAGGCCGGCCACCAGGACTACGAAAACAGTGCCGGCTGCCGTTGCTGCCCATCCTGATCCGCCCGTAACAAGGCCGGTGCCGCCGATGAGCACGGTGCAGACAGTAACCAGGGACGCAGACTGCAGGTGGCTGAACCCTTCATCGGTCAGCCGCTGGTAGACGTGCTGGCGGTGCGCGGCGTACCACCGTTCTCCCCGCCAGATCCGGCGCACCAGGGTCGTGAAGGAGTCCAGCAGGTAGATCAGGATCGGGAAGAGCAGGTACTCCACGTAGACGCCCGCAAGGAAGGCTGCCACGGCTGTGCCGGCAACCGCGGATCCGAGCAGGTAGCTGCCGACGTCGCCCATAAAGACCGACCCGCGTCCCAGGTTCCAGGGCAGGAAGGCGGCGAACGCCGCGGCAATGACGGTTCCGGCAGCGATCAGCCACACCTGGTCCGAGAGGACTCCGGCAACGGCGTAGAGGACTCCGACGGCCAGGCCGTGCAGTCCTGAAATGCCGTTCACTCCGTCCATGAAGTTGGCCACGTTGATGTAGCCGGCAATAACCAGGGTTCCTACCGGCACCCACCAGAAGCTCTGTCCCAGAGCCGCGGCCAGCGCCGTCGTTCCGGCCGCCCCGATCAGCAGCTGGAGGCCAAAGCGAACCTTCACGGACAGGCCGCGGAAATCCTCCACCCAGCCCAGCAGCGCGGCCGAAGCAATGATGCACATCAGAAGGAGTACCAGTGAGCGGTCAACTGCCACGTAGCCGGTCAGCAGCGCTGTTCCGAGCCCCAGCAGCACTCCGGCCGCAATGGTGGCCCCCACTCCGCGGATGACTGTCTTGGAATGGGAGGACCGCTCGTTTGGCACATCCACTACCCCAAGCCGGCGCAGCAGCGGGATGAATGCAAAGGGCAGCAGCAGGCTCGCCAGGAAGGCGGCTGCGGCCGAAGCAGCCAAAGCCATCAGCCGGTCCGCCGATCGCCCTGCCCGGTTGAGGGAGTGTCCTGGATGTCGGCAAGGCGCAGGGCCGCTGTATCCGGAAGCGGGAACAGCGCTGCCGCAGCGCCTCCCGTGGTCTCAGCCGCCGCCGCGGGACCGAAGCCGCAGCGCCGCAGCCAGTCCTCAGCGTCGAGGTCCTCCGGATCCAGGACGGCGACGGAGGCATGCGAGATCTTGGGATGAAGCGGCCGCGAATCGTCTTCTCCGGTGCCGACCAGGATCTCGTGGAGCTTCTCGCCCTTCCGCAGTCCGGTGAAGACGATCTCGATGTCCTTGCCGGACATGGCGATCATGCGCCGCGCAACGTCCAGGATCCTGACCGGCTCCCCCATGTCCAGGATGAGCACTTCTCCCCCGCGCCCGATGGCTCCGGCCTGGATGACCAGCTGGCAGGCCTCGGGAATGGTCATGAAGAAGCGGGTGACCTCGGGGTCAGTGACCGTCACGGGCCCGCCCTGGCGGATCTGCTCGGTGAACAGCGGCAGCATGGACCCGCGGCTGCCGATGACGTTGCCGAAGCGGACCGAGACAAAACGCCTGCCGGTGTGCCCTGCCATCCACGCGGTGAGCTTCTCTGCCACACGCTTCGAATGTCCAAGCACCGTGGTGGGATTCGCCGCCTTGTCCGTGGAAATGTTCACGAAGTGGCTGACGCCTGCCTTCTCCGCAGAGCGCAGCACATTGGCGGTGCCCAGCACATTGGTCTTCCACGCCTCGAGCGGGTACTGCTCCAGCAGGGAGACGTGCTTGAGCGCGGCGGCGTGGAACACGACGTCGGGCCGGCGCTGGACAAAAATCTCATCCAGGGCACGCGCATCACGGATGTCCGCGAGGACCGTATCCCGGCCGTTGAGCAGGCCCTGGCCCGTGATTGAAAGCTGCGTGAGCTGCAGGCCGGTCTCATCCCGGTCCACCATGATCAGTTCGCTCGGCTCGAATGCCGTGATCTGACGGCACAGTTCGGACCCGATCGATCCTCCGGCGCCGGTGACCAGCACCTTCTTGCCTTTGAGGTAGCCGGCAACTTCATCCACGTGGATGTCCACCGGACGGCGGCCGATCAGGTCCTCGACTGCCACTTCACGGAAATCCGTCAGCCCGGCACCGGAGCCCTTGGCCAGCATGTCGCGCAGCGGCGGAAGCACCATCACCCGCAGGTTCAGTCCCTCCGCCTGGTCGGTGACCTGGCGGACCTGGGCGGCGTCGACGTCGGCAATCGCAATGATCAGGACTGTGGCCCGCGTGCGCTGGGCCAGCTCCCGCAGGTCGGTCAGCTTTCCCACGACCGGAACCGTGCCCAGCCTCAGGTGCTTCTTGGCCGGATCGTCGTCGATCAGTCCGACCGGGAAGTAGGGGGAATCCGGATCGTTCATCATCCGTGTCACCAGCGAGTTGCCCAGGAACCCGGCGCCGTAAATCAGCGTCCGCTGGGCCTCGTCGCCCGGACGCACTTTGCTCTCCACGTACATCCGCTTCATGTAGCGGATTGCAGCCATGAAGAGGCAGGCGAACGGGAAGGCCAGGACGCCGGTGCTCCGGGGAATGTCGATCGCCAAACCAAAGAGCGCACTGACCAGCACCAGAATGGCGGACACCACAATGGTGACCACGGCCAGCAGCCGCATTTCATGGAAACTGCCAAAGCTGTACCGTCCGCGGTACAGGGCAAATGAATAGCCGACCACCAGCTGGGTCACCACGGCCACACCGCAGAACGCGGCCAGCCCTGCCACGTTGATCTCATCCACGGAGAGCTCGTAGCGCAGGATCAGTGCCAGGACAATGGCCACCACCCAGGCCAGAGAGTCCAGCACGTATTGGGACCAGAGCCAGAGTGCCGGCTTCTCGTCCCTGGCCGGGGTGGTTCTGTCCCTGCTTGAATCGTTCATAGTCCTCTGCGGGCCTGCGCCCGGTTCGTGTCTAGGTTGTAAGCGGTCCTGCCGTGCCGCAGGCACGGCAGGGCGTCCAATCCGGTGTAATAGACTGAATTCTATTCAGCATACTAACTGCACCCCCCTGAACATCCGGCACTGCCGGGGTATCGGGGCGGAGCCCTGAAAGGATCGTCTTGCCGGAATCAGTGGCAGTTGCCGCGGTGACATTCGACCGCCCAGATGACGTCAAGACCCTCCTGGGAGCCCTGGCAGCACAGACCGCCGGGGTCTCAACCGTGGCACTCGTCGACTCGGGCAAAAGCCCCGTCAAGGACATCGCCGAGTCCTCCGCTGCGAACGTCAGCTACGTGCGCTCGGAGACAAACCTCGGCGGCGCGGGAGGCTTCTCCCTGGCCATTCTTACGGCCATGGCCTCCGGCGCGGAGTGGATCTGGATCATGGATGACGACGCGCATCCCGAGGACCCGGAATGCCTGCAGGCACTGCTCGACGCCGCCAACGAGCGCAGCCTGGACGTGATCCTTCCGCTGGTGGTTGCCCCCGGCAAACCCGACACCCTCTCCTTCCATTTCCGTGTGGACGGGCGCCTCACCCATGACCGCGCCGAGGTTGCCAAGGCCGGATTCCTTCCCGGTGTGGGCCACTTCTTCAACGGCGCGCTGATCCGCCGGGACGTTTTCTTCCGCGTGGGCCTGCCCGACCTCCGCCTGTTCATCCGCGGAGACGAGACGGACTTCATGATCCGGCTGCGCCGCGCCGGCATCCCGTTCGGCACCCTGACTTCTGTTGCACTGAGCCATCCTGCTGCGTGGTCCGAGGTGCAGGAGATCCTCGGCGGCCGCCTGCACGTCCTGGTTCCGGACACGGAATTCAAGCGCTTCTTCTTCTACCGCAACCGTGGACACCTCACGCGGAAATACCGGCGGGTCCGTTCCCTGGCCGCAGACGCCGCGGGTTACCCGATCCACTTCGCCCGTACCAGGGACCTGCGCGGATTCAAGTCCTGGCTGCGTGCCTACGCGGGCGGTTTCCGGGGCAGCATGTTTGGCCCTCCGTCGGACCAGGGTTTCTAGGGTGTCAGCGACGGCAGCGGGGATTGACGGCCTGTGCCTGGTCATTGTGACCTTCAACAGGTCCGGCTATCTGCGCCGCCTGCTGGAATCTGTAGCCGCACTGGATCCCGCTCCTGCACGGGTCCTGGTGGTGGACAATGCCAGCACGGACGACACAGCCGCGTATCTCAGCGCTGTCACGAACAGTTTCCCCATCCCCCTCACCGTGCGTTCCCTCGAGGAAAACACCGGCGGATCCGGCGGGTTCGCTGCCGGAATCCAGTCCGGCCTGGACCTGGGTGCCGAGTGGCTGTGGCTCATGGACGACGACGTCGAGGCGCTCCCGGATGCCGTGGCTGCGCTGGGCAAGTGGACCGGGAAGTACGACTGCATCCACGGGCGCCGCTTCGACGAAGCCGGACATCCTTTTTTCTGGCAGCACCGGTTCATCCCGCTGCTGGGCATGCATGTTCCCGTCCGCGGCAATGTGTTCCGGGACAGCCCGGTGTTCGAAACGAATGTCGGCTGCTTTGAGGGCATGCTCATCAACGCCGCTGCCGTCCGGTCGATCGGGCTTCCGGACCCCCGGTACTTCATCAACGGCGACGACGAGATCTACGGCTGGTTGGCTTCGCTGGAGCACAAGGTCGTGTATGTCAATGATTTCGTGCTGCGCAAGGTGCGTCCGCAGAAGCAGATCGACCTGGGCATCCGGCACCTGAACGATTCCAGTGACCTCAGCCGCTTTTGCGCCATGCGCAACCGCGGCCATACCGCCGGCTATCTGCGCGCCCACGGACGCTTTAGCCGGGCAGGGTTTGCGGCCGGCACCCTGCTGACCGCAGCGAAGGAGCTGCTCCGGCTCGCCGCCGTCGAACGCCGGCTGAGCGGCGCCGGCAGCCTGTGGCGGGGGTGGCGCGAGTCCCGAACCATCCTCAAGGACAGCCAGTGGCAGCCCATGCCGCCCCTGTCCCGCACTGAGCCGGACCGGCCGGCAGCTCCCCCGCGGCCGGCGAACACCCCCGAGTAGGACAGTTACCAGTTGATCAGCAGCACTTCATCCAGCCATGCCTCCGGATCAGAGCCCATTTGGGCTGTCCTGGGCGCCAGCGGCTTCATCGGCAGTTCGCTCCAGGCGGTCCTCACCCGGGCCGGTATCACCGTCCGGTTCGTGAAAGCGCCCAGGCTCAACGCACAGTCCACGGACGCTTCAGGCATCCTGGCCGAGGCAGCACGGCTGCAGGACATCAGGCAGGACCTCGCCGGTGAACTGGCCGGCGCCGACGTCGTCATCAACGCGGCCGGACTGGCCACTCCAACCGGGGCTGACTCCCCCGTGCTGCGGGGCGCCAACGCGCTGCTTCCGGTGCTTGTTGCGGACGCCGCGGACGCCGCGGGTGCGAGGCGTTTCATCCATCTCAGCAGCGCTGCGGTCCAGGGGCACCGTCCGCTGCTGGATGAAACTGACCAGGTGGAGCCGTTCTCTGCCTATTCCCGTTCCAAGGCACTGGGTGAGGCAGCGCTGGGAGCCAGGAAACCCGGCAGGTGCCCGGTGACGTGCCTGCGTGCGACGTCCGTCCAGGGCACCGAACGCCAGACCACTGCTTCCCTGGTGCGTATTGCCTCTACTCCCCTGGCTTCCGTCGCCGGGCGGGGTGACGCACCCAGCCCGGTCAGTTCGGTGGATGCACTATGTGCCTTTGTACTGACGGCAGGACGCTATGAGGGAACTGTCCCGCCGGTCATCCTGCAGCCCTGGGAAGGGGCAACTGTGGCCTCGGTCCTCACCGCGGCGGGCGGACGGAAACCGCTGCACCTGCCCGCCTGGCTGTGCCGGGCAGGACTGGCCGCGGGATACCTGGTTTCCCGGCTGCTCGGTGAGCGGCTGCACGGAACGCTTCGCCGGGTGGAAATGATGTGGTTTGGCCAGCGGCAGGAGCCGGGATGGGCCGAAGCCACCGGCAACGTGCCTGAACCGTCAGTCGAGCGGGTTCTCGAAGCCGCCCGGAGAGAGCAGCACTAGGGCTGCTGCCCGCCGGGTCCGGCGGTGCGCTTCCTAGGAGTTCCGGGACGGCTGCGCTTCGGCGCCGGAATCCGCAGCTTCAGCAGCGGAAGCGTCTTCCGGTGCAGCCGGGTCTGCGGGCGCGTCTTCGTCTGCGGGAGCATCTTCGGCGGCGGGAGCATCGTCCAGTCCCAGGACCGTGGGCACCACGGCCCGGAGCTCTTCCAGGCTTACGGCGCCGTCGCGAACTACCCGCAGCTGGTAACCGGTCGCGTCCACGATCGTCGACGGGATTCCTTCGCTGCCCGCTGCCGGACGCGGACCGGCTTCAAGGTAGACCTCCACTGACTCCGCCAGCTGTGCCTGTGCTTCGGCAGCAGTCTGCGCAGCGGGCTGGCCCGTGCGGTTGGCCGAGGAAACGGCCATCGGGCCGGTCAGTGCCAGCAGGTCCAGCGCGACTTCGTCGTCCGGCATCCTCAGCGCCACAGTGCCCTTGGTGTCTCCCAGGTCCCAGGTCAGTGACGGCTGTGCATGGAAGATCAGGGTAAGCCCGCCCGGCCAGAATGCTTCGGCCAGGGCACGCGCTTCGTCAGAGACATCCACGGCAAGACCATCCATCGTCTGCAGCCTGGGCACCAGAACGGGCGGAGGCATGGACCGTCCCCGTCCCTTGGCGGCCAGCAGGGTGGCAACCGCCTGCGGCGAGAAGGCATCGGCGCCGATACCGTACACGGTGTCGGTCGGCAGCACGATGCACTGCCGGTTGGCAATAGCCTGCTGCGCGGCAGCTAGTCCGGCGCTGCGGGTATCAGTATCTGAGCAGTCAAAGCTGGTTGTCACGGGGCTATTCTTTCACGTCAGTTGGTAGTGGTTGCGGCTGTGGACCTAACCGCTGAAGTCGCGCGCGGCCGGTCGTTCAGGTCCTTGTGGGAAGTGACGTCCTGCCAGGCCGGATCCGCCGCCAGGCGCTCAGCGATGGTTCCGGCCTGAACCTCAGCATGCTCCATCACAAAGTATCCGCCCGGGCGCAGGAGCCGCGCTGCGGTGCGGGCGGCGGCGGCGGGAAGTTCCATGCCGTCCGCTCCCCCGCCGTACAGTGCCATGGCCGGATCGTGCTCTGCGGCCTCGGGTTCATTGGGTACGGCATCCGCTGGAATGTAGGGCGGGTTCGACGCAACGACGTCGAACGTTCCATTGTGCCCGGCCAGGGCTGTCCGCAGGTCGCCTTCGAGCACGTGCACGCCCAGCGGTTCGAGGTTTTTCCGGGCCCAGGCGAGGGCCAGAGGACTCAGTTCCACCGCGTAGACCTCCGAGCCGGGAGCTTCTGCCGCCACTGAGCCAGCGATGGCACCGGACCCGGTTCCGAGGTCTGCGACCTTGGCCGGGCCCGGCACCATAAGCGCCTTGTCGATGGCAAGCTGCGCCACCGTTTCGGTTTCCGGCCGAGGCACAAAGACCCCGGGGCCCACGGCAAGTTCCAGCCGCCGGAAATACGCTCTTCCGGTGAGATGCTGCAGCGGTATGCGGCGGGCACGTTCAGCAACCAGCTCCGCGTAGCCTTCCGGCGCGGCAGCATCGGTGAAGGCCAGGGCCTTCACCCGGCCCACGCTTTCGCCCAGCAGGTGCGCCGCGAGCAGTTCGGCATCTACCCGCGGGCTCGGTACGCCGGCCGCGGCGAGTTCCGCCGCGGCGTGCCGCAGCGCCTGCTCCAGGGTTAGCGCGGGCATTTCCTGGCCTAGGCTTCGTCGCCGATAGCGTCCAGGCGGGCCTGCTCATCCATTTCGATGGCAGCCTGGACAACGGCCTCGAGGTCACCGTTCATCACGGTGTCCAGGTTGTAGGCCTTGTAGCCGGTGCGGTGGTCCACAATCCGGTTTTCCGGGTAGTTGTAGGTGCGGATCCGCTCGGAACGGTCCATGGTGCGGATCTGGGACTTGCGGATGTCCGAGTTCGCGGCGTCGATCTTCTCCTGCTCGTGGGCCAGGATCCGCGAACGCAGCACGCGCATGGCGGCTTCACGGTTCTGCAGCTGGGACTTCTCGTTCTGCATGGCCACCACAATGCCGGTGGGCAGGTGGGTGATGCGCACAGCGGAGTCGGTGGTGTTCACCGACTGCCCGCCGGGACCGGAGGAACGGTAGACGTCAATCTTGAGATCGTTCTGGTTGATCTCGACTTCCTCGGGCTCGTCAACTTCCGGCAGCACCAGCACGCCGGCTGCGGAGGTGTGGATCCGGCCCTGGGACTCGGTAACCGGAACACGCTGCACGCGGTGTACGCCGCCCTCGTACTTCAGGCGGGCGTAGACGCCTTCAGCCGGGTCATTGGACGAGCCCTTGATGGCCATGGACACGTCCTTGTAGCCGCCCAGGTCCGACTCGGTGGCGGAGATAATCTCGGTCCGCCAGCCGCGGGACTCCGCGTACCGGGTGTACATGCGCAGCAGGTCACCGGCGAACAGGGCTGCTTCGTCGCCTCCTTCACCGCCCTTGACCTCAATGATGACGTCGCGGCCGTCGTTGGGGTCGCGCGGGATCAGCAGGCGGCGCAGCTTCTCCTGCGCTTCGGCCAGCTGGTCCTTGAGCACGGGGACCTCAGCGGCAAACTCGGGATCCTCGTCGGCCATTTCCTGGGCAGCAGCGAGGTCGTCTTCCAGGCCGTGCCAGGTGTTGTAGGCATCGACGATCCGGCTCAGTTCGGCGTAGCGCCGGCCCAGCCGGCGGGCCAGGCCCTGGTCGGCGTGCACAGCGGGGTCGGAGAGCCGCATCTGGAGTTCGGCGTGCTCGTCCAGCAGTCCCTGTATGGACTCAAACATTGTTTTCCATTCCTTCTTCGCACCGTGGGATGCCCGCCTGTGTTCGCGGATCCCGCTGCTGTCTTAGAACCATTCTCGCCCCGGGCGGCAGCTGGAAATAATCGGCTGCCGCTTCGCCGCGGTTAACTGCCAAGCCGCCCAGGCCCCCGGGTCCTCATGACAAGGACCGGGGGCATGAGCGGCTCAGGAAAGCAGCTAATCGTTCTTAGTGCCCAGGGTGGTCTTCTGCACCTGCATCAGGAACTCAACGTTGGACTGCGTTTCCTTGATCTTGCCGGTGAGCAGTTCCAGTGCCTGCTGCGTGTCCAGGCCGGAGAGTACGCGGCGCAGGCGCCACATGATCTTGACCTCTTCGGCCGAGAGCAGGTTCTCCTCGCGGCGGGTACCCGAAGCGTTGACGTCCACGGCCGGGAAAATGCGCTTGTCCGCGAGGTTGCGGGAAAGGCGCAGTTCCATGTTGCCGGTGCCCTTGAACTCTTCGAAGATGACCTCGTCCATCTTGGATCCGGTCTCGACGAGCGCGGTGGCCAGGATGGTCAGCGAGCCGCCGTTTTCGATGTTCCGGGCTGCGCCGAAGAACCGCTTCGGCGGGTACAGTGCGGAGGAATCCACGCCGCCGGAGAGGATACGGCCCGACGCCGGAGCGGCAAGGTTGTAGGCACGTCCCAGACGGGTCATGGAGTCCAGCAGGACCACCACGTCGTTGCCCATTTCCACGAGGCGCTTGGCACGCTCGATGGCGAGTTCGGCAACCGTGGTGTGGTCATCGGCCGGCCGGTCGAAGGTGGAGGCAATGACCTCGCCCTTGACGGTGCGCTGCATGTCGGTGACTTCTTCGGGACGTTCGTCCACGAGGACCATCATCAGGTGCACTTCGGGGTTGTTGATGGAGATCGCGTTGGCGATCGCCTGCAGGATCAGCGTCTTGCCGGCCTTCGGCGGCGAAACGATCAGGCCGCGCTGTCCCTTGCCGATCGGAGCAACCAGGTCGATGACGCGGGGGCCGATCACCTTGGGCGAAGTCTCCAGGCGGAGGCGCTCGGAGGGGTACAGCGGAACCAGCTTGTTGAACTCAACGCGGTCCTTGTTGTCCTCGGCGGGCTTGCCGTTGACGGAAGTCAGGCGGACCAGTGCGTTGAACTTCTGGCGTGCCGAGTTGCCCTGGTTCTCGCCTTCGCGCGGGGCGCGGATGGCGCCTACGACGGCGTCGCCCTTGCGCAGGTTGTACTTCTTGACCTGGGCCAGGGAAACGTAGACGTCGTTCGGACCGGGCAGGTAGCCGGAGGTACGGACGAATGCGTAGTTCTCAAGGACATCCAGGATGCCGGCGACGGGCAGCAGCACGTCGTCTTCGGTGACCTCGACGTCGTCCACCTCAGGGCTCCGGTCGCGGTTGCGGCGGCGCTCATTGCGGTCGCGGAACCGGTCGTTGCGGTCTCCCCGGTCGTTGCGGTCGTTCCGGTTGCGGTTCCGGCGGTTACGTCCGCTGCGGCTGTTGTCATCGCCGTCGGAATCGCGGTTGTCCCGGTCGCTGCGGTTGCTGTCGCGGTTGTTGTCGCGGCTGTTCTCGCGCTCGTTCCGGTTGTTCTCGCGGTCGCCCTTGTCGTTCCGGTCATTGCGGTTACGGCCGCGGCCTGAACGTTCGCTGCGCTCTTCGTCGCGGGATTCGCGGGGTTCCCGGGTTGATTCACCCTTTTCACCCTTGTCCTGCGCGGGAGCAGCAGCCGTGGTTTCCTCTGCCGTGTTCTCGCTGTCGCTGCGGCGGTTGCGGCGGTTCCGGCCACGCTCGCGCTGGCCTTCCTCACGGGTATTTTCCTGCGCCGGTGCGGCAGCCTGCGCCTCGGCGGGCGCAGCTTCCGCGGCGTCGCTGCCGGCCAGAGAGACTACGCCGTCGCTGGCAGCGCGGCGGTTGCGGTTGCGGGTGCGGGACGGACGCTCAGCGGCCTTCTCGCCCTCAGCGGCTGCCTCAGCCGGGGCAGCAGCCGGTGCGGCTGCGGCTTCCTTGGCCGGGCGCTCGGCGACGGCCTTGTCAGTCTGCGGTGCCTCGGCCTTCGAGCCGCGGACCGGGCGGTCTGCCACTGCTCCGCCGCGCTGGTGGTTCGAGATGGCGGTAACCAGGTCGCCCTTGCGCATGCGTGACCCGCCGGTGATGCCCAGCTGGCCGGCCAGCGCCTGCAGCTGTGCAAGCTTCAGGCCGGCAAGGCCGGAGCTCTTGGAATTCGATTCACCGTTGGAACCGGCGGATGCTGATGAGTCCACACCTGCAGTCAGGTCGGTGGTATCTGTCACGAAGGATCCTTCCCCCTCGTCGGGCGGTCCGGCATGGGTGCCGGCCGCGTTGAATGGCCCTGGGACCGATGATCTGACATGCGGTCCAGGGTTCACCTGCTGCGGGGAATCCCGGCAACGGTGAATCTGCTGGTGCCTTGATTGGAGAGTCCACGGGAGTTACGGCAGCTTCGCTGCCGGAAAACGCATGGATCAGATAATCGTTCGACTGACCGTTTCTTGGCAGTCTCCGGAAGGCTACACCGATGCTTGCATTTCCGCGGGTGGACTTTACCCTGCCGTCCGAATCGTTATGAAGGCTGCTTTGCTGCCAGCACCTGGGCTGGAAGCTGTGCAGAACAGTCAACAAATCCGGTCATAAGGAGCAAGCCACGGTGGTCCACAGAACGGGACGACCTGCCGGTGGAAGCACAAATACGGTCGGATACCGATTCGTACCGATACATGTACCAATACATGTATCGATTACGGCATTTACCGCTGGTGCACTACCACTCTAGCACCATCTCGGTCCACGCCAAGCCGAAGCACACGCCAATTTCCGCTGGTATCCCCGCTGAGGTGCGCGGCAATAAACGCTTCGGCGGCGTCCGCCTGCTCCCGGCCTGCGGCCAGGGTCATCACTGTCGGTCCTGCTCCGGAAACGACGGCGGCGAATCCCGCTGCGCGCAGCGCGGCAATGAGCGCGGCGCTCGGTTCCATTGCCGGTGCCCGGTAACCCTGGTGCAGGAAGTCCTCGGTTCCTTCCCAAAGCAGCGCCGGGTCCGCCGTCAGCGCCTGCATCAGCAGTGCTGCCCGGCCGGAGTTCGCGGCGGCGTCGCGGTGCGGCACCATGGCAGGCAGCAGCCCGCGGGCACTTTCGGTGGACAGCTCGGTTGCCGGAACAGCCGCCACGGGAATGATGTCCGGATGCACTTCGGCTTTCACGGAACGGAACACGCCATCCTGTTCCCAGGACACAGCCAGCGCCCCGGCAAGGGCCGGAGCCACGTTATCCGGATGGCCTTCCAGCGCGGAACAGGCATGCAGCAGTCCGGCCGCGTCCAGGCGCGCGGATTCAGGCAGGAGTGCGTTGCCTGCCAGCACGCCGGAGACGATCGCGGAGGCAGAGGATCCCAGCCCGCGGCCGTGCGGGATGACGTTCTCGCACTCAAGTTCCAGGCCGCCCGCCTCGTACCCGGCACGGCGGATCGTGTCCGCGATGGTCCTGGCAACCAGATGTGTGCCGTCCGTGGGCAATACCGCTTCGCCCTGGCCGCTCACCCGCACCCGGACCTCGTCCGAGTCCGTGGTCCGCACCCGCACGGTGTCGTACAGGGTGACGGCCAGGCCCAGGGAATCAAAGCCCGGCCCCAGGTTGGCACTGGTCGCCGGGACCCGGACGCTCAGGTCCTGGCCGCCGGCGACCCGGGCCGCCGGCGCGGTGTCCGGCTTCTGGATTTCCACCTGCATTCCCGGCTAGCGGACTTCAGCCGGGGCGGATTCCTCCAGCCCCAGGGCAGCGGCAACGCTAACGACGTCGAAGTCCACCTTGGTGGGCTCAACATCGGAACCGTCGGCGGTGCGAAGGGCCCACTGCGGGTCCTTCAGTCCGTGGCCGGTGACAGTGATGACGATCTTTTTGCCCGTGGGGGCCTCGCCGGCGGCGTGCTTCTTGAGCAGGCCTGCCACGCCGGCTGCGGAAGCGGGTTCCACGAACACACCTTCGCGGGAGGAGAGCCAGCGGTGCGCTTCGAGGATCTCGGTGTCAGTGACGGCTTCAATCAGCCCGCCCGATTCGTCGCGGGCGGCAATTGCCTGGTCCCAGGACGCCGGGTTGCCAATCCGGATGGCAGTGGCAATGGTGTCCGGGTCGGTGACCGGATGGCCCTTGACCAGCGGGGATGCGCCTTCAGCCTGGAAGCCCCACATCACCGGGGTCTTGGAGGCCACCGGGGCCAGCTCGGTGCCGGCCTGGTTGGTCCAGGGCTTGGCGTACTCCTGGTAGCCGCGCCAGTATGCGGTGATGTTACCGGCGTTCCCGACCGGAAGCAGGTGGTAATCCGGGGCATCACCGAGGTAGTCGACAACCTCGAAGGAGGCGGTCTTCTGGCCTTCGATGCGGGCAGGGTTCACCGAGTTGACCAGGAACACCGGGTAGGCCTCGGCCAGCTTGCGGGCCACTTCAAGGCAGTTGTCGAAGTTGCCGTTGACCTGGAGCAGCTGGGCACCGTGGGCGATTGCCTGGCTGAGCTTGCCCATGGAGATCTTGCCGTCCGGCACCAGCACGGCGCAGGTGAGCCCGGCCTGGGTGGCGTAAGCAGCGGCGGAAGCGCTGGTGTTGCCGGTCGAGGCACAGACAACGGCCTTCGCACCTGCTTCGACGGCAGCGGTGATGGCCATGGTCATCCCGCGGTCCTTGAACGAGCCGGTCGGGTTCATGCCTTCGACTTTGAGGTAGACCTCGTTGCCGGTCAGCTCGGAAAGGGCCTTTGCGTGGACCAGCGGGGTGCCGCCTTCACCGAGGGTGATGACTTCGGTGTTCTCGGTTACCGGCAGACGGTCGGCATATTCGCGGATAACGCCGCGCCATTGATGAGCCAAGGTTCTAGACCCCTTCTACCCGCAGGACGGATGTAACTGAATTGATGACGTCCAGGCCTTTGATGGCCTCGACGGTGGCCGCCAGCGCGGCCTCGGGTGCGCGGTGGGTGACAAAGCGCAGTTCGGCGCTGGCGCCGGCTGCATCAGTGTGGCTCTTCTGGCGCATGGTTTCGATCGAAACGCCGTTTTCGGCAAAGACCCGGGCGACCGCGGAGAGGACGCCGGGTGCGTCCGCTACGTCCAGCCCGATGCTGTAGCTGGTGGTGACCTTCTCCAGCGGCAGGGCCGGAACGTGCCCGGAGGCTGCTTCAACGCCCATGTGGCCGCCGAGCACCAGACGGCGTGCAACGGTCACGACGTCGCCCATCACGGCCGAGGCAGTCGGCGTACCGCCGGCGCCCTGGCCGTAGAACATCAGCTCGCCGGCGTTTTCGGCTTCGACGAAGACGGCGTTGAACGCACCGTGCACTGCGGCGAGGGGGTGCGTGCGCGGAAGCAGCGTGGGGTGGACCCGCACGCTGACGCCCTCGGCGCCGTCGGCCTCGAGCTTCTCGGCGATGGCCAGGAGCTTGATGACAAAGCCGGCGTCCTTGGCTGCGGCGATGTCCTCGGCGGTGACGCCGGTGATGCCTTCGCAGGAGACGTTGGCCATTTCGAAGGTGGTGTGGAAGGCCAGCGATGCCAGGATCGCGCCCTTGGCGGCAGCGTCGTGCCCTTCAACATCAGCGGTGGGGTCGGCTTCCGCGTACCCGAGGCGCTGGGCTTCGGCCAGGGCATCGGCGAACTGCGCCCCGGTGGTGTCCATGGCGTCGAGGATGTAGTTGGTGGTGCCGTTGACGATGCCCAGGACCCGGGTGATCCGGTCGCCGGAGAGGCTGTCGCGGATCGGTCCGAGGATGGGGATGGCTCCGGCAACCGCGGCTTCGTAGGCCAGGCGGACACCGGCGGCGTCGGCCTTTTCATACAGTGCGGCGCCGTCGGCAGCGAGCAGGGCCTTGTTGCCGGTGACCACCGATGCACCGTGGCCGATCGCGTGCAGGATCAGGCTGCGGGCCGGCTCCAGCCCGCCCATCAGCTCGATGACGATGTCAGCGGACTCGACCAGCGATTCAGCGTCGGTGGTGAAGAGTTCGCGGGGAAGGTCAACGTCACGCGGGGCGTCGGGATTGCGGACCGCAATGCCGGCCAGCTCGAGCCTGGCACCGGTGCGTGCTGAGAGGTCGGCGGCGTCGTTCAGGAGAATCCGGGCCACCTGGGATCCCACGTTGCCGCAGCCCAGCAGGGCCACCTTGAGGGTCTTCATTGCTTTGCGTTCTCCTATACCGGTCATGAAACGTCCCGCGCCAGCAGGTCTTCTTCGGTCTCGCCGCGGATAATCAGGCGTGCGGCGCCGTCCCGGACAGCCACGACGGGCGGGCGGGCGATGTAGTTGTAGTTGCTCGACAACGCCCAGCAGTATGCGCCGGTGCCTGGAACGGCCACCAGGTCTCCGTGGTCAACGTCCGAGGGCAGATAAACATCCCTCACCACTATGTCCCCGCTTTCGCAGTGTTTGCCAACCACGCGCGACATAACCGCGTCATCTTCGGAGCTGCGCGAAGCCAGGACGGCGGAGTAGTCCGCGTCGTACAGCACCGGACGGGCGTTGTCGCTCATCCCGCCGTCAACTGACACGTAGCGGCGTTCCGCGGTGCCGCCGTCGGCGGTGTCCACGCGAACTGTCTTGATGGTGCCGGCGCGGTACAGCGTAAAGGTGGTCGGTCCGACGATCGCACGTCCGGGTTCGATCGAGATCCGCGGGACGGCCAGGCCCAGTTCGGCGCAGGTTCCGGAGACGACGGCGGCCATCGCCGCTGCGATCTCCGCGGCGGGACGCGGGGTGTCGGCTTCCGTGTAGGCAATTCCGTAGCCGCCGCCCAGGTCCAGCTCCGGCAGTTCGACGCCGTGAAGGGCCTTGACCTCGGCCAGGAAACCAAGCAGCCGGCGGGCCGCTTCCTCGAACCCTGCCGGGTCGAAGATCTGCGAGCCGATGTGGCTGTGCAGGCCGAGCAGCCGGATGCCCGGGTTCTGCAGTGCTGCAGCCACCGCATCGGCAGCCGGAGACGTCCCGGATTCCGGGTCGGCTGCCATGGACAGGCCGAATTTCTGGTCTTCGTGTGCCGTGGCGATGAACTCGTGCGTGTGGGCGTGGACGCCGGGAGTCAGGCGCAGCATCACGTTGGCCTGCACGCCGCGGGCCTGGGCCAGGGCTCCCAGACGGTGGAGTTCGGGGAGGGAGTCCACAACGATGCGGCCCAGATCCATGTCCAGCGCGCGGTTCAGTTCGGCGTCGGACTTGTTGTTGCCGTGCAGCCCAAGCATGGCACCGGGAATCCCGGCGCGGGCGGCAACAGCCAGCTCGCCGCCGGAGCAGGTGTCCAGCCGCAGCCCTTCCTGCGCCACCCAGCGGGCGACTTCAGTGCAGAGGAAGGCCTTGCCGGCGTAGTAAACGTCCACTCCCCCGCACACGTCGGCGAAAGCGGCGTCGAAAGAGTCCTTGAAGTCGCGGGCACGGGCCCGGAAGTCGGCTTCGGAGACCACGAACAGCGGCGTACCGAATTCCGCGGCGAGGGCGGAGACCGGAATGCCGGAAATCTCCAGTTCGCCGTCCTGGGTTCGCTGCACGTCCTGCGCCCACATTCCGGGGCGGAGCGCGTTGGCGTCGTCGGGGCAGCTGAGCCAGTCAGGTGCCAGCGGGGAAACGGTCATATCCGGGCCTTACATCCTCTCCGGTGCGGAGACGCCCAGCAGGTCCAGCCCGTTGGCCAGGACGTGCCGTGCGGCACTGTTCAGCCACAGGCGGGTGCGGTTCACGTCGGTGACCTCTTCGCCGTTCTGCGGTGCGATGCGGCAGGCGTCGTACCAGCGGTGGTAGGTGCCGGCGATGACTTCCAGGTGGCGGGCCACGCGGTGCGGTTCGCGGAAGGTGCTGGCCTGGGCCACAACACCGGGGTACTGGCCCAGGGCTGCGAGCAGGGCGCTTTCGGTCGGGTGGGACAGCAGGGCGGCGTCGAACGCTGAGTCATCCACGCCTGCGGCTTCGGCGTTGCGTGCCAGGGCGTAGGTCCGGGCGTGCGCGTACTGGACGTAGAACACCGGGTTCTCGTTGCTGCGCTTGGTCAGCAGGTCCAGGTCGATGTCGATATTCGAGTCCGCGGAGAAACGGGCCAGGGTGTAGCGGGCAGCATCCACGCCGACGGCGTCAACCAGGTCCTCGAGCGTGACCACCGTCCCGGCGCGCTTGGACATGCGCACAGGCTTGCCGTCCTTGACCAGGTTCACCATCTGGCCGATCAGTACCTCCACGCACTCGGGGTCGTGGCCCAGTGCTGCGGCGGCGGCCTTCAGGCGGGCAACGTAGCCGTGGTGGTCGGCGCCGAGCATGTAGATGTTCAGGTCGAACCCGCGCTCGCGCTTGTTCTGGATGTAGGCGATGTCACCGGCAATGTAGGCGGCGTTGCCGTCCGACTTGATGACCACACGGTCCTTGTCGTCGCCGAACTCGGTGGAGTTCAGCCACCAGGCTCCGTCCTTTTCGTACAGGTTCTTGGAGCCCTTGAGCTTCTCGAGCAGCAGTTCAACCTGCCCGTTTTCGTGCAGGGAGTCCTCGTGGAAGTACACGTCGAAGTCCACGCCGAAGTTGTGCAGGGACTCCTTGATGTCGCCGAACATCAGGTCCACGCCGATGGCCCGGAAACGCTCCTGCGCCTCATCCGCAGGCAGGTCCAGGATGTTGGGTTCTACTGCCAGCACGCGGGAGGCAATGTCCTCGATGTAGGCACCGGCGTAGCCGTCCTCGGGTGCCGGCTCACCCTTGGCGGAGGCCAGCAGGGAGCGGGCAAAGCGGTCGATCTGCGCGCCGTGGTCATTGAAGTAGTACTCGCGGGTGACCTCCGCGCCCTGGGATTCGAAGACCCGGGCGAGGGCATCGCCGACGGCGGCCCAGCGGGTTCCGCCCAGGTGGATCGGCCCGGTGGGGTTGGCGGAAACGAACTCAAGGTTGATCCGGGTACCGGAAAGCGCATCGGAGCGGCCGTAAGCGGGGCCGGCTTCGACGATGGCCTTGGCCAGTTCACCGGCGGCACCGGCGTCGAGCGTGATGTTCAGGAAGCCCGGTCCGGCAATGTCCACCTTGGCAACGCCGTCGATCTTCTCCAGCCGGGAGGAGAGGATCTGAGCGAACTGGCGGGGGTTCATGCCCGCCTGCTTGGAGAGCTGCAGGGCGATGTTGGTGGCCCAGTCACCGTGATCCCGGTTCCGCGGCCGCTCCACGCGGACCTCGGCGGGAAGCTCGATGCTGAATTCACCCGCATCGATGGCATCTTTGAGGCAGGCAGTTACGGCAGAGGAAAGTTCTTCAGGAGTCACCGGTTAAGCATACCGGCGCGGCACACCGAGGCCTTATTCCTGCCGTTTGCGTCCCGTGGCCTGAGGCAGCGGACGCGCGTGTGCCCTGCAGCACACCCGGGCACCGAAAGGCATCCGGCGGCGTTGATGGGTTGTAATAAAGAGGGAACGTGCGCCCGTGACATAAGGAGAATCCGTTGAATTCGAAGAAACCCCTGCTGAGCGCTGTGGCCGGACTCGCACTGCTTGGAACCGCCGGCTGCGGATCCACCGGGGCTGCCCAGGATGCCGCCCCGGACGAAGCAACGGGCGGTTCCACCCCGGCAGCGTCCAGCGGAGCGCCGGCAACGGGCGGCGAGTACCAGGACGGTGACTACACCGCCACGGGCAGCTACATTCCGCCGTCGAACACCAAGGAAGAGGTCACGGTGTCCCTGACCCTCGCCGACGGCGTTGTCACCGACCTTGAAGTTTCCACGTCCGGCAACCACCCGACGTCCAAGCGCTACCAGGCCGAGTTCACGGACGGCGTCCAGCAGGAGGTCGTTGGGAAGCCGCTTGATGAGGTGAAGGTGGACAAGGTTGCGTCTTCCTCGCTGACCAGCTCAGGCTTCAACAAGGCACTGGACGAAATCAAGAGCGAAGCCGCCCGCTAGGAGCAGAACGTGGACTCCTGGGCATTCGAAGCGATTGGCACGCAGTGGGAAATCAGCGCCGAGGCCCCTCTCGACGCCGCTACCCGTGCGGCCGTTACCGGGCTTGTCTCCGGCTATGACCAGGCGCTCTCCCGTTTCCGCAGCGACTCGGTCCTTGCCGGGATTGCATCCGGCGGAGGCACGGTATCCCTGCCCGGCTACACGGCGGAGCTGTTCTCGCTCTTTGATTCCCTGGACCGGCTGACCGGGGGACGGCTGAACCCGCTGGTAGGCGGCTCGCTGGAGCTCTTGGGCTACGGGCCCGGCTACCGGTTGACTCCGCAGGGTCGGGCTGCCGGTGCCCCGTCCTGGCGGGAAGCCGTGCAGTGGGAGCCGGTGCAGGACGAATCCGCCGGCACGTCCGGTGTCCGGCTAAGCCTCAACCGCCCCGGAACCGTGGACGTCGGGGCTGCCGGGAAGGGCCAGCTGGCAGACCTCGTCTGGGAGCTGATAACCGCCCGCGGCTATGCTTCGGTTGTGGTTGATGCTGGTTCCGACATGCGCCACTCGGGGCCCGCCCTGAGGGTAGGGCTCGAGCATCCGTTCAATCCCGAGCAGGTCATCGGCGTCGTGCACCTCCAGGACCGCGCCCTGTGCGCCTCCGCCATCAACCGGCGGGCGTGGGGCAACGGCCTGCACCATGTCCTGGATGCTTCAACCGGCCTTCCGGTCGATGCCGTGGCTGCCACCTGGGTCCTGGCCCGGGACGCCATGACGGCAGACGGCCTGGCCACAGCACTGTTCCTCACTGATCCCTCTTCTCTCGCTGCCGAGTTCGATTTCGACTACGTGCGGATGTTTTCCGACGGCAGGGCAGAGTATTCATCCGCAATGGCTGGAGTCCTTTTTTCATGACCGTTTCCCTGAGCACTCCCTCCGCACGGCTGCAGCGCCTGCTGGGCAAGATGAGCATGTACCGCATGCTGGTGGTCCTGCTGCTTGCCATGGCCGCGTGGTCCTTTGTGCTCTCCCTGACGGGCGCCCTTTTCTATACACCGGCCGAGCTGGCGGCGACCCTGGCTACCGCCTTGGTCTCCACCCTGATGGCGAGCCGGGTCATGGGGCTGCTGTTCCGGACCTTCCCGCAGACGGACTCCGCCCTGATTACCGGCCTGCTGCTGTTCTTCCTGTTCTGGCCCACCACGGACGGTGCCCAGCTGGGCTGGATTGCGCTGGCCGCCCTGGCTGCCACTGCCTCCAAGTACCTGCTGGTATGGCGGCGGCGGCACATCTTCAACCCTGCTGCGGTGGGCGCCTTTGTCATGGGCGTTACCGGACTGAATGCTCCGGTCTGGTGGGTGGCCGCGCCGCTGATGCTCGTCGTGGTGATCCCGGCAGCACTGCTGGTGCTCTACCGCAGCCGTCTGCTGCCGATGGCAGGCGTGTTCACCGCCGTGGCGGCGGCGATCGTCACCATCCGTTTCGCAGCCGCCGGCGAACCGGTGCTGGAAGGGCTCACGACCGCGTTCACGTCCTATCCGGTACTGTTCTTCGCGGGCTTTATGCTCTCGGAGCCCCTGACACTGCCGCCGCTGCGCTGGCAGCGCCTCGCGGAAGCCGCCGTCGTTGGTGTCCTCTTCGCGGTTCCGTTCTCCGTGGGCCCGGTGTTTATGTCCCCGGAACTTGCGCTGCTGATCGGCAACCTGCTGGCCTTCGCCGCGGGACAGCGCGGCGGCATTTCACTGCGGCTGCGTTCGTCGCGCGAACTGACTCCGAGCTCGCGTGAGCTGGTCTTCGAACCGGAACGGCCGCTGCGCTACGCGCCCGGACAGTACCTGGAACTGAGCCTGCCGCATCCCAGCCCGGACAGCCGCGGACTGCGCCGCATCTTCAGCCTCACCTCCGATCCGGGGGATCCGGAGACCGTGGCCGTGGCCCTGCGCGTGTCCACACCCGGCAGCTCCTTCAAGACGAAGCTCCTGGCGCTCAAACCAGGTGCCCGGATCTCAGCGACTTCGGTCGGCGGTGACTTCCAGCTCCCCCGCGAGGCCACCCGCAAGGTCCTGATGGTGGCATCGGGAATCGGCATCACCCCGTTCCTGAGCCAGCTGCGGTCCGCCGAGGCCAGGGGCCGGGACATCGTGCTCGTTTATGCCGCGTCCTCGGTGGAGGAACTCGCGTATGCCGGGGAACTCGAGGCCATGGGAATCCGCGTGCTGGCCTGCACTCCCGCCGACCCTTCGGTGCCGGAATGGACCTGGCTCGGAGCGGGTCTGCCCGATGCCGCCGCCCTGGCCAAAGCAGTGCCCGACGCCGCTGAGCGGACCGCCTTCGTTGCAGGCTCGCCGTCGGCTGTGGCCGCCGCCCGCCGGGCGCTCAGGGGCGCCGGAGTGCGCCGGATCCATACAGATCCGTTCCTGGGCTACTAGGCACTCCCCTTCCCCTCCCCTCCCGCTCCCTCGAGAGGCCAGTTACGGCTCTTTTCAGCGCTGAAACGAGCCGTAACTGGCCTCTCGACGGAAAGGAAGCCCAAGTGGTTTCCGGGCAGCGGCAAGAACCTGCTA
The DNA here is from genome assembly GCF_035792275.1 of Arthrobacter koreensis. GTDB lineage: Bacteria > Actinomycetota > Actinomycetes > Actinomycetales > Micrococcaceae > Arthrobacter_B > Arthrobacter_B koreensis_A. The sequence goes on along the minus strand of NZ_JAMWKK010000007.1, from coordinate 53,989 downwards.
AGCTTCTTTAGTCCCTGCAGGACTCACCGGATTTCCGGTGACCCGCCCTCGTAGCTCAGGGGATAGAGCGGTTGCCTCCGGAGCAACAGGCCGTAGGTTCGAATCCTATCGAGGGCACCAGATCTGCAGGGAAAACCCCGCTGCCATTACCGGCAGCGGGGTTTTTGTGTCCTTTCCAGGTCTCCCGCCTAGAAGCGAATCGCGTCGATGACCTTCACCCGCACTGCCACCAGCGCCGGAATCAGTCCGGCCAGCGCTCCCACGGCCGTGGCCGCACCCAGCCCCAGGAGCGCCGCCTCGATGGGGAACGGCGGCAGCTCGGAAATACCGAAGGCTACCTGGCGCTGGACCACCGGCAGTTTGGCTATGGCGATGGCTGCCATGACACCAATGAGTCCGGCGACGAAGGTCGCGACAACGGACTCGAGCATGACCCCAAAGAAAATCCGGCCCGAGGTAGCCCCGAAGCTGCGCCGGATTCCAATCTCCCGGACCCGGTATTTCACGGTGACCATGGAGATGTTCAGCAGCCCAACTGCCCCCAGGAGCAGCACCAGCCCGGCGATCCCGCCGACCGCCAGCTGCATGCCGGCATAGGGATCGCCCCAGGCGGCATAGTCTGCCCGGTAGGCATCGATCTGCAGTGCCGGAAACTGCGCACTGAGATCCGAGGTGATCGCTGCCAGCAACGGATCGGCCAGGTCCTTCGGCACCCACAGCTCCAGCATCGGCGACGAATTCGTGTCCGGCCCGGCTCCGGCACCCACCCGGTCAAAGGCCTCCGCAAGCATGTACGCTGCGGGCGGCTCATCCGGCCAGAGGTTCCGCCGGACACCGGTCACAACGGCGTCCACCGGCGCACCGTTCGAAATCCGCACCACGGGATCGACTGCAAGGTCCGGGGAACCCAGGCGGGCGTAGAACGCCTCATTCACGATGACGGCCGGTGCCAGGCGCTGCCCGTCGGTCTCACTGAACCATGACCCGGCGGACAGGTTGGCCCGGCGCATCACCCCGTAATCGGCGTCGACCACCGAGGTTTCCGCCTGCACCACACCGTCCGGAAACTGGAAGGGGACAGTTGTGAGGAGGTTCAGCGACGCGTATTCAACCGCGTACCGGTCCACTACGGACATGTACGCCTGGCGCAGCGGCTCCGGATCCGGCGCAGCCCCGTCCATCGGCCACGCGCTTACGGACAGCGTCGCGGGGCGTCCGCTCGTGGCTTCGGCTCCCTGCTCCATCGCTTCACGGGACATGTCCGCCAGCGCGACGACCGTGGTGAGCGATGCCACCGAAAGGGCTACGCCCACGAGCGCCAGCAGGATACGGGTTTTGTGGGTCCGCAGTTCCGCCCACGCTTCGACGAGGGAACCGGCGATTCCGGAGAGGCTCATGCCGCTGCCACCGCCCCAGGCCGGAGATGCCCGTTTTCGAGGAGATAGTGGCTGTGTGCCAGCGCAGCCACGTTCGGATCGTGCGTGATCGTGATGAGTGCTGCGCCGGATTCTGCTGCGACGTCAGCCAGCAGCCCCATCACGGACTGTCCGGTAACGATGTCCAGGGCACCGGTGGGTTCATCGGCCAGGATCAGCCGGGGACCGCGGACCAGTGCCCGTGCTATGGCGACGCGCTGCTGCTCTCCGCCGGAGAGCCGCTGCGGCTTCTCCCGCAGACGGTTCCCCAGCCCTACCCGCTCAAGCATCTCGGCTGCCAGCTTCTCCCGGCGCCAGAAGGCACTTCCTTTTGCGTAAAGCAGCGGCGTCATGACGTTCTCCAGCGCCGTCCGCTCCGCCAGGAGGTTGAACTGCTGGAAGATAAACCCGACGGCGGCGCCACGCAGGACGGCCCGCTGGTTGCCTCCCATCGTTTCCACCGGGACTCCGCCGAATTCAATGGACCCGGTGGTGGGGAGGTCCAGCATGCCGAGAATGTTCAGCAGCGTCGATTTTCCGGAGCCGGAGCGTCCCACGATCGAAAGGTGGTCGCCCCGCCGGACGTCCAGGTCGATGCCGCCCAGAATGTGCAGTTCGCTGTTGTCCGGAAGCCGCACGGTCCGGGTGATGTCCCGCAGCCGGACAAACGGCTGCTCCTGCGCCGCAGCTGCACCGGCAAGATCGGGGAACATATCGATGTACCGGGTCATCCGCCCATCGCTCCGGTCATCCCGGGCTGGCCGCCGTCCTGCGCCGGTGCGCCGGGTACGAACTGGAGAATCTGCTCCCCCTCGGCAAGCCCCTCGGTGATTTCCACCTGCTGGCCGTCGTTGAGTCCCAGGCCCACTGCCCGTTCTTCGGGTCCCTCAACGCCGTCCGCAACCACCCACACAACACCGTTCTGCACCGTTCCGCGGACGGCAGTGGCCGGCACGGTGACAACACCCTCGGCCTTGCCCGCAGTGATGTCCACTGCTGCCCCGAGCCCCGCGAAGACGGAAACTCCGGCAGGCACCGCACAGCTGAACGTTCCCGCGGATCCCGGGCCCGGCTGCGCCGGGCCCGTTTCAGGGGTTTCGCCGGAGTTCCCGCCAGGCGCGCCGCCGGTGGTGAGGCTTCCACACTCAAAGGGTGCCGGGCCGCCGTTCAGCGTGACCATGGCAGTCGTCGGACGGTCGAGGATGCGGAACTGCTGCTCCGTGCTGAGGCTGCCCTGCACCGAGAACGATCCGGGAGCCACAGATGCGACGTCGGTACCTACGGTGACCTGCTGGTTCAGCAGGACCGGGAAGTCCGCCAGGGTTCCTGACGCTGAAGAGACGACGTCGACGTAGGTGTAAAGCTGGGCCGGTGCCGGGGTGTCCTCCTCGCCGTCCCGGGGAAGCTGGGCCGGAGGTGCTTCAACGGGTTTCTTGAGCTGGAAGAGCCGGTCACCCTCGGACACCGCCTGCCCCTGTTCGACGTCGATGTACACGACGGTCCCGTCGCTGGTGCTGCGGACCTTGACTGCAGGGTCCGCCACGACGGATCCCTGTGCCTGGACCAGATTGGTCACATCGGCGCGGGCCGCCTCGACAGTTGCGGTCTGCAGTTCAGCGGAAGGAGCGAGTGTCTCTGCTTCCGCTGACAGGCCGTCCAGGAAGGCCAGCTTGAACAGGGCGGCGGCGATTACTCCAAGCACCACCAGCCAGAGAATTGGAAATACCAAGCGCCGGGCAGCACCCATTCAGATCCCCCAAGGATGATTCGCTGCCGGCGTGGCCAGGAGCGGGTATGGTCCGGTTTCCGGGTTCAGCAGGTGCACTTCCCCGGTACCGGTTGATTCGGATGGGACGCTACCAGCGGCAGGCAGCCGACGGCGGCGAAACCGTCCCCGCCGCGCCGAATCCATCCCGCGGGGTGAGCGGATTCATCCCGGCGGCTGAGGCTTCCGGCCAGGCTGGGCTGCGGCCGGCCCGTGAGCGGCACCGGATTTCGAAGCAGGCTATAGTGCGGGCCGCGGAGCCTGTGGATGAACCGGATACCCCTGCTGTGCCCAAGCCGGCCGGTCTGCGCGGCCGCGGAACACCCGGCGGTAGGCTGCCGGACTGATGCCCACGGCCCGGTTGAAGTGATGCCGCAGCATTGACGCCTGGCCGTACCCGACCGCGCGGGACACCTCGTCAATGCTCATGCCCGTGTCTTCAAGCAGTTCCTGCGCCTTGAGTACGCGCTGGACGTTGATCCAGGAACCGGGAGTCGTACCTGTTTCGGCCTTGAACCGGCGCGCGAAAGTCCGCTCAGACATGTGGGCACGGGCGGCGAGCGCAGTTACGGAGTGCTCCTGGTCCAGGTTGACGGTAATCCACTGGAGGACCCCTTCGAGGGTGTCGCCCGGAGTCACCGGCACGGGACGGTCAATGTACTGCGCCTGCCCGCCGTCGCGGTGGGGCGGCACCACCATGTCGCGGGCGACGGCGGCTGCAGCCTTGGCCCCCAGCTCCTGCCGGAGAAGGTGAAGAGACGCATCAATACCCGCTGCGGTTCCCGCGCTGGTGATCACGTTGCCGTCCTGGACATACAGTACGTCCTCGTTCACCTCGACCGCCGGATACAAGCTCGCGAGCAGTGCCGAGTTCCGCCAGTGGGTCGCCGCCTTCCGGCCGTCCAGGATTCCGGCTTCGGCGAGCGCGAAAGCTCCCGTGCACACCGACATAACCCAAGCCGAACGCTCGTGGACTTTCCGCAGGGTCTCCAGCACGACCGCAGGCAGGGGCTCGGGACCGTCCGGCCACCGTCCATAGGGCGCCATCACCACCAGGTCGGCGTCCTCGGCAGCCTCGAGCCCGTTTTCGACCTGGATCGAGTATCCGGCAGAGGTCCGCACCGGCCCGGGAACGAGCGTGGCCATGCGGAAATCGAACCGCGGGACGCCGGTACCCCGGGACGAACGGTCAATCCCGAAAATTTCGGCAACCAGCCCAAGTTCAAAGGGACCGGTGTTCTCCAGGGCGATCAGGGCAACGCTTCTCAACATGCGGCGAGTATGGCAGTTTTTCGCTGCTAATGGGCATATCTGCCACTTATTTTTGCTGCGGTACGGGCGGAGTCTGGAGCCATGGAACTCTTCTTCACTCTTGCAGCCGTCCTCCTCCTCGCCGGGGTTACCGCCGTCGTCGTTTCAGCAATCCGCAGTGACGGGCGGGGGCACCTTCCTCCGGTGTCCCCTGGCCGGCCGTGGCACGGCAATGCGCTGTGGGACGTCACCGATCCGCGGGACATGTCCACGGACCAGCACTACCAGCCCCGCCGTTATTAGGTGCCGGTGTCCTGCCGTCCGGCAGCACCGTCTCCCGGCTGATGTGCCGCGGACGTATCCCGGCGGGCGTAAAGGTCCCGCAGGAGGGCAATCTCGGCTAGATGGTGGATCAGTTCCCGGTTTATGTGGAGCACCAGCGTGGCCATGGGCGCTTCGGCCCATCCGCCTTCAGCCGGGCCGACGGGCCGGGCAAGGTCTTCGTCCGACAGGACAGAGACATGGGTGATCCACCGTTCGTAGTACTCATCGAGCAGGGCGAGGGCGGAGGAAGCGCTGCCGGGATAATCAAAGCTCTCATAGTCCGCCGGCGGACCGCCGAAGTGGGCCGCGTTGCGCTGACCCAGGACACCGGAGAGGATGTGGGCCAGCCGCCAGGCGATCGTGGTCACCGGCGCGGGAACCGGTTCGGGGAAGGCCCAGTCGCAGGTGTAGGCCCCGGAACCGGCCTGGACCGGAGCGGTTCCGGTCCCCCGGGGGCGGACATTCCAGCACCCCTGCACCGGTTCCCAGAAGTATTCCCCGTCGCTCAGGCCTTCCAGCCTCGGCCTGGCCTGGTTTTTCCAGTGCCACTTAAGCTGGTCGGCGAGCTCCGTCCCCCAATGCAGCACGGGCTGCGGCGGCGGATGGTGGACGTGGGTGTGCTCAGTCATGACGGCTCCCTGGTCATTGAGTTCGGGTTTGTCGGGTGCCCCCAAGACTAGTTTTCATCCAGGACAGCTTCTGTCCGCATACGGGAGTAGCTTTGGGACCATGCTCGAGACTTCAGCCAGGCTGCTGCATCTTCTCTCCCTCCTGCAGCTGCGCCGGGAATGGACCGGGGCGGCCCTGGCCGAACGCATGTCCGTAACCGAACGCACGGTGCGGCGGGATATCGGCAAGCTCCGCAGCCTTGGCTACCCGATCTCCGCGTCCCCCGGCATTGCCGGCGGCTACCAGCTCGGGGCAGGTGCCCAGCTGCCGCCCCTGCTTCTGGACGACGAGGAAGCGCTCGCCGTCGCCCTCGGCCTCACGGCAGTGGCTTCAGGTCCCGTTTCAGGCATCGGCGAGGCCTCGGTCCGGGCCCTGGTGAAGCTGGAACAGGTGCTGCCGGGCAGGCTGCGCCCCAAGTTCTCTGCGCTGCGGCACTCCGTGAGCGTTTTGGCAGGGCCGCCGGCGGCCGCCTCGGCTGTCAATCCGGACATCCTCACGGCCTTTTCGACGGCAATCTCCGAGCGGCGCACGGCAGCCTTCCGCTACCAGGCGCTGGAAGCTGCCGAAGGGCGGCGCATCGTGGAGCCCTACAAACTGGTGAGCACCGGACGGCGCTGGTATCTCGTGGCATGGTGCACGGAGAGGCAGGACTGGCGGACTTTCCGGGTGGACCGCTGCCAGTCCGTGCCCGTGCTCCGCGAGCGCTTTACACCCCGCCCGCTGCCGGCCAGGGACCTCGCTGCCTACGTCCAGGCAGCCATTACGCGCAGCCCCTACCGGTACGACGTCGTTATCCGCATCGCGGCTCCCCTGGCCTCAGTGGCGGAACAGGTTCCCGCCGAGGTTGCAGTGCTGGAAGCGGACGGTCCCGGGCACACCGTGCTGCGCAGCGGCTGGGACTCGCTGGACCAGCCGCTGGTCCGTATGGCTGGCATGGGAGTGGAGTTCGAGATCCTGGCTCCGGAGGAGATGCGGGAACGTGCACGTGCTGCCTCCGGCCTCCTCGCCCGCGCAGCCGGCGGGCAAACGCCGGATGCTGCGCCTGCCCAGGCTCTGGCCCCCGCCCGGCCCGCTCCGGCCGCAGGGCCTGTTCCGCCTACGCACTAGACTGGTGCCAACTATGGCACTGACAATCTCCTATCCCCCGCAGCTTCCGGTCTCGGAACGCCGTGAAGACATTATGGCCGCCATCGCGGCGAACCAGGTCACCGTCATCGCCGGTGCCACCGGTTCGGGCAAGACCACCCAGATACCGAAAATGTGCCTGGAGCTGGGCCTGGCGGAGAAGGGCCTGATCGGCCATACCCAGCCCCGCCGGCTGGCAGCACGGACGGTCGCGGAGCGCATTGCCGAGGAACTCGACGTCGAGATCGGTGCGGAAGTGGGCTTCCAGGTCCGCTTTACCGGGGAGACCAGCCGGGACACCAAGATCAAGCTCATGACCGACGGCATCCTGCTCGCGGAAATCCAGCACGACCGCAAGCTGAAGAAATACAGCACCATCATCATCGACGAGGCGCATGAACGCAGCCTCAACATCGACTTCATCCTCGGCTACCTCAAGCGGCTGCTGCCTGAGCGGCCGGACCTCAAGATCATCATCACCTCCGCCACCATCGATCCGGAACGCTTCGCACGGCACTTCGCTGCCCCGGACGGCACCCCGGCTCCGGTCATAGAGGTGTCCGGCCGGACCTTCCCGGTGGAGATCCGCTACCGGCCGCTGAACCAGCCCGTCCTGGGCGCCGCGGAGGACGACGAGGACGAGCTCGAGGAAGACCGCGACCCGCTGGACGCCGTCTGCGACGCCGTCGATGAGCTCTCCCGCGAGGCTCCCGGGGACATCCTCATCTTCTTCTCCGGTGAACGGGAGATCCGCGACGCCGCCGATGCGCTGCGCGGGACGGTCACCCGGAACCCCCGGCTGGCCAATGCCGAGATCCTGCCGCTGTACGCCCGGCTCTCACTGGCCGAACAGCACAAGGTCTTCTCCCCCGGCAAACACCGCCGGATTGTCCTGGCCACCAACGTTGCCGAGACCTCGCTGACGGTCCCGGGCATCAAGTACGTGATCGATACCGGCACCGCCCGCATCTCGCGCTACTCGCACCGCACCAAGGTGCAGCGCCTGCCGATCGAGCGCATCTCCCAGGCATCGGCCAACCAGCGCTCCGGCCGCTGCGGCCGCGTCTCGGACGGCATCGCCATCCGGCTCTACGCCGAGGAAGACTTCGAAGCCCGGCCGGAGTTCACCGATCCCGAAATCCTCCGCACCAACCTCGCCGCCGTCATCCTCCAGATGGCCGCCATGGGCGTGGCCAAGGGACCCAAGGACGTCGCGGACTTCCCATTCGTCCAGCCGCCGGATCCCAAGGCAGTGAACGACGGCGCGCTTCTGCTCCGTGAGCTCGGTGCCCTGGCCCCCAAGGGCGGGATCACCGCCGTCGGGCGCAAGCTGGCCCAGCTGCCCGTCGATCCCCGGCTGGGACGGATGATCGTGGAGGCCGGCCAGCGCGGCTGCGTCCGTGAGGTGATGGTCCTGGCCGCCGCGCTGACCATCCAGGATCCGCGTGAGCGGCCGTCGAAGGACGATCCGGCCCGTGCGCAGAAGGCTGCCGAGCTGCACAAGCGGTTCGTGGACGAGAACTCGGACTTCACCGGGTTCCTGAACCTGTGGCGCTACGTGCAGGAGAAGCAGAAGGAGCTCTCCTCCTCCCAGTTCCGCAAGCTGTGCAAAAACGAGTTCCTGAACTTCCTTCGCATCCGCGAATGGCAGGATCTCTTCGCCCAGCTGCGCCAGCTGGCCAAGCCGCTGGGCATCACGCTTTCCCCCGGGGACGTGGATCCGGTCGGCAAGGACAAGGACATCCATGTTTCCCTGCTCTCGGGCCTGCTGAGCCACATTGGCCTCTATGACCAGCGCAAGCGGGAGTACGCCGGTGCGCGCGGTACCCGCTTTGCGGTCTTCCCCGGTTCGGCCCTGTTCAAGAAGTCTCCGGACTGGGTCATGGCTGCCGAGCTGGTGGAAACCTCACGCCTCTGGGCGCGGATCGCGGCCAGGTTTGATCCGCTGTGGGTGGAGGAAGTGGCCCCGCACCTGATCAAGCGCACCTACAGCGAACCGCACTGGTCCAAGCGCAACGGCTCCGTCATGGCTTATGAGAAGGTCACGCTGTACGGAGTGCCGGTCATTCCGCGCCGCAGCGTGAACTACGGCCGGATCGATCCGGTGCTTTCCCGTGAAATGTTCATCCGGCATGCCCTGGTGGAAGGCGACTGGCGCACGCACCACAAGTTCTTCCACCGCAACCAGGCGCTGCTCGCCGAAGTCGAGGAGCTGGAGACGCGCGTGCGCCGCCGCGGCCTGCGCGTGGACGACGAAACCCTCTTCGAGTTCTACGACGAACGCGTTAGCTCCGAGGTGGTTTCCGAACGGCACTTCGACAAGTGGTGGAAGCACGCACGGCACCAGAACCCGTCGCTACTGGACTTCGATCCGGATGCCTTGCGCACGGACGACGCCGCGGGACTGGACGAGAACGAGTTCCCCAAGTCCTTCCGGTACGCGGACTTCGATCTGCCGCTTTCCTACGAGTTCACCCCCGGCGTTACCGGAGCCAACGACGGCGTGACCGTCGAGGTGCCGGTCCTGTTCCTGAACCAGCTGGATCCCGAGCCGTTCCGCTGGCAGATTCCCGGCCTGCGGGCCGAGCTCATCACTGCGCTGATCAAGTCGCTGCCCAAGGCTGTGCGCAAGAACTTCATTCCCGCACCGGACGTGGCGCGTGCCGCGGCGGCTGCGCTGGCAGCTGACTTCGATCCGGCGTCGGATCCCCTGGAACCGTCGCTTGAGCTGGCCCTGCGCCGGCTGAAGGGACACATTATTCCTCCCGGCTCGTGGAACTGGGACGCGATCCCGGAACACCTGCGCATGCGCTTCTCCGTGGTGGATTCCTCCGGCCGGGTGCTGGATGAAGGCAAGGATCTGGCCGCGCTGCAGGAGTCACTGGCTCCTGCAACCCGCCGGGCCATTGCGGATTCTCTCGGGGCCACGCCTGGAACGGTGAAGCCCGCACCGAAGGCTGCAAAGGGCAAGCCGGCGCGTGCCGGCGCTGCCGCCAACGGCAAGGCATCGCCGTCGTTCCGTGAAGAAACCGGCCTCACCGAGTGGAGCGTGGGCACTGTCGAGCGGCGGATCGACACCCTGGTTGCCGGGCATACTGTCACCGGCTACCCGGCCCTCGTGGACGAAGGATCCACCGCCGGCCTGCGGGTCTTCCAGAGTGCTGCCGAGCAGGAAGCTGCCATGCGCGGCGGAGTGATCCGGCTATTGGCGCTGCGGGTGCCGAGTCCGGCGAAGTACGTGCTCGAACACCTCAGCAATGCCGAGAAGCTGACCTTCAGCCAGAATCCGCACGGCAGCGTTTCAGCGCTCATCGAGGACTGCACGCTTGCTGCGATCGACAAGCTCACTCCGGAGGCGCTGCCGTGGACCCGCGAGGAGTTTGATGCGCTGTATGAGCGGGTGCGCGCCGACCTGATCGACACCGTGTTCACCGTGACGGCAATTGTTGAGAAGGTGCTTTCAGCTACGCGGCGGATCCAGAAGCAGCTGAAGGCCACCACGTCGCTGGCGCTGATATCGGCGCTGAATGACATCCGTGCCCAGCTCGAGCAGCTGGTCCACCCCGGCTTTGTGGCCCGCACCGGTTATGCGCAGCTGGCTCAGCTGCCGCGGTATCTGGCCGGCATTGAGCGGCGGCTGGAGAAACTGCCCACCAACGTGCAGCGGGATTCGCTGAGCATGGCGGTGGTACAGGGCCTCGAAGATGATTACGACGACGCCGTGGCGGCGCTGGTGCCCGGGCGCGGCACTCCGCCGGCTTTGGCCGAGGTGCGCTGGATGATCGAGGAGCTGCGGATCAGCTTCTTCGCCCAGGAACTGGGAACGGCCCGGTCCGTTTCGGAGAAACGGATCCGGACCGCTCTGAACCAGGCGCTGGCTCCGGCGTAGGCCCTGCCGGGCTAGGCCTCGGGGACGAACTCGCCGTGGCCTGCGGCTTTGAGGCCTTCGCGCAGCTTCCGGGCGTTGGCTTCCATCCGGTCCTGGTCGGGATTGGTGTCTGCCCGGCTGAAGTCGAAGTCCTGCAGCGAGTTCGCCGGCCACACGTGGAGGTGCAGGTGGTCGATTTCGAAACCGGCGATGGTCAGTCCGGCACGCTCGGCGCCGAAGACGTCCACCTGCACCTTGCCGATGGCCTGGGCGACGGCAGTCAGCTTCGTCAGAAGGTCCGCCGGCGCGTCCGTCCACTTGTCGATCTCCTGCCGCGGGACCACAAGGGTGTGTCCGTCAGCGAGAGGACCGATGCTCAGGAAGGCAACGACGTCGTCGTCCTTCCAGACAAAGCGGCCGGGGATTTCACCCTCGATAATCCTGGTGAAAAGCGTGCTCATGCGTTCTCCTTGCTCGGGCTGCTGGCGGTCCCCGCCGGGCAGCTGCAGACGCAGCGGGGGCGGAACGGGACGGCCGGTAAACATGGCTTTGACGCTACCCGTCTGCGGCTCCGGTTGCCACCGGCTGTCCCGGTGTGGAGGACCATTGGGACCAGGAGCCGGGATACAGGGCGGCGTCGATGCCTGCCATGGCCAGGGCCGCGACTTCTGCCGACGCATAGACGCCGGAACCGCAGTAGGCTCCTACGGGTTTCGAGCCGTCTATCCCCGCTGCCTCGAAGCGCTGCCTGAGTTCCGGGACCAGCAGGTAGCGGCCGTTCGCGTCCAGGTTTCCGGACGCGGGTACGTTGACCGCTCCCGGGATGTGCCCTGCCTGCGGGTCGATGGGTTCGCTCTCGCCGCGGAAACGTTCGGGTGCCCGCGCATCGATGAGCACACCGTTGGCTGCCAGAGCCGGCGCTTCGGCCATATCAACCACCGGCATGTGGCCCCAGGACAGCGTCACTGACCCCGGCACCGGGGTTGCCTGTCCTGTTTCAAGTTCTCCGCCGTCGGCCTGCCAGGCCTGGAGCCCGCCGTCGAGCAGCCGGACGTTGTCAAAGCCTGCGTGGCGCAGCAGCCACCAGGCCCGTGCCGCTGCGGCACCTCCGGAGGCGTCGTACGCGACGACTGTGTCGCCGTCGTTGATTCCCCAGCCCCGTGCCACCGCGGCAAAGACCGGCGGCGAGGGCAGCGGGTGCCGTCCTCCCGGCCCGGCCGGTGCGGAAAGCTCGGTGTCGAGGTCCACGTACACGGCCCCGGGAAGGTGGCCCTCGAGGTACCTGCGGTGGCCGTCGCTGCGGCCAAGTTCCCACCGCACATCGAGCAGGCGCACCGGCTCCTTGTTTTCCAGTGCCGTGCGGAGCCCGGCTGCGCTGATGAGGATGTCAGTCACAGGTCCACCACATCGCCCGGTGCCAGCGGCTGGTAACTGGTCCCGTACATGCTGCCGAAGCGTTCAAGGTGCTTTTCAACGAGTGCCCGGCCCTTGCCGTTGAGCAGTGCGTCGTGGATCGGATGCGCGGTTTGGGCCCCGACGGCGATCACGAAGTCGATTACTTCTCCGACCTTTGACCAGGGAGCGTGGATCGGAACCAGCAGCACCTCGGCCTTGAGTCCGTTGGGTACGGTGAATGAGTCTCCGGGGTGGTAGATCCGGTCTTCGATCAGGTACGCGAGGTTTTCCACCATGGGGATCAGCGGATGGATCAGCGCATGCTGTCCGCCGAAGGAACGGACCGAGATCCCTGCGATTTCCTGCACGGTGTTGGGCTGGACGTCGTGGATGCGGTCCTGTGCATTCTCTGCTGCTTCGTTGCGCAGAGCTGCCGCCAGCGCCGCGGGTGCGTAGAGCTGGAGGTCTGACCGCTCGGCAAGGATGGGCAGTACCTGCTCCTTGTCGATGTGATCCGGATGTTCGTGCGTCAGCAGGATTGCGTTAGCGTCCTGCAGCGCTTCTTCGACCTCGGAAAAGTTGCCCGGATCCAGCACCAGGACTGATCCCTCTTTTTCGAAACGGACACAGGAATGCGTGTACTTGGTCATTTTCATAGGGTCACGATACTCCGGGTCTTGTGTGGTCTCCGGGCAGGCCACGTTTCTGCCAACGCTGATAATCTGGGAGGCAGGTCCGATTCCCGTTAGCCCAGGAGGCTCACATGTCAGCGCAGCCATCGTCCTCGCGGCGGACTGCCGAGCCCCGGGTTACCCGGCAGCGGCTGGCTGTGGGGCGCACTCTCGATTCGCTTGATGATTTCGTGAGCACCCAGGAGCTTCACCGTCTGCTTCAGGACCGTGGCGAGAAGGTGTCCCTTGCTACTACCTACCGGATCCTGCAGTCCATGGCGGATGACGAGCAGGTTGACGTACTCCGCGGAGCAGACGGCGAGGTCCTGTACCGCCGCTGCGAAGCCGAACACCACCACCACCATCTGGTGTGCCGCAACTGCGGGAAGGCTGTGGAAGTCGAGGCTCCTGCTGTTGAGAGCTGGGCTGCCCGGTTGGGCCGAGAGCACGGTTTCACTGAGGTTGCGCACACTGTTGAGGTCTTTGGGCTTTGTCCGGAGTGTTCGCGGTAGCTGCTGCCTGTCCTGCGGTTGTCCGGCCGCGTGTCGCTGCCTATGACTGAGTTCCGCTTTGTTTCTAGGGCGAGCAGCGTTTCTTCGAGCGCTCGGCCGGGGCACCTTGGCGTTCATATCTCCTCGTACCTATTGACTCCCGATTCGCGAAAAGCGGGTAAATCACCGGTAATTGGTGGTACTGAAAAGGGCCGATTTAGGCCCTGAAATGTCGGTGGCAGCTGACAGTGTTGGGGTATGAACCGTTCCTCGGATACACCGTTCTCCCGGTTAGCTGACCGGGATGGTGGTGGTGTGCCGGGGGCTGAACTCGGGATGGAAGCGGGTGCCGAGACCGGTGCCTGCCCGGGTGGCGAAACCTTTGCTAACCCGGGCGGCGGTGCCACGTCTGGGCCTCGTTCTGGTAAGCCATCAGGCCCTGATCTCGGGAACTCGTCTGGTCCGTATCCTGCCCCGTCTGAGCCTGAGCCCGAGAACTCGTCTGGTTCGCATCCTGACCCATCTAGCCCGCATCCCGGAAACCCGCCTGGGCGGCATCCCGATTCCTCTAACTCTTCCGGATCCGTGTTCTGTGCCGATCCGGCGGTGGCTGATGACGCGTCGGTGTTGTCCTTGCCGGAGGGATTTGCCGGGCGGTTGTCATTCCGGGGCGCCGAACGTCTGGGTTATGAGGAAACCGTCTCCGCCCTGCAGCGTCTGGGCATGCTGGTCTCGTGGGCGCAGGCGCAGCAGGCACGTGTTGCTGCCCGCCTGGAAGTGCTTTTCGCCCGGGACATTGCCGAAGCATCCGGCCGGGAAGAACCAGCCCTGGCCATGAGTCTTGCAGCTGCCGAGGCTTCCACTGTCCTGAACATTCCGCACATGACCGCGATGCAGCTGATCAGCGAATCCACCCGGCTGTGTACTCAGGCACCGGACACTCTTGACCGTCTCACCGAAGGGAAGATCGCGCTCCAGCACGCCCGGATCATCCTCGAAGAAACCCACAACCTTCCCGCCGACGTCCCTGACGTTCCGGAAGCGGGGCCAGTCCAAGATGCCGCAAGCCCGCCGGCACCGGACCAATCGCCCACCGATGATTCGGGCCAGCTGGACTTGGACTTTGGGCAGGACGGCGGGCTGGGCACTGAGCCCAGTCCCGACGCCCCGGACGAAGCAGTCGGCGAAGAAACGGGAACCGGGACCGACGACACTGCAGCAGTCAGCGTCGCGCTGAGCGTGCGCGGTGCGTTTGAACGGGATCTGCTCACGGAGGCTGAGGGCAGGACTGCTGCCGGATTCGGCCGGCGGGCCCGCAGGCTCCGCGAGTCCCGCTTCCCGGATCTGATCCCTGTCCGGCACCGGGAGGCCAAGGACAAACGCCGGGTCATGTTCCAACCACTGCCCGATGGTATGTCCTGCCTCAGCGCGAACATCGCAGCGGAGAAGGGCCAGGCCATGTTCGCCGCCCTCACCGGTGCTGCGAAGGCCGGGAAGCGGGCCGGAGATCCACGAACTATGGACCAGCTCCGCGCCGACACCCTCACCGAGCTGCTCCTCGAAGGCGAACCCGCGGCCCTATCCGCCGACACTCTCACTCCAGCAAGCGCGCCCGACACCTCAGAGGAAGCACGGTCAGGCACCCCTGCATCGTCTGGCGGTACCGACCTGGGCACGGGGACGGGCTCTGGCTCAGGCAAGGGCTCTAGCTCTGGCGCTGGCAAGGGCTCGGGCTCGGGCTCCGGCGCTAGCGCTGGCTCTGGAGCTGGCACCGGCTCGGTCTCCGGTTCCCGTCCCCACTCCGGTTCGGACACGGGCTCTGGGTCAGGCACCGGCTCGGTCTCCGGTTCCCGTCCCCACTCCGGTTCGGACACGGGCTCTGGGTCAGGCACCGGCTCTGGTTCGGACCAGCCGGCGGACTCACACAGCGACACCAAGCGAAACGCTAGACGTCCCCGCCGGGCCGAACGGCACCGGAACCAGAACCGCTCAAAAATCCGCACCGAAGTCATTGTCCTAATCAACGCTGACACCCTCGCCGGCCTCGACGAGAACCCCGCAGAACTCAACGGCTATGGACCCATCAGTGCCGAAACCGCACGCACCATGATCCTGGGCGCCCTGCACTGGACACCCCTGCTCCAGGACCCCGCAACCGGCGAAATCCTGAACGTGGGACGAACACGCCGCATCCCCGCCGGACTCAAACGCTGGCTCCAGGCCCGGGACGGAACCTGCCGCTTCCCCGGCTGCTCAGTAACCGTCACCCACGCAGAAATCGACCACACCACGCCCTATTCCCACGGCGGACCAACAGAGCACACGAATCTGGAACACCTCTGCCCCAAACACCACCGGTTCAAAACCCTCGGACACTGGAAAGCCCGCCAGCCAGAGGCCGGAACCATCGAATGGAACTCACCCACCGGCCGCACCTACACCACCGGCGCCGAACTGGCCTTCATGCCGGCCAGCACAACAGCCAGGTCCTCGGCCCTGGCACAGGAAGACAAGAGTCCTGACGATGATCCACCACCGTTCTAGCTCCTCACAACGCCTCTAGCTCGGCCCCCTCTGGGCGGCTCTGCCCGGCGCTGCACTTGCGACGGCAGTGATTCTCCAGGGTCCGGTGTCCAGGGTCCGGGGCCCAGCGGCCAGGGCCCAGCGGCCAGGGCCCGGGGGCCAGGGCCCGGGAGCCGGGGGCCGGCGCCCAGCGGCCAGGGCCCGGGGGCCGGGGGCCGGCGCCCAGCGGCCAGGGTCCAGAGTCCAGAGTCCAGAGACCAGGGGCCGGTGTCCATAGTGACGGCAAACCGGATGGAAGTTACCCTAACCGGAGTTGAGGCTCCCGGAAGGTTCCCAAATGTCTGGACCCAGAATCGCACTCATCTCCATCGGAGTGGTCACTGCCGGAGCATTGTTGAGCGCGGTGATAGGCACGTTCGTCCCCCAAGCAGGCGTTCTCCGGGCACTCCCGGTCGCTGCGGCCGTGTCAGTCATCTGCCTGATGGTTTACGAATACGTCTCGGGCAGAAAGTCTTGAACAGGTGCCCATCAACCGGCCCCCTGATCCCTATGCCGCCAGGGTGCCTGGAGCAGGAGCCGATTCACGATGCCGCCTCACGCAGCAGCAGCCAACCGGCGGGTCCGGCCGCGGACAGCCATGATGATCCGGCAAACCACATAAATCGCAAAGGAAATCGTGGTCACGTACGGGCTGATGGGAATACGTCCGCCCAAGGCCAGAAGAATGCCGCCAACAGCAGAGACCAGGGCAAAGATGACACTCAGCCCAACGACCAGACGCGGAGACGAGGTCACGAGCAGCGCCGCAGCGGCAGGCGTAATCAGCAGCGAAAGCACCAGAAGCGCACCCACAACCTGGATGGACAGCGCCACGGAAAGCCCCAGCAGGAACATAAACACTATTGAAAGCGCCCCAACCGGAACGCCACGGGCCTGGGCAAGCTCCGGATCGGCACTGGCAAACGTCAACGGACGCCACACCACAACAAGACCGACAACAACGACGGCGGCACAAATGGCCAGGAGGTTCAGCTGGACACTGTCCACAGCAACAATCTGACCGGTCAGCAGACCAAATTTGTTCGCCGAACGCCCCTCATACAAGGCCAGGAACAAGATACCGAGACCCAAACCAAACGGCATGATGACGCCGGTAATCGAATTCCGGTCACGGGCTTTCAAACCGAGCAGGGCAAGAATCAGCGCAGCAGCGATGGAACCGGCAAGAGAGCCAAGAACAACATTCGCACCCAGCAGCAGGGCCAGGGCCGCACCGGCAAAAGACAGCTCAGCAATGCCGTGGACAGCAAATGCCAGATCCCGCATCATCACGAAAACGCCGATAAGGCCGCCAACCAGACCCAGAATCGCGGCAGCCCACAGCGAGTTGGTGACCAAAGGCAGCAGCTGGCCGTAGTCGCTGAAGTCGAACACCGAAGAGAAGAACTCAGAAAGGTCCAAGATCGGCCTCGCTTTCGCCGTGGTGGTGCGTAGTGGCGTCCGGAACGCCGAGCACCACAATCCGGCCGTGGCTGCGCAGCACTTCCACATGCGAGCCATACATATCCGAGAGCACGTCAGAGCGCAGGACTTCCGACGGCGTCCCGGTACGGAACTGCCCGCCGGCAAGGTAAAGCACCCGGTCAACATAATCGATGATCGGGTTAATCTCGTGCGTCACGAACACCACGGCAGAGTCATGAACATGCGCACGCGCGTCGATGAGGGCACTAATGGCCTGCTGGTGATGCAGGTCAAGGGAAAGCAGGGGCTCGTCGCACAGCAGCAGGTCGGGGTCCGTAGCCAATGCCTGGGCAGCACGCAGGCGCTGCAGCTCGCCGCCGGACAGCTTCCCAACAGGAGCATCGGCATAGCTGGTGGCACCAACCTGGGCCAGAAGCTCATCAACCCGGGCCCGGACCGGACCGCGGCGCAGGCGGATACCCCATTTGTCGCCGTCGACCCCCATGCCCACAAGATCACGGGCACGCAGCGGGGTACCGGGAGCAAAGGTCTTCTGCTGCGGAATGTAGCCAATATCCTTGCTGCCGCGCTCGACCCTGTGCCCGTCAATTGTCACAGTGCCGGCGCTAAGGGGCTGCAGTCCCAGCAGCACCTTCAGGAGCGTTGTCTTTCCCGTGCCGTTCGGTCCCAGAACCGCAAGGAACTCCCCCGCGTTGATATCCAGGTCCAGTCCCTGCCAGAGCGTACGGCTGCCAAAGGCCATGGAGGCCCCGCGCAGCTGGACGACGGCACGGCTCACTTCAGGACGTCCTGGATGGCCGTCACGTTGCGGTCCATCCAGGCGAGGAAGTCCTCGCCCTCGGGCAGCGTTTCGGAGAAGTCGACGACGGGAATTCCCGCATCTTCGGCAGTGCTGCGGACGGCCTCGGTCTGTGATGTGGAGGTCTGTTCGTTGTAGGCGAGGAACGCAATCTTCCCGGAGGCCATCAGGTCCTGCATCTGCTTGAGTACGGCGGGAGGAACATCCTGCCCTTCCTCCACGGCCTCGGTGAAATCATCCGGGGTGACGTTGTGCAGCCCTGCGTCTTCCAGCAGATAGGCGGGAACCGGCTCAGTCATGGCGACGTCTCGCCCGGCGGCCACAGTGCGGACCTCAGCGAGGCGGTCTTCCAGCTCCTGGATCCCGGAATTGAATGCTGCTGCGTTGTCGCGGAAAGCCTGCTCGTTTTCCGGATCAAGTTCGGCCAGGCGCTCAGCTGCTGCCTCGGCGAGCAGCCCCATGGCATCCGGGTCGTACCAGACGTGTTCATTGAAGGCGCCGTGCGAGTGCCCGGCGTGGTCATCACCGGATTCTTCGCTGCCGTGGTCCTCACCCTCGTGCCCGTCTTCCTCCAGACCGGAGATTTCGACGGCGTTGAGCACGTTCTCGGAGGCAACGGACTCTTCCTGGACCAGGGTCTCCATAAAGGAGTCATATCCTCCGCCGTTCAGGACTACCACTGCCGCTTCGGAAACAGCCAGCTTGTCCCGGGCGGTCGCCTCGTAGGAGTGCGGATCCTGGGACGGGCGGTTGATGATCGACTCGACGCTGACGAACTCACCGCCGACCGATTCCAGGATGTTCCCGTACACATTGGTCGAGGCAACTACGCGGATGGTATCCCCGCCTTCGCCGGCACCGCCCTCATCTCCCGTGTTCGCGGAGCAGGCGGACAGTGCGAGTGCGGCAGCGGTCAGGATTCCAGCCACACGGATGGGCAGGCGGCGCATAGTGTCAGTATCCCCGTTTCGAGTCTCGGTACAACCTCCGGCGGCACCGGGGCTTGATCAGCATAACCTAAACGCGAATCATTCGCATCTAATGCCCTGGATTGTCATCCGCTGAAACTCTCACCTGACCTGCGCAGCCCCTGGGACTGTGTGGCATCCCGGATTTCCCCGACCAGCTGCTCAATGATGTCTTCCAGGAACAGCACTCCCCGGGTCTGCGCATCGTCCCCGAGGACACGGGCAACATGGGATCCGGTGCGCTGCATGACAGCCAGCGCATCCTCGATTCCGTCACTCAGCCGCAGGTTGGCCAGGGTGCGGACCTTGTTCTCCGTGATCGGCCGGTCATAGGCCTCTTCGGGGATCGCCATGACGTCCTTCAGGTGCATGTAGCCGGTGAAGTTTCCGGCTTCGTCCATGAGCACAAAGCGGGAGAACCCGGTGCGCCCTACGGCCTTCTCGAACTCGGCCGGAGTGCAGTCGGTGCGCAGGGTCACCAGTTCATCCAGCGGCACCATGACTTCCCCGGCAGTCTGGCCGGAGAACTCAAGCGCCCCGGAAATGACTCCGGAATCGTCCGCCACAAGACCGTGCCGGGTGGATTCCTGCACGATTGACTGCACTTCCTGCAGCGTGAAGGAAGAAGTCACCTCGTCCTTGGGCGTGATTCCCACGACACGCAGGGCATGGTTGGCAATCCAGTTGAGGCTTGCGGTGATGGGGCGGACCACCCGGGAGACCATGACCAGCGGGGGTGCCAGGGCCAGGGCGGCCCGGTCAGCCACGGACACGGAAATGTTCTTCGGAACCATCTCGCCGATGGTCACGTGCAGGAACGTCACGAACAGCAGCGCGGCAAGGAACCCGGCAAGGTCGGCGACCTCCATGGGCACTCCCACGGCTTCCAGCGGAGCGGCCAGCAGGTGGTGGATTGCGGGTTCGGCGACATACAGGATCAGCAGGGAACAGACCGTGATGCCCAGCTGGGCACACGCCAGCATCAGCGAAACGTGTTCCATGGCCCAGAGCGTGGTCTTGGCCCGCTTGGAACCGGCCTCGGCCAGCGGTTCGATCTGGCTGCGGCGCGCGGACATGACCGCGAATTCCGCGCCAACAAAGAAGGCGTTGCCCAGCAGCAGGACGACCAGCCAGAAAATACCTGCGATGTCGCTCATCGCGTTCCCTCCCTGCGGGCGGGCCCGCGGACTGCACTGCCGGCGGCACTGGCACCATGGGCGGTAGCCGGATCAGCCCCCGCGGCACCGGCGGCACCAGCGGCACCCGGGGTCACCCGCGGACCTTGCCGCTGCTGGGCGCTCTGGCCCTGCGTGCCTGCACCCGGACCAGCCAACGCAGCAGCGCGTTCCTGCCTGCCCGACGGCGTTGCCTCACCCTCAGGTTCGCTTTCCGGATCCGGTTCGCCGGGCACAAAACAGACCCGGTCGATCCGCCGTCCGTCCATACGTTCGACTTCCAGCATTCCGCCGGGAACGGGCACGGTATCGCCCACCTCGGCGATTCGGCCCAGGTCAGCCATGATGTAGCCGCCCACCGTTTCGTAGCCGGAATCGTCCGGGACGTGCAGGGACGGAATCAGGTCGGATACCTCATCAGGCCGCATGATGCCGGGGAAATACCAGTACCCGGAGGCACTCTGCAGCACACCGGGCTTTAGCTTGTCATGTTCATCGGACACTTCGCCGACGATTTCTTCCACCAGGTCCTCCAACGTGGCCACTCCGGCGGTGCCGCCGTATTCATCCAGTACGACGGCGAGCTGCAGGTTGGCGCTGCGCAGTTCCGAGAGCAGCGAATCAAGGTGCACAGTCTCCGGCACCCGGAGGATGTCGCTCATGATGGCAGCTGCCGGCAGCTCCGACCGTTTCCGGCGCGGAACCGCAACGGCCTTTTTGACGTGCACCACGCCCCGGATATCGTCCGGGGAATCACCAAGGATGGGAAAGCGTGAATAACCGGTGCGGCGGGCTGCATCGATGACGTCGGAAACCGGCTGGTCGGCGTCGATCGTTTCAAGCCGGATCCGCGGAGTCATGACATCCGCCGCGGTCCGCTCCGAAAAGGACAGCGTGCGGGCAAGGAAGTTCGCGGTACCTGCGTCGAGGGTGCCCATCTCAGCCGACCGGCGGACCATGGAGGAGAGCTCCGCCGGTGTCCGGGCTCCGGAGACCTCTTCCTTGGCTTCAAGGCCAAAGAGATTCAGGACCTTGTTGGAGAATCCGTTCAGCAGCAGGATGGCCGGCTTGAACACGAAGGTGAAGGCCAGCTGCGGGCGGGCCAGCAGGCGTCCCACTTTAAAGGGAAGCGCAATGGACATGTTCTTGGGGATGAGTTCGCCCAGGAGCATCGACAGCAGGGTAGCCAGCACCATGGCCGCGACGACGGACACGGAGAGCGACGCCGCAGGGGGAAGTCCGAGCGAAGCGAGAGGACCCTGCAGGAGCCGCCCCACGGACGGTTCCATCACGTAGCCGGTCAGCAGGGTGGTGAGCGTGATGCCCAGCTGACAGCTTGAAAGCTGTGTGGAAAGCGTGGTCAGGCAGCGGAGCAGCGGCTCCGCGCGGGTGTCTCCGTCTTCCACCGCACGGCGGACCGTTGGCTGGTCCAGTGCAACCAGGGAGAACTCAACGGCCACGAAAAAGCCGGTGCCGCAGATAAGCAGCAGGCCGGCCAGAAGGAATAGCCACTCCATCTCAGGAACCACTCTCCGCGCGCAGGTGCGGAATCAGGGTTCCCCGGGAGCCTGTTGGCGGGTTACCGCCGGAAGGAGGGGGTTCGGCCGAAGCCGGACTGGAAGGCTCCGATGACGCTGCCGGAGAGTGCGGGGATCTTGTGCGGGCGTTGCCGGCTCTGTGCGTCCTGGCGGATGAAACCGCGCTGGATGCAGGCCGGCGCCTAGAGTTGCTGTCCATAGACCTTTCAGTTTACAGCTTTGGCGGTGCCGCACCAGATCAATTCCGGGACCGGAGCACTGTGCGCAGAATCGCGCCAATGGCTGAGCAAAGTGTGTCGCATCCCACAGGCGGACACCCCTGAGATTGGCCACTTCGGTTGATCTATAACTAGACTTGCAATCAAGTCTCGGTCACTGCGCACCGGGCCGCACCAGCAAGTCTTGAGGCGGAAGCGCTCAGATCATGGTGCCATCAGGGCAAACGGCAACTCATGGAAGAGGCGTATATCTAGTGCCAGACCAACCCAACCACCGCCTGCCGGAGGAATTCGGCGGGAACGAATGGCTTGTCGACGAATTGTACGAGCAGTACCTCAAGGACAAGAATTCTGTCGACAAGAAGTGGTGGAGCATTTTCGACTCCTTTAAAGCGGAGGACGCCAAGTCCGCCGCCGGCAATTCAGCCTCTGGCAACGGTTCCACTCCCCCGAGCGAACTCGGTGCCAACCCGGCCACCCGCCAGCTGCCCGTCGTGAATACCGAGGCCCAGGCTCCGAAGGCCTCTGCTGAGTCCCCCGCCGCTACGCAGCAGTCAGGAAAGCCGCCTGTGGCCAAGGAAGCAGCCTCCGCCAAGGACGAGCCGAAGTCTGCTGCCGCCTCCGCCAAGCAGGAAACGAAGCCGGAGACTAAGTCTGCGCCCATCCCGGCCCAGCTGCCCAAGACCAAGCCCAGCACGGAGACGGAAGAAGACACCGTCACGGTGCTTCGCGGCCCGGCGAAGGCGATCGCCACGAACATGGACCTCAGCCTGAGCGTGCCCACGGCCACGACTGTGCGTGCCGTTCCGGCCAAGCTGCTGATCGACAACCGCATTGTCATCAACAGCCACCTGGAACGTGCCCGGGGCGGCAAGGTCTCCTTCACCCACCTGCTCGGCTACGCCATCATCCGTGCTGCCGCCCAGTTCCCGTCCCAGAACGTTTACTACGACGAGGTGGACGGCAAGCCCGTTGCTGTCCAGCCCGCGCACATCAACTTCGGCCTGGCCATCGACATGCCCAAGCCGGACGGCACCCGCCTCCTGGTGGTACCGAACATCAAGAAGGCCGAGACCCTCAACTTCTCCGAGTTCTGGCACGCCTACGAAGACCTGGTCAAGCGCACCCGCGCCGGCAAGCTCACCGCCGATGACTACAAGGGCACCACCATCTCCCTGACCAACCCGGGCGGAATCGGAACGGTTCACTCCGTTCCCCGTCTGTCCAAGGGCCAGGCCTGCATCATCGGCGCCGGCGCCCTTGAATACCCGGCCGAGTTCCAGGGTGCTAACGAGAAGATCCTTGCCCGCAACGCGATCTCCAAGATCATCACCCTGACCTCCACCTATGACCACCGTGTCATCCAGGGTGCCGGCAGCGGCGAGTTCCTGCGCATCGTCCACCAGCTGCTGCTGGGCGAGCAGAACTTCTATGACGACATCTTCGAGTCCCTGCGCATCCCGTACGAGCCTGTTCGCTGGAGCCCTGATATCCAGGTCAACCCGGACGAGCAGATCAACAAGGTTGCCCGCATCCAGCAGCTGATCCACGCGTACCGCGTCCGCGGCCACCTGATGGCGGACACGAACCCGCTGGAGTACGTGCAGCGCCGCCACGCGGACCTCGACGTCCTGAACCACGGACTCACCCTGTGGGACTTGGACCGCGAATGGCCCACCGGCGGATTCGGCGGCAAGCCGATGCTGAAGCTGCGCAAGATCCTCGGCGTGCTGCGGGATGCCTACTGCCGCACCGCAGGCATCGAGTACATGCACATCCAGGATCCGGAAGAGCGTTCCTGGTTCCAGAACCGCCTCGAGGCTCCCTACAGCAAGCCCTCCCGTGAAGAGCAGCTGCGCATCCTGAGCAAGCTCAACGCCGCGGAAGCGTTCGAGACCTTCCTGCAGACGAAGTTCGTCGGCCAGAAGCGTTTCTCACTGGAAGGCGGCGAATCCCTGATTCCGCTGCTGGACGCGATCATCTCCGGTGCCGCGGACGAAGGCATGGAAGAAGTCGGAATCGGCATGGCCCACCGCGGCCGCCTGAACGTGCTCACCAACATCGCCGGCAAGACCTATGCCCAGGTCTTCCGCGAATTCGAAGGCACCCAGGACCCGCGCTCCGTGCAGGGCTCCGGCGACGTGAAGTACCACCTCGGCACCGAGGGCACCTTCACGTCGGATAACGGCAACCAGACCAAGGTCTACCTGGCCGCGAACCCGTCCCACCTCGAGGCCGGCGACTCCGTCCTTGAAGGCATTGTCCGCGCCAAGCAGGACCGGCTGGACCGCGGCGACGAGTTCCCCGTCCTGCCGATCCTCATCCACGGCGATGCGGCGTTCGCCGGCCAGGGCGTGGTGGCGGAAACGCTGAACCTCTCCCAGCTGCGCGGCTACCGCACCGGCGGAACGATCCACGTGATCGTAAACAACCAGGTTGGCTTCACCACCGCCCCGACGTCCTCGCGTTCCTCCGTGTACGCCACCGACGTCGCGAAGATGGTCCAGGCTCCGATCTTCCACGTGAACGGCGACGATCCCGAACAGGTTGTACGGATGGCCCAGCTGGCCTTCGACTACCGCCAGCGGTTCAACAAGGACGTCGTCATCGACATGGTGTGCTACCGCCGCCGCGGCCACAACGAGGGCGACGATCCCTCGATGACGCAGCCGATGATGTACTCCCTGATCGAGGCCAAGCGTTCGGTGCGCAAGCTCTACACCGAGTCGCTGATCGGCCGCGGCGATATCAGCCAGGAAGAAGCTGAGCAGGCACTTCGCGATTACCAGAGCCGCCTTGAGCGGGTTTTCGCGGAAACGCATGCCGCCCAGACTTCCCCGATCCCGGTCATTACGAAGGACTCCGAGGCTGTCTCGGACCTGGAGCGGCCCGCCGCACAGCAGGAAGGCTCCACCATCGTGGCGCCGGCCAGCACTGCGATCTCCGCGGATACCCTGGCGCGCATCGGCAAGGCACACGTGACCATCCCCGAAGGGTTCACGGTCCACCCGAAGCTGAAGTCACTGCTGGAGAAGCGCGAGCAGATGTCCCGCGAGGGCAACATCGACTGGGGCTTCGCCGAAATTGCGGCCTTCGGCTCGCTGCTGATGGAAGGTGTTCCCGTCCGGCTTGCCGGCCAGGACTCCCGCCGCGGCACGTTCACCCAGCGCCACGCGGTCTTCCACGACCGCGCCACCGGCGCCGAGTGGACCCCGCTGGGCGACCTCGACCCGAACCAGGCAAAGCTGTGGATCTACGACTCCCTGCTGTCCGAATTCGCCGCCCTCGGCTTCGAATACGGCTACTCGGTGGAGCGTCCCGACGCCCTGGTGCTGTGGGAGGCGCAGTTCGGCGACTTCGTCAACGGCGCCCAGACCATCATTGACGAATTCATCTCCTCTGCTGAGCAAAAGTGGGGCCAGCGGTCCTCGCTCGTCATGATGCTGCCGCACGGCTACGAAGGGCAGGGCCCGGACCACTCTTCGGCCCGGATCGAGCGCTTCCTGCAGCTGTGCGCCGAGGACAACATGATCGTGGCCAACCCCACGACCGGCGCCTCGCACTTCCACCTGCTCCGCCGCCAGGCCTACAGCCGGCCGCGCAAGCCGCTGGTGATCTTCACGCCGAAGCAGCTTCTGCGCCTGAAGGCAGCTGCCACCTCGGTGGAGGAGTTCACGCAGGGCTCGTTCCAGCCGGTCATCGGCGAACACGCAGAGCTGGACGGCAACGCCGTCGACAAGGTCCTGCTGGTCTCCGGCCGCCTGTACTACGACCTGCTGGCCAACCGCCAGAAGGCCGGCGACGAAAAGACTGCGATCATCCGCGTCGAGCAGCTCTACCCGCTGCCCTACAAGGAAATCCAGGACGCCGTTGCCAAGTACCCGAACGCGGAACTCATCTGGGCACAGGACGAACCGGCCAACCAGGGACCGTGGCCGTTCATCGGCCTGAACCTGCCGCCGGAACTGGACCGCCCGCTGCGGCTGGTTTCCCGTCCCGCGTCGGCTTCTACGGCCACCGGCTCGGCCAAGCGCCACGCCGTTGAGCAGGACATCCTGGTCAAGAAGGCATTCGAACGCCGCTAATGGGCTAGGTTTGGGTGGGGCACCGGATGGTGCCCCACCCGGCTTTTAACCACCCTTCATTTGGACACTGAAGCAACTGAAAAGGGAACTCGTGGAACAACGCAGAATCAGGCTCGCTGCGGTCGGTGACGAACTGCTCGCCGGTCATGGCGATCCCCGCGCCCTGGGCTGGCTGGGACGCGTGCTGGCCCGCACCACGCCGGATAACGCAACGCTGGAGGCCTACAGCCTCGCAGCCCCCGGCGAGGGCACCGAGGCACTCGCCAACCGCTGGCTGATGGAGGCCGGCCGCAGGTTCGATGAGTCGTGCGAAAACCGGCTGGTCATCGGACTTTCAGACCGTGACCTGGATCTGGAACTTTCCACGGCACGCAGCCGGCTCAACCTTGCCAACATCCTGGACGGTGCCGCCCAGATGAGCATCAAGGTCCTGGTGGTTGGTCCCCCGCCCGGGCTGGATGCCGAACGCAACCGCCGCCTCGCGGACCTCTCCGCAGCATTCGGGGACGTCACGACCCGCCGGAAGCACGTCTACGTGGACACCCTGACCCCGCTGCTGAACCATGAGCAGTGGCGTACGGACCTCGCAGCCAATGGCGGAACTCCGGGACAGGCCGGATACGGCCTCATCGCCTGGCTGGTCCTGCACCGCGGATGGTTCCGCTGGCTGGACCTCCCGGACATGAACTGACAATCGCCCACGCACAAAGGCGTCCGCTCCGGCGGACGCCTTTTGCATTTGGCCATCCCCGGCTAGTGGCGGAAGACGATCTTTCCGGTGGCAGCGCCGTCGTGCATCCGCCGGAATCCCTTCGCTGCGTCCTCGAGGCCAAGCACTGAGTCGATTTCCGGCCGCACTCCCGTGGCAAGCAGGAACTGGACCAGCCGCTGGAGCTCAGCCCTCGTGCCCATGGTGGAGCCAAGGACCTTGAGCTGCAGGAAGAAGATCCGGTTCAAATCCGCCGGCGGGTTCGGTCCGGAAGTGGCACCGCAGGTCACCAGGGCTCCGCCGGGTTTGAGTGCTTTCAGGGAATGGCTCCAGGTGGCTTCACCCACCGAATCGAACACTGTGTCCACGCGCTCGGGCAGCCGGGCGCCGGACTCAAAGACCGCCTCGGCACCGAGCCTCCGGGCGTCCTCGAGCTTCGCCGGGCTGCGTCCGGCCACCCAGACCCGGAATCCGGCTGCCGAGGCCAGGGCAACGAGGGCAGTGGACACTCCTCCCCCGGCGCCCTGGATAAGCACCGTGGACCCCGGAGCGGCCGGCGACACCGTAAAGAGCATGCGGTATGCGGTCAGCCACGCCGTAGGCAGGCAGGCTGCTTCTTCGAAGCTGAGCTGGGCAGGCTTTGGCACCAGGTTGCGTTCGGGAACCCAGACTTCATCAGCCATGGTTCCCGGGTAACGCTCGGAAAGCAGGGTCCTGCGCGGATCAAGGGTCTCGTCACCGTCCCAGCCCGGCGTGGAAATGACGGAGTGCACAATCACGTCATTGCCGTCGTCGTCCACGCCCGCGGCATCGCAGCCCAGGATCATCGGCAGCCGGTCAGCAGGAAGGCCGGTCCCCTGCAGGGACCACAGATCGTGCCGGTTCAGCGCCGAGGCCCTGACCTGCACGCGCCGAAAGCCCGGCTCCGGTTCGCGGCTGGGAAGCTCCCCTACCACCAGGCCGCTGAGCGGGTCCTCCTGGGACTGGGACTGGGCGTACACGGCTCGCATACTGAACTCCTTTGGTCGCTTGGTTGATTCATCCTAGGTGAAGCTCCGCCGCGGCCGCGCGTGCACGGG
The DNA here is from genome assembly GCF_035792275.1 of Arthrobacter koreensis. Classification (GTDB taxonomy): domain Bacteria; phylum Actinomycetota; class Actinomycetes; order Actinomycetales; family Micrococcaceae; genus Arthrobacter_B; species Arthrobacter_B koreensis_A. The sequence goes on along the minus strand of NZ_JAMWKK010000007.1, from coordinate 26,436 downwards.
GCCGGCATTTATGCCGAGGGCACAGTGTGTGGGAGACTGAAGGGCAGAACTTGAAAGCGAAAGAAGGAGGCAGCCATGAGCAAGCGAGCACGCAAGCGTCGTGACCGTAAGCGCGGCGGCGCAAACCACGGCAAGCGTCCCAACACTTAAGTCAGGACGTCCGGCCGGATTTTCCGCGCTAACGAAAGAAAACCCCCGCAGCCTTCCGGCAGCGGGGGTTTTCTTTTATGTCAGTCTTAGTGGTCCACGGACTGGATCTGGCTGATCCGGGCGAGGATATTGGCCTTCAGCGTCTGCGGGGCCGCTTCCGTGCAGGACCGTTTCACAACGGAGCGGATGACACACTCCAGGTCGTGTTCCTCGGCGCATTCCGGGCAACCGTCCAGATGCTCTTTGATCTCTACCAGGTCTTCATGCGAGAGCGCACCGTCCAGGTATTCATACAGCCGTTCGATGCGTGCGTCATCGCAATCACCCAGGCTTTGGCAATCGCTCATAGTGTCTTCCCCTGATTCTCGGTTTCCGCTTCACCGGCGGCAGCCTTCTGTGCCTTGCCCTTGATGCCGCGCTCATAGGCGTACTCGGCCAGCAGCTCGCGGAGCATCTTGCGCCCCCGGTGCAGCCGGGACATCACGGTGCCGATCGGCGTGTTCATGATTTCTGAAATTTCCTTGTACGCGAAGCCTTCAACGTCGGAGAAATAAACCGCCAGGCGGAACTCTTCCGGGATGGCCTGCAGCGCACTCTTCACGTCGGAATCCGGCAGATGGTCCAGGGCCTCAGCCTCAGCCGACCGCAGCCCGGAGGAGCTGTGCTCAGCCGCACGGGCCAGCTGCCAGTCCTCGACACCGTCCGAATTCGCCTGGAGCGGCTCGCGCTGGCGCTTGCGGTACAGGTTGATGTACGTGTTCGTCAGGATCCGGTACAGCCACGCCTTGAGGTTGGTGCCCGGCTTGTACTGGTGGAACGCAGAGAAAGCCTTGGTGTAGGCCTCCTGCACCAGGTCCTCCGCATCCGCAGGGTTGCGGGCCATCCGCATGGCTGCGGAATAAAGCTGGTCCACGTACTGCATGGCATCGCGCTCGAAACGCAGTTTACGGGCCTCTTCCGGCTCGCTGGCCACGTCCAGGCCCGGATCTTCCACCTGTGGGCTGCCTTCCGGCACATCAGTTCTCATTACGTCCAAGTGTAAGGGGCGTGTACGCGCCAGCAACCCGGGCACGGCCCCCTCTGCCGCGTTCCGCTCCTGGACCAGCGAACCTGCCATCCTTAGCCTCCGACTCCGCATCCGACTCCCCGGTGCCGTGCGCACCGGAGCTGCCGGCATGAGACCGACGTGAACCATAACGGCCGCCCGCCTGCGGATATTCCTGACTGCGGACCGGCTGAGCGTTAAAGCGGCTGAGGTGTACAAGGGGGCCAAAGGTGCCAGACTAGGGGGTATCCGTTGCGTACGGCGTGTCCCGCCAGACACAGCCGTATCATCTTTGAACGCACGCCGGTCCGGCGTAACCCAGGAGGCCACGCATGAGCATTGTCCGAACCCTAGCCCGCCCGCTCCTCGCCGCAGGATTCGCGGCTGCGGGTGTGGAGCGGCTGCGCAACGCCGAGCAGACCGCCCAGCAGCTCACCCCAACCCTTAACCGGCTGGGCTCTGCAGTGCCCTCGGCCGCTGGACTTGCAGAGAACCCGGCCGCCGTTGCCCGGGTTCTTGGTGCCACCCAGCTTGGCGCCGCTGCCATGCTGGGCCTGGGCAAGTTCTCCCGGCTGGCCGGCCTTGTCCTTGCGGCAACCGCCGGCGTGAGCACGCTCGTCGAATACCGCAACGGCGATGCCACCACCTCCGAAGGCCGCAAGGAACGCCGAACCCAGCTGCTGAAGAACCTGTCCCTGATTGGCGGAGTCCTTCTCGCTGCGGTGGATACCAACGGCCGCCCCGGACTGGCCTGGCGGGCCGAGCACCTGGTCTCGGACACGCAGCGAAGTGTGCGGGCCATGGGCAAGGATGCCGGCCGCCGCTCCCGAAAAGTCACCAAGCAGACCCGTAAGCAGCTGGCCAGGGCAGAACGCGCCGTCCGCAGCACCGCATCAGATATTGCAGGTTCCTAAGCACCATGACTGAAACATCCGCGCCCGTCGCAGAAGGCTGGCCGGCCCCCACCCCTGGCCGCCCCGTTACCGGGGTGGTCAGGGTCCCAGGCTCCAAATCCCTCACCAACCGCTACCTGGTCCTGGCCGCACTCGCCGATGGTCCGTCACGCCTGCGCGCTCCCCTGCACTCGCGGGACTCAGCCCTGATGGTCACGGCGCTGCGCTCCCTCGGCGCGAAGATCACCGAGGCGCCCGGCAGCGGCCCCTTCGGTCCGGATCTGCTGGTTGAGCCGCTTCCAGCTGACGCTTCGGGCGACACCGAGGTGGACTGCGGCCTGGCCGGCACGGTGATGCGCTTCGTACCGCCGCTTGCCGCACTTCGTACCGGCACCGCATCGTTCGACGGCGACCCGCATGCCCGCCAGCGCCCCATGGGCGCTACCATCGATGCCCTGCGGGGCCTGGGCATCGAGGTCAACGACGGCGGACGCGGCGCCTTGCCGTTCAGCGTCACCGGACGCGGCGCTGTACCCGGCGGACGGCTGGAGATCGATGCCGGGGCTTCCTCCCAGTTTGTCTCCGCCCTGCTCCTGGCCGGCGCACGCTTCGCCAACGGGCTTCACCTGGTCCACACCGGAGACACAGTTCCGAGCCTGGACCACATCGCCATGACTGTTCAGGTGCTGCGCTCCTGCGGCGTGGACGTGGACGACTCCGTGCCCAACGAGTGGCAGGTGGCCCCCGGGCCCATTCAGGCCTTCGACGTCGACATTGAACCCGATCTTTCCAACGCCGGCCCGTTCCTGGCTGCTGCGGTCGCCACCGGCGGCAGCGTGAGCATCCCCGGCTGGCCGGCCCGGACCACCCAGGTGGGCGACAAGTGGCGCACCATCCTCCCGCAGATGGGTGCCACGGCCGAGCTGGCCGACGGCGTACTGACCGTGACCGGCACCGGAACGATCCGCGGGGGTACGTTCGCTGACACCAGCGAACTTGCTCCGACTGTCGCTGCGCTCTGCGCATTGGCGGATTCACCGTCGTCCCTCACCGGCATTGCCCACCTCCGGGGACACGAGACGGACCGGCTCGCAGCGCTGAAGACTGAAATCAACGCGCTGGGCGGTTCCGTCACTGAAACAGCCGACGGCCTGGCCATCCGGCCGGCACCGCTCCACGGCGGCGTCTTCGGCACGTATGCGGACCACCGCATGGCCACCGCCGGCGCGATCCTGGGACTGGCGGTTCCCGGAGTCGTCGTGGAAGACATCGCCGCGACTTCAAAGACGATGCCCGAGTTCGCGCAGCTCTGGACGGCGCTGGTGGCCGGTACCGGGCCGACGGCGGCGCAGGAGGAGTAGCCGTGGCACGAGGCACCTCAGGCTGGGACGAATCAGACGTCCGCATCCGCCCCAATAAAAAGGGCTCGCGGCCCCGCACCAAGGACCGTCCGGCGCACGAAGACGCCGTCACCGGCCGCATCATCACCGTTGACCGCGGCCGCTACACGGCGATCGTGGACGAAGACACCCCGCAGGAACGGATCGTCACCGCAGCCCGTGCGCGGGAACTGCGGCGCACCCCCGTGGTCGCCGGAGACCTGGTCGGCCTGGTCGGCGACGTCAGCGGCTCCCCCGACAGCCTGGCCCGGCTGGTCAAGGTCAACGAGCGGGCCACCCTGCTCCGCCGCTCCGCTGACGACACCGACCCGGTGGAACGCGTGGTCGTGGCCAATGCGGACCAGCTCGTGATCGTGGTCGCCGCCGCAAACCCGGAGCCCCGCACAGGGTTCATCGACCGTGCCCTGGTAGCGGCCTACGACGCCGGCATCTCACCCCTGCTCTGCATCACCAAGGCAGACCTGAAGGACCCGGCCGAGCTGCTGGCCAACTACGAGCACCTTGACCTGGAAGTCCTCATCAGCCGCACGGCCCAGGCCGAGGACGCCGGAGTCGATTCGGAATCCGACGACGGCATGTCCGCACGGCTGGCCGGCGGCGCCGTCGCCGCACTGCATGAACACCTTCTGGGCAAGGTGAGCGTCCTGGTGGGACATTCCGGCGTCGGGAAGTCAACACTGGTGAACGCGCTGACCGGCTCGCGCCGCGCCACCGGAGGCGTCAACGCCGTGACCGGCCGCGGCAGGCACACCTCCTCCTCTGCGCTGGCACTAAAGGTCCAGGACGCCCCTGCGGGCAGCTGGATCATCGATACTCCCGGCATCCGCTCCTTCGGACTCGCCCACGTGGACCCGGACCGCATCCTGAGCGCCTTCCCCGACCTGGAACCGGGCACCGAAGCGTGCGAACGCGGCTGCCGCCATGACGACGACGCGGTGAACTGCGGACTGGATGCCTGGGTCGGGTCAGGCAGCGCCGGCCCGGCCGGCCCGGCACGGCTGGCCTCCCTCCGCCGGCTGCTGGGATCAGGCGGGCTGCGCACCGAGAACCGTGCCCAGGCCAAAGAACTGGGCACCCAGTAGGAACGCTGCCGGCACCGGCCCAGCACATCTTCCAGCCCTCTTCCTGACCCGTACACGCCGCGCGCACCTGCGTAAACGTGGGCAGTGCAGCGGCAATAGCGATAAGTTGAAGTATGCCGTTCGTTCAGAACTACAACGATGATCTGCGTCTCGCCCATGTAATGGCCGACTCCGTGGACGACCAGACCATGTCCAGGTTCAAGGCCCAGGACCTCCGCATCGAGACCAAGCCGGACCTGACACCCGTCACGGACGCAGACAAGGCAGCAGAGGACGCCATCCGCGGCCAGCTCTCCCGTGCCCGTCCGCGCGACGCCGTCCTGGGCGAGGAGTTCGGCTCCACCGGCTCCGGCCCGCGGCGCTGGATCATCGATCCGATCGACGGCACCAAGAATTTCGTGCGCGGCGTGCCCGTGTGGGCCACGCTCATCGCGCTGGTGGACGACGGCGTTCCGGTAGTCGGCGTCGTCAGTGCACCGGCGCTGGGCAAGCGCTGGTGGGCAGCGACGGGCACCGGCGCCTACATGGGCCGCTCCCTGGCGTCCGCCACCCGGCTGCGGGTTTCGGATGTCTCCAGCCTTGGCGACGCTTCCCTGTCCTACTCCAGCCTTACCGGCTGGAAGCAGCGCGGCAACCTGGACGAGTTCATGGGCCTGACGGAATCCGTATGGCGTACCCGTGCCTACGGCGACTTCTGGTCCTACTGCATGGTGGCCGAGGGCGCGGTGGATATCGCCTGCGAACCAGAGCTCAACCTCTACGACATGGCCGCGCTGGTGCCGATCGTTACCGAAGCCGGCGGCCGCTTCACCTCCCTTGAGGGCGAAGACGGTCCCTTCGGCGGCAACGCCCTGGCCACCAACGGCATGCTTCACAATGAAGTACTGCAGCGCCTCAACCCCGACCTCGACGACCTCTTCCAGGACTGATTTGGCTTCCAGCGGACCCAGGCTTGACGGTCTGCGCCGCCGACAGCTCGGCGGCAGCTACCGCACCGGTGCCGAGCACTATGACAGGATTCGGCCGGGCTACCCGGCCGAGGCCGTGGACTGGCTCTTTGACGTGCCTGAACTGGCCGGGCGGGCTGCGCCGTCCGTCTCCGTGGCAGACGTCGGCGCCGGCACGGGGAAATATACCGCGGCGCTTGTCTCCGCGGGTTTCCGGGTCCACGCCGTGGATCCGTCGGCGGACATGCTGGCCCAGCTTTCCCGGACGCTGCCTTCGGTTCCCGTCACGGAAGGCACAGCGGAGCACACCTGCCTTCCCGGGGCCTCTTTCGATGCCGTCACCGTGGCGCAGGCCTGGCATTGGTGCGACCCGGAGGCCTCCGCACGGGAGTTCGACCGGATCCTCGCACCAGGCGGCTTTGCCGGACTGATCTGGAACCAGCTGGATGTCAGTGTGCCCTGGGTACACCGGTTTTCCCGGATCATCCATGCGGGCGATGTGCTGCGGCCGGGCTTCCGCCCCGAACTCGGGCCGGAGCTGAAACTGCAGGAGTTCCACACCACCGCCTGGTCGGTTGCCATGACACCGGAAGCCCTGGCGGAGCTTGCCCAGTCACGTGCCTATTACCTTTCCGCATCCGAGTCCACGCGGGCCAAGGTCATGGCGAACCTGTCCTGGTACCTCTACGAGCATCTGGGGCATGCCCCTGGCGAAGAACTGCAGCTGCCGTATCTCACGCTCACCTGGCGTGCGGTGCGGGCGTAGCAGCCGCCGCCCGCTACTTCCTCCGGAGCCCTCCCTGCGCTGCCCTGCACTGCCCTAAACTGAACCGACGGGCAGGCAGCTCCCGGATCTCTCCGCTACCAGGGGGAATGCATGGCTACGTTCGGCATCGAGGAAGAGTTCCTGCTCGTTGACCCGGCCACGGGTCTTCCCGAACCCCGCGCCGCAGAGCTCTCCCAGGCCCTGGCAGCAGCCCCGGGAGCCTTAGCTCCCGGCGCACCCGCACCCGCTGGCCAGGCTGAGTTCCTCGCCTGCCAGCTGGAAACCTCCACTGTTATCTGCGAGACCCTGGACGAGGCAGCGGAGTCCCTTCTGAGCGCCCGCACAGCGATAGCCCGCGCCGCCGCCGAGACCGGAACCGGCGTCGTGCTCTCCGGTGCTGCCCCCCGCATTGCGAATGCTCCCGCCGAAGTCTCCGGTACCGAACGCTACTTGGCCATGGGTGCGCTGACCGGGGCCGTCGCCGGGGAGCACTACCTCAACGGCACCCACGTCCATGTAGCCGTTCCAAACCGGGAGTCCGGGATCGCCGCGCTGAACGCACTCCGCCCCTGGCTCTCGACTCTCGCAGCCCTGGGGGCGAACTCCCCCTTCTGGCGCGGGCGGGACACCAGCTTCGCCAGCTGGCGGCTGATCCACTACCGCCGCTGGTCTGTCCAGGGCTGCCCGCCCGAGTTCGCCGATGCAGCGGACTATGAGCGCAGGCTTGCGCGGCTGCTGGCCTCCGACGCCGTCCTGGACGCCGGACACATTGGCTGGGCCGCCAGGCTTTCCCAGCGCTACCCCACCGTGGAGGTCCGCGTCAGCGACGCGCAGCTGGAAGCCGCCGATTCCGTTCTGCTCGCTGCCCTGGTGCGCGGCCTGGTACTGACCGCCGGCACGGAACCGGACACACCGCCTGAGCCCGAGCTGCTCGACGCCGGCCTGTGGCAGGCCGCACGCTACGGCCTGGGCGGACGGCTCATGGGAGCACTCGGAGATTCAGCTGCTGCAGCGGACCAGGTGGGGGCCCTGGTGGAGCACATCCGTCCGTCCCTGGAAGACAGCGGAGACCTGGACTACGTGCTGGCCGGGGTGCAGCGGCTGCTGGCTACCGGAACCGGAGCCGACCGCCAGCGTTCGGCTTATGCCTCCGCAGGCTGGGAGGGGCTGGCCCGCCTGTATGGGCAGGCCCTCACCGCGGAGGGGTAGCGCCGCAACAAAACCTCAGCCTGCTTCTCATTTGGCTTCGGGCCCCCCTTCGGCCCTAGTCTTTTTGAGGAAGTGCTGCGGGTGGATGCCTGCAGCCGCGAAAGATGGAGAGGGATGCATGGCGACACTGGGCATCGAGGAAGAGTACCTGCTGCTGGATCCGGTCACCGGACTCCCGGTGCACAAGGCAGAGGAAGTGGCAGGGTACCTGCACCGCTCCCCGCGGGTTACTGAAGGCGAAATCCAGCGCGAACTGCTCAGCTGCCAGATTGAAACCGCCACACCGGTCTCTGCCACGCTGACGGAGGCCGAGGAATACCTCCTGAACTTCCGCGGCCAGCTCGAAACTGCGGCCCGCAAGGCATCAGTCGTGGCATCCGGGACAGCCTCCGCGCCGTTCATTGAAGACCATTACCCCGAACTGACGGACAAGGAACGCTACCGGCAGCTGCGCGACAGCGCTCCCGGAATCGTCGGGGACCAGTTCGTGAACGGGCTCCACGTCCATGTTTCGATTCCGGACCGCGAAACCGGGGTCCAGGCACTGAACCGGATCCGGGAATGGCTTCCGGCCATCGTCGCCCTGAGCTGCAACTCCCCCTACTGGCTGGGACGGGACAGCGGCTTTGGCAGCTGGCGCGTGGTGCACTACCGCCGCTGGCCGGTCCAGGGCTGCCCTCCCACCTTCCGGGACGCTGCGGACTACGAGCGGCGGGTGGCGCAGCTGGTATCCACCGGCGCGATCCTCGACCGGGGCGTACTGACCTGGATGGCCAGGCTTTCGGATTCTTATCCCACGCTGGAGGTGCGGGCCGGTGATGCGCAGCTGCGGGCCCGGGACTCGGTGCTCATTGCTGCCCTGGTCCGTGGACTGGTGAGCACCGCCGTGGACGAAGCCGGACGCGGCATTGACCGCCCGGTGCCGGAGTCCGAACTGCTCGATGCTGCCATGTGGCAGGCAGCCCGCGAAGGGCTGACCGGCAAACTCGTGGATCCGGTCAGTGCGGATCTGGTCCCGGCGCGGGACCGGATCCAGGCTTTGCTGGAATTCACTGCCGAGGCGCTCGACGCCGAGAACGATACCGAGTGGGTACGCGCCGGGCTGGAAGACGTCTGGGAATCCGGCACCGGATCCGAACGCCAGCGCCGCGCTATGGACTCCGGCGGAACATCCGGGCTGCTGGATCTTTACGGGGCCGCGCTGACAGGTGAATAGCCGGCAGGTGGATGGCAGGTATCCCCCGGTACCGCCTAGGGCTGCCCGCTGATGTCCATCACGCGGGCTTCCCACGGTCCAAGCGTCGTCGTCTGCCGGCCGGTCCCGTAGTTGCTGAGGATCAGCTCGCCCTGCTGAAGGTCCTCGGGAATTGTCAGTTCACGGCCGGAGAGGTTGCCCAGCACCCCCAGTTTCATCTCCCCGAGGCTGCGTCGGAAGGCGAAGAGGGCTGGATGGTTGGCATGCAGCAGCAGGAAGTCGCCCGTTGCCACAACCGGCAGCTCATGGCGCAGGCGGATGAGCTGCCGGTAGTACCTGAAGATCGATTTCGCCGAGGCCCGGTCCCGTTCGACGTTGATTTCCTCGGACCGGGGGCCAATCCCGATCCAGGGAACACCCTCTGTAAAACCGGCGTTCGGCCCTGGCGTCCACTGCATGGGTGTCCGCGCGTTGTCCCGGCTGGAGTGCTGCAGGATCTCCAGGGCAGCTGACGGCTCCATACCCCGCGCGATGGACTCCGTGTAGAAGTTCAGTGACTCAACGTCACGGTATTGCTCGATGCCGGTAAAGCCGGCGTTCGTCATGCCGATTCTTCGCCCTGGTAGATAAACGGCGTACCGCGCTGAAGATGGAGCAGGGTCGCCCACAGCGTCGCCGACTCGTAGCGGAATGCATCGTCATTACCAAACCGGGAGACGTGCCTGGGCTGGTCATGGTTGCTCAGGTAGAGGCTGTTCCAGCCGCGGTCGGCGAGTCCGCGCTGCCACCGGTTCCAGCTGGTCTTCAGGTCACGCAGCAGCACCGGACGCCGGTCCCACTTTCCACCCGGCCCGTGGTCCAGGTTCACGTGCTCAAACTGGAAGAGCATGTCCAGTTCGCCGCGGTAGGGATTAGTGAAGAGCCGGGCCTCCTCCACCGTGGCTCCGGTCGTCTCTCCCACCACCAGGTAGTCTGCCTCCCGGCTCCCGAACACGGCACGCATCATTTCCTGCACGAACTCGTGGACCCGCGGCCCGGACGTGAAGAACGGCGCCCCGTCTCCCCACACTCCGCCGTACTGCACCATGCTGTCCGGGAAGCGCTGGTCCTTGGAAACGTAGTTGATGGCGTCCATCCGGAAACCGTCGATCCCCCGGTCCATCCACCAGTTCATCATTTCGAAAATCCTGGTCCGCACCCGTGTGCTGGCCCAGTTGAGGTCCGGCTGGTGCCGGGAGAACAGATGCAGGTAATACTGCTGGGTTGGTTCGTGCCAGGTCCAGGCAGATCCGCCGAAAATCGATCCCCAGTTGTTGGGCTCTGCGCCAGGCTCCCCGCCCTGGAAGGAGGGACGCGGATCACGCCAGAAGTAGGAGTCACGGGAGACGTTGTCGCGGGAGGAAGCGGACACCCGGAAAGCGTCATGGTCCGTTGAGGTGTGGTTGATCACCAGGTCCATGATCATCTTCATGCCGCGTGCATGGACCTCGCCGAGCAGCCGGTCGAACTCTTCCTCGGTTCCAAAGACAGAATCGATCCGCCGGTAGTTGCTGATGTCGTATCCGTTGTCCCGCTGGGGCGACTGGTGGATGGGCGAGAGCCAGATGACGTCGACGCCGAGTTCTTCCAGGTAGTCCAGCCTCTGGATGATGCCGCTCAGGTCGCCAATACCGTCGCCCGTGGTGTCCTGGAAGCTGCGCGGGTAAATCTGGTAGACCACGGCGTTGGTCCACCAGGGCGGGCGGGAGAGGTCCCTCATGCAGACTCCTGGGTCGGCGATCCGGTGGTGCCGAAACCTCAGTCTACGGCTGGGGAACCCGGGGCGACAGGGACCGGAAGAAGACTTGGACGGCAGGGGGCTCCTGCAGCCCTGTTCCCTTGCCGCGGGTGGCAGCCGCTGGCTAGCGTGGCACCTACTCTAACCGTCCGTGTGCCGGACACACGCCGGATAGTGCCTGGATCCCAACTGTTTGGAGTATCTGCCATGGCAACACTTACCGTATGGAAATTCCCTGATGCGGACGCAGCTGAAAGGGCGACGCAAACCCTCGCCAGCCTTGAGTCCCAGAGCCTTATCACCGTGCAGGACGAGGCAATCGTGACCTGGCCACAGGACAAGAAAAAGCCCCGGACCATCCAGGAACACAATATGACTGGCGCCGGCGCCCTAGGCGGCGGCTTCTGGGGACTGCTGTTTGGGCTGATCTTCTTCATCCCGCTGATTGGTGCGGCCGTCGGAGCTGCCATCGGCGCGCTGACCGGTTCCATGGTTGACGTTGGCATCGATGACAATTTCATCAAGCAGGTTCGCCAGGAAGTCAGCCCCGGTACCTCGGCCCTGTTTGTGCTCTCCTCCGACGCTGTGGAGGACCGGGTCCTGGATGCCTTCAAGGACGGTTTCCCGGGTGCGACGCTGATCGCCACCAACCTCTCCAAGGAGCAGGAGGCAAATCTGCGGAAGGCATTCGCCGAAGCAGACTAGGTTCCGGCAGCCTGGAGCTGTGAAGTGTGCGGCAGGGCACGACGGCGGTGAACCGGCGTCGTGCCCTGCCGTATCGTTGAAGTGATGATTACCAGACGCCAGGCCGCACAGTACCTTGATATTCCGCTCGAAATGGCCGCAAAGCACGGGATCCCGCCCCGCCTGGAGCAGGCCGAGCTCGATGAGCTGGATGTGAATCCTCCCGCATGGCTGGCGCAGTCGCGGGCCAACCGGACCGGCAAGCGTCCTGTTTGGGTCCGCCTTGAGTGTGAGGTCTGCGGCTTCCGTGAAACTGCCCGGCCCAAGAAGTGGTGGCCGGAGTTCACCTTTGTGGCCTGCTACGACCACAGTGCCCGCGAACTGCCGGCAGTTCCCGAAGGAAATATCCGCAGCGAATACGAGGGCGTGGGCTCCCGCTTCACCGGAATCGTCGATGTTCCGGTGAGCGGGAACTAGCTCTTTCTAGCGGCCGGTGGCAGCCAGGCCGGTGCGGGCCATGGCGTCCTTGTAGACGATCCGCATTTCTGCCAGTGATTCCTGCTGGCGTTCTTCCGTGGCGCCGAATGAACGGCCCTCGGCCGAACGGGCCTTGTAGACCTTGAGGCTGCGGCGGTAGATCATCCGGTTTTCAGTCTTCAGGAAGGCTGCGGCCAGCCGCTGTGCCTCGGTGCCGTGGGCAACGATCACCGATGCCCGGGGCACCAGCGCCAGGAAGCGCAGCAGCGGCTTCAGGCCTTCGGCAACCTCTTCCTTGGTGAGCTTCGTGTGCGGCTCACCCGGGGTGTACCAAGGGTGGACGTTCCACGGCATGACGTACTTGGGCTGCAGGCCTACCTGCCAGTGGACGCCGAGGAGGCGGGTGACGGCTTCGTCACTGCCGGCGGTGATGAAGCCCGACGGGTGAGCGGGTCCGTTGTTTGAGAACAGGCTCACGATCCGGGCTTCTTCCACGTCATGCTGAGGATCAACGTAGGGCACTTCACTGCCGGGCTTCAGCTCGGCGAGCGTGTCGCACAACTGGTTGACTTCAGCGACGTTGGGTTCGTAGCGGCGGTCGAACAGCGACAGCGCGGGGGTTTCTGCGGGGGATTCCGCAAGCGGTTCTGCGGACGTTTCTGCGGGGGCGGACTGCATGGGGGTGGCGCTTCTCCTACGGTATTGCGTGTCTTCCCGCCGCGGGGCGTGGGGGCACGTCGCAGTGCTCCGGCTTGGCGGCGCTTGGGAAAGCGCAAGGGCGCGGCGGAGCAGCAGGTCAGTGGTGGGTGCGGTGGAAAGGGGCGCCTCCGCGCCGGAAGCCGGACACTGCTGTGGAGCAGGGCGGCGGGCGAAGGGCTTCCTCCAAGCTTACCAAGGGCTGGCCGGGGCGGGAGCCAAAAGCGATCGCCGCCTTCCCGGCCGCTGGTCCGCCCGGCCGTCTCCGGCTGCCGGCCCACGGCCCTGACATGGGTAGTTCTGCCCGTCTCTTGCCCGCCGAACCGCACGCAAGGCGGCAAGTGAACACAACACAAAAAACACCCCGGCCCGAAGGCCGAGGTGCTTTGTGGTTTGTGGAGATGGGGGGAATTGAACCCCCGTCCGATGTCGTGTTGTCAGGGCTTCTCCGGGCGCAGTTCACGTCGGATTTTCTCGGCCCCAGCCATCATGTGAACAAGTGGCTGATCCAGGCCCAGCCGTCTAAAAGTCCCGAGCACTCCAACGGCAAGAGTACTCAGCAGTGGCCCTCTAAATGACGCCAGGATCCGGGACGAGAGCATTCCCGGTCTGACGGACTATGCCCGCTGCTTAGGCAGCGAGAGCGAAGTCAGTGCGCTTAGAATCGGCACTTATTGGTTTGCAGAGAGCGTTTACGAGATAACCCTGCATCCTCGGCCCGCTTCACCTGTCGCGACTAACATCGTCGAAACCTGTCATCCCCGTATTCAGTTACCAAACTGATGTGTCCGTGCCGCTACCGGCCGGACCGTTAACTATAACGCATTTGCGCTAGAACGTCAGGCCGAACACCGTGACCGGCGCGCCCCAGAGCACGAGCACCAGCACTGAGAGCAGCACAAACAGTACCGACAGGATGGCCAGGGCGGTCATGCCGGCGTACTTTCGGCGGAATGCCCAGCCAAACAGCACAGCGTTCGCGGCCAGCAGCAGCGGGGAAATCCACACCAGGAGCTGCGCCAGGTACACGTAGAAAACCACGAAGAACGGCACCACAACCAAAATGACAACCGGAACCACGGCCGCCACGATCAGCAGGTCAACGGCAGTAACCGCCCAGGCCCAGATCGGCTTGCGCTCCCCCGCCGGGGTATCCTCCTCGGGCTGTGGCTCCCAGAAGGTACCGCTCACTACGAGCCCCGGTTCTTGGCCCGCATCTCACGCAGTGCCTCACGGTTATCCTGCTTTTCCCGCAGGGTCTGCCGCTTGTCATAGTCACGCTTACCGCGGGCGACGGCGATCTCAACTTTGGCGCGGCCGTCCAGGAAGTAGAGCTGCAGCGGGACGATCGTGAAGCCGGATTCGCGGATCTTCTGCGAAATCTTGTCCAGCTGCTCGCGGTGCAGCAGCAGCTTCCGCCGCCGGCGGGCGGAATGGTTGGTCCAGCTGCCGTTGAGGTATTCCGGGATGTAGACAGCCTCAAGCCAGAGTTCGTCGTTGTAGAACGTTGCGAACCCGTCCACCAGGGAGGCACGACCCTCACGCAGGGACTTCACCTCGGTGCCCATCAGCACCATCCCGGCTTCGTAGGTGTCCAGGATTTCGTAGTTGTGCCGGGCCTTGCGGTTGGTGGCCACGACTTTTCGGCCACTTTCTTTGGGCACGGTTCAACTCTCCTTCATCGCTTTGCGTCTCGCGGGTTCCGCCTCCGGCTAGATTCCCCGGAGGCGAAACACCCATTCTAGGCCCTAGAGCAGTCCCATGGGATTTACGAGCTGCCCGTTGAGCATGGTCTCGAAGTGCAGGTGGCAGCCGGTGGAGTTGCCGGTGGTACCCACATAGCCGATCAGCTGCCCGGCGTTGACCCACTGTCCGGCAGAGACGATACGGCTGCTCAGGTGATAGTAGTTCGTGGCCAGGGCACTGGTGCCGATCACGCCGTGGTTCAGCACGATGCGGTTTCCGGTGCCGATCATCTCTCCGCCGCCGGTATCCGAACGCCAGACTTCTCCCGCCGCAGCGGCGTACACGGGTGTGCCGCACTGGGCTCCGAAGTCGATGCCGGAGTGCAGATAACCGCCGGTTCCGGAGAAATCGATGGTTCCTGCCGGCGTCGCACGCCACCCGAACCCGGAGGTCAGCGGCGCGCTGACGGGGTACCGCAGTCCGAATGCGGACGGGTTGGTTGGCTGGATGGTCTGGGGCGGCGGTGCGGGCTGGTTGTTGCGCGCAGCTTCCTCGGCGGCCCGTCGGTTCGCTTCGGCGATCCGGGCTTCCTCGGCCCGCCGTGCCTCTTCGAGGAGGATGCGCTGGCGTTCGGCGATCTCCGCCTGCACCGCGGCCTGCTCGGACTGGATCGAGGCAAGCTTCGCCTGGATTACCGGCTTCTTTGCTTCCAGCTGGCCATTGAGCGCTTCGGCACTGGCAATGAGGCTGTCGACTTTCTCCTTTTCAGCGGCCGCCTCGTCACGGGCTGCCTGCTCTGCCCGCAGCGCTTCTTCAGCCTGGGCCTTCAGCGAAGAGATCTCCTCTTCCACTGCGGTGAGACGGGCCTCGGAGTTTACGTTGGTCGCGGCCTGCTGGGAGAGGCGTTCGACGGCGGCATTCTGGCCGCGCAGCGCCTGGCCGGCCATGCCCATGGAGTCGGTAAGGCTGTCAGCGCCGTCGGCCCCGAACATCAGGGTCAGGCTGGAGGGTACGCCGCCGCTCTTGTAGGCCTGGCTGGCGATCTGCCCAATGACCTTCTGGGTCTCGTCCAGCGCCTTGCGGTCCTCTTCGATCTGGGCGGCGATCCTATTCCGGCTTTCCTGTGCCAGCGCTACCCGGTCAGTGAGTGCGCCAACCTTTGCCGAGGCGGTAGTAACCCTGCCTTCCGCGTCAGCCAGGACGGACTGCGCTGCAGGCAGCTCCTCGTTCTGGTAGATATTCAGCTGGGCAACCGTCTTGGCAATGTCAGCGTCCAGGTATTCGTACTCCTCCTGGACCCGCTGCTGCTCTGCCTGCAGTGCGTTCTTGCGGTCGTTAAGCTCATCAGCCTGGGCAGGCGTGAGGACAGCACTAAAACCAAGGACCAGTGCCATGAGCATTGCTGCTCCGGCGGCGGCGGTTTTCCGTGCAGCACCCAGCCGCGCAGCAGGTACTGCTGCGCTCCCCGGAGGGAAACCGCGGCGGTTATTCATTATCGAGACCATACATGTAGCGTTCTGCTTTCCTTTGACCAGTGCCCACACTCTAAACCTTGATATAGCGTCTGAGCGTCAGCAGTGAGGACACACCTGCCAGTAATGTACCCAAAATGAGTAGGACCGGGCTCAAAAGCAGCACTTCACGTGCGGAAATGAACGCGGTAGCCGGGTATTGGCGGGCCAGCATCCCGATGAAGAAGTGCGCCACTGCCCACAGGGTTCCGGAGGCCAGTACTGCTCCAATCAGCGCCGCAATCACGCCTTCAAGGACAAAGGGCAGCTGAATCACGGCCTTCGACGCCCCCACCAGGCGCATGATGCCGGTTTCCCGGCGCCGGCTGAACGCGGAGAGGCGGATGGTGGTGGCAATGAGCAGGATCGCACAAACCAGCATCAGAACGGCGACGATGAGCGCCACCAGCGATGCAATGTTCATGAAGGAGAAGACCTTCTCCAGCAGTTCACGCTGGTCACTGACCGATTCAACGCCGGGCATGGAGGAAAACGCCTCGTTGATAACCTCGTACTTTTCCGGATCCACGAGGGAGACGCGGAAGGTTTCCGGCAGCTGGTCCGCCGTCACACTGTCCACGATCGGGGAATTGGCGAACTGTTCGCGGAAGTGGCCGAGTGCCGTTTCCTGGTCTTCGAAATGCACGGTGTCGATGTACTGCTCGAACTCGGACGAGTTCAGTTTGGCCTCAATGGCACTGCGCTGTTCATCAGTCACGGAGCCGGAAGCACAGGAGGGCGACACGTCATTGTCCACACAGAGGAAGACAGCTACCTGGACGCGGTCGTACCAGTAGCCCTTCATCTGGTTGATCTGCATCTGCAGCAGGCCGGCAGCCCCCACGAAGGTGAGCGATACAAAGGTCACCAGGATGACCGAAACCACCATGGACAGATTTCGGCGGATCCCCGAACCAATCTCGCCCAGGACAAATGCCATCCTCATTCGGAGACCTCCGATCCGGCCGGGCTGTTCTGTTTCGCGGGGTCCGGGGTCTTTGCGGCGTCGGCGGGCGCGGCGTCGGACGCAGTATCAGCCTCGGACGCAGCTTCGGTTCCTGCAGCGGGCACGACCGGCTGCATCGCCGTCGCCAGGTAGATGCCCTCACGTTCGTCACGGACCACTTTGCCGTTGCGCAGTTCGATTACGCGTTTGCGCATCGCATTCACAATGTCGTGGTCGTGCGTGGCCATGACAACGGTGGTGCCGTTCTGGTTGATGCGGTCAAGGACCTTCATGATGCCCAGCGAGGTGGTTGGATCAAGGTTGCCGGTGGGTTCGTCGGCCAGCAGGATGCCGGGCCGGTTCACGATGGCCCGCGCGATGGCTACGCGCTGCTGCTCACCGCCGGAGAGCTCGTGAGGCAGACGGTTGTCCTTGCCTTCAAGTCCGACGGTCTTCAGGACTTCGGGAACCGAGTCCCGGATCACGGCGCGGGAGCGGCCGATGACCTGCATGGCGAAGGCAACGTTGGCGAACACGGTCTTGTTGGGCAGCAGGCGGAAATCCTGGAAGACGACGCCGATGCCGCGGCGCAGGCGCGGTACGCGCCAGCTGGGAATCTTCGCGACGTTCGAGCCCGCCACGTACACGGTTCCCCGCGTTGCGTGCTCTTCCTTGAGCACCAGCCGGATGAGCGTCGATTTACCCGACCCGGAGGCGCCCACCAAAAAGACGAATTCGCCGCGGTCTACGTCCAGGCTGACCTGGTTCAGGGCAGGCCTGGAGTTCCGGTCGTAGACCTTGGTGACGTTGTCGAAAGTGATCATTACTGTTTCATGCCCTTACGTAGCAGCCGGAACGGCAAGGGCCTTTGGCCTTGGGAGCAGGGAACCGGCCTTTCGACTATAGCCAGCGGATCCCTCCACCGGGCAGAGCACCGAGTGGTGTGTCGCCGGGTCAGCCGCTGCGTTCCGGCAGCCAGCTGCTGACCCGGCCGAAGGTTCACCCGGCCGGCGGTTCACCGGCAGGCAGCCGGCGGGAGGCAACCTGTTCCGCCAGCACGGCCGCGACGGCCGAAGCTCCCGGATCATCCATGACAACCGTGTAGTGGTTGGTTCCGGGCACGTCGGCGACTTCCAGCTCCGGCAGCCGTTCCTTCCAGGAACCGATGTAGGCGGGCGAGTACAGCCCCGGCTCCTCATTCAGCAGGCCGCGCGGAGCACGGAGCAGGCGGACCGGATGGGCCAGCTCATCCAGGGCCTTCAGAAGCGCCGTCCCGCGGTGCAGCTCAGCCGTGTCCTCGACCAGTGCCTGGCCCGAGGTGGCAGCCCGGAATCCGTTGCCGTGCGGCTGCAGATCGTAGGCGAGGTAGTCGCGCAGCAGGTCATTCCAGTGACCGGCGAACGCAGGATGCGGAGCCCAGAACTGTTCGTAGTCCGCGAGGGAGCCGAACACCTGTTCCAGCCGTTCGGCTGCCGGACCCAGCACGGCCTGGATGATCTGCTCATCACTCAGCCCGGCCGGCACGTCCAGCGGCAGGCCGCCGTCGACCAGCACCAGGGAATCCACCAGCTGCGGGTGCCGGTTGGCCAGCACCAGTGCCGCGAAGGCACCCATCGAGTGGCCGGCGACGACGGCGCTCGGCACCGCGAGTGCCTCCAGCACGGCTGCGAGGTCGTCGGCGTGGACCGGCATCCCGTACGGTCCGGGCAGGGTATTGCTGCGGCCGCGGCCGCGCAGGTCCGGGGCGATGAAGCGGACGTCCGGCAGGGCTGCGGCAACCATCCCCCACGTCCGGTGCGACGCCGTGACTCCGTGGATGGCCAGGACGGTGGGCGCATCCGGGTCGTTGGGCCCCCAAACGCCGGTGTGCAGGGTTCCGCCCCGGACAGGAACGGCAGCGCTGGTGTAGGTGCTCATCGTGCACTCCACCCGCCGTCCATGGTGTAGGAAGCACCGGTGACCATTCCCGCACCGGACCCGGCGAGCCAGGCGGCGAGGGACGCAACTTCCTCCGGCTCGACCAGCCGCTTCACCGCGGACTCGGTGAGCATGATCGAAGCGACTACTTCTTCTTCGGGAATCGAGTTGATGCGGGCCTGGTCGGCAATTTGCGCCTCGACCAGCGCGGTGCGCACATAGGCGGGGTTGATGCAGTTGGACGTGACGCCATGGGGGCCGCCCTCCAGTGCGGTGACCTTGCTGAGCCCTTCCAGTGCGTGTTTGGCGCTGACGTAGGCACTCTTGAATGCTGAGGCCCGCAGCCCGTGGACGGAGGAAATGTTGATGATCCGGCCAAAGCCCCGCTCGTACATTCCCGGCAGCGCCGCTCGGATCAGCAGGAAGGGCGATTCGACCATCAGCCGGTGGATCAGGCGAAACGTCTCCGGGTCGAAGTCCTGGATCGGATTGATCCGCTGGATGCCGGCATTGTTGACCAGGATGTCCGTGTCCAGGGACAGGTTCTCCAGCTCCCGCGTGTCGCTGAGGTCCACTTCCCACGCTGTGCCGCCGGTGGCTGCTGCCACCCGTTCTGCCGCTTCCCGGTTCACGTCCGCTACGGTGACCTTTGCGCCCAGCGCGGCGAAGGTGCGGGCGCAGGCCTCCCCTATGCCGGACCCGCCTCCGGTGACCAGCGCCGTCCTGCCCTCCAGGCCTGCCGGGAGAATTCCCTCAGTACTCATGCTCCGCCTCCGTCTTCCGGCGCCTCAGGCGCCATGCCTCGTTCGATGAACCGCATCATTTCCTCAAATTCAGCTTCCGGGATTTCCGGTGCGGTACCCCCGCCGGACCGGTCCGCGTGCCACAGGACCCAGCGCATGCCCAGCATCTCGCCGATCCCCATCAGCGCCCACGCCACCGTGTCCACGTCCATCGGGCGGATCTCCCCGGCGTCGCGGGCTGCCTTGAGGCCCTCCACGTAGCCGTTCACGATCCGTGTGTAGTGCATGCGCAGGGCACCAGGCGAAACAAACTCGGCCTGGCGGATGATCCGGTAGAGCGCGGGGTGTTCGGCGGTGAAGCGGAAGAATGCCCGAAACCCGGCCCGTTCCGCTTCGATCCGGTTGCCGGCGGCTTTGGCTGCTTCCGTCATGGCCTGGCGGACGCGGCGGTTCAGGTCCTCCACCACCTCGTCGAAGATGGCCTGCTTGCCTTCGAAGTACAGGTAGAAGGTGCCCAGGCCAATCCCGGCCTGTTCCGTGATCTTTACGATCGAGGCGTCGTGGTAGCCCACGGATTCGAAGACCTGTTCCGCGGCTTCAAGCAGCCGGGCACGGGTCCTGGTGCCGCGGGCTGTCCGGGGTGTGGTGCTCATGTGGTGTCCTGCCGGTTCGGGGTCGCGGGGTGTTGGTTGTCGGAGCGGGCGCGCAGCCGGGAGCGGGCCACCTTGTGCAGCGAGGTGCGCGGCAGCGACTCCACGAAGCAGACGCGGGCGGGCACTTTGTACCGGGCCAGCCGGGCGGCGCAGTGCTCCAGGATGTCCAGGGCGTCAGGGGCGGTTCCCGGACGGCGCACCACCCAGGCAACCCCGGTTTCACCCCAGCGCGGATCCGGTTCACCGGCTACCGCGGCTTCTGCCACCGCCGGGTGCTCCAGCAGCACTGCCTCCACCTCTGCCGGGGAGACGTTCTCGCCGCCGGAAATGTAGATGTCCTTAAGCCGGTCGATCACACGGAGGTACCCGTCGGCGTCGCGCTCCACCAGGTCTCCGGTGTGCAGCCAGCCCCCGGCGAGCGCAGCAGCCGTTGCCTCCGGATCACGGAAGTAGCCGGTGAAGACCCCCGGTCCGGAGACCAGCAGTTCCCCCGTTCCCGGTCCCTGCAGCGGTTCCCCGGTCACCGGATCGGCAACGGCAACGTCCACGTGCGGATACGGTTTGCCCGCCATGCCCACCCGGGCGCCGGCTTCCTCCTCTGGCAGGCACAGCACGTTGGGGCCTGCTTCACTGAGCCCGTAGCCCTGGGCCAGGGCTACGCCGCGGGCGTGCCAGGTCCGCAGCAGCGGCGCCGGCATCGGCGCTCCGCCGACGACGGCGCGGCCCAGGCTGGAAAGGTCCGTCCGGTCAAAACGCGGATGGCAGGCGAGCATCAGGTAATGCGCGGGAACCCCCATCATGGTGGTGACCTTCCGGTCCTCTATCAGCGCCAGCACGCGTCCGGCGTCGAATGTGCGTTCCAGCACCACCGTGGCGCCGGTCCACCAGGCCAACAGGGGCTGGATGTTCCATCCCCCGGCATGGAACTGAGGCAGCACGGCAAGCACTACATCCCTGCTTCCGATCTCCGCGGTGCGGGAGAGGGAGAGGTTGGTCCAAAAGCAGTTCGCGTGGCTGAGCACCACCGCTTTGGGATCCGCTTCGGTGCCGGAGGTGAAAACCATCAGCAGCGGGTCATCATCCAGGACCTGATCCCCCGTGCTGCCGGTTTCCTCCAGCAGCCGCAGCGGGGACGGCGGTCCGGCTTCCACACCGGTGCGGCCCAGGGCGGCCGACGGCGGCGGAACAGCCAGCCGGGCGGACGCCTCCATGGCCACGGCGGAGAACTCATCTTCAACCAGCAGAAGCGCGGGGTCTGCGAGCGCCAGCTGTGCCGCCAGTTCACGGGCTGAAAGCCGCCAGGACAGCGGTACGAGGACCAGCCCGGCCTTGGCGCAGGCGAAGAAAGCCACCACGTGGTCGGCACTGTTTCCGGTGACGGTGGCGATGCGGTCTCCGCGCCGGTAGCCGGCCTCCTTCAGCGCGCGGGCAAGAGCTGCGGACCTGTTTTCCAGGTCCCGGTAGCTCAGCGGGACACCGCGGTCATCGATCGCGGTCCGGTCCGGCGTGGAGAGTGCACGGTCGGCCGTCCAGCGGCCCAGTGTATGCAGTGAACTCATCCGGCTTCCTCCAGGATCTGCTGCGGCCGGCGGGCGGCTTCGCGGCTGCGCAGCCGGGCGGCGGCCCCGGCAAGTCCGCCGGGAAGGAAGAGCACCACCAGAATGAACAGGGTACCGAGAATGAACAGGGGCTCCGAGAGCGGAATCTGCAGGATCCGCGGCAGGCCGGCTATCGCATCCGAGTTGGCGAGCGCCGTCAGCCGCTGGTCCAGGAGGGTGTAGACCACTCCGCCCAGCACCGCTCCCCAGCGGGAACCCACACCGCCCAGGACCACCATGACCAGCAGGGTGATGGTGAAGTCGGAGGACACTGCCCGCGGCACCGCTCCGGACTGCAGCAGCAGATAGGTCATGCCGACCACTCCGGCCAATGTGCCTGCGACGACGAAGATAAGCAGTTTGGCCAGGTAGGGCTGCAGGCCCAGCACCCGCACGCGCATCTCGTTCTCCCGAACCGCGGCTGCGACGTGACCGGCACGGCTGCGCTGGATCCAGGCCGTCACGAGGAACACCGCCACCAGGGCTGCGAGCGCCAGCCAGTACAGGTTCCGGGTGTTCGCCACCCCGACCAGGAAAGACGGCACATGCTCCGTGGCCAGGCTGAGGCCTTCTTCTCCCCCGGTGGCGCCGTCCGGGTTGCGCCTCACCATCACGGATCCGGCCTGGGCGAAAGCGAGGGTCACCATGGCGAAGGGTATGCCGGTCACCCGCAGCGCGACGGCGCCGGTCAGGTTGGCCAGCACGATCACCACCACCAGGGTCAGCGCCATGGCCGGCAGCAGCGGCAGGCCGGTCCGGTCCAGGATGATCGCCAGCCCGTACACGCCGGCGCCGAAGTACAGGGCGTGCCCAAAGGAGAGCATGCCCGCGACGCCGAGCAGCAGATGGTAGGTCAGGGCTGCGGCAGCCATCAGCATGCAGAGGGCCATCAGCTGCAGCGAACCGGGGGTGTAGGTGGGCCCGGGCAGCAGCCCGGGCAGAGAGAGGTTGAACAGCGGCAGCACCGCCAGCACGAGCACACCGGCAGCACCGGCTGCCCAGGCAACCGGCCGCCGTCGTGCTTTGCCTTCCTGCCGCACCGCTGGCGGAGTCTTGGTGTCCTCCCGGACCTGGGCTGCGCTCATGCCGTTACCGCCTTTCCCATCAGTCCCGCCGGTCTGGCCAGCAGGACCGCGGCGAGGAGCAGGACCACCACAAAGTCGCCCACACCCCAGTAGAAGTTTGCGAACTGCTGAAGGATCCCCACCGCCACGGAGGCCAGCGCTGCGCCGGTAAGTGATCCGAGGCCGCCGATTACCGTGACGATGAACGCGAAGATCAGCAGCGAACCGCCCAGCAGGGGTGACACATAGCCGAAGTAGTGGCTGGCCAGCACGCCGCCCATGCCTGCCGCGGCCCCTCCAATGGTGAAGACGAGGGTGAACGCCTTGCGGACATCTATGCCCAGGGCCGTGACCATGGACCGGTTTTCAACGCCGGCCCGGATGATCATGCCGTACCTGGTCTTCTTCAGGAACAGCAGCAGCCCGCCCAGGACAAGGGCTGCGGCGAGGATGGCCACGAACCGGTCATTGGGGATCCGGGCGCCAAGGATGTCCGTGGTTTCCTTCAGCCAGGCGGGACCGGTGATGAAGGACGGATCGGTGCCCCAGATTCCTTCGAACAGGGCCACCGAGGCCAGGGACAGGCCAACCGTCACAAGGACCTGTTCAATGTGGCGCTGGTAAAGCGGGCGGATCAGGATCCGCTCAGTCAGGGCGGCGAACACCGCGCCGGTGGCGGCACCCACGGCCAGGGAGATGAAGAAGACTCCCCAGCCCCCGGCACCGAGTGCCTGGGCCGCCTGCCAGCCAATGAACGCACCGAGGGTCAGGAAGGAGCCGTGGGCGAAGTTCAGCACGCCCATCAGTCCGTAGATCAGGGACAGCCCGGAAGCGACCAGGAAGTACAGCGCGCCCAGGCCAAGGCCGGTGACGGTGAGCAGAATGACGGTGCTCATGCCTCAGGCTCCTTTCGGTGCGGCTGTGCCGGCAGGGTTCGGGTTCTGGTCTGCGGTGCCGGTATGCACGCCCAGCAGCCGGTGGTTCAGATCCGTGTCATCAAGGAACTCCCCGGCGTCCATGCCAGTCAGTGCCACCTTGCCGCCGGAAAGTACGGTGACGGTCGAGGCGAGCTGCCGCACCACGCTCAGGTTCTGTTCCACCAGCAGGATCGGCACGGTGCGGGCGGCTTCGGCCAGGGCATCGGCGACCTCCTGCACGATCTTCGGTGCCAGGCCCTTGGTGGGTTCGTCCACCAGGAGCACCTTGTTGGTGTTCAGCAAGGCACGTGCCAGGGAAACCATTTGCTGCTGTCCCCCGCTGAGCGTTCCGGCCATCTGGGCAGAGCGCTTGACCAGGTCCGGGAAGAGGTCCTCCACGAGCTGGCGGCGGGGGTGTTCGTCCCGCTCGGCGAGGCGCAGGTTCTCCGCCACCGTGAGCCGGGAGAAGACTTCCCGGTCCTCCGGCACGTAGCCCACCCCGCGGGCGATGATCCGGTGGGTTTCGGCGGCGTCAATGCGCTCGCCGTCGAGCTCCACCTCACCGGTGCGGGAGATGAGTCCGATGACCGCCTTGATGGTGCTGGTCTTGCCCACCCCGTTGCGGCCAAGCAAGGCGGTGACGCCGGCGGCCGGGACCTCGAAGCTAACATCCTCGACGACCTGCTGGCCGCCAATGGAGGCGGAAAGGTTCTGCACCCGCAGGATGGGCGCGGCGGCAGTGTTCATCAGACGGGTTCTCCCAGGTAGGCGCTTTGAACCAGCGGATTGGCCATGACGGCTTCCGGGGTATCGACGGCAAGCAGGCTGCCGTGGTGCATCACCGCGACCCGGTCCACCAGGCCCAGGACCACTTCCATGTGGTGCTCCACCATCAGCACGGTGCGCCCGGATTCACGGTGCATCCGCCGGATGACTTCAGACAGGCCAGCGACGTCGCCGGAGCCGACCCCGGCCATGGGTTCGTCGAGCAGGATCACTGCCGGATCCGCGGCCAGCAGCATCGCGATCTCAACCTTGCGCTTGTCTCCATGGGACAGGCCGCCCGCCCCGGCCGCCGCCTTCGTGCCCAGGCCAACCTCCTCGATGCACTCGGCAGCGATCCGGGTGGCTTCGTCTCCGCCGCGCGGAAAGCGCAGCAGCGAAAGGCTTCCGCCCAGTTTCGCCTGGGCGGCCAGCCGCACGTTTTCGAGCACACTCAGCTGCGGGAACAGGCTGGACGTCTGAAACGTCCGGCCCAGTCCGGCGGCTGCCCGGCGATGCACGGCAAGCCGCCCGACGTCGTTCCCCGAGACCGCCACGGTGCCCTCGGTGGGGCGCAGCAGTCCGGAGATGACGTTGAACAGGGTGGTCTTGCCGGCGCCGTTCGGTCCGATCACGCCGAGCATTTCACCGCGGCGGACAGTGAGGTGCACGTCTTCCAGGATTCGGGCCCCGCCAATGCTGAGTCCGACCCCGGTGAGTTCAAGGGCGTTGGGTGTGTCCATGGAATCCACGGCCTACTTTGCGGCTTCCGGCGGAGCAACCGAGTCCGCGGCGACAGTTTCAACAAGGGTGGGAACCCAGGTACCGCCCTGGTCATTGAGGGTGACCTGGTACATGTCCTGCAGCAGGGCATGGTCCGAGGCGCGGACAGTGGTTGTGCCCTTGGGCCCCTCGAAGCTCCAGCCCTCCAGGGCGGAGACCATAGCGTCGACGTCGCTGCCTCCTTCGCGGACGGCCTGGACGATCATCTGTCCGGCCACGAAGCCATCGGGGGTGAACAGGTCGGCTTTCTTTCCGGCTGCTTCCACCGACTCGATCATCGCCTTCTCCACCTCGTTGTCCCCGGCACCCGGGAAGTAGTGGTTCAGGAAGGAGATCTTGGTGCCGGCCGCGCCGTAGGCTCCGAAGGTGGCGGCGTCGCCGAGTCCGGTGACGATTGGCGCGGCGTCGAAGGCTCCCTGCTGGTCCAGTGCCTGCCACATGGAGCCCGACGTCGCTCCTGCCCAGGCGACGAACGCCATGTCCGGTGCGGCATCGATCAGCTGGCGGGCGAACGGGGTGAACTCCGTGGCGTCTTCGGGCACCAGCACGCTGGAGACTTCCGCGCCTTCGGCACCGAGGACGGCTTCAACGGCGGCGAGGTTGCCCTGGCCAAAGGCGTTGTCCTGGGCGAAGACCACTACCTTCTTGCCGGACAGGTCATCCACGAAGGAACCTGCCGTGGCTACGTCCTGCAGGGACTGGCGGCCGGAGCGGAAGGTGTACTTGTTGATGCCCTGGATGGCGTCAGTTGCCGCAGGGCCGGAGATGTAGAGGACCTGGTTCTGCTCGGCCTGTTCGGCGAGCTTGAGTGCGATGCCGGAGACCACGGTGCCGGCCAGGATCTTGTAGTCCTGTCCGATGAGGTCCTTGGCGACGGTGACAGCTTTGTCCGGGTCTCCGCCGTCGTCGTGGTAGGTGATGTTCAGCTCGGTGTCCCCTACCTTGCCGGTGCCGTCGGTGGCGTAATCGATGCCTGCCTGCAGGCCTTCGTAGTAGGCCTCGCCGTAGGCCGCCAGCGGCCCGGTCTTCGAGTAGACGATTCCGACGTCGACGCTGGACGGCGCTTCGCCGCCTTCTGCCGGTGCGGTGCCGGCGTCGGTGGACGGGGCGCAGGCGGACAGGGCCAGCCCGGTGGTCAGGGCCGTGGCGAGGAGGAACTTCGTTGTTGCCTTCACGGTGGTGTGCCTTTCAGTGCGGTGGCTGCAGTGGATGCATTCGGTGCCGGCCGGGCCGGGGTTTTGGAGCACTAACCTGAAAGGCGATTCAGGTTACGGAAAATGTATGGCATGGATCACATTTCCGTCAATGGGCCTTTTTGGACATGCGGAAAATCCCGGCTCCCTCAGGGGAGCCGGGATTTCTCTGGAGGGCTACTGCTCTGCGACCAAATGGCCGCCGTCGTGCGGGGCTAGTTGTACTGAGACAGCACGTTAGTTACACCGGGTGATGGGTGCTTTGCCTCCGAGGCTGCTGTGTGGGCGTTGGTGGTTGTAGAAGTCTAGCCACGGTTGCAGGGCATCGGTGCGGGCTTGGTT
>NZ_JAMWKK010000006.1:0-186902 GCF_035792275.1 Arthrobacter koreensis | reverse complement strand
CGTGGCCCAGAAGCTCAACGGACGCCCACGTAAAACGCTCGACTGGGACAGCCCAGCCGAGCGTTTACGTGATCTACTTCTAAGCACCTAACAACCCAAGGTGTTGCAACCACCCCCAGAATCCGCCGCGTCTAACGGACAGTTTCTGTCATCTCGGGGCTGGTAACCAGGCTCAGCCTTCGCGGCTGCGCCCGGGCGGGCGGCTGGCCGCCTCCGCCTCAGCGCGGGTGCGTGCCAGTTCCTCGTCGCTCAGATCACCGGTGTAGTAGGTTCCGTCGGGTTCCTGCCCGGGATCGTCGTCGACCTTTGGATCCGACTCGGCGTCCGGCGCCGCCTTCTCCTCCGTGACCTCGAACATCACCTGCTGGGCACGCTCAACCACGTCGTCCAGCTCGTCGATGGTCAGCAGCTCGGGGCGCAGGTGCTTGGTGCGGTAGCCGGCACGGCCCACCATGTGCGCGGAGACCGGGGCCGTGAGCAGCATGAAGATCCAGCACAGCGCAAGCACCGGCAGGAGCACCCAGCTGCGGAACTCAACGGCCATGGCCAGAAGGAAGAGCAGCAGGCCCAGCACCTGGGGCTTGGTCGCAGCGTGCATCCGGCTCATGAGGTCGGGGAACCGGGTGAGGCCGATCGCCGCTGCCAGGGACATGGTGGCGCCGCCCAGCATGAGGGCTCCCACAAGTACGTCAATCACGGTTTCGCTCATGGCTACCTCCGGTCCGTCACGAAGCGGGCAACCGTCACGGAGCCAATGAAGCCGATCAGCGAGATCGCGATCAGCAGGGCAAGGTAATCAAGGTTCCGGTTCACGACCATGTCCACGATCAGTGCCCCGCCTACGATGGCCAGGAGTACGTCCGCCGCGAGGACGCGGTCAAGGATCGAAGGTCCCCGGACAATGCGGAAGATGGCACCGGCGGCGGAGACTGCCAGCATGACGGAGACGATGATGACGGCAACAGTCATCGGCTGACCTCCCCTTCGCGCAGTTCCCTAAGATCTTTCTGTTCCGCCCGGACCAGGGCCAGGTCTTCCCGGGTGCCCATCATCCGGATCAGCCAGGATTCAGTGGCACGTACGTCGTCACGGACCTTCTCGGCTGCTTCCTGGCTGTCCACGCCCAGGCAGTGCAGGTAGAGCGTGGAGGTGGAACGGTCCACTTCCACCACCAGGGAGCCGGGGATCAGCGACAGCGCGTGGCCGGTGGCGGTCACCAGCAGGTCCGAATGGCTGCGCAGCTTCACGGCGACAACGGCGTTCTTGATCCGCGGACCGTGGACGGTGGCCAGCCACAGCACATGCACGCTGGCGATCACCAGCTTGTAGAGGAACCGGACAGCGAAGCCGGCGGCATACAGAACGTTGAACCGGCCGGACAGGTCCACCGGCGGCAGATAGAAGATGTTCGTGACAACGAATGCGATGATCGCGCCGAACACCAGGTTGCCCAGGCTGAAGTCCTGCCAGAGCGCTCCCCAGAGCAGCACCAGCCAGATGATCAGCGGCAGTTCCTTCAGCAGCGGAATCCGCGGGTGGTTGCGCATGCGTGCTTTATTGGTCACGGTGCGCTCCCTTCGCCGAGGACTGCTTCAATGTACGGTGTGCGGTCCAGCAGGTCCTGGGCGGCGTCGTCGCTCAGCGAGAACAGCGGGCCGGCCAGGATGGTGAGGGAGACGCCCAGTGCCACCAGCCCCACCGTGGGGTAGACCATGGATTTGGGCAGGAGGTTCACGGTGGAGCGGCCGCCGAAGCGCCCGCTGCTCTGTCCGCTTACGTTGCCGGAATCGCGGACCGTGCTGCCGTCGGTCGTCGTGGCCAGCAGGATCGGATCAGGGTGGACTGCATCCTCCGGGGTACGCCAGAACGCGCGGTTCCAGACCCGCGCCATGACCAGGAGGGTCAGCAGCGAGGTCAGGACGGAAGCGGCAACCAGCACGTAGGCCAGCGGCGTACCCAGTTCCACACCGGCCTGCATCAGGCCAAGCTTGCCCAGGAAGCCGGAGAACGGCGGAATGCCCGCCAGGTTGATTGCCGGAATGAAGTACAGCACTGCCAGCAGCGGGGAGAGCCGGGCGAGGCCGCCCAGCCGGTCCATGTTGGCCGTTCCGCCGCGGCGTTCGATCAGGCCGGTCACCAGGAACAGGCTGGTCTGGACGGTGATGTGGTGCACCACGTAGAACACCGCAGCGCCAATGCCCACAATCGATGCGATCGCCAGGCCGAACACCATGTAGCCGATGTGGCTGACCAGGGTGAAGGAAAGCATTCGCTTGATGTCGGTCTGCGCCAGTGCGCCCAGGATGCCCACCAGCATGGTCAGCCCCGCCACCACCATCAGCAGCGTGTTGATCCGGTCTCCCGGGAACAATAGCGTCTCGGTGCGCACCATGGCGTACACGCCCACTTTGGTCAGCAGGCCGGCGAACACCGCGGTCACGGGCGCCGGAGCGGTGGGATAGGAGTCAGGCAGCCAGAAGGACAGCGGGAAGACTGCGGCCTTGATGCCGAACGCGACCAGCAGCATCAGGTGCAGCATCATCTGCGTTCCCGGGTCCAGCTCGCCGAGCTTGATGGCAAGGTCCGCCATGTTCACGGTGCCGGTCGCGGCGTAGATCATGCCGATCGCGGTAAGGAACAGGACAGAGGAAATGACACTGACGACGACGTAGGTCACGCCGGCGCGGATGCGCGGCGTAGTGCCGCCCAGGGTCATCAGCACGTAACTTGCCGTCAGCAGGATTTCGAAGCCGACGTACAGGTTGAACAGATCACCGGCCAGGAAGGCATTGGAAACGCCGGCCACCAGGATCAGGTAGGTCGGATGGAAGATCGAAATCGGTCCGTCTTCATCACCGTCGGTCATGCCCTGGCCGGCGGCGTAGATAAGCACCGCGAGGCTGATGGCCGTTGACACCACGAGCATCAGGGCAGAGAACTGGTCCACCACCATGGTGATGCCGAACGGGGGCATCCAGCCGCCGAGGTTCACTGCCTGCGCGCCGGTGTCCCAGACGGCGGCGAGCAGGAAGCATTCCAGCGCCAGGGTCAGGGTGAGCACGCTGATCGAGACAATGCGCTGGGAGCGCTGGTGCCGGATCAGGACGAAGGCCAGCGCCGCGCCCAGGAACGGCAGGACGACGGCTAGCGGGGCAAAACTGGAAGCGTTCATCGTTTTGCCTCTCCTGTGGTTCCGGTGCCCTGGCCGCGCTGCGACCCGGGTGCTTCCTCAGCTTCGTCGGCCGGTGTGAACTCGGTCGTGTCCTCGGGAACATCGGCGTCGTCTTCCGCGTCGTAGCTGCTCTGGCTGGCCACGCGGCGGTCTTCGATGTCGTCCTGGACCTCGTCCTGGCGCCCCAGCACCCAGGACCGGTAAATGATGCCGAGCATAAAGGCGGTGACGGAGAAGGAAATAACGATCGAGGTGAGGATGAACGCCTGCGGGAGCGGGTCGTTGTAGTCTTCCGGCGGAATTTCGGAGCTGAACAGCGGGGCCAGGCCGGCGAAACCGCCCGTGGCCAGCAGCAGCAGGTTGGTGGCGTTGGTCATCATGGCAAGGCCGAGCACTACCCGGGTGAGGCTGCGTTCCAGGACCAGATAGATCCCCGCCGCGTAGAGGGCGCCCATGATGAGCAGCAGCGTGATGTTGACGCTCATCGGGACACTCCTTCCGTTTCAAGCATTTCGGGTTCGGGTTCCACCAGGTCCTCGTCGTCGGTGTCGGACCCGCCTTCGGAGCGTTCATCGATTTCCGAACCGAGGCTGCGCAGCACATCCAGCACCAGGCCAACCACCACCAGGTACACGCCGATGTCGAAGATGGTGGAGGTGACGAACTTGATGTCTCCGAAGACCGGCCAGGTGAATTCGATGATGGCGCTCTGCAGGACCTGTCCGCCGAAGAACAGCGGGGCAGCTGCGGAAAGTGCCGCCAGGCCGAGCCCGCCGCCAAGCAGCGTGCCGGCAGAGACCGGTGTTGCTTCTGCGAGTTCGAAGCGGCCGCCGGCAAGGTAGCGGATAGTCAGCGCCAGGCCGGCCATCAGGCCGCCGGCGAAACCGCCGCCCGGTGAGTTGTGGCCTGCAAGGAGCAGGTAGATCGAGAAGATGATCACCGAGTGGAACAGCAGCCGGGTGACCACTTCGAAAATGATGGAGCGTCGCTCGGGAGCCAGGGTGCGGCCGGCCACCAGCCACGCTTCACGCGCCACGGAGGAGAACTTCCGTGCCAGTGCCAGGGTGGCGGCTTCCCGCTCGGAGGAGGCGAAGTGCTCCCGCCCCCGGTCCACTGAACCGGTGGCGACTTCGTTGGCGCGGCGGCGCTTGTCGCCGCGGCCCCGGATGAAGATCAGGGACGCCACGCCGGTGGCGGCCATCGCCAGCACGGAGATTTCACCGAAGGTATCCCAGGCACGGATGTCCACCAGGGTCACGTTGACGATGTTCAGGCCACCGCCGCCCTTGTAGGCAAGTTCGGGGTAGGACAGCGAGATGGGCTCGGCAACACGGGATGCCATGGCTGTCATGGCGAAGAGCACCATGGCAGCGCCAAACGCGATGCCCAGTCCGGCGCGCAGCATGCGCTGGCCGGTGGGCTCCCGCTTCCAGAGCCGGGCCGGCAGGGACCGCAGGGCCAGGACAAAGGCCACCAGGACGATGGTTTCCACCAGCATCTGGGTCAGCGCCAGGTCCGGTGCGCCCTGAAGTGCGAAAAGCAGCGCAATGCCGTATCCGCTGACGCTGACCATCAGTACGGCCAGGAAACGCTTGTTGGCGCGGGCAGCACCCACGGCGCCGATCACCACGGCTGCGCCGATCACGGCCTGCAGCGGGGAATCGAACCAGTGGAACTGCTCCGGCAGAGGGGCGTTGCGGAGCAGGACGGCGCTGAGCGGCGTCACGATTGCCATGCTCAGGATGACGAAGAGGTAGAAGGTCAGCGAACCGCGCTGCGTGCGTCCGGTGACCCAGACCGCGGCGTCATCCAGGATGCCGATCAGGCCGCGGTAGGAGCGCTCGGCGTCGAGCGGGCTGGCCGTGCGCGCCTGGATTTTCTCCACCCGGGTGCGCTGCCAGAACAGCAGGGTTCCGGCCGCGATGGTCAGCGCCGTCAGGCCCAGGGCAAGCGTGAAGCCGTGCCACAGCGCCAGGTGGGTCGCTTCGCCTTCCAGCGGGTACAGGTCCGCGTACGGGGAAATGATCGTGTCCAGCGGCTTCGGCCAGAGGCCAAAGAACACGGTGGCGGCGGCCAGGATGGCAGGCGGGGCGAGGAACGGCCACGGAATGGCCTTGAACGCGGTCGGCTTGCAGGATTCCTTGGTGGCGAAACCGCCCCAGACGAACCGGCAGCTGTACGCGAAGGTCAGGATGGCGCCGGCAACAACGCCCACCAGCAGCACGATTGCCGTGGAAGTGCCCTGTTCCTCGGCGAAGTGGACGTAGGTCTCGTAGACGGATTCCTTGGCCACGAACCCAAGCAGCGGAGGCAGGCCGGCCATGGAGGCGGCACCGACCGCAGCCACAACGGCCAGGACCGGAGCTGAACGGCCGACGCCGGAGAGCTTGCGGATGTCGCGGGTCCCGGCCTGGTGGTCGATGATGCCCACCACCAGGAACAGGGTGGCTTTGAAGAAGCCGTGGGCCACCAGCAGGCCCAGCCCGGCCAGCGCTGCCTCGCGGTTGCCGAGTCCCACGACGAGGGTGAGGAAGCCGAGCTGGCTGACGGTGCCGTAGGCAAGCATCAGCTTCAGGTCATGCTGGCGCAGCGCACGCCAGCCGCCCAGCAGCAGGGTGGCCAGGCCCAGCACGGTGATGACCGGCGTCCAGTATGTGGTCTCCCAGAACCCCGGAGCCAGGCGTGCCACCAGGTAGATGCCGGCCTTCACCATCGCGGCGGCGTGCAGGTAGGCGCTGACCGGCGTGGGTGCGGCCATGGCGGCAGGGAGCCAGAAGTGGAAGGGGAACAGGGCCGATTTGGACACCGCACCGAGCAGCAGGAGCACCACCGCGACGTCGACGATGACGCCGCTGGCTGCCAGCTCCGGTGCCATGGCCATGATCTCGGAGATCCGGTAGGTGCCGGCTGCGGAGCCGAGCATGATCATGCCCACGAGCATGGCCAGGCCGCCGAACGTGGTGACGATCAGGGCCTGCAGGGCTGCGCGGCGGGCCGAGAGGCGGTGCGCGGCGTAGCCGATCAGCAGGTAGGACAGGATGGTGGTCAGTTCCCAGAAAATGAACAGCAGGATCAGGTCATCTGCGGTCACCAAACCGAACATCGCCGCGGCGAAGGCCAGCAGCTGGGCGCCGAAGCTGCCCATTTTCGGGTCTTCCGGGCGGAAGTAGCGGGCGCAGTAGAACAGGACCAGGGAACCGACGCCCAGGATGAGGATCGCGAGGACGGCCGAGAGCGCGTCCATGCGGAACGCCAGTTCCACGCGCAGGTCCGGAACCCAGGGGATGATGACCGACGGCGGCGCGTTGGGACTGCCGGAAGCGAGGGACTGGCCGGACTCGATGTACCGCGGGTACGTGGCCATCAGCCAGATGAAGGCACCGGCCGGAACGGCTGCCAGAAGATAAAAAGCGGACCTGCCGATTCGGCGGAAGAACAAGGGCGCCACAAGTGCCACCGCAAATAGAACGGTTAGCACAATTAGCACGTAGATCTCCCGGGTTCTCTGATGGGCCTTGCAGGTCAGAACACAGCTTTAGTTATCAACGTCGGGTCGAGGGGCTTTCGTTTATTCTAGCGGAGGCATAAGCGCCGGTCACATTCGGACCATGTTCAAACCCGGCCGCGTCCGTTCACCTTCCGTTCCCTTTTGCCCGCTAGCATCTGGAGCATGGCTTCGATGACGCACGCATCCCCCGGACACTCCGGGGCCCCCGCTCAGGCGCGACGGCGGGAGGTTTGGGCGTGGGCCTCCTGGGACTGGGGATCGGCCGCCTTCAACGCCGTCATGACGACTTTCGTGTTTACGGTCTACCTGACTTCGGATTCTTTTGGTGGCGAAGATCACGCTTCGGCGGTCCTCGGAGCGGGCCTGGCCGTAGCCGGTGTGCTGGTGGCAGTGCTGGCACCCGTCGCCGGCCAGCGGTCCGACGCCGGCGGGCGCCGCAAGCTCTGGCTGGCAATCAATACCCTGGCCGTCTGCGTGGCCACGGGGCTCTGCTTCTTTGTCTACCCCAGCGAGAATTTCCTGCTCCTCGGCGTCGCCCTGATCGCACTGGCCAACGTGTTCTTCGAGTTCGCCAACGTGAATTACTTCGCCATGCTCAAGCAGGTCTCCACCCCCGGCACGATCGGCAAGGTCAGCGGCTTCGGCTGGGCCATGGGGTATGTGGGCGGAATTGCCGCCCTGGCGCTGGTGCTGGTGGGATTCATCAACCCGGACGTCGGCTGGTTCGGCGTCACCTCGGAGAACGGGCAGAACATCCGCGCCGTGGCGCTCTTCTCCGCTGTGTGGTTCCTGGTGTTTTCCCTCCCGATTTTCTTCACCGTCCCGGAGGTTCCCCGAACCCGCGCCGCGAAGATTGGCTTCTTCGCCTCCTACGGGCTGCTCTTCCGCCGGATCAAGGCGATCTACAAGACCAGCCCGCACACCATTTTCTTTCTGCTGGCCAGTGCCGTGTTCCGGGACGGGCTGGCCGCCGTGTTCACCTTCGGCGGCGTGATTGCGGCCGGCACGTTCGGCTGGGAGCTTTCCCAGGTCATCATGTTCGCCATCTTCGGCAATATCGTGGCCGCAGCAGGATCCTTCGCCGGCGGGTTCCTCGATGACCGGATCGGTCCCAAGCCGGTAATCGTCGGGGCGCTGACCGGCCTGCTGCTGGCAGGAACGGTCATCGCGGTCCTCGGCGCGGAGGATGTAAGCCTGTTCGGCCTCGAATGGACCGGAGACACAACCTTCTGGATCTTCGGGCTGACCCTGTGCCTCTTCGTGGGACCGGCCCAGTCCGCTTCCCGGGCCTTCCTGGCCAGACTCGCGCCGGACGGCGAGGAGTCGGAGCTCTTTGGGCTCTACGCAACCACCGGCCGCGCCGTGAGTTTCCTGGCGCCGTCGTTGTTCGCCGCTTTCATCGCCATCTTCGGGGCGCAGCGGTACGGCATCATCGGCATCCTGCTCGTGCTGCTGCTGGGCCTGCTGGCCCTGCTGCCGGTCCGTGCTCCGGACCGTACGCCCAAGGCCGTGGTGCCGGAGGTCTAGCGCCTATTCCAGTTGCGCGACCCATTGGCGGACGACGTCGGTGAAGTCGTCCATGGCCGCTTCGGCTGCCGCCCGGCTGGAGAAAGTCACCACTCCCCTGTTCCGGCCGGCCATCCGAAGTACCTTGCGCGGATCGGTAACCGTGATTTCCCGGTGGTCGGGCTTCGGCCTGGCACCGGTGTGAAGAACAACCTGGACGTTCTCCGGGCGGCGGAGGCTGAAGGTAGCGAAGTCATCGCGCAGGGCGAAGTTCGGAGCGCCCCACTTGATGTTCTCGTGGATCCGGGGATCCACCGAGAGAATGGCCGCACGAAGGTGCCGCACCACGGAGGACATCGGGTGGTCCAGGGCTGCCAGGTAATCCGTCAGCTCTTCTGGTTCTGCGGGTTCCATGCGCACAATCTGGCACCGCGCGGTGCCGGTGTCCACAGTATTGGAGCGCGTGCGGCGCTCCGGCCCCTAGATGCTGGTGCGGTGGAAGTTCTGGTAGCTGCGCGACGCCGTCGGGCCCCGCTGCCCCTGGTACCGGTTGCCGTAGGCGCCGGATCCGTAGGCGTGCTCGGCAGGCGAGGAGAGCCGGAAGAAGCACAGCTGGCCAATCTTGGAGCCCGGCCAGAGCTTGATGGGCAGCGTCGCCATATTGGAGAGCTCAAGCGTCACGTGGCCGGAGAAACCCGGGTCGATGAAGCCTGCCGTCGAGTGCGTCAGCAGGCCCAGACGGCCCAGCGAGGACTTGCCTTCCAGCCGGGCGGCGACGTCGTCCGGGAGCGTGACCTGCTCATAGGTGGACCCAAGGACAAACTCGCCCGGGTGCAGGATAAAGGGTTCGTCCGGGGCCACCTCAACCAGGCGGGTGAGGTCCGGCTGGTCCAGGGACGGATCGATGTGCGCGTACTTGTGGTTGTCAAAAAGACGGAAGTAGCGGTCGATCCGGACGTCGACGCTGGAGGGCTGGACCATGGCCGGGTCGTAGGGATCAAGGACGATCCGCTCGTCGGCAATTTCGGCTCGAATGTCGCGGTCAGATATCAGCACCTTCTAAAAATAGCGCATCCTCAGGCCTGCTTGATCTCGGTACGGACGGCGTAGAGCTCGGGGAAAAACGTCAGGTCCAGTGCGCTTCGCAGGAAGTGCGCCCCGGACGATCCCCCGGTGCCCCGCTTCATGCCAATGGTGCGCTGGACGGTGAGCAGGTGGCGGAAGCGCCAGAGCTGGAAGTTGTCCTCCAGGTCCACGAGCTCCTCGCAAGCCTCATAGATGTCCCAGTTCTCGGCGGGGTTTTCATACACGTGGCGGAATATGTCCATCAGGGCGGCATTGAAGACGTGTGCCTGCGTGACGTCCCGGTCCAGCAGGTCCTGCGGTACGGCGTACCCGCGCCGGTGCAGTGCTGCGATGAACTCGTCGTACACGCTGGTGGAGGACAGCAGCTCCGCGAGCAGTTCCTGCGCCTGCGGGTCCGACCGGAACACTTCGAGCATGGCGGCATTCTTGTTGCCGAGCAGGAATTCAACGGCACGGTACTGGTAGGACTGGAAGCCCGAGGAAGCCCCCAGCTTGCCGCGGAACTCTGCATACTCCGACGGCGTCAGGGTTGCCAGGACGGACCACTGCTCAGTCAGCGAGCGCTGGATGTGCTTGATCCGGGCGATCCCTTTCATTGCCGAGCGCAGGTCGTCACCCATCAGCCGCGTACGGACCCCCTTCAGCTCATGCAGCACCAGCTTCAGCCAGAGCTCGGAGGTCTGGTGCTGGATGATGAACAGCATCTCGTCATGGTGGCCGCTGACCGGGTGCTGCGCGGACAGCAGCTCGTCGAGTCCCAGGTAGGAGCCGTAGCTCATCTTCCGACTGAAATCCCGCTCGATTCCCGGTTCCAGGTCCCTTGTGTTCCGGTCTACGCTCATCGCTGCTCCATGTGTGGCTGGTGGTCTCGCCGCGCCCTGTGTACCTCAGTGCTGGCTTTCACGGTAACTGCACGCCTGTGCCGATGGCTTCTGCGCCACGGCCGGGCTGTGGAAGACTGGCGGTTTATGCATCCGACCCTCCAGAGGAGGTCCCCTTGGACAACGGCACCGACAACGGCACCGAGAACAGCACCAACGGCACGGAAGACGACCGTCAGGAAGCCGGCACGGCTGCAGGCGCCCAGCACAGCTCGCTTGAACCCGCCACGGCACTGGAGGAAGCCATCGTCGCCGGACAGGCGGGCTCGATCAGCAACCACGATGTCATTACTGCCATCTGGAACTCGGAACTTCTCAGCGTCGGCCGGCTGACCGTGGAGGACGACCCGGCAAGCTTCCAGGCCCTGGTCCTGAAGTCCCCGGAGGGCGCATCCCCCGTGGCGGCAACGTTTACCGACGCCCAGCGGATCCCGCAGCGCATCCGCGACACCGCACCCATCATGGTGAAGGCATCCGGAGAAGCGACGCTGCGCAGCATCGCTCCCGGCTACGGACTGGCCATCAACCCCGGCAACGCCCTGGGCCTGGAACTCGGTCCCGAGGGAGTCGAAGCCGTCGTGGCTGCCTTCGGCGGCGCGCCTTCAGCCGGCACGGACTCCACCGCGGGCTAGCCCCGGAAGCGCCCCAACCCTCCGGCGCCGGCCGCAGCCGGCGCCTTTTAGGTTGCCCTTTGGGCAACACGGGCCGGTTTTGCCCGCCTCGGCCTTGCCGTGGGGGTGGCGGCATCTAGTCTGGGGAAACTCACTACAGATGGAGGGCTGTAAAGTGACCTGTTTCCCAGCTTCCCCGACCAACTGCTCGATCGTTCCGCCGTATCTGCTCTCCCGGATCGCTGAACGTCCCGACCGGCTCGCTGCCGCTGCCGAAGCCGCCCGGCGCACCCTCATGGAGTTCACCTCCGTGGCGGAGACCAGGCAGCTCGGACGCACCGCCAAGGCTCCGTCGACCGGAACCGCCTTCAGCCCAAAGCTCCGCCGCACGGTCTTCGATGCCATGCAGCGGCAGGAGCTCCCCGGCAGGGAGGTACGCACCGAGGGTTCCGGCCCAAGCGGGGACCCCGCGGTGGATGAAACCTACGACGGTCTCGGCGCCACCTACGCACTGTATGAGGATGCCTATGGGCGGTCCTCCGTTGACGGGGCGGGGCAGCCCCTCCTGGCCAGCGTTCACTACGGCCGCGACTATGACAACGCGTTCTGGGACGGTGCGCAGATGGTCCTGGGCGACGGTGACGGTGAAGTCTTTGAGCGGTTCAGCAAATCGCTGACCGTCATTGGGCATGAACTGACCCACGGCGTCATCCAGTACACGGCCAAGCTGGTCTACCAGGGCCAGGCCGGGGCCCTGAACGAGTCGGTCTCAGACGTCTTCGGCAGCCTGGTGGAGCAGAAGCTGCTGGGACAGACCGCCCAGCAGGCCTCCTGGCTTGTCGGCGAGGGCCTGTTCACCCCCGAAGTCAGCGGTTCCGCTCTTCGCTCACTGGCTGCACCCGGAACGGCTTACGACGACGACGTGCTGGGCAAGGACCCCCAGCCCGCCGACATGTCCGGCTACGTTGAGACTTCCTCGGACAACGGGGGCGTGCACCTGAACTCCGGCATCCCGAACCATGCCTTCTACCTTGCCGCTGTGAAGCTGGGCGGATTTGCGTGGGAACGCGCAGGCCAGGTCTGGTACGACACGATTACGGAGCCCAACTTTCCCGCCGACTGCACCTTCGCGGTGTTCGCCGCGGCGACCATCACGGCGGCGGAAAAGCGGTACGGGGCCGGAAGCGAAGAAAGTTCCGCTGTGCAGGCCGCATGGCAAGAGGTTAATGTCATGGTATGAGACTGGTTGTGGTGCGTACCGGAGGTATGGCTGGCATGCGACGCACATGGAGCAGCGAGGTGAGTTCCGAGGAGGCCGAGGAACGCTGGCTTCCCCTGCTCCAGGACCCGCCGCAGGAGGCCGCGGACGGACCCGACCGTTTTACCTACGAGATCAGCGTGGGACAGCAGGCAGTTACCATTCCCGAGACCTCCCTCAAGGGACGCTGGCGGGAGCTCGTAGACCGGGCCAGGGACGGCGAGGAGGCGCGCCGGGCCTAGGTCCTGGCTGGGCTGTTCCTGCGGATATCCCCCGCACAGCAGGGTTTGTGCTGCTGGTGCCAAAGACATGTAAAGTGGTCTGTTGTGCCGGTGGTTCACCGGCCAGTGCGGGCGTAGCTCAATGGTAGAGCGCTAGCTTCCCAAGCTCGATACGCGGGTTCGATTCCCGTCGCCCGCTCCAGCATGATGTTTTTGAACACCCCCGGTCTGCGAACCGGGGGTGTTTTTTTGCGCTCGGGGGCCTGCCGGGGCGGGCGTACACTTGGACACGCTATGAACCGGAAAATGTTTAAGTCCAAGATCCACCGCGCCACTGTCACCCATTCAAATCTCCACTACGTCGGCTCCGTAACCGTAGATGCAGACCTGCTTGATGCGGCCGACATCCTTCCCGGAGAGCTGGTGGCGATCGTCGATGTGGACAACGGGTCACGGCTGGAAACCTACACAATTGCCGGAGAACGCGGCTCCGGCGTCATCGGCATCAATGGTGCAGCAGCCCACCTGGTGAACATCGGCGACAAGGTCATCCTGATCACCTATGCAGACATGACCACTGAAGAAGCCCGGGCTTACGTTCCCGCAGTAGTCCACGTGGACGCCCGGAACCGCATTCTCGAATTGGGCACCGACCCCGCTGAGGCGCTGACCCCCGGCACCGAGCGCCCGCCGTTCGCTGCCTCCGCCGACTAGGAACCGCCCTCTCCTGCCGCCGGGGCAGGACTATCCCCAACTACGGGCGCGCTACTTGCTTTTATCCACCACCGGGACAGCTTCTACGTACCCGTTTGCCCGCACCGGCAACGGTTGGATAACGCTTGGCACGCCTGCCACCTGAGGTTTCGCGGGTTTACCCCAGGAACTGTGGCGCAATGCACCTCGCAGGGCATATGGTCGATCGAAAGGTTGCTGAGCTTCCTTTCGCGGAACATCACTGAAGTCCGTGCCTACGACGAGGTGGAGGCATATACCCATGCCACAAGGTGCAAAACATCACGGCAGACACCGGATGAAGAAGTCTGCAGCAGCGGGGTTCGCCCTCGCCGTCGGTGCCACTCTGCTGGCCGGCTGCAGCTCCGATTCAGGCTCCACGCCGACCCTGACGTGGTACATCAACCCGGACGACGGCGGGCAGGCCGAACTCGCGAAGCGCTGTTCTGACGCTTCGAACGGGGCGTACACCATCGAGACTTCGCTGCTCCCCAACGATGCTCCGTCGCAGCGGGAGCAGCTGGCGCGCCGGCTCGCTGCCGGCGACACCAGCATGGACATCATGAGCCTTGACCCGCCCAACGTCCCCGAATACGCAGAACCGGGCTACCTCGCACCGATTCCGGATGATGTGCGCGAACGGACCACCGCCAATGTCCTGGAAGGTGCCCTTGCCGGCGCGACGTGGAAGGACGAGGTAGTCGCCGTCCCGTTCTGGGCCAACACCCAGATTCTCTGGTACCGCAAGTCCGTGGCCGAGGCAGCCGGGCTGGACATGAGCCAGCCTGTCACCTGGGACCAGCTGATCGAGGCAGTCGCCAGCCAGGACAAGTACCTGAGCGTCCAGGGTGCCCGGGCCGAGTCCATGACCGTCTGGGTGAACGCGCTGATCGAATCCGCGGGGGGACAGATCGTGGAGAACCCGGACGCTCCTGCCGACGAGATCCGCCTGGGCATCGACTCCGATGCGGGCAAGAAGGCAGCGGAAATCGTCTCCACCATCGGCAAGGAAGGCCTGGGCGGCCCCGGTCTTCCGACCCAGACCGAGAACTTCTCGATGATCCAGTTCCAGGGGGACAAGGGCGCCTTTATGGTCAACTATCCCTTCGTCTGGCCTGCAACCAACGCCGCTGTCGAGGAAGGCGCACTCCCCGCGTCGCTGATCGATGACATTGGCTGGGCACTGTATCCGCAGGTAAACGAAGGGGAGGACACCGCTCCCCCACTGGGCGGCATCGACCTGGGCGTGGGCTCCAAGAGCAAGCATCCGGATCTGGCCTATGAGGCGATCGAGTGCATCGTCAGCCCCGAAAACCAGGCCTACTACTTCGCGACGAACGGCAACCCTCCTTCCAACCCGGATGCCTACAACGATCCGGAGGTCGTAGACACATTCCCCATGGCAGGGACGATCCGTGAATCGCTCGACCTCGCCAAACCGCGTCCGCAGACCCCGTACTACAACGAAATCTCCACCGGCATCCAGCAGACGTGGACTCCGCCCCAGGACGTCAACCCGGATACCACCCCGGAAACCAGCCAGAAGTTCATTCTTGAGGTCCTGAAGGGAGAGAGGCTGCTATGAGTACGTCAGTCGAGACACGTGCCTCCGCCGGCGGCCGCCCCAAAGGGCGGAAACCCGGGCTAAGCGACCGGGCCAAGGCTGAACGGCGGCTTGGGTTCTGGCTAGCCGGGCCGGCCTTCATCATCATGCTGGCCGTCACCGCCTATCCCATCCTCCTGGCGTTGTGGGACTCGCTCTTCAAGTACCGCCTCACCGCCCCGGACGACCGGGAATTCGTCTTCCTCAGCAACTACGCCACTATCCTCACGGACGAAGTGTTCTGGCGGGACCTGGGTGTAACCCTGCTGATCACCGTGGTTACCGTCATCATCGAGCTGATCCTGGGCTTCGCACTGGCCATGGTCATGAACAGCGCGCTGAAGGCAGTCCGCGGCTGGCTGCGCACGGCCATCCTGGTGCCGTACGGCATCATCACCGTGGTCTCGGCCTTCGCCTGGTTCTACGCTTTCGACATCAACTCCGGGTATGTGAACCACTGGTTCAGCTGGGTGCCCGGCATCAGCACCGACCTGAACTGGTTCGCTGACTTCGGCACCGCCATTACCGTGATCATGGCCTCGGAGATCTGGAAGACGACGCCGTTTATCTCGCTGCTGCTGCTGGCCGGCCTGGCGCAGGTGCCCGGGGAACTCACGGAAGCGGCTGAAGTCGACGGCGCCACCTGGTGGCAGCGGTTCAGCCGGGTGATCGTGCCCAACATGAAGGCAGCCATCATGGTGGCTGTTCTCTTCCGCGCACTGGATGCGTTCCGAATCTTCGACAACGTCTACATCATGACCAAGGGCGCCTACGGGACTGAAACACTGTCCCTTTTGGCGTACCGAACATCCATCACCCGGCTGGAGATCGGCATGGGCTCCGCAGTTTCAGTCCTGCTGTTCCTCTGCGTGATCCTGATCTGCTTCGTAGCGATCAAACTCTTCAAGGTGGACCTGACCGGCGCACGAGGGGGCAATTAAATGAAGTCGTCACCGATACGCAGGCGCCTCACCTGGACCATCATTTCGATCCTGGTGATCATCTACGCGCTGTTCCCGGTCGCATCCATCTTCGCCACGTCGTTCAAGCTTCCCAGCGACCTGACCTCGGGCACGTTCCTGCCGACGAACTGGTCGACCGTGAACTACGAACAGATCCTGGTCGGAGACGCCCAGGAGCTGTTCCTCTCGGCGCTGCGGAATTCGATCGGCATTTCGCTGATTGCCACGTTCATCGCCGTCGTACTGGCCACGCTTTGTGCCTACGCCATCGCGCGCCTGGACTTCCCGGGCAAGCGGCTGGTACTGACCACCGCACTCGGCGTTTCGATCTTCCCGGTGATCTCGATCGTGACCCCGTTGTTCAACCTCTGGCGGAACATCGGGCTTTACGACACCTGGCCCGGCCTGATCATTCCCTACCTCTCGCTCACCCTGCCCATCTCCATCTGGACTCTGGCAGCGTTCTTCCGCCAGATCCCGTGGGAACTGGAGCAGGCAGCGCAGGTGGACGGAGCCACCACGTGGCAGGCGTTCCGGAAGGCAATCGTTCCGCTTGCCGCACCCGGCGTTTTCACGACGGCGATCATCGCGTTCTTCATCGCCTGGAACGATTTCGTGTACGGAATCTCGCTCACCTCGACATCCGCTGCCCGGCCGGTTCCGGCAGCGCTGGCATTCTTCACCGGAGCTTCCCAGTTCGAGGCGCCAACCGGAGCAATTTCCGCAGCAGCGATCATTGTGACCATCCCGGTCGTTGTACTTGTACTGCTGTTCCAGCGACAGATCGTATCCGGACTAACCCAGGGCGCCGTCAAGGGCTAGCCCCCAGACGCACGGTACTAGAAAAGGAGCCATGAGCATGGCATCTATAACGCTCAACCATCTCGTCAAGAAGTACGGGGACGGCTTCCCGGCCGTCAACGACATCAGCCTGGACATTGCCGACGGGGAGTTCATCATCCTGGTGGGCCCCTCCGGCTGCGGCAAGTCGACCCTGCTTCGGATGATTGTGGGCCTGGAGGACATCACCTCCGGTGACCTGCTGATCAACGGGGAGCGGGTCAATGACAAGGCTCCCAGGGACCGGAACCTGGCCATGGTGTTCCAGAACTATGCCCTGTACCCGCACCTGACCGTGTTCGAGAACATCGCCTTCCCGCTGCGCCTGAACAAGGGCAAGTACACCGACGAGCAGGTAAAGAAACTGGTGAACGACGCCGCTGCCACACTGGAGCTGACCGAGCACCTGGACCGCAAGCCCGCAAACCTCTCGGGCGGCCAGCGCCAGCGGGTTGCCATGGGCCGTGCGATTGTCCGGCAGGCAGATGCGTTCCTGTTCGACGAGCCGCTCTC
Organism: Arthrobacter koreensis; assembly: GCF_035792275.1. Classification (GTDB taxonomy): domain Bacteria; phylum Actinomycetota; class Actinomycetes; order Actinomycetales; family Micrococcaceae; genus Arthrobacter_B; species Arthrobacter_B koreensis_A. The sequence goes on along the minus strand of NZ_JAMWKK010000006.1, from coordinate 170,009 downwards.
GAACCTGGATGCCAAGCTGCGCGGTCAGATGCGTTCGGAGATCTCACAGATGCAGCGCCGCCTCGGCGTCACCAGCATCTACGTGACCCACGACCAGACCGAAGCCATGACGCTGGGCGACAGGGTGGCGGTGCTGAAGAAGGGAATCCTGCAGCAGGTGGCCTCACCCCGGGAACTCTACGAGCAGCCGGTCAATCTGTTTGTCGCCGGCTTTATCGGATCCCCGTCCATGAACTTCCTTCCCGCAACCATCAAGGAAGGGAACGTCCTGGAGACCGCCGTCGGCGACATCAGGATCCCGGAAGACAAAGCCGCCAAGGCAGCAGGAAAGAAAGTGGTGCTGGTCGGCATCCGGCCGGAGTTCTTCGAGGACGCTTCCCTTGTTGAAGGTGACAAGAAGGCCCATGGATCCACGTTCAAGGCACCAATCACCCACACCGAGTGGCTGGGCAACGAGCAGTACGGCTACATTCACTTCGATCCGACGCCCGAGGTCCGGGAGCTCCTGGACAACCTGGCCCGGGACATGGACGCCGACGAGCTTCGCCCGCAGATCGTCGTGACGCTCGACGCCGCCAGCCGGGTGCGCGGCGGACGCGAAGCCGAACTCTGGCTGGACACCCGCAAGATCCACATTTTCGATCCCGAGACCGGCGACAACCTTACCCGCGATCCGGAGGCGGGCGCTGAACTGACCGAGGAAGCCAACGAGCGCCGCGCCGAGGAAATCGCCATGGCGCGCGAGGAAACCAAGGAAGCGGCGGCCACCGCGGCCGACTCCTAAAACAGTTCTGCACAGCTGACCCGGGAACCGCCCGCCGCGGGTCCCGGGTCAGCTGTGTGCGGAAACGGCAGGTAACGTAAGAGCGTGCAGGCATCATCACCGGTAATCAAGGCAGTCACCATCTGGCTCACTGCCCTCATGCTCTCCGTCGCGGCCGCCGCCGTCGTTATCTGGCTTGTGAACGCCAAGGTCTACGGTCCGGCCAAGCAGGTGGAGGAATACTTCCAGGCGCTCCAGGACGGCAACGGCGCCCTGGCCCTTGGCATCCTCAACGCGGAGGTGCCGGACGCCAACGCGGCCCTGCTGGACGCGGATGCGCTGCGCGCTTCCACGGAAGGCCTCGAGGTGCTGGGCATGGATGAGGTCTCCACCCCCGTGGACGGGCGCACCGATGTAGTGGTCAGCTACCGCCTGGACGGAGCTGAACAGCAGTCGACCTTTGAACTGGAACAGACCGGCACCCGGTGGATGTTCTTCGACGAATGGTCTTTCCGGCCGCAGGACCTGCCCACCATACGCATCAATGCCCCCAACCAGAACGAAGCCCAGCTGAACGGAACCCGCGTCCTGCTGCCGGAGGGCACCAATACCTTTGCCGCTTTCTACCCCTCGCGGGTGGCCGCCTCCTACACCAGCGGCTACTTCGAGGCGCCGGAACAGTCGGCGGTCCTGGCCAAGCCCGGCGAGGCAGCGGATCTGACGCTGCGCAGCCAGGCCACCGAGGAACTGGTCAAGACGGTCGATGCCCGGGTGCGCGAGTTCCTGGACAACTGTGCCGGTGAGCAGAACCGCCTGGCACCGCCGGGCTGCCCGTTCTACCACCTCACTGACAACCGGGTGGAACCGCCGATCACCTGGGAGATCCTCGAGTACCCGACAGTCGAGATTTCCCCGGCTGACGGCCACTGGGTGCTCGCTCCGCTCCAGGGCAAGGCCCGCGTCAGCGCCACCCAGACTGATCTCTTCTCCGGTGCGCAGAGCCCGCTCGTGGAGGAGAAGGACTTCACCTTCGGTGCCCGGCTCTCCGTGACCGACGCCGGAGTGTCGCTGACCGCCGTTATCGACTAGCCGCCGCAAACCAACCAGATTACAGAAACTGCCCGTATCCGGCCGGATACGGGCAGTTTCTGTAATCTCGTTTGGTGCGGAGGGCTTAGTCCAGGCCGCGGAGGTCCAGGGTCAGCTCCGTTTCGCCGCCGGCCTGCATGACGACCGGGATGCCCCAGTCCTGCTGGTACAGGTGGCAGGCGGCGTGGTCCGGGATCTCTCCCCCGGGCTCGCCGTCGCAGGCCGCAGCGCGGGCGGTAATGTGCAGGACGCCCTCGGAGACGGAATCGGAGAGCACCAGTTCACGGACCAGCCCGACGGCGGTTCCCCCGCCGGAGACCAGCAGCTCTTCCGGGGACGAGGAGATCTTCAGCTGGGTGGGATCGCCCCAGCGGTCATCGAGCTTCTGTCCCTTGGGCGCTGCGAACCGCACGGTCAGGCCCAGGGAACCCGGAGCAATGGCGGTCTTGGGCCGCTGCGTCTGCCGCGCCCCTTCGTCCACGGACTGCGCTTCCTTGGGGATGGGCAGGCGCACCAGCTGGTGCTTGTTGGCTTCCACGACCACCAGCAGCGGCTCGTCGGAGGTGGAGTCCACCAGGACGCCGGACGGCTCTGCCAGCCCGCGGGAGAGCGTGGAGACGGTCTGTGTAGCCGGATCGTAGCGGCGCACGGCGCCGTTGTAGGTATCGGCGATGGCCACCGAGCCGTCCGGAAGGACGGCGACGCCGAGCGGGTGCTGCAGGCGTGCCTCGGAGGAGGCGCCGTCGCGGTAGCCGAAGTCGAACAGCCCGGTTCCGACGGCGGTGTCCACCGTGACGGCCGGCTTGCCCCCGGTGGTGGTGTCGAAGCGCAGCCGGCGCAGTGCGGAGGTCTCAGAATCGGCGACCCAGATGCTGCCTTCGGCGTCTTGGGCCAGGCCCGAGGACTGGGCGAACCAGGCAGCGTCGCCGTCGCCGTCGAGCAGTCCTTCCAGGCCGGTTCCGGCCACGATGGACAGTGCGCCGGTGGCGGGATCGAAGGCGAAGATCTGGTGGGTTCCGGCCATGGCGACTACAGCCTGGCCCAGCGCGGTGGACCAGAGCACGTCCCACGGGGAGGAAAGCGAGGTGCCCAGCGGATCGGTTCCCAGGTCCGTCGAGGCGTCAGCAGCCTGGTTCTCGGCGTCCAGCAGCCGCTGGACACCGTTGCCGGCCACCGTGGTGACCGCGCCGGTGGCCAGGTTCACGCCGCGCAGGCGGTGGTTGACGGTGTCGGCCACGAGCACGTCGTAGTCGAGGGTCTCGGCCACGGCTGCGGGCAGCACGGCCAGGCCCTGCGGTTCGTTGAAGCGGGCGGTGCCGGAGTCGCCGTCGCGCCAGCCCTTGGTTCCTTCACCGATGACGCGGCGGACGGTGGTGAGGTCCGCTTCCAGTTCAACGAGCCGGTGGTGCCCCGTGTCCGCAACCAGGAACGTTCCCTCCGGCAGGGCTACCGCCTTGCCCGGGAAACGCAGGTCTCCGGAGGTGGCTTCGGCCGGAACGTAGGGGCCGTTCCCGCGGTGCAGGGTGCCCTTGGCTTCGTGTTCGGCGACCAGCTCGGCGACCAGGGACTCCAGCCCCGCTGCGTGCCCTTCCCCGGAGAGGTGCGCAACGATGTAGCCCTCCGGGTCGATGACCACCAGGGTGGGCCACGCACGGGCCGTGTAAGCCTGCCAGGTGGCAAGTTCCGGGTCGTCGAGGACCGGGTGGTGGATTTCGTAGCGTTCGACGGCGGCAGCCAGGGCCACCGGGTCGGCTTCATGCTCGAACTTGGGCGAGTGGACGCCGACCGTCACCAGGACGTCGGAGTACTTCTCCTCCAGCGGCCGCAGCTCATCCAGCACATGGAGGCAGTTGATGCAGCAGAAGGTCCAGAAGTCCAGCAGGACGATCTTGCCGCGGAGGTCTTCCAGCCCCAGCTGCTTCCCGCCCGTGTTGAGCCAGTTGCGGCCTTCCAGCTCGGAGGCCCGGACGCGGTATCCGGCGCGCACCGTTTCAGTCATCTGCGTTCTCCTTGGTCTGTCCTAGCATCACGTTCGGCCAGCTGGGCGAACATATTGTTGTAAGCCGTAAGTTCAGCATCGTTATTCCGTTCGGCCGCACGGTCTTTGCGTTTTGTTTCACGTGCATCCGTCCGGGACCACTGGAGTGCGACGCCGATTGCCACCAGCACGGTGGGAACTTCACCGATTCCCCACATGATTGCGCCGCCGAGCTGCTGGTCTTCCAGGGCACTCACACCCCAGTCCCGGCCCATATTTCCAAAGTAGGAGGCCTGGATCAGCGAGGTCTGGCCCATCACGGCCACGCCGAAGAAGGCGTGGAACGCCATCGTGGCCAGCAGGATGACCAGCCGCAGGGGGTACGGGGCCCGGCTGGGCAGCGGATCGATGCCGATCATGGTGAGGATGAAGATGTAGCCGGTGAGCAGGAAGTGCAGCACCATCAGCTCATGGCCCACATGCTCCCGCAGCGCGAAACCGAACAGGTCGGAGTAGTAGAAGATCACGATCGAGCCGGCAAAGTTCACCGCAGCGAAAATCGGGTTGGTGATGATCTTTGAATAGCGTGAGTGCACGCCGATCAGGATCCACTCGCGCAGTCCGCGGCTGCCGTCTCGGCGCGGTGTCAGGGCTTTGAGCGCCAGGGTGACGGGCGCGCCGAGGACCAGGAACAGCGGGACCACCATGGTCAGTGCCATGTGTCCGAGCATGTGGGTGCTGAAGAGGACCATGCCGTACACGGCCGGGGCACCGGAGGTGACGTAGGTCAGCGCGATCAGGCCGACGAGCCAGCAGAGCGTGCGTACCAGGGACCACTTGTCGCCCCGGCGGCGCAGCTTGATGACGCCCAGGATGTAGGCGGCGCCGATGGTCACCACGATCGCCACCCAGAGCCAGTCGAAGCGCCATTCCGTGAGGAAGCGTTCCGCGGTGAGTTCCGGCGGCAGGTCGTAGCCGGTGAGGATGCGGGCAGGCGAGGCGTTCGGCGGAAGCTCTTCCGGCCGCGGCGGGGCGGTGCGGGCCAGTGCAGCGGCCACACCGGAGATGGCACCCATGATGAGCAGTTCGACGCCGATCAGCTGCCAGAGTACCCGGCGTGCGCTCATCGAGCGGGGAGAATCCGGCGTCGCGCTTCTGGTGGAGCCGGCGGCAGCCGCCGGGAGCTGCGGAATAATCCAGCGCCGGTGCAGGAACCCGAAGACGCCCAGTACCAGAGTCGCGGCGACCTTGAAGAGCACCAGCGCTCCCCAGCGGGAATCCAGCTGTTCCAGAGAGGTGATGCGCAGTGAGGCATTCACCAGGCCGGAGAGCGATACCAGGATGAACCCGAACCCGGCCAGGGCTGAGAAGCGTCGCAGGACTACCCCGGTGATGTCGCCAAGCTGCCGGGCGATCACCACGAGGACGATGATGCCGCCGATCCATACGCAGACACCGATCAGGTGCAGGCCAATCGAGTTGACAGCGGCACTGTGGTCATCGCCGCCGGCGGCGTGGCCCACCAGTGCCATGGGCAGCAGGCCGCCGATCGACAGGGCCAGCGTCAGGGCAAGGCCGGTCAGAGAGCGGACGCCGAAGGTCAGGGTTGTGACCACGGCGGCAATGATGCTGACGGCCAGCCACGCGCGGCCGGTCGCGAAGTCTGTCAGGAAGGAGGCAAGGCCTTCGGTGTAGGACGCGTCCGGGCTCAGCGGCAGTCCCGAGACGTCCGAGTATGTGAAGAGCATGACGGCGATCGCGGCGAGCGTCCACACAGCGGCAGCGCCGGAGGCCAGGTACATGGCCTGGGTGAAGGCAGGGTGTTCGGGGCGGGTTTCCCTCTCACCCTTTCCGAGCCGCGGACCGGCGTGCTTGGGAAGGATAAAGACGGCGAACACCAGTGCTCCGATGACTGCCGCAACGGCACCGTTCTGAATGGCTTTCGCCACGGGCAGTCCCCAGCGGGTCAGCGCGCCGGGGTCGGACAGCTGCGACGCCGCTGCTGCACCGGTGAACAGCAGAGCCACGCCAAGGGCAAGGACCATGACCCCCGCGCCAGCAGCGAGCCAGCCGTTGCGTGCGGGGTGTCCGGGCTCCTGGCCGGCAGGACGGCCCGGCAGGGTGTTCTGGGTCTTGGCAGAGTTTGGCACGCTATCCATTCTCTACCCCTTGTAAAAATTGGGCCAATCACGGCCGCTGTTTGGACCGGAGAACCCGGCGGCTGCCATCCGCCCGGGGCGGACAGCACGAAGGACCGGTACCATCCGGTACCGGCCCTTCGGGAAAAGCGGAAAATACTACTTCTTAGCGACAGCAGCCTTCAGCTTGGAGCCTGCGGTCAGCTTGACGCTGTGGCCGGCCGGGATCTGGATGGTTTCGCCGGTCTGCGGGTTGCGGCCCTGGCGAGCTGCGCGGTCGGTGCGCTCAACAGCAAGCCAGCCCGGGATGGTGATCTTTTCGCCGTTGGCAACGGAAGTGGCGAAGATGTCGAAGACAGCATCGAGCACGCCGTTGACGGCGGTCTGGCTGTTGCCGGACTTCTCTGCGACAGCGGCAACAAGTTCACTGCGGTTCATAGCCAATTTATGTCCTCCTGGACTCTGGTGTTTAGCGCGAGCGGTTCACGGATGCGTAACCGCCTCTGTTCGAAAACTTACCAGCTTGGAAGCCCAAATCACGCTGAAAACCGCGGGTTTTCGCGGATTTTTCGGGTTTTTGGGCAAAATTCGGGCCGTTTTGGATGCAAGGAACTCGCAGGTACGCAAAAAGGGCGGCAACCGAAGAGGTTGCCGCCCTTTTTAGGCGTGGAAAGCGGAGCTTACCAGCTGGACTTCTTGATGCCGGGCAGTTCGCCGGCGTGTGCCATGTCGCGGAAACGCACGCGGGAGATACCGAACTTCTGGAGGGTACCCCGGGGGCGGCCGTCGATCTGGTCACGGTTGCGCAGGCGGACCGGGGAAGCGTTGCGGGGCAGCTTCTGCAGGCCGAGGCGTGCGGCTTCGCGTGCTTCGTCGGTGGCGTTCGGGTCGACCAGGGTCTTCTTCAGTTCGAGGCGCTTGGCAGCGTAGCGCTCAACAACAACCTTGCGCTGCTCGTTGCGGGCAATCTTGGACTTCTTTGCCATTCTTAGCGCTCCTCACGGAATTCGACGTGCTGGCGGATCTTGGGGTCGTACTTCTTCAGGACCATGCGGTCCGGGTCGTTACGACGGTTCTTGCGGGTCACGTAGGTGTACCCGGTGCCGGCGGTCGACTTCAGCTTGATGATCGGACGAACGTCCTTGTCCTTAGCCACTAGAGCTTCACACCCTTCGCGAGGAGTTCGGTGACGACTGCGTCAATGCCGCGGACGTCGATCGTCTTGATGCCGCGGGCCGAAACCTGCAGCGTCACGTTGCGGCGCAGGGACGGAACCCAGTAGCGCTTCTTCTGAATATTCGGGTCGAACCGACGCTTGTTGCGGCGGTGCGAGTGCGAAATGCTGTGACCAAAGCCGGGAACAGCTCCGGTTACCTGGCAGTAAGCTGCCATGATCTCTCCTCCAGTTGTAGTAAATATGACGGTCCTCAAAAAACAAGCACCAGGCGATGCCGCCATGGCACCTGCAATAAAGAGCGTCCCGCCACCAGTTTTGACACCGTTATTACTGCGACTTTCCGGAGGTTGACCTGGCGGGGTGAGATCCAGCCGAAGTGCCTCGCCGCGGGGAAGACGGTGAAGTTCGGGCAGCCATAGCAGTAATCCGCTGCGACAGCCTTCAATTCTAGGTTTATACGGGCGGCCACGCAAATGCCCTGGTCCGTACCCTCGCGGGACGAAACCAGATCATGGGCGCGACTTAACGCCTTCCTATCCTAAACGGTGCATGCGCCTGAGCCAAACCGGCTAATCAGCGGAGGGCTTCTCCAGGGCTCCGGCGGCCGTCACGACCGCGATCCCGGTTTCCGGGTCCTCTTTCGCTCCGTCCAGGTCAGTGGCGCCGCCCACTACTGCACCCGAATCCACCACCATGTTCCGCAGCCGGGCGCCCGTGATGACGCGCACGCCGTCGAGCAGCACACAGCCGTGAACCTCGGCTCCGGGCTCGATCCGGCAGTCCGGTCCCACGACGCTCCGGGAGACTTTCCCATCCACACGGGAGCCGGGTGCCAGCAGGCTGGTTTCAACCTGGGCTGCCGCTCCGACGAATGCCGGCAGCCGGCGCGGGGTGGCGGAGAGGATGGGCCAGGCCGGGTCGTCGAAGACCATGCCGTGTCCGTCCAGCAGGTCCATGTGTGCCTGGTGGTAGCTGTCCGGCGTACCCATGTCCCGCCAGTATCCCTCCAGCCGGTGCTCGATGACCTTCTCCCGTTCCACGAGGTAGGGAAGGAGCTGGTCCCCGTAGTCCTCCAGCTGGCCGTCGCGTTCCATGAGTTCTTCCAGGCTGCGCAGCAGCACTTCGGCGTCGTAGAGGAAGATCTCCGCGGCGATCAGGTCCGACTTCGGCTTTTCGGGTTTGTATTCGAATCCGGTGACGGCGCCGTTCTCCACTTCCAGGACACCGTGTTCGGACGGATCATGATTGATGCGGCAGCTCACCACGGTCAGCGCCGCTCCTGCGGAGGTGTGCGCCGCGATAACGTCGCGGTAGTCCAGCCGGTACAGGTGGTCGGCGCTGAGCACCAGGATCAGGTCCGGATCGTATTCGCGGATGTAGTCCACCTGGCGGTACAGGGCGTCGGCGTTGCCTTCGGCGAACCCCTCCCCCTCCGAACCCTGGTACGGCGGCAGCACGCGCAGCCCGCCGTTGGTGCGGTCCAGGTCCCAGGGGCGGCCGCTGACCAGGTGGTCATTCAGGGACTTCGGTTCGTACTGCTCCACGATCCAGACGTCGCTGAGTCCGGAGTTGTGCAGGTTTGAAAGCGGGATGTCGATCAGCCGGTAGGATCCGCCCACCGGCATGGCCGGCTTGGCACGGGTGTCTGTGAGGCTCCCGAGCCTTCCCCCGGATCCTCCGGCAAGGATGATGGTCAGTATCCGCGGCTGGCGCATTCAGGTTCCTTTGGTCGGGGCACCCGGACGGTCCGAGGCCGGATCGAGCAGGGTCAGGATTTTCGTGCCAACCCGGGTCAGGTCTGCCACGTCCTGGTCATCCAGTGCGTCGAAGACCGCTTCGCGGACTGTTTCAACGTGGCCGGGGGCGAGTTCGACCAGCGCTGCCATGCCCTCGTCCGTGAGTGCCGCCGTCGTCACCCGGGCGTCCGTGGGTGACGGGAAGCGGCGCATCCAGCCGCGCTGCTCGAGTTTCTTCACTACGTGGGAGAGGCGGGAGAGGGAAGCGTTGGAGCGCGAAGCGAGTTCGCTCATGGCCAGCTGCTGTCCCTCGGCCTCCGAAGTCATGGCCAGGACGTGGTAGTCGAAGAGGGTGATCCTCGCCCGGCGGAAAAGGTCGGCGTCGAGGGTTCCCGGCAGCCGCGTGGCCACGGCATAGAGCGCCAGCCATGCGCTGCGCTCCTGCGGGGTAAGCCACCGGCCGGACTGCTGTTCGGTCATGGGGCCATTCTCTCACGTCACTTGAGCCTTCAAGCCTCCCCCGGGAGGCCAGTTGGAGTCCTTATCAAGGCTGTATGGGCCCCCAACTGGCCTCTCGCGGAAGCGGAGGTACGATGGCGCTAGCGGGCAGGCTCGCGGTCGTCCGCGACGCCGGCCGAGTCGAACGGCAGCGAGTCCACATCCAGCAGCGGGTTCTCATCCTGGGTTTCAACGAGTTCGCGCGCTTCGGCCTCCGTGGCGACACTCGGCATGGAGCCGGGCATGGGGCGCCGGGCCGATTCCTTCATGATCCCGATGGCGACGGCACCGACGGCGGAGGTCGCCATCAGGTAGTACGCCGGCATCATGTCATTGTCGGTGAGGGTGATCAGGCCCTGCATGATCAGCGGAGCAGTGCCGCCGAAGATGGCCACGGCAAAGTTGTAGGCGATGCCCATGGCGCCGTAGCGGCTGGCCGTGGGGAAGAGCGCCGGCAGGGCCGAGGCAAGGTTGGCCACGTAGAACGTCACCGGAATGGCCAGCAGGCCAAGGCCGAGCAGGGTGGTCCAGATGGGGCCCTGGTCGATGAGGACGAAGGCCGGGATTGCAAGCACGATGGTGCTTCCGGCCCCCATCCACAGCACCGGCCGGCGGCCGATGCGATCCGAAAGGCGCCCGGTCAGCGGGATGCACAGCGCCATCGCCACCAGCACCGGAATGGTGAGCAGGGTGCCGTGGAGCGGATCGTAGCCCTTCGAATCCGTGAGGTAGGAAGGCATGTAGGACGTCAGGGCGTAGCCGACGGTGTTCGCCGCGGCCACGAGGACCATGGCCAGCACGATCGGACGCCAGTAGGTGCGGAAGATGCCGAAGGTTCCCTGAGCGACGGCATCCTTGTCCAGGTCCTTGCCCGCTGCGGAAGCAGCCTGTTCTTCCTGGGCATCCAGGGTGGCCTGGAAGGCGGGGGACTCTTCGATCTTCAGGCGGAAGTAGATGGCAATTGCGCCAAGCGGTCCGGCGATCAGGAACGGGATCCGCCAGCCCCAGTCGAGCATGGTTTCTTCACTGAGGGTCAGCTGCAGGGCAGAGACTGTCAGCGCGCCGAGGGCAAAGCCCATGTAACTGCCCAGGTCCAGGATGCTGGCAAGGAAGCCGCGGCGCTTGTCCGGAGCGTATTCCGAGACGAAGGTAGTGGCGCCCGCGTACTCGCCGCCGGTGCTGAACCCCTGCAGGAGCTTCATGAGGACCAGCAGCACGGGGGCGGCCATGCCAATCTGGGCATAACCGGGGAGCAGGCCAATGACGAAGGTGGACGCGGCCATCATGATCAGCGTGGCGGCCAGCGTTTTCTGCCGGCCGATCCGGTCGCCAATGCGTCCGAAGACGACGCCGCCCAGCGGGCGGGCGATGAAGGTCGCCGCGAACACGCCCAGGCTGAAGAGCAGCTGGGCAGCGGGGTCGGCGTCGGAAAGGAACACGGCACCCATGGTGACGGCCAGGTAGCCGTACACGCCGATGTCGAACCATTCCATGGTGTTGCCGACGACGGTGCCTCCGACGGCTTTCTTCATCATTGAGTGGTCAACGACGTTGACGTCTTCCACCTCAAGGCGGCGCCGGCGAAGCGGGTTGCGCTTCGGCTTACGGGCCGCGGCGCCCGGGAGTGAACCGGGCGGAGCGGTGCTCGAATCAGGTGCTTCCTGCTGCATTTGGGCCTTTTTCTCTAGAGGTCATCTGCGTAGGGCAATTGCATCCCTGCGCCGGCTCCCAGCCGGCAGACCCATAAGTGTAGAAAAGAAGACCCGCATTCCCGAATCGTAAGGGTGCTTATCCATCGATGCGCGCAAGGCCGGGCGGATAGTTGCCAGCAATCATGCGGAATTCGGCATTTATTATGAAGTACGTCACATTGGACGGATTTGGGGCGCGTCGGAGGCGTATTCCGCCCGTGCCGGGACGCGGCTACCCCTGCGGAGTGAGCTGCACCGGAGAGGGAAAACGGGCGCTCAGGTTGTCGCCGGAGGACACCCCTCGCAGGCGCCGGCTGACCCAGGGGCCGAGGTACTCTCGGGCCCAGCGCGCATCGTGCTTTAGCCGCTGGATGCGGTCGCGCGCAGGAAGGGTGTCCAGCTCGGGAACATCCAGCGCATCCGTGGCACGCAGTACTTCAAGGACCTTCTTCGCCGTGAGGATGTGCCCTGCCGGGGACATGTGCAGCCGGTCCACGTCCCAGTACCGCTCGTCCTGCAGGACCTTGAGGCGCCAGTAGTCCACCAGGACCGCTCCGTGGGCGTCTGCGGCCTCACGCACCAGTTCGTTGTACAGTGCGGTGCGGCCCCTGGTCCGGCCGAAAATCGGCGACTGGCCGGAATCGAAACCGGTGAACACCAGCACCGCCGCGCCGGACGCACGCAGGCGGCCGATCGCGGAATCATAGGCCTGGACTATGGCGTCAATGTCCACTTTGGGGCGCAGGATGTCGTTGCCGCCGGCATAGATGCTCACGAGCGTTGGCTCCAGCGCCAGGGCAGGCTCAATCTGCTCGTCGGTGACCTGGCGGAGTTTCTTTCCGCGGATGGCCAGGTTGGCGTATCCCCAGGAGGGGTCCGCCAGAGCGAGCTGCTCCGCGACGCGGTCTGCCCAGCCGCGGACGCCGTTGGGGCGGGCAGGATCCCAGTCCCCCACGCCTTCAGTAAACGAATCTCCAAGGGCCACGTATCGCTGCGAGAAAGTCACCCCCACAGCCTACAAGCCCTTCTACACCCCGCCGGCCGGGCGGCAGTCTAGACTCAGACCCGGAACACTCCCGTCGATCGAAGGGCACCATGTCCAGCCAGTCCCAGACGCAGAACGCGCCCGAACCGGGCACGCGCGCCCCCGGACGGCGCGCCGCCGTCGTCATCAATCCCACGAAGAAGACAGATGTGGACATCCGCGCCCTGGTGGATGAAGTCTGCGCCGGCGAAGGCTGGGAAGCCCCGCTGTGGCTGGAGACCGAGGCAGATGACCCGGGCCATGGAATGGCGCGGAAGGCGCTGGAGGAAGGCGCCGACGTCGTTATCGCCGCGGGCGGCGACGGAACCGTGCGCTGCGTGGCCGCCGAGCTGGCCGGCACCGACACTCCCCTGGGGCTGCTGCCGCTGGGCACCGGCAACCTGCTGGCCCGGAACCTGGACGTGCCGGTCGATGACCCGGAAGGCGCCGCGCGCACGGCACTGACCGGGACCGAACGGCGCATCGACGTGGTCCACGTGAAGGTGGACGAGGCCGTGGACAGCGAGATCTTCCTGGTCATGGCCGGGCTGGGATACGACGCCGTGATGATGGGCGACACGAATACTGCCCTCAAGGACCGCGTGGGATGGCTGGCGTATGTGGACGCCGGCATCCGGAACCTTCCCGGCAAACCCGTGAAGACCATGATTTCGATCGACGGCGGCAAGCCCTTCTCCCGCCGCCTGCGCAGCGTGATGGGCGGGAACTGCGGCAAGATCGTTGGCGGCCTGGAAGTCTTCCCCGGCGCGAAGATCGACGACGGCCTGCTGGACATCATGACCATGGCGCCCAAGGGAAGCCTGGGCTGGCTGTCGGTCGTTGCCGGGCTGCTGCGCCGCGGCAAGGGCCGGGGAACCGCGGTGGAGTATTTCCAGTGCCGCAGTGCGGACATCTGGGCCGACACGCCGCAGGATTTCGAGATGGACGGCGACCACCTGGGCAGCGCCACGCGGCTCTCCCTGCGGGTTGATCCCAGCGCCCTGCGGATCCGGATGCCGCACGGGAAGAAGGACCCGGCGATCCTGACCAATCCGGAGCCCTAGCCTCTTTGCCGTTAAGTGCGTCAGCCCCCGGTCTTCCGGGGGCTGACTGCGTTCGGGCTAGAGCCAGGTCATGGGGTCGATGTACTCGCCGTTGATGAGGACTTCAAAGTGCAGGTGCGGGCCGGTGGAGTTTCCGGTGCTTCCCACGCCGCCAATAACCTCTCCTTCACCAACGGGCTGGCCGGGTGCGACCCAAATGTCATTCAGGTGGTTGTAGGTGGTCTGGACTCCGCCGCCGTGGTCCACCACGATCCGCAGTCCGCCGCCGCCGGTGGTGTGCCAGCCGGCTTCGACGACCGTTCCGGCCCGGGCAGAACGGACTTCTGCGCCGAGTGCGCCGCGGAAGTCGGTGCCGGTGTGCCATTCCTGGCCATAGCCGGTCATCGGGTTGATCCGCCAGCCGAACGGCGAGGTGATCACCATGCCATCCACCGGAACGGAGGGCTTGGCCGGAGGCGCTTCGATGACGGGGGCGGTGGAGCCGGTGCCTCCTTCAGCGGGGGCCGCGGCGGCAGGCTGTTCCTGCGGTTCCGGCAGCGGTTGGGTGTTGACCAGCTGACGCTCGGTGACGGTTTCAGGCGCGGTGACGGTCGCCGCGTTGGCCACGCCGAAGACCATGCCGCTGAGCAGCAGCGAGGCACCGGTTCCCAGTGCAGCTGTCTTGCGGGCGGGGGTGCTGTATTTCCGGGCCTGCCGCAGCAGGTCCTGAAGCTGTGGGGGAAGGGAGAGTTTCAGGTGTTCCGTGTCCGGAACGGCGTGCTTGCCGGTCTTCTGGTACCGGGCCGCCGTTTCAGTGACGTACCGGCGAAGAGCGCCAGCCAAATCACGGGCAGTTTCGTTTACTTTGGGGGTCACTCATACTCCACTGTGGATAGACAACAGTTCTGTCGGTACTGGGTATGCCTCATCCGGGCGTGCGACAGCCCGGCGAAAGTGGAAGTGATTTCCTCCAGTTTAACGAAGCATGCTTCGACAACGGAGCTTTTGTGCGCAACTGAACAGCAGCGCGTGTCAGGTCCTACAGCGCTGCCCGCTGTGCTGGTTCACAGTGGAAAAGAAGGCGGAGCGCCGCCTAGGAAGCTTCGGCGCGTCCCTGCCGCCAGTAACCCATAAAGGCCACCTGCTTGCGGTCGATGCCTGCGTCGCGGACGAGGTAGCGGCGCAGCCCGCGCACCACGGCGGCTTCGCCCGCGATCCAGGCGTAGAACGGCAGCGCTCCGGCAGGGGTATGGGGGCTGGGCGAGTTCTCCACCACCTCGGGGGTGAGCCGTGCAGGGGTCTCCCAGAGGATCACGGAGTCGATGTCCACGTCCTCCAGCTCCTGCCGGCGGGCGGGAACTGGTGCAGCCGCAGCAGTGCGCTCCACGGTGGCGTAGCCCGGAACGGCGACAGCTTCCCTGACTGCAGCTTCAAGCGCTTCGCCATGTGCCCGCCCGTTGCGGGGAAGCCAGGAAATGCGCACCCGGGAGGGTGTCGAAAGCTCCTGGATGTCCGCGGCGTCAGGGACTTCCAGGAGGGCATGTCCGGTGAAGTCTTCGGGCAGGTTCTCCAGGATCGAGGCAATGGCAGGGACGGCAGTTTCGTCTCCGGCGAGGAGCACGTGCTGCGCAAGTCCCGGGCGCCACTCGATGCCGCCGTAGGACTCTGCCGTGACGCAGTGCACAGCATTGGGTCCGATAACCGTGACACGGTCTCCGGGCCGGGCAGCGGCTGCCCAGGTCGATGCCGGACCGCCCACGCCGTCGCCGTCGAAGTGCAGGACGAAGTCGACGTCGATCTCCGGTTCCGGTGAGGAGCAGCGTGAGGCACGGACGGTGTAGGTGCGCATGGATCCGCGTGCGTCGGCGTCCATGGCCAGCCAGTTCCGGTACCACCCTGCGTCATCGCAGTCGATCGGCGGAAGCTGTGCCCGGGTTCCATCCGCTGTCTGCGGCGGAATGACCACCTTGATCCGCAGGTCGTCAGTGCTGCCCTGCACACCGAATTCACGCAGGCACTCCCCGCCGAAGGTGATGCGCTGGAAGTTGGCGCTGAGCCGCTTGACGTTCCGGACCTCGACGTCGAAGGCCAGCACAGCGGCATTCGCGCCCTGGCGCCGTGCCGGGGCAGCTGCCGCTGCCGTCGAGGTGGTGCGGATAGCGGTCATGAAGCTGCCTCCATCGGGTTGCGGGTCTCAAGGCTGGAATCGTGCGGGTTGGGCAGGTAGCCCACGGCTGGTGTCCTGACGGCCGCAGCAGGGCGGGAGTGGTGCCGGCCCACCGGGACCACCATGGGGGTTCCGGCGACGGGATCGGGGATGACGGCGGCTTCCAGGCCGAAGACCTCCTGGACCAGGGCCTCGGTCACCACCTCGGCCGGTGCGCCCTGGGCGGCGATCCGGCCGTCCTTCATGGCGATCAGGTGGTCTGCGTAGCGTGCAGCGAGATTCAGGTCGTGGAGCACGATCACCACGGTGGTGCCGGCGCGCCGGTTCAGGTCCGTGACCAGGTCCAGGACCTCCACCTGGTGCGTGACGTCCAGGAAGGTGGTGGGTTCGTCCAGGAGCAGGATGTCCGTCTGCTGGGCCAGGGCCATGGCAATCCAGACCCGCTGGCGCTGGCCGCCGGACAGCTCATCGATGTCGCGGCCGGCCAGTTCCAGCGTGCCGGTGGCTTCCAGCGCGGCGGCGACGGCGTCGTCGTCCTTTGCGTTCCACTGGCGGAACCAGCCCTGGTGGGGATAGCGGCCGCGGCCCACGAGATCTGCCACGGTAATACCGTCGGGTGCGTTGGGAGTCTGCGGGAGCAGGCCGAGGGTGCGGGCCACTTCACGGCTGGGCATCGAGTTGATGTCCCGGCCGTTTAGTTCCACGGCGCCGGAGACCGGCTTGAGCAGCCGGGCCAGGCCGCGCAGCAGGGTGGACTTGCCGCACGCGTTGGCGCCGACGATCACGGTAATCCGGCCTGCTGGCAGTTCAACGCTGAGACCGTCAACTACTGTCCGGTCTGCGTAGGAGAGCACCAGGTCCCGTGCCTCGAGCTTGTTCTGCATGCTTTAGCCTCCTCGGCCTACACGGTTGGAGCTGACGAGCAGCCACAGCAGGAACGGCGCCCCCAGCGCGCCGGTTACGACGCCGACGGGCAGGGCGCCCGGAAGCACGTTGCCGGCAACGAAGTCAGCAGCCAGCATGATCAGCGCACCGGTGAGTCCGGCGGCGGCCAGCGAGGCGCGGCCGCCGATCAGCCGGCGGGAAATGGGCCCGGCCAGGAAGGCGACGAAGGCAACCGGTCCGGCTGCGGCCGTGGCGACTGCTGCCAGCGCGACGCCGGTAAACAGCAGTCCCGCGCGCGTTCCCTCCACCGGCAGGCCGAGGCCCGCAGCGAAGTCGTCGCCGAGTTCCAGCACCCGCAGGCGCCGGCCCAGCAGGACTGCGGCGGGAAGCAGCACCGCGAGGGCCAGGGCCACGATGCCGGCCCGTTCCCATGTTGCCGAGTTCAGGGACCCGGTCAGCCAGACCAGGGACTCGGCAGCGGTGCGCACATCCGTGCGCGTGAGCAGGAAGTTCACCAGCGCCTGGAGCACGGCGGCGAAGCCGATTCCCATCAGCACCAGCCGGGCACCGGAGGCCCCGCCCTTCCGGCTCAGCAGGTGCAGGGAGACCGCGATGACGCAGGCTCCGGCAAGCGCTGCCAGGGAGACACCGGCGCCCGTGGCGCCAAAGGCCACCATGGCGGTAACTGCCGCTGCGCTGGCACCGTAGCTGATGCCGACAATGTCCGGGCTGGCCAGCGGGTTGCGCAGCATGGTCTGGAAGAGGTGGCCGGAGACGCCGAAGGCCGCGCCGATCAGCACGGCGGTCACGGCACGCGGCAGTTTGCTCTCCATCACGATGAAGGAGGCGCCGGGAATCCTCTCCCCCGCCAGGATGCGCACGAAGTCGGGGATGGTCACGGTGTAGCTGCCCAGCAGCACACCGGCGAAGAACAGCACCACGACGCCGGCCGCCAGGGAAGCGAGCACCACGCGCCGGCGCCGCCCGCTGCGGCGCCGGACCTCGCGAACCGATGCGGCGGCGGAACCGTTCTCCTGGAGCAGGGGTGCGGCGCTCACAGCTCGGCCAGCTTCCGGCGGCGGATGATGGCAATGAAGACCGGTGCGCCGATGACCGCGGTCATGATGCCGACCGGCACCTCGCCCGGCGGGAGAATGAGGCGTCCGACGACGTCGGCCACCAGCAGCAGAACGGGCGCCAGCACGGCGGAGAGCACCAGGATCCAGCGGTAGTCCGGGCCGGCCAGGCCGCGCACCAGGTGCGGGATCACCAGGCCGAGGAACGCGATGGGGCCCGCAGCGGCGGTGGCGGCCCCGCAGAGCAGCACCACGCCCACCGCCATGACTCCGCGCGAAAGGGCAACGTTCTGGCCCAGTCCGCGCGCGACGTCGTCACCCAGGCTCAGGCCGTTCAGGGCCCGGCCGGAAGCGAGCAGGATCACGGCCCCCGCGGCGAGGAAGGGAATCAGGGGAAGCAGGACGTCCCAGCCGCGCCCGGAGACGGTGCCGACCTGCCAGAAACGGAAGGTGTTCAGCGTCTGCTGGCTGGAGACCAGCACGGCCGACAGCAGGCTGGTCAGCCCGGCGGTCAGCGCAGCACCGGCCAGCGCCAGCTTCACCGGTGTTGCCCCCTCCCGGCCCAGCGACGCGACCGCATAGACGACCAGCGCCGCCAGCGCGGTGCCGGCCAGCGCGAACCACACGTACCCGGTGAAGGAGGTGATGCCAAAAACGTACATGGCCGTGACTACTGCGAATGCCGCTCCGGCGTTCAGGCCCATGATTCCGGGGTCTGCCAGCGGGTTGCGCGTCATGCCCTGCAGCGCGGTTCCGGCCAGTCCGAGGGCGGCGCCGATGAGGAGCGCTGCCACGGTGCGCGGGAGCCGGCTGAGGACGACGGCGTGGTCTCCGTTGGCGGGATCAGCGCTGGTCAGCGCCTGCCAGACGCTCTCCAGGGAGAGCGGCCTGGCACCAAGGGCCACGGAGGCGAAAGCAGCGGCGGCCAGGATGGTCAGCGACACTGCCAGCAGGATCACGGGAGAAATCCGGCGGCCGTTCCGGAAGGAGGGCCGGGGGCCGGAAACGGGGGTGCGAACCACGGCCGTTGAGGACACGGCGGCACCTCCTGAAGCCAGCGGTATTTGACTTAAGTAAGGCTAACCTACGGCTGGTCAGATTAAGAAACAGTTCTGTGCCGTATTACTCCCGCCGAGAGGCCAGTTGCGGCTGTTATCAGCCTCCATAGGAGCCGTAACTGGCCTCTCGCGTGGTGGGAGTGTGCACGGCTGGTTGGAAAAAGCCGCTACTCGGCGCCGTGGCCCGGGGTAACTTCCTCGCCCGGGCGGACAGGACCGGGAGCTGTTCCGTTGCCGAACGGACGGCCGCCGAGTGCCTCACGGCCGTGCGGAGTCAGCCAGACGGAGTTATCCGGGCCCTTGGGCACGATCCCGGTGGGATTAATGTCTTCGTGCACGATGTAGTAGTGCTGCTTGATCTGCACAAAGTCCACGGTGTCGCCGAAGCCGGGAGTCTGGAACAGGTCCCGGGCATAGCCCCACAGGTTCGGCATTTCACTGAGCTTGTTCCGGTTGCACTTGAAGTGGCCGTGGTAGACGGCGTCGAACCGGACCAGGGTGGTGAACAGCCGGACGTCGGCTTCGGTGATGGTGTCCCCGATCAGGTAGCGCTGCTTCGAGAGCCTGTCTTCCAGCCAGTCCATGGCAGTCCACAACCGGTCGTACGCGGCGTCGTAGGCTTCCTGCGAGCCGGCAAAACCGCAGCGGTACACACCGTTGTTCACCTCGGTGAAGACGCGCTTGTTAACCTCGCGCATCTCCTCGAGGTGCTCGGCAGGCCACAGGTCCGGGGCGCCGTCGCGGTGGAACTCGGTCCACTCGCTGCTGAAGTCCTCAGTGATCTGCGGGAAATTGTTGGTCACCACGGCGCCCGTGGGGATGTCGACGACGGCGGGAACGGTGATGCCGCGGCTGTAACCGGGAGTGCGGCGGAAGAAGGCCTCCTGCAGGCGCTCAATGCCCAGCACCGGATCCTTGCCGTCCGGATCGAGGTCGAAGGTCCAGCTCCGGGAGTCGTGCGTCGGCCCGGGGGTGCCCAGCGAGATGGCGTCCTCCAGTCCCAGCAGGCGGCGGACAATGATGGTGCGGTTGGCCCACGGGCAGGCGCGGGCAGCGATCAGCCGGTAGCGGCCGGCCTCGACCGGATAGCCGTCCCGTCCGTCGCGGGTGATGCGGGTTTCAATGTAGTTGGTGTCCCGGGTGTACTCCTGCCCCCCGGACACATAGGACCCCTTGGTGCTGTAGTCGGCACCTGTTGCTGCCTGTTCCGATGTCTTCGCCATGATCACTCCGTCGTTCAGCTCCGAGTACCTGCTCTGCCCTCCAGCCTAGCGCCCTGCCAGCGGCGGCAGTTGAGCTGTAGAGTCGTGGACCAACAGCACTGCGGAGCGGAACCGTGGGTTCGAAGAACGAAGGGACTTTCTTGATGCGTGTAGCCGTCCTCGGAGCCACTGGAAATGTGGGGACCGCCGTCCTGCGCCGGCTGCAGGCTGCCCGGGCTGAGCACCCCGGCGGCCTGGAGATCATCGGAGTCGCCCGGCGGATTCCGTCCCAGCCCACTGGACCCTATGAGGGCGTTCAGTGGCACAGCATCGATGTCGCTTCCCGGGCAGGCGCCGAAGAACTCACTGAGGTGCTGCGCGGCGTGGACGCCGTGATCCACCTGGTGTGGGCCATCCAGCCGAACCGGGATGAAGCGGAGCTGCACCGGATCAACGTCCGCGGCACGCAGAACATGCTGGCGGCCGCCGCCGAGGCCGGAGTCAGGCAGGTTGTCTGCGCTTCATCCGTGGGTGCCTATTCCCCTGCACCCAAGGACCGGCTGACCGATGAGTCCTGGCCGGCCCGCGGCATCGCCACCTCGCACTACAGCCGGCACAAGGGCGAGCAGGAAGAACTGCTGGATGACTTCGAGCGGCACTACCCGGAAATCCGGGTGGCGCGGCTGCGTCCGGGACTCATCTTCCAGTCCGACGCCGGCAGCGAGATTGGCCGGTATTTCCTCGGTCCGCTGGTTCCCCGGTCCATCCTGAACAAGCTGAGCCTGCCGATCATCCCGCTGCCTGCGGAATTCTCCTTCCAGGTGGTTCACGCGGATGACATCGCCGACGCGTACTGGCGGGTGGTGGACCAGCGGGCGGAGGGCGCCTTCAACATCGCCGCGGATCCCGTGTTCACGCCCGAAATCCTGGCGGGAATGCTGGGCGCACGCCGGATCATCAACATCCCGGTCGGAGTTATCCGGGCAATCGTGGGCCTCACCTGGGCTGCCCGGCTGCAGGCTACGGACCCGGGCTGGATCGACATGGCTGCCGGCGCCCCGCTCATGGACACCACCCGGGCCCGTGAGGTACTGGGCTGGCAGCCGAAGCGCAGTTCCCTGCGCGCATTCCAGGATGTACTGGACGGACTGAGCGAGCAGGCCGGCGTGCCGGCGTCGCCGCTGCTGGGTCCCGGCCGCTAGCAGCTTTGCTTCGGCGGCCCCTGACGGGGCCGCTGCCAGGCCTGCCGGCAGGCGGCGGCCCGCGGGCGTCTAGTAGCGTGGATCCAATGGTTTCCCCTCACCCTGCCCCGCTGCCCCCGCCGTCCAAACCTGAGCGTCCCGTCCGCTCCGGTGTTACCCACGCCGGCCGTGGAGCCCTCATCGGCCTGGTGGAACTCGTCCCCGGAGTCTCCGGCGGCACAGTTGCCCTGGTCCTCGGTGTCTTCGACCGGCTGATCGCGTCGGCGAACCACTTCATCAGCGGGGCCGTGCACCTGGTCATCCGGCGGGACCGGGCCGGCGCTGTCCGCAAGGCCTCTGGCGTGGAGTGGAACCTGCTGCTCCCGCTGGTTGCCGGAATGTTCCTCGCCCTGATCTTCCTGTCCGGGCCGCTGCATTCCTTCGTGGAGGGCCAGCCGGAGATCGCCAGTGCGTTGTTCTTCGGCATGGTGGCCGCCAGCCTCGTTGTCCCGATCAGCATGGCCCGTGCGGCAGCCCCGGCCGGGCCGGCGACTGCTGCGGGCAGGCTCGCAGGCCCAGCAGTGGTGCTGGTGACAGCGGCAGCCGCCTTTGTGCTGCTGGGCGTTCCGGCCCTGCAGATCGAGAACCACTCCTGGTGGGTTCTGGTCCTCAGCGGCGCGATCGCCGTCTGCGCCCTGGCCCTGCCGGGTCTTTCAGGGTCCTTCCTGCTGCTGACCTTCGGCATGTACGAGCCCACCCTCGAAGCCGTAAGCAACCGGGATCTGGGATACCTCGCCTTCTTCACCGCCGGAGCGGTCATTGGCCTGGGATCATTTGTCCGGCTGCTGCATTACCTGCTGCGGGTCCACCGCCGGGCAGTCCTGCTGGTAGCGACCGGGCTCATCCTCGGTTCCATCCGGGCCCTGTGGCCCTGGCAGGAGAACAGCGCGCTGCTTCCGCCTGACGATGCGTGGCTTCTGCCGCTCGCAGCCTCCCTCACGGGTGCCGCGGTGGTCCTGCTCCTGTGGTTCGCCCAGTCCCGAGCTGAGGCGAAGTCCATCACCGCATAGCCGACCGGCAAGGCTCCGGTCCGCTGCGGCGGGCCGGGAAACCCGGCTACAGGTCGTCGTCGTAATCCTTGCCCGCATGCTGCTGGCGCAGCTCGCGGCCCTGCTGGACGTCCTTCTCTTCCTGTTCCGCCCGCTTGTCGCTCTGGCGGGTGTCCCGCGGCGGCAGCTGAATCGAGTGCTCCGCCTGGATTCCTGCCTGCAGCTCCCGCCCGCGTTCCACCTCGGCGTCGAACTCGGCGCCGAAGAGCAGCGAAATGTTGGCCAGCCAGATCCACAGCAGCAGCACGATCACGCCGCCAATGGCACCGTAGGTGGCGTTGTAGCTGCCGAAGTTGCCCACATAGAACGCGAAACCAAGGGTGGCGACGGCAAGCACGATCAGGGCAAGAAACGCACCCATGCTCATCCAGCGGAACTTCGGCTGCTTGACGTTGGGGGTGGCGTAGTAGAGCAGGGCAATCAGGGTCACCGCAAAGAGGACCATTACCGGCCACTTGGCGATGTTCCAGACCAGCAGGGCCTGGCTGCCGAGTCCGATGAAGTTGCCGATCGATTCGGCAATGGGCCCGCTGACCACCAGCATGATGAGCAGGCTCGCTGCCAGCAGGATCATGACCAGAGTGACCAGGAGCTGCAGGGGGCGAAGCTTCCAGATGGGCCGGCCCTCTTCGACCTCATAGATGCGGTTCATGGCCCGCCCGAACGCGCCGACATAGCCGGAGGCAGACCACAGCGCGCCGGCAATACCAACAAACAGGGCCAGGCCTGCGCCGCGGGAGGACGTCAGCTGCTCAATCGGACCTTCCAGAACCGTTACGGCTTCCGCCGGAGCGAAGCCGCGGAGATAGTCGAGCATCGCGTCGGTGGTCGTTTCAGCCTGCCCCACGAGCCCCAGGATGGAGACCATGGCCAGCAGCCCGGGGAACAGGGACAGGACGGTGTAGTAGGTCAGCGCGGCGGCGAGGTCGGTGCACTGGTCCTTGGAGAACTCCCGGGCCGTCTTCTTGAAGATGTACATCCAGCTGGGTTTGGTGACCTCAGCCGGGGTGTCCGGCTTTGACGCCGTTTCGAGCGATGCTCCGTCCTTCTGGTCGGAGTTGTCCTGCTGAGCCATGGGCCCCTCCTGGCGCTGGTCGAGTCCGGGATACCCATCGTATTGCTAAGCAGGCTTATGTCCAAGCAGCCCCGCCGGTCTCACCAGCCCTTGTAGTAATCCTCCAGCTGGGCTTCTTCCTCCGCCGTGAGGGCGCCGTCGTGGTCCATGTCCGGCGAGTCCTCGATCGCTTTGCGGGAGTAGTTCACGTACAGGTCATCCTCGTCCCGGCGGGATCCCTGGAGCGGCACGAAGTACTGGCGGCCTTCGAACAGGCCCAGCGCCACCGTGATCCAGGCCGGCTGGCCCGTGGCCCGGTCCAGGTGGACGTTGCCCACCAGCCCCAGCCGTTCGCCGTCCTTCGCCCAGACGTTTGAGCCCTGCAGTTCGTGGATCACATACTGGTCAACCATGCCGGTGGCTCCTTGTCCGCGTGCTTCACGCAGCTTCGCCGCAACCCGGGCGGCTGCGCCTGGATATCATTCCAGCCCGCCGCACCCCCGCCTTGTCAACACCTAGCGGTCCGCGTGCTCATCCCGGTCTTCCCAGGCGTCCTGTCCGGGACCGGCAAAACTGCGGTTCCGCTCCACCGCGTCAATGCTCCCGGTGAACAGCTGGGACGTGCTCGTGTCCTCCGGGCCGCCGCTGCGCCGCGGCCCGGGACGTGAGGGCTCCCTGGCAGGAGCAGGTTCGCGCAGCTGCTCGAAGCGCTGCCGCGGGAGTGCAGCCGGGTGTTCTTCCTGCAGGAAGGAGACCATGGATTCCCGGACCAGGCAGCGGAGGTCGAAGAGTGTTCCCGAATCCGGTGCTGAAACCAGGATGCGTACCCGGATCAGGCCCTGGACGGCGTCAGTGACCTGCAGGACCCCGGTGCGTCCGTCCCAGAGGTCCGTTCCGGCCAGGATGCGCTTCAGTTCTTCGCGCATTGCTGCCACCGGGGATTCCCAGTCAAGGTCCAGCTCGACTGTGCCCAGGATGGCGGACTGCTTGCGGGTCCAGTTCTCAAACGGCGTGGAGGTGAAGTAGGTGGAGGGCAGGATCAGCCGGCGGTCGTCCCAGATGTGCACCACCACGTAGGTCATGGTGATTTCCTCAATGGTGCCCCACTGCCCCTCCACCACAACGACGTCGTCCACGCGGATCGCGTCCGTGAAGGCGAGCTGGAGACCGGCGAAGACGTTTCCCAGGGTGCTTTGGACGGCAAGGCCGGCGACGATCGAGAGCAGGCCGGCGGAGGCCAGCAGGCCGGCACCGAGGGCACGGACTTCGTCGATGGTCAGGAGCACGCAGGCAACGGCCACGGTGATGATCAGCGCGACGGCGACCCGGCGGCCCAGGATCACCTGGGTCTTCAGCCGCCGCAGCCGCCGGTTGTCCTTGGTGTCAGTGCTGTATTTGGTGAGGATGACTGCCTCGACAATCAGCAGGGCAACGACGGCGAGCCAGCAGATCGCGGCGATCAGGCTGATCACCAGCACGTAGTCCAGCGTTCCGTACCAGGATTCCGAGCGGGCCGTGGCTCCGAGCGCGATCCGGGCGCCGATCAGGGCCAGGACCAGGCGCAGCGGGTTCCGCCCCAGGGCGGTGACTTCACGGATGTGCGGGACCTTGCGGAAGATCCGGGCGGCTGAGCCGCGGACGATCCGGGCTGCGATCAGGGCAGCTGCCACCGCGAGGAGGACGGCGATCAGCGGGCGGAGCGGATCGA
Organism: Arthrobacter koreensis; assembly: GCF_035792275.1. Classification (GTDB taxonomy): domain Bacteria; phylum Actinomycetota; class Actinomycetes; order Actinomycetales; family Micrococcaceae; genus Arthrobacter_B; species Arthrobacter_B koreensis_A. The sequence goes on along the minus strand of NZ_JAMWKK010000006.1, from coordinate 145,432 downwards.
TTGCGTCTAGGAATTCCTGCATGATGCCGATCATGGCAAACGCCCCGGGGGGCCTGTCCAATTCTGTGATCCTCAACGCGAAAGCGCCCCTCCGGACGAACCGGAGGAGCGCTTTCGGAATACCGGGGTGTTTACTTGACCTGCGCGGCAGCCTCGCCCAGCATCGGAACGAAGTTGTCCAGGGCGTAGGGGATGCTCAGTACGTTGGCGGCTGAGATGGACAGCGTCAGGGTGTTGTCCGAATCGGCTACCAGCCCACCGTTCTTCACGGCCGGGATCTGGCTCAGCAGCGGATCGGAAACAATTGCATCCTTGGCGGCGTCGTCAGCAACCCAGCTCACGAAGAGGTCTGCTTCGAGCTCATTGGCGCGCTCCGGGGACCAGGTCAGGTAGAACGCATCCGCGGGGGCGTTTTCGTCCACGATCGGCGCCTGGACCATGCCGAGTTCCTTCAGGAACTTGGGCCGGTTGTCACCGGAGGTGTAGATGGAGATCTGGTCTGCTCCGGCCGTGGTGTCCAGGTTGCCGTAGATGAAGCTGGTGCCGGCGAGCTCCGGGTATTCGGCAGCCTTGTCGGCGATGGCCTTTTCGGTGTCTTCGACCAGCTTGGCTGCTTCGTCGCTCTTGCCCAGGGCTTCGCCGATCATCTCGGCGGAGTCCTGCCAGGAGGTGTAGTACGGGGTTTCGGGGTAGGCGACAACCGGAGCGATGGCGCTGAGCTTGTCGTATTCTTCCTCGGTGATGCCGGAATAGGCGGCGAGGATGACGTCCGGCGTGGTGGCCGCGATCTCGTCGAAGTTGATGCCGTCGGTCTCCGAGTACTGAACCGGAGCGTTCTCGGATCCGATAGGTGCCCCCAGTTCCTCCAGCGCGTCATCGATCCACGGCGTGGTGCCGTTTTCGTTGCCGCCCCACTCGTATTCCGGCATGCCAACGGGCACAACGCCCAGGGCCAGTGCCGTATCGGTGTTCACCCAGGAGACGGTAGCGACGCGCTCCGGGACCGACTCAATGGTGGTCTCGCCGAAGGCGTGCTCGATGGTGACGGGGAACTGGTCGCTGGAGCCGGCGGTGCTTCCGGTGCCTGCATCCGAGGACGACCCGGTGGAGCAGGCGGAAAGGGACAGCGCGGCGACGGCGGCGACGGCCGCAAGGCTGCGCATGCGGGACAGGGCCATTTTTGGGCTCCTTGATAGTGCAGTGTGGACGGGGAGGCCGGCACTTTTATCCGGCAAGGTAAGGCTAACCTATGACGGCGGGAAATACGCAAAACAGATGTGCCCTAATGGTCACAATCACGGCCGCGGCCGCAGGAGGCGGCGCAGATCCACCGCCGGATCCGCCAGTGCGGCAGCGTCCACGGGCTTGCCGAGCGCGATCAGCCGGCGGGCCGCCCTGAGTGAATTCCCGGCGTCGACCCCTGCCGCCCCGGCCAGTGTCCCGTTCGGCGCAATCCGGAAGACCACGTATCCGGGGCCGGGCTTTCCACGCTCCACACTTGACCCGTCTGCGGACATGGCGCCTACGGCTTCGGCATGGACGCCGTAGCGGTCGGTCCAGAACCAGGGGACGGCATCTTCCGCAGGCTCCTGGCCCAGGATTCCCGCTGCCGCTGCCTGGCCGGAGCGCACAGCTGCGTCCCAGTGCTCACTGCGCCGCTCCAGGACGTCGCCGGTCCGGCGGCGGACTGCGTCGCCTGCAGCGAAGACGCGGGGGTGGCTGGTTCGCCCTGCACGGTTCACCACAATGCCGTCATCAACCTCCAGCCCGGCGGCCTCCGCGAGTCCGGTGTCCGGGACCATGCCCACCGCGGCCAGCACGGTATCCGCTCTCACGGAGCTGCCGTCTTCCAGCAGCACCGCCAGCGCACCGCCGTCGGCCACGACGTCCACGGGCAGCGCGGTGACCGGCTCAACCCCGGACCGGGCGTGGAGGGAATGCAGGTAGGCGGCAAGTTCCGGCCCCACGGCAGGTACCAGCGGCACAGGAACCGGATCAATGAGTACGACGGCGGTGCCGCCGGCCGCGGCCGTCGCGGCGACTTCGGCCCCGATGAGTCCGGCGCCAATGATGACCAGGCGCTTGCCGGCACCCAGCCGGCCGCGCAATGCATCGGCGTCGGAACGGCTGCGCAGGGTGTGGAGCAGGCCGGCGCCCGGGAACGGCAGTTCCCGGGCGGTGCCGCCGGTAGCCAGCAGCAGGACATCGGCCTGGATTTCCCCGCCGCCGGCCAGGACCGCCGTCCCGGAATCCGGGTCGATCCGCACCGCGGCTTCGGCAGTTACCTCGACGGAGTTGCTTTCATACCAGGACTCTTCGGCGAGCGCGAGTGATTCGCCCGCTCCCCCGGCGAGGTAGGCCTTGCTAAGCGGCGGCCGGTCATAGGGCGTACCCGCCGGGTCAAGCAGCTGGATGCGCCCGCCGAATCCGCGCCGGCGCAGTTCAGCCGCGGCACTGAAACCCGCGGGCCCGGCTCCGATGACCGCTACGGAGCGGGGCTCGGCGTCGGACATCCGCTAGGATCCGGCGGGGGCTGTGCCCGGGTAGAGAATGACGTCGCCGTCCACGACCTCCACACGGTGCGCAACGGCATCCACCGTGGCAGGAAGGCAGAGGGCAGCCCCGGTCTTGAGGCAGAAGCGGGCGGAGTGGACCGGGCATTCAACTTCCCCGTCCTCGATCCAGCCCTCGGCGAGCGAAGCCTCTTCATGGGTGCACGTGTCGTTCAGGGCATAGAACCCGCCGTCGTCACTGTGGAAGACGGCAATGTCATCGGCAGTCCCGGTGGTGGTTGAGTCCACCGTGATGGCTTCGCCTTCGTCAATGTCAGCTGCTGCAGCTACGCGGATTCCTTCGCTCATGGCTTCCACGTTACCGCGCGCAGCGGCCCCGCCCAGAGCTGCAGGCAACTAGGCACCGGCAGATCCCGCGGTGCCGTACTGGCGGTTGCCCTCCAGTTCCGAAATCAGCGAAATAAGTTCCTGGCGCAGTGCCGGCCGGAGTTCAGCCGTAAGGCTCTGGTCTTCCAGGCGGATTGCCTGTCCCAGCGCTTCGCGGCCGTACTCGGAAATATGCACTGCCCGTTTAGGCGCCTCGGCGCCGTCGCCCACCTCGTAGACGAGTCCCTGGGAGCGCATGCTCACCAGCGTTGTTCCCAGTGTCTGTGCGGTTACCCGGAGCCTGCGCGCCAGTTCTGCCCGGCGCATTGGTCCAAAGTCGCGCAGCACCTTTAAGGCCGTGACCCTTTCCTGGGTCAGTCCCATGGCCCGCAGCCGGTTATCCATCTCCCGGCGCAGCATCCGGGCTGCCGTTGACAGCAGCCGGACGGCTTCCCAATCCCCCTCGTTCTGCATACCTGGTCTCCCCCTGAGATAGCTGTGGCTGGTGTTCCAATTTCCTCAGTGTACTTACTATCCAAACCGCAGTCGGGGGGTGCCTGTCAAGCTCGGCGTCCGTCAGGCGCCGGCAAAGCTCCGGAATCGGTCCACGGACCCGGGCGCGCCGGAAATCTCCACCCGCGCAGCCGATCGGCGGCCCATTGCGTGCAGCGCCAGCTCCGTAACCGGCCCGGTTATGGTCACCGGCGCGTCGCCCCGGCGGACCCTCGCCTGCTCTCCGCCGGGCAGCTGCACCACCACGCCGACGGGACTGCGCAGGTATCCCATACGCGCCATGAGCGGCAGCCGGCGGCGCAGTTCAGCTTCCTCCCCCGCCGGGATCCCGCGGGGCGCTGCCTCTCCGGTTCCCCGCCGGATGTCCTCATGGTGCACAAAGAATTCAAGGAGGTTGACGGCGTCGCCTCCCCAGCGCATCGGCGAGATGCCCTGGGCTCCGGCAGCGAACCGGTCTACCAGCTCCCGGTACCCGGGCTCTGTGCCTGCCTGCGCCGCCAGCGCGTTCAGGCTGTGCTCATGCCCCGGTTTGTCGCGCCGGACGGCATCTCCGACCATCATCCAGGGCCGCTCCTCACGCATGACCAGGTGGGCCAGCAGCCTGCTCACGTTCCACCCCTCGCACAGGGTGGGCGCCTGGGGGTCCGTGCCGTGCAGCGTCCGGACCATTGCCTCGCGTTCGGTTTCCATCCATGCCATGCCCGGTACCCTACATGGCCGCGCGCTGTGGCCATGGGGAGCCCCGGACGGGATTGGCTACCGGCCGGTACCGGTTCTCCGGATACCCCTTTACCGGCCAGTAGGAGCGCGTAGCATGGCTGGCACAGCCAGCGGAGGCTGCCTGGGGAGCGGCCCTGACCAGTCCAGAACTTAGGGGAAAACATGAGTTCCACTAATCTGCAGGATGCCCAAAACACCGGCGAGGACGACTCGGTCCGCCGCCTCCGGGAACGCAAGGTCAGCGAGAAAGACGCCCGCGAAGTTGCCGAGGCGTCCCGCATCACCGACGAACAGCGGCCCAGCTTCGCCAAGGGAATTTACCTGGGCGACTTCAACCTCTCACTGATCCGCCCGCATCCGGCGCCCGCTCCGGCGGAAGTGGCACGCTCGGAGAAGTTCCTGGCAGAACTGACCGAATACTGCGCCACCATGGACGGCCAGCTGATCGAGCGCACCGGCCTGATCCCCGACGAGTACCTGGCCGGCCTGGCCGAGCTGGGGGTCTTCGGCCTCAAGATCCCGCAGGAGTACGGCGGCCTGGGGCTTTCGCTTCTCTACTACGGCCGGGCGCTGATGATCCTGGGCACGGTCCATCCGAGCCTCGGCGCCCTGGTTTCGGCGGACCTTTCGATTGGGGTTCCGGAGCCGGTCAAGGTCTTCGGCAGCGAGGAACAGCGCCGGGAATACCTGCCGCGCTGCGCCGCCGGGGCCATCACGGCATTCCTCCTCACCGAACCCGACGTCGGCTCCGATCCGGCGCGCATGCGCACCACCGCTGTTCCTTCCGCCGACGGAAGCGAATACGTGCTGGACGGCGTCAAGCTGTGGACCACCAACGGAGTGATCGCTGAGCTGGTCGTCGTGATGGCCGCGGTGCCGCCGCATGACGGGCAGAAGGGCGGAATCAGCGCGTTCATCGTGGAGATGGACTCCCCCGGGATCAGTGTGGAGAACCGCAACAACTTCATGGGCCTGCGCGGGATCGAAAACGGGGTGACCCGCCTGCAGGGCGTCCGTGTCCCCGCGGCCAACCGGGTGGGACGCGAAGGCCAGGGCCTCAAGATCGCGCTGACCACCCTGAACACGGGACGCCTCTCCATCCCGGCGATGTGCGCCGCCGGCGGCAAGTGGTCGCTGAAGATTGCCCGCGGCTGGTCCAATGCGCGGGAACAGTGGGGCCGGCCCATCGGGCGGCATGAGGCGGTGGGGAAGAAACTCGCCTTCATTGCCGCCACTACCTTCGCGCTGGAGTCAGTCTTTGAGCTCTCTGCCGAAATGGCCGACGCCGGCACCAAGGACATCCGGATCGAGGCGGCGCTGGCCAAGCTCTGGGCCAGCGAAATGGCGTACAACATCGCCGACGAACTGGTCCAGGTCCGCGGCGGACGCGGCTTCGAGACGGCAGCCTCCCTGGCCGCACGCGGGGAACGTGCAGTCGCCGCCGAACAGCAGCTGCGCGACCTCCGGATCAACCGGGTCTTCGAGGGGTCCACCGAAATCATGCACCTGCTCATCGCGCGCGAGGCCGTTGATTCCCATTTGAAGGCGGCCGGGGACCTCGCTGTGGCGGACGCTTCGCTGTCCCGGAAGGTGCAGGCCGGAGCAAAGGCGAGCGGTTTCTACGGCAAGTGGCTGCCCACCCTGGCGGTGGGAAACGGCAACGTCCCGACGTCGTACGCGGAGTTCGGGCCGCTGGCCAAGCACCTGCGCTACGCCGAGCGGGCGTCCCGCAAACTCGCGCGCTCCACGTTCTACGGCATGGCCCGCTGGCAGGCCGGACTAGAACACCACCAGGCGTTCCTGGGCAGGATTGTGGACATCGGCGCGGAGCTGTTCGCCATGTCCGCGTCCTGCATGAAGGCAGAGACCATCCGCCGCCGGGACGCAGCGGAAGGCGCCGGGGCCTACGAGCTGGCCGACGCTTTCTGCGCCCAGTCGAGGGTGCGCGTGGATGCCCTCTTCACCGAGCTCTGGAGCAATTCGGATGCCGAGGACCACAGGCTCTCCAAGAAGGTCCTGGACGGGCGCTACACCTGGCTGGAGGAGGGTGTGCTGGACCAGTCCGAAGGAACCGGGCCGTGGATTTCAACGACCGCGTCCGACGGCGAACCCAAAGAGAACCTGCACCGCAAGTACCGTTGAGCGGACCGCGTGCCCCGGAAAAATGACCGGGGCACGCGTGCGTGCTCAGCCGTTCGAGGCTCGCGGAGCTCCGATGCCGGGGTCGATCTGGAATGGCCCGGAGGCCGACGGCCGCACATCGAAGTCGAAGATCGACGTCGGAATGTAAACCGTGGAGCAGGAGTTCGGGATGTCCACGACGCCGGAGAGCCGGCCCTCGATCGGTGCGGCGCCGAGCAGCAGATAGGCCTGCTCCGGGCTGTAGCCGAACTTGGTCAGGTAGTCGATCGCGTGCAGGCATGCCCGCTGGTAGGACAGGTGTGAGTCCAGGTAGCGCTGCTCACCCTCCAGCGTCACCGACGTTCCGGAGAACGCGATCCACTCGCTGAACTGCGGGTCCGTGGTGCCGGGCATGAAGATGGCGTTCTCGTGGACCCCGTAGGTGTCCATGCCGCCCTTGATGATCTCCACGCGCAGGTCGATGAAACCGCCCATCTCAATAGCGCCGCAGAACGTGATTTCGCCGTCGCCCTGGGAAAAGTGCAGGTCCCCCACCGAGAGGTTGGCGCCGTCCACGAACACCGGATAGAAGATCCGTGAGCCTTTGGAGAGGTTCTTGATGTCCTGGTTGCCGCCGTTTTCGCGCGGAGGGGCGGTGCGGGCGGCTTCGGAGCCGACACGGGCCCAGTCCTCCCGCGGCAGCCCGCCCAGGACCGCGTGTTCGGCTTCGGGCGGCAGCGCCAGCGGCGGTACCCGGTGCGGATCCGTGGCAATCAGGTCTCCCTCGCGCTTGTTCCACTTCGCCAGGAGCGCGGCCGACGGGGCGGTTCCCATCAGGCCGGGGTGGATCAGTCCGGTGAAGGAGACACCCGGGACGTGGCGCGAGGTGGCCGTCTGGCCGTTGAAGTCCCAGATCGCCTTGTAGGCATCAGGGAACTGGTCGGTGAGGAATCCGCCGCCGTTCTCCTTCGCGAAGATGCCGGTGTAACCCCAGCCCTGCCCGGCCAGCGGACCGGAGTCCTCCTGCGGAATGGGACCGACGTCCAGGATATCCACCACCAGCAGGTCTCCGGGCTTGGCGCCCTCTACGGCAAAGGGTCCGCTGAGTTTATGCACGTTCAGCAGAGGTGCATTGAGGATGTCCTCGGCGGAATCGTCATTGACAATGGCACCGTCAAACCATTCACGGCAGTCGACCCGGAACGACTCACCCGGCTTTACGACGGCGACCGGAGGGATTTCCGGATGCCAGCGGTTATGCCCCAGCTTTTCCTGGTCTTCGAATTTCCTGGCCGAATCGAGTGGAAACAGGTTTTTTGGCACCATTCCTCCTTGGGGAAACTGGATCACACGGTTTAGTCGGGGCGGGGAAGTTTCTGGTGCAGCGGGTTCCGTGTAATTCCCGCACCGGCCGGCCGCAGCCCGCCGGGCGAGGAAACAACAGCGGGTTCGGATGCCGTGCGCGCCGTGCTTTCAATGAGTTTGTAGGCGCTGGAGGATGACCGTGACAGGTTCGGTGCCGTGAACCGGCGGGGAGCGGGAGTCCCGCATTCGGGGCAGGGTTCAGCCTCCGGGACGCTGGCCATGGGAGCCTGGATTTCAAAGTCCGCGCAGTCCGCGCACCGGTAAGCGTAAAGCGGCATCAGGCACCTTTCCGCGGCTGGTGTTTTATGCCCGGCGAATCCACCGCCGCCGTTTTGTCGGCAGACGGTCAACAGCGCACCAAACAGGCACTGAAATCCGGCCGGCTCGATTGTTCAATACCCTAATGACCGCTTTGGATATAGGTCAATGGGTTTTATTTCCCGGGCGCAGCGCCGGCGGGGAAACAGTCTTGACACCCTTATTCCGCCGGCGCAGACTCGGGCCGTCCGGCCAACGCGGACCCGGGCGCCGACAGCTGAAGCGAGGGACTCCCATGAGCACCTATCCGGTATCCGCCGCGGGCACGCAGCGCCTGGCCGGGAGGCGGGCCGTCATCACCGCCTCCAGCCGCGGCATTGGACTGGCGATCGCCCGGCGCTTCGTGGACGAGGGGGCACGGGTAGTGATCACCGGCCGGGATCCGGCAGCGCTGCAGGAGGCAGCCGCAGGATTTCCGGAGGGGAAGGCCCTGGCCGTGTCCGGCAACGCGGCGGACCCGCTGCACCAGCGTTCGGTGCTGGACGCGGCAGCTGACGGGCTGGGCGGACTGGACGTCCTGGTGAACTGCGCCGGCACCAACCCCGCTTACGGTCCCCTGCTGGACCTGGATCTGGACGCTGCCCGGAAGATCCTGGAGACGAATGTGCTTACCGCCCTGGCCTGGGTGCAGGCAGCCTGCCGGCACCCGGCGGCGGGCTTCCGCCACAGCGGGGCATCGGTCATCAACATGTCGTCGGTGAGCGCACGGACGGCGGCCAGGGGAATCGCCTTTTACGGGATCAGCAAGGCGGCGCTGGAGCACCTCACCCGGTCCCTCGCCGTCGAGCTGGCTCCCGGCGTCCGCGTCAACGCCCTGGCTCCCGCCGTCGTAAAGACCCGCTTCTCCCAGGCCCTGTATGAGGGGCGCGAGGAGAAAGCGGCCGGGGCATACCCGCTCGGGCGGCTGGGAGTGCCGGAGGACGTCGCGGCGGGCGCCGCCTTCCTGGCCTCCGACGACGCCGCCTGGATCACCGGGCAGGTCCTGACCCTGGACGGCGGCCTGCTGGCCGGCGGCTAATGGCGGCGCTGCTGCCGGTCAGGGAACGATGACTGCACGGCCCAGCAGCTGGTTGTTCTTCAGCTTTTCATAGGCGGCCGGTGCGTCATCGAGCGAAAAGACCTCGGTGTGCACGTTGATGTGCCCGCCGCGGGCAAGGTCCAGGACTTCGAACAGCTCGGTGCGCGAACCCCAGTAGGGCGACCGCACGGAGACGTCCCAGGCAGCACCGGACACCAGCCCCACCTTCAGGGTTCCGGCTCCGGCTCCGAGCAGGACGTGGTCGCCCTGCGGGCGGACCATGGCCTGCCCCAGGTCCAGGGTCGCCTGGTTCGCCACGAAGTCGAAGACGGCGTCAACACCCAGCCCGTTGGTGAGGTCGCTGACCATGGTGGCGGCACCGGCCTCGGACGGGAAGGTGTACTGGGCACCGACGTCGCTGGCGAGGTTCAGTTTTGCTTCGTCAATGTCCAGGGCCACCACGGTGGCGCTGGTGAGGGCGCGCAGGATCTGGATGGCCACGTGTCCCAGGCCGCCCACACCAATAACGACGGCGGTGGCACCGGAGTGCAGCTTCTCCAGGGAGCCTTTGATCCCGTGATAGGGCGTCAGTCCGGCATCCGTCAGGGACACGTTCTTCACGGGATCCAGGTCACCCAGGGGCAGCAGGTGCCGCGCACTGTCCACGATCATGTATTCCGCCATGGAGCCCGGAGCACCCAGCCCGGGAGGGGCAATGCCCAGACTCGCGGCATTGCGGCAGTAGTTCTCCTGTCCCGAGGAGCATTCGTAGCAGAGCCCGCAGCCCCACGGACCGTAGACAGCCATCGACTGGCCCTCTTCGATGTACTTCACCCCGTCGCCGATCTTGTCCACGATGCCGGCTCCTTCGTGCCCGAGGGTCAGCGGCAGCCCGTAGACGTACTCCCCTTCGGGAAGGGACATGATGTATTCGTCCGAGTGGCACACTCCGGCGGCCGTGACCTTGAGCCGTACCTGTCCCGGCCCGGGCTCCGGCGTATCGATTTCCACGACTTCGGGGGCTTGGCCAATGCTGCGGTATTGAAGGGCCTTCATGGCATGCTCCTGTCTCCGCACCGGCAGATCCCGCCCGCACGGCTGGATGGATTGGCCTCTTAATCCTTGCACCGTTGGCCTGATAACACAGCCCTGAACGGCAGTGCCGGGCAGCTGGGCGGCCAGCTCAGGAAATGGCTATCCGAAGAGTGCCGCGGCCTTGGTAAGTGTCTGGAAGACCCCGTAGGCGAGGGGAATGCCGACGAGCAGCCAGCTAAAGGTCAGTTTCAGGGTGCTCATCGGGTGCCTTCCTCGAGGGTTTCGGTGGTGCCGGAGTTCCGGGCCGGGGTTTCTTCAGCGGCTTTGGGAGTTTCGCCCTTGGCCGGCTCGTGGTGTTTGGGGGCCACCGGCGTGACCAGGAGATTGGCGATGAACCCTACGATCAGCAGGCCCACCATGGTCAGCAGTGCAGGCTGGTAGGCCTGGGCCGTGAGCTCACCGGGGGTGCCCTGGGCGTCCAGGAACGAGTTGACGATCAGCGGTCCTGCGATGCCGGCGGCGGACCACGCTGTCAGCAGCCGGCCGTGGATGGCGCCCACCTGGAAGGTGCCGAACAGGTCCCGCAGATAGGCGGGAACCGTGGCGAAGCCTCCGCCGTAGAAGGAGAGGATGATGAAGGCCAGCAGGACGTAGAGGATCGTGGATGTGGAGCCGAACAGGGCCAGGAGCACGTAGCAGACGGCGCCCACGCCGAGGTAGACCATGTAGATCCGCTTGCGGCCAATCACGTCCGAGGTGGCGGACCAGACGAAACGGCCGCCCATGTTGCCGATCGAGAGCAGGCCCACGAATCCGCCGGCAACTGCCGCCGTCACCAGTGACGCGCCGTCGGGTTGGCGGGAGAAGTCCTGGATCATGGGCGCTGCCTGTTCCAGAATGCCGATTCCAGCCGTGACGTTGCAGAAGAGGACAATCCAGACCAGCCAGAACTGCCGGGTCCTGATGGCGTTCGACGCCGACACGTTGGCCGTGGTGACAAGGGGTTTGCTGGCCACGGTGGCCGGATCGAACCCCTTGGGCTTCCAGTCATCCGCAGGCACCCGGATGGTCCATGCCCCGTAGAGCATATAGACAAGGTAGACGACGCCGAGGGTCAGGAACAGCTTGCCGACGGCGTCGCCGCTGGCTACCCATCCGGGAGTGCCGGACTCCGGGTCATAAAAGGCCAGCAGCGCGGAGGAGAGCGGACTGGCGATGAGCGCGCCGCCGCCGAAGCCCATGATTGCCATGCCCGTGGCCAGGCCCGGGCGGTCGGGGAACCACTTGATCAGGGTGGAGACCGGGGAGATGTAGCCGATGCCCAGTCCAATGCCGCCCAGGAATCCGTACCCGATGTAGACCAGCCACAGCTGTCCGGTGAAGATGCCCAGGGCGCCGACCATAAACCCGCCGGACCAGAACAGGGCCGAGACGAACATGGCTTTCCGCGGACCGTTGCGGTCCACCCAGGTTCCCATCACCGCGGCGGAGAGTCCGAGCATCACGATGGCGACGGAGAAGATCACGCCGATCTGGGTGAGGCTGGCATCGAAGTACTCCACGAGGGCGGTTTTGTAGACGCTCGTGGCGTATGCCTGTCCGATGCACAGGTGAACGGCGAGGGCCGCGGGAGGTATGAGCCATCGGTTGAATCCGGGCGGGGCAATAATGCGGTCGCGGTCCAGCCAGCTCATCTTGATCTCCCAATCTCACCCAGCAAGTCATTGGCCGGCCGGTGCCGCCAGGACGGCACCGGCCTGTGCGCCCCAGCCTTGTCGATTTCCCTGCGTCAGGGGCTACCGACACGCCGTGAAACGCGGATCACATGTGGCCAGGCGCCGCAACCTACCGGCGGGTAACTAATTTTCAAAAACCCTTGCTTTGTTACCAATCAGTAAGTTAGATGTAACCGACATCACATTCCTACTGCTCGGTAACCCCGGTTCGTGACACTGCATGACACGCGGGAAATGCCCGGCAGCGCACCACGAAGGCGGAGCCCACAGGCGTTCTCCCGCCATCCAAGCGGTCTCAAGACCGAAGTTGAATCAGAAAAGGGATATTCAATGACGAGTTCCACGTCCGGCCGGTCCACTAACCGGCCGCACACCATTCTGACCGGCCTGCTGGCCGTGTTCCTGGTCTTGCTGCTGGCCTTCTTTGTGCTCTTCACCAACCAGGTAGCCAACGGCGCCACCCAGCTCTCCGAGGGGGCCGAGCGGGCATCCGCCGGTGCCGGAGACCTGAAGGAAGGCGCGGCTGCCGCGAAAGAGGGCGCAGACAAGGTGGCCGCCGGCAGCGAGAAGGTGGACACCGGGGCCCAGACCCTCGCCCAGGGCATTGGCACGGCCAAGACCGGCGCGACGTCACTGAATGACGGGGCCGCCACCCTGAACGACGGCGCTGCTGCCGCCTCCGAGGGTGCCAGCAAGCTCGCCACCGGTGCCACGAATGCCTACACCGGTGCTTCGACTCTGGCCAACGGCGCGTATTCAGCTTCCGAGGGTGCCAACAAGCTGGCCACCGGCGCGACGACCGCCCGTGAAGGTTCCGAAAAGGTTGCCGGGGGCAGCGGCCAACTGGTCGCTGGCGCCGAGCAGCTCACCGCGGGTGCCCAGCAGTTGCAGTCAGAGATGCAGCCGTTGGTTGACGGTTCAGCTCAGTTGGCTGCAGGAGCAGGGGAAGCTGCGCGGGGGATCACTGATCTGGAGACCGGAGCCTCCGGAGTGAACGGCGGTCTGTACCGCGTGTGGGCAGGAATTAATGTGCCCCAGCCCGGTCAGCCCGATAGCGTCGCGGATCAAATCGCAATAGACTACGCGGCCGGCAAGGGCGGCAGGCCTTCGGGAGCCCTCCGTCTTGAAGCTGCCGCCGACAGTCTCTCAAAGTTGGCGGCTTCTCCGCTGGCTGCGTTGCTGCCACCGGGAACCGACCTGGCTCAGAGCGCAGCTGACTTGGAACTTGCCGCCGCCAAACTCGAAGGACTGCAGCAGCTTGTCATGAGTGTCAATGCAGGTCTAAACGGTGATCCCGGCTCCCCGCAGTACACAACTTCCTTTGGCACAGTCGTCAACCAAGGAGGGATTATTTATGGTGCTGATGCGGTGGCCGGCGGTTTGACCACCCTGAACGAGAAGGCGCCCGCGCTGGCCAGCGGTGCCGAGGCGATCGCTGCCGGCGCGCCCAAGCTCCAGGCCGGTGCAGGACAGCTGGCTGCAGGCGGGGCCGAACTGATCTCCGGTGCAAAGACGCTGCAGGCGGGCGCCCAGTCCCTGACCGGGGGCCTCGTCACCCTCGAGAACGGCGCCTACACCCTCTCCGAAGGCAACGCCAAGCTCGCCAACGGTGCAGGAACCCTGACCACCGGTCTGGGAACGCTCGAAGCCGGCGCCTACTCGCTCTCCGAAGGCAACGCCAAGCTGGCAGACGGCTCCGGCCGCCTGCTCTCCGGCTCGGATTCCCTGAACGAAGGCATGGTCAAGCTGGATGACGGCGCCAAGACGCTCAAGGACGGCACCACCACGCTGAAGACCGGCGCCGCTGACCTTGCCGAGGGCAACGGCAAACTGGCCGACGGCACCGTGACCCTGGCCGACGGCAACGGTGAAATCTCCGCCGGTGCCGGCACCATGATGGAACGCACCTCAGCCATGACCCCGGGCGAGATCATTACCTCCCCCGCCATCCTGGCGGTCCTGATCCCGGTGGCGCTGCTGCTCATCCCGCTGGCCCTGCTTATCTCGGCCCGCAGCCGCCGCTCACAGCACTAGAGCGGCGCGCGGAGAAGCGCGCACCACCGACGAAGGAAAGGCCGGACACGCCCTGCACGGGCAGTGTCCGGCCTTTCTACTATCCCCGCCCGGAACCGGCGGGCTTGGTCGCTCCGGGACGCGGAACTAAAGTTCAACTATGCAGGAAAACCCGTCCCACCAGCACGCCCCGCAGGATTCCACCCCCGCTGCTCCGCCCCACGAATTCTGGGACGGGTTCTACCGCGAACGCACCCAGGTGTGGAGCGGGAAGCCCAACGCCCTGCTCGTCCGGGAGGTCGAGGGCCTGAACCCGGGCACCGCACTGGAGCTCGGCTGCGGAGAAGGCGCCGACGCCGTGTGGCTGGCCAAACAGGGCTGGGAAGTGACCGGGCTGGACATCTCGGCCGTAGCCCTGGAACGCGCCGCCGCGCACGCGGAAGAAGCCGGCGTCGGGCAGCTGGTCACGCTGGTGGAAGCCGACCTGGCTGAGTGGTCCGCGACGGACCCCGGCACGGATCCCGGCTACGATCTGGTCTGCGCCCAGTACCTGCACTCCCCCACTGAGCTTCCGCGCAACCAGATCTTGCTGCGCGCAGCTGCCGCGGTGGCACCGCGCGGCCGCCTCCTCGTCGTCGGGCACCAGGGTTTTCCGCCGTGGGGCCGGCACCCGGCCCCTGATCCCGCGCTGCCCACCGCGCCGGAGCTCGCCGCGGAACTCGGCCTGGCGGGCCGCGGCTGGATCATCGAGACTGCGGAAGCGATTCCCCGCACTGTCCGGGGCCCGGAAGGCCAGGAAGCCGTGGTGCACGACAACGTGCTGCTCGCGCGCCGGGGCGCCTAGCCCTTTCCTTTTCGAAGCATCTCCGCCACGGCAAACTCCCGCGGCAGCAGGGACAGCGCCACCACCCCGGATCTGGTCACGTGGGAGCCGGTAACCATAAATGACGACGGCGCTGCGCCGTCCTCGAACAGATGCTTTCCGGCGCCGACGACCACCGGAAAAACCAGCAGCCGGAATTCGTCCACCAGCTTGGCGTTGTAGAGGGCGCGGGCCAGCTGATAGCTCCCGTGCACCTGGAGCTCACCGTGGCCCTGCGCCTTCAGCGCGGCGACAGTGCGCACCACATCACCGGAAATGACCTCCGTGTTGTGCCAGGTCGGCTCGATAATTGTGCTGGAGACGACGTACTTCGGCAGGTGGTTCCATGACTCAGCCACAACATCCGACGGGTCGGTGACCAGTTCCCAGTAGGGCTGCATCATCTCGTACGTGTGCCGGCCCAGCAGCAGTGCGTCCGCCTGCCTGATCCACCCGGAGACCAGCCGGTCCATCTCCTCGTCCGCGAGCGGAACCAGCCACCCCCCGCGGTCGAACCCGTTGGACGGGTCCTCATCGAGGCCGCCCGGGCCCTGCATGACGCCGTCGATGCTCAGGAAGGTATTTACGGTCAGCCGCATGGCGGGCACCTCCGGACTCCAGCACGCTGTTCGCCGCGACGCGCGGTTATCCTCAGGCTCGGTCAGCGTGCCGCGGCAGTCAAGGGTAGGTCAGGCAGCCCAGGCGTGCGGCGCCGGACGGCGGGTGCCGGGCAGCGCCACATTTGCCCGCCAGTCCGCAATCCACTCCGGCAGCACCAGGTCCTCCGGCGGGCGGCGGCCCACGGCGTCGAAGATTTCCTCGTTGGTGACCGGACCCTTCCTGGAGAGCATCCGGGTGGCGATGAAGGCACTGGCGTAAATCTCCCCGTCCACCACCATGCGCTGCTCAAAGTAGATGGCGCGGTCGTCGAAGCCGATGATCCTGGTCTCGATGCTGTAGCGCTGCCAGGGCTCGAGCGACTTGCGGAAGCTGATGGTCTCGTTGCTGATGACCGGCCCCCAACCCTTGCTGCGCATCAGCTTCCAGAAACCGCTGCGGATCATCAGGTCGAACCGGCCCAGGTCCATCAGGGAAAGGTACATGCCGTTGTTGACATGGTTCGCGAAGTCCAGGTCGGTGGGCAGCACCCGCATGGGCAGCGACGAGGTCTCGAACAGGTCCAGCTTGGGACGGCGTCGGCGCGCGGTCAGGAGCAGCAGCAGGGTGCGGAAGATCAGGTGCATGCCGTCATATTACCCACGAGTAACATAGGTGCGCGCCAACCCGCGCTGCGTTTCTGCAGCCGGCGGATCGAATACGGGCCGCTACTCGTTACACGGCGGCCGCTGAGGTGTTATGAATCTGCGCATGAGTGAGCAATTTCAGGTAGGCGACCGGGTGCGGTGGAACTCGCGCACGGGTGCCGTTACCGGTGAAGTGACCGAAGTCCACACCACCGATTTCGAGTTCATGGGCCGGCGCCGGCTGTGTTCGGAAGATGACCCGCAGTACAAGGTGCGCAGCGATGCCACCGCCCTGCACGCCGTCCACCGGGCCGATGCGCTGAGGCGCCTGGGCCAGTAGCCCCTGCGCAAAACGACGGCGGCGGCCTCCCCGCCCGGGAAACCGCCGCCGTCGTTATGCTTGCGCGTGCCTAGGCGCGCGTTCCCGTCTTAGCACGGAGCTTGGCCAGGACGTGCTCCTCCGCATCCGGGCCGGCCTTGATGCCGCCGGGAACCCGGAAGAAGAAGATCAGGCCAATGACCCACCAGGCGCCGAAGAGCAGCCAGGGTTCAATCCCCAGCTCGGCGGGCATGCCGGGCATGTAGAGGCTGAACAGGGCGGTGCCCAGGATGGCAGCGGCTATGCCGATCACAATGCCGCCCTTGCCCTTGCCGCCGACGCGCAGCGGCCGGTCCATCTGCGGTTCGCGGCGGCGCAGGATCAGGAATGACACGGCGACCAGGGTGTAGGCGAGCACGATGCTGGGCGCGCCGGAGTCCACCAGCCAGCCGAGCATTTCGGCTCCGCCGAACGGTGCCAGCACGCTGAGGCCGCCGATGAACAGCAGGGCATTGTGCGGTGTGTGGTACTTCGGGTGCAGGCGGCCGAACCACGCCGGCAGCATGCCGGAGCGGGCCAGCGAGTACATCAGGCGCGAGGCACCCATCAGCAGCGAGTTCCAGGAGGTCAGGATGCCGGCGATGCCGCCCGCGATCAGGATCTTGGCCATGAAGTCGGAACCGAACATGGCGCCCACGGCGTCTGCGGTGGCGATGTCGGTACCGGCCAGCTTCGAGGCAGGCATGGCGGAGGACGTGGTGAGGATGACCATCACGTACCAGATGGTCGCCAGGATGACCGAGACGACAACAAGCCGGCCGATCTGCCGGGCCGGAATGTTCACTTCCTCGGCGGACTGCGGAATCACGTCGAAGCCGATGAAGAGGAACGGCACCACAACAAGCACGGCGAAGAAGCCGGTCATGCCCCCGGTGAACCAGGGATCCATGTTGGCGGCGCTGCCGCCGGTGAAGGACCCGAAGATCATTACGACGCCGATCGCCAGCAGGAACAGCACCACGAAGGTCTGCACGATGCCGGCTTCCTTGACGCCGCGGATGTTGATCCAGGTAATGACGACGGCGGCAATGGCGCCTACCAGGGCCCAGGTCAGGTGGACCTCGAACCCGGCAACGGTCCAGAGCGGAATCTGGCTGAGGTCCGGGAAGATGTACTGCACCGTCCGGGGCAGGGCGACGGCTTCGAACGCCACGATCGTGACATAGCCGCCGATGATCGCCCAGGAGCCAATGAAGGACGTGCGCGGACCCATGGCCCGCATGATGTAGTTGTGTTCACCGCCGGCCTTGGGCATTGCGGCGCACAGTTCGGCGTAGGTCAGGCCCACGATCGCCATGATGACGCCGCCGGTCAGCATCGCGAGGATCGCCCCGCCGGTGCCGGCGCTGGAGAGCCAGTCCCCCGTGAGCACGACCCAGCCGAAGCCGATCATGGCGCCGAACCCCAGTGCCAGCACGTCTATGCGGCCCAGGACCTTCTTGAGTGAGGGTTCGGTTCCGGTTTCTGCTGCGGACACGCCGACACCCCCTTTCTGTAGAGCTGTGCCGCATGGGCACCGAAATAAAATTGCCCACTCACGCTACTGGTGCGGTACGGGCATTCCTAATGTTTCGCTCAGTTTTGGGCTGGTCCCGTGAAGCGCTATGCGTCTTCTAGCCTGCGAGGAAGCCGGGTCAGTCCACCGTGTAGATCTCCAGTCGCACCTCATCGGGAAGCCGGACGCCGGTGCCGATCAGGATGCGGCTGGAGAGCCAGGCCCACGCGCCGCCGTCGGGCGCTTCGATCTTTGGGGTGCACCGGAAGTAGATTCGCTCCGGCGCCACAGGCTCACCGCGCAGCAGCGCGGCGATATCCTCCTCGCTGCCCGAGCGCAGTCCGAAGTTGTTCACATAGAGGCGTTCGCCGTCGTCAGTTTCGATCGCGTATTTGGCTTCCAGCTCAGTCAGCGTGGAGGTCCGGAGAAGCTGGAAATCCGCGCCGGCGGGAAGCACAGTGCCGCGCAGCGCAGGTCCTTCGACCTTTCCGCCCAGGATGGGAATGATCCGCCGGAGGCCGGCGGACGTGCGGCCAACCTCAATGGGCTCGCCCACAAGGACCGAAACAGTTGCCAGATATGTAATAGCGGGAGGTGCTGGAGACATGTGCATGAGGCTATCGCCTGCAGCAACCGCGGCGCGATGACTGTTTTTCCGGCATCAGAGGCCGGTTTTATACCGTTGACCTTCTCAACTATTGCTCTGATAGTTGGTCCATGGATGCCTGCCGGCGGCAGGCGCAGACCCACGCTGCAACGGAGGAGCAATGAGTCCCACGGTTACGAACACCGGAGCATCCGGAGTCAGCACCGGCAAGCGGCGGCGCGATCTTGTTGCCGTCAATATCGGCAACACCCTTGAATGGTTCGACTGGAATATCTACGCGATCTTCGCGCCTTTCTTCGCAGCCCAGTTTTTCAAAACGGACAATCCGGTTTCAGCGCTTCTCTCTACGCTGGCCATTTTTGCGGTCGGATTCCTCATGCGCCCGATCGGCGGCTGGCTTTTCGGACGGATCGCCGACGAAAAGGGACGGCGTTTTAGCCTGACGCTGGCCATCGCCCTGGCGGCCTTGGGCAGCCTGGTGATTGCAGTGGCGCCGAACTTCGACGCCATCGGGGTCTTTGCCTCAATCCTCCTTCTCCTGGCACGCCTGGTTCAGGGGCTTTCCCACGGAGGTGAAACCGGATCCGCCTTCACCTACCTCGCCGAAGTGGCCCCGGAAGGGCGGCGCGGGCTGTGGGCTTCCAGCCCGTGGATCGGAGTGGGTGTCGGGTCGATGCTGGCCACCGGACTGGGCGCTGTCCTGACCGCAGTGCTTTCCGAAGAGGACATGGCCAGCTATGGATGGCGTATTCCCTTCGCGATCGGCGCAGTGCTGGGGCTCTACGCCATCTATATCCGGCGCACCATGACCGAGTCCTCCGTCTATGAGGCCAACGCCGCAGCCAAGTCCGACCACCAGACGGGGATCCGCTGGACCCTGCGTCAGCTCGCCGTCAACCGCCGCGGAACCCTGCAGATCGTTGGACTGACAATCAGCGGCGTAGTGGCCTTCTACACCTGGTTCATCTTCGCTCCCGGTTATGCCGTGTCAGTGCACGGCATGAACCCCACATCAGCTTTGGTCGCCGGCCTCTGCGGCCAGGCGGTCTTCCTGCTCGCAATTCCACTGATGGGCGCGGCCTCGGACCGCTGGGGACGCCGTCCGGTCCTGCTGGTGTTCAGTATCGGCTTCTTCCTCGCGGCCATTCCGCTTGAATTCGGACTGGGCTCGAGTCCCTTCTCATTGTTCGGAACCGTTGCGCTGGCATCCATCCTGCTGGCCGCGAACTGCGCACCGCTCGGAGCCGTATTCGCGGAACTTGTTCCCACCCGGCTGCGGGCAACACTGATCGGCATTGCCTACGCGACCTCGGGCGCCGTCTTCGGGGGCACCGCACCGTACCTCAATACCTGGCTCTCGAGCATAGGACTGCATGTGATATTTGTTGTCTACATCATGGTCCTGTGCGCCGTCAGTACGGTGGTCATCGTGACCATGCCCGAGACCCGGAACCGCCGCCTGGACTAGACCCTGGTCCCGGAAGTGCCGCCGGGACCCAGCTTCCAGGCGGTACCGATGAGCCATTTCACCCTGCGCCAGCTGCGCTACTTCTGTGCCATCGCTTCCACCGGGAGCATCAGCGCTGCTGCCGCGAGGGAACATGTCTCGCGGTCGGCCATGGCTGCCGCGCTGGATGAGCTGGAGCGGGTCCTGAAGTCCCAGCTGTGCACCCGGCACAAGTCACACGGCGTGATACTGACGGCCAGCGGACAGTACGTGTTTGAGCAGGCACTGTCCCTGCTGCGGTCGGCGGAGAACCTGGAGGCGGCTGCCGGTGCACGGGAGCTCGCGGGACCACTCGCCGTCGGCTGCTACCCGTCACTGGCACCCACGATCCTCCCGCAGCTGGTGAAACTGTTCGAGCGTCTGCACCCGGACGTGGAACTGAGCATTCATCCCACCGACCAGGAGACCCTGCTGCAGCAGCTGAAGGCCGGGGACCTGGAACTCGCCATCATGTACAACATGCACCTGGACCGCAGGGTGGAGACAGCCCGGCTGTATGACACCGCGATGCACGTGATCCTCGCGGCCGGACACCCCCTCGCTGAAAACGAGGTGGTCCGGGCAAAGGATCTTGAGAACGAACCGATGATCCTCCTCGATGCCCCGCCCAGCGCCGATGACATCCTCTCCTACTTCACTGCCCAGGGCCTCTCACCCACGATTCGGCACCGGACCCGGCACTTCGAACTGGCCCGTTCACTGGTTGCCCAGGGACTTGGGTATTCACTGTTCATTCAGCGTCCGCGGAATCCATCCAGCTACGAAGGCCTGCCGGTACTCGCCCGCGCACTGGACCCCCAGCCGCACCTGGAGCGCGTGTCCGTAGTCTGGCCCACCGGCCGCACACTGTCTGCGAAAGCCCGGCGCTTCATCGAGCTCGCACAGCAAAACGTCGACTCCTACGCTCCGGAAGCCCTGTATCCCAGCCACAGCTGACGCTGGGTCCCGCAGGCTAGGTCAGCCGGTTGAACGCCAGCTGGGCCAGAGCCGCGGCCTGGTCGGCCAGCACTGAGTCGTCGAAGAGCACCCGCGGGGAATGGTTCCACGCAGCAGTCTCCGGATCCACGTCGGGCGGAGTAGCACCCAGGAACAGGAAAGCGCCGGGGATTTTCTGCAGTACCAGGGAGAAATCCTCGGAACCCATCAGGGGGTCGCGGGACTGGATGACGCGTTCCTCGCCGAAGAGTTCCCTCAGCTCCCGGATCGCTTCGAAGGTCCGGGACGGATCGTTCTCGGTCATCGGATACAGGATCTCGAAGCTGACTTCCGCGGTGCAGCCGTGGGCAGCGGCAATGCCGTCCGCGAGCGCCTTGGTCTCCACAATCAGCCGGTCCACGGATTCGGCGGAAAGCGTGCGGACGCTGGCACCGAGGCGGGCCGTGTCCGGAATGACATTGATGGCACGTCCGGCTTCGAGCTGGGTGACGGTCAGGACGATCGGATCAAAGACGGAGAACTTGCGGGTCGCCATCACCTGCAGTGCAGCGGCGATTTCAACCAGGGCCGGCACCGGGTCAAGGGCGTTGTGCGGCTGGGAGCCGTGTCCCCCGGAGCCGTGCACCGTGATCCGCAGCTCGTTGGCTCCGGCCATCAGGGTTCCCGGCCGGGTCCGGAAGACACCCAGCGGACCGGGCCGGACGTGCACACCGTACGCGGCAACAGGCTTTTCCCCTGCCGCCTCCAGCACGCCCTCCTCGATCATCAGCCCTGCACCGCCGTCGCCCTCTTCCCCGGGCTGGAACATAAAGATCACGTTCCCGGAAATGTCCCGCTGCTGTGCCGCAAGCAGCCGCGCGGCTCCGACCAGGCCGGCAACGTGCAGGTCGTGGCCGCAGGCATGCATCGCCCCGTTGGTGGAGGCGTATTCAAGGTCCGTGAGTTCCTCCACCGGCAGGGCGTCCATGTCTCCGCGCAGCAGGACCGAGGGCCCGTCCTCGCCGCCGCGCAGCACAGCCGTCACCGAGCTGAGCGCCTTGCCCGTGGTGATCTCCAGCCCCAGCCCGTCCAGCGCATCCAGGATCTTCTCCTGGGTCCGCGGCAGGTGCAGGCCAACCTCGGGATGACGGTGGATATCCCGGCGCAGGGACACCAATTCCGGCAGCAGGTCCTGGCCCTCAGCAGCAAACATCCTCATCCTCACGGTTTATCCAGCACAGCGGTGAAGGGACTTCGGTCCCTGCGTGGAAGTAAACCACCCCGCGCACACAAAGGCACTTGTCACAGGCCCGGAACCGAAGCCACTCCGCCAATTCGCAGCCTCCCGGCCTCCATCCTGCGGCGGATCCATCCGCAGCGGGTACGGACCTAGACTGTTGGCCATGATCGAAACGCAGCCGCCTGGAACGGACACAGCCGGCCCGGCTTCGCAGGAGCAGGCAACGACGGCGTCCGGAGACACCCGCGGCGGCCTCGCCGGGCGTATCCGGAAGCTCCGGCTCAGCCTCCCGTGGCACTCCGAGGACGACTGGGAACGCCCGGCCCCCGGGCCGGACGGGTACCGACGCGACGTCATCGGCGTCGCCGTCGCCCTGCTTCTCAGCGCCGTGATGCTGGAGTTCATGCGCGGGTTCGCTTTCGGCGGGGAAGACTCCGCCAATGCGTGGGTGCAGCATCTGGTGCAGGCGTCCATCTTCGTGATCCTGCTCTTCCGCCGCCGTTTCCCCATCGCCACGATGCTGCTCGGTTCCACTGCGTTCATCGTCGTAGGCGTCACGTTCCCGCCAATCAGCCAGACACTCGGTTTCCAGGCCGCCTACTTCGCTTCCCTCTACAGTGCCGCCGCCTGGGCACGCAACCGCCGCGTACTGTGGCTCGCGGTCACGGTGGTAGTCACCGCAATGTTCCTGTGGATCGTCCTGGGCTTCACGCTTTCCAACAGCTATGACGAAATCCTGAAAACGTTCAGCCTCGATTCCAATGAGCCCATGGGCCTCTTCCCGCCCGTGACCTCCTACGTGCTGTACTCGTTTATGCTCAACGCCGCGTACTTCGGCGGGGCGCTGATGTTCGGCATGAACTCCTGGCGCAGTGCCCACCAGCGCGAGCAGCTCGCCGAACAGGCCGTCCAGCTCGAAGCCCAGGCCGCTGACCTGGCCCGCAAGGCCGTCATTGAGGAGCGGCTGCGCATCGCCCGGGAACTGCACGACGTCGTGGCTCACCACATCTCGGTGATCGGCATCCAGGCCGGCGCTGCCCGCCGGGTCCTGGAAAAGAAGCCCGACGCCGCCGCCGGGGCGCTGCAGACCATTGAAGCTTCCAGCCGCGATGCCGTCGCGGAAATGCGTTCACTGCTAGGCGTCCTGCGCTCTTCCGATGCCGAAACGGACGGACCGGTCCAGCGCCAGCCGGAACCCGGGCTGGACGAGATTCCCCAGCTCCTGGAGGACTACCGCCACAACGGCCTGGACGTGAAGTTCCACCGCGCCGAGCACGAACCAGGCGTGCTGGAGAACCTCTCCGCACCGCTCGCGCTCTCCGTCTACCGCACCATCCAGGAATCCCTGGCGAACATCCGGCGCCATTCCACCGCCGGCAGCGCCGTCGTTGCCCTGCGCAGCGGGAGCACACCGGCAGGTCCTGATTCACCGGCCCTGCGCTGGGTGGAAGTTGAGACGGTCGACGACGGCCGTCCGCGCCAGGGCACGGGCGGCACCGGTTACGGGCTGCGCGGCATCCGCGAACGGGCGGCCCTGCACGGCGGGATTACTGACATTGGCCCGCGCGACGGCGGCGGGTGGCGGGTGCGCGTGCGCTTTACGCTGCGCTGACACCTGCTTGCCCCGCCCGGCGGCCTAGCCGATAGGGTGATTCCGGGGGACGGCACCGGGCCGGCCATGATCTTTGAGGAATGAATGGAACCGATCCGTGTTCTGCTTGCCGACGACCAGGCGCTGGTACGCGCCGGCTTCGCCATGATGCTCTCCGTCGAGGATGAGATCGAAGTGGTGGGTGAAGTGGCCAACGGGCAGGAGGCCGTGGACTTCGCCTCGGCCAATGACGTGGACATCATCCTGATGGACGTGCAGATGCCCGTGCTGGACGGTATCCGGGCCACCGAGCAGATCGTGGCGGCAGACCGGGCCAAGGTCATCATCCTCACCACCTTCGAACGCGACGACTACCTCTTCGACGCCATCCAGGCCGGAGCCAGCGGGTTCCTGCTCAAAAACGCCGACCCCGATGACCTGGTTGGCGCAGTCCATTCGGTTGCCTGCGGGCACGCGCTGCTCGCCCCGGAGGTAACCGTGCGGGTGATCGAGCGCTTCGCCCGCCAGCTGGAGGCCGAACGGAACACCGCCGCGGCACCTGCCGGCCCCGCCGCCGGACCCCAGCCCGACCCCGCCCAGCAGCGCCTCCTCGCTTCCCTGACCACCCGCGAACGGGAGGTGCTGGAGCTGGTGGCGGCCGGACTCAGCAACGCCGAAATCGCATCCCGCATGTTCGTTGCGGAGGCTACCGTCAAGACACATGTTTCCAACCTGCTGGGCAAGGTCCAGGTACGTGACCGGGTGCAGGCGGTGGTTTTCGCCTACGAATCCGGACTCATTCTTCCGGGTGAGTCCGGGCGCGAGGCGTAGGCCGCAGCTTCCGCCTGACGGCCGATCCGCCGTCGTGCTCCCTTCCCTAGGCTTGAGGCAGTTACTTTCGAACAACTGTCCGGCTCGCCGGGAAAAGGAGCAGTACCCCCATG
This sequence comes from Arthrobacter koreensis, assembly GCF_035792275.1. Taxonomy (GTDB): domain Bacteria; phylum Actinomycetota; class Actinomycetes; order Actinomycetales; family Micrococcaceae; genus Arthrobacter_B; species Arthrobacter_B koreensis_A. Next base: position 120,930 of record NZ_JAMWKK010000006.1, on the reverse strand, counting down.
CTGCAGGTCCGCAATCTCACCCGAAGGTTCGGTGACAAAACCGCCGTCGACTCGGTGACCTTTGACATCCCTTCGGGCCAAATGACCGGTTTCGTCGGCGCCAACGGTGCCGGCAAGACCACCACCATGCGCATGATCATGGGCGTGCTCAGCACCACGTCCGGCGAGATCCTGCTGGACGGCGCTCCCCTGGACGCCGAAACGCGCTCCAGCTTCGGCTACATGCCCGAAGAACGCGGCCTTTACCCCAAGCAGCCGATCCTGGACCAGCTGGTGTACCTGGGCCAGCTGCACCGGATGAGCTCGGCTGATGCCCGGAAGGGCGCCGTCGAACTGCTGGAGCGCTTTGGGCTGGGCGGACGCACCAAGGACAAACTGGAGTCCCTCTCGCTGGGCAACCAGCAGCGGGTGCAGATCGCCGCATCCCTGCTGCACAAGCCCACAGTGCTGATCCTGGACGAACCGTTCTCCGGCCTGGACCCGGTTGCCGTGGATTCAATGGTGGAACTGCTGCGCGAACGCACGTCCGCCGGAGTTCCGGTGCTCTTCTCCAGCCACCAGCTGGACCTCGTGGACCGGCTCTGCGACAACATGGTTGTGCTGCAGCAGGGCAAGGTGATTGCCTCCGGCACCGGTGACGACCTGCGTGCCAAAGCGGTCAACCGGCACCGCCTCACTATCTCCCCGGATGCCGGCTGGGTGCGCGATGAACCGGGCGTGCGGGTCCTGGACGTTGCCGGCCCCACTGCCATCCTCCAGTTCGACGACGACGACGCGCGCCAGCGCCTGCTGGCCACCGCCCTGACCCGGGGTTCCGTTGAGGAATTCGCCCCGATCCGTCCGTCCCTGAGCGAAATCTACCGTGAGGTCACCGCAGCATGAGCACCGTATCCCGGCCCACCCCGGCGTGGGCGATCGTCACCCTCCGCGAGGTCATGGTCAAGGCCCGCGACCGCAGCTACCTCATCTCCACGCTCGTCACGCTGGTGCTGATCGTCGGCGTCGTCGTCTTCAATGCCTACATGAGCAGCAAGGCGGAGGAGTACACCGTTGCGGTCTCCGATTCCGCCGCCACCACTGTCGTTGACGCGGCGAATGAAGCCGGCCAGGCCGACGGCGGCAACACCAGTTTCCAGGCGGTGGAAGCCTCCGGCGCCGACGCGGCCGAGGAACTGGTCAGCAGTGAAGAGGCCGACGCCGCGCTGACCCGCGAGGCAGACGGCCAATGGATCCTGACCGGCAACGAAGAACTGTCCACCGGTCTGCAGCAGGGCATCGCCGAGGCCCTGCGTGCCTACGCTCTCCAGATCAATGCCGCAGAGGCGGGAACAACACCGGAAGCTCTGCTGGAAGGCAGCGAATTCGAGACCGCCCTGCTGAACGGCAACGCTGAAAACCAGTTCGTTGCCCAGTTCACCGGGTTCGTGTTCGGCTTACTGTTCTACATGGCCGCGATCGTGTTCGGCATGGCGATCGCTACCTCCGTCCTGGAGGAAAAGCAGAACCGCGTGGTGGAAATCCTCGCCACCGCCATTCCGATCCGCCAGCTGCTGTACGGCAAGGTCGCCGGCAACACCATCCTGGCCATGATCCAGCTGGCCCTCTACGCCGGAGCGGCACTGCTCGCCCTGACCTTCACCGGAACCGCGGACTCGGTCAGCACCATCATCCCGGCGTCGGGCTGGTTCCTGGTCTTCTTCCTGGTGGGCTTCCTGATCCTGGCCTCCCTGTGGGCCATGCTCGGCTCCATGGCATCCCGGTCCGAGGACCTGAACAACAGCTCCGGTCCGGTGCTGACCGTGATCATCGCGGCGCTGTTCGCCGGGCTCTTCGCCAAGGGCCAGCTCCTGGTGGTGGCCTCCTTTGTTCCGGTCATTTCCACCGTGGCGATGCCGGTGCGGATGCTCGGCGGGGAGGTGCCGCTGTGGCAGACCTTCGTGTCCCTGGCCATTGCCCTGGCCGCTGCGTATGCGCTGCTGCGCTTCGGCGAGAAGATCTACCGCCGGGCAGTGATGCAGGGCGGCGGTGCGCTGACCTTGCGCAAGGCGATGAAGCTGGAGCAGTAGCCGCTCCCCGCCTCATCCCCCCCTGCCACCCATCGAGAGGCCAGTTACGGCTGGTTTGAGCGGGTGAAGTCATATGGTCGTTGCAACGTTCTGATTGATGGAGCGTTTGATGGTCAAGGTCTTTGCCTCACATGTCCGAACGGATTTTGTGGACTTGGTGTGTTCGGGTGTCCCTGTTGGCGAAGCGGCTCGCCGGCTGGGTGTGTCACGCACCGGTGGCAGGAGGTGGTGGGCCCAGTCTGGTCAGATGAAAGTACATGACGGCAGGGTCGGTGGTTTGCTGGACCGGGCTCCGGACGGGACCGGGCCGGGCCGTGCACTGAGTCTGGCTGAGCGGGGAATGATCCAGATGGGCCGGCGTTCGGGTCTCTCCTATGCCCGGATCGGGGAGCTGACCGGGCGGGACAGATCGGTGATTTGGCGGGAAGTGCAGCGCAACAGCGGCGCTGACGGGGTGTATTACGCCTCAGCGGCCCATGCCAAAGCGCACCAGGCCAGGCGCCGGCCCAAACCGTTGAAGCTCGCCCAGGCCGAGGGTCTTGGCGAGCTGATCGCCCTGTTCATGGACGACGGGTGGAGTCCGCGGCTGATCTCCTCCATGCTGGCGTTTTATTTCCCGGATGATCAGACTATGCAGGTGAGCCACGAGACGATTTACCGGGCCCTTTACGTTCAGGCCCGCGGGACCCTGCGCACCGATCTGGCCCGGAAACTGAGCCTGAAACGCAAAGCCCGCGTCCCGCACAGTGCTGACCGGCACCGCAACAGCCCCTACAAAGACGCGTTCAGGATCAGTCAGCGTCCGGCCGAGGTAGAGGATCGTGCGGTGCCCGGACACTGGGAAGGAGACCTGATTATCGGGGCGAACTCCACCGCGATCGGAACTCTGGTCGAGCGCAGCACCCGGTTCACGATCCTGCTGCACCTGCCCGGGGACCACAGCGCCGAGACGGTGGCAGCAGCGATGATCGATCAGATGGGCAGGCTCCCGGAGCACCTGCGCCTGTCGATCACCTGGGACCGCGGAACCGAGCTGGCGCACTACACCCGGATCCAGACCGCACTGGATACGAAGGTTTACTTCTGCGACCCGCACTCACCCTGGCAGCGCGGAACGAACGAGAACACTAACCGGCTGCTGAGGTTCTGGTTCGAGAAAGGCAGCGACCTCTCCGCCCACACCCAGAACGATCTGGACCGCATCGCAGCAAAGCTCAACCGCAGACCCAGACCAACCCTGGACATGGACACCCCAGCCAACCGGCTGAACATGCTGCTGCAACCAGCAGCCTAACCCCCAGCGTTGCACCCACCACTTGACTTCACCGCGCTCATACGAGCCGTAACTGGCCTCTCGGCGGCGGGCTACGCGTCCTTGAGGTCGATTCCCTTGGTCTCGGGCATCAGCCAGACGGCGACGGCGGTGCAGCCGCAGAGGACCATGATGTAGACGCTGGACATCCAGCCCACATTCCACTCGATCAGCTGCGCGTTCAGGTACGGAGCCGTGCCGCCGAAGACGGCCACGGAGACCGAGTAGGCGAACCCGATCCCCTGGGTCCGCACGCGGGTGGGGAAGTTCTCCGACAGGGTTGCCGAGAGCAGGGCACCGGGAATCGCGACGACGACGAGCGCCAGCGAAGACGCCGCCAGCAGGGTCCACGGGGCGGAACTGATCAGGCCCATGAGCGGCAGCTGCAGCAGGATCATCAGGGCGGCGAAGGCGAGCATCAGCGGCCGCCGGCCCACCGAATCCGAGAGCCTGCCCCAGAACGGCAGGGAAATCAGGGCAATCAGCTGTGCGATGACGGACATCCAGTACGCCGATGCGGCAGGCATGTCCTGCTGCGTGATCGCGTACGTACTGGCGTAGGACGTCCAGGTGTAGTGCGCCGCCGTGATGCCCGAGGTCATGGCAATCATGAGGAGGACGGCCCGGACAATCTGCCAGCGCGGCAGCGGCGCCGGTGCCTCCGCACCGGCAGCAGCGGCGTCGTCGAACACCTCGCTTTCCAGCATGCCCTTGCGCAGGTACAGGGCGGCGAGCGCCAGGAAGGCACCAAGGATGAACGGAATCCGCCAGCCCCACTCAGCAACGGCGCTCTCCCCCAGCACCGCGGTGACCGAACCGCCCACGGTGTAGGCCAGGATTGAGCCGGCGAAGATCGCCACGAACACGATGCTGCCCCACATGCCGCGGCGGTGGTGAGGTGCGATCTCGGCGATGTAGGTATTGGCAGTGGCCGACTCGCCGCCGTGCGCGAAGCCCTGGCCGATCCGCGCCGCGAGCAGGATGACCGAGGCCCAGACGCCGACCGTCTCGTAGCTGGGCATCAGGCCGATCACCAGGGATCCGCCGGCCATCATGAGCATGGTGGTGATCAGGACGAACTTGCGGCCTCTGCGGTCGGCGACCCGGCCGAACACGATCCCGCCCAGCGGGCGCATCAGGAAGCCGACGGCGAACACGGCGAGCGTGGACAGCAGTGCGGAAACCGGGTCGTCCGGGTTGAACATGGCAGCGGCGATGAACGGGGCGAACACCGCGTAGGCGCTCCACTCATACCACTCCAGGATGTTGCCGGCCGTGGTCGCCAGCAGCGACTTTTTCTTTCCCGCGGCGGCTGACGCCGGGTTCGCCGGAAGGGCGGCAGAAGACTGTGCAGACATGATGGCTCCTTTGCCAGTGTTGCATCGGGGTGAGTCGAGCGGGTTGGTCGCATCCCCTCGGAAGGCCAGTTACGGCTCGTTTGGGGCCTCAAAAGAGCCGTAAGTGGCCTTTCGAGGGCGGGGTGGAGGGTGGGACGGGAGGCTAGCTCCGCCGGAGGGTTTCGGCGGCGGTTTCCAGCAGCAGCGGAACACCCTCCTTGAGGGTGGGCCCGAAGGTGTCGCCGGGTCGCTCTCCCTTGAGGTACCGCGTGTAGATGGCCTCGCAGAAAATGGCCGACTTCCACAGCGCCAGCGCCTGGTACCAGGGCAGGTCGGTGACATCGAGGCCGGTCCGGTCCGCGTACCCGGACACCAGCGCCTCCCGGCTCCAGTACCCGGGTTGCCGGGTCACCGAAGTCAGGTCCATCACCGTGGACTCGGCGCCGGGTTCGGCGTAAGTCGCAACGAGGTAGCCAAGGTCCGCCAGCGGGTCGCCCAGGGTGGCCATCTCCCAGTCCAGGATCCCCGTCACCGTGGCCGGCTGCTGCCGCCCGAACATCAGGTTCCCCAGCCGGTAGTCGCCGTGCACCACCGAGGCACGCTGTGACGCCGGCACACCTGCGCCCAGATCCTTCGCCACCTGCGCCACCAGCGGCACGTCCCGCAGGGTGTTCGCTTCCCAGAGCCCGGCGAAGCGCTTTACCTGCCGCTCCAGGTAACCGTCCGCCCGGCCCAGCCCGGAGAGCTCCGGCCCGGTCACGTCCACGCTGTGCAGCCGGGCCAGGGTTTCGACGACGGCGCGGCTGACATCTCCGCGCCGCTTAGGGGTGTCCAAATGTTCCGGTGCGGATCCGGTGATCACGTGTCCGTCCAGGTAGGACATGACGTAGAACGGCACACCCAGCAGGGTTTCATCGCTGCAGACCGCCAGGATCTGCGGCACCGGGATGCCTTCGCCGGACAGCAGCTGCTGGACCCGGGCTTCCCGGACCATGTCATGGGTGGACCGGGGAAGCGGCGGACGTGGTCCGCGGCGCAGCACGAACGATTCCCCTCCGCGGGTGATCCGGTAGGTGATGTTGGACTGCCCGTCGCCGATGCGTTCCCACGCCAGCTCCCCCTCGCCCAGCCCGTGCTCATCCAGGAACCCGGTAACGGCGTCGAGCACCAGCAGCGGCGGACGCTCGAGTGCGGCAGCCTCGGACGAGGCCGCCACCACTTCGGTCCCGTCTGGCCGGGTCTGCAGGCCGCTCACTGTTCCTGCTCCCCGCGTACGACGGCGTTCCCCTGGTAGGGCGCGCCGGCCTCCACTTCCTTCCGCCGCCGGGCAGAGGCCCGCCGGGCGATGGCCCATTTGTGGGTTTCGTTCGAGCCGTCGTAGATCCGGAACGGCCGGACCTCGTTGAGGTACTGGGCCAGCGGCAGCCCGTCGGAGACGCCGTCCCCGCCGCAGAGCTGCACGCAGCGGTCGATCACCCGGTACACGGCCTCGGAGCAGTGCACCTTTGCCACGGAGGACATCGCGGAACCGGCTTTCGGATCAGCAGCCAGCATCTGCGCAGTGCGCGTGATGATGGCAGCCGACGTTTCGATGTCGATCACGCTCTGCGCAATCAGTTCCTGGGCCAGTCCCAGGTCACTGAGCCTGGCACCGAAGATCTCCCGGCGGCTGGTGCGGTCCAGCGCAATGTCCAGCGAGCGCCGTGCCAGGCCGAGCCAGCGCATGCAGTGTGTAAGCCGGGCGGGGCCGAGCCGGACCTGCGCGTATTTGAAGCCCAGTCCCGGTTCGCCCAGCACCGCCGAGTCCGGCACCGCGCAGTTCTCGAAGTACACGTGCGGGTGCCCGCCGCCAATGGTCCGGTCGATGGTGTGGATCAGCTCCCCAACGCGCACGCCCGGGTTGTCCATGTCCACCAGGAACATGGTGGCACCTGGGGGGGCGGCGCCGTCGGCCTCTGTGCGGGCCATGACGATACAGAACCCGGCGCCGAGCGCGCCGGAGGTGAACCGCTTGTGGCCGTTGATGAGCCAGCCGTCCTCGCCCTTCGCCGCGGTGGTCAGCAGCGCGTCGGGGTCCGACCCGGCGCCCGGGTGCGGTTCGGTCATGCCGAAGCAGGAGCGGACGTCCCCGGCTGCCAGCGGCACCAGGTACTGCTGTTTCTGCTCCTGCGTGCCGATGAGTTCGAGCATGTGCATGTTGCCTTCGTCCGGTGCCATGCAGTTCAGGGCCACGGGACCGATCGGCGAATAGCCGGCTTCTTCGAAGATTTCCGGCCAGTCCTGCAGCGGCAGTCCCTGGCCGCCGTATTCCACCGGCACATGCGGTGCGAAGACCCCGGCATCCTTGGCAGCCTGCTGCAGCCGGGCCCGCTCAGACTCGGCCAGCGCTTCTCCCGGAACGGGTTCGGCCGGTATGACTACGTCCCGGATGAACGCGCGGGTGCGCAGACGCAGGTCTTCCACAGCAGCACGGCCGGGTGCGGTGTGCACGGGGGCGCCCATCAGGCGGTGCCTCCGGCAGCCAGCAGGCCGCCGTCGAGCGTCAGGACCTGGCCTGTCACCCACGAGGCATCCGGGGAGACCAGGTAGGTCACGGCGGCAGCAACGTCTTCCGGTGTCCCGAGGCGTCCCAGCGGATAGGCGCCGGTAACGGCTTCCTCCTTGCCTTCATACAGGGCCCGGGAGAAGCGGGTCTTGACCACGGCCGGGGAGACCGCGTTCACCCGGATTTCCGGACCGAGTTCGACGGCGAGGGAGCGGGTCAGGTGCGAAACGGCGGCCTTGCTGATCCCGTACAGGCCGATGCCGGGAGACGGGGTGTCTCCCGAGACGGAGGACAGATTGACCACCGTCCCGCCGCGTTCGCGGAACCCCAGGCCGGTGTGGGCTACGGTGTCCTGCACCCAGGCGAGGGTCCCTATGACGTTGACCTCGAAAATCTTCCGGGCGGCATCCAGGTCCATTTCCACAAGCGGGCCGAAGACCGGGTTGATGCCGGCGTTGTTCACCAGGATGTCCAGCCCGCCGAATTCCGCCGCCACCGTGTTCAGGACATCGGCCCGGTGGACCGGATCATCGGAGGCGCCGGCTACGGCGGTCACGCTGCCGTCCGGGAACTGCGCGGCCGCCTCCTTCAGCGCGTCACTGCGCCGGGCGGTGATGCAGACACGCGCACCGTGGGAGACGAGTTCCCGCGCAATGGCGAGCCCAATCCCGCGGCTCGCGCCGGTGACGACTGCTGTTTTTCCTTGGAGCCCACGGTCAGTTGCCACGGATCATCCTTCCTTTGGGGGTCTCGCGCAGTTCCCGGCGGCGGATCTTGCCGGTCTGCGTCTTGGGCAGGTCATCGATCACGTGCACGGACCGCGGGTATTTGTAGGCGGCCAGGCGTTCCTTCGTGAAGGCAATCAGTTCTTCTTCGGTCGCGGTGCGGCCGGGTTTCAGCGAGACGTAGGCGATCACGGTTTCACCCCGGTAGGCGTCGGGCACTCCGACGACGGCCGCTTCGTACACAGCCGGATGTTCGTAGAGCACGTCCTCCACCTCACGCGGCCAGACCTTGTACCCGGAGACGTTGATCTGGTCCTTCATCCGGTCCACGATGTACACCCAGCCGGACTCGTCCATGGTGGCGACGTCGCCGGTGCGAAGCCTGCCGCCGGGCATGGTCCGGGCCGTCGCTTCCGGGTTGTTCCAGTAGCCGGGGACGATCTGCGGTCCGGAAAGCTCAAGTTCGCCCTGTTCCCCGGGCGGCAGCGGATTTCCAGCGGCATCGATGATGCGGGCCGTCACGTTGGGCAGCGGAAGGCCGATGGACAGGCTGCCGCTGGCCGGGTCCACGGGCGCCTGCACGCCCGGCGGAACGCCGATGACGGCGGACGTCGTTTCGGTCATGCCGAAGATGTTGTGGATGTACGCACCGAAGCGTTCCTGGAACGCCTCCACGGTGGCCGGCGGAATGGGAGCACCGCCGGAGTACAGGGTCTTGGCGGAGGCGAAGTGCGCTTCCGCGGCGTCCTGGACCTGGTAGATGGCGTTGAACACCGTGATGGACCCGGTGGTGCAGGTGACCCGGTGTTCCGCGAAGGCGTCCACCACCACAGCCGGATCGGTGCGGTTCACCATTACCAGCGTGGTGTCCGCGAGCAGCGGGGCGGCGGCATCGATGACGGCGCCGGTGATGTGGAACAGCGGCGCTACGGCCAGCACGGTGTCCCCGGGTTCCAGTCCCATCCAGGCGGAGCACGTCGAGGCAACGTTCAGGATGTTTCCGTGGGTGTTCATCGCGCCCTTGGGCGCTCCCGTGGTTCCGGAGGTGTAAGCCAGCAGGGCGACGTCGTCCTGCGCCAGGACGGGCGTCGCCGGGGCGCGGCCGGCGAATTCAGCGATCCAGGCTGCCATGTCCCCGTCCGACGAGGGCTGCGCCGGTTCCGTGGAGCTGAAGACCCTGGGGTCGCAGCGGCTCTGGTATTCGAGGCCGGAGGTGGTGAGGATCCATTCGACGGCACTGCCTGCGGCGGCAGCCTTTGTTGCCGGATAGAGCGAATCATCGGCGATGATCCCTCTTGCCCCGGAATCTTCAATCAGGTGCCGCAGCTCCCGTTCCTTGTACATCGGATTCATCAGCACGGCGACGGCGCCCAGTTTCCAGAGCCCCAGGAAAGCGATTACGTACTGCGGGATGTTCTGCAGCTGAATGCCGATGCGGTCTCCATGCCCGATTCCCCGGGACTGCAGCGCGGCGGCGAAGGAATCGGAAAGCCCGTCCAGTTCCGCGGCGGTGAGCTGGCCGTCGAAGTACGCGACCGCCTTTCCGTCCGGGTTGGCCTGGACGCGGGCCTTCCAGGCATCCACCAGTGAGGCCGTCCGGACGTCGAGCGTGGTCGAGAGCCCGGGCGGATAGGCCCCCGCCCAGGGCGGTGAGAGCGTCATGTCCTCCACTGCCTGCCTGCTTCCCTGTCATGGTTCCGCAACAACCTTGCGAGCGATCGCTCGGTAGAAGTAGTGTGAAGAACGTCACAAGGTAGTGTCAACCCCCTTTGGCAACCTAAAGTTTTCGACCATGAAGAGATCCGATGACTAAAGCTGCACCGAAGGAACCCGGCTCCGCATCCCGGCCGCCGGCCGCCCGGGACTGGCGCGACTACGCGGTGGATGACCTGCCGCCAATGCTCGCCAGCGCACTGGAGTGCTTCATGGAGCACGGCTACCACGGCACCACCATCCGCCAGCTGGCCGCGCGCACCGGGCTGTCAGTTCCCGGGCTCTACCACTACTACCCCTCGAAACAGGCGCTGCTGGTCGCCATCGCCTCCCACGCCATGAATGACCTGTGGGTCCGCAGCGAGCAGGCCGTTGCCGAAGCCGGCAGCGACCTCTCCCGGCAGTTCGACCTGCTGGTGGAATGCCTGGTGCTCTTCCACGCCCGGCGCCGCGGCCAGGCCTTCATTGCGTTCAGCGAAATCCGCAGCCTCGAAACGGACGCACGCGCCGCCCACATCGCGGCGCGGGACCGGCAGCAGCGGCTTATGGACAGGATCCTGGCAGAGGGCACGGCCGCCGGCATTTTCACGGCGCCGCACCCGCGCGAGGCAGGCACCGCCGTCGTAACCATGTGCACCGGCGTCGCGCAGTGGTTCCGCCTGGACGGTGAACTCTCGCCGGAGGAACTGGCCGAACGTTACCGGGTCATCGCCCGGATGGCTGTGGGCGCCCGGGTTCTTTAGCGAGGCGCTGGATGACGACGCCGCTAGGGGGCAGCAGGCGGCCCGCCGGCAGGCGCGCTGCCACCCGGCACACCACCAGCCGGCGGTTCGCCGCCGGGTCCGCCCGCTCCGCCGGGCCCGCCTGACCCTCCCCCGGGTCCGCCGGATCCGCCCGTTCCTGCGCCGGGCGCATCTCCTCCTGCCGGTCCGCCCATTCCCCCGCCAGGTTCGGTGCGGGTATCAACGGCGGCGGTCAGGGAGACCGAGTAACCCTGTTCGATGCTGCCGGTAACGGCGCCGAGCTGGCTCACGCCGCCGTCGTCGCCAAAAACGCTGTCACTGGCCAGGGTGACCTGGGCGAGGTTCCGCACGGAGGTTTCATAGCCCGCAGTGGCATACACCGCTTTGCAGGCATCCTCAGGCAGGGCTACCTGGGACGTTGCTATTGCGTTCGCCGAATCTGTGATCGACGCTTCGTCTGGATAGACCTCAAAGTGGATGTGCGGCCAGCGGCCGGAGTAGCAGGCAGGGAAAATGCTGGTGAACCGGACGACGCCGCCGGCGTCTGCGATCTGGACCCCCCGGAGGTAATTCTGGTCCTCCACACCTTCCGAATACATTGAGTACAGGCCCTCCCGGGTGCAGTGCCAGACGTACACTGCCACGCCGGCGAAGGGGGCACCGCCATTGGTGAGGTCGGTGATCCTCAGCTCCAGGGCCATCGGAATGCCCTCGGCAGTTCCGGAGGATTCGCCGAAGCTGGAGCGGATATCGCTGCGTACGATTCCGCTCTGCTCCAGCACATCCGGTCCGTTGGACCCGTCCCCCGGGTACGGGCCGGCCGTCTCGTCCGGAATCTCGCCGCCGCCAGCCTCCGACGCAGCTCCGCAGGCGGCCAGGGCCAGGGTGAGCCCGCCGACTCCAAAGGCCTTCAGCAGCTGCCGGCGCTGAAGCAGTGTGCCGACGTCGAACGCCAGCCCCTGGTCCTCCAGGTCCTCATGCGGGCGCGGCAGCGGGCGTCCCTGATATACGGATTTTTCTGGTTTGTGCGGCATTTTTCTCCTCGGCTCACGGGTTTCCCCGGATTGAGGTTAGGCCGCCTTTCTGAGTCCGAGCTGAGCAGGCACCTGCCCGTCAGCGGCGGCTGCGGCAGGCTACGCGTACAGCTCGTCCAGCAGCGCCAGGCCCCGCTGCGCCCAGGCGATTTCGGATTCAGCCCGAGCGGTGAGTCCCTCATAGGTGAACCGCTTGAAGGCCGCCACCCGGTCATGGTCGCCGGCCGGAACGGTGGCCAGCCGGCGGTTCAGCATGTCCGAGGTGCCGCCGTCGATTTCCTTGATCTTCTGCTGCCACTGCAGCAGGCGGGCACCGTAGTGTTCCGCGTGGGCCTGCAGCTGGCTGCGGGCAGACTCCGGATCCGCCCATTCCAGGTACGCGGCCTTGAGATGCATGGGATCGCGTTCCCGCGGGTAGTCCAGCTGGGTGTTGATCCAGTTCCGGAACGCCTCCCGGCCGGCGTCCGTCACGTGGTACTGCCGCTTGCGGCCCTTGGTGCCCCAGGCGACTTCCTCGCCTTCCAGCAGCCCGTCCCGCTCCATGCGCCGAAGCTCCGGGTAAATCTGCGAATCCGGTGCGTGCCAGACGTAGCCAACGGAGGACTCGAACTGCTTATACAGGTCATAGCCGGTCATTGGCTCCACGTTCAGCAGTGCCAGCAGCGCGTACCGAAGGCTCATCACGGCCTCTTCTCTCAAAGAAATCCCTTGCCTAACCACTATAGGCATAGATACTGTGGCGCATATCACTAACTATCTATGCCGATAGTTAGTTGTACCGCCGCATCAGTGCTGATGCTCCTGGAAGGAACCGCAATGACCGCCGTCTCGACCGATACACAGGCCCAGAGCTCCACCACCAGCAAGGTGCTGGGCTACCCGCTGAACGCCTGGTACGTGGCTGCCTGGGACCACGAAGTGACCCGCAAACCCATGTCCCGCCGAATCGCCGACCGGCCGCTGGCGCTGTACCGGACCGAGGACGGCAAGGCCGTTGCCCTGGCCGATGCCTGCTGGCACCGCCTGGCACCGCTGTCCATGGGCAAGACCACCGGCCGGGACGGAATCCAGTGCCCGTATCACGGCATTGTCTACAACTCCGCCGGCCGCTGCATTTCCATGCCCGCGCAGGAGACCATCAACCCCAGCGCCACGGTGCCGTCCTTCCCGGTCATCGAACGCCACCGCTACGTCTGGGTGTGGCTCGGCGATCCCACACTGGCCGATCCGGACGCCGTGCCGGACATGCACCAGCTGTCCTCCGACGAATGGGCCGGCGACGGCGAGACCATCTTTGCGCCCTGCAACTACCAGCTCGTGCTGGATAACCTCATGGACCTCACCCATGAGGAGTTCGTCCATTCCTCCTCCATCGGCCAGGACGAGCTGAGCGAATCCGAATTCATCGTCACGCACGACGAGGACACCGTCACCGTGACCCGCTGGATGCTCAACATCGACGCGCCGCCCTTCTGGCTCAAGAACATGCGGGACAAGTTCCCCGGGTTCGAAGGCAAAGTGGACCGGTGGCAGATCATCACCTACCGCGCGCCGTCGACCATCAACATTGACGTAGGCGTGGCCAAGGCAGGAACCGGCGCCCCGCAGGGTGACCGGAGCCAGGGCGTGAACGGATTCGTCATGAACACCATCACCCCCGAGACGGCGAAAACCTGCCACTACTTCTGGGCCTTCATGCGCAATTACCGGCTGGACAGCCAGCTCATCACCACCCAGCTGCGCAACGGCGTCCACGGCGTGTTCGGCGAAGATGAGGAAATGCTCGCCGCGCAGCAGGCCGCGATCGACGCGAACCCGGACTACGAGTTCTACAACCTGAACATCGACGCCGGAGGCATGTGGGTGCGCCGGCTGATTGAACGCCGGCTTGAGGCCGAGGGGCGGCGTCCGGACGGAAGCAGGCTTCCGGGCGGCAGCCGGCAGAGTGCGGCACTGGGCTAGGCAATGGCTGCAACGAACGTCGAAGTCTGGCAGCGCGCCGTCGTCCGCGAAACCCGCGACGTCGCAGAAGGCATCCGCCGCATCGTGCTGGAACCCGCGCAGCCGGTTCCAGCCGCAGCCGGAACCCACGTTGACGTCATGGTCTCCATTGACGGGGAACAGGTCCGCCGCTCCTACTCAATCGTCGAAGCACCGGACGGCGGAAGGGAACTGGCCATCAGCGTCTTCCGCACCGCGGCCTCACGCGGCGGGTCCATCTTCATGCACACACTGGCACCGGGCGATGAGCTGGAGATCACCCAGCCGCTGCAGAACTTTCCGCTGCGGGTGGGGGCCCCGCGCTATGTCCTGCTGGCCGGCGGGGTAGGCATCACCGCCATCCTGAACATGGCGCGTGTGCTGAAGAACGTGAAGGCCGACTACCGCCTGGTCTATGCCGGACGGAACCGCAGTGCCATGGCGTACCTGGCGGAACTGCAGGCGGAGCACGGCAGCGCGCTTGAAGTCCATGTGGACTCCGAGGGCAGCGCGCTTTCCGTTACGGAATTGGTCGATGGGCTGGAGGACGGAACGGAACTGTACATGTGCGGGCCGATCCGCCTGATGGACGCTGTACGCCGCTCCTGGCGGGCCCGGGAGCTGGACCCCGCCAACCTGCGGTACGAAACATTCGGCAACTCCGGCTGGTACCGGCCCGAGGAGTTCATTGTCCGGGTTCCGCGCCTGGGCCTTGAAACCCGGGTGGGGCCGGGACGGTCCATGCTCGAAGCGCTGGAAGACGCCGGCGCCGACATGATGTTCGACTGCCGGAAGGGCGAATGCGGGCTGTGCGAAGTCCGGATCCTTGACCTGGAAGGCACCGTTGACCACCGGGACGTCTTCTACAGCGAACGCCAGCAGCGGGCCCGGGAGAAGATGTGCTGCTGCGTCTCGCGTGCCGTCACAGATCCTGCCGCAGCGCCCGGAACTTCCGGGCTCCGGGCCGGTCCCGCCGTCGTCACCATTGAGGTCTCCTAAACAGTTCTGTGATACGTCTTACGAAGGCGCGGCCGCTACCTGCCTGAGCAGGCATGAAGCCGCGCATTCGTATAGATTGAACTGAGCATTCCGCATAACGGAATGGTCGGTGAGTCACCGAATTACTTTGAGGGGACCCCGCCCTCAACCGAGAGGCTGCATATGAGCGTCAGTGAAGACAGAACGGACATCCTCAGCGGGCTGACCAGCCAGCTGCCGGATCGTGACCCGGAAGAAACCGCGGAATGGATTGAATCCCTTGACGAGCTGATCCGCTCGCAGGGCACAGAGCGTGCGCAGTTCATCATGCGCTCGCTGCTCCAGCGGGCAGGTTCCCGCTCCGTTGGTGTTCCCATGGTGACCACCACCGACTACGTCAACACCATTCCCGTGGACCAGGAACCCGAGTTCCCCGGCGACGAAGAAACCGAACGCCGTTACCGCGCCTGGCTGCGCTGGAACGCCGCCGTCATGGTGCACCGCGCGCAGCGCCCGGGCATCGGCGTCGGCGGCCACATCTCCACCTATGCCGGTGCCGCCACCCTGTACGAAGTCGGCATGAACCACTTCTTCCGCGGCAAGGACCACCCCGGCGGCGGCGACCAGGTCTTCTTCCAGGGCCACGCCTCCCCCGGCGTGTACGCCCGGGCCTTCCTTGAAGGCCGCCTGAGCGAGGAAGACCTCGACGGCTTCCGGCAGGAGAAGTCCCGCGAGGGACACGCCCTGTCCTCCTACCCGCACCCGCGGAACATGCCGGACTTCTGGGAGTTCCCCACCGTTTCCATGGGCATCGGTCCCATGAACGCCATCTACCAGGCACAGTCCAACCGCTACCTGCACAACCGCGGGCTCAAGGACACCTCCGACCAGCACGTCTGGGCCTTCCTGGGTGACGGCGAAATGGACGAGCCGGAATCGCGCGGCCTGCTCCAGCTCGCCGCCAACGACAAGCTGGACAACCTGACCTTCGTGGTCAACTGCAACCTGCAGCGCCTTGACGGACCCGTCCGCGGCAACGGCAAGATCATGCAGGAACTGGAAGCATTCTTCCGCGGTGCCGGCTGGAACGTCATCAAGGTTGTCTGGGGCCGCGAGTGGGACTCGCTGCTGGAGAAGGACAACGACGGCGCGCTGGTGGACATCATGAACTCCACGCTCGACGGCGATTACCAGACCTACAAGGCCGAGTCCGGCGGATTCGTGCGCGAACACTTCTTCGGCAAGACTCCGCAGACCAAGGACATGGTTGCCGACCTGACCGACCAGGAAATCTGGAACCTCAAGCGCGGCGGGCACGACTACCGCAAGGTTTACGCCGCATACAAGGCTGCCACCGAGTTCAAGGGCAAGCCGACCGTCATCCTGGCGCACACGGTCAAGGGCTACGGCCTGGGCACGCACTTCGAAGCCCGCAACGCCACGCACCAGATGAAGAAGCTGACGCTGGAGGACCTGAAGGCCTTCCGCGACCACCTGCGCATCCCCATCACGGATGAGCAGCTGGAAGCTGATCCGTACCAGCCGCCGTACTACCACCCGGGAGCTGACTCTCCGGAGATCAAGTACCTGCTGGAGCGCCGCCGGGAACTGGGCGGCAACGTGCCCGAACGCCGGGAGAAGCATGCACCGGTGAAGCTGCCGGAAGCATCTGCCTACGAGGTAGCCAACCGCGGCTCGGGCAAGCAGCTGGCGGCCACCACCATGGCGTTTGTCCGCCTGCTCAAGGACCTCATGCGGGACAAGGAATTCGGCAAGCGCATTGTGCCGATCATCCCGGACGAGGCCCGTACCTTCGGCATGGACTCCTTCTTCCCGACGGCGAAGATCTACAACCCCAAGGGCCAGAACTACCTTTCCGTGGACCGGGACCTCGTCCTGGCCTACAAGGAGTCCCCGCAGGGCCAGATTGTGCACGTGGGCATCAACGAAGCCGGTTCCATCGCAGCGTTCACCGCTGCCGGCAGCTCCTACGCCACGCACGGCGAGCCGCTGATCCCGGTCTACGTCTTCTACTCGATGTTCGGGTTCCAGCGCACCGCCGACTACATCTGGGCAGCTGCTGACCAGATGGCGCGCGGTTTCCTGATCTCCGCCACCGCCGGCCGCACCACCCTGACCGGTGAAGGCCTGCAGCACGCCGACGGGCACTCCCCGATCCTGGCCTCCACCAACCCCGCGGTGAAGACCTACGACCCGGCGTACGGCTACGAGATCGGGCACATCATGCGCCGCGGCCTCGAAGAGATGTACGGAGAGGATTCCGAAGACCGGAACCTGATCTACAACATCATGGTTTACAACGAGCCGATCCTTCAGCCGAAGGCACCGGAAGACCTGGACGTTGAAGGTGTCATCAAGGGCATCTACAAGGTCTCGGCCTCCGACGCCGAAGGCCCCAAGGCCCAGCTGCTCGCTTCCGGCGTTGCGGTTCCGTGGGCCCTGGAAGCACAGAAGCTGCTCGCCAGCGACTGGGGAGTTTCCGCCGACGTCTGGTCGGTTACGTCCTGGAACGAACTGCGCCGTGACGGCCTGGCAGCCGAGGAAGAGGCCTTCCTCAACCCCGGCTCCGAACCGCGAGTGCCGTTCGTGACCAAGCAGCTGGCCGGCGCCGAAGGACCGATTGTGGCCTCCACGGACTACATGAAGGCCGTTCCGGACCAGATCCGCCAGTTCGTACCGAACGACTTCGCGTCCCTGGGCGCCGACGACTTCGGCTTCGCTGACACCCGTGCAGCGGCCCGGCGCTACTTCAAGATCGACAGCCACTCGATGGTGGTCAAGACCCTGCAGCTGCTCGCCGGCCGCGGTGAAGTGGACAAGGACGCTCCGCGCCTGGCGATGGAGAAGTACGACCTGCTGAACGTGAACGCCGGCACCAGCGGCAACGCAGGCGGCGACGCCTAGGCTTCCCCGCCACACGCAGCAGGGGCCGGAAACCGTACGCGGTTTCCGGCCCTTGCTGCGTCTGCGGTGCGTTTAGCGGCGGCTGAGGTCGTCTGCGATTTCCTGCGCCGCCGCCTGCAGCAGCGGAACGGCCCGACGTCCGAAGGCTTCGTCCACCCGGGACACGGGCCCGGAGACAGAGATCGCGGTGGGGCTGGGCGCCCCCGGTACGGCTGCCGCAAAGCACCGCACTCCCAGTTCCTGTTCCTGCTCGTCCACGGACCAGCCGCGTCCGCGGATCAGTTCAAGGTCCGCCAGCAGCTCATCGATGCCGGTGATGCTTGCCTGCGTCGCCGCGGGCAGGCCGGTGCGGGAGATGATCCCGCGGACCTGCTCGTCAGGGAGCTGGGCCAGGATGGCCTTTCCGACGCCGGTCGCATGGCTGTGGGCGCGCCGGCCCACCTCGGTGAAGGTCCGCATTGAATGCCTCGAGGGCGCCTGGGCGATGTAGAGCACCTGGTCCGAATCCAGGACTGCCATGTTGGCTGTCTCGCCCAGCTCGTCAACCAGCCTCCGCAGCACCGGCATGGCCAGCGCTCCGAGCTGGGCGGTGGCGCCTTCTCCCAGCCGAATCAGCCGCGGCCCCAGCGCGTAGCGGCGGTTGGGCAGCTGACGCACGTATCCCAGGCCCACCAGCGTCCGCAGCAGGCGGTGGATGGTGGGCAGCGGCAGGTCAGCGGTGGCGGCGAGCTCGCTGAGCGCCGCCGAGCCGCCGGCGTCGGTTAGCAGCTCAAGCAGCTCAAAGACCCGCTCGACGGACTGGACACCGGATCCAGTGGTTCGCTCAGCCATCAGGGGCGGTCCTTCCGGTACGGTTCACCGAGGCGAACACTTCAGCACTGAATCCATTGTCATTCCGTATCGCAAACAATATTATCCGTGATACGGAATACAAAGTGCAGGGAGGAGAATCCTATGGCCGTCCCCGGCCCTGGCAATTCAATCGCCCTGCGGGTCAAATCGCCGTCGGACGTCGGTGCGGCCAGCGCCCTGGCAGCTGCCGTGGGGGCGGCTGGAGCCACTCTCACCGGCCTGGACGTCGTCGAA
Source organism: Arthrobacter koreensis (assembly GCF_035792275.1). GTDB lineage: Bacteria > Actinomycetota > Actinomycetes > Actinomycetales > Micrococcaceae > Arthrobacter_B > Arthrobacter_B koreensis_A. Next base: position 102,486 of record NZ_JAMWKK010000006.1, on the reverse strand, counting down.
TCCGCACAGCGTTTCCTCCTGATCGACATCACCTGCAACACCGCGGACGCTGCGCACGCCGCCCGGGTGCAGCAGTCCCTGGAACAGCTCGACGGCGTCAGTGTCCAAAGCGTCACCGACCGGACCTTCTCCATGCACCTGGGCGGCAAGATCGGCGTCGTACCCACCGTAGCCCTCGATGACCGGGACAATCTCTCCCGTGCCTACACTCCCGGCGTTGCCCGTGTATGCCTCGCCATTGCCGAGGACCCGGCACAGGCCCGGCGGCTGACCACCAAGGGCCACACCGTGGCCGTGGTGACGGACGGTTCAGCGGTGCTCGGTCTGGGCAGCATTGGCCCGGCTGCGGCGCTGCCCGTCATGGAGGGCAAGGCCGCACTGTTCAAGCACTTCGGCGGAGTGGATGCCTGGCCCGTGTGCCTGGACACCCAGGACACCGAAGAAATCATTCGCGTGGTCAAGGCGATCGCTCCGTCCTACGGCGGGATCAACCTGGAGGACATCGCTGCACCGCGCTGTTTCGAGATTGAGCGCCGGCTGCGGGATGAACTGAAGATTCCCGTCTTCCACGATGACCAGCACGGCACCGCAGTCATCACCCTGGCGGCACTGCACAATGCGCTGCGCGTGGTGGGCAAGGAACTGGATTCGGTGCGGATTGTCATTGCCGGGGCTGGTGCTGCCGGTTCGGCCATCACCCGTCTGCTGCTCGCGGCCGGGGCAGCCCGTGTCATCGTGTACGGAAAGGAGGGGGCGGTCAGCGCCGGCGGGGAACAGCCTGATCCCAACCGTGCCTGGCTGGCAGCCCACACCAACCAAAGCCGGTTCACCGGACCGCTGTCCGCGGCGCTGGCCGGAGCAGATGTCTTTATCGGCGTCAGCGCGCCCGGCATCGTTTCCGAAGCAGACGTCGAATCCATGGCACCGGACGCCGTCGTGTTCGCGCTGGCCAACCCGGACCCCGAGGTGGACCCGGCAGCGGCCGCCCGGCACGCCGCCGTCGTGGCCACCGGGCGCAGCGACTTCCCCAACCAGATCAACAATGTCCTGGTGTTCCCCGGATTCTTCCGCGGGCTGCTGGATTCCGGGGCCGCGGACTTTTCCGACGCCATGCTGATGGCAGCCGCCCAGGCCATCGCGGACCGGGTCACACCGGCAGAACTGTCAGCCGCGTACATCGTGCCCAGTGTCTTTGATCCGGGCGTCGCTCCGGCGGTGGCTGCGGCGGTTGCAGCTGCCGCCGGTCCCGCCTCCGCGCCGGCGGCCGCGCAGTGACCCCGGACGCTGCCGCCCACCGCGGCCTCAGGGCCGGGGACTATGAGCACGTTGCCCGCTCGCTGCGCGCTACGGATGAGCTGCTGGCCTCTGCCTATCCCGGGGACGACGGCACCCGGCAGCCCGTGCACACGGTCTACGTTCCCGCGGACACGTTCACGCCCGGCCTTCCCGCTGAATGGGGCCGGCAGGGGCTTGCAGCCGTGCAGGAGGAGGACGGACTGGACCGGCTCGCTTCCCGGCTGCAGCTTGGGGAACCGGATGTCCTGGCGGACCTGGTGGCACGGAAGCTCTCCTCCGAGCCGATCGAGGACCTCCGGCTGGACTTTGAAGACGGCTACGGTACCCGCCCGCATGACGCCGAAGACGCCGATGCGGCCTCCGCCGGGCGTGCCGTGGCAGCGGCTGCTGTGGCCGGCACCAGTCCGGCGTTTATCGGCATCCGGTTCAAATCCCTCGAGGCAGGCACCCGTGAGCGCGGCCTGCGCACCCTTGACCTCTTTCTCTCCGCACTGCTCGCCGAACTCGCAGCTAGTGGGCAGGATCTGCCGGATGGACTCAGGCTCACCCTGCCCAAAGTCAGCACAGCGGCCCAGGTGGAGGCCATGGCTTTCGTCTGCGCACGGCTGGAGGAAGCGCATGGCCTGCCGCCCGGCCGGCTGCGGTTCGAAGTGCAGGTCGAAACCCCGCAGGTGATTCTGGGAGCGGACGGCACGGCTGCCGTTGCCCGGCTGCTGCATGCTGCCCCCGGACGCGTCAGCGGCCTGCACTACGGCACGTACGACTACAGTGCAGCGCTGGGAATCGCCCCGGAACACCAGTCCCTGGAGCATCGGGCGGCAGACTATGCCAAAACCGTCATGCAGGCCGCGGCAGCGGGCACCGGAGTGCGGCTGTCCGACGGATCAACAAACATCCTGCCGGCGGGCAATGCTGAGAGCATGCTCCGGGCGTGGAAACTGCATGCCCGGCTGGTTTCCCGCTCGCTGGCCGCCGGTTTCTACCAGGGCTGGGACCTGCACCCGGCGCAGCTGCCCACGCGCTACCTCGCCACCTACGCGTTCTACCGCAGCGGCTTTCCTGCCGCGGTGCAGCGGGTGGGGAACTATGTTCACCAGAGGGAGAGCAGCATCCTTGATGAGCCGGCAACAGCCAGGGCGCTGGCCCGGTTCATTCAACGGGCAGCAGCCTGCGGAGCGGTAGCCGCGGCGGAGGTTTCCGCTGCAGGTGTCTCCCCAAGGGAACTGGACCGCATTGCCCGTCCTCGAGAAACGGAGCACGCATGAGCCGCTACTACGCCCCCGCTGCCGGGCTGCCGCCACAGACCGCGCTGCTTTCCGGCCGGGCGGTGGTCACCGGGGCATACACCGTCATCCCGCGCGGAGTCCTGCGGGACATCGTGGCCAGTGTCCTGCCGGAATGGCAGGACACCCGTGCCTGGATCCTCAACCGGCCGGTCGCCGGCGGCGCCACCACTTTCGCCCAGTACCTGATGGAGGTGGCCCCGGGCGGCGGAGCGAGGACACCCGAGCCGCAGCAGCACGTGGAATCGTTTGTCTTCGTGCTCGACGGCGGCCCGCTGGCCCTCACGATCGACGGCGAGCGCCACGAGCTGCGCCCGGGCGGCTTTGCCTACCTGCCGCCGGAACGCGTCTGGGAAGCAGCCAACGACGGCGGTGAACCGGCACGCTTCCAGTGGATCCGGAAGGCGTACGAGCCGCTGGCCGGGCACACCCCTGCCGTCGTCGTCGGGCACGAACGCGAGATTGAACCGGTGGGCATGCCCGGGGCAGAGAACAAATGGCGCACCACCCGGATGCTGCCGGTTGATGACCTGGCGTATGACATGCACGTCAACGTAGTCACCTTTGAACCCGGAGCCTCGATCCCGTTCGCTGAAACGCATGTGATGGAGCACGGGATCTACGTACTGGAGGGCAAGGGCGTGTACCGGCTGAACGAGGACTGGGTGGAGGTGCAGGAAGGCGACTATCTGTCCCTGCGGGCTTTCTGTCCCCAGGCCTGTTACGCCGGCGGGCCCTCCAGCTTCCGGTACCTGCTGTACAAGGACGTCAACCGGCAGGTTCTGCTGTGATCCCGAAGGACCCCGCGCACTCCGTGTTTTCCCAGTCCAGCAGTCGGCTGACAGTCAACTGTTCGATCATGCTCACCGATCTTCCCCTGCTGGAACGCCCGGCTGCCGCCGCGCAGGCAGGGTTCGACGCCGTGGAGTTCTGGTGGCCGTTCGACTCGCCGGTTCCCGGGGACCGGGAAGTCGATGCGTTCCTGCGTTCTGTTGCCGAGGCGGGGGTGCGGCTCACCGGACTGAACTTCTATGCGGGGAACATGGCTGCCGGGGAACGCGGCGTGCTGTCCTCACCGTCGCGCAGCGCTGGCTTCCGTTCCAGCCTGGACACAGCCGCGGGTATTGCCAGGCTGACCGGCTGCCGCGGATTCAATGCCCTGTACGGGCTGCCGGAAGAGGGGGTTTCCGCCACGGCGCGGGCCGGGTGTGCGGTGGAGAACCTTGCAGCCGCCGCCGACGCCGTCGCCGGCCTGGGCGGGACCGTACTGATCGAGCCGCTCAGCGGCCTTCCCGGGTATCCCGTGCGGACCGCCGCGGACGGCCTGGCCGTTGTTGGCCAGGTTCGCGCTGCCGGGCGGGAAAATGCGGCGCTGCTGGCCGACTTTTACCATCTGGCCGTCAACGGGGAGGACATACCTTCCCTCATCACCGCCCACGCTGCCGCATTCGGGCACATCCAGCTCGCTGACGCTCCGGGACGGGGCGCACCCGGAACCGGCAGCCTGCCGTTGGCAGAGTGGACGAACGCTGCGGTTGCTGCCGGCTACAGCGGACTCATCAGCCTGGAATATAAGGGCACCAGCACGGAGGCGTTCACCTGGCTGGCCCAATACCGGGATGCGGCACCGGAGCAGCAGCCGTGACCGGGTTCGATCTGGTGCTCCGCGGGGAACGGGTCTTCGCCGGAACCGGAAGCGGCCCGTGGGAGGTCGGTGTCCGCGAAGGCACCATTGACGCCGTCGTGCCCCTCGGTACCGGGCTGGCCGGCACCCGGGAAATCGATCTGGCTCCCGATGAGGTGCTGCTCCCGGGGCTGGTGGACACCCACGTCCATGTAAACGAACCGGGCCGCACCGAGTGGGAGGGTTTCTCCTCCGCCACCCGGGCTGCTGCTGCCGGCGGGGTCACCACCATCATCGACATGCCGCTGAACTCGATTCCCGCCACGGTGTCGGTTGAGGCGCTGGAAGCAAAACGTGCTGCGGCTGCGGGAAAGGTGTTTGTCGATACCGGGTTCTGGGGCGGTGCCGTACCGGGCAACACAGCCAGCCTGCGGCCGCTTCACAACGCCGGGGTCTTCGGGTTCAAATGCTTCCTGGTGCACTCGGGCGTGGACGAGTTCCCTCAACTGGAACCGGAAGAGATGGAGAAGGACCTCTCCGAGCTGGCGTCCTTTGACTCCCTGTTGATCGTCCATGCCGAGGATCCGCAGGTTATCGCGGAGTCGCCGCAGCCCGCCGGACCCCAGTACGCCCGGTTCCTGGCTTCCCGGCCGCGGGCTGCGGAGAACAAGGCCATCGCCCGGGTGATTGACGCCGCCCGCCGGACGGGAGGGCGGGCGCACATCCTGCACCTGTCCTCCGCCGAGGCGCTCCCGCTGATCGCGGCCGCGAAGCGGGAAGGGATCCGGGTGACTGCGGAGACCTGCCCGCACTACCTGACCCTGCTGGCCGAAGAAGTTCCGGACGGTGCCACCGCGTTCAAGTGCTGCCCGCCGATCCGGGAGGCCGCCAACCGGGAGCAGCTGTGGCAGGGGCTCGCTGACGGGACCGTTGACCTGATCGTCTCTGACCACTCCCCCAGCACACCGGATCTGAAGGACCTCGAACATGGGAACTTTGACGTGGCCTGGGGCGGAATCTCCTCCCTGCAGCTGGGCCTGCCCGTTATCTGGACGGAGGCCCGGCGCCGCGGGATCCCGCTGGAGCGGGTCCTGGAGTGGATGTCCCGCGGCCCGGCCGACCTGGCAGGACTAACCCGCAAAGGCCGGCTGGAGGTTGGTGCCGATGCAGACCTTGCAGTGTTCGCTCCCGGGGAGTCCTTTGTGGTGGACCCCGCCCGGCTTCACCACCGCAACCCGGTGACTCCGTATGCGGGGACGGAACTGACCGGCGCTGTGCGGCGGACTTTCGTGCGGGGCGCGGAGGTCTCCGCCGGTTCTGCCCCGGCGGGGAGACTCATGGGCCGGACCCGAGCCTAACCTGGCTTCTATTGGGTGCGGGAGGTGCGCAGCGGCAGCCGGTGAAGTTCGGCGTCGACCGTTCCTCTGTCGATGTCCGCGACCATGTAGGTGCAGTACGGCTGGCGGCGCCGGTCCGTGGGGGACCCCGGATTGAGCAGCCGCAGTCCGTTTGGAGTGGTGGTATCCCAGGGGATGTGGCTGTGCCCGAAAACCAGCAGGTCCGTGTCCGGATAAGCGTCCTGCATGCGCGCTTCACGGCCCTTCGCAGCACCGGTCTCATGTACGACGGCGATCCGCACGCCTTCCGCAACGGTCCGGGCCACCTCCGGCAGCCTGGACCGGAGCCCTGGCCCGTCGTTGTTTCCCCAGCAGGCCAGCAGCAGCTGCGAGCGTTCCTGCAGCTCGTCCAGGAGGTCCTCGCTGACCCAGTCTCCGGCGTGGATCACCAGGTCTGCGGCCTCCACCTCATCCCACACCTGCGCCGGCAGGTCCTTGGCCCGCTTCGGCAAATGGGTGTCCGCGATCAGCAGCGCCCTGGTTGTCATTCCTGCTCCCCTTTCGGTGCAATCCCCGCAGGGCACCCTCCGGGCCCGGACCCTACGTTAGCGCCCGGCGCTGATCCGTCCGGCCTACTGATTGGCCCAGTCCAGGGAAACCCGGACCTGTTCCCGGGTTCCGTCCTTGTAGCTGACCTGCAGAGGGACACCTGCCTCGGGATAGTCCTTTAGCTCGTCCCCGGGAAACCACAGCATAAAGTACCCGTTGGCAACACTGCCGCTCACGTCGCCCAGGGTTCGGCTGGCGTACGAGACGGCATCTACCTCGGCTCCCGCGGCACCCACCACCATTGAAAGCTCGCCTGATGACGTGGATCCCATGCCCATGGACGTGGGAAGCAGCTCACGCGCAGCAGGCTCAGCGCCGCCGGGAGTCTTGCCTGAGTACCCGAAGGAAGCGCCGAAGAGGGACCCGTCCGTGACGCACATGGCGGAGAAGCCGCCGGGGCCGGAGAGCACCACCGTGGTCCACTCGCCCCGGCGCTCGGCAATCGCCACATCGGCTCCAAAGGACTCGTCCCGGCGGTCCGGGCCGCGGCAGGCGTTCCCGGCCCTTTCGCTCGCCCCCGGGCTCAGGGCAGACGGTGTCTGCGTCCAGCTGGCATACGCCGGGTCACCGCCGCCAAGTACCGGAACAGCAAGGATCGCCGCGGCAGCCGCAGCAGCGGCACCGGCCACTACAAGACGGCGGTTCCACCGCGTCCGGCCCGGTACCGGACGCAGCTCCACACCGGCGTCAGCCAGTATCCGTTCAAGGTCCCGGGCGCTCCGCTCCAGACCCGCACCGGCCGGGGAAGCCGCGTCCAGTGACTTCAGCAGCACATCTGTTTCTTCATCCCGCAGCATTACGGTTTCCTCTCGGCAGCAGGTACCCGCACCGCAGCGGCAGCGGGCAGATGGTCCAGCAGCAGCCGCAGCGCCCGGCGGGCTCGGGTGAGCCGAATTCGGTAGGCGACCGGGGAAATGCCGAGGACGGCTGCGGCCTGCGGTCCGGGCAGGTCCTCGAAGACTGCCAGTCCAAGGGCTTCCTGGTGGACCTCGGAAAGCTGCCGCCAGGCGCGGGCAACATCCATGCGCTGCTCCGCGAGGTCAATGTCGGCCGACGAAACCGGAAGCGAAGCAGTTTCACTGAGGCGGATGCCAAGCGCGTCACGGCGCTGTTCCCCGCGGCGGCCGTTGAGCATGATGTTGCGGCAGATGCCGAAAATCCAGGCACGCCGGTCTGTCTCCTCCGCCGGCAGGTCCTCGAACCTGCGCCACACCACCAGGAAGGTTTCAGCGACGAGGTCTTCTGCGTGGCCGGCGCCCGTGCGCCGCTGCACGAACTTCAGCAGGTCCGGGTACACGGCCGCATAGAGCACCCTAAAGCTCGCCTCTCGGTCCGGCTTCCCTGGGAACTGGGTCATACCCCGTACCTGTCCGCCATGCGCCCGAGTGTTTCACACCGGCACGGGCAGTTTCCTAACCGGCGTACTGGCGCTTCAGGTCAGCCTTGCGGATCTTGCCGCTGGCCGTACGCGGGAAGTCGGAAACGATCTCCACGGTCTTGGGAATCTTGTAGCGCGCCAGTCGTCCGTCCAGGTGTGCTGCCACTTCTGCGGGTTCAAGGGTGAATCCCTCCCGCAGGGTGATCAGCGCCTTGGGAACCTCACCCCACTTCGCGTCTGCCACGCCAATCACGGCCACACCGCTCACCGCGTCCAGTTCGCTGATGATCTGCTCCACCTCGGCGGGGTAGATGTTCTCCCCGCCGGAAATGATCATGTCCTTGAGCCGGTCGGAGATGAAGAGGAAGCCGTCGGCGTCGAAGTAGCCCATGTCTCCGGAGCGGAACCAGTCTCCGCCGGCGAATGCCGACTCAGTGGCATCCGGGCGGTTCCAGTAGGACTTGATGACGTTGGGTCCGCTGATCTGCACTTCTCCCACTTCACCGGCGTCAGCGGTGCTGCCGTCGGGCCGGGCCACGCGCACGGAGGTGAAGAAGTGCGGGATGCCGGCGGACCCTGCCTTGGCCCGGGAGTAGAGGGGCGGCAGTGCTGTGGCACCGGGAGCAGTTTCAGTCATGCCGTAGCCTCCGGAGAAGCTCAGGCCGCGCTCCTCGTAGGCGTCAATGACGCGCAGCGGCACGGCGGAACCGCCGCAGGTGAGCTTGCGGAGCGAGCTGATATCCCGTTTGTCCCAGTCGGGGTGTTCGCACAGCAGCTGGTAGGTGGTGGGCACGCCGCTGATGTACGTGGCCCGGTACTTCTCGATCAGTTCAAGTGTCCGTCCCGGTTCAAACCGGGTCTCCAGGATCACGGCCGCGCCCTTGAGCAGGTTCGGAAGCACCCCCATGTCCAGGGAAGCGACATGGAACAGCGGGGAGATCATCAGCGCGATGTCGTTCTCCGCGACGTCATAGTCGACCAGCACGTTGAAGCAGTTCCAGGCCAGGTTCGCATGGGTGAGGAGTGCGCCCTTGGGCTGTCCTGTGGTCCCGGAGGTGTAGAGGATGATCGCGCCGTCCTCGAGCGCCACCGGGGCGTCGGCAAAGGCAGCGGAGTCCGCGAAGGCATCCTCATACGGCTGGACCGGCGTGCCGGCTGCTTCGGCGCGTGAGGCACCGGTGCCGTCGTCGACCAGCAGGCGGAGCGCGACGGCGGTGTCCCGGCTGCCGCGGACCGCCAGCTCATCCAGGGCCAGTGTGTTGACCAGGACCGCGGCGCCCGAGTCCTGCAGCGCGAACTGGATCTCGGGCGGTGCCAGCCGGGTATTGAGGGGCACAAAGACCGCTCCCAGGGACCCGGCGGCGAAGAACGTCTCCAGGAAAGCGGGGTGGTTGTCGCCCAGGAACGCCACGCGGGTTCCGTGTTCAACGCCGGCGGCACGCAGTGCTGCGGCAAGGCGGTTGATCCTCTCGTCCAGCTCCGCGTAGCTCGTTGCCCGGTCACGGAAGACCAGGGCGGTTCTGGAACCTGACTTGATCCGCTGGCGGTGGATCCATGACCCAAGGCCCTGGTTCTGCATTGCTCAAACGTCCTTCATCCGTGCCGGGTGGGTACTTGCAGGTGGTGCCGGGGCCTGACTGAGGAGGTACAGGCAGGCCCCGGCACGGCTCACTACTGGATCGTCATGGATTCCAGGTCGGGTGCCTTCTCAACGAACTTGTACTTGAGCATCAGTTCGCCCATGTCGTTGAGCTGTTCGGTGCGGAGCTCGGCGTCGTACTGCTCCATCTTCAGGTTGGCCGCCACCTCGGCGGGCATGTTCATGAAGGCCGGGAGTACTGCCTTGACGTCGTCAATGTTGGCTTCGGCCTGTTCCAGGAGGTCTTCCATGGCGGTCTTGAACTTCTCTACCGTTTCCGGGCTGGAGGAGGCGTAGTTGCCGGACGTGAAGGTCACCATGGTGGGCATTCCGGGAACGGCTTCCTGGTTGGAGTAGCCAACCAGGACGTTGTCCGGGTTGGACAGTGCCTTGCTGAGGAAGGGCTCCGGAATCCAGATGGCGTCCGTGTTGCCCAGGTCCAGCTGCGCTTCCATGTCCGGGAACGGCATTTCGGAGAACTTGATCTGCGTGGGATCAGCGCCGGCCAGGGAGGCTGCTTCCATGATGGTCAGGTCGCCCTGGGTGTTCACGGCGTTGACGCTGGCGGTCTTGCCCTCCAGGTCGGCGAAGCTGGTGATGCCGGAATCCGCCCGGGCCACCACACCGTTGATGTCCTCGCCTTCGGCGTAGGAGTTGGAGTACCCGGTGACGATCTTCATGTCCAGGCCCTTGTCCTTGGCCACCATGACGGTCAGCGGGTTGCCGACGGCGAAGTTCATGTCGCCGGTTGAGACTGCGGGCAGCATGGCCGCGCCGCCCTGGCCGGTCTGGAGTTCGACGTCGAGTCCATGCTCCTCGAAGATGCCCTCATCGACGCCGTACTGCATGGCAGCGGAAGGAGCGATGCCAATGACGCCAACGACGATCTTCTCGAGCTCGCCGCCCGCAGCGGCAGAGCCGGACGCGGACGGGGAGGAACTCGACTCGTTGCCTGACAGGCTGCCTCCGCCGCAGCCGGCCAGGGCCAGGGTTGCGATGGCGCCGAGGGCGAGGGCCCTCGTGGCCCGCCGGGTAATGAAGTGCCTCATGACTTTCCTCTTCCTTGAGGGGAGAAATGGATACTGCTGGGAGGTGGTGCTGGTAGTGCGTTTGGTGCTGCCCGAACCGCGGACGGGGCCGGGAGTGCGGTGGCAGGTCAGGCGTAGAAGCGCGCCAGGAACTCTGCGACGACGGCGGGGCGTTCTTCGCCGTCGATCTCGATCGTGTTGGACGTCTTGATCTGCACGCCGCCCTTGACCTCGGTGACCTCGGAGATTACGGAGTGGAGACGGACCTTGGAACCCACCTTCACCGGGTTGGTGAACCGGACCCGGTCCAGGCCGTAGTTGACCTTGGTCTTCACGCCTTCAACGTCAAAGAGTGAGCTCCACAGCGGAATGATCAGGGACAGGGTCAGGAAGCCGTGCGCAATCGGGGCACCGAACGGGCCGTCCTTGGCCTTCTCCGGGTCGGTGTGGATCCACTGGTGGTCATCGGTGGCGTCAGCAAACGTGTTGATCTGGTTCTGGGTGATTTCGATGTAGTCGGTGTAGCCGAGGTCCCGGCCCACCAGTGCGGGCAGTTCTTCAAAGGTGACAACAGTGGCACTCATGTGTTTTTCCTAGCGTCTAGTTGGTAGCGGTCTGGGGCTGCAGCTCGGCCGGCAGCGGAGGGAACTTCTCGCCCACGCTCTGCTGCTTTTCGGCGAAGGGGAAGCCTCCGGCGAGTTCCTCGTAGCTCCAGCCGCCGTCGCGGTATTCGGATTCAACGGCTTCGGGGTGGGACCACAGCTGCAGGCGGTCGCCGCCCACGCCGATTGACTGGCCGGTGATGCCGCCTGCCTCCTCGGAGGCCAGGAAGGCGATCAGGCCGGCCACGTCTTCCGCGGTGCCGAAGCCCAGGGTCTTGCGGAAAAAGTCCGGCATGGCCTCTCCGCGCTCATCGGCCTCGACGGCGGCAGCGAAGTACGGCACGGTCTTGGTCATGGCCGTAGCTGCCACAGGGATGACGGCGTTTGCGGTGACCCCCGCCTTCTTCATCTCCATCGCCCAGGTCCGCACCATGCCGACGATTCCCGCCTTGGCGGCAGCGTAATTGGTCTGGCCGAAGTTGCCGCGCTGGCCGGTCGGTGACCCGATGGCGATGATCCGCCCCTGAACGTTGTTTTCCTTGAAGTAGGCATAAGCTTCACGGACGCAGGTGAAGGTTCCGCGCAGGTGAACATTGATCACCAGGTCGAAGTCCTCGTCCGTCATCTTCAGCAGCGACTTGTCCCGCAGCACTCCGGCGTTGGTGACCATGATGTCCAGGCCCCCGAAATTCTCCACGGCAGCGTTCACCAGGGCCTTGGCGGTCTCCGTGGAACCCACCGGGGCAACCACGGCAACGGCGCGTCCGCCGTCGGCGGCGATGGTAGCCGCGGCTTCTTCCGCAACGCCGGCGTCGACGTCGTTCACCACCACTGCTGCCCCCTGCCGGGCCAGTTCACGGGCGTAGGCCAGGCCCAGGCCCCGTCCACTGCCGGTTACGATCGCAACTTTGCCCTGAAGGGACATTCGAACTCCTCAAAAAAGTGTGTCTTGTCTCACACCATGACAACCGAGATAGTTGAGAAAGTCAACAGTTGTAATCAGGCGTACTCTTGACCCATGACTGAGACGGCCCACCCAACTGCACGCACTGCAGCATCCCCGTCAGCGGAAACCGGAATTGAACGGCTCTATTCAGCTGAACTTGCGAATGAGACGGAGTTCCTCGCCGCGCGGGCGCGTTCGGTGGGTTCCCGGCGCGCCAACGAGGACCTGGCCTCACTCGACCTGAAAGTCCGGTCCTATTCGGTCCTGTCCCTGGCCTGCAGCGGACTCAATCCCTCTCAGCGGGAGCTCGCGGAGTTCCTGTTCCTGGATCCCAGCCAGATCGTGGCACTGGTAGACCAGCTGGAAAAGCGCGGGGCGGTAAAGCGGAAGGCCGATCCCCGGGACCGCAGGTCGAATATCATCACTCCGACGGCTGCCGGCAGGCGCCTGTATGCCCAGGCTTCAGCCGTTGTCCAGGCGGCCGGGGAAGGGGCGCTGAGCGCCCTGTCCCCCGCCGAACGGGACCAGCTGCGCGACCTGCTGCGGCGGATCGCCTTCGCCGACCAGGCCTAGCCGGTTCCCAGCGCGCCGTTCATGACCCGGGCAAGCGAGACGAACCGGGGGTTGGCCGCCAGGTCTTCGATCAGCACCGGCTGACCGTCCGGCCCCGCGAGCGGAATGCACCAGTTCGGATACTCGCGTGACGTGCCGGGCTGGTTCTGCGTCCGCCGCTCGCCCACGGCGTCAACCAGCCCAACGCCTATCAGCGCCGAAGGGCTCAGTGCGATCAGCCGGTGAAGTGCCTCGACGGTCTGCTGTTCCGAGGCTCCTTCTCCCAGCAGCCCGTGCCTTCGTGCCAGGTCCAGGATTCCCTGGGTTGCCGCCCGGTCCAGTTCCCGTTCTTCCTCCACGGGCCGGTTCAGCAGCCCCAGGGAATCCCTCAGCGTGACATGTTCACCCGCCAGGTAGCCTGCCGCCGGCGGCAGGTCGTGGGTGCCTATGGTGGCCAGCGCACCGGGCCGGTACTCCGCGGGCTCCCGCGGCCCGTTCCCGGTCTGCTCGAACCACAGGATCGAGGTGCCCAGCACGCCCCGCTCGGCCAGGTACCCCTGCACCCACGGTTCAAAGACCCCAAGGTCTTCACCGATGACGACGGCGCCGGCCCGCTGCGCTTCAAGGACCAGGATCCCCACCAGCGCCTCATGGTCGTAGTACACGTAGGCGCCTTTGTCCGGGTCCTGCCCCCGCGGAATCCACCAGAGCCGAAACAGGCCGAGAATGTGGTCCACCCGCACGCCTCCGGCGTGGCGGAGGATGGTCCGCAGCATGTCCCGGTACGCGCCGTAGCCGCTTTCCGCGAGGTGGTCCGGATCCCACGGCGGCTGGCTCCAGTCCTGTCCTATCTGGTTGAACATGTCCGGGGGCGCCCCCACTGAGACTTCCGGGGCGAGCACGTCCCGCAGCGTCCACGCATCTGCGCCGCCGGGATGCACCCCCACGGCAAGGTCGTGGACAATTCCGATCTTCATGCCCGCGCTGACCGCTGCCCGCTGCGCCGATTCAAGCTGTTCGTCGCAGATCCACTGCAGCCATTTATGGAACATGATTTCATCTGCCAGCTCGGCGGACTTGGCTGCCGCCATGTCGCTGTGCAGGCCCTCCTGCCATTCCGGTGCGTCCGGCGGATAGTCGGCGGCCAGCGCACACCAGAGGGCAAAACTGTCCAGGCCCGGGCCGGCATCCCGGATGAAGGCCTCGAACTGCTGGGTGCGCGCAGGACTGCGCGGCACCTGGTAGACCCGGCGCAGGGCCTGCAGCTTCGCTGCGAAGGCTGAATTGCGGTCCAGCAGCCGCGCATCCCGGTTCACGGACTGCTGGCCGGCCGCCAGGGCTTCGACGGCGGCGCGCTCCGAACCCGGCAGATAGGCATATTCGCTGACCGCTTCCACACGGATGTAGAGCGGGTTGAAGAACCGGCGGGTGGCCGGCAGGTACGGTGAGTCCTCCACCGGCGGCACCGGTTCAGCTGCGTGCAGGGGGTTGATGAGCATAAACGCTGCTCCGGCTTCCCCGGAGACTGCAGACAGATCAGCCAGGTCCGTCAGGTCGCCGATTCCCCAGGAACGCCTGGACCGGGCGGAGTAGAGCTGGGCCATCATGCCCCACGCCCTGCCGCCGGTCTTCGGAGCCGGCAGCCGGTCCGGCGTCACCGCAAGGACTGTTTCGGCTGTCCCGGTGGATTGTCCGGCCTCACCGCCGTACGCCACATGCAGGGTATGCCAGCCAAGCGGCAGTCCGCCGGGCAGCTGGAGCTGTCGAGCCTCGACTTCGACGCCGTCGACGATCGCGGTTTCCACGCCCCGGCCCTGCGGCGACAGGCCGGGCAACGGAACTGAGCTGCCGTCTTCCAGGGTGATCCAGGCCTGGGCCGGAGCGCCCGGGGGAAGGTGGACCGTCACCGGAACGGGCTGCTGCTGACGCACCACGACGGCGGGCGGCAGGGTCCGCCGCCAGGGAGCGAGCAGCGCCTCTTCCAGCGACTCCTCTGCCTGCTCCCGGGTCTCGGCCGGACCGCCGCGGGCGGCCAGGACCGTCCGCAGCGACTCATCTGAAACGTGCCGGACCCCGCCGTCCCAGCCGGTGAACGTCGTGGCAACGTTTTTCGCCTGTGCGAGGCGCTCCAGCAGCTCCCGGTCCGGGGCCGGACTGTTGTTGTATTCGGTCATGGCGTCTCCACAGTCATGCGTGCCAATCTAGGCGCAAAGGCAGGCCAAAGACAGGGGCCCGCGCGCGCCTTCCCGGAAAGCGGAGAGGGCAGCAGATTTCAGGGGCGTTTTTCCACCAGGCGCCAGACGTCCTGGTAGTCCACGTGCTCTGCGTAGGGAGCTGCCAGTGCAGCGAGCGCCAGCGTGGTCCATTCCAGCTCATCCGCGTAACTGCGGCTGTCTGCCTCCGCATCCTGCAGCATGCGGGAGAGAGCATTGCGCCGGGCTCCGCCAATGATGTCGATCAGCATCAGCTTGGCCTCGCATTCGCGCAGGAGCCGCTCCTCATACCAGCGGTCAGACAGGGAAATCTCAGAGCCGCCCAGCAACTTGCGTGACTCCGCGGCGTCTTCGTGAAAGCGCGTCAGCAGGAAATCCACGATGTCCATGCCCAGACTTTACGCGCCGGGCATCCTCCGCGTCAGGGGTCCGGAGGCGTTCCGGGAATATTTTGCCGCACATACTGGGTTGACATAACTAGGCACCCTTTCGAATACCCCCGCCGACTATCCAGGAGTTCAGTTTGCCCTCAGCATGCGCGTCCCCATCCCGTTCCAATGCCCCTGCCCGCCGCGTCCGCAGCGTCAGCTCCATCCACCGTGGAGACTACGTTGAAGCCCGCAGCGGGGATCACGTCTACTACCGCGGCGAAGTGCGCGACACGGCACCCGGACTCGCAACCCTGTGGCTCAATGATGAGGAAACCGGGATGCACACGGCCGTGAGCACGGAAGATTTCACTATCTGGCGCACCCAGCGCTGACCGGACCGCCGGGTTACGCACCTATTCGATGAGGGCTCCGGCACTGATGTTGATCGTGGCCGCGGTGATGCTGGCCGCCATGTCGGACGCTGCGAACACCGCAGCATTGCCCACGTCCTGAAGGGTCGCCGCACGGTCCAGCAGAGTTGCTGAGGCGATGGCGCCGGCAATTTCGTCCCGTCCCTCCATCTCCGGGGGCAGCGATTCAGGAATCCCGCCGGAGCGGAGCGTCACCACCCGGATGCCATGCGGACCCAGTTCGATGGCCAGTTGGCGGCGCATCGACTCGATCGCTTCCAGCGCAGTGACCAGCCCGCCCAAATACTGTCCGCGGTCCTCGGTTCCGGAGCCGCCGAAGGCCAGGATAACCCCGGATTTCTGCTCCATCATGTGGCGGGCCGCGGCCTGGGCCGTAATGAACGTTGTCTGCACGGCCGTGGATACCGGCCGCAGATAATCCTCCAGGTACATCGCAGCCATGGGAGCGCCCTGAACGTCTCCGTGCTGGATCACGTTCAGGGAGATGTCCAAACTCCCCGCCGACGCGGCGACGTCGTCGGCGTGGGCATTGACCGCATCCTGGTTGAGGGCGTCCAGGACTGCGATTTCCGCCAGGCCGCCCGCCTTACGGATATCCGCGGCTACCTCCTGCAGCGGTTCAGGATGCCTCCCGGCGAGGAAGACGCGGGCGCCCTCGCGCGCGAAGGCACGCGCTGCTGCGCCCCCGATCGATCCGCCGCCGCCGTAGATAACCGCGTTCCTGCCGTTGAGCAGCATACCGGTGTCCTTGTCTGAAGAGATGGGGCCGAGGTGCGCCCATTCTGGCACCGGTCAGATCAGAGGGCCAGAGTCCAGGCCACGTCCCGGGGATCGACGGCGTCAAGCCGGTCCGGGGTCCAGTGCGGCTGGTCCCGGTCAAGGAGCCGCGCGCGCACGCCTTCACGGAAGTCCGGACGCCCGATCATCCTCTCGGCCATCACCAGGTCCCGCCGGAGGACGGTGGCCAGGTCCGGTTCCGCCTCAGCTGCCCGCTGCGCGGAGAGCGCCACGGAAAGGGAGAACGGCGCCATCTCCCGGATAGCCCGGGCTGCATTCCCGGCGGCAGGAGCAGAGTGCCGGTCCAGCCTTTCCAGGATGGCCTCGACGTCATTGCCCGTGTAGCACTCGTCGATCCAGTCCTGTTCCGCAGCCAGCGGTGCGGCCGGCGGCTCCACGGCGAATTTGGCGGCCACCCGCGCTGCCTCGCTGCCCGACGACTCAAGAGCGGCCAGCAGGTCCGGAAGCGAGTCCGAGGGGACATAGAGGTCGGCGAAACCGCACAGTACGGCGTCGGCACCGGTCATGGTGCCGGCAGTCAGAGCCAGATGCGTACCCAGTTCTCCGGGAGCGTTCGCCAGCAGCAGGGAACCGGCGCAGTCCGGGCTGAAGCCGATGCGTACCTCCGGCATGGCGGCTTTGGTGCGCTCGGTGGCAATCCGGATTCCTGCGTGGCCGGAGACGCCGACGCCGCCGCCCATCACCACGCCGTCCATCACCGCCACATACGGCTTCGGGAACGCTGCAACCCGGGCGTTCAGGGCGTATTCGGCCGTCCAGAACTCCATGGCGCCGGCGTCAGTGCCTTGGGCGATGGCACGGATGTCCCCGCCCGCACACAATCCCCGCTCCCCGGCGCCGTACAGCACTACTGCCTGAACGGCGTCGTCCGCTTCCCAGTCCCGCAGGACCCGGTCCATTGCCTGGACCATGTGCAGGGTCATCGCGTTCAGGGCCTGCCGGCGGTTCAGCCGGATAGTCCCCAGCGTGCCGCGGATCCAGGCCTGGAGCTCTTCGGTGGCGTGCGGTGAAGTGCGGACCGGTGCGGGTGCAGACGAGGAATTCATGCCCGCTAGCATCCCAAGGTTTTTCGTTTTCGCCCAACTCCGTGCGGCGGCGGAACACGAATACGCCGGCAGCGGCACTGCTGCCTGCTGCCGGCGTATTCATGCTTCATCCGGTGAATTCCTGCCTACCACCGGACCTTGCGTTCACGCCGTCCCTGCCTGCCGTTGGCATGGCTGGGTTTGCTGCCTTTGCCCAGGCTTTGCCAGCCGGGCAGTCCGGCTTCCTGCTGCCGGGCTGCCGCGAGGCGCTGCAGCCCTTCCTCACTGAGCTTGCGGGCAGCTGCGGGGGCGATGTTCACCTGCAGTTCCGTGTCCCCGGACTGCGGACGGGTCAGGTCCCCGGGCTCGACGGGAATCGGTGACGGGTTGTTTGCGGGTTCGGTCATGGTTTTGCTCCAGTTCATCTCTGGCTTGGCTGGGCCAGGGCGAAGCCCTTCCGGGCACACCGGGGCTGAACGCCACCGGCGGGTTTTCGAGCTGCAGACGGAAGGACGCGCAAGGCCGATGGCCTCGACAAGCGGTTTATTGGGGTCTGCGTAGAGCGGTGTGCGCCGGGATTGAACCGGGTATTCCCGGGCGGGCGCAGTCCGCTACTCGAAAATGAGCATGTCCATGGGGAGGATCCTAACAAGCCAGGACTCCCCTGGGAAGGGGAAATTAAAACAAGCTAGCGGAATCCTCCGTCGCTGCTCAGGACCTGTCCGGTCATCCAGCGTCCCTCATCGCTGACAAGCCAGGCGATGAGCCGGGCCGGATCATCCGGCTCGCCAAACCGGCCTGCGGGGAAGTGCGCAAGGACTTCGGCAATGACTTCCGGCGGGCGGTCTGCGGTTTCCAGGTTCAGGTAACCCGTATTGACCGGCCCCGGGTTCACGGTGTTGAGCAGGATTCCCCGGCGCGCCAGGTCCGCCGCAACGGAGGGGGTGATACCGGCAAGAGCCGCCTTGGACGTGGCATAGGCGATTTCCGAATCCATGACCCCGAGGTTCACCTGGCCCGAGGTCATCCAGATAACCCTCCCGCCCGGCCGGCCGTCATGCCGGTCCGCGAACTCGCGGGTGGCCAGCAACGTGGAACGCGTGTTGACCTGCCAGTGCGCATCGAGCTTCTCCGGGGTCATTTCCGCCAGCGGTCCGTCCCCGCCGCTGCGGGCGTGGTTGCACACCAGGATGTCCAGGTGCCCCAGTTCGGCCGCGGCTTCACTGATCAGCTCCCGGGCGGCATCCGGTTCAGCCAGGTCGATGCTCCGGTGAGCCAGGACGGCACCGCCGGCGAGCTGGTCACGCAGCCCGCCGGTAACGGCGCTGATCGAGTCCCCGCCCCAGGGCTGGTCCACGTCATGCGGGCGGTAGTGGGCGGTGAAAAGGCTCGCTCCCATCCGGGCGAGCCGCGAAGCCACGGCATAGCCGATACCCTGGCGGCGGCTCACCCCCGTGACGACGGCGGTGCGTCCTGCCAGCGGCAGCGGACTGTTCATGCCTGGGGTTTTCCGGGCTCGACGTCGGCAATGGGGCTGGGCGTTCCGAACCGGTGGGCGGTGATGCTGATCGCCTGCTCATGCAGGAACGGCAGCAGTTCCACCCGGCCGGATTCGGTAACCGGCTGGGAGTACACGGCGCAGTCCGGCCGGCCTTCCAGCGCTGCTGCCAAGGCGCCCCGGTCCCCGCCGAGCAACCGGATCCGGGACGGCGGGTTTTCCATGGCTGCCAGCCGGGAGAGCCATTCGGCGTCGTCCTCCACAGTGACGGAGCAGGAGAAGCCGGCCAGGACCGCAGTGATCCCCGGTGCGAGCGCCTCGGGAACGGACACCGTGACCGGAGAGCCCGCCAGCAGGCCAGCCGCAAGGATCCGAAGTACGGACGGCAGCGGTTCGGCCTCTGCCAGGCGGATATGGACGGGGACCGGCAGGTACCGGAACAGGTTCCGTTCCGCGCTGAGCCCGGAAACGTCTTTGGCCTGCCCGTATTCCCCGGCCCAGGCGGCGGCGTCGGAGGACGCAGCCCGGGCCAGGAACCCGAGATCCGTTGAGGAGAGGATCGATGAGTTTTCGGCCTGCTCGAGCAGGGCGCGCACCTTCCCGCCCGGCTCCGCGGACGCAGCGGAGGGTGCGGTGGTCCAGTTTCCGAGTCCCAGCAGGTAGTTCGGTCCTCCGGCCTTGGTTCCGGCGCCAACGGATGATTTCTTCCATCCGCCGAACGGCTGGCGGCGGACGATGGCACCGGTGATGCCCCGGTTCACGTAGAGATTGCCGGCTTCAACGGCCCCGGTCCAGTACCGGATCTCTTCCGGATCCAGCGAATGGAGTCCTGCGGTGAGTCCGTAGTCCACCTGGTTCTGCAGCCGGACCGCGTCCTGGAGCGTTTCCGCGCGCATCACGCCCAGCACGGGACCGAAGTACTCAGTGAGGTGGAACTCCGAACCCGGCTGCACCCCGGCGCGGATACCCGGGGACCAGAGCCGGCCCCCGGCGTCGAGCTTTTGCGGCTCAAGCACCCAGGTCTCCCCCGGGCCCAGCTCCGTGAGCCCGCGCAGCAGCTTGCCGGAAGCCGGTTCAATCACCGGTCCCATCTGCGTGCGCGGGTCTTCCGGCTTTCCGACCACCAGGGACTGCACTGCATCCAGCAGCTGGTGGTGGAAGCGGCGGGATTCGGCAACGGAGCCAACCAGGATCACCAGCGAGGCCGCGGAGCACTTCTGGCCGGCGTGACCGAAGGCTGATGCGGCCACGTCCCTTGCGGCCAGGTCAAAGTCGGCGCTGGGGGTCACGACTACTGCGTTTTTGCCCGAGGTCTCGGCCAGGAGCTCCAGGTCCGGCCGGAAGGACCGGAACAGTTCGGCCGTTTCATAGGCGCCGGTCAGGATGACCCGGTCCACCTTCGGGTGGGAGATGAGTTCGCGTCCCAGTTCAGACTCGCCCAGCTGGACCAAGCGCAGAACGTCCCGGGGCACCCCCGCTTCCCACAGGGCCCCTGCCAGCACCGCCCCGCAGCGGGCTGCTGGCCCGGCCGGTTTGAGCACCACTGCGGAACCCGCTGCCAATGCGGCAAGCGTGGAACCGGCCGGAATTGCCACAGGGAAGTTCCACGGCGGCGTCACGAGGGTCAGCCGCGCCGGGTGGAAGTGCGCGCCGTCGATGCTGTCCAGTTCCCGGGCCCGTTCAGCGTAGTAGCGGGCGAAGTCGATCGCTTCGGAAACTTCGGGGTCTCCCTGGTCCAGGGTCTTTCCGGCTTCGGCGGCCATGACCTCCAGCAGCTCGGCGCGGCGGCTTTCCAGGACGTCTCCAGCCCGGTGCAGGATCTCCGCCCGGCCGGCACCGCCGAGGGCTGCCCAGGTTCCGCTGGCTGCCGCGGCGCTGTTAATGACCTGGTCAAGCTGTTCGCCGGTTTCGATCCGCGACGCGGCCAGGAGTTCCTGCCCGAGGTCCGATCCCGGCACCCGGGACAGGATGCCCCTTCCCCATCCGCGGTTGGCGGGCAGGGACGGATCCGTGTCCGGAGTGTTCCCGAATGCCTCCGGCCCGGGTTCCGGAGCCCGGGTGCGGTCCTGCCGGCGCCGGGGCGCGGGGACCACGTTGTCCGCTGCTGCCAGGGAATCCAGGAAACGCTGCTTTTCGCGCTCGAAAAGTGCTCCCGAATCCGCCAGGTCAAAAACGGCGGACATGAAGTTCTCGCTGCTGGCGCCTTCTTCCAGCCTCCGCACCAGGTAGGCGATGGCGACGTCGAACTCCTGCGGGTGCACCACCGGGGTGTAGAGCAGCAGGGAACCCACGTCCTTCCGGACCACCTCAGCCTGTGCTGTGGCCATCCCAAGCAGCATCTCCACGTCCATGCCGTCCCGGACTCCCCGGGCGCCGGCGAGCAGCCATGCATAGGCGATGTCGAAGAGGTTGTGTCCGGCGACGCCGACCCGCACGTTGCGGATCCGTTCCGGGTGGAGCGAGTAGTCGAGGACGCGCTTGTAGTTCGCATCCGTCTCCAGCTTCGAACCCCAGGTAGCCAGCGGCCATCCGTGCAGCGAAGCCTCCACCTGCTCCATGGGTAGGTTGGCACCCTTGACCAGCCGCACCTTGATGGGCGCGCCCCCTCCGGCACGGCGGGCAGCGGCGAACTCCTGCAGCCGCTGCATCGCGTCCAGCGCATCAGGCAGGTAGGCCTGCAGCACCAGGCCGGCTTCGAGGTTATGGAACTCGGGCCGGGAAAGCAGTTCCATAAAGACCGCCATGGTCAGCTCAAGGTCCTTGTACTCCTCCATGTCCAGGTTGATGAACTTGGGACGGGAGGACTCTGCGGCGAGCCGGTACAGCGGGGCCAGGGTATCCGCGACATCTGCCACGGCTTCGTCGAAGGCCCACGGCGCGTGGGGGGCGACAGTGGAAGAGACCTTGATGCTCACGTAGTCGACGTCGCTGCGTTCGAGCAGCCGGCGGGTTCCGTCCAGCCTCCGTTCAGCTTCCCGGCGGCCCAGCACTGCTTCGCCCAGCAGGTTCATGTTCAGCCGGACGCCGTCCCGGCGGAGCTGCCGGATGGACCGGCCCAGCCTGTCCTCGGAAGCATCGATGATCAGGTGGCCGACCATGCTCCGCAGTGCCCGCCGCGCGGCAGGAACCACTACTGAAGGTGCGGCCTGGCCGATCACGCCTCCGGCACGGACAGCGGCCTTCAAATACCAGGGCAGGAAACCGGGAACCTGCGGCGCGAGCTTGGCCAGGTTCCGCGCTGCGACCTGCATGTCTTCCGGGCGGATCACTCCGTCAACGAAGCCGACGGTAAAGCCTAGCCCGCCGGGGTCCTTGAGGATTCCGGCCAGTTGCGCAGCAGAGGCGTCCACTTCGAGAGTGGACGCCTCTGCGAGCCAGGAACGAACCAGCTGGATGGATTCCTCCGCGAGGTTGGCGGAGCCGGAATCGGAGCTGTACGGGGCATCATTGCCGGGGTGTGGCGATGTGGTGTGGGTCATGCTCCCAGTATTGGAGTCTTTGCCTCCAATCGGAAGGGGCACCCTGTTTCACCTGCGGTTATGGTCCCCCGGAGGCTTTGCCTCCTACGCCTGGTGCGGAGCCTGCGGGTACGCGCCGTACTGCTGGGCGCCGGCGTCGAACCGGGCACCTTCCGGCTTGCTCGGCAGCAGGGAGAAGATCAGGATAATGAGTCCGCCCACACCCGGAATCAGGCCCAGCAGGATGAACCAGCCGTTGAAACCGCCGTCGTGGAGACGGCGGACCGTCAAGGCCAGGCCGGGGACCAGGGTGGCCAGTCCCCAGAGGCCAATGAGAGCGTACGGCAGCATAAAGCCGGTGCCGGTCAGCTCACCGGTTACCGGGTCAACGCTGCCGACCGCCATGGTGATGGTCCAGATGCTTAGGACGGTGATAACAACGGCATTCACCAGCATCCACCACCAGTATTCGCTGCGGCTGGCCCGGCCGGAGAAGGTGGCGTATTTCTTGAAGAACCGCTTCACGGCGTCGCCGATGCCCGCACCGTAAAGCGGCTGGGACAGGTCGGGCGTGCCGGGCTGGGCCGGAGCATACGGGTTTTGCGCAGAGTGCTGAGACATTTCGGTTTCCCCCTGTGGACAATACGTAGCCGGATATTATGAAGGTCGCTTACTAAATAGGCGATCGAAGGGATAGTAGCCCACGATCATTCCGCCGTCGAGCGCATTTGCGCACGTCAGAGGCTGGTTCATGCGGACGCATGGGCTCGGGCTGCCCATGCCTGCGCATAACGGCTCACTGCCTGCCCGCGGCTCCGAACAGCGGCGCTCCCCCAGTGAGTTCCTTCAGCGGCGTCGGCCCGGCAATTTCACCCGTGAAACCGCCGTTCTGGAATCCGAACAGCACCCATTCGCCGTCGCGCTTCTGCACCAGCTGCGCCGCGTAGATGCCCTCAAGGTAGAACTCGGCGCTTTCCTCGAGTTTCCAGGGCCCCAGCAGGGACCCGCCGGGCGCGATCCAGGTGCCCGTGGGAACCCGCGGCGCATCGACGCCGGGGGCGAATTCGGGCAGGCAGGAGAAGATCAGGACCGGCTGCCCGTCCACCATCCGGGACTGAATGACTTCCATCTCGCCGAAGCCGGCGGGCGCAGACAGCGGCGGACGCACTTCCCAGTCATCAAGATCGGTGCTGACGGCGTGGCCCACTACCGCCCGGCCGGCCGGATCGCCGTCGTTGGAGCGGGCGGTTACCAGCATGTGCCACAGGGCCGTGTCTTCGTCCCAGAACACGAACGGATCCCGCCAGGCTTCGTCCGGCCAGGTTCCCTCTCCCAGCTTCTCGTACCAGTGCGGGTCTGCTTCCAGCGGCGGCCGGTCCCAGCGCGTCCAGGTGACCAGATCGTCCGAGACCGCTTGGCCGATGCGCTGCTGCAGCCCGTCCTCTGCCCGGCTGACCCCGGTGTAGAAGAGGTGCCAGCGCCCGTCCTCCCCCTGCACGGTGCAGCCGGTCCAGGTGGCGAGGTCATCCCAGGCGGGGCCGTCCGCGGCCACCAGCGCGTCCGGCAGCAGGGACCACTCCTGGAGGTCCGTCGACACGGCGTGGCCGATCGATGCGCGGTAGTGCCGCCGCTGCGGATCCTGCAGGGCACGGGAGGCACGCAGGAAGAAGAGGTGGTACTGCTCGCCGTCGTCGGCCAGCCAGCTGTCCCAGGCCCAGTGGTCATTGAGTTGAAAAGCCATTCCTATCCCTTCACCGCGGAGGAGGCGACGCCTTCGATGAACCAGCGCTGGAAGACCAGGAAGACCACCAGCACGGGCAGCACCAGCAGCACACCGAAAGCCATGACCTGTCCCCAGGCCGGGGGCAGCTGGCCGGCGAACACGCTGATCTGCAGCGGCAGCGGGCGCAGGTTGGGTTCGGAAACCATCAGCACAGGCCACAGGAACGCGCCCCACTGGGTCAGGAAGGTCAGGATCGCCACCGATGCGTACACCGGCTTGCTAATCGGCGCGATGATCTGGGTGAAGATGCGCCAGGGTCCGGCACCGTCCAGGCGGGCTGCTTCGTCGATGCTGCGCGGGATGCCGGAGAAGAACGAGTAGAACAGGAAGATCGAGAGCGCGTTGCCGATGAACGGGACGATCTGGATCCAAAGAGTGTTCCGCGCATCGTTGTACAGGTAGAACATCGGCACAGCGACGGCCTCGAAGGGCACGATAAGCAGCATCAGGATGCCCAGCAGGGCAATCCCCCGCCCCTTCCATTCCAGTCGGGACAGCGCAAACGCGGCCATCGAGTTGACCACCAGCCCCAGCCCGACGACGGCAACGGTCACCGTGAAGGAAACCAGGAAAAACCGCCAGAGGTGCCCGGTGCTGTCCGAGGACAGGCTGGCAGTGACGCCCGAATAGTTGTGCAGTCCCCACTGCGTGACGTCGAAGACCTTGAAGCCTGCCAGGGTATCCGACGCCGGCGCGAAGGACGCCGCGACCATGTAGGCCACCGGGGCCAAAAACACGAGGCTGGTGATGACCAGCGCGAAGTAGTGCGCAGTGATGCCGGCGCGGTGCCGCGGGCTGCTTC
The DNA here is from genome assembly GCF_035792275.1 of Arthrobacter koreensis. Classification (GTDB taxonomy): domain Bacteria; phylum Actinomycetota; class Actinomycetes; order Actinomycetales; family Micrococcaceae; genus Arthrobacter_B; species Arthrobacter_B koreensis_A. The sequence goes on along the minus strand of NZ_JAMWKK010000006.1, from coordinate 77,813 downwards.
GGCGCAGCGCGGGTTTTCCCCGGGTTGCGGCTGGAGCGGCACTGCCCTGGGGGCCGCTGTGCTGGGTTGTGGTTGTGGTTGCCATGCCTAGGCCTCCCGTTCGCGCGTGAGCCGGCGCTGGATCAGGGACAGGATCAGCACCAGGATGAAGAAGACCACCGAGATGGCGCTGGCCCGGCCAATGTTGTTCTGGTCGAAAGCTGCGGTGACGGCCTGGTACATCACCGTGCGCGTGGCGTCCTCATTGAGCCCGCCGCCGGATTTGGCCAGCACGTAGATCTGGTCGAAGACACGAAGCGAGAGGATGGTCGTGTAGAGCGCCACGAAAACGAGGGTGGTGCGGATGCCGGGCAGGGTTACGTGCAGCAGCCGCTGCCAGCCGTTGGCACGGTCCAGTTCAGCGGCCTCGTACAGCTCACCGGGAACCTGCTGCAGGGCGGCCAGCAGAATCACCATCTGGAAACCGCAGCCCTGCCAGATTGACAGCACAATCACTGATGCCAGGGCCGTCAGTTCCGATCCGAGCCAGTCCTGGGCACCGAAGTTGCCGCCGGAGAAGAAGTCCAGGGTGGCGTTGAGCAGCCCCTGGTCGCCGCGGGCCAGAATCAGCCGCCAGATGATGGCAACCAGTGCCATCGGGAAGATCACCGGAAGAAAGTACACCGCGCGGAAGATTCCCATCCCCGGCAGTGCTCGCTTAACCAGCATCGCCAGCGCGAGTGCCAGGGCGGTCTGCACGGGAACCACGATCACGGCGAAGATCAGGTTGTGGCCCAGGGAACTGAGGAACTGGGCAGAAACATCCGGATCGGTGAGGATGCGGGCGTACTGGGTGAGCCCCATGAAGGTGGGGTCGCGCGGATCCCCCAGCCGGACGTTGTACAGCGAGAAGCCTATGGCGGCCACGAAGGGCACCGCCACGAACAGGATGAGCAGCAGCATGGCCGGTGCAGCCATGGCAGGCCCCGCAGTGCCGCGGTGCCGGGCCGGGCGTGCAGGTGCCGGCGGCCTGCCGCTCCTGGGCGGCAGCAGTGACGTGGTGGTCATGGCGTGTTCCTCCATCCCGGTCGAGGCGGGGCCGGGCACAGACTGCGCCCGGCCCCGCCTCAGCAGGAATTATTCGTCTTCGTAGCCGTTGTTGTCGGTGAAGTCGGAGTCGATGGCGCGGGCGGCCTTGTCCAGTTCATCCTTCACGTCCGCACCGCCCCAGATCGCAAGCAGGGCGCTGCCCACGGAGCTCGTCACGGTCGGGTAACCCGGCGTGACGGGACGGGCGACGGCGATGCACTCGGCGGTGACATCCTCGGAACCGCAGGCGGCGGCGAGGTTGTCGGCAAAGAGGGCCAGCGGCTTGCCCTCCCCGTAGAGTTCGCTGGTTTCCAGGGCTGAGGTGCTGCCCGGGATCGCGGCGTTGGCCGCGGTCATCGCGGTGATGGACTCATCCGACATCAGAAAGTCCAGGAAGGTTCCGGCTGCTTCCTCATTGCCTTCAGCGGCCGGGGTGGCGCCCCATTGCCAGGAGCCGTGGCCAGCCTTGGTGCCGTTGCCGAAGTCGGGCAGGGGCATCAGGACCAGGTCCTCGCCCAGTGCCTCGCTGAAGCCCGGGTACATCCAGTTACCGGTCCAGGTCAGGGCGACCTGCCCCTCCTGGAACGCCGTACCGCTGGTGTTCGGGTCGGTGTATTCCTTCCATGAAGTCCATTCGGTCAGGGCTTCGACGTTCTCCGCGGAGTTGAGGACACCGTCCGCCTTGCCGTCCTTCATGAGCGTGCCGCCGGCAGACCACAGATTGGGGCTGGTGGTGAACAGGCCCCATTCGGCGGCGAAGGAGTTCGCCTCGCCCAGGTCAATGGCGTTGCCGGACGGGCTGACTTCGGCGAGCTTTGCCAGGTTGGCCCGGAATTCCTCGACGGTCCAGGCGTCCTCGGCCGTGGCCGGAGCTTCAAGGCCGGCTGCCTCGAGCAGGGAGGCATTGCCCCAGAGCCCAAGCCCGACGTCGAACATGCCAACGGCGTACGTCTCACCGTTGTAGGTGCCGCTTTCCTTCACGCCGCCGATCCGGTTATCCAAGACCTCGTCGGAGACGATCCCCTCGAGCGGGACCAGTTTGCGGTCATAGACAAAGGAAGCCATGGTGGGGGCGTCCATCTCCATGATGTCCGGCAGGTCCTCGACCTTGGTGGCCTGGATGGTGCTGGTGTAGTCGGCTTCGGGCACCAGCGTCAGTTCAACCGTGATGTCCTCATTGGCATCATTGAACTGATCCACCAGGCCCTGCAGTGCTTCGGCTTCGGAGGCCTGGCCGGAGTGGGCCCAGACCTTAAGAGTGCCGTCAGCTTCGTTGCCGGCGCCACCGTTTCCTCCGCATGCCGTCAGGGCCAGTGCCAGCGCTACGCCGGCGGCCCCCATCGATCCGGCGCGCAGCCGGGCCTTCCTCATTGAACGCATTTCCGCCCTTCCCGTAGGTTCCCCATGCCAGATGCAAGTGGGCTGTCGATGTCGTTCAGTTTGGCCTAGACCAATTTCAGAGTCAATCGCTATGCTGAAGCCGTGACGTCACAATCCCATCCCGCGCCGAAGTACTACGTACTGAAGGAGCAGCTTCGTGCCCTCGCCGCCGAGGGGGAGCCGGGCACCCTTCTACCCACGGAACGGGCCTTGGCCGCAAGTCACGGAACGTCCCGGACTACCGTGCGGCAGGCGATCGCGGAACTGGTTGCCGAGGGTGTGCTGGACAGGATCCAGGGGCACGGCACGTTTGTGGCACACAACCGGCCCACCTATGTGCGCCAGCTGACTTCCTTCTCCGAGGATGCCGCGGCCCAGGGGCTGCGCAGCTCCAGCCGGCTGCTTGGCATTTCGGCTGTCCCCGCGGAGGGTGAGGCTGCGCTGCGTCTCCAGGTGGAACCGGGCTCTCCGCTGACACGCGTGGAGCGCATCCGGCTCATCAATGAGGAGCCGCTGGCCCATGAGACTGCCTTCCTGCCGGGAGAGCTGCCGGGTCTGGCCGAGGCGCTGGACCGCTCGGGTTCGCTCTATGCCGCGCTGCAGGAGAGCTACGGCGTGCGCATCACCGATGCGGAGGACACCGTGCAGACGCGCCTGGCGGGACCGGATGAGGTGCGGCTGCTTGGCCTTGAAATGGGCTTCCCGCTGCTGGTTATCCATCGTCTGGGCCTCGCCGGGGAGCGGCCCGCGGAGTGGACCTGCTCGGCGTTCCGAGGAGACCGGTTCCGGTTCCAGGCCCGCCGTCACCGGGACTGATCACCCAAGACACAGCCACCGGACACACCGGACCCCCGCAGGCCCGGAGACTGCGGGGGTCCGGATTCCCAACGGATGCGAAGAGCTCCGGCTGTCAGCGCGAGCTGCCGGACCCAGAGCCCGAATCGTCGTGGCCGGAGCCGTGGTGTCCGGAATCGGAGTGGCCTGAGCCGTGTTCAGATCCCGTGCCTCCTTCAGCTCCGGTAGACATGGAACGGCCGGATGCATCCTCCACCTCGGTGTCGATTTTCTCCTTGCGCACCTCGTCGGAGACGCTTTCGGTTCCGGTGACCGTTTCAGTGTCCAGCCGCACCCGTTCCACCGGCTCGGTGTGCTTGTGCACGACGGGCTCCTCGGCATGCAGCGTGACTTCGTATTCGTCCTCGCGCAGTTCCGGGCCCCGCATGGCAGCGTCACGGTTGGCGTCTGTGATCGGCTCCCGCTCAACCACAACTTCTTCATGACTGACGGGTACCTGCGTGGTGACAGTTTCCGTCACCGTGTACTTCCGCAGCCGGGCCCGTCCTGTCTCGCGGCTCTCGGTACCGACGTCGAGCTGTTCCTCTGAACGCGTCATGGCGTCATCGATGCCGGAGCCGGAACTGTCCGAAAGACCGGTGGTGCCCGGCTGACCGGTCCCGGAACCCATACCCGAGCCTGATCCCAGACCGGATCCCGAGCCCGAGCCTGCTCCGCTTCCGGAGCCCGATCCGGATTGCGTGTCATCAATCAGGCCGGAGCGCCCGCCACCGGCGCCGGAAATGGTCTCGGTATCGGACTCGATGAGGGTGTCCGTGCCCGCATCAGCGTTCAGCGAATCGGCGTCGGAGGTTCCGTCGTCGTAGGTGAAGCCGTAGTAGCGGTAAAGCGTGACTTCCTCTTCGGCACTGATCGAGCCGTCGCTGTCAATCTGCGGGGCGTTCTTCACCTCATCCTTGGAATAAGGCACCAGGACGTCGACGCCTTCCACGGTGGCCTCACTGAGCGGAACAAACGTCTCATTGGTGCCAAACAACCCGGTATTCACGGTGACCCAGGCCGGTTCGTTGGTCTGGTCATCGAGATAAAACGTTCCCACGGATCCGATTTTGTCGCCGTTGGGACCAAGTACATTTCCCGAAGCGGCCATGAGTCCTTCGACTTGCTCATTGCTGATCATCGTGTTTTCTCCTTCGGCAGCGAATCTGTGCCGGGGGTCCGGCACAGCGATCACGATTCCCTTGAGCCGGGATCCGATCGAGCCGCTTCCGCCTGCAGCACCTCGACCACCGGACCGGGCGGCTCACCGCCCGCGGCGGCGCCGTTGCGGCGGCACCGGTCCCGGTTTCTATGGCCATTTCTCCGGCCGGGCCTGAATTGCCAAGCCTACTTATTATTCCACTGCCTGCATGCAGGCTCGTCAATAGGAAACCGGGTACGTCCGGATGCGGGCGCGAAGGAGCGCTGAACAAGGCTCCGGCATGGGAAAACGGACCGGAACTGGTGGGAAGGAGGAGGCTAGAGCGATTCCTGCAGCGACTCACGGACCTGCTTGCGCAGGACCTTGCCCAGCATGGACTTGGGCAGCTCCTCGATTGCGACGATCCGGCGGGGAACCTTGTACGGCGTGAGCCGCTCGCGGCAGAAGGCCCGCAGCGCCTGCTCGTCCAGTTCGGTATCCGGCTGCATAACGACGGCGGCAACCACCTGCTCGCCGCCGGCACCGCGGGGCAGGCCCACCACGGCGACGTCGGCAACGCCCTGGTTGCTCCGGAGGACTTCCTCAACCTCAGACGGGGACACGTTGAAGCCGCCGGTGATGATCAGCTCCTTGCGCCGGTCCACCACCTTCACGAAGCCGTCCTCGTCCACGGTGACGATGTCCCCGGTGCGCAGCCAGCCGTCCTCGGTGAGGATCTCTTCGGTTTCCTCCGGGTTGTTCCAGTAACCGGAGAACACCTGCGGCCCGCTGATCAGCAGCTCGCCCGGTTCGCCCTGCGGAACATCGCGGGAGAGGTCGTCCGGATCCGCGACCCGCATCCGGGTGCTGGGGAACGGCACGCCGATGGTTCCGTTCCGGCGGGTCTCAGCGAACGGATTGCCCAGTGCCACCGGAGAGGATTCGGTCAGCCCGTAGCCTTCCACCAGCAGGCCGCCGGAAACTTCCTCCCAGATCTCCACGGTCTTGGCGGAGAGAGTCATCGCACCGGAAATGGCGAAGCGGATCGTGGAGATGTCGATCCCCCGCTTCTTCGATTCCATGGCCACCTTCTCGTAGATCGGCGGCACAGCGCAGAACACGGTGGGCCTGGACTTCTTCGCGGCGTCCAGGACAAGATCCACATCGAACTTCGGGAAGAGCACCAGGCGGGAGCCCGTAAGCATGGCGAACGTCAGGTAGAGCGTCAGGCCGAAGGCGTGGAACATCGGCAGCACGCCGTAGATGACTTCCTCGCCTTCCTTGGCGCCGTGCATCCAGGCCTGGCCCTGCAGTGCGTTCGAGCGCAGGTTGTAGTGCGTAAGCATGGCGCCCTTGGGCACCCCGGTAGTGCCGGAGGTGTACTGCAGGGCCGCGAGGTCCGTTACCGACGGCTTCGGGTGCAGCGGATCGATCGGATCGTTGGCGAGCAGCTTTTCCCAGGGGATGGTGTTCTCGGTCTTGGTGGTCAGCCCGGCACGGGTGCGGCGGATCGAGGGGATCGGCAGGCGCAGGCCAATGCGCTTCAGGCGGGGCATGGCCTTGGTGATGTCCACGGAAATGATGGAGGGCACGGCGAGGTCGTCCGGGAAGTCCTGGATCTTTTCGACTGCCTTGTCCCAGACAATGGCTACCTGTGCACCGTGGTTTTCGAACTGGTGGCGCAGCTCGCGTTCGGTGTATAGCGGGTTGTGGCCGACGACGACGCCGCCAAGGCGCAGCACCGCGTAGAACGCAATGAGGTACTGCGGGCAGTTGGGCAGGATGATGGCCACCCGGTGCCCCTTCTTCACGCCCAGCTTGCGCAGCCCCTCAGCGGCCCGGTTGATCTGGTCGCCGAGCTGCGAGTAGGTGGTTTCGGCACCGAAGAACTCCAACGCCACCTTGGGCCCGAACCGGGCCACGGCGTCTTCCACCATGGCAGTCAGGGATTCGGTGGGCAGTTCAATTTCTGCCGGCACGCCGGGCTGGTAGTGCTTTACCCACAGCGGTTCCTGGGCAGCGGTCATGGAAGGAGCTCCTTAGTTTCGGTACTTTTCGACTATATTCCAGTCACCGCATAGGCGGGGAAAGCACCGGGAACTGCCATGTCTTCCTGACTGACTTGCCGGGCCGTTTACTCCGCTGCCAGCCCGCCCAGGTACCGTGCGAGCTGCCGCGGCGCGGAGACCGGGGCAGCGGCGTCGACCACTGCGTTGTAGTTGGTGTTGGTGTTCACGTCATAGGTGAGGACGCGTCCGTCGGCGGCCTCGATGAACTCGATGCCGCAGACCTCAAGGTTCATCCGGCGGGCAAACTCTTCGTACTGGGCAATGATCGGGTGGCTGAAGCCTTCGCGGAGGCTGAACAGCTGGGTGTCCGGGTCCGGTGCAATGGATGCTCCGGGCGGCATGATGGGAGCGCCGGTGGCCGGATCGATGGCGCAGGCGTCCGCGGGGCAGAGCTGGAAGCCGCCGCGGGCAGTGTCCGCGCGGATGGCATAGACGAACTTTCCGCCCACCAGCTCCACCCGGCTGATGGACGGTTCAGCCGCCTGGATGAATTCCTGCACCAGGGTGATGCCGTCCTGCGGCTCTTCGAACTCGTCGGAGGCGACGTAGTCCGCCAGCTCTCCGTGGGATTCGAACCTGCGCACTCCCAGCCCCTTGCCGCCCTGGTTGTGCTTGAGGATGAGCGGCACCGGGAATTCCTTGGCGGCGGCGAGGATCTGGCTGCGGCCAATCGCCGCCACGGTGCGGGGCGTCGCGATGCCGGCTGCGCGCAGGGCGGTGAGCTGGTCCACTTTGCTCATTTCAAGTTCCAGCACCCGCCGGCCGTTGACGGTACGGCGGCCGTGGGCTTCCAGCCAGGCCAGGACGGCCCGGGCATAGTCCTTGGAGAGACTGTGCCCGCGGGTGTGGGACGAGGCGCTGATCCGGGACCAGAAGATACCTTCCGGCGGTGCTGCATCCAGGTCCAGCACGCCGTCCGTCAGCAGCCATTCGTGCACCTCGACGCCTTCGGCCTCGAAAGCCCTGGCAAAGGGCGGGAACCACTCGGGATTCTCATGCAGGGCGTATACGGGCAGAGCCATGGTGAGACCTTTCAACAGCGTTGGAGCGTGAGGGGAAGCCTACTGGATAAAGATGCCGTTGCCGGGGCCGAGGGGCAGGTTGAAGACATAAAAGACGGTCAGCACCGCTACCCACGCGATCCAGAAAACCACCGTGAAGGGGAGCATGCGCGAGATGACTGTTCCCAGCCCGGCGGAAGGTTCATACCGGCGCAGCATGGTCAGCAGCACGATCATGTACGGGTTCAGCGGGGTAAGGACCTGGGTCGCCGAATCCCCCACCCGGAACGCTGCCTGCACAAAGGCCGGTTCGTATCCCAGCAGCGCGAACATCGGCACGAACACCGCAGCCATTAGGGTCCACATTGCCGAACCGGAGATGATGAACAGGTTCAGCAGCGACGCCAGCACAATAAAGGCCAGGATGGCCGGGTAGCCGGTGAGGCCGATGGATTCCAGTCCGGAAGCGCCGGCGACGGCGATCCAGTTGCCGATCCCGGACCAGTTGAACAGCGCAATGAACTGGCCCAGCACGAAGGCCAGGACAAGGAAACCGCTCATTTCCTTGATGGACTGGCCCATCACCCGGGGAATGTCCTTGGCCCGCGGCATGGTTCCGGTGATCCGCCCGTACACCAGGCCGGGGATCACGAACATTACGAACACGATAAAGACGATCGAAGACAGCAGGGGCGAGGAGGGCAGGAACCCGCCCTCCTCATTGCGCCACGGCGAGTTCGGAACCAGCGCGGCCGCGGCAATCACTGCCGCCACCAGGGCGCCCAGCACCAGGGCCCTGCGCAGGCCGCGCCTTTCCACGCCGGTCAGGTTCGGGTCCAGGACCTCCGGGGCAGCATCTCCGGCGTCCTCGTCCTCAGTCTCGCTGCGGGGCACGGACTGCTTCACCAGCCGCGGTTCCAGGACCTTGTCGATCAGGAACCCGGCGGCAAGGATGAGCACCGCCGAGGAGGCAACGTTGAAGAAGTAGTTGGAGAGCGGATTGACCGGTGCACCGGGGTTGGGCAGCGAACCGGTCACCGCCGTCGTAATCCCCGCGAAAAGAGCGTCCAGGGAGGTAACCAGCATGGAGGTTGAATACCCGGCACCTGCGGCAGCGAAGCCGCCCAGCAGCCCGGCCACCGGGTGCCTTCCGGCCGCCTTGAAAACCAGTGCGGCCAGCGGCGGAATCACCACGAAGGCTGCGTCCGCCATGATGGATCCGGCCACGCCCACCAGTCCGACGGCGTAGGGCAGCGCCCAGCGCGGGGCTGCGCCGAAGGCCCGCCGGATCAGGGCCGCGAGCAGCCCGGACTTCTCCGCGACGCCGACCGCAAGCAGGATCGGCAGCACCGTGGCCAGGGGCGGGAACCCAAGATAGTTCTCTCCCAGCGTGGTGGTCAGCCAGCTCATCCCCTCAGCGGTAAACAGCCCGCGGATGCGGGTGGCCTCATCGCTGCCGGGCACGGTGACGCTCACGTTCGCCCAGGCCATGGCCGTGGAAGCAACAGCGACGATGCCGACCAGCAGCAGGAAGAGGATGAACGGATCAGGCAGCCGGTTTCCCACCCGTTCCACACCGGCCAGCAGCCGGTCGGTGAGGGAGGAACGGGTGGCGGCGGGGGCAGCGTTCATGGAGCGTCCTTCGGGTTGTGCGGGTCCTAAGGCGGGTCTGGGACGTGGGGGTCAGTCGAAGTAGCCGGCGACATCCACGGGCCCGCCGGCTTCGGCGAACTCCCGGGCGGCTGCGCGCTGCAGTTCCGGGTCGCAAAGGTAGTCCAGGGCTGTCAGTGCCAGGCCGGCCGCGCCGTCCGCCGCACCCTTCGCAGCTGCCGGCGACCCGGCTGCCGCGGCAAACTCCCGCGTGTGCAGGGCAACGTCCGGGGCTGAGATGGCGATCAGGGGATGGATTCCGGGCACCCGGTAGCTGACGTTGCCGAAGTCCGTCGATGCTGCCAGCGTTTCCGAGACCACTCCCGCCGGCAGCGGATCCCGTCCGCGGCGGCGCTGCGCGGAGAGCCAGCGGCCGGTCAGGGAACGGCTGGAGCGCACGGGCAGCGACGGCGGTTCCTCGTCCCATTGGATGTCCACTCCGGTGCCGGTCATGAGCGCCGCCCCGCGGACGATGTCCTCGATCCGGCCGCTGAGCTCCCGCAGCGTTTCGGGGTATTTGGAGCGGGCATAGAACTTCATTTCCGCGAATTCCGGAATGATGCTGGGCCGCTCGCCGCCATCGGTGATGACGGCGTGGATGCGGTCCGATGGCGGCATCTGCTGGCGCAGCAGGCCGACCCCCTGGTAGGCGAGGGTGGCGGCGTCGAGCGCGTTGCGGCCCATGAACGGCTGGGCGGACGCGTGCGCTGCCACCCCGCTGAACTTCACGGTAAGCACCCGGCGTCCCAGCCAGACCTGGTCCACCACATCGGTTCCCAGCGGGTGCACCATCATCGCAGCATCCACCCCGTCCAGGGCGCCGTTTTGGATCATGACTTCCTTGCCGGAATAACCTTCCTCTGCCGGGGTGCCCAGGAAAACCACGGTGCCGGGGAAGGCACCGTGGTCCTCCCGCAGGGTTTCCGCCAGAGCCAGGAAAGCTCCCGCCCCGGCGGCGGCAATGACGTTGTGCCCGCAGGCATGGCCGATGCCCGGGAGGGCGTCGTACTCCCCCATGACGGCCACCACCGGGGAACCGGATCCGGCCTGCGCCCTGACCGCGGTGTCCAGACCATGGACCCCCACCTCGGCGGCGATCCCGTGGCGTTCCAGCAGGTCCGCCACACGGCGGGCGCTGCGGTGTTCCTGGTAGGCGGTTTCCGGGTCCTGGTGCAGCTGCGCGGCGAGGCCGGCCAGTTCCGGGGCCAGCGTGTCCACCCGCGCCAGGACAGCTTCGGTGAGCGCTGCCGGGGCTCCGGCGAACGGAGATTCTTCGTGCTGGATCTGCCCGCTGCGGAACTGCGTCTCCTTATCCAGGTAGTCCAGGTACACGGTGCTTGGCTGGGTTGGATCAGTCATGCCCGCCACCCTATGACTGTTCCCGCAGGGACGGCAGCAGCCACCGGCATCTCCCGGAACGGGGGTTCCGGTGAGCGCCCGGGCAGTTTAGGATTCGGCCGGTTCGGTTCAGCCGGTTCAGCCGGTTCAGCGGGGAGGTGCCGGATCCGGGGTGGGGTTTGCCGCCCCCGGCCGCCGATCCTGGCAATGAGCCCCTGCGGCCCCCGGCTTCCCACCGCGGCCAGCAGTTTGTACCGCTTGGACGGGACCGAGACTCCCTTGCCGGCAAAGGCATCCGCGAGCCCTTCGCGGACCACCCGGTCTGCGTCCAGCCACATCCACTTCGGGTAGAGCGTCTTGTCCATCTGCATCCGCTGGTGGAACTCCGTGTGCACGAACCCCGGGCAGACGGCGGTGACGGAAACTCCGCGCCCCGCGTAGTGCAGGTTGGCCCAGCGGCTGAAGTTGATGACCCATGCCTTGGCAGCACTGTAGGTTCCGCGCGGGATGAAGCCGGCGACGGAGGCGACGTTGATGATCCGGCCGCCGCCGCGTTCCAGCATTGAGTTCACGGCCGCGTGGCTGAGCAGCAGCGGCGCCTGGACAAGTACGGCCAGGTGGTCGATCTCGGTCTGGGCCGGGTTGGCGTGGAAATCGTTCTTCAGCCCGTATCCGGCGTTATTGACCAGGACGGCGACGTCGGGCTGGCCCACCCTGGCCGCCACCTTGTCCACACCGTCCTTCGTTGAGAGATCCGCAGGGATCACGGATGCTTCAACGTGGTAGCGGGACGAGAGCTCCCTGGCCTTGGCCTGGAGCCGTTCTTCGTCCCGCGCGGTGAGGACAACGTTGTAGCCCCGTTCTGCCAGGGCGCGGGCAAATTCAGCGCCCAGACCGGCCGTCGCTCCGGTGATTACTGCCGTTTCAGTCATTGGGACAGCCTGCTACGCCCGCAATGGGTTTGGCAACGTGCGCATTCGGCGCGGCGTTGCCTGCCTGCCCGGGCACTCTTACGGTGGAAGGACCCGGCACCGTTCCCGCATATTCCCTTGAATCCAGGAGTGCCATGGCCCAGCAGGCCAGCCATCCGTTTCCCTACGCCGACCGGGCCGACGCCGGACGGGTGCTGGCAGGCGCGCTGGAGGGCTACCGCGGCCGGTCCGGCCTGCTGGTCCTGGGCCTTCCGCGCGGGGGCGTTCCGGTGGCGGCGGAAACCGCTCGTGCCCTGGACGCCGCCCTGGACGTGGTGCTGGTCCGCAAGGTGGGCCATCCCCGCCAGCCGGAACTGGCGGCGGGGGCAGTGGCAGAAGCCGGCGGCGCCTCAGCGGAGGTCTGGAACGAGGGCATCGTGCGGTCCTGGCTGTCCTCCGCCGGTCCCCGCGGCCCGGGCAGCCTGGATGCCGTCCTGGCTGCTGAGCGGGAAGAACTGCAGCGCCGCACCCGGATCTTCCGCGGGAACCGCGGGGCGCAGGCCATTGCGGGCCGCACGGTAATAGTGGTGGACGACGGAATCGCCACGGGCGCGACCATGCGCGCAGCCCTCTCCGCGGTACGCAGCCTGGAGCCGGGCTGGCTGGTGGCAGCGGCCCCCATGTCCTGCGGTCCGGTGGAGGCGCTCACCGCGGCGGCGGACGACGTCGTCATCCCGTGGCCGGACAGCGGCCTGCCGGCGGTGGGATCGGCCTACCGCCGGTTCGGGCAGACCAGCGAGGACGAAGTCCGCCGGCTGCTGGGCCTTGGGTGACCCTTTCCGTCCCTGCCGTGGCCAAAAGCACCGGCTCCTGCTGGTTTGCGCCGGCGGCCCGGAGGATAATCCGAAGGGCTTGGGGACGGGAATTCCGAGAGCTCGGGAGGCTAGCAATGTCCATGACCAACGGTGCTTTCTACGGCTGGGGAGGACTCGGCCTGGATACCAGCGAGCTTTCTGCCCGGACCATCTCAGCAGTGCGGACGGGTTTCGGCGTAGTGGGCGCGGTGTCCCTGATCCTTGGCCTGCTGGTGCTGTTCTGGCCAGGGGCCACGCTGTCGGTCATTGCGTTCTTCTTTGGCCTGTATTTCCTGATTTCCGGTGCGCTGAGGGTGGTCAGCGGAATCGCTGCGCCGCTGACTCCGGGCCTGCGGGTGCTGAGCATCATCGTGGGGCTGCTGCTGTTCATCGTGGGCATCGTCGCGATCCGCAACCCGCTCTCCTCGCTGGCCGTGCTTGGCATGCTGGTCGGCATCGCCTGGATCATCGAGGGCATCATGGCGCTCGCAGAAACTGAATCCGGCGGTTCCCGCTGGTACGCCATCACCTTCGGCATCCTGAGCATTGTCGCCGGAGTAGTGGTGCTGTTCCTGCCGGTCGAGTCCCTGGCGGCGCTGGTGATCTTTGGCGGAATCTTCCTGGTGGTGCTCGGCGTCGTGCAGCTGGTCCGTGCCATCACCTTTGGCCGGGGCAGTGTCCGCACGGCCTGATCCCCGAGCGGCACTGCGGCTTTCACCTGCGGTTTCAGGCAGTGCCCAGCGCACTCCCAGCAGCTGTTAACACAGCCCTAACCTGCCGGCGCTGCCGGCTGTAACACAGCGGCTCCTACGCTAAGGACAGCGGTGCGGCCTCCGGCTGCATCCCCAGTCTCGGTCTCCTTAAAGTACAGATCCCGCACCGGCCACCACTGGCCGGTACGCACCCGGATTGGAGCCGCTCATGGATTCAGGAAATACCGCCTGGCTGCTGGCCAGCTCGGCGCTGGTCTGCCTGATGATTCCCGGCATCGCCTTCTTCTACGGCGGCATGGTTGGATCCCGCCGGATCCTCAACATGATGATGATGTGTTTTGGCAGCGCGAGCCTGGTGGCCGTGCTGTGGGTGCTGTTCGGCTATTCCGCAGCCTTCGGCAATTCCCTGACCCCGCTGGGCGTACTGGGCAATCCGCTGGAGTTCCTGGGACTGGAGAGCCTGCTGACCGACGACCCGTCCGCCGCCCTCCCCGCTGCCCTGTTCGCGGCGTTCCAGCTTATGTTTGCCTGCGTCACGACGGCGCTGGTCGCCGGAGCTGCCGCCGGCCGGATGAAGTTCGGTGCCTGGATGGTCTTCGCGGGACTGTGGGCAGCCCTGGTCTACTTCCCCGTGGCCCACTGGGTCTTCGCGTTCAGCAGTGAGGACGGCAGCGTTACCGGCGGCTGGATCGCCAACAGTCTCGGTGCCATCGACTTTGCCGGCGGCACCGCCGTCCATATGAACGCCGGAGTGGCTGCCCTGGCCCTGGCACTCGTCCTGGGCCGCAGCCGGGGCTGGCCGCACGTCATCACCCAGCCGCACAACCGTCCGCTGGTCATCCTGGGCGCAAGCCTGCTCTGGGTGGGCTGGTACGGCTTCAATGCAGGGTCCGCGCTCAGCGCCGGGCATACCGCCGCCGTCGTATTCCTCAACACCGCAGTGGCAGCCGCTGCCGGGCTGCTCGGCTGGGCACTGATGGAACGGCTGCGGCTGGGACGTTCCTCAACCCTGGGGGCTGCCTCCGGACTCATTTCGGGCCTGGTGGCCATCACCCCGGCGTGCGGGGCCGTCAGCCCGCTGGGAGCGGTGGCCATCGGAGCGATTGCCGGTCTGGTCTGTTCCCTGGCGATCGAGCTGAAGTTCCGGCTCGGCTATGACGATTCCCTCGACGTGGTTGGCGTTCACCTGGTGGGCGGCGTGATCGGCACCCTGCTGATCGGGTTCTTCGCCACCGCAGCCGCGCCCAACGGCGTAAGCGGGGTGTTCTACGGCGGCGGCTGGTCCCTGCTGGGGATCCAGGCCGTGGCAACGGTTGCCGTGCTGGCTTACTCGTTCGTGCTCACGTGGGCGATCGCAAAGGTCCTGGACCTGATGATGGGCCTGCGGGTTCCGGAGGAACACGAGGTCAAGGGCATAGACCTGGCCGCGCATTCGGAATCGGCCTACCTCACCGATGAGGAGCCTGCCGAGCTGGGCGCTCCCGTCCGGCCGTAGCGGACACGTACTGCCGGCGGCGTCCCGTTTCTGCGGGGCGCCGCCGGACTGGCGCCCCGAGCCCTTGCCCTGACACGTGTTGAAGTTGGCTGCCGAAACCGCGAAGCTGGGAGCCCGGACACACCCCAGGAAGGACTCCCCGCATGGCCAGGATCGACCTCAACGCCGACGTTGGTGAGTCCTTTGGCCGGTGGTCCCTGGGGGATGACACCGCAATGATCAGCGCTGTCTCAAGCGCGAACGTTGCCTGCGGCTTCCATGCAGGAGACGCCAGCACCATGTACGCCGCCTGTCTGGCGGCGGCACAGGCAGGCACCGCTGTAGGTGCCCATCCCGGGTACCGGGATCTGTCCGGCTTTGGCCGGCGGGCACTGGACGTGGACGCGGCTGAACTTACCGGCGAAGTGATTTACCAGATCGGGGCGCTGCAGTCCCTCGCCCGGGCTGCCGGGACTGAAGTCCGGTACGTGAAGCCGCACGGGGCGCTGTACAACCGGATTGCCGTGGATCCGGTGCAGGCCCAGGCCGTAATCGATGCGCTCTGTGCCGTGGATCCCGACCTGCCGCTGGTGGTGCTCCCTGGCTCCGTCGTCGAGCAGCTGGCCGCCCGGTCCGGGCTCCGAACCATCGCCGAGGCTTTCGCGGACCGCGCCTACAACCCGGACGGCAGCCTGGTCTCCCGAACCCTGCCGGGCGCGGTCCTGACCGACCTGTCGGAGATCACCGACCACGTGCTGCGCCTGGCCGTGGACGGCAAGATCCAGGCGGTGGACGGCACCATTATCGACGTGGCTGCCGAGAGCATCTGTGTCCACGGGGACACCCCCGGCGCGGTGGCGATGGGGCAGTCCGTGCGCAGTTCCCTCGAAGCCAGCGGGGTTACCGTTGCGAGCTTCACCTAGTACCCGGCCGGCCGCGGAGTCCGGGCTGCTGGTTCGGCCGGTCGGCGAGCGCGCACTGCTCCTGGAAACCGAAGGAACTGCGGAGGCCTTTGCGCTGCATCAGCATCTTTCCGCTGCTCCCCTGCCCGGCCAGCTGGAGGCAATACCGGCCGCCCGAACCGTGCTGGTCCGTTTCGCGACCGGCGCCCATGCACGGCAGGGTGCCGGACTCGCCGCCGGGCTGGAACCGGGGGCCCGGCCTGGCCCCGGGCAGGATGCGCCGCTGGTGGAACTTGAAACCGTGTACGACGGCGAGGACCTGGCCGACGTCGCCCGGCTCACCGGGCTGGGGTCGGCGGACGCGGTGGCAGCAGCCCATGCCGCTGCACTGTGGACCGCTGCCTTCTGCGGATTCGCTCCCGGTTTTGCGTACCTGACCGGCGGTGACCCGCAGCTCGCGGTGCCCCGGCGGGAGGAACCGCGGACCGCTGTCCCTGCCGGGTCGGTGGCCCTGGCCGGAGAGTACTCTGCGGCCTATCCCGGCGTCTCCCCCGGCGGCTGGCAGCTGATTGGCCGAACCTCCGCAGCGCTCTGGGATCTTGGCCGGGAGTTCCCGGCCCTGATTGCGCCCGGTACACGGGTGCGGTTTGTTCCGGTGCGCGAGCACCTGGAGATCAGCGGTTCAGCCGCCCGGCCCAATCCCGGCACCGGCACCGCCGCCGGCGACCCGGGATCAGTGCCTGCCGCCGTCGTCACCGCGGCCGGACCGCTGACCACCGTGCAGGACCTTGGTCGTCCCGGCCACAGCCACGTGGGGGTGGGCAGATCCGGCGCCGCGGACCGGTCGGCGCTGCTCCGCGCCAACCGGCTGACCGGTAATCCCCCGGGCGCCGCAGGGCTGGAGGTGCTCCTGGGCGGACTCCGGCTGCGCGCCGGGAAGGACCTCGTGCTGGCAGTCACCGGTGCGGATACGCCGTTGTCCGTCCGCACCCCTGAGGGAGCTGAACGGACCCTGCCCCTGGAGGAAGCGTTTGTGCTCCGTGCCGGCAGCGAACTGAGCCTGGGCATCCCTGCAGCCGGCCTGCGTTCCTATGTGGCGTTCCGCGGCGGGCTGGAAGCGGCACCGGTTCTGGGCAGCCGTTCCACGGACACGCTGGCCGGGCTGGGACCACAGCCACTGCAGGAGGGAGACCGCCTGGACGCAGGCGTGGACCCGGGCACCGCCGTCGGGCATCCCGAACCGGCCCCTCCCCTGCCGGGCGGC
This sequence comes from Arthrobacter koreensis, assembly GCF_035792275.1. GTDB lineage: Bacteria > Actinomycetota > Actinomycetes > Actinomycetales > Micrococcaceae > Arthrobacter_B > Arthrobacter_B koreensis_A. The sequence continues at coordinate 61,214 of NZ_JAMWKK010000006.1, read as the reverse complement.
GTCACGGAGCTGCGCTACGTTCCCGGACCGCGGCAGGACTGGTTCGGCCCGGAGGGCACAGAGTCATTCCAGTCGAGAACCTGGACAGTGGGCGCAAGGTCCAACCGGGTGGGCATCCGGTTCGAAGGAGAGGCCCTCACCGGACGGGAAACGGGGGAGCTCGCCAGCGAAGCGGTGCTGCCGGGCTCCGTGCAGGTGCCGCCGTCCGGCCTTCCGATCCTGTTCCTGGCCGATGCCCCGGTGACCGGCGGATATCCGGTGATCGGCGTAGTTGCCGAGGCTGACCTGGATGTGGCGGCGCAGCTGCGCCCCGGCTCGGCCGTCCGTTTCGTCCCGTTTAGCTAGGGCCTGGTGAGGCCTTCTTCCTGGCGAAGGTAGGTCTCCAGCAGCTCGCGGGCATGCGCGGTATCCGGCCCCTCCTTCTCCAGCGCGTCCATCATGTCCCGGCCCTTGGTGCGTCCGGCCGGGAACGGCGGCAGCAGCGGAACGTCCGGGTCTGACAGGACTTCGATCAGCACCGGCCGGTCGGCATCCAGAGCGGCGTCCCAGGCCGGACCGATCCGGGCCGGATCATCCACCCGGATGCCCTGCAGCCCCAGCAGCTCGGCGTAGCGGGCGTAGGAGAAGTCCGGCAGCGCCTGGCTCTGGTCGAAGCGCGGATCACCCTCCATTTCGCGCTGCTCCCACGTCACTTCGGCCAGCTCGCGGTTGTTCAGCACCATGAGCACAAACCGGGGATCGGCCCAGCGAGGCCAGAGCCGGCTGACGGTGATGAGCTCGGACAGCCCGGCCATCTGCATTGCTCCGTCACCGGAAAGCGCCACCACAGGCCGGTCCGGGGAAGCCAGCTTCGCCGCCAGTCCATAGGGAATGGAGCAGCCCATACTCGCCAGGGTGCTGGACAGATGGGCCGGGACACCGGCCGGCAGGCGCAGCTGCCGCGCGTACCAGTACACGCTGCTCCCGACGTCGACGGCCACCTGGGCGTTCTCCGGCAGCCGGCTGCTCAGCTCCCGTACCGCCAGCTCCGGGTTCACCGGCCTGGCAGGGGTCGCGGCGCGTTCGGCGGCCAGCTCATGCCACTGGCGCACCGCGGTTTCGACGGCGTCCCGCCAGCCGGATTCGCGGCGCTCGGTGACCAGCGGCAGCAGTCCTTCGAGGGAGGCTGCGGCGTCGCCGGTGACAGCCGCCTCCACCGGGTACCGGTTGCCGATCGCCGCGGCGTCGACGTCGATCTGCACGGCCCGTGCCGCACCGGGCGGCGGATAGAACTCGGTCCAGGGGTCGTTGGAACCGATGATCACCAGGGTGTCGCACTCCCCCAGCACAAACCCGCTGGCGCTGGTGCCCAAATGTCCCATGACGCCGGCGGCCAGCGGATGGGACTCGTCCACATACGGCTTGCCCATCAGCGACGTTGTGATCCCGGCGCCGGTTTTCTCTGCGAGTGCCTTGACCTGCGGCCAGGCCCCGCGGGCGCCCTGGCCCACCAGGAAAGCCACCCGCTCGCCGTCGTTGATCACGGCCGCCGCAGCGTCCAGGTCTGTCTTTGCCGGCACCAGGTTCGGCGGGCTCCAGACCGGGGCGCTGGTGACGATGCCGTGTTCCTGGTCCAGGTCGGGAGCGGGAGCCTGCTGGACATCGTGCGGAATGATGACGACGGCAGGGGCCCGGTCCGCGAGCGCCGCCTTGAACGCGCGGTCCAGCACCAGCGGCAGCTGTTCGGGACTGTTGACCTGCTGGCGGAAGGAAGAAGCGACGTCGCGGGTGAGGTTGAGCAGGTCGATTTCCTGCATGTAGGCCGAGCCCAGGACGCTGCGGGACTGCTGGCCGATGATCGCCACCACGGGCACGCTGTCCATCTTCGCGTCGTACAGGCCGTTGAGCAGATGGACGGCGCCGGGACCCTGGGTGGAGAGCATCACGCCGGGCCGGCCGGTGTACTTGGCGTGGCCCACAGCCATGAACGCGGCGTTTTCTTCATGCCGGGCCTGGACGAACTGCGGGGAACCTGCCCGGCGCAGGGCGCCCAGCACGGTGTTGATTCCGTCGCCGCTGTAGCCGAAGATCCGGTCGACGCCCCAGGCCTGGAGCCGTTCGACGATGACATCTGCAACGAGCCGTTCTGCCATGGAAACCTCCAATAGTCAGCATGCTGATGGGATTGCCTGCCACTATTCCATGACGCAGACATGCGGCCAAGCACGCCGGAAGGGCATCCACTGGAAGCAGCCCCGTCATGTGACGTGATGCGCGTCACTTCTGGCGTACTGTTGGGGCCAATTCCACCCAGCACCGACCAGCATCGAGCCACCACAAAGATCAAGGAGCAGTTATGTCCCTCCTCACCACCTCCGATTGGCACGGCAAGATCAACACCGGTTCCTGGACCACCGGCTCCGGCGGCACCATGGACGTCATTGAACCGGCTACCGGCGCGAGCCTTGGATCCGTAGGTGCGGCCAGCCGCGAAGACGTCTTAGCCGCCGCGACGCGCGCTGCGGCAGCCCAGCAGGAGTGGGCCCGCACCAAGCCCGAGGAACGGGCGGCGGTGCTGCGCCGGGCCGGCATGCTCTTCGAAGAACACGCCGAGGAAATCCAGGGCTGGATCATCCGGGAAACCGGCGGCATCGGCGCCAAGGCGGGCCTGGAGACCCACGTTGCCGCCAACGAGTGCTTCGACGCGTCGGCCCTTCCGGCCCACCCGGCAGGAGACGTGCTGACCAGCAACGAAGACCGCTGGTCCTTCGCCCGGCGCCGGCCGGTCGGCGTCGTTTCGGTCATTTCCCCTTTCAACTTCCCGCTGATCCTCTCCATCCGTTCGGTGGCCCCTGCCCTGGCGCTCGGAAACGCCGTCCTGCTCAAGCCGGACCCCCGCACCACGGTCTCCGGCGGCGTCTCGATCATGCGGGTCTTTGAAGTGGCCGGACTGCCGGCGGGCCTGCTGCACCTGCTGCCGGGCGGAACGGATGTTGGGCAGGCGCTGGTGGAGGCCCCGGAGGTCCGGGTCATTTCCTTCACCGGCTCGACGGCGGCAGGCCGGAAGGTGGGCGAGGCTGCAGGCAGGCTGCTGAAGCGGGCCCACCTTGAACTGGGCGGCAATAATGCCCTGATTGTGCTGCCGGGAGCGGATCTTGACCTGGCAGCGTCAGCCGGAGCTTTTGGATCGTTCCTTCACCAGGGCCAGATCTGCATGACCACCGGGCGGCACCTGGTCCATGAGTCCCTGCTGGAGGACTACACCTCGCGGCTGGCAGACAAGGCGAAGAACCTTCCGGTAGGTGATCCGGCCAGCGGCCAGGTTGCCCTGGGCCCCATCATCGATGAGCGGCAGCGGGACAACATCGACCGGCTGGTCCGGGAAGCCAAGGATGCAGGGGCGCAGATCGCCGCCGGAGGCACCTATGAGGGACTGTTCTACTCCCCCACCGTGCTGACCGGCCTCACCCCGGACAACCCGGCGTGGACGCAGGAAATCTTCGGTCCGGTGGCACCCGTGCTCTCCTTCTCCACAGTGGAGGAAGCCATCGCACTGACCAATGCTTCGGAGTATGCACTCTCCGTGGGAATCCTCGGCGACGTGGGCCTGGCCATGGAAGTCGCCGACCGGGTGGTTTCCGGCAAGGTGCACATCAACGAACAGACGGTCTCCGACGAGGCGAACTCCCCGTTCGGCGGAATGGGCGCCTCGGGAACCGGTTCACGGTTCGGCGGCGCGGCTGCCAACATTGACGCATTCACCGAAATCCAGTGGCTGACCGTGCGGCCGCAGATCGCCCCCTACCCGTTCTAGGGAGTCTGGCCGGGGGGTTCGGAGTATCGACTCCGAACCCCCCGGGCCGGAGCCTAGCGCGGGCGGACGGGGTGTCCGCTGATGATAGAGACGCGGTTGAACGCGTTCATGGCCACAACTGCCCAGCTGAGCACGGAAAACTGTTCCGCACCCAGCTGCCCGCGGTACTTCGCGAAAAGCTGTTCCCGGTCTTCCCCGGAAGGCAGGTGGGTGAGCGCTTCCGCCAGGCCCAGGGCCGCCCGTTCCGTATCGTCGAACAGGTCCGTATCCCGCCACGCCGGCAGCACGGCCAGGCGCTGGTCGCTCTCACCGGCTTCGCGGGCCTGGCGCGTGTGCAGGTCCAGGCAGAACGCGCAGCCGTTGAGCTGGGAGACGCGCACGTTGACCAGCTCCATGATGATGCGGCCCAGGCCTGCTTCTTCGGCAGCGCTGCGGACGGCGGCTGCGGTGGCTGCCAGCGCCTGATAGACCGGACGGTGCTGCTTGTCGATATAGACCTTGTCGCTCAACGGGTTGTCTCCTCTGGGTTTTCTGCGGGCTCGGGTTCCGGCCAGTCCACGATTCCGGAGTACTCCGGATGTTTCTTCAGCCAGCGGGCAACGTAGGGGCAGTAAGGCACTAGCCGCAGTCCGGCCGCGCGTACGTCGTCGGCGGCGAACCGGACCAGCTCGGAGGCTATGCCCTGCCCCTGGTAGGCGTCGGAAACCTGGGTGTGGGTGAAGGCCCGGCTGCCCGGCTGGTCACGGTAGGCGGCGAACCCGGCAACCGTGCCGTCGCCGTCGTTGATCGCTTCGTAGCGGTGCTCGGCGGGGTTGTGCTGGATGTTCATTGCGGTGCCTTTCTTGTTCAGCTGCGCGGACGCAGCCGCGCGTTGGGCAGGACGGGTGCCGGCAGCGGCGGAAGCGGATCATCCGGGACGGCGGTGAAGCGGACTGCCGGAGCGGCACCCGGATGGATTTCGGCGCCGATGTGCTGCTGCCAGTCGCGGCGGTACTGGACAACTTCTTCGTGGCTGCGGCCGATGAAGTTCCACCACATGACGATCGTTTCGCCCAGCGGTTCGCCGCCGATCAGGACGGCACGAACCGGTGTGCCTGCCGGTGCGCTGATCCTCAGGGTGTGGCTGCCGGGCGGCAGGTAGGCCAGTTCAGCGGGCGCGACGGCGGCACCCTGGAAATGCACTGCCCCGGAGTCCGCGAGGAGTCCGTACTCGAACCGGGGATCGGCGTCGAGCTCCAGTTCGGTGCCCGGTTCCAGGAGCAGTTCCGCCCCGACGACCGGGGAGTGCGTGCGGACCGGGGAGACCGATCCGGCGAGATCGCCCAGGAACACCCGCGCCTCCCAGCCGGCGCCGCGGACGGGCTGGGGTGCATAGTGTTCGAAGCGCGGTTCCGTATGGCGGGAGGCGTCCGGCAGGGCGAGCCAGAGCTGCACGCCATGCAGGACGGCCGCCTGCGGAGTGGAGACCTCGGAGTGGGCTATTCCCCTGCCTGCGGTCATGAGGTTGAGCTCGCCGGGGCGGACCATGGCGTGCGCGCCGGTGCTGTCCCGGTGCTCGATTTCGCCGGTGAAGAGCCAGCTGACTGTCTGCAGTCCCGTGTGCGGATGGGGAGGCACCACCATCCCCCCGGTGCGGGCAACGGCGTCGGGCCCGTAATGGTCCACGAAGCACCAGGCACCGATCAGGCTGCGGCTGCGCTGGGGGAGGGTGCGGCGCACAGGCATGGCCCGCGGCCCGCCCAGCGGCACGTCCCGGGGAGCAAGGATTTCGACGTCGGCGGCCGGGGCACTGGCGCACTCGACTTCCAGCGGGGCAGTCTCGACGTTGCTCATACCTCTCCCAATTCGTTCAGTGCGGCAGCTATTCCTCCCGATGGTACATGCATTTGCATCTAACTGGGAGGCGGCACTTCCCGCCCCGCACCCCTGCAGTCCGCCGGGCCGGCAGATCGCTGCCTTGATGCCGCCGGGATGACCTTGAGCCTAACTTCGGGACCCCGGCCGGCGGTACGCTCGGGGCATGCCAAAAGTCATCTATTACGTTGCTTCGTCACTGGATGGCTTCATCGCCACCGAAGAGGACAGCCTGGACTGGCTGCTGGACTTCGGGTTCGCGTCTTTCCAGGCCCATTACGATCAGTTCCTTGCCGGCGTGGGGGCCATCATCATGGGTGCGCAAACCTATGAGTGGATCCGGCGGGAACAGCCGGACACCTGGGATTACGGTGAACTCCCCTGCCTGGTGCTGACCCACCGCGACCTGCAGGCCCCGCCCGGATCGGGAGTGCGGTTTGCCAGCGGCGCTCCGGGACCGGTCCTGGACCAGGCGCTTGCGCTCGCCGGAGACAAGAACGTGTGGGTTGTGGGCGGAGGCGACGTAGCAGCACAGTTCGCCGACGCCGGACTGCTGGATGAACTCTGGGTCACCTACATGCCCGTCGCTTTGGGCAAGGGACGGCGCCTGCTTCCGGTGGGCGGACCCACCGGGCGGATGCACCTGATTGGCACCACTTCGTTTAACGGCGGCGCCGCGGAACTGCGGTTCGCCCGGGACTGACCTGCGGCGCAGGAGGCACCGGGAGCCTGAATGGCGTGTCGCGCAAACGCGGATAATCCGTGGACGGCACCCGGGACGGTAAAGTTCACTCCAGCACCTCCTACCCCACAACACGACCAAAGGCCGCCGTCCCATGACGACTGACGTTTCCGCCCGCAACAATGTCCGGATCCTCGGCAACAGCGCCGGCCCGGTGGTCATGTTTGGACACGGATTCGGGTGCGACCAGGGGATGTGGCGGCGGGTCCTTCCGTACTTCACGGAGACCTACCGGGTGGTCGTCTTCGACCATGTTGGGGCAGGCGGTTCGGACAAGGACGCCTACACTCCTGCCAAGTACGGCTCCCTCGACGGATACGTACAGGACGTACTGGAGATCTGCGAAGCCCTCGACCTGCGGGACGTAAGCTTCGTTGGGCACAGCGTCAGCGCCATGATGGCCGTTGCAGCCGCGGCCGAGGCACCGGAAAGGTTCGCGAACCTGATCCTGCTGGCTTCCTCCCCCAGCTACATGGACCGCCCGGAAGACGGCTACACCGGAGGCTTCAGCGCCAAGGACATCGATGAGCTGCTGGCCTCCCTCGACGCCAACTACCTTGTCTGGGCTGCTGCAATGGCGCCCATGATCATGGGCAACCCGGAAAGTCCCGAACTGCACAACGAGCTGGAGGGCAGCTTCTGCCGCCTGGATCCGGCGGTCGCCCGCGACTTCGCCGATGTTTCCTTCCGGTCCGATGTGCGGGACCAGCTCGCCGAGGTCAAGGTCCCGTCGCTGATCCTGCAGTGCTCCGACGACCTCCTTGCGCCGCCGCACATCGGCTCCTACACCCGCGACAATATGCCCAATGCAACCCTGGTGCAGCTGCAGGCCACCGGCCACCTCCCCCATGTCAGCGCACCGGCCGAAACAGCAGAGGCCATCCTCGCCTACCTCTCCCGGACCACGGCGTGAGCGACCAGTCCGCCGGCACGGAGCTGGTGCCCCCGGCAGTCAGCGTGGATTACCAGGAACTTTTCCACAGTTCACCCTCGGGGTACCTGGTGACGCTGGAGGATGGAACGATCGCCGAAGCGAACGCGACGTTCGCCAACTGGATCGGCTGCCCGCGCGAGGACCTGATCGGAACCAGCCTGCTCTCCCTCCTGCCCATCGGCGACCGGATCGTCTATTCGACGCACGCCCTGCCGCAGCTCGGCGCCGGCCGCTCCTTCGCTGAACTCGCCGTCGACTTCCTCAGCGCGGACGGCACGCGCCTGCCTGCCCTGATTTCCGCCAACCGCCAGCCGGCCGAGGGTTCCCGGCCCGCCATGGACCGGGTTGTGGTCTTCAACGCCCATGAACGGCGCCTGTACGAACGTGAACTTGTCACTGCGCTCCGCGCCGCGGAACAGGCTGAAGCAGCCCGCGCCAGCGCCGAGGCAGTAGTGCTGGAGAAGCAGCGCGCCCTGCAGGAAAAGGACCGGGTGCTGCAGGAAAGCCTGGCTGAAAGCCGCCGCAAGGAATCCCTTCTGCAAACCGTGCTGAACACGGTGGAAGTAGGCGTCTCGGTGGTGGACGAAGAAGGCAACACCATCCTCACCAACTCCCGCCAGCGCTTCATCAACCGCAGGGCGCTGCCCCCGGGCACGACCGAGGCGAACGAATGTGAGCTGCTGATTTACGGTCCCGACCGGGTCACTCCGCTCCCCCCGGAAATGCGGCCTGTGCGGCGCACCGTCCTGGGCCAGTCCTTCTCCGACCAGCTCGTGTGGTTCGGTGCCGGCGAGGCGCAGCGTGCATTCAGCGTGACCGCGCGTTCCGTCCAGCGCCAGGGCGGCTTCCAGGGCTCGGTGCTGGCCTTCAGCGACGTGACCGGCCTGGTCAATGCCGTCGCCGCGAAGGAAGACTTCGTGGCCAACGTGTCCCACGAACTCCGCACGCCGCTGACCTCGATCATGGGCTACCTGGACCTGGCACTTGAGGACGAGGAGCAGATCCCCGCTTACGTTGCAGCATCCCTGCGGGTTGCACTGCGGAATTCGGAAAAGCTGCTGGAACTGGTCTCGGACCTGCTCTCCGCTGCTGCCGGGCCAAGCAGCATTGAGCGGGTGCCGGCAGATCTCTCCGAACTTCTCAGCAGCTCCCTGACCTCCGCGGCGCCGCGGGCAGAAATCAACAAGGTTCAGCTGGTTCCGGACTTCCCGCCGGAACTTCCGGCAGTGCTGGATCCGCAGCGGATTAGCCAGGTCATCGACAACCTGCTTTCGAACGCCGTGAAATACTCCCCCGACGGCGGCAGGGTCACGGTGAGCGCCTGGAGCACCCCGGACACCCTGACCTTCGAGGTTTCGGACACGGGCATCGGCATGACCCACGCTGAACAGGCGGAGGTCTTCACCAAGTTCTTCCGCTCGGGGACCAGCCGGAAGGCCGCCATCCCGGGTGTTGGACTCGGACTGGTGATCAGCAAGAACATTGTGGAAGCGCATGGCGGAACCATCACCCTGCAGAGCGAGGCCGGGGAGGGCACCGTCTTCACGGTCAGGCTGCCGCTGCAGTCGGAGTGATCGTGCGTGCGGCAATTTTGTCCGGTTTTGCTGCATGTGAAAACATCGACACAGAGCCCATTTCCGTGGTTCCCGGGCCTGCGGCAAGACTGCAGGACAACGCCCCTCGGCCCGCCCACGGCCGGATGAAGAACTGGTAGCAGCATGGACGGCATCTCGACGGCCCGGAAAGTATTCCGGAGACTGGGCTCGTTCTCCTTCGTGGGCACCGTCGCCTTCCTGGTGGATATCGGCCTGTTCAATCTCCTGGTGGCCACTGTCCTGGACGACAACCCCATCTCAGCCAAGATTGTCTCCGTAGTTGTCGCGACGACGATTTCCTGGCTGGGCAGCCGTTATCTGACCTTCCGCCGCACCCGTGGACGGAGCGTGCGGTCCGAGACCATCCTTTTCGCCCTGACAAACCTCATTGGGCTGGGCATCGCCACCGGCTGCCTGTTTGTCTCCCATTATCTCCTCGGGTTCACCAGCCAGTTCGCCGACAACATTTCCGGCAACGTCATCGGCGTCCTGCTGGGCAATGTCTTCCGGTACTTCGCCTACCGGTACATCGTCTTCACGGAGCCGAAGGGCAGTGCCGGCAGTCCCGCCCGCGAAGACGCGGAACTGCCGCGCTAGCCTCGCATGGCGGGCGGTTCCGGTGCCGCCGGAGGCTGGCCGGGCAGGGCCGCGCCCGCAGGTGACGACGGCGCGGAGGCCGGTTCGGAGCTCAGTTCAGCCACCTCGTACCGTGCCAGGCCCGCAGTCTCACCGCCGTCAGCCACAAACTCGGCGCCCGTGGAGAAGCTGGATTCGTCGCTGGCGAGGAACAGGACCAGGTTCGCAATTTCTTCCGGCTCACCCATGCGGTGCAGCGCCACATGCTCCTGCCCGCCTTCCAGTCCGTCTGTCATGGGCGTCCGCACCGCACCCGGGTGCACAGAATTGACCCGGATTCCGTAGGGGCCAAGGTCAATGGCAACAGACTTGGTCAGCCCGCGGACCCCGTATTTGGCGGCTGTGTACCCCGGCAGGTCCTTATAGCCCTGCAGGCCAGCGGTGGAGGACAGGTTAACGATGGATGCCCCGGCGGAGCGCTTCATGGGCTCCACCACGGCCTTGATCCCGAGGAAAACCCCGGTGAGATTAATGGCGATGATGCTGTTCCACTGCTCCAGCGTGTAATCCTCGATGCTGCCGAAGTTCGCAATGCCGGCGTTGTTGACCAGCACGTCGACCCCGCCGAAGGTGTCCACCGCTTCGCGGACCGCAGCTTCCCAGTCTTCAGGGCTGGTCACATCCAGGTGAACAAAGGCCCCCTGCCCGCCCAGCGAGTCCGCCAGGGCCCGGCCCTCGGCGTCGAGCACGTCCCCGATAACCACGTGCGCACCCTCACCGGTGAGCCGGCGGACAACTGCAGCCCCGATCCCCCGCGCGCCTCCGCTGACCAAAACCGTCTTGCCGCTGACCCGTCCCATAAGACCTCCTCGGTGCCGGCCGGCGGAACTGTGTGCCCCTGACCAACGGCCGTCTCTGCACATCCAACTACCCGGCCGGGCAGAAGTCACGGTTTACGGGCTAGAGGTGGCGGAGATACCGCTGCGGTGAGGCGAGGAAGGACCTCCAGTTGCCTACGAGTTCAAGATCCTCCCAGGCCCGGCGCCGCAGTCCCCATGGGCCAAGCTCCAGGATTTCCGCGCCGGGAAGTGCAGCCAGGAGCGGAGAATGTGTGGACAGAATGACCTGCGACCGTCCGTCGGCCAGCAGTCCCTTGAGTACTGAGAGGAGGCTCAGGCAGCCGGAGAAGGACAGCGCGGATTCGGGTTCATCCAGGACCCACAGACCGCGGCCCCGGAACCGGTCCGCGGCCAGTTCCAGGAAGGACTCCCCGTGGGACATCTCGTGGAATGAGATATCAGGCAGGCCCGTCCTCGGGTTTTCCTCCAGATAGGTGTAGAAACTGTGCATGGTTTCGGCCCGCAGGAAGTACCCGCGGCGGGTGGCGCCGGCGTTCCGGACCAGCCGCAGATGGTCGGCGAGAACGGATTCCGTGGAGCGGGTACTGTGCCGCGCACCCGTTGAGCCGCCTTCCGCGGACAGTCCGTAGGCCAGGGCAACGGCCTCCACCAGCGTTGACTTCCCCGACCCGTTTTCACCCACGAGGATGGTCGCCGGGCCCAGATCCAGGCCCCGGTCAAGCAGGTGCGCCACGGCCGGCAGCGCAGCCGGCCAGGATCCACGGTCCAGGGCATGGGCCGGGTCTTCCTCGAGCCGTCGGACGGGATACCGGTGCAGGGCCATGGGCTCCATTCTGGCAGCAGCGTCCAGCCGCGGGACTTCCGGGGGCACGCAGGCCGGCGGATTCCGGGCGTCACGGAGGGTGACGTCAAAGGCCTCCGGTGCCGGCCCGGATCGGTGTCCCGGCCGGCCCGGAGGCCTTTGCATGTCTGGTTAGCCCGGCGGAGGGCTGAGCCTCCGAGGCAGGTACGCCTAGACTGTCTGCCTGGCGGCACCCGGAGCGTTGCCGTAACGCTCCTCCTCGATCTCTTCCAGGCTCCGGCCGCGGGTATTCGGGGCCCAGAGGACGCCGATCACCATGGCTGCCACGAGGGCACCGATCATGATCATGCCCACGAACGGCACGCCCTGTTCCGCCAGCAGGGTGGGGAACCAGTAGCTGAGCACGCCGACGACGATGCGGGCCACGAAGAACAGCACGCCCTGGGCACTGGCACGCAGGCGGGTGGGGAACATTTCTGCGGCCCAGAGCGCGTAGAAGGCCTGGGCGCCGATGCCTGCGGAGATACCCCAGAGGGCTGCGAAGAGGATCAGGACCGGCATGGTGACGTGCGCGAAGACCAGCAGCAGCCAGGCAATGATGCCCAGCACGGCTCCGAAGCCGTAGAGCTTGCGGCGGTCAACCCGGTCGCCGTACTTCATGAAGCCGAAGTAGGTGGCTGCCACGGTGAGGGTCCATAGGAGCACCTGCAGCAGGTTCTGCTGGGTGGCGGATTCAACGCCGGCGGTCTCGTAGACGCGCGGCATGAAGATGCCCATCTGTCCGGCAACCAGGTTCCAGAGCGCATAGACGCCGGTCAGGAACAGCAGGGCCTTGAGGTTGGTGGCGTTGGTGAGCAGTTCGCGGTAGTTGCGGCGCTTGATTCCGCTGGCCTCGGCCGTGCGGCGCTCTTCGTCGGACTTCTTCCAGGTAACCGATTCCGAGAGGCCGCGGCGGATCCACCAGGTGACAAAAGCGACGACGAAGAGGTGCGCGAAGATGATGCGGCTGCCGGTCAGGCCCAGGGGCACCACGATCGTGGCGAACAGGAACACCAGTGCCGGGCCGAGCGACCAGGCCAGCTGGGCGGTGCCCACGTGCTTTGCGCGGTGTTCGGCCGGAGCTTCCTCGGCAATGTAGGTCCAGGCCACCGGCACACCGGCGCCGACGGCGATGCCGGTCAGGATGACGCCGGTGATAAGCATCCACGGAGCGACCGCGAAGATGACCAGCAGGGTGCCGAGCATGTAGAGGATCAGGTCATAGGTGTAGATGAACTTCCGGCCGTACCGGTCACCCAGCGGTCCGCCGATAAGGGCACCGATGGCTGCGCCGAACGCGTTGGCGCTCAGAGCCGCGACCAGCCCGACCAGCAGGTTGCTGAAACCGAAATACTCCTGCCAGAGGGACAGGCTGGTGGCCAGCGCGATGATCGAACCGGCCTCGATGTAGTTGGACATGGACACGGCGATGGTGGCTTTCCATCCGCCGAGCTTCGTGGTGCTCATGGCGAGCCTTTCTGCAACAGTGAAGAAGGTGCTGTGAAGCGGGCACGGGCGTGCCCCGGATAAAACGGGATCAGGAGAGGTGGAAGTACTGCGTCAGTGCCTGCGGCGAGCTGCCTTCCGTGAAGTACTGGGCCATTTCGGCCTGCCACCGGGTGTTGACCGGATGCGCGTCCATGAGCTTTTGGGTGGCTTCGGCATCATCTGCCTCAAAGTACCCAACAACCAGGCCGTCTTCCGGACGAAGGAACAGCGAGTAGTTCCTCCAGCCGGTCTCCCGCAGCGCATCCAGCATTTCCGGCCAGACCCGCTGGTGGACCTCGACGTACTCGGCCAGCCGCTCCGGGCGGATGTGCAGCAGGAAGCATCCGCGGGCGGCGGTAACCTCCGCAGGGAGCCGGACCAGTTCCTGCAGCTCGGCCGGGGCGGGGGAAGATCCCATGCATCACTCCTTTGTAATGTGGCGGGTCCTGGCGGACTTCGCACCTGTGGCGGCAGCACGGATGGCCATTCCGGGAGGATGGGCCGGCCGAGCTAATCCTGTGAGGGACCTCTCAGTCGCTGCCGGACTCATAGTACCCAAAAATTGAGACGTTTCAAGAAGCTATTACCGTCGCTGTCCCGATGATTACAGCTAGCACGTTTGACCTTCCCGGCATCGTCGGCATACTTTGGTGAAACGATTCAATGCGGTGCCCAGACTTACCCGGTGCCGCCCGCCGGCTACCACAGAGAAGTGACGCACATGCCTGAATTCGACGACATCGCCCCCCAGCTGGCCGCACAGGCCATCGAACTTCCATCCTGGGCCTTCGGCAACTCCGGAACCCGCTTCAAGGTCTTCTCCACTCCCGGAACTCCCCGGACGGTGCAGGAAAAGATCGCCGACGCCGCTCAGGTGCACCGCTTCACGGGCCTGGCACCCGCCGTCGCACTCCACATCCCGTGGGACAAGGTGGATGACTACGCCGCACTCGCCCGTTACGCGGCTGACCAGGGCGTGGCACTGGGCACGATCAACTCCAACACCTTCCAGGACGAGGAGTACAAGTTCGGCTCGCTCACCCACGCCGATCCGGGAGTGCGCCGCAAAGCGATCGACCACCACCTTGAGTGCCTGGAGATCATGAACGCCACCGGCTCGAAGGACCTGAAGATCTGGCTTGCGGACGGCACCAACTACGCCGGCCAGCAGGACATGCGCGGACGCCAGGACCGCCTGGCCGAGTCGCTGGCGGAAATCTACTCCAACCTCGGCGATGAACAGCGGATGGTGCTGGAGTACAAGTTCTTCGAACCGGCGTTCTACCACACCGATGTTCCGGACTGGGGCACCGCCTACACCCAGGTCGCCGCGCTCGGCGACAAGGCCAAGGTCTGCCTGGACACCGGGCACCACGCTCCGGGCACGAACATCGAGTTCATCGTCATGCAGCTGCTGCGCCTGGGCAAGCTGGGCTCCTTCGACTTCAACTCCCGCAACTACGCCGACGACGACCTGATCGTCGGCGCCGCAGACCCATTCCAGCTCTTCCGCATCATGGTCGAGGTAGTGCGCGGCGGCGGCCTCGACCCGGAAACCGGCGTGGCATTCATGCTTGACCAGTGCCACAACATCGAAGACAAGATTCCCGGCCAGATCCGCTCGGTGCTCAATGTCCAGGAAATGACCGCCCGTGCACTGCTGATCGACGGCGAAGCCCTCGCCGCAGCACAGGCTGCCGGGGACGTCCTCGGCGCCCACGAGGTGCTGATGGACGCGTTCTACACCGACGTCCGCCCGCAGCTGGCAGCCTGGCGCGAATCCCGCGGCCTGCCTGCCAATCCCATGGCCGCCTTCGCAGCGTCCGGGTACCAGCAGCGCATCGCTGAAGAGCGCGTCGGCGGCACCCAGGCTTCCTGGGGCTCCTAGACCGCCCGCGCTGCCCCCGCCCATTGATTCGACCACTCCACGAGGAGACCTTCGCATGAACGCCCCAGCCAGCACTCCGACGCAGCAGACCGCCGCGGCAGACCTTATCGCCCGCTCCAACCGGCTCGGTTCCGACCCCAAGAACACCAACTACGCCGGCGGCAATACCTCCGCCAAGGGCACGGCAGCGGACCCGGTGACCGGTGAGGACATCGAGCTGCTGTGGGTCAAGGGCTCCGGCGGCGACCTCGGGACCCTCACGGAGAAGGGCCTGGCCGTGCTGCACCTGGACCGGGTGCAGGCACTGAAGGGCGTCTACCGCGGCGTGGAGCATGAAGACGAAATGGTCGCGGCGTTCGACTACTGCCTGCACGGCAAGGGCGGCGCAGCGCCGTCGATCGACACCGCCATGCACGGCCTGGTCGATGCAGCCCACGTGGACCACCTGCACCCCGACTCCGGCATCGCCATCGCCACGGCAGCCGACGGCGAGGAACTCACCGCGAAGATCTTCGGCGACAAGGTGGTCTGGGTGCCCTGGCGCCGCCCCGGGTTCCAGCTGGGCCTGGATATCGCAGCAATCAAGGAAGCCAACCCCGGCGCCGTCGGCACCATCCTGGGCGGCCACGGCATCACCGCCTGGGGCGACACCAGCGACGAAGCCGAGGCCAACTCACGGTGGATCATTGACACTGCCGAGGCCTACATCGCCGAGCACTCCAAGGCAGAACCCTTCGGCCCGGCGCTGTCCGGTTATGAGGCGCTGCCCGAGGCCGAACGCCGTGCCAAGGCCGCAGCCCTGGCCCCGGTAATCCGCGGACTGGCATCGCACGACCGCCCCCAGGTGGGCCACTACATGGACGACCCGCGGGTGCTCGACTTCCTCGCTGCCGCCGAGCACCCCCGGCTTGCCGCACTGGGCACCTCCTGCCCCGACCACTTCCTGCGCACCAAGGTCAAGCCGCTGGTCCTGGATCTTCCGGCCGACGCACCCGTCGAAGACTGCATCGCCCGCCTGAAGGAGCTGCACGCGGACTACCGCGCCGACTACCAGGCCTACTACGAGCGCCACGCCGACGACGCGTCCCCGGCAATGCGCGGCGCCGACCCGGCGATCGTGCTGGTCCCCGGCGTCGGGATGTTCTCCTGGGGCAAGGACAAGCAGACCGCACGCGTGGCCGGCGAGTTCTACCTCAACGCCATCAACGTCATGCGCGGCGCCGAAGGCATCTCCAGCTACTCACCGATCGACGAGTCGGAGAAGTTCCGGATCGAATACTGGGCACTCGAGGAAGCCAAGCTGGCCCGGATGCCCAAGCCCCGCAGCCACGCCACCCGCATCGCACTGGTGACGGGCGCGGCGTCGGGCATCGGAAAGGCCATCGCCACCCGCCTCGCCGGCGAAGGCGCCTGCGTGGTCATCGCCGACCTGAACCTTGAAGCTGCCGAACAGGTTGCCGCCGAGCTGGGCGGCTCAGACGTCGCCATCGGCGTCCGCGCCGACGTGACCGACGCCGCCCAGGTTGCTGCCGCCATCGACGCCACCGTGCTGGCCTTCGGCGGAATCGACCTCGTGGTCAACAACGCCGGCCTGTCCATCTCCAAGCCACTGCTGGAAACCACCGAAAAGGACTGGGACCTGCAGCACGACGTGATGGCCAAGGGCTCCTTCCTGGTCGCCAAGGCCGCTGCCAAGGCCATGATCGACCAGGAAATGGGCGGGGATATCCTCTACATCTCCTCCAAGAACTCCGTCTTCGCCGGTCCGAACAACATCGCCTACTCCGCCGTCAAGGCCGACCAGGCCCACCAGGTGCGCCTGCTGGCCGCGGAACTGGGCGAACACGGCATCAAGGTCAACGGCATCAACCCCGACGGCGTGGTCCGCGGCTCCGGCATCTTCGCCGGCGGCTGGGGCGCCAAGCGGGCAGCGGTCTACGGCGTGCCCGAGGATGAACTGGGCAAGTTCTACGCCCAGCGCACCCTGCTCAAGCGCGAAGTGCTGCCGGAGAACGTGGCCAACGCAGCCGCAGTGCTGACCAGTTCCGACCTCTCCCACACCACCGGCCTGCACATTCCGGTCGACGCCGGCGTCGCAGCAGCGTTCCTGCGCTAAGCGGCACGGCAGAAAAGGACAGACCATGGAGCAAGCTGCATCCGTAGCCGCCGTCGACCTTGGGGCGACCAGCGGCCGCGTCATCCTCGGCGGCGTGTCCGACGGCCGGATCCGGATGCGGCATGTGGCCCGTTTCCCCAATCAGCCGGTCCGGCTGCATGAGGGCGACGGGCCCGGCCTGCACTGGAACATCACCGAGCTCTACCGGTCACTGACCGCCGGGCTGGCCCAGGCGTTCCGGGAGGAACCGGACGTCCGTTCCATCGGCGTCGATTCCTGGGCAGTGGATTACGGACTGCTGCGTGGAGGGAAGCTGCTCGGCCTGCCCTACCACTACCGGGATGACCGCACCGCAGGCGGTGTCCAGGCCGTGCATGCGGCCGTGCCCCCGGAAGAGCTCTACTCCCGCAGCGGACTGCAGCACCTGCCGTTCAACACAGTGTTCCAGCTGGCCGTGGACCGGCAGCGCGGTGACCTGTCAATCGCGCAACGGGCCCTGATGATCCCGGACCTCATTGCCTACTGGCTCACCGGCCGGCAGGTCACCGAGGAGACCAACGCCGCAACCACCGGTCTGCTCGATGCCCGGACCCGGCAGTGGGACACCGGACTGATGGACAGGCTCGGGCTCGCCGGAGACCTGTTCGCTCCGCTGATCGCCCCCGGCGAGCGGATCGGCGGCCTGCTGTCCGGTGTGGCCGAAGAACTCGGCGCCCCGGCCGGCCTGCCGGTCACGGCCGTCGGCTCCCACGACACCGCGTCCGCCGTCGTCGCCGTGCCTTTCGCCGATGAGAACGCAGCGTTCATCTCCTCCGGAACCTGGTCCCTGGTCGGATTGGAGCTGCCGGCTCCGGTGCTCACGCCCGAAAGCCACGCCGCCAACTTCACCAACGAAGGCGGCGTGGACGGGCGCATCCGTTACCTGAAGAACGTGTCCGGGCTGTGGCTGCTCTCCGAATCCATCCGCACCTGGGACGGGCCGGGTACCACCGATTCCCAGCGCACGAGCAACCTGGCGGAACTGATCAGCCAGGCTGCAGCCGTGACCTCCCCCGTGCCCGTGTTCGATGTGCAGGACGAACGGTTCACGGCACCGGGTGACATGCCCGCCCGGATCACCGCCTGGTGCGGGGAGCACGGGGTGCAGCCGCCGCGCGGGCGGGCCGAAATGGTCCGTTCGATTCTGGAGTCGCTGGCCGCCGCCTACGCGGATGTCATTGAACAGATGGAGCGGCTCACCGGGCGCAGCATCCGCACGGTGCACGTGGTGGGCGGCGGGTCGCAGAACACGCTGCTGTGCCAGCTCACCGCGGACCGGACCGGACGGACCGTCTTCGCGGGGCCGGTGGAGGCTACTGCGATCGGCAACGTGCTGGTCCAGGCACGCGCCGCGGGACTGGTTGCCGGAGGCCTGGAAGAAATGCGCCGCCTGGTGGCACGCACCTTTGAACCGATCCGCTACGAACCGCGGGTCCGCGCCGCCCTGTAACATCGGCCGGTGCTCCGGAGCCCAAAGGACATGCTGCTTACAATAAGAACCTGTCCCGCGGGCCCGGCCCGCCGGTGACGGTGCCAGGAGAAGTGGACCCCGTCCGGACGGAAGAGAAGAGAAATGGACAGATTCCCGGTCAGCATCAAAGACGTCGCCCGGGAAGCCAAGGTCTCGATTGGAACGGTTTCCAACGTGATCAACCGGCCCGAGGTCGTCTCCGAGGACCGCCGCCGCCGGGTCCTGAAGGTTATCGAGGACCTGGGATACGTCCGCAACGACGTCGCGCGCCAGCTCAAGGCCGGCCGCTCCAGGACCATAGGACTGGTGGTCCAGGACACCGGCAACCCCTTCTACAACGAGATCGCCCGGGGTGCAGAGGCTGCCGCTGATGCGCACGGCCAGGCCGTCATCGTCGGCAACTCAGGGCTTTCCCGCAGCCGGGAAGATGTCTACCTGGACCTGTTCGAGGAACAGCGGGTACGCGGAGTCCTCATCACTCCGCAGTCGGAGGACCGCAGCCGGATCGCCCGGCTCCGCTCCCGCGGCACCCCGGTGGTGCTCGTGGATGAGCAGGCGCCTGCGTCCCAGTACTGCTCCCTGGCCGTGGACGACGTCGAAGGCGGACGAATGGCCGTCGCGCACCTGCTGGACAGCGGGGCACGGAGAATCACCTTCGTGGGCGGGCCCGCGGGCCTGCACCAGGTCGCCGACCGCCAGGCCGGAGCCAGGGCAGCCGTGGAGGAAGTGCCGGGAGCTTCGCTGGACGTGGTCGGAACCACGGCGCTGACTGTGCTGGAGGGCAGGCGCGTGGGCGAGGAGCTGCTCCGCCGGCCGTCCGGCAAGCGGCCCGATGCCGTGTTCGCGGCCAATGACCTGCTTGCCATCGGACTGCTCCAGGCGTTCGTCTTCGACCACCGCATCCGGGTTCCGGAAGACATCGCCCTGGTCGGTTACGACGACATTGACTTCGCGCCGTCCGCGATCGTTCCGCTCTCCTCCATCCGGCAGCCGGCGCGGCTGATCGGACGCACAGCAGTGGAGCTGCTGGAGGACGAGCTGGCGGAAGACCACCGGCACCGCCATGTCACCTTCCAGCCGGAGCTGGTGGTGCGGGAGTCCACCGGCATGTCCTAGCGGCGCGGAGCGCCGGCATTCGAGGCGCGAAAAAGACTGTGCCCCGGCCTTTCGGGACGGAGCACAGACCTGGTGGAGATGGGGGGAATCGAACCCCCGTCCGACGCCGACGTGCCTGGGCTTCTCCGGGCGCAGCCTGCAGTGGATTTTCTCGGCCCCAGCCATCCCGCAGGCAGGCGGCTGATCCGGGCCCAGCCGTTCAAAAAGTCCCGGACACCTGAACGGCAGCAGTGTCCGGCAGTGGCTTCCTAAACGACGCCAGGATCCGGAACGGAAGCGTTTCCGGTCTGACGGACTCACTCTGGCCTAGGCGGCGAGAGCGAAGTCAGTGCGCATAGGTTTGGCACTTATTGGTTTACAGGGGGCGTTAGCGAGATAACCCTGCATCCTCGGCCCGCTTCCCCAAACGCGGCAAGCATCGTCGATACCGATCATCCCCATATTCAGTTGCACCCCTATTAACCCACCGGATCCCCAAAACATTCCAGAGCCTGCACCAAGATGGTTCCTATGCAGATCCTGGACCGCAGCCTGGCCGAACTCGCAGCCGATGCACGCCGCCTGGCAGCAGGACGCCGCCGGGTTCTCGGCATCACCGGCCCGCCCGGCGCCGGCAAGTCCACCCTCGCCGCAGCACTGGCGGCTGAGCTGGGACCGGAACTCGCCGTCGTGGTGCCCATGGACGGTTTCCACCTGGCCAACCGGGTGCTGGAAGCCATGGGCGCGCGGGACCGGAAGGGCGCGCCGGACACATTCGACGACGGAGGATACGCGGCGCTGCTGGGCCGGCTCCGGCGTCAGGCTGAGCCGGTGGTCTACGCCCCGGAGTTCCGCCGCGACCTGGAGGAGCCGGTCGGTTCTGCCGTGCCGGTCCGGCGGGAGGTGCCGCTGGTCATCACGGAGGGCAACTACCTGCTGCTGGAAACCGGGGCCTGGCCGCGGGTCCGGGAACAGCTCGACGCCGTCTGGTTCCTGGCGCTCGGGGACGCCGAACGCGTCCGGCGGCTCCAGGACCGGCACGCGGCCTTCGGCAAGAGCCCGGCCGATGCCCTGGCCTGGGCGCTGGGAAGCGACCAGGCCAACGCCGACCTGGTGGCGGCGCACGCTGCCCGCGCTGACACCGTCGTCCGCCTGCGCGATTAGCCGGCTCCCGGATTACCGTGTATGTCTCCGTCCGGAAGGCTGCTTTTGGATTAACGCTTCCGGAGGAGTTTGGTTGAACCCATGTCCGTGAACTTCCTCCGCCGCGTGGCGCAGCTGCTGGCCGGCCTTTTCTTCTACGGCTTCTCCATCGGCATGATGATCCGTGCCGGGCTGGGCGTCTCCCCGTGGGATGTACTGGGCCAGGGCACCAGCCTGCAGACCGGGATTCCGTTCGGGTTTGTGACCAACCTGATCGGACTCGTCGTGCTGCTGCTGTGGATTCCGCTGCGGCAGAAACCCGGCCCCGGCACGGTGCTGAACGTGCTGCTGGTGGGACCGAGCGCCGAAGTCGCCCTCGCCGTGCTGGCCACGCCAGGGAATGTTGTTGACCAGATAGTGCTCTTCGCTGCCGGGCTGGTTCTGCTGGCCGTTGCCACCGGCCTGTACATCGGCGCGCGAATGGGACCGGGCCCGCGGGACGGGCTGATGACCGGACTCCACGCCCGCTTCGGCTGGCCGATCTGGGCGGTGCGCACCGGCATTGAAGTCAGCGTCCTGGCCGTTGGCTGGGCACTGGGCGGCGCCGTCGGCCTGGGCACCGTGGCCTTCGCGCTGCTGATCGGACCCATGGTCAACCGCACCGTGCCGTTCTTCCATATTCCGGCGCGGGCAGCTGCCTGAGTTCCGCTAGCCGGGAACGACGACGGCGAGCGGCAGGCTTCCGCACGGACGCACGGCAGCCAGCCGGCCGGCATACTCCGGTCCGCGGAGTTCCATCCGCGCCGGATCCGGCGCCTGGCGCCAGTCTCCCACCAGCAGCCGTCCGGCCGCGAGCTGGGGATCAGCGGAGACCACCACCCTGCCTACCCGGTTCACCAGGGACGCCTCGGGATGCACACGCCGCAGGTCCGGCAGAAGCACTTCCTCCAGCGACTCAACGAAGACGTCGGCACCGACCACGCCCACCACGCCCCCGCCTACACGCACCGGGGAGGTAAGGGTCACCGTGTACTCGTCAGTGCAGATGAAGTCCACATACGGGCCGGTGACATGGCTGGCGCCGGTCTCCATGGGAACGGTGAACCATTCGCGCCGGGAATAGGCTTCCCCCATGCTTTCCACCGAGGACAGCATCTGGACTTCCTTGCTACGGCCCTGCCACCACGCCATATGCCAGGGCGCGTCGCTCAGCGCATTGTGCGCGGCAACGAAGCCGCCGCCCGCCAGCGGATAGTCGGAGTGGGCCAGCAGGGCTGTAGTCAGCGGTTCGACGGCGGCATCCACCTCCCGGCGCGAAGGCCGCGCCTCCTGATCCCCGAAGAGGGCCTCCAGGACGGGTTTCCAGTCCTGCAGGATCCCGAGCAGCTGCCGGAAGAACAGACCGAGGTCGTCCGGTGGTGCCGGCGCTGGGGGTGACGTATCACTGCGGGAAATGCTCATGCTTTCCTCCTGGCGGGTGCGGGTGGTCTCTCCGCCGTAGTGAGGGCGGCGGAGGAGTGAAGTCGGGTATGTTCATCGATCAGCCAGGCAACGGAAGCCTGGACGTACTGCCGGACGAGGGACCGGGCGGCGGACGCATCCGCAGCAGCCACGGCCGCGCAGATCCCCCGGCAGAGGTCCACCATGGCCGAGTCGAAAGCCGGATCCGCGTGGGCCAGGCCCAGCAGGGAACCGTAGTCGGTGTGCAGCTTCACGTATTCACGCGTCAGCCGGGCTGACTGGCTGAGCGCTGCAAGTTCAAGCAGGAAATCGCCGACGGCGCGGTTGCCGGCACCGGCGGGGGCGTCCAGCAGGTGGGCCAGTGCCTGCGCATCTTCCGGATCTGCGGCGTCGGCGGCCAGTTCGGCAGCGGTGGCTGCGATCGCAGCGTAGTGAATGGCCAGGTCACGCAGCTCCACCCGGCTCATGCCGGTAAGCCGGCGGCGTACCAGCACCGACCGGTCCCCGGAGGGCAGCGTAATAAATGTGCCGCCTTCGCGTCCGCGGCGCGTTTCCACCAGCCCGCGCGAGCGCAGTCCCGCGAGCGCTTCACGGGCGGTAACCGTGGCGACGCCCATCGAGGCGGCCATTTCCATTTCGGTGGGCAGCCGGTCCCCGTCTGCCAGTGCGCCCGCTGAAATCCCCTGAACGATGCGTTCTTCGACGCGGCTGGCCTTGCCGGCATCTCCAAGGGGAGCAAAGACAGCGGTGAGGAGGCGTTTCTGCGGAGCGGTGTTCTGGGGCATGTTCACGATCTTTCCAGCTTGGCGGCCCGGACGGCGCCGGCAGGCCGGGCCGCGCATCCGTAACAAGAAATTTACCTGACGTGACGTGAATTACATATAACATCTGGTTTCATAGCTTTACTACCTGACGCGCTTCGGCGCTTCCAGCTGAAGTGAAAGGATCCACCGTGCGAGCCAGCACAGCATCTCTCTCCCCTGCCTCCGAGGAACAGGCGCCCTCCGGCAACGCCATCAGCCTCTCCTCCGTGACCAAGAGCTTCGGCGATTTCACCGCGGTGAAGAACCTGGACCTGGACATCCGCTCCGGCGAATTCTTCTCGCTGCTGGGCCCCTCGGGTTCCGGCAAGACCACGGTGCTGCGCATGGTTGCCGGTTTCGAACCCGTCACCAGCGGCACCATCAGCCTGCACGGCACCGATGTCACGGGCAAGGCTCCGTTTGAACGCAACGTCAACACGGTCTTCCAGGACTACGCCCTCTTCCCCCACCTGACGGTGGCGCAGAACGTGGGCTACGGCCTGAAACTGCGCAAGACCCCCAAGGCTGAACGTGAGCGCCGGGTTGCCGAAGCCCTGAAAATGGTCCGCCTGCCGCAGGTCGCCGGCCGGCTGCCTTCACAGCTCTCCGGCGGGCAGCGCCAGCGCATCGCACTGGCCCGGGCACTGATCCTGCGCCCCCAGGTGCTGCTGCTGGACGAACCGCTCGGCGCCCTGGACAAGCAGCTGCGCGAACAGATGCAGATTGAACTGAAGCAGATCCAGCGCGAAGTCGGCATCACCTTCATCTTTGTCACGCATGACCAGGAGGAGGCGCTCACCCTCTCGGACCGGATCGCCGTGTTCAACGACGGCGGAATTGAACAGGTGGGCACACCCGAAGACCTCTACGAGCGGCCCGCAACGCGCTTTGTGGCCACCTTCCTGGGCAGCACCAACCTCGTTGAGGGCGAACTCGCCCGCCAGCTCACCGGCGCCGACGGGCTGGTCAGTATCCGCCCGGAACGCATCCACCTCGCGGCGCCCGGAAGCCCTGCCCCGGAAGGGTTCTCTGCCGTGCCGGCCACCATCGAGGAGATCGTCTACACCGGCCCCACCACCCGCTATGTCGCCGCCACGGCAACCGGGGACCGGCTGATTGTGCAGGAACAGAACGATTCCCGCGCCACCGCCGCCTCCCGGGGCGACGCCGTCGAACTCCAGTGGCCCTCCCGCTTCAACTTCCGCGTCTCCTAATTCTCCAGCTTCACCTCACCGGCCGGTTACCGGCCTGCTCCACCTGCTCCGCACCCACTATGAAAGGTTCTCCCATGAAGATCACCAAGGCGCTGCCGCTGGCAGCCCTCGCCTCGCTCTCGCTGGTCCTGGCCGGCTGCGGCGGCGGTGCAGCCTCCGATTCATCCTCCACCGGCATCCAGGTCCCCGACCTGCCCATGGCGTCCGAAGTTGGCGAAAGCGAAGGCCAGGTCAACATCATTGCCTGGGCAGGTTTCGTCGAAGACGGCTCCACGAACCCCGACGCTGACTGGGTCTCCGCGTTCGAGGAAGAAACCAAATGCCAGGTGAACCGCAAGGTCGGCGCTACCTCGGACGAGATGGTCCAGCTGATGCGCAGCGGCGAGTACGACCTCGTATCCGCCTCCGGCGACGCGTCGCTGCGCCTGATCGCCGGCGGCGACGTGGCTCCGATCAACACCGAGCTGATTCCCAACTTCGGCAACATCGTGGACGGCCTCAAGGGCCAGGTATACGACACGCTGAACGGCAAGAGCTACGGCGTTCCGATCGGCCGCGGCGCCAACGTCCTGATGTACAACACGGACCACGTCGCTGAGGCCCCGGATTCCTGGGCACCGCTGTGGGAAGAGGACACCGACTACGCCGGCAAGACCATGGCCTACGACTCCCCCATCTACATCGCCGACGCCGCCGTGTACCTGATGGCCACGCAGCCGGACCTGGGCATCACAAACCCGTACGCCCTCGACGAAGAGCAGCTCGCTGCCGCCGTTGAGCTGCTCAAGACCCAGAACGGCCTGGTGGGCGAGTACTGGAACGATGCCCTGAAGGCCGTCAGCTCCATCTCCTCCGGCACCGCCCACATGGGCACCGGCTGGCAGGTCATCGTGAACCTGGCTCAGGGCGACGGCGGCAAGGTTGAGTCCGTGCTGCCCAAGGAAGGTGCCACCGGCTGGTCCGACACCTGGATGATCGCTGCCGAGGCCAAGAACCCGAACTGCGCCTACAAGTGGATGGACTACGCCTCCTCCGCCGAGGTCAACGCCCAGATTTCGCAGAACTTCGGCATGGCCCCGGCCAACGCCCTGGCCTGCGAAGGCTCCGAAGCCAATGCAGCGCACTGCGAGACCTTCCACGCCACTGACGAGGACTACTACAAGCAGGTCTGGATGTGGACCACTCCGGTTGAGCAGTGCGTCGACGGCCGCACGGACGTGACCTGCACCAACTACCAGGACTGGACCAAGGCCTGGACCGAGATCAAGGGCTAGCCAGGCCCTGCAGTGACCGCTGGTGGGCGGCGGATTGAACGGCCTCCGCCCACCAGTACCGACCCTCCCCGCTGCACAGAGCGGCGGCATGTCCCACAGGCCCGGCCCAAGAGGAGAATCGGCGGAACCCGCCGGAAAGCGCCATGGCAGTAATCCAAGAAACCCCGTCCCCGCCCGCCCCCGGTGCGTCCCCGGAACAGCCCCGGAACAGCCTGGGCGACCGGCTCTCCCGAATGCTCTATGCCCGGCCGAAGGCCCGGCTGACCGGCCTGCTCCTGCTTCCGCTGGGCTGGCTCGGCGTGCTGTATATCGGCTCCCTGATCCTGTTGTTCATCACGGCGTTCTGGACCACGGACAGCTTCACCTCGAAGGTCATTCCGGCGTTCACGCTGGAAAACTTCATCGAGATCATCACGGTTCCGGCCTACCAGCAGACCGCCCTGCGGACCATCGGAATTGCGCTGGCCGTCACCGTGCTGTGCGCTGCACTCGCGCTGCCGCTGGGACTCTACATGGCAAAGGTCGCCTCCCCGAAGATGCGTGCCGCCCTGGCCATCGGCATCACGCTGCCGCTCTGGGCCGGGTACCTGGTGAAGGTCTTCTCCTGGCGGATCACGTTCTCTTCCGGCGGGCCGCTGGACTGGCTGCTGGCACCGCTGGGCATGACCGGCCCGGGCTACGGCACCGCCGCGCTGATCATTACGCTGGCCTACCTGTGGTTCCCCTACATGGCAGTGCCGGTCTACAACGCGTTCCGGCAGATCCCCGACAGCCTCTTCGACGCCTCCTCCGACCTGGGCGCCAAGGCCTGGTCCACGGTCTGGACGGTTGCGGTTCCGCTGCTGAAGCCGGCCTTCGTGGCCGGATCCATCTTCACCTTCTCGCTGAGCCTGGGAGACTACATCGCAGCCCAGTTCGTTGGCGGCAAGACCCAGGTGATCGGCACCGTCATCGCCTCGAACATCAACCTCAATCCGCCGCTCGCCGCAGCCTTCGGCACCGTGCCGATCATCGTCGTCGTGCTTTACCTGTTCCTGGCCCGCAAGTCCGGCGCCCTGAAGCAACTGTAGGAGAGACCCATGAGGCTATCGGCTTCCGCCAAAATCACCCTCCGGGTCTTCGCCGGCCTGGTAATGGCCGCGATCTACCTGCCGCTGCTGCTGGTGATCGCCAACTCGTTCAACGCCACCACCTCCGGTGCGTTCCCGATTCAGGAGTTCACCACCCGCTGGTGGGTGGCAGCCTGGCACAACGAGGGCGTGCGCGAAGCGCTCTGGACGTCACTCAAGGTGGCTTCCGTCGCTACCGTGATCGCCCTGCTGCTGGGTTCCATGGTGGCCTTCGCCCTGTCCCGCTACGACTTCTTCGGCAAGAACACCATCAACCTGCTGGTGGTGCTGCCCATCGCCCTGCCCGGCATCGTCACCGGCGTCGCCCTGAACAACACGTTCAAGACCGTGCTGGAGCCGCTGGGCATCGGTCTGGGGCTTTTCTCCGTGATCGTCGGCCACGCGACGTTCTGCATCGTCATGGTTTTCAACAACGTCCAGGCCCGCCTGGGCCGCATGAACCGCGGCCTCGAGGAAGCGGCCATGGACATGGGCGCGAACGTGGTCAAGACGTTCTTCGGCGTCACGTTCCCGGGATTCCGCTCGGCCTTCGTCGCCGGCGGGCTGCTCGCCTTTGCGCTGAGCTTCGACGAGGTGGTGGTCACCACCTTCACCGCTCCCCCGGGCACCGAAACGCTGCCGATCTGGATCTTCAACAACATGGCACGGCCCAACCAGGCGCCGGTGGTCAACGTGATTGCCGCCGTCCTGATCGTGGCCTCCATGATCCCGGTCTACCTGTCCCAGCGGCTCACCGGCGACGACAAGAAATAGGCGCTAGCGGGTGGCGGCGCACTCCGGGAGCAGCTCCGCCATCCGCTCATCGCTCAGCCGCGACAGGGCAGTGAGCAGCCTGGTGATCCGCTCCCGCTCCGCCTTGGTGAACCGGCTCGAATCCAGGATGTCGCTCACCCACAGTCCGTCCATGGCCAGGCGGATCACGACGCCGATGATTCCGGCGGGGTCCCGCGGGCTCAGGTTCGCCTCGTCCAGCCGGCGGTTCAGGTACAGCAGCGACTCGGCAAGGTTGGGGCGGCTGATGGCGGTTTCCAGGAGGGCGGCCTGGTCCATGGAACTGTTGGCCCGGACGTCGGAGAAGGCTTTGATGTAAGCCCGCTCCTGGGCTCCCACCGGATCCGGGTCCGCATCGGCCAGGTCTCCCAGCCGGTGCACCAGCTGCACGATCATGTCCTCGACGTCCTGCTCAATCTCGGTAATGGACGCTCCAGCGGCGAACATTGCGCTCTCTTTTCTTTTTCCTGCTGCTCGTGTCTTCCGGCGGGGAATCCGCCGGGATGAACCGGCCAGTCTAGCCCGTTTCCCGGGGTTTCTCAGCTTTGCGGCTGTTCCGGGGGTAGGGTGTGCGCATGCCAGTCGAGGTCCGCCCTGCCACTGTGTTCGAGGACACCGCCGCCGTCCTGGGTCCCGGGCACCCGGAATCCAATGCCTGCTGGTGCCTGAGCTACCGGCTGCTGTCCTCGAAGGAGAACCAGTCGCTGCAGCGGACCGCACGGGGAGAGAAGATGCGGGGGCTGCTGGGCGAAGAGCCGCCTCCCGGTGTCCTGGCGTACGACGACGGCGTCCCGGCAGGGTGGGCGGCGATCCATCCGCGGGCGGATACCTCGTTTGCGAAGAACCGGAAGATACCCACCCTCGATGACGTGCCGGTGTGGTCCCTGTGGTGTGTCCGGGTCCGTCCCGGCCACCGCGGGAAGGGAATCTCCCATGCTCTGGTGGCCGGCGCCGTCGACTTCGCCCGCACACACGGGGCACCCGCCGTCGAGGCTTATCCGGTGGACAACCAGGGTGCGAAGGTGGATCTAACGATGGCGTACGTCGGCACCCGCAGCCTCTTCGAAGCCGCGGGCTTCACCAAGGCCGCGGATACCGGGTCTGTGCTCAACGGGTTTCCGAGGGTCCTGATGCGGCTGGCGCTGTAGGGGCCAGGCAACTGGCCGCTGACGGCACAAGGCCCCGCCGCGGGGACCGGCGGGGCCTTGCCTGGAGGACCGGCAGGAAGTCCGTGGGGGAACGGGTGGTTCCTGCCGGCCGTATTCTGGTTCGCCGCCTTTGACCTGGCGGCGGGGGGTTAGTCCACGGACACGATCCGCTTGTCCTGCACCCGCAGCCGCTCGCCAAGGAAGCCGCCAACAGCAGTGACCAGGGCAATGATGACCAGGATGAGCGCTCCTCCCCAGGACTGGTTGCCGGAGAATGCGAGCATCGCGGTGGCCAGCAGCGGCATGAAACCGCTGGTGGCACCGGCGATGTTGTAGCCAAGGGCAACGCCGGAGTAGCGCAGCTTCGGCGGGAACAGTTCGGTGAGCAGCGCGCCGTTGACGGCGTAGGCCACGGCAATGAGCACAATGCCGAGGGTGATGGCCAGCGTGATCATGAGCGTGGACTTGGTGTCCACCATGGCGAAGATCGGGAATGCTGCGGCCGCGGTGAGGATGCCGCCCCACATGGTGACCTTGCCCGGGCCGATCTTTTCGGCCAGCCGGCCCATCGCAATGGTGACGAAGATCTGGGCAACGGCCGCAATCAGCGTGGCGTTGACCATGACCTGCCGGTCCACGCCGAGGGTGTTGGACCCGTAGCTGACAATGAAGGTGGTGATCATGTAGAAACCGCCCACGCCCAGCAGTGCGGCCATCACGGCAACGGCCAGGCGTCCGCCGGCGTTGCGGAAGACATCCAGGGCCGGAACCTTGGAGGTTTCCTCCTGTGCCAGGAGGTCCTTGAAGATGGGGGATTCTTCAACCTTGATGCGGATCCACAGCGCGATGAGCAGCAGCGGGAAGGCCATCAGGAACGGGATTCGCCAGCCCCACGCGTCAAAGGTCTCCGACGGGAAGAGCAGCACCAGGGAGAAGGCTGCGGAGGAGAGCAGGGTACCTACCGGCGAACCGACCTGCACCAGGGCCGCGAACCGGCCGCGCTTCTCCACCGGCGCGTGCTCGATGGCCATGGTGACGGCGCCGCCCCATTCGCCGCCGACGGCGAGGCCCTGGACCAGGCGCAGGACAGCCAGGAGGATCGGCGCGGCGAGTCCAATGGAACCGAAGTCCGGCAGCAGGCCAATCAGCCCGGTGGCGATGCCGATCATGACGATGGTTGCCAGCAGCGCCGGGCGGCGGCCGAACTTGTCACCGATGTAGCCGAAGAGGATGGCACCAATGGGGCGGGCAGCGAAGCCAACGCCGAAGGTGGCGAAGGAGGCCAGCAGCGCCGCCGTGGGGTCCATGGTGGTGAAGTACAGGCGGTTGAACACCAGCGCTGCTGCTGTGCCGAAGAGGTAGTAGTCGTACCATTCCAGGGCGGTGCCTACGAACGAAGCGCGGGCGATCGTCCCGGCATCCTTCCCGGAGATGGTCGCGGGTGCGCCGCGCTCCCCCGCCTTGCTGCTTGTTTGTGTCACGAGTGGTGCCCTTTCAGGGTGGCCGATGCCGCAGTGGACTGGCATCGCTGGCCGGTGTGGGAGGTATCTTCTGAAGCGTAGTCAGGCGGCAATTGACCAAACAATGACAAATTTCACCCACCTTTCACCCAAAAATTGGGCGTTTAGACAGGCTGGCTGAATCCAGGGATTGAACTCAGGGCGATGAGGGCCCGCGCGGCCTGGGCCGGAACAGCCAGATCCAGCCCTATGACCTGCTGCAGGGAGTGCAGCCGGTTCACAACGGTGTTGCGGTGGCAGTACAGCTCCTCAGCCGTTTCCTTGATGGACCCCGTCCGGGCGTAGCTTTCCGCAACCTGGAGGAGGCGCTGGCGTTCATGGTCCGTGCAGCTGCCCAGCGAATCCCGGACAGTGGTGCAGAATCCCGGCAGGGTCTGCTCCATGAGTTCCGCTGAAATCCGCATCCAGGCCTCGTCCACGGTCTGCAGGCCGGATGCGCCGCTGCGCGCGAGCACCAGGGCCGGCGAAGCGGCACCGGGCACGGCGGCAAGCCCGCCGATATCCGGGACGTAGCCCGCCGAAAAGGAGGGAGCTTCCTCCTGCCAGGTAGCGCCGCGGCGCTGAAGCCGGAAGACATAGAGCACCCCGGCACGCTCATACGAATGCACCCTCCGCTCGTTCAGGAAGGCCCGCTGCGCCTCCGCAACGGCATCTCCTGTCACAGCAAGCAGCTCGAAAGTATCCGAGCCCTTCACACCAAGTCCGGCGGCAATGTCCTCAACATCTCCAGCCGACTTGGGTTCGCCCGAGAACAGCCGGGTGATCAGTCTCTGCCGGTACAGCTGCTTGTCCCGGGCCAGCAAAGCCTCCGCTTCCACAAAGGACTGCTGGATGCTGGAAACGTATCCCTCCACCACGTCCATCACCCGATCCATGTTGGCGACCAGGACGTTCACTCCGTCACCGTGCGCCACCCGCTCCAGTCCCTTCCACAGAACCCGGAAGTCGTTGCGCACAGCTTCCAGGAACGAGTGCAGCGGCACACCCTGGGACGCCCGCCGGATGGCAACAGCCCGCGGCAGGTTCCGGAGGTCCTCCGGGAGGTCCAGTCCGGCCATCTGGTAGAGGAACATGTCCATCGTGTCCACGGCGGTCTGGTAGACGTCCGCGGGCGGAACCTGGGCGTCGTCGTAGGAAATCCCCTCGAAGCGGGACAGGAAGTCGGTCACCAGGGTGTCCCGCTGGGTCCACAGCCGCTGGATCAGGTCCTCCCACTGCTGCCCGTCCGTCCGTGCCACGGGAAAGGCACGCGTTGAAGAGCTGAATCCTGGTCCGGGTATTTCGGTCATATCCGCCACTTTATGGATCTGCATAATTGAGCAGCGAATTATGGCGGCTAATGTCCATTGAGTGAGACATTTAGCCATAGTTGAATGGCTGTAAACGCCCAGCAGGCTGCTTACTTCCGGTCCGCTGCGGGAGGACCGACCTGCTAGGAACCAATGCTCGCCGACTTGATGATCACCAACGCCCGCATCCTCACGCAGGATCCCGGCCACCCCTGCGCGCACACCCTGGTAGTCCATGGCGGACGGATCCTCGCAGTGGATCCGGAAGGTGATATCCCGGTACGGGAAGTCATCGACGCCGGCGGGCTCACGGTAGTTCCCGGCTTCAATGACGTGCACGCCCACAGCGTGTGGTTTGGCCTGGGCCTGATGGAAACCGCCCTGGGCGCTGCCCGTTCCGCCGAGGACGTCTACACCGCCATAGCCGCCGCTGCTGCTGGACAGGGACCGGAGGACTGGATCGTAGCCTCCGGTTTCAGCCCCTTGCTGCTCACCGGTCCCGATCCCGACCGGGACCTGCTGGACGAGGCCGCCGGCGGCCGTCCGGTCTGGATCAAGCACTCCTCCGGCCATGCCTGCACGGTCAACGGGGCGGCCCTTGAACTCATCGGCCGTTCAGCGGATTTGGACGCGGAGGTGAGCGGCGGCGTCGTAGTCCGCAGCGCTGACGGCCGGCCCACCGGCCTGCTTGAAGAGAACGCCATGCGCTTGGTCCAGGACCTCATGCTTCCCTATCCGCTGGCAACCATCGAGCGGGCCCTGGCCCTGGCCACCGAGCACTACCTGACCGAGGGGATCACCAGTGTCACGGACGCCGGGATTGCCGGCGGCTGGATAGGACACTCGCCGCAGGAGTTCGCCGCGTACCAGTCGGCCCACCGAAAAGGGCTGCTGAAAGTCCGGATGCAGCCCATGCTGGTACTGGATGCCCTCCGGCCGCTGGACGGACATGCGGAAGACCCGGTGAGCCTGGGCCTCGACGCCGGAATCCACTCCGGCCTTGGCAACGAATGGCTGCGCCTTGGCCCGGTGAAGATCTTCAGTGACGGATCACTCCTGGGCAGCACCGCGTACATGTCGGAGGACTATGCCGGCTGCACGCACAATCACGGCTACCTGCAGATGGACGCGGAGCAGCTGCGGTCCTCTGCGCTGGCGGCCTACCGGGCGGGATGGCCAATCGCCATGCACGCAATCGGCGATGCAGCGGTTGAGCACGCCATCCGCATCATCACTGAGGCCCAGCAGATCTACGGAGCCAACTGCTTCCCCAACCGCATCGAGCACGGCGGCGTCGTGCAGCCGGAGCAGCTGGACCGTATTGCGGAAGCAGGCATTGTCCTGGTGCCCCAGCCGCACTTCATCACCGAGTTCGGTGACGGCATGGCGGAACTGCTCGGTCCGGAGCGGACGGAACTCTCCTACCCCGCGGCCAGCCTCCTTTCCCGCGGTGCAGTGCTTCCCGGCAGCTCGGACCGACCTGTGTCCAACGGGCGGCCGCTGGACGTGATGCAGTCCTTCGTGGAACGGCTGACCCCCTCCGGCGCGGTGTACTCCCCGGCGGAACGCATCACTGCCGAACAGGCGCTCGCCGCGTACACCACCGGCTCGGCCGCAGCCACCGGAACGGAAACGGAGAAGGGACGCCTGTCCCCGGGCCTGCTCGCCGATCTCGTCTTCCTGGACCAGGACCCCACTGCCGTTGCTGCCTCCCGCATCGGTGCCACCACGGTCCTGGGCACCATGGTGGGCGGGGACCTGCGTTACCGGCACCCCGATTTCAATCCCTCCTCCAGCACAAAGGAAACCCTATGAGCACCACCAACCCCGGATTCCTGGCCGATTTCGCGGTTATGTCCACCCACGGGGCCACTCCCGGCGGCGGCGTGGACCGGCAGGCCGGCACTCCGCAGGACCACGCCACCCGCGCCTGGTTTAGCGGATGGCTCGCAGAGCACGGACTCACCGAAGCTGTGGATACGGCAGGAAACCAGTTTGGGCTGGCCGAACTGGTTCCCGGCGCACCCTGGGTTCTGCTCGGGTCGCACCTGGATTCCCAGCCGCTGGCCGGACGGTACGACGGCGCGTACGGGGTCCTGGCCGCCGCGCACGCGGTGGTCCGGGCAGCCGGTGAAGCGGCGGCCGGGAAGCTGGTGCCGGTCTTCAACCTGGCAGTGGTCAACTGGTTCAACGAGGAGGGAAGCCGCTTTACGCCCAGCATGATGGGCAGCGGCGTCTTTACCGGCAAACTGCCGCTTGAGACCGCTTTGGAAACCCGGGACCTGGCCGGAAACACTGTGGCCGCAGCGCTGCAGGACGGCAAACCCGCGCCGGGCGTTCCCCCGCGGCTGGACAGCATTGCCCGGTACGCCGAAATCCACATTGAGCAGGGCAGGACCCTGGAAGAGACGGGCACCCAGGTGGGCATCGTGGACCGGACCTGGGCGGCCGCCAAGTACCAGGTGCAGGTCGACGGAGACCAGTCCCACACCGGGTCCACCCGCATGCCGGACCGCCGCGACGCGCTCTACGGTGCCGCGCTGGTCATCGCCGCGGCCCGGGAGCTTACGGAGGAATTCGAACCCGGAGCCCTGCACAGCTCCGTGTCCCAGCTGCAGGTCCTGCCCAACTCCCCGGTGACCATTGCCCGCCAGGTGGTCATGAACCTGGATCTGCGTTCACCGGATGAAGCCGTGCTGGCCCAAGCCATGGAACTGCTGGGCAAGCGCATCGCCGAGGCTGAATCCCGCTCCCGCACGGAGGTCTCCCTGGCCCTGACACACCAGTGGGGCCTAAACCCGTACCAGCCTGCCGGCGTAAAGCTTGGCCGGGCGGCGGCCGAGGCACTGGGCTTCAGCCACAGGGACATCATGACCGTAGCCGGGCACGACTCCACCAACATGAAGGACCACGTCCCCACGGTGATGCTCTTCGTGCCCAGCGTGGAGGGGATCTCCCACAACGAAGCAGAGTTCACCCGGGACGAGGACGCCGTCCGCGGCGTGGAACTGCTCACCGAGGTGGCACGCCGGCTGGTGCGCGGGGATTCAGTGGAGGAGTAGATGCTGCCGATTCAACGCCCGCTGCCGGCGGCGTAGACTCGCAGGCACCGCCAGCGAGAGGAAGCCAGCCATGAGCGATCCGCACCAGCCCGCGTGGTGGACCCGCGCCGTCGTCTATCAGATCTATCCGCGCAGTTTCGCGGACGGATCAGGCGACGGAATCGGAGACCTCAAAGGCATCCTCGCCCATCTGGACTATCTGCAGGACCTTGGGGTGGACGTCGTCTGGCTCTCCCCCGTCCACGAGTCGCCGCAGCGGGACAACGGTTATGACATTTCGAACTACCGGCGGATCGACCGGCTGTTCGGCACCGAAGAGGACTTCGACGAACTGCTGGGGCAGATGCATGTCCGGGGCATAAAACTCGTGATGGACCTGGTGGTCAACCACACTTCCAGTGAACATCCGGTGTTCCAGGAAGCCCGGAAATCGCGGGACAACCCGTACCGGGACTACTTCTGGTGGCGGGATGCCCGGCCCGGCTTCGAGCCCGGGGAGCCGGGCGCGGAACCGAACAACTGGGGCTCCCACTTCGGTGGACCGGCCTGGACCTTCGAACCGGAGACCGGCCAGTACTACCTGCACCTCTTCACGCCGCACCAGCCGGACCTGAACTGGGAGAACCCCAAGGTCCGGCACGAGGTGTACGAGACGATGCGCTGGTGGCTGGACCGCGGCGTGGACGGCTTCCGGATGGACGTCATCAACTTCATCTCCAAGGACCTCGCCCTGCCGGACGGCCTGGTGGGGCCGGGCAGTATCTGGGGTGACGGTTCCCCGCACTTCACCAACGGCCCGCGGATCCATGAGTTCCTGCAGGAGATGCGCCGCGAGGTGTTCGGAGGGCGCGACGGCGAGTTCATAACAGTGGGCGAGACGCCCGGAGCCACGGTGGACCAGGCCCTGCTCTACACCGACCCGTACCGGGCGGAACTGGACATGGTGTTCCAGTTCGAGCATGTCAGCCTGGACCAGATCGGCGGACGGAAATGGGACTACCGGCCGCTGAGCCTGCCGGACCTGAAAACATCCTGGAACCGCTGGCAGCGCGGCCTCGCGGACCGCGGCTGGAACAGCCTTTACCTCAGCAACCATGACCAGCCCAGGCACCTGTCCCGTTTTGGGGACGACGGCGCATTCCGCTACGAATCGGCCACCCTCTGGGCCACTCTGCTGCACCTGCAGCGCGGCACCCCGTACGTGTACCAGGGCGAGGAAATCGGGATGACCAACGCCGGGTTCACCTCGATTGACCAGTACCGGGATGTTGAATCGCTGAACTTCTACGCCGAATCCACGGCGCAGGGCACACCGCCGGAGGAGGCACTGGAGGCACTGCGCGCCATGAGCCGGGACAACCCCCGGACGCCCATGCAGTGGACCTCCGGACCCAATGCCGGGTTCACCGCCGGCCGGCCGTGGATCGACGTTAATCCGAACCACCTGCAGATCAACACCGAGACCGACCGCGCCGCGGAGAAATCCGTCTTCCGGTACTACCAGGACCTCATCCGGCTGCGGCACACCCACGAGGTGGTGGCACTCGGCGACTTCCATCTGGAGGCCCCGGAAGATCCGCGCCTGTTCGCGTACCGGCGCAGGCTCGAAGAGACTTCATGGCTGGTCCTCGCCAACGTTTCCGGGGAGGACCTGGAGGTTCCGCTGGGACTGGCCGTCGACGGACCGCTGGTTCTGGGCAACTATGCCGGGGCAGGCAGCACCGGGCGGCTGCGCCCGTGGGAGGTGCGGGTCCTGGACGTTTCTGCAACCCAGAGCTGGGTTGGCTAGGCTCGAACAACAGCCGCAGTGAAAGGAGGCTCCATGCCGAACTCCACCGTCCCCACCGTCACCCTCCGCAACGGACTGGAACTGCCCGCAATCGGAATGGGCACGTGGCCCATGGACGATGCGCAGGCAGCCGACGCCGTTGCCGCCGCTGTCGACGCCGGTTACCGGCTCTTCGACACGGCAGAGAACTACGGCAACGAAGCGGGCGTCGGCGAAGGCATCCGGCGCAGCGGAATCGCCCGCAGCGAGGTGGTCATCACCACCAAGTTCAACAAGCAGTGGCACAGCCGCGACGGCGTCCGCCGCGCCTTCTCCGCGTCAGCGCAGAAACTCGGCACTGAGTACATCGACCTGCTCCTGGTGCACTGGCCCAATCCGGACCAGGACCGGTACGTGGACGCAGTCCTGGGTCTGGCGGACCTGCTCGAGGAAGGCCTGATCCGCGGGATCGGCGTCTCCAACTTCAAGCCCGCCCACCTGCAGCGCCTGGCCGAAGCCGGTGTCATTCCGGACCTGAACCAGATCCAGGTGGATCCCCGGCACATCCGCGAAGCGTCCCGCCAGGCAAACAACAGGCTCGGCATCGTCACCGAGTCATGGAGCCCGCTCGGACGGGACGGCGGGCTGCTGGAGGACACTGCGGTCACCGCCCTGGCCGCCAAGTACGGCAAGACCCCGGGACAGATCGTGCTGCGCTGGCACGTCCAGCAGGGCCTGGTTCCCATCCCAAAGGCGTCCTCCGCAAAGCACCTGGCCGAAAACCTGGCGGTCTTCGATTTCGCTTTGGAAGAAACGGAAATCGCGGACCTTTCGGCGCTGGACACCGGAGAAGCCGGAATTCTGGACTCCGACAGCTTCGGCCACTGATCCCGCCGCCCGCCGCCGCGCTTTCCGGCGGCGGGCGGATAGGTTAGCGTCGGGACATGTCCCGCAGCCCCCTGATCCGCACCCTGACCGCCCGCTCCCCCCGGATTAGCCGCCCGCGCCGGGCCGCCGCCGTCGTGCTGGGTCTGTTCCTGGCCTTCGCCGGAACCAGCCACCTCACCTTTGCCCGCGACGAGTTCCAGGCCCAGGTGCCTGAGTGGGTTCCAATGGACAAGGACATGGTGGTGCTGCTGTCCGGCATCGCGGAGATTGGGCTGGGCTCCGCCCTGGCCCTGCTGCCCAGCCGAAGGGTTCCGGTGGGACTGGCCGCAGCCGCGTTCTTCATCGCGATCTTCCCGGGCAACATTTCCCAGTACGTCACCCAGACGGACGGCTTTGGCCTGGATACCGACCAGAAACGGTTCATCCGCCTGTTTTTCCAGCCGCTGCTGGTCATTTGGGCGCTGTGGTCCACCGGTGCCTGGCAGGCGCTGCGGAACCTCCGCCGCCGCTGAACCCGGCTGCGCGTAATCCGCGCCACAGCACGGCGTGGCCAACACCACGGCAATAAATCCCCGCATTGTGAGCCATGTTATGCAATCAGGTGTGCCGGGGAGCCTAGCCTTAATGAAGGCACAGCGGCGCGGGCATTCCGGCCTGCGTGCTGGTCCCATCCCCGTTCTGGAAAGGAGGACATACCTATGTTCCAGACCCGGACAAGCCAACGGACTTCAAACCGGACAACCGCGCTCCTCGCAGGGATTGCGGTCGCTTCAGCCCTCGTGGCCGGAGGAGTATCCGCCGTAGAAATGGGCTTTGATACCGCTCCCGCGCTCTCCAGCACCGCAGCTTCCGCTGCCGTTGAGGCGCAGGTTTAGAGCCATTCCGAATAACCCGGAAAAGGGCCGCAGGCAATTGCCTGCGGCCCTTTTTGCTGCGCCGGTGCAGTGGCAGAATGTCCCGCAGAACGGCAGCATCCAAGCACCATCCCCAGGAGCTGATCGCATGGCTGATTCGAAAAGCGCCGGACCCGACTACGGCAATGTGCCGGTGATTGCTTCCGGCATCATCGCCGGGTTCGTGGCCATTACGACGGCGGTGGTTTCCACGGGCGGTGCCGAGAACGAACTGCGCTGGCAGCTGGGGCTTGCGGCCGGGTGCATCACGTTCATCGTGTGCCTGCTGACCTTCCTGCTGATGATCATTGCGGGCAAGCCCAATCCCGATTCGATGGGACACGGTTCCGGCGTTAACCGCCGGTTCGGCGCGGTTCCGGGCTCCGAGGACAAAGACCCCGAGGATCCCGGAAAAGGCTCATAGGTTTGGGCGGCCGGTTTCCGGCCGCCCAAACCTGTTCCTTCCCGCTTACTGGTAGTTAGCTCCGGCTGCCGCGGCGCCGTTTCCTGGCAGCTACAGCTGCTCCGCCCGCAGCGATCAGGCCGGCCCCAAGTGCCAGGAAGCCCCCGGCAAACTCAGCGCCGGTGGACGGAAGGCGCTTCTTGCCCGGCCGGTCCGGAACTGGGCGCGGTGCCGGCTGTGTGGAGGTGTAGGTGTTGACCACGCGCAGCTCAGCTGCCCCGGCGGCGGTGATGCCAACGGGTTCGGGGAGGTCCGTGCTGACGTCCAGCCCGCTGGTCACGCCGGTGGCCGTTTCCGTCACCGCGCACTCAGTGCCCTGGGCCAGTCCCCCGAAGGTGGACATCACCTCGCCCGTGGCTCCGGCCGCAACAGGCACTGTTTCATCCAGCACCGTCTCCTCCGCCAGGGTGCACACCACGTTCAGCACTACTTCACCCTGATGTCCGGCCGCTGCACCCGCGATCTGCTTGGTGACGACCAGGGTTCCGGGATTGAAGGTGTAGGTGTTAGTCACCGTTGCCTCGCTGGCGGTGGCTGCGGCTATGGTCACCGGTTCCGGCAGGACCGTGGTGACGGCGACGGCGTCGGTCGCACCGCTGCCGGGTTCAGTGACCGCACACTCGGTACCCACGGGCAGGTCCTCGAACTCCTGGGTTTCCGTGCCGGTGGTTCCGGCGGGGATCGTCACCGTCTCATCCAGCACGGTCTCGCCGTTCAGTGAACAGGTGATGCCCAGGACAATGTCGTCCTGTGCGCCGGCGGCTTCGCCGTCGATCACCTTTGCCACAGAGAGCGAACCGGGATTGAAGGTGTACGTGTTGGTGACTGCGGCTTCAACACCGGCACCGGCCGCGATGGTTACCGGTTCCGGCAGCACGGTGCTGACGCCAACTGTTTCCGTTGCGCCGTCCTGCGTCTCCGTGACCGTGCATTCGGTGCCTACTGCCAGGTCCTTATACTGGGTCGATTCAGTGCCGGTCGAATTTGCCGGGATGGTGAACGTTTCGTCCAGGACCGTTCACCATCCCGGACACAATCCTGCGCCCGGTCCGCCACCAGAGGGGCGGCCAAATCCCCGGCCGTTAGGACCGGATAATCCTCCGCTCCCGCGCCACCGCGATGGCAGCGGTACGGTTGTCCACCCCGAGTTTCTCGTAAATGTGGACCAGATGGGTCTTGACGGTGGCCTCGCTGATGAACAGGCGGCGGGAAATGGCACGGTTGGACATGCCGGTGGCGAGGAGCTCAACCAGCTCAATCTCGCGTGCGCTGAGGGAAGGAGCGGGATTGCGCATCCGCCCCATCAGCCTGGCGGCGACTTCCGGGGCCAGAGCGGTCTGCCCGGCCGCAGCCGATCGGGCCGCATCCCGAATGCTGT
Organism: Arthrobacter koreensis; assembly: GCF_035792275.1. Lineage (GTDB taxonomy): Bacteria > Actinomycetota > Actinomycetes > Actinomycetales > Micrococcaceae > Arthrobacter_B > Arthrobacter_B koreensis_A. The sequence goes on along the minus strand of NZ_JAMWKK010000006.1, from coordinate 21,717 downwards.
TCGGCGGGGCGTCCTTGAGCATGTAGCCGCTGGCACCTGCTTCCACCGCGGCGAGGATATCTGCGTCGGTGTCGTAGGTAGTCAGGACCAGCACCGGCAGGTTCGGAAACTGCTCCTTGATCCGCCGGGTCGCCGTGACTCCGTCCATGCCCGGCGCCATCTGGAGGTCCATGAGCACCAGGTCGATTTTCCCGCCTACCGCGGACTCACGTTCAAGGATCCGCAGAGCTTCATCCCCGTTCGCGGCTTCGTCGGCGACGGACACGTCCTCAAACCCGGAAAACATGGCGCGCAGCCCGGCCCGCACTACGGGGTGGTCATCCACCAGGAGTACCCGCAGTTCAGCCACGGTTTTCCTTCCCTGCTTCTGAAACGGGTTCCTGTGGATCGGGCGCCGCCGCTGCCAGCGGTTCGGGAAGCGGAAGCCGGATTCCCACTGCCGTGCCCTCGCCCGAAGCTGATTCAATGTCCAGGCTGCCTCCCAGCGCTTCGACCCGGTTCGCAATGGAGATCAGCCCGTAGCCGGTACCGTCCCGGCGCGGGCCCGAGCGGGCACGTTCGGCGGCCGCATCGAATCCCCGGCCGTCGTCGAAAATGTCCAGCGTGATGTCCCCGCCGAGGAAGGCCAGCGTGACCACTGCCCGGCCGGCGTCCGCATGCTGGAGGACGTTGGCCAGGGTGGCCTGGACCGCCCGCAGCACGGCAACTTCGTAGGGCGCCGGAAGCGGTACGGGATCACCCTCCAGCCGGAAACTGCAGACAAGCTCCCGGCCCTGTGCAGCGGCACGTTCCTGCACCGAATGGCAGGCCCGGGCCAGACGCTCCGCCAGGGATCCACGGGCGTCCTCCGGTTCGCGCAGGTCCCGGACGAAACGCCGGGCCTCGGCCAGGTTCTCCGCCGCGGTGTCCTCAACCGTGTCCAGCCTGCTGCGCACGGTTTCGAGGTGTCCGCCGTTCAGGGCTTCGCGGGCAGAGCGGCTCATCAGCACGATGCTCGCCAGTCCCTGGGCCAGGGTGTCGTGGATTTCGCGGGCCAGCCGCTCACGTTCTTCCAGCACTCCCTGTTCGCGCTGGCTGCGCGCCAGTTCTGCACGGGTGCGGCGCAGCTCGTCGAGGGCTTGTCCCTGACTGGTCACCTCGGCGTACAGCGCCTGGTAGGCAAGCGCCATGATGACGGCGAATGCCGCACCGATCAGGGGCCCCAGCAGCATCGCGGCATGGAACTCGCCGGCGTGCGCCCACTGCGCCGCAACGACGGCTGCAGTGGTCACCGCAACGGTCAGGAGGGCCGGGCGAAGGGGCAGCAAATGAAGCTGCAGGAAGAACAGCGGAAAAGCCAGCCAGGAAAAGTCGGGACTGAGCAGCAGGAGCACCGCCCACAGCCCGGTAACCACCGCCAGCCAGGCCAATCCGTGCCGGTCCGGATCAAAGCGCAGTCCCCGGCGCCGCTGCGCGCCGTCGGAGGCCCGTTTTTCGGCGACCGTACCGATCACATAGACCGCAGCCAGCACAGCGGAAAGCAGCAGGGCTGCGGCGGATTTCCAGGACAGCGGAGCCATGAGCAGCATCCGTCCCACCGCGACGGCCAGCAGGAGGGCAAACCCGACGTGCAGGGCCAGGCGCAGCACACGCAGGACCCGCTCGCCGGCCCGCGGCCGGCCCAACTCAGCGGACATAACGCCAGCCTAGCCACCGGGCCGCGGCCGGCGCATCAACCGAATGGTTGACCGCCCGCTGCACCGTTTGATGCGCGCGGACCGTACGGTCCACCGATGCCGGACAGCCCTCCCAGCGGAAGAGTTGAAGCAGGGGAAATCCCTGAAAACCGGTCTACAGACGACTACACGATCAAAGGAAAATCCATATGTACCTGGCCCTGCGAGAAATGCGCTTCGCGAAAGGCCGTTTCGCCCTGATGGGAACGGTCGTTGCGCTCATCAGCTTCCTGCTCGTGATGCTCTCCGGCCTCACGGCCGGCCTGTCCGACCAGTCCACCTCCAGCATCAAGTCCCTTCCCGCCGACGAGGTGGTCTTCGGCGCGCCTGCGGGCACCGAGCCCAAGACGTCCTTCACCGAGTCCTCGGTCACTCCCGAACAGCAGCAGGCGTGGCAGGATGCACCCGGTGTCAGCAGCGCCGAGCCGCTGGGCATCACCCAGGGACGCATCCAGGCCGGCGGCACGGCTTCTGCGGCGATCTTCGGCGTGAACCCCGGCAGCAGCCTCGCCCCGGAGGGCGTTTCGCCGGGGAAAGCGGTGGTCAGCCGGCAGTTTGCCGATGACCTGGGGCTGAAGCCCGGCTCGGACGCGTCCGTCAACGGCCAGCCGTTCACCGTTGCGTCCGTGGTGGACGATCAGTGGTACAGCCATACCCCGGTTGCCTGGATCTCGCTGTCTGACTGGAAGGACGCTGCCCACACCGAACCGGACGTTGCCGGTACGGTCCTGGCCGTTGATTACGACGGCGGCACGCGGGACGGTGCCGCGATGGACGCGGCGAACAGCGCCGCCGGAACCACCAGCCTCGAGCGCTCCGACAGCCTGACGGCCCTGCCCGCCTATTCCTCCGAGAACGGCTCCCTGCTCATGATGCAGGCCTTCCTGTACGGAATTTCTGCCCTGGTGATCGTGGCATTCCTAACGGTCTGGACGCTGCAGCGCACCCGGGACATCGCCGTACTGCGGGCACTGGGCGCAACACGTTCCTATGTGCTGCGCGACGCGCTGGTCCAGGCCGCCGTCATCCTCGCCGCCGGTGCCGCAGCCGGAGGCCTGCTCGGGATCGCCGCAGGCACCGTGGCCGCCACGGCCGCACCCTTCGCCGCCACCGCTGCCACCACCGTGCTGCCGGTTGCCGGCGTCTTCGTCCTTGGCCTCGCCGGGGCAGCGCTCGCCGTCCGCCGCGTCACCAAGGTTGATCCCCTTCTGGCCCTGGGCGGGAACTGATCCCGCCGGAACTGCCACCAGCTACAGACAGGAACACCCCATGAACAACACCAGCACAGCCCTGATCCTCAAGAACGTCACCCTCGAATACCCGGACGGGCAGAACAACACCATCCGGGCGCTGGACAACGTCAGCCTGTCCGCCGTCCGCGGCACCGTCACCGGACTGGCGGGACCCTCCGGTTCCGGCAAGTCCAGCCTGCTGGCGGTCGCGGCAACCCTGATCCCGCCAACCTCCGGAACGGTGGAGGTCAACGGGTCCGACGTCGGCGGGCTGGATGACACCGGCCGGGCCCGGCTGCGGCGGGAGGAAATCGGGATCGTTTTCCAGCAGCCGAACCTGCTGCCCTCCCTCTCTGCCGTGGAACAGCTCGTGGCCGTGGCGCACCTGCGCGGCGAATCCACCGGCCCTGCTGCGAAGCGCGCGGCGGAGCTGCTTGGCGTCGTCGGGCTGGGCGGACAGGCGAACCAGCGCCCGCATCAGCTCTCCGGCGGCCAGCGGCAGCGCGTGAACATTGCCCGGGCGCTGATGGGGAACCCGTCGCTGCTCCTGGTGGACGAGCCCACCGCTGCCCTGGACCATGAGCGCTCCGCCTCGATCATGAAGCTGCTCCGCGAGGTCACGGAGGAATTCAATGTAGCCACCATCCTGGTGACACACGACGTCGAATTCCTTCCGCTGGCGGACGTGGTGGTGCGGATGAGGGACGGCGTGCTGACCCTGCCGGCGGCGGTGGACACGCCCTAGTTACCCCACCGACCGGGAAACGTGCCGCAGCCAGCGGCCGACCGTCTCGAGTTCCTCCTCGGTGAACCCATCGGTGATGAGGCTGTTGAGGTCGCTGATCGCTTCGCGGACGTCCGTCAGGGCGTCCTCGCCCGCTGCGGCCAGGTTCACCCGGATTGTCCGCCGGTCCTGCGGATCCGGTTCCCGGCGGACCAGCCCGGCCTGCTCCATCCGTGCGAGCAGCCCGGAGGTGCCCGCAGCTGAGCCGTGAATGGCTGCTGCCACTTCGCCGGTGGTGGTCCCGGGCGCAGCCGCAACGTGGAAGAGGACGCCCGCTGCCGGAGCGCTTATACCGCGGCTGCGTCCGCGGCGGCTGATCCACCGTGCCAGCCGGCGTTCGGCTTCCAGGGTGAGGAAGACCAGCCGCGGTGACTTGCCGGACTTCATGACCCGGTGATCCCTGCACGGGCTGACAGCCAAGCGGCGGCGTCGGGCCACAGCACGGCTCCCGGACCCCGGCGAAAGTAACCCATATGGCCTATCGCCGCCACGCCGATGCCGGCCGGGGAATAGGTGCGGGTTTCCACCTTCGCGTTCACCAGCTGCCGGGCGATCACGCCGATCTGGGACGGAGTTGCCCACGGATCGTCGTCCAGCCCCACGCAGAGCACGGCCGTGCGTACCCGGGCGGTCCGCTCCCTTGCATGCATGGTCGGGTCGTCAAAGAAATAGCCTGGGGTGCGGGACCACCGGCTCCATTCGAGCATGGCCGCGGCGGGCATGTCCTCGCCAAGACCCAGCCGCTTTCCGGGAACGTAGCCCAGTACCCGGGCCAGGCCGGGTCCAGCCACCCGGAGAATCAGTTCAACCCGGGCCCGCTCGGCACGGTCCGGAATGGCCGCAGTCACGCCGGCGTGCGAGGCCACGGTCATAAAGCCGCGGAGGTCCTGCCCGCCGTTGTTCAGTGCCAGCGCGTGCCCGCCCAAGCTGTGCCCGACGGCGAGCTGCGGCAGGTCAGGATACCTCGCACGCAGCCAGGCCGCGGCCGCCGGAACGTCCATGTCCATCCAGTCCCGCATCCGCAGCCGCCGGTTCTCCCGCGCAGTGCCGGAAGCCCCGGTACCGCGGTAATCGTAGGTCAGGACGGCAAAACCACAGGTTGCCAGATACTCCGCAAAACCGCTGTACAGCCGCTGTGGAACGGCGGTGGCCGGATGGATGGCGACGACGGCCTGCGGGTCACTGACCGGCGGCAGCCGCAGAACTCCGCTCAGGCTGTCCGCGGTTCGGACACTGATGCTGACCAGTTCCGAAGGTGCCCCCGGCACCTCGATATTTCGCATGCGAAATACCATAAGCCCGCTTCTGTGCGCGCACCAGTGCTGCCCGCTGTGACCTTGGAATTACCGCTGCAAACATCGAAGTCAGCACATTAGCGCACAGTAACGTTGCGTAATTCGTGCCAAGTTAGGTTAGGCTAACCGTGCTGCGGATTTGAGTCCGCACACGTCACCTTCAAACGCCGCACGAACCCTCCGTGGCGGCGAGCATCCTAGGAGTACCCCTTGCGCTACCCCCTGCCCAAAAAGGCCCTGGCAATCTCGGCCGCGGCCATCCTGGCCCTCACCCTCGGAGCCTGCAGCACCGATGCTGCCGACGCCGAACCGGCCGCAAGCAGCTCACCTTCCTCCGAATGGCCACGCACCATCACGCACGAAGCCGGCGAGACGGTCATCGATGCCAAGCCGGAGAACATCGTCTCCACGTCCCTTTCAGTCACCGGCACCCTGCTTGCAATCGATGCCCCGGTCACTGCAACTTCTGTGAGCAAGGCCCGCGGCGGTACCGCGGACGAGAACGGTTTCTTCGCTCAGTGGGCGGACGTCGCGATCGAGCGCGGCATCGATCCTCTCTACACCATTGGCGAACTGGACCTCGAGGCCGTCATCGCCGAGGACCCTGACCTGATCGTCGTCTCCACCTCCGGTGCGGATTCCGTGCTGGACCAGTACGACACCCTGAGCGAGATCGCGCCGACGATTGTGGTCAACTACGGCGACCAGACCTGGCAGGACCTGGCCGTAGAGCTGGGCGAAGCCACCGGCCTGGAGGACGAGGCCGCCTCCGTGGTTGAGGAGTTCGACAAGTCGCTGGCCGAAGCCGCCGAGGCACTGGCCATCGAAGAAGGCACCACGGCTTCGATCGTCAGCTACAACGCCGGCGATGTCTCCCCCGTGGGCAAAGGCGCCGGTCCGCACGCCCAGCTGCTGACCGCCCTTGGATTCACCGTCGCGGAACCGGACGAGCAGTACGACACTTCCACACAGAAGCGCGAAGACTTTGCCTTCACGTCCTACGAAGGTCTTTCCGCTTCCGTGACCGGCGACTACACCTTCCTGATCAGCTCCACGGAGAAGACCGTTGAAGAGTTCAGCACGGATCCGACGCTGGCAAACCTGCCCTCAGTGAAGGCCGCCCAGGTCTATTCAATGGGTCCGGAGTCCTTCCGACTGGACTACTACAGCGCCGGCGACATCGTGGACTGGTTCAGCACCTCCTTCCCCGCCGCCAAGTAGCCGTCCCGCCAACCGAATTCAGTGTTCAAGACACCGCGCAAGCAGCACCGGCAGACAAGTACCTGGGCCCTGGGCCTGGGCCTGCTGGTGCTGCTGGCGTTTGCCAGTTTCGCCTCGGGGTCCCGCACCATCGCGGTTACCGATACCTGGGCGGCACTCACGGCGTTCGATCCTTCACAGGACGCACATCTGCTGGTCCGCGAACTCCGCCTGCCCCGCACCTTCCTGGCCATTACGGTTGGCGCCGCTCTCGGACTGGCCGGTGCGCTGATGCAGGCGCTGACCCGTAACCCTCTTGCGGAGCCAGGCTTGCTCGGCGTCAATGCCGGCGCCGCATTTGCGGTGGCCATCGGCCTGGGCTTCTTCAACATGCGCAGTCCCTACGAGTACATGTGGCTGGGCTTCGCCGGGGCGGCAGCCACCTCGGTCCTGGTGTACCTGCTGGGCCGTGCGCACGACGCCGGCACCAACCCTGTGCGCCTGGTCCTCGCCGGGGCGGGACTTTCAGTAATGCTGGGTGCAGGCACCAAGATCATTCTGATTGGCGGCCCGGACGAGACCGTCACCGCCTACGCCGCCTGGGCATCCGGCTCCCTCCAGGGCCGCGGCTATGACGTCCTGCCCTGGGTCCTGGGCGCCTGTCTCGTCGCCGTGCTGGCGGCCCTGCCTCTTTCCCAGAGCCTGGATTCCCTATCCCTTGGCGCCGACCTGGGCCGCACCCTGGGGGTGCGGATCCGCGCAATCTGGATCCTTGGAGCCGCGGCGTTCCTCCTGCTGGCCGGAGCCGCCACGGCAGCCGCCGGTCCCATCGCATTTCTCGGCCTGGCCGCCCCGCACGTCGCCCGGCTGATTACCGGACCCAACCACCGCCGCCTGCTGCCGCTGTCCATGCTCTTCGGAGCGTTGCTGCTGCTCTTCGCAGACGTGACCGGCCGCCTGGTTGCCGCACCGGCGGAGATCGGTGCGGGGGTCATGAGCGCACTGGTTGGCGCACCCTTCTTTATCGCCCTGGTCCGGCACCGAAAGCTGGCAAAACTATGACCGTTGCCAGAACCAATCCCACCCGCACCTTGGCGCTTGGCCCGGTGCGCCTGCGTTACCGCCGGCGGACACTGGCAACCGGCGCAGTCCTGCTAATGGGCGCCGTCGTTCTTGGCGTCGCCGGCATGCAGACCGGCACCATTACCCTGGCGTTCGGCGATGTGCTGGCAGCGGTCTTCGGCCAGGGCGAAAACCGGAGCGTGAAAGTAGTCCAGAAGATCCGGCTGCCGCGCACCGTAACGGCCCTGGGGGTTGGCGCCTGCCTTGGTGCTGCCGGTGCCACCTTCCAGTCGATCTCCCGCAACGCCCTGGGGTCACCGGACATCATCGGTTTCACCACCGGAGCGGCCACCGGAGCCGTGGCCCAGATCGTCCTGTTCGACGCCGGCCCCGCAGCCACCGCGCTGGCTGCAGTCGCCGGGGGCCTGCTGGCAGCGGGCATTGTCTACCTGCTCTCGCTCAGCGGCGGAGTCACGGGCGGGTACCGGCTGATCCTGATCGGGATCGGCATAGGTGCCATGCTCACCGCCGTCAACACCATCCTGCTTGCCAAGGGGGATTCCGACCTCGCCGCCGAGGCGCATCTGTGGCTGGCCGGGTCGCTGTCCGCGCGGAACTGGGGGCATGTGGTGCCGGTGCTCATCGCCGTCGTACTTCTGCTGCCGGTGCTGCTGGCTCAGTCCCGCAACCTGAACCAAATGGAAATGGGCGACGATGCTGCCCGCGCACTGGGCATCCACACTGAACGCACGCGCATCTGGACCATGGCCGCAGCCGTGGGACTTACCGCCGTGGCGACGGCCGCGGCGGGCCCGATTGTCTTCGTGGCCCTTGCCGCGCCACAGCTCGCCTCCCGGCTGACCCGGTCCCCCGGCGTCCATGTTGGCACCGGCGCCTTGATGGGCGCCGTGCTGGTGGCCGGGTCGGACCTCATCTCGCAGCACCTGCCCATCCAGGCCGCAGTGCCAATCGGACTGATGACCGGTCTGGTGGGCGGCGTTTACCTGCTCTGGCTCCTGACCCGCAGCAAGCAGGTCTGAACCATGTCCCCCAAGGAGATCCCCATGGAAGACGTCCTCTCCGGCCGCGGCCTCACCATTGGCTACGACGGCAGAACCGTCTCAGAACACCTGGACGTTCGGATTCCACCCGGATCCTTCACGGCCATCATCGGCCCGAACGCCTGCGGCAAGTCAACACTCCTTCGCGCCCTCTCGCGGCTGCTGAAACCTCAGGCGGGACAGGTATTCCTGCAGGGGAAGGACATCGATTCCTATCCAACGCGTGAGGCAGCGCGCCGGCTGGCCCTCCTGCCGCAGAGTTCCACTGCACCGGACGGCATTACGGTGGCCGATCTGGTAGCGCGGGGCCGTTTCCCGCACCAGTCCCTGCTGCGCCAGTGGTCCGGCGCCGACCAGGAAGCGGTCTATGCGGCACTGGAAGCCACCGGTGTGCAGGATCTGGCAGACCGCACGGTGGGTGAGCTTTCCGGCGGACAGCGGCAGCGGGTCTGGTTGGCACTGGTCCTGGCACAGGACACGCCCGTGCTGCTGCTTGATGAACCGACGACGTTCCTGGACATCTCCCACCAGCTGGAGGTCCTGCGCCTGTGCCGCACGCTGCACCGGACCGGCAACTGCACGCTGGTGACCGTGCTGCACGAACTGGGCCTGGCTTTCCGATTCGCCGACCACATCATTGCCATGAAGGACGGACAGATCCTCGCCCAGGGAACGCCGGAGGAGATCGCAACGCCTGAACTCATGAAGGAGATTTACGGAATCGACGCCTTGGTCATCCCCGATCCGGCCACCGGAGGACCGCTGGTGGTGCCTCTGGAGCCGGGACACACCGTCCGCAGCATAGCGGGCATTGAAACACCGATTAACCTGGGAGCTCCTGCATGAGCGGCCATCTGCTCACAGTTGAACGCATCGAAGACCTGACCCCGCGCATGCGGCGGGTCCACTTCGGCGGTCCCGGAGTGGCCGGCTATGTGCACGCCGGGCCCCACCTGCCCAACGTCAAGCTCTATTTCCCCGTCCCGGGCCGGCCACTTGACCTTCCAGAACGCGGCGAGCGCGGCTGGGCATGGGCACCGGGCCAGCGCGAACGGGTCCGCACCTACACCGTGCGCAGCCTCGCAGCCGACGCCGCGTCGATGGCCGTGGACTTCGTGCGGCACAGCGGACCGTCCGTCGCCGCGTCCTGGGCGGAAACAGCGGCACCCGGAGACCAGATAGCTGCCCTCGCCGGCGGAGGCGCAGTGGCGGGCGATGCTCACTGGATCCTGCTCGCAGGCGACGAAACCGCCCTCCCTGCCATTGCCGGGACCCTTGAGCGGTGCGGCCCCCGGCAGCGCGGCCTTGCCCTCATTGAGGTAGCCGGACCAGAGGAAGAACAGGATCTGTACGTTCCCAAGGGCGTCGAGCTGCGCTGGCTGCACCGGCGCGGGGCAGAGGCGGGTACCACCACCTTGCTCTCGGATGCCCTCGCCGCGGTGGAGTATCCCCCTGCCGAACTCGCTTCCGGACAGGTGCAGGTCTGGGTGTCTGCGGAATCCGCCGTCGTCCGCTTTGCCCGCAGCGACTTGAAGAGGCGCGGTTTCGACCGGCGGCAGCAGCTGATCATCGGCTACTGGAATCGGGGCATCAATGAAGTCGCTTACGGCCGGGCCACTGACCATGACCGGGTGGACGGCGAACTGGATACCATCCTTCCCGGCCAGGACCACACCCGTAAGCAGGCCTCCGGCAATGGCCGCTAGCCCTGCGCCTGCCGTACCCGGGTTCCCACCTCCGCGCTTGCCGGTCCCCCAGCCCCCGGCCAAGATCCGCGTCCTCGCCGGATATTTCCGCTCGCACTGGGAGGGGCTCTCTGCCCACGAGCGGCACCAGCTGCTGGCTGACTGGGATGCCTTAGCCCTGCCACTGGTTGAAGACGCCCCCGACGGCGACCCTGGCCAGCGCGCAGTGACTTTCCTTTACCGGGACGCCTCTGCGGCTGCGGTGATCCTCTCCGCAAATGCCATGGTTCATCCGGACAACCTGGACGCCTGCGAATTTGAGGACCTCCCGGACGGGTTGTGGGCACTTACCTGGCAAATGCCCGCTGATTGGGAGGCCAGCTACCGGATCACTGTGCACCATGGGCGCGCAGCGCCGCCCTGGCGTACAGCCACGGACCGCCGGGCCGTCCGGGTGGCCGCGGACGGCGGCGGACCGGACCCACGGAATGCGGCGCTGTCCACGGGCATGTCAGGATCCGCGACGTCGGTGCTACGCCTGCCCGCTGCGCCGCTCTCGCCTTGGCTTGCCGCACCGGTTCCGGCAGCAGCAACGGGCACCAGCATCATGGGCTTCGGAGCCACCGGCGAGGTAGCCGAGACCCGGTGCCGGGCCGGCCGGAGGCCATCGGGTTCCCGGCAAGTCCTCGGCGACTTCGTCCGGCACCTGGAACTGCGCCGATATCGGGACACCGCTGCCGGACGGCTGCGCAATGTCTGGCTCTACCGCCCGCGCGCAGCCCTGGGCGGGCCAACCCCGCTGCTGGTACTGCATGACGGACAGGTGTGGGCCAAGTACCAGAACCTGCAGGGCACGCTGGATGCGGTGATCGCCGCTGGCATCCTGCCGCCGCTGCACGTCGCCATGGTGGACTCAGTGGATGTGCCCACCCGCTCACGTGAGCTTTCGGGCCCGATCGGGAGCGTGGACTTCGTCGCACAGAGCCTCATTCCGGACCTGCGCCGGTCCCTTCCGCTCACGCGGGACCCCCTGCAGACAGTTGTATCCGGCGCCAGCTATGGAGGGCTCGCCGCACTGTGGCAGACGGCCAGGTATCCTCAGGCCGCGGGAACTGCCTTGGCGCAGTCGCCGTCACTCTGGCGTTACGACCTGGACCAGCCGCTTCTTTCCGCGGCCGGCCGGATTCGTGTGCGTCTGCAGGCCGGACGCTACGAGCCAAGCATCCACGCACCATCATCCGCACTGCACGCCGTCTTGACAGAGAACGGAGTCGATTCCGGTTTCCAGTCCATTTCGGGCGGGCACGACTGGGCCTGGTGGCATCCCTGGCTAATTCACGGTCTGGCAGGTGTCTTGAGGGAATGAGCCCGGCCTGCTGCTAGGGCGTGTCCCCGGGATACTCGTCCCCGGAATCCCGGGGGTAGTCATCCTCGCCGTCCGGCGCTGTGCCGTCGCGCTCCTGGTCCAGCCGGTCGGCCTCAGAACCTCCCGGCAGCAGCGGATCACCGTGCGCCTGGACGGGGTCGTCAGCGCCGTTGTCTTCTTCCGGATCCGGCACCGCCGGCAGCTGCTGTTCCAGGGTGTCCTCTTCGTTGCCGGAAGGGATTGCAGGTTCTTCAAAGGGCGTAGCCATTGCGGATTCTCCTTTGCAGCACGTGCTCGCACTGCCCTGCCAGCGGCCGGGCAGCAGAGCGCGGGAAATACCGGGATTAATACCCTATGCCATAAGACTGCTGAGGAAGCGGGTCCGCGCAGGCGCGAATAAGTAGCCTGGCTAGTATTCCGGTGGGCTAGACTTGTCCGCATGCCTGAACACGCCAATCCAACCGGGGCCGGTTACTGGTACGGTCAGTCACCTGACACCGCAGGCGGCGTGGACGTCCTCAACGCGCTCCGCGCCTACCGCGCCGCCGAGGCGGCCATGCGCCGCCGCACCCGCGACTCAATGCGGATGAATGAGACGGACCTGCTTGCCATCCGCTACGTTATGCAGGCCCGCCAGGCCGGTAAATCCATTGGCCCCAAGGACCTCTCCCGCGTCCTGAGTATCTCCACGGCCTCCACGACCGCCCTGATCGACCGGCTGCAGAAGGGCGGCTACCTGACCCGGCGGCCGCACCCTACAGACCGGCGCGCACTGGAGATAATCCCTACAGAGAACGCTGACCATGAAGTGCGTGAAACCCTCGGCAAAATGCACCGGAAAATGCTGGAGACCGCCGAATCGCTGAGCCCTGAGGAGGCCGGTACGATTACCCGGTTCCTGCAGGAAATGACACGGGTATTGGAGAGCGACGGGTAGTATAAGTCTCCAAACTTTACTTACCAGGAGCCTTACATTATAAATAGTCTAGCTAGCTAGTTGCTAGCCTACCTATCGAAGGGTGCAGTTCATGACGGTCGTAGATTCACAGCAGGTCCCCGCTTACCCCGCCCCAGACGAAGACTCCCTCTCCTCCCTCGCAATGGCAGCCTCCAACCTGGAAGCACAGCAGTGGGCAGTAGACCGCGCGGAGCAGGTCCTTACCGAACTGGTGCAGAGCGCCGTCAGTGAAGGACTGGAGACCGGAAGCATTGCAGCAGTGGCCGGCCTGACGCCGGAAGAAATCGAAAAGATCTCAGCCGAAGGCACCGTCGCCTAGGCCTGGAAGCCCCCGCCACGCTTCTCGCCGCCGCCGCAGGAACGCGTCATATAAGAACTCCCAGCCCGAGTCCCCCCACCTCGCGCTAACGTGTTCCATGACACATCCGCAGCTGCAAAGGAGAAGCGTGGCGGTTTTCAGCAGGACCCGAAGGACGCCGTCCGTCAGGGCGGGACTGGCACTGACCGGTGTGCTCCTGATTGGCGTAAACCTCCGCGTAGCCTTCGTCTCCGTGGGGCCGCTGCTCGCAGACATCGGCCGCGAATTCGACTTCAGCAGCGCCCAGTCCGGCCTCCTTACAGGACTGCCCCTCATCGCCTTCGCATTGTTCTCCCCCCTTGCCCCGGCAGTGGCACTCCGGACCGGACTGGACCGTGCCCTGTGGCTTTCACTGGCCCTGCTGGCCGGCGGGACCATCTTCAGGTCCACCCCGGTTCCCGCCGCTCTCTGGACCGGAACCATCCTGATCGGCATCGCGATTGCCTTCCTCAACGTGCTGCTCCCTTCGCTGATCAAGCGCGATTTCCCCGGCCGGATCAGCCAGCTCACCGGCCTCTACATTGCCGCCCAGAGCCTGGTCACCGCCCTGGGGGCCGCCGTCGTCGTCCCTGTCTCCCTGATCCCGGGTTCCGGCTGGCGCCTCGCGCTGGGGATCTGGGCCGGGCTGGCGCTGATCGCCATGGCAATTCTGCTCCCGGGCCTGAAACGCGGAACGGCCGACGGCGGCACCTCCGGCCCGGCAGCGCCGGCGCCGTCCGCGCCGGCCCGGTTCCGCTCCCCGTGGAAAACGCTGCTCGGCTGGCAGGTAACCCTGTTCATGGGCCTGCAGTCCGTTGGATTCTTCGTGGTGACCACCTGGCTGCCCAGTATTGAGCGCGATCAGGGCATTTCCGAAACCGCATCCGGGCTGCACGTCTCGGCGTTCCTGGTAGTGGGCACTGCCTCATCCCTGCTGACCGGGGCCATCCTGGGGCGGTTTGCGGACCAACGGCTGCTGGGCATGGCGGGCAGCCTGTTTGCCATGGCCGGTTTCCTCGGGCTGCTCGTTGCCCCGGGCCTGTCCCTGGCGTGGGTGGTTGTCAGCGCCACGGGCTGCGGCAGCATGATTGTCACCGCGCTGTCCCTGTTCAGCCTGCGGACCACCAACCATGTCCAGGCGGCAGCCCTGTCCGGCATGGCCCAGTCCGTCGGCTATGCCATCGGTGCCGCCGGACCCGTGCTCTTCGGTTTCCTGTACGACCTCAGCGGCGGATGGACGGTTCCGCTGGCTGCGAGCGCGGGGATCATGGGGCTGAGCTGTGCCATGGCCTTCCTTGCCGGCCGAGACCGGGTACTGCCGGAAAGCCCGCGGCAGCGGCCCGCGGCGCCGGCGGCATCCTAGCGCGCCGGAGCCTGGTTCCGCTCGTAACGCCAGTCGCTGCCGCGCATCACCAGGCGGTGCCGGCCGCCGGGCTGCCCTGCGCCGTCGGCCGGGTACTGCTCGTCGCCGTGCCAGGCAATCACCGCGTCCGGCTCATAGCCGTCAAGCAGACGGCTGCTGAAGGTCTCCGGCGTAGCCGCAGCGGCAAATCCGAGGGCGGCGGCGGCGTCCGGGAACTGCTGGAGCAGCGTCAGGGTCACGAAGGTCGGAGCGACCAGGAGCATCTTGCCCAGGCGGTGCAGCTCCAGGGCCGCCGCGGGCGTCAGCCACGCGGAATCGATCAGCTCGCCGGGGTTCAGCCGGATTTCACCAGCCGGGGCCGGCGCCAGGAAGAACCAGGTGCGCAGGCGTTTGGGCGCCTGCAGCGGAGGGATCCAGCAGGACAGTTCCACCAGCGACTCCGGAGCCAACACCAGGCCGGTCTCCTCAACCGTCTCCCGCACTCCGGCGATCCGGGCCGCCGGCAGATCCAGTTCCGGATGCCGCGGCTCAGCCTGGAGGTCCGGAGGCACTGACCCTGCCGCCGCGTAGTCCTCGGGATCCACCCGGCCGCCGGGGAAGACCCAGGCCCCGGCGAACGTGCCCGTGTGCCGCGGCCGCTCCAGCAGCAGGACTTCGATCCCCTGCGCCCCATCGCGCAGCAGGACCACCGTCGCGGCTGTGCCAACCAGTGTCATCATTCCCCTGTCATTTCCCTGTCCAAGGACTTGCTTCCTCCATGGATCGTAGCGAACGCAAGCCCGGGGCCGCGCACCGTTGCCCGGGGCCCGCGGGTGCACTTTCATGGATAACCAGGAGGCACAGCCATGGACCCTTCCGCAGGCAAGGCGAAGTACGACGTCAAAAAGGAAGAACGGGAACTGTACGCACCCGGGCGCAGCTTCACGCTGGTGGAGGTGCCTCCGCAGCGTTTCCTCGCGGTGGACGGGCACGGCAACCCGAACACCTCCCCGGAGTACTCCGACGCCGTCCAGGCACTCTACGCGGTGGCCTATTCCCTCAAGTTCACTGCGAAACGCAGCCTGGGACAGGACTCGGTGGTGGCGCCGCTGGAAGGCCTGTGGCGTGCGGAGAATCCGGATGTATTTGTGCAGGGGAACAAGGACTCCTGGGACTGGACCATGCTTATCAGGCAGCCGGAATGGATTACCCCGAAAATGGCCACAGCAGCGGCCATGGACGTCCGGGCCAAAAAGAACCTTGACGCAGCAGCCGGTATCCGCTGGCTGGCACTGCATGAGGGTCTGTCCGTCCAGCTGCTGCACATTGGTTCCTACGACGACGAGGCTCCGGTCCTGGCCCGGCTCCACCATGAGTTCATGCCGGCCAACCAGCTGGAATTCAACGGTGACCACCACGAGATCTATCTCAGCGACCCGCGGCGCACTGCGCCGGAAAAGCTCAGGACCATCCTGCGGCAGCCCGTTCGCAGAAAATAAAACAATCTACCTATTGCAATGTTGTACGTGACACACCATAGTGTGAGTCATGGATCAAGACCTGCTGGGTGGACATCTCCAGGAACTGCGCCGGGGAACCGTGGTGCTGGCCTGCCTCTCCATCCTGAAACGGCCCGGCTACGGCTACGGCCTGCTTGAAGCCCTTGAACAGGCCGGCTTCGCGGTGGAGGCCAACACCCTCTACCCGTTGCTGCGCCGCCTTGAAAAACAGGGGCTGCTCACCAGCTCCTGGGATACCGAAGAGGCGCGTCCGCGGAAGTTCTACACCACCAGCGAGCAGGGCACCGAGCTGCTAAACGCCCTGCTGAAGGACTGGGAAGCGCTCCACGCCTCAATCCGCCAGCTCAACGAAGGACAACCATCATGAGTACCCTCACCGACCGTTATGTCTTTGCTGCACTGAAATCCATCCCAGAGGCCCAGCGTTCGGACATTGAGCGGGAGCTGCGCGGCTCTATCGCGGACGACGTCGAGGCACGCGTCGAGGCGGGCCAGCCGGCGGCCGAAGCGGAGAACGCGGTCCTCGCCGAACTCGGGGATCCGGCACGACTGGCAGCCCAGTACAGCGGCCGGCCCCTCTACCTGATTGGGCCGGACCTCTTCCTGGACTGGTGGCGGCTGCTGAAGACCCTCGCCGTTATTCTCACGCCGCTCGCGTTAGTCGGTTCGGTCGTGGTGCAGATGGCCCTTGATCCCGGCAACCCCGCCGGAGCCTTCGGCACCGCAGTCGGCACGGCCATCAGCGTGCTGGTGCACCTCGGCTTCTGGGTCACACTGGTCTTCGCGATCATCCAGTTCAACGGCACCCGGCGGAAGGACCTGGGTCTGCAGCCCTGGTCGCCGGCCATGCTGCCCCAGGTTCCGCGGAAGTCCCAGGTCTCGCTTGGCGACACCATCGCCTCGGTAGTGCTCGCTGCGTTCTTCATCGGCGTGCTGCTCTGGCAGCGGGTGGGTTCAGTGATGTACCTGGACGGTGAACCCGTGGTGCTGCTGCAGGAGAGCCTGTGGAGTTTCTGGCTGCCGTACGTGATCGTCCTGCTGGTGATCGAGGCGGGTTTCGCCGTCGTGCTTTATCTGGCCGGACGGTGGACCTACGCGTTTGCGGCAGTGAATGCCGTGCTGGCGCTGGCGTTCACGGTGCCGGTGCTGTGGCTGCTGTCCACGGACCAGGTCTTTGACTGGACCTTCCTGGCGAACGTCGACTGGGGTGCGGACGTGTCCGGCTGGATCAGCGGAATCACCGCTGCGGCGGTCCTGTTCATCGGGCTGTGGGACATCGGCGATGGTTTCATCAAGGCCTGGAAGTCGGGCCGGCTGGCACCGGCCCCCGCTGGGGTTCGGTAGTTACAACGACGGCGCCGCGCGGGCTGATAACCCGGGCGGCGCCGTCGTGCGTATCTGTGTCTTAGGACCGGCTGCGCTGCAGCCAGGGCTGGAGCAGGCCGGTGACCCACGGCAGCACCCAGTAGGCCATGATCGGGGTGAGGATCGCCGTCGTAATCAGTACCCGAAGCGGTATGGCGAGGGCCTCCCAGTCCGGGAAGCCCAGGCCCACCAGCCAGGTGAAGGCCAGGTTGACGGGGAAGAACCCCAGCCAGATGGCCACGGCCTGCTTCCAGCGCGGCGGCTTGGCGGGGGCCTGAAGGTCGGTGGTGGACGAGGGCGCGTCGAACCAGCCTTCAATTCCGGTGCGGCGGGTGACTGTGCGGTCTTCAACCATGTCCCGGCCGCGTTCCAGCCATTCCCGCCGCGGTTCTGAATGTTCCCAGGCATCCAGTGAGGATGAGTCGGCGAAGCGGTACAGCATGTGCCATTCATCGGAGGTGGCGGAGGCGCGGACCCATCCGGAACCAAGGAACCCCGGCCAGGTATTGGCGAGGTTGACGCCCTCCTGGACCCAGTGGGTGGCCTCGGACACGCGGCGGGGATCGACCCGCCGGGTGATGGAGACCGTCACCGCCTCCGGCCCATGGGCCGGAAGGGTGTCAGTGTGCGTTGATGTCATGCCTCCAAGTATCCGGGCGGGTTTGGCGGGCGTCGAATTCCCGGAACGTGCTTCCTGCCACATCCGGCCGCTGGTCAGCCGTACAGCTCCGCGGCGAGGCTGAGCATCGCGGCCACACTCCGGGACTGCCGCAGGGTAGCCGGCCACACCATGGAGACGGGCACCGGACGCACCGCCGGGCGCAGTGGCCGCACCACCAGCGGACGGCCCTCATAGGACAGCTCTCCCGCGGGCTGCTGCACCAGAATGGCGTAGCCCATCCCCCGTCCCACCAGCGAGCGCGTCACCTCATAGTCCGTGGTCCGGAACCGCACGTTCGGCGTCAGGCCCGCGTCGCCGAACATGGTCATGGTGTTCTCCCGGCTAGGGTCCACGTCCAGCAGGATCATGGGTTCGGACGCGACGTCGGCCAGCGACAGTTCGGTGCGCTCCGCCAGCGGGTGCCCGGCGGACAGGACGACGGCCGGTTCAGCGGCGAAGAGCGGCTGCCGGTTCAACCCTGCCGGAAGTGAGAGATCGTAGGCGATGGCGACGTCGAGCTGCCCGTCCGCCAGCCGCCGGTGGATTTCCGACTGCGGACCGTCATAGAAGTCCAGCTCTACCAGCGGATACCGCCGCCCGTAGTGTTCGATGAGGCGGGCCAGCACCGTAGGCGCCAGGGTCAGGTAGCAGCCCAGCACCAGTGACCCGCGCACCTCGGCGTCCGTGCCGCCGGCGTGCAGCTGCAGGTCCACGGCGTCCACCAGCAGGTTCCGGGCCCGGCCCAGCACGCCCTGCCCGGCCGTGGTCAGCGTGATGCCGTGCGCCTTCCGCCGGATCACCAGCTGCGCGCCAAAGGCCCGCTCCAGATTGTTCAGCGCCCCCGCCACGGCGGATTCGGAGACATGCAGGCTTTCCGCCGCGGCCGCAATGCTGCCCTGGTCCGCAACGGCGGCAAACACTTCCAGCTGCCGCAGGGTGTACCGGAGCATGCAACCTCACTCAAAGCGTGGATATTCAAAGATTTCTTGTACTTTACCGGGGATATGACGCAGGGCACACTGATAGCCAGGCGGGTGCCGCCGCGACGCTTACGAGGAGATCACCGATGACCACCCCGGATACCCAGTCCCCCAGCTGTCCCTATTCCGGGGTGCCGACGGACCACGACGGCGCTGCGGCCGCACCCGCCGCGGCTCCTCTCCCCGGCCCCTCAGGACCGGAAGCGCCCGTAGCCGATTGGGTCACCATTCCCGACCTGTACCGGGACCCGTTCCCGATCTACCGGCGGATGCGCGAGGAAGCCCCGGTGCACTGGGTGCCCGCGGTAAACCGCTACATGGTGACCAGCTACGCGGCCTGCCACACGATCGAGCAGGACGACGAGGTCTTCTCCGCCAATGAAACCGGTTCGCTGATGAAGCGTTCCATGGGCCATTCAATGCTGCGCAAGGACGATCCGGAACACCGGGTGGAACGGGATTCCTACGGATCCACATTGCGTCCCGGCACCATCAAGAACCACTGGAAAGCCCTCTTCGAGGCGAACAATGAGAAGTACCTCGGCGAGCTGGAAGCCAAGGGGCAGGGCGTCGACTTCGTCTGGGACTATGCGGCACCCTACGCCGCAGAGAACCTGCGTCTGGTCTGCGGATTCCACAACGCCACGCAGCAGGACCTGCAGCGCTGGAGCCAGACTATGATCGACGGCACCGGCAACTACGCAGACGACGCCGGGGTCTGGGAAAAGAGCGCCCGCTCCTCCGCCGAGGTGGATGCCGCGATCGACGAGATGCTGCCGTACTTGCGGGAGAACCCGGACCACTCGCTGCTCTCCGGGCTGGCTTCCATGCCGATCCCCCTGGAGGCCATCCGCGCCAACCTGAAGATGACCATCGGCGGAGGACTCAACGAACCCCGCGACGTCCTGGCAACCACCGTCTGGGCCCTGCTGAGCAACCCGGACCAGCTCGCTTCGATAAATGGTGATCCCAAACGCTACGCCGCCGCATTCGAGGAGTCCGTCCGCTGGGTGGCGCCGATTGGCATGTATCCGCGCCAGGTCACTCGGGACACCGTATTGGAAGGGGTCCAGCTGCCTGCGGGAGCCCGGGTGGGGGTGGTCCTCGGGGCCGCCAACCGGGATCCCGCGGTTTTCGAAGATCCGGAAACCTTCAACATCCACCGCCCCAGGAAACCCCATCTGGGCTTCGGCGGCGGCGCCCACTTCTGTGCCGGCACATGGGTGGCCCGTGCACAGGTGGCCCAGGTCGCCATGCCGGCCCTCTTCGATCGCCTGCCGGGCCTGCGCCTGGACCCGGACAACGCCTCCGTTGATGCCGGCTGGGTCTTCCGCGGCCTCGTCAAGATGCCCATCCTCTGGGGCTAGACCTCCATCCCTGCTTTTCAAGGAGAACCATGAGTACCATCACCTTTATCCAGCCCTCCGGCGTGCCCGCCGTCGTCACCGCGGAACCGGGCACCTCGCTGATGCGCGCTGCCGTCACCAACGGAGTGGACGGCATTGTGGGCGAATGCGGCGGCCAGGCCATGTGCGCCACCTGCCACGTCTATGTCCGCCCCGAGTTCACCGCGGCACTGCCGGAACCCAGCGACGACGAAGAGGAAATGCTGGACTGCACCACCGCCGAGCGGACGGAGCTTTCCCGCCTGGGCTGCCAGATCAAGGCCTGCGCGGAACTGGACGGGATCATCGTCGACGTTCCTGCGGAACAGGTCTGAGATGTCCGTAGTCATCATCGGCGGCGGGCAGGCAGGCCTGCAGGTTGCGGACTCTCTGCGCAGCGGGGGCTACCCGGAGGCCATCACCGTCATCGCGGACGAGCCGGGCCTGCCCTACCAGCGCCCTCCCCTGTCCAAGGACTACCTGGCGCCGGAGTGCAGCCCCGCACCCCTGCCGCTGCGCGCGGCGTCGTTCTTCGCGGACAAGGACATCACGCTGCGCAGCGGCGTGCGTGCCGCCGCCGTGGACCGCAACGCGCGGACCGTCACTCTGGAGGACGGTAGGCAGCTGGACTACCGGCACCTGGTCTTCGCCACCGGTGCCGCGAACCGGACGCTCACCTGCCCTGGCGCGGACCTGCCGGGGGTGCATCTGCTGAGGACACTGCCCGACGCCGAGCGGCTGCATGCGGATCTCGCTGCGGCCCGCCGCGTGGTGGTGGTGGGAGCCGGCTTCATCGGGCTGGAAGTTGCTGCCGCGGCGAAGGCGCGCGGCTGTGAGGTGACCGTGCTGGAGTTCGCGCCGGGGCCCATGGGGCGCGCACTGAGCCCTGCAATGGGCGCCTGGTTCGCCGAAGCCCACGCGCGTGCCGGGATCCGGCTGCGGTTCAACGAAGGCATCGCCTCTCTCGAACCGGGCATGGACGGCCGGGTCGGGTGGGCGGTGTCCACGAGCGGCGCCCGGTACCGGGCGGATCTGGTGGTGGCGGGCATCGGCGTCGTGCCCAATGACGCGCTGGCCGCCTCGGCCGGGCTGGAAACCCGGAACGGCATAGTGGTCGACGCCGCGCTGCGCACCTCGGATCCGTCGGTCCTGGCAGTGGGCGACTGCGCCAGCTTCCCGTCCGCACACGCGGGGGCGCGGATCCGGGTGGAGTCGGTGCAGAACGCCACGGACCAGGGACGGCACGCGGCGCGGACCATCCTTGGAGCGGCCGAGCCGTACACGGACCTGCCGTGGTTCTGGAGCAATCAGGGAATCCTGAGGCTGCAGATTGCCGGCCTCTCCGCACCCGGGGACCAGCTGGTGACCAGCGGGGACCCGGAGTCCGGGAAGTTCTCTGTTTTGTGCTTCCGGAACGGACGGCTGGCTGCTGTGGAGTCGGTCAATTCGCCCGGTGAGCATCTGGGTGCCCGCAAGCTCCTGGCGGCCGGGATCAGTCCGTCGCCGGAAGAGGTTGCCGGCCCCGGATTCAGCTTGAAGACGCTGGCGCGGCAGGCCGTCGCGGCGTCGTCCTCTGTCTAGTACCTGCCCCCCTCTCCCTCCCCCTCCCCCATCGAGAGGCCAGTTACGGCTCTTTTGAGCCCGGCTAAGTCAAGTGGTGGGTGCAACGCTGGGGGTTAGGCTGCTGGTTGCAGCAGCATGTTCAGCCGGTTGGCTGGGGTGTCCATGTCCAGGGTTGGTCTGGGTCTGCGGTTGAGCTTTGCTGCGAT
>NZ_JAMWKK010000005.1:0-287954 GCF_035792275.1 Arthrobacter koreensis | reverse complement strand
GGTCACAGCGCGGGGGAAACGCCCGGTCCCATTCCGAACCCGGAAGCTAAGACCCGCAGCGCCGATGGTACTGCACCCGGGAGGGTGTGGGAGAGTAGGTCACCGCCGGACAACCATTAAAGTTCAGGCCCCGCAACGCTGCGGGGCCTGAATTGCTTTAACACCACCTACTCAGGCCGCCCCGGCACCCGGAGCCGGCCAGCCTGACCGTCCTTCCCACACTCCGTGACACCTGTGACCTGGCGGGACCACACCAGGCGGCACCAGCCCCACACCATGGGAACCACGGCACGCAAAGGCGCGCAGAACCCCTGTTTGCGGGGACAGTGAGGCCTGGAAGTGGTGAGCTTCACGGCCCGCAGGAGCGCAGACGGAGGCCCGCGGACCGGGAAGGCGGCTCTCTGCCTTAGAATTGAGAGGGACCCCGTGCGGTCCCCACGACTTTTGCAGGCAAAGTCCTGCCCATTACCTACACATACATAGTGACGAGCGACTGCAGTTAAATTCCGTTGGTCGGCTCACGACGAGAGGAACTCAGCATGTCCGAGCAGAACAACCGGGAAGACCGCGACAGCCAGGGACGCCCCCGCGCGAACGATCGCAAACCCCCGCAGCGCAAGTCCTACAACGACAGGCAGTCCTCTGCCGGCCGTCCTGCCCGTGATGGAGATCGTAAGCCGTTTGGTGATCGTCCGTCGCGTGATGGTGAGCGTCGTTCGTTCAATTCCGATCGCGGTGAGCGCAAGCCCTGGAGCGATCGTCCTGCCCGTGACGGCGAGCGTAAACCGTTCACTAAGGATTCCCGGGATCGTAAGCCGTTTGGTGATCGTCCTGCCCGTGATGGTGAGCGTAAGCCGTTCAGCAAGGAAGGCGGTCCCCGTAAGCCGTTCAGCAATGATCGTGGAGATCGTAAGCCGTTTGGTGATCGTCCGTCGCGTGATGGTGAGCGTCGTTCGTTCAATTCCGACCGTGGTGAGCGCAAGCCCTGGAGCGATCGTCCTGCCCGTGACGGCGAGCGTAAGCCCTTCAGCAAGGAAGGCGGTCCCCGTAAGCCGTTCGGCAATGATCGTGGAGATCGTAAGCCGTTTGGTGACCGCCCCGCCCGTGATGGTGAGCGTCGTTCGTTCAATTCCGACCGTGGAGATCGTAAGCCGTTTGCCGGCCGGGATGAGCGTAAGCCGTTCAGCAATGATCGTGGCGATCGCAAGCCCTTCACTAAGGATTCCCGGGACCGTAAGCCGTTTGGTGACCGCCCCGCCCGTGATGGTGAGCGCAAGCCGTTCCGCAAGGACTCGGAGCGCCCGCAGCGCAGCAATGACCGCCCGCAGCGCCACAGCGCAGAGGAAGCGCCCGTTACCGAGCGCAAGCACAACGCCCGCGACCTGCGCAGCGCCAACCGTGCGGGCCGTGAACGCTCGCCGGAGATCGACGACGACGTCACGGGCCAGGAACTGGACAAGGTCACCCGTGCGCAGCTGCGCAACCTCGAAGAGGTCAACGGTGAATGGGTCTCCAAGCACCTGGTCATGGCCGGCCGCCTGATCGACACCGATCCCGAACTGGCTTTCCAGCACGCCCTCGCCGCCAGCCGGCGCGGCGGCCGTCTCGCCGCCGTCCGCGAAGCAGTGGCGCTGACCGCCTACGCCGCCGGCGAATTCGGTGACGCCCTGCGTGAGTTCCGCACCCACCGGCGGATCAGCGGCTCGAATGAATACCTGGCCATGATGGCTGACTGCGAGCGTGGACTCGGACGTCCGGACCGGGCCCTTGACCTGGTACGTTCCGAGGAAGCCGCGGAGCTGGACAACGCAGGCAAGGTAGACATCGCGATTGTTGCCTCCGGCGCCCGCATGGACATGGAACAGTACGACGCCGCCGTCAGCGCCCTCGAGATTCCGCAGCTGGACAAGAACCGTGCGTTCTCCTACAGCCCGCGTCTCTTCCGCGCCTACGCAGATGCCCTCGAGCTGGCCGGCCGCGGCAACGAGGCAGAGCCGTGGCGCCGCCAGGCACTGCTGGCAGAAAGCGTTCTGGGCATTGGCGAATTTGCCGAGCCGGAGATCATGGACCTCGGCGAGGACGACGAGCCGGCAGGCAAGCCGCGTTTCCGCCGCGACGAGGAAAACACCGATCGCTCTGACAAGGGCGTAGTTGCCGAAGACCGCTCCGGCAACTACGCCGAGCGCGTCGAAAGCGAAGCCGACGCCGCCGACATCGACGCAGAAGACGAGGACGCACTTCCCAGCGACGAGCGTGAGTCCCTTCTCGGCGCCGAAGAAGCCGAACCGGACAGCGAGGACGACGACGCCCGCCAGGGTGCGGACAGCAATGACTGAGTCACTGCTGGGCAGCTTCGACGCTGTCTTCGCGGACCTCGACGGCGTTGTGTACGCCGGCCCGCATGCCATTCCCGGTGCGCCTGAGGCGCTCCAGGGACTGGATGCAGCCGGCGTAAAACTGGCGTACATCACGAACAACGCCTCGCGTTCCTCTGCCATGGTCGCGGAGCACCTTCGCGAACTCGGAGCCCCCGCCACGGCCGCCAACGTGTTCGGCTCGGCCCAGGCCGGAGCAGAACTGCTGGCCGGGCTGGTGCCTGCCGGCAGCACCGTTCTTGTCACCGGCAGCGCAACGCTCCGGGAGCAGGTGCAGGCCCAGGGCCTGGTTCCCGTTTCCTCAGCGGATGACCGGCCGGCGGCGGTGATCCAGGGCTTCGACCCGGGGCTCGGGTGGAAGGACCTTGCCGAGGCCGCCTTCGCAGTGTCCGCCGGCGCGGTGTGGGTTGCCACCAATACGGATCTGTCCATCCCGCAGGCACGGGGGATCGCACCCGGGAACGGCACGCTCGTTGCGGCGGTGGCCTCAGCGACCGGCCGGCAGCCGGTGGTTGCCGGAAAACCCGAAGCGCCGCTGTTTACGACGGCGGCACGGCACCTGGGTGTGGAACGTCCCCTCGTCGTCGGCGACCGGCTGGACACGGACATTCTGGGAGGCACCAACGCCGGCTACGCCACCGCCCTGGTGCTCACCGGAGTGGACAGCCCCGCATCGGCGCTGGCCGCGCGGACGGCGGAGCGGCCGGACTTCCTGATTCCCAGCCTGGGAGCCCTGTACGATCCCTATCCTGCACCGGAGCCTGCTGACGGCGGATTCAGCTGCGGTGCTGCGACGGCACGGGTCAGCGGGGGAGAAGTGTTCATTGACGCGCCGGCCGGCGACCTGGACGGCTGGCGTGCGGCTTGCGCGGCCTGGTGGCAGGAGCACCCGAACGCTGCCCGGCCGACAAATCCGCAGGTCCGCTGGACTGTCAGCGCCGGACGCTAGGCTGTGCCCGTGGATGAAAGCGCAGAGCCCCGCCGGGGAACTCCTGAACCAGAACTGACCGGTGATCCCGCTGTGGACACGGTGCTGTCCCGGCTTTCGGCCGTGGGCGACACCCCGGTGGGTGAACATGCCGCTCTCTACGCGGAACTGCATGACGGCCTGCTCGCTGCCCTGAACGAGGAACCCGGGCGGGCGCCCGCACCTGGCCCGCGCCCGCGCATGGGGGACGGCTAGCATGGCCCGGCTCGACCAGGAGCTGGTGGCCCGCGGACTGGCCCGGTCGCGCACCCATGCCGCCAAGCTCATCGCTGCGGGACGCGTGCATCGCGGGCAGACGGTGCTCACCAAAGCATCCGCCGCCGTGCAGCCGGACGAACCGCTCAGCGTTGCTGACGACGGCGAACCCGACTACGTCAGCCGGGCCGGCCACAAACTTGCCGGCGCGCTGGCGGCGTTCCCTGCCGTCGACCCGACCGGGCTGCGCTGCCTGGATGCCGGCGCCTCCACCGGAGGCTTCACCGATGTGCTGCTGCGTGCCGGCGCCCGCGAAGTCGCCGCAGTTGACGTGGGGCACGGCCAGCTGGTGGATTCACTGCGTGCGGATCCCCGCGTCCGGGTCTTTGAGGGCATGAACGTCCGCTACTTCACGCCCGCGGACATCGGCGGCACCGTGGACCTCACCGTTGCCGACCTCAGCTTCATCTCCCTGACCATGGTCGTCGCGCCCCTGGCCGCAGCAACCCGCCCAGGTGGCAGCCTGCTGCTGATGGCCAAACCCCAGTTCGAGGTGGGACGGGAGCTGCTGAACCGCACCGGCGTCGTCACCGACCCTGCCCGCCACCGCCTTGCGGTGGAACGGGTTGCCGGAGCGGCACTTGATGCTGGTCTGGAAATAAGCGGAATCGCCCGCAGCCCTTTGCCCGGCCAGAACGGGAATGTGGAATTCTTTATGTGGATGACGGTACCCGCGGAAGAAGTCCGCGGCACCGTGGAACGCGCGGCCGCGGCATCCGTACTGGTCAACGAGGTCTTCGGCGGACCCGCCGCGTTTGCGGATGCGCCGGAGGGCGTAGAAGACTGGCGGGACGGCAACACACTTGCTCCGTAAGGGAGCAGAAGAGGACTGGAACAAGATGAGCAGACGGATACTGGTGCTCGCGCACACCGGCCGGAAGGCCGCCATGGCTGCGGCCCAGGAAGTCTGCACCCAGCTGCACGCGGCGGGCCTCGTACCGGTGATGCGGCGCAAGGACCTTGAGGACATCCAGGGCGAGTACGGGCAGCTCACCGTCCCCACGGAGATCCTCAACGAAGACGTCCAGCTCAGTGACGTTGACCTGGGCATGGTCCTTGGCGGAGACGGAACCATCCTGCGCGCCGCGGAACTCGTACGGGACACCGAGGTACCGCTGCTGGGCGTGAACCTTGGACATGTGGGGTTCCTGGCCGAAAGCGAACGTGAGGACCTGGAAAAGACTGTGGGCTGGGTCGTCGACCGTGCCTACACCGTGGAGGAACGCCTCACCATCGACGTCAAGGTCTGGCTGGACAGCACGCTGCTGGCCCACACCTGGGCCCTGAACGAAGCAGCTGTTGAAAAGGCAGACCGCCAGCGCATGCTCGAAGTGGTCATGGAAGTGGACGGCCGCCCGATTTCATCCTTCGGCTGCGACGGCGTGGTCATGGCCACCCCCACCGGCTCCACCGCCTACGCGTTCTCCGCCGGGGGACCGGTGGTCTGGCCGGAAGTCGAAGCTCTGCTCATCACTCCCATCAGCGCCCACGCCGTGTTCTCCCGTCCCCTTGTGGTGGCGCCGGATTCGATCCTGGCCGTGGAAATCCTGACCCGGAATGCGGCCAACGGCCTGCTGTGGTGCGATGGACGGCGCAGCCTGGACCTGCCTCCGGGGTCCCGCGTTGAAGTCACCCGGTCCACCGTGCCCGTGCGGCTGGCACGCACCCACCAGACCCCGTTCTCCGAACGCCTGGTCCGGAAGTTCCAGCTGCCTACCCAGGGATGGCGGGGCCCCGTAAACCACCCAGCAGATACTGCCGAAAGCGGAGGAGTGCTCCCGTGATCGAAGAAATCCGCATCCGGGACCTGGGCGTCATCACCGATGCAACGCTGACCCTGGGATCCGGTTTTACCGTGGTCACCGGTGAGACCGGCGCGGGCAAGACCATGGTCATCACCGCCCTCGGTCTGCTCCTGGGCGCCCGGTCGGATGCCGGTGCGGTGCGGACCGGCGCCAAGTCAGCCCTGGCGGAAGCCGTGGTGCGGCTCTCTCCGGACAGCCCCGCCGTCGTGCGCGCCGCGGACGCGGGTGCCGAGCTGGAGGAGTACGACGGCGGCACTGAGCTGCTGGTGGCCCGTACCGTCAACGCTGACGGCCGAAGCCGTGCGCACCTGGGCGGACGTTCCGCGCCGGTGGGCGTGCTGGCAGAGGTGGGCAGCCACCTGGTGGCCGTCCACGGCCAGACGGACCAGCTGCGGCTCAAGAGCACGACTGCCCAGCGTGAAGCCCTGGATAAATATGCCGGGGAAACCCTGTCCACCGCGTTGGGCGCGTACCGCGACGGCTATGACCGCTGGCGTGCTGCCGCGGCGGAACTGACTGAATTGCGTGAGACCGCCCGTGAACGCCTGCGGGAGGCCGAATACCTGGCCGCCTCGCTGGAAGAGATCGACGCCGTTGCTCCCGAACCGGCCGAGGACGAGAACCTGAAGACCGAGGCCATGCGCCTGGGCAATATCGAAGAACTGCGCACCGCCTCAGTTGGCGCTCACTCGGCCCTGGTCGCCGGTGATTTCTCCGACGGATCAGACGCAACCTCGCTGGTTGATGCGGCGAAGCGGCAGCTGGAGCTGGCCGGGGAGCACGATCCCGCCCTGGCTGCAGCAGCCGGCCGGCTCGCCGAAGTCGGCTACATCCTCGCGGACATCGCCGCGGAGCTCTCCAGCTACAGTGCTTCCCTGGACTCCGACGGGCCCGGCCGGCTGGCCGAGGTTGAATCCCGGCGGGCTGAACTGGCCACCCTGGTGCGCAAGTACGCACCGAGCATCGACGAGGTCTTGGAATGGGCCGAAACCAGCCGCGCGCGCCTGGCGGACCTGGGCGACGACGGCAACCGCATCGAATCGCTGGAAGCCGAGCTGACTGAACTGGAGGGAAGGCTCAGGGATGAGGCGGCCGGCCTGACCAAACTCCGGACCGAAGCCGCGGCCGAGCTGGGGGAGCGTGTCAGCGCAGAGCTGACTGCGCTGGCCATGCCGGACGCACGGCTGGTGATCAACGTCGAGCCGACCGGGGAGCTCGGCCCGCACGGGGCTGACGCGATTGAGTTCCTGCTCGCCCCGCATCCCGGGGCACCGCCCCGCCCGCTGGGCAAGGGGGCCTCGGGCGGCGAGCTTTCCCGGGTCATGCTCGCCATCGAAGTGGTGCTTGCCGAAGTCGACCCCGTGCCGACGTTCGTCTTCGACGAAGTGGACGCCGGTGTCGGCGGCAAGGCGGCGATCGAAATTGGACGCCGGCTGGCGATGCTGGCCAGGCACGTCCAGGTGATTGTGGTCACCCACCTGCCCCAGGTGGCGGCCTTCGCGGGCCACCATATCCGCGTGATTAAAACCTCTTCCTCCGCAGGCGACGGAACCGGCGTAACTGCCAGCGACGTCGTCGTGCTGGACCGCGAAGCCCGGATCAGGGAACTGGCCCGGATGCTTGCGGGCCACGAGGACTCGGAGTCGGCCCGTGCCCACGCCGAGGAACTGCTGGCGACGGCTGCCGTCCCCGGTGAGTAATACCCCAACCAACAAAAGGTGATAGGCTCGAATTCCGTGGTGCAGCGATCAAATTCAAGGTTTCCCAAGTCGTCTTCTACGACCAAACACATCTTCGTCACCGGCGGTGTGGCTTCTTCCCTCGGTAAGGGACTGACGGCTTCCAGCCTCGGCCACCTGCTTCGGGCACGCGGCCTCTCGGTGACCATGCAGAAGCTCGATCCCTACTTGAATGTGGATCCGGGCACAATGAACCCCTTCCAGCACGGTGAAGTCTTCGTGACCGACGACGGCGCCGAGACCGACCTCGACATCGGCCACTATGAGCGCTTCCTCGATGAGAGCCTCGACGGGTCCGCCAACGTGACCACCGGCCAGGTGTACTCCACCGTCATCGCCAAGGAACGCCGCGGCGAATACCTCGGTGACACCGTCCAGGTCATTCCCCACATCACCGACGAGATCAAGCGCCGGATGCGCCTGCCCTCCGAGGCGAAGAAGGCTCCGGACGTCATCATCACCGAAATCGGCGGCACTGTCGGCGACATCGAGTCCCAGCCGTTCCTCGAAGCGGCCCGCCAGGTCCGCCAGGACGTAGGGCGCAACAACGTCTTCTTCCTGCATGTTTCCCTGGTGCCGTACATCGGCCCGTCCCAGGAACTGAAGACCAAGCCGACCCAGCACTCGGTGGCAGCCCTGCGTTCCATCGGCATCCAGCCGGACGCGATCGTCATCCGCTCCGACCGGCCCGTGCCGGACTCCATGCGGGACAAGATCGGCCGCATGTGCGACGTGGACGTCGATGCCGTTATCGGCTGCCCGGACGCTCCGAGCATCTACGACATCCCCAAGACCCTGCACTCCCAGAACCTGGACGCGTACATCGTCCAGCACCTGGGACTGAAGTTCAAGGATGTCGACTGGACCAAGTGGGACCGCCTGCTCGAGGCCGTCCACAACCCGAAGCACCACCTTGAGGTGGCACTGGTTGGCAAGTACATCGACCTGCCGGACGCCTACCTGTCGGTGACCGAGGCCCTGCGTGCCGGCGGCTTCGCCAACAACACCAAGGTCAAGATCCGCTGGGTCCCCTCCGATGACTGCGCTACCGAAGAGGGTGCCCGCAAGGCGCTCGACGGCGTGGACGCCATCTGCGTCCCCGGCGGCTTCGGCATCCGCGGCCTCGAAGGCAAGCTGGGCGCGCTGAAGTTCGCCCGCGAGAACAAGATGCCGACCCTTGGCCTGTGCCTTGGCCTGCAGAGCATGGTCATCGAATACGCCCGCAACGTGGTTGGCCTGGAAGGCGCATCCTCGAGCGAGTTCGAGCCGGACACCAAGTACCCGGTTATTGCGACCATGGCCGAGCAGAAGGATATCGTTGCAGGCCAGGGCGACATGGGTGGCACCATGCGCCTGGGTCTCTGGGACGCCAAGCTCGACGAGGGCTCGGTTGTGGCCAAGACCTACGGCAAGACCGCCGTCGCCGAACGCCACCGCCACCGCTACGAGGTGAACAACGCCTACCGTGAGCAGATCGCCGAAGCCGGCCTGGTCTTCTCCGGCACGTCCCCGGACGGCCAGCTGGTGGAGTTCGTTGAACTGCCCGAAGAAGTACACCCGTACTACGTCTCCACCCAGGCGCATCCGGAACTGAGCTCGCGGCCCACCCGCCCTCACCCGCTGTTCGCCGGCCTGATCAAGGCCGCACTGGCCCACCAGGGCGCGGAGGCGTAAGGCAATGAGCGAAGACCGGGGGTTCGCCGACGAACAGAGTCCGCGACGGCTGCTGGAATCATCCGTAGCCTACAGCGGTCCCATTTGGGACGTGGTGAGCGAAAAGTTCACCCTGACCGACGACGGCGAGCCCCTGGTCCGCGACTTCATCCGGCACCCCGGTGCCGTGGCTATCCTGGCCATGAACGAGCAGGGCCAGATCCTGCTCATCAACCAGTACCGGCATCCGGTGCGGATGACGCTGTGGGAAATCCCGGCCGGCCTCCTGGACGTCGAAGGCGAGGACTACCTCACCGCCGCCGTTCGTGAGCTGGCTGAGGAAGCGGACCTGGTCGCTGAGGACTGGAACGTCCTGACCGACCTGTTCCTTTCCCCCGGCTCCTCGCGCGAAGAGCTGCGCATCTACCTGGCACGGGGACTGCATGATGTTCCTGAGGCAGAGCGCCATGAACGTTTCCACGAGGAAGCCGAAATCAAGATGCTGTGGGTGGATCTGGACGACGCCGTTACGGCAGTCCTGGAAGGCCGGATGCACAGCCCCTCGGCTGCTGCGGCAGTCCTGGCAGCCGCTGCGGCGCGCAGCACCGGCTACGCCGGCCTGCGTCCGGGCGACGCGCCGTGGCCGGAACACCACTCAGAGCATCACGCCTGGCCCAACGGTTCCGTCCGATAGGGGACCCAATGCCGTCAAACGTTCCCCCAGCCGGCACCGGAACGGACGGCGCCCCGTCCGTTCCCCGGCACAATGACACCATTGAGCTGGACCTCTCCGCCCAGCTGAACCCCACGCTGGTCCTCAGCCGCGCCGACCTCGAGCAGGCAGCGCAGTCGCCGGAGAAGAAATCCGCGCCGGCAGCCCGCAGTTCCCGGTCAGCAGAGGATGAACTGCGCTCCACCGCGGTTGGCCGTGCGATCGCCGCCTATCTGCAGCACATGGCCGTCGAGCGCGGACTGGCCCGCAATACCGTGGACGCCTACCGGCGTGACCTGCTGCGCTACGCCCGCTTCCTGGACGCTTCCGGCCGCACTGCGATTACGGACATCACCCGCCACGATGTCACCGCCTTTGCCCGGTCCATCGCCGAGGGGTCCGACGGCGCCGCGGCCTTGAGCGTGCGTTCGGCTGCCCGGACTATCGTGGCCGTGCGCGGGCTGCACAAGTTCTGGGCACTGGAAGGACTGACCGAGCAGGATCCCGCGTGCGACGTCCACCCTCCGCTGCCCGGCAAACGCCTGCCCAAGGCGATCAGCGTGGATGAAGTAACCCGCATCCTTGAAGCCGTTCCGCTGGATACCCCCACCGGGCTGCGCGACCGGGCACTGCTGGAGTTCCTCTACTCAACCGGTGCCCGCATCAGCGAAGCCGTGGGACTGGACATCGACGACCTTTCCCTGGAGCGCATCCCGGCCAACGGACCCGACGTCGTCCGGCTGTTCGGCAAAGGCTCCAAGGAACGCCTGGTGCCGCTGGGTTCCTACGCGGCGCGGGCACTGGATGAATACCTCGTACGCGGCCGGCCCGCCGCCGCCGCCACGGGCAAGGGGACCCCGGCGCTGTTCCTCAATGCACGCGGAGGCCGGCTGAGCCGCCAGAGCGCCTGGACGATCCTCAAGTCCGCTGCAGAACGGGCCAAAATCGACCGGGACGTCTCCCCGCACACCCTGCGGCACTCCTTTGCCACGCACCTGCTCGAAGGCGGCGCCGACGTGCGCGTTGTCCAGGAACTCCTTGGCCACGCCTCCGTGACCACCACGCAGGTCTACACGCTGGTCACCGCCGATACGCTGCGCGAGGTTTACGCCGCGGCCCATCCGCGGGCACTGTGAACCCGGCAGCCAGGCAGCCGCGTGCCACTCCGGTGGTGCTGTGTTTCCTTATGCGCGAAACCGGCGCCGGCGGGCAGGAAGTCCTGCTCGGCCTGAAGAAGACCGGCTTCGGCATCGGCCGCATCGTGACCCTCGGCGGACACGTCGAGCCGGGGGAGACCCCCGAACAGGCCGCCGTACGCGAAGTTTTCGAAGAATCCGGCGTCACCGTCGCAGAAGCAGACCTGGAGCCGGCGGGAACCATCGAGTTCGTTTTCCCGGCCAGGCCCGAATGGGACATGTCCACCGTGGTGTACCGGAGCTGGAACTGGCTGGGGGAGCCCGCGCCGTCGTCGGAAATCGATCCCGCCTGGTACCCCGCCGACTCTGTTCCGTACCCTCACATGTGGGAGGACTCCGCGCACTGGCTGCCCCGCGTGCTCGGCGGCGACTATTTCGCCGCGGTCATCACGCTGGCGCCGGACAATGAGTGCGTGGCCAGCGTGGTCTTCTCTTCCACCTGAGCGGCCGGCAGGGCTATGAGCTTCCGGTGCCCGTTTGCGACGGGAAAAGCGGACGGCACGTGGTGCACGCCAACGCGGGTTCGGCCTCCGGAGCCAGTGCCCGCCGCTCTAGTTTGAGCCGCGAGAACAGCGCCCAGGCCAAAAGTGCCAGCGAAAGCAGGGCCAGCACGGGTGCAATCACGCCGTTCAGGAGGGCCGGGGAGACTCCCGCGAAGAAGTAGCCCGCCGGCCCTTCCGCGCCGGCGGCCGCGGAGGCGAGTCCGAGCAGGCCAAGCAGCGGCCACCGGGTATCGCAGAGCGTAGCCGCAGCGCCGGCGGGCGCCCGGAAGTAGCTGCCGATGAGCAGTCCGGCCAGGACTGATCCAACGGCGGCAAACACCGCATTCCACCACAATGCCGGGTTCAGGATCCCGTCCGTGCTCAGGAGCACGGCAGCCGCACCGGCCGTTGCCGCGCCGGCGTAAACCATACGCCGCAGCGGCCATGAGCGAAGCTGCCGCAGCACGGCAGTGCCGCGGCTGCGGCGGCCCGGACCGGTGTTCTCCCGGCTGGCGGCTTGTTCTTCCCTGCTTTCACACGTCACGGCGTTTCCCTCTCCTGCGGCCGCTAGGACGCCTGTGCTGCCACCTTGGCGCGCACATCGTCCATGTCCAGGTCCTTGACGGCGGTAATGAGCTGTTCCAGGCCTGCTGCGTTCATCGCCCCGGCCTGGGAGAACACCAGGATTCCGTCCCGGAAAGCCATCAGGGTGGGGATGGAGGTGATGCCGGCAGCCCTGGAGAGTCCCTGCTCCGCTTCGGTATCGACCTTGGCAAAGACAACCTCCGGATGCTGGGCTGCCGCCTTCTCGAAGACCGGCGCGAACATCCGGCACGGGCCGCACCAGGCGGCCCAGAAGTCGACGAGCACGATGCCGTTGCCCTCGATGGTTTCAGTGAAGTTCTTCTCGGTGATATTGATGGAAGCCATATTCCGAGGATATACCCCAGGGGGTATGCTTGACAAAGGCTCCGGGGCGTCTTGCCTCCGACGCAGGAAAGGAAAGGTTGTGCAGCGTGATGCGCAGTGTGTGGGTGGAAGACCTTGCGGCAGTGCGGGATGCTGCCCTGCTCGATGTCCGGGAGGCGGAGGAGTTTTTGGAGGCGAGCATCCCGGGCAGCCTCAACCTTCCCCTGTCACAGCTCGCCGGGCGGCTCGGGGAAGTTCCGTCAGGCCGCCCGGTATACGTCCTGTGCGGCTCCGGCGGCCGCAGCATGAAGGCCGTAAAACTGCTGGCAGAGCGCGGCTATGAGGCGGTCAACGTTATGGGCGGGATTACCGAGTGGTACCGGGCGGGGTATCCGGTAACGTTTCGGCCGGCCGCGGAGTAGGGCGGGTGTCCTGTCCCGCACCGGCGTCCGCAGCGAGCCTCCCGGCGGCACGGCTGCCCGCGGGAACTTCGCGGATCCCGGTCGCCGCAGCGAGCCCGGTGACAGGCATGCCGACGTACATCGACTCGGCCTGGTCCGCCACGAACGTTTCGTGCCAAATGCCGACGGCGCCGGGCGCTTTCCGTGCCCTGCGGTCACGGCGTCGCGTCCCGCGAAGTCCACGGCGTACCCCTCGACTCCCCGGCAGAAGCCATGCGGTACGTCGTCCTGGGCACTGTCCTGATCGAGCCGGTTCTGCTGGCGCTGCGCAGGCTGGCCCAGCAGGAGGTCTCCGGCAAACTCTTCGCCCGGGTCGGTTCCCCCGGTCCAGCCGCGGGGAAACCCGGTCCCCGGATCTCCTAGGCAAAGACGAATGCCCGCCGCAGGAGGAACCTGCGGCGGGCATTTATCTGTTCCGAAAGCGGCGTGTTAGGCCAGGTGCCGCTCTTCCGGACCGTTGTATTCGCTCAGCGGCCGGATCAGCGAGTTGGCTTCCAGCTGCTCCATGATGTGCGCCGTCCAGCCGGTGATCCGCGCTGCGACGAACAGCGGCGTGAAGGTGGGCGTGTCAAAGCCCATCAGGTGGTAAACCGGCCCGGCCGGATAGTCCAGGTTTGGCAGGATGTTCTTCCGCTCCGCCATGGCCGTCTCCAGTGCCGTGTACAGCTCGCCAAGGTCCGGACGGTCATAATGCTTGATCATGGCGTCCAGGGAGGCCTTCATGGTGGGAACGCGGGAGTCACCGTTCTTGTAGACCCTGTGGCCGAAGCCCATGATCTTCTTCTTCTCCGCCAGTGCTTCATCCAGCCAGGCCGCGGCGTAGGCGGCGGACTCGGCGTCCTCCGCGGTGGCTGCGGTGATCTCTTCGAACGTGTGCATCACTGCCTCGTTGGCACCGCCGTGCAGCGGCCCTTTCAGGGCGCCGATGGCGCCGGTCACGGCCGAATGCAGGTCGGCCAGCGTGGAGGTGATGACCCGTGCCGTAAACGTGGACGCGTTGAAGGAGTGCTCGGCGTAAAGGATCATCGACACGTTGAACGCGTCCACGACCTCCGGCGCGGCTTCCTCACCAAAGGTCATCCAGAGGAAGTTCGCGGAGTAGCCCAGGTCTTCCCTGGGTTCCACCAGTTCCTGTCCGCGCCGCCGACGCTGGTCGTAGGCAACGACAGCAGGCATGGCAGCGAAGAGGCTCACGGACTTCGCAAGGTTGGCCTCGGCACTGGAGTCGTGGGCGGCCTCATGCTGGGCGCCCAGAACAGACGCTGCCGTGCGGCAGACGTCCATCGGATGACAGGTGACCGGCAGGGCGTCGATTACTGCTTTCAGCTCCGGGGTGAGCGCCCGCTGCGACCGTTCGGCGCCGGTAAACTCAGCGAGTTCATCAGCTGTGGGCAGCTCCCCGTTCCAGAGCAGGTAGGCAACTTCCTCGAACGAGCACCTGGCGGCAAGCTCCTGGACGGGGTAGCCGCGGTAGAGCAGTGAGTTGGTTTCCGGGTTGACCTTGGAGATGCGGGTGGTGTCCACCAGCACTCCGGCCAGGCCCTTGTGAATCGTGGTGTCGGTCATGTCTGGGACTCCTTCGTCGTGATGCGCAGATTCGGGGTGGGGCGGTGCCTTCTTTTGTGCGTGTGCCGAAGCGGAGACGGCCAGGTCAGGCCGACGCCGGGGTGCCGGGGACCTGGAAGTTGAATACCGAGGTATCGAAGCGGTTGTACGCCTCATAATCCACCAGATCGTACAGGCGTGCACGTGTGAGCATGCTGGGAACGCTGGCGGCCTGCGTGCCGTCGGCCTTGATGGTCTCCAGCGTCCGCTCGGCAGCACCCATGGCACTGCGGAGCAGGGTCACCGGGTAAATGACCATGTTCACGCCCGCGGCAGCAAGCTGGTCATAGGTGAACAGCTCGCTCTTGCCGAACTCGGTCATGTTGGCCAGG
The DNA here is from genome assembly GCF_035792275.1 of Arthrobacter koreensis. Classification (GTDB taxonomy): domain Bacteria; phylum Actinomycetota; class Actinomycetes; order Actinomycetales; family Micrococcaceae; genus Arthrobacter_B; species Arthrobacter_B koreensis_A. The sequence continues at coordinate 273,442 of NZ_JAMWKK010000005.1, read as the reverse complement.
ATCGGGACGTCGACGGCGGCACGGATGGCGGCGAATTCCTCCACCGTCTTCATGGCTTCGGGGAAGATCGCGTCAGCGCCGGCCTCGACCAGGGCGCGGGCCCGGTCCTGGGCGGCTTCCAGGCCCTCCACGGCGCGGATGTCGGTCCGGGCCATGATCAGGAAGTTCGGATCCCTGCGGGCGTCGGCGGCTGCGCGGATCCGCTTGGTGGCGGTGTCCAGGTCCACCACGTTCTTGCCGTCCAGGTGTCCGCAGCGCTTGGGGTTGAACTGGTCCTCGATGTGGCAGCCGGCCAGGCCGGCGTTTTCAAGTTCCTGGATGGTGCGCGCCACGTTCATCGGTTCGCCGAAGCCGGTGTCGGCGTCGACGATGGCCGGCAGGTCGGTCATCCGGGCGATCTGGCCGGCGCGGGTGGCAACCTCGGTGAGTGTGGTCAGCCCGATGTCCGGCAGGCCGAGGTCATTGGCCAGCACAGCTCCGGAGATATAGACGCCGTTGAAGCCCTTTTCTTCAATCAGCCGGGCGGAGAGCGGGTTGAATGCGCCCGGGTACTGCTGCAGGGTGCCGGAGGCCAGGCCCTCGCGCATCGCGATGCGCTTCTGCTCGGGGGTAGTGGAGGAGTACAGCATTTAGAACAGTCCCTTCGGTGCGGCAGCGGGGTCGATGACGCCGGCTGCGGCGGTGATGTTGAGCTGGCCAAGTTCCCCGGCAGCGAGTTCGGGCAGGCGTTCGGCAGCCGCGATGAAACGGTCCATTTCCTCTTCCGATACCAGGCCCGCGGCAAGCGTGCGGAACTTGTTGATGTAGTCGGCGCGGACGAATGGCCGGGCCCCCAGCGGATGGGCATCCGCGACGGCTATCTCGTCGGTGATCACGGTGCCGTCGGCCAGCGTGATGTCCACGCGCCCGCCGAAGGCCTTCTCGGCGATGTCGATGGAGTGGTAACGGCGGGTCCATTCCGGATCCTCCACGGTGGTGACCTTGTGCCACAGTTCCACGGTGTCCGGACGGCCTGCACGCTCCGGGGCGTAGGAGTCCACGTGGTGCCAGGCGCCGTCCTGCAGGGCGACGGTGAAGATGTACGGAATGGAGTGGTCCAGGGTTTCACGCGAGGCCGTGGGATCGTACTTCTGCGGGTCGTTGGCGCCGGAGCCGATCACGTAGTGGGTGTGGTGCGACGTGGAGATCAGCACCGAGACGACGTTGGCCGGGTCTGCGGCTTCGGGGTGCTCCCGGTGGATCTTCCGGGCCAGGTCGATCCACGCCTGGGCCTGGTACTCGGCGGAATGTTCCTTGGTGTAGGTGTCCAGGATGGCGCGCTTCGCTTCACCCGGCGCCGGCAGCGGTACTGAGTAGGCGGCGTCGGGCCCGTCCAGCAGCCAGGCAATCACGCCGTCTTCGCCTTCATAGATGGGGGTGGGAGAGGTCTGCCCGCGCATGGCACGGTCCACGGCCTCCACGGCCATCTTGCCGGCGAACGCGGGTGCGTGCGCCTTCCAGGTGGAGATTTCGCCCTTTCGGGACTGCCGCGTGGCGGTGGTGGTGTGAAGCGCCTGGCCGACGGCCTGGAAGATGGTTTCGGTATCCAGGCCCAGCAGGGTGCCGATGCCGGCGGCTGCGGACGGGCCGAGGTGCGCGACGTGGTCGATCTTGTGCTTGTGCAGGCAGATTGCCTTGGCCAGGTCCACCTGGATTTCGTAGCCGGTGGCGATGCCGCGGAGCAGGTCTGCCCCGGAAGCACCGGTGTGCTGCGCCGCCGCGAGGATCGGGGGAATGTTGTCACCCGGGTGGGAGTACTCGGCGGCCAGGAAGGTGTCGTGGTAGTCCAGTTCACGCACGGCCACGCCGTTGGCCCAGGCGGCCCACTCGGGGGAGGTCTTCTCCTGCACTCCGAAGACGGAAGCGCCGGAGCCGCCGGAGGACGGCGTGAACGAGAGCGCCTGTGCCCGCGCGGCAACGATCGGACCGCGGTTCAGGGACGCCACGGCCACCGAGGCGTTGTCGATAATGCGGTTGATGACCATGTCAGCGACGTCGGCGGTGACATCCACGGGGTCGGCGGCTACAGCGGCGATCTTCCAGGCCAGCTGTTCCTCGCGGGGCAGGTTTTCCTCACTGCGGTATACACGTACGTTATGCGTTTTCAAGGCGCGGTCCTCTCGGGTGGTTCAGCTCAGGGGTGGTTGACGGTGGTGAAGTGTTCAAGGCTCTTGTGCAGGTGGACCCTGGTGGCAGCGGCAGCCAGGGCCGGGTCACCGGCGGCAATGGCTGCGGCAATGGTGGCATGCTCGCCAGCGGTTTCCCGCAGCCTCGCCGGATTGTCCTTGGCAAGGCGCCGTACGCGGGCCAGATGAAGGCGGACATTCACGAGGGCCTGGGCGAGGTAGGGGTTGGCCGCAGCTTCATCGATCCCGGCATCGAGCCGTGCCACGAGGGCGTAGTACCCGCGCCGGGCGGGATCTTCGCCGGGATCGGCATCGAGCCGGGCTGCAGCGGCTTCAAAGTCGGCCCGCAGTGCCCGGAAGGTTTCGGGCCGGCCCCGGACAGCAGCGAGGGAAGCCGCCTGGCACTCAAGTGCCTGCCGCAGTTCGAAGAGGGCCCCGACGGTTTCCGGGGAAATGGGGGTAACGACGACGCCGCGCCCGTTGTGCGGTGCGGCGAGACCGTCCGCGGTGAGCCGGGCGAGGGCTTCGCGCAGGGGTGTGCGGGAAACGCCCAGCCGCTGGGACTGCTCGACTTCGCCAAGCACGGTTCCCGGGGGCAGGCGCCACTCGACGATGTCCTCCCGCAGCATGGCGTAGGCCTTGTCGCTGGCCCGCATGGTAGCCCTCTCCACGATCTCTGTTGCTCGCCTCAGTGTATACACAGAACGCGGGATCGTGAAGCAGATCTCCTATTTCCCGGAGTATCTGCGAGGTTCTGTATACACGGATGGGGTTCTCACGGCCGTGTTCGTCCCCTACGATGGCCGGTACGCACCGTTGCGCCCCAGCACACTGCGTCCAGGTCATCCAGCCGCGAATCAAGGAGGATTCATGGGAACTGCCGGCTACGCCGAAACCTATGCCGCGAGCGTCACGGACCCGGAAGCGTTCTGGCTCAAGGCAGCCGAGCTCGTGGACTGGGACGTTACTCCCCGCAAGGCACTGGATGGCTCCGCTGCCCCGTTGTACCGCTGGTTCCCCGACGGAGCGATGAACACCAGCTACAACGCCCTGGACCGGCATGTCCTTGCCGGCAGGGGTGGAGACACGGCGCTGGTGTATGACTCAGCAATGCTGGGGCTCAGCCGAACGTACACCTTCGCGGAGCTGCTGGCCGAGGTGGAGAACTTTGCCGGCGTCCTCCATGCACAGGGCATCCGTGCCGGGGACCGGGTGGTGATCTACCTGCCGATGATCCCGGAGGCAGTAATCGCCATGCTGGCCTGCGCCCGGCTGGGTGCGGTGCATTCCGTGGTGTTCGGCGGGTTTGCCGCCACCGAACTGGCTGCACGGATCGACGACGCACGCCCGGACGTGGTGGTGACTGCCAGCGGCGGCCTGGAACCCAAGCGGCGGGTCGAGTACCTGCCCGCCGTTGCACAGGCACTGGAGGAAGCAGCGCACCCGGTCCGCGCCGTCGTCGTCGCAAACCGGGAGGGGTTTGACCACACGGCAGCGGAGTTCAACGGTACCGGCGGAACCGCCTGGCTGGACTGGGCGGAACTGGCCTCCACGGCGCAGCCGCAGGGACCGGTCAGCGTAGCCGCCACTGACCCCCTCTACATCCTCTATACCTCCGGGACCACGGGTTCACCCAAGGGCGTGGTGCGGGACAACGGCGGACACGCAGTCGCCCTGGCCTGGTCCATGGCCGGCATATACGACGTTGGTCCCGGCCAGACGATGTGGACGGCCTCCGACGTCGGCTGGGTGGTGGGGCATTCCTACATCGTGTACGGGCCGCTTATCGCCGGCGCTGCCACGGTCCTCTATGAAGGCAAACCGGTAGGAACTCCCGACGCCGGAGCCTTCTGGCGGGTGGCCGCTGAACACGGTGTCGACGTGCTGTTCACCGCTCCGACGGCGCTGCGGGCGATCCGGCGTGCCGATCCGGAGGCGGTGCTTACGGAAGGCTACGACCTCTCCCGGCTCCGGACCCTGTTTGCGGCGGGGGAGCGGCTGGACCCCGAGACCTACCGGTGGGCCTCGGAGTCGCTGGGCATTCCGGTGGTGGATCACTGGTGGCAGACCGAAACCGGATGGGCTATCTGTGCCAATCCAATGGGGCTGGAGGCGCAGCCGCTGAAAGCGGGATCGCCGACGTTCCCGGTGCCGGGTTTCCGCGTCCGGATAGTCGACGGCGCGGGGGCAGAGGTGTCTCCCGGGACCGAGGGGAACATTGTCCTGGACCTGCCTCTCCCGCCGGGCACCCTGGCGACGCTGTGGGGCAGCGACGACCGCTACCGCGCCTCCTACCTTGAAGCGTTCGAGGGCAGCTATGCCACGGGTGACTCGGGGTATGTGGATGAAGACGGTTATGTGTTCGTCATGGGGAGGACTGACGATGTCATCAATGTGGCAGGGCACCGGCTTTCCACCGGAGCAATCGAACAGGTCGTGGCCTCACACCCCGCCGTCGCCGAATGCGCGGTCATCGGGGTGAAGGACAGCCTCAAGGGCCAGCGGCCCTGCGGGTACGTGGTGCTCAAGGCGGGTTCCGAGACTGCCGAGGAGGAAATCCAGGCTGCGCTCGCGGACCTGGTGCGCACCCGGATCGGCCCGGTGGCTGACTTTCGTGAAGTCCGGGTGGTGGAGGCGCTGCCCAAGACGCGTTCAGGAAAGATCCTGCGCAAGACCATGCGCCAGATTGCCGACGGCGACGACTTCACCGTGCCGTCAACGATTGAGGACCGCTCGGTGCTCGATGACCTGATGCCGCTGCTGCGTCCGGCAACTTCCTAGCGACGCCAGGCGTACTCGAGCTCCGGCCGGCCGGGGGAGCCGTAGCGCGGGGACCGGAGGACGGTGCGCTGGGCGGTGAGGTGTTCCAAGTAGCGCCGCACGGTGATGCGGGACATGGACAGCGCAGCGGAGACCTCCGAGGCAGACATGGGCGCTCCGGCCTGTTTCAGGGTCTCCGAGACCGCTTCCAGCGTTTCCGGAGACAGTCCCTTGGGCAGCACCGCGGGGACGGCCGGGCGCAGGGCAGCCAGCGCGCGGTCGACCTCGGACTGGGTTGCGGATGCACCCTGTCCTGCCAGATTGGCGTGGAACTCGCGGTAAGCCGCGAGTTTGGTGCTGAAGGCCGCAAAGGTGAACGGCTTGATCAGGTACTGGGCGATCCCCGCAGACATTGCCTGGCGCACCACCGGCAGCTCACGCACCGCAGTGATGGCGATGACGTCGGCGGGGATTCCCGCTCCGCGGATGCGGCGCAGCAGATCCAGCCCGTGCAGGTCCGGCAGGTTCATGTCCAGCAGCACCAGGTCCACCTCCGGCCCGGGCCCCTGCAGGAACCCCAGTGCCTGTGCTGCGGTATGGGCGACGCCGGCCAGGACGAAGCCCTCGGTGCGGCGTACGTACTCCGCGTGTGCTTCCGCCACGACGGGCTCGTCCTCCACGACGAGGACGCTGATCCGGCGGGCGGCGCTCACGGTCGGGCTCCTTCGGGCAGCGGCAGCAGTACGGTGAACCGGGCCCCGCCGGTCTCCGCGGCATGGTCCAGCCGCAGGGTTCCGCCGAGCCGGAGCACCGCCTGGTTCACCAGGGCGAGTCCGATTCCGCGCCCGGCCCCGGGCAGTGCGGCTTCCTTGGTGCTGTAACCCTGCTCAAATATCCGGTCCTGCGATTCCGCCGGGATCCCCGGACCGCTGTCCTGGACGCAGAGCCTGAAACCGCGGCGTACGCCGTCGTCCTCCACCGACAGATGCACGGTAACCCTGGGATCGGGCAGCCCCTGGACCGCATCCAGGGCGTTGTCAACGAGGTTCCCAACGATGGTCACGAGTTCACCGGAATCCAGCAGGGCGGGGCCGGAGCCGTCTTCGGTCACCGCTTCGAGCCGCAGGTCCAGGGCGATCCCGCGCTCCCGGGCCTGGGCCTTCTTCCCGGCCAGCAGTGCGGCCAGCGCAGGTTCGCCAACGGCCCCGACGACGTCGTCTGCCAGCTGCTGGGACTGCACCAGGTCCCGGGTGGCGAACTCCAGCGCCTCCGCGGGGCGGTCAAGTTCGATCAATGAGACGACGGTATGCAGGCGGTTGGCGTGTTCGTGGGCCTGTGCCTGAAGTGCATCGGTGAGGGTGCGCATGGACTGCAGCTGTCCGGTCAGTGCCTCCACCTCGGTGTGGTCACGCAGCGTGGTGACCGTTCCCAGCCGCTTGGGGCCGCCGGTCTTCCTGCCGCGGCTCCCGCCCGCCGGACCGGCGGCCACGGCAGGGGACTGGTTGATGACCAGGATGCGCTGTTCGGTGAAGTGGAATTCGTCGACGGCGGTACGCCCGCTGTGCAGCAGATCGGAAAGGGTGCCGGGCAGTCCCAGCCCGCGGACGTCCGCCGGACCGGCTGCACCTTTTGGCAGCCCCAGCAGCTCGGCGGCCTGGTCGTTGTAGAGGACCAGGGCGCCGTCGTTGTTGATCAGCAGCAGCCCCTCCCGCAGGGAGTGCAGGGCCGCATCGTGGAAGGCAAAAAGGTCGGCCAGCTCATCGGGGCGGCGGTCCTGCGTGGTCCGCCGCAGGTACCGGCTGAGCAGCAGCGACGCAAGGCTTCCCCAGGCCAGGGCCGCAATGGTGATGATGAACAGGCCCGGAAGCTCCGCATCGCGGATGATCCCCACCCGGTCAACGGTCAGGCCGGCTGCGACCAGCGCCCGGATCTCCCCGGCCTCATCCTGCACCGGGACGATAGCGCGGACTGACGGGCCCAGGGTGCCCGTGTACACCTCCGTAAAGGAGTTCCCGGCAAGTGCCTGGTCCACGGAACCGACGTAGGGCTTGCCGATCTGGGACTCGGAACGGTGCGTAAAACGTGTCCGGTCCGGAGCCATGATCGTGAGGAAGTCGACGTGCGCCGACTGCATCACCTCGGCGGCGTAGGGCTGCAGGGTGCCGCTGGGGTCCTCCCCGGTGACAGCGTCCAGCACAAACGGGTCCGCCGCGATTGTTTCCGCTACGGAGAGCATCCGGTCTGCGGTTTCGTCGTAGCTGTGCTGCTCGGCCTGGACGTACAGCGCCCAGGACAGCCCGGCGGACAGGCACAGGATGAACGCCAGCTGGCCAATGAGCAGCCGGCTGGCCAGGCTCCACTTGCGCAAGGAACTCCTTCGGCGCGGCACCGCGCGGGTTGGTTTAGTCCGGCAGCCGGCGGGCGGATGCCGGAGACGTCCGTGAACAGTATGAACACAACAGTGACCACCGTCACATTGCGCGGGGAGGATGTATCCGGATTACTTCCGGTTCCGTCCGCGCTTTCGCCGCCGGGGCCCAGCTATCAACGAAGCTAGGAGCATGCGATGGCCTCTGCCACCATACCCGGCGGCGAACAGCCACCGGTCAAAGCCAAAAAGAAGGATCGGACCCACGTCCTCTACATAGCCGTGATTGCCGCTGTGGTGCTTGGCGCCGTCATCGGGCTTGTGGCACCCGAGGTGGGCAAGTCGATGAAGCCGCTCGGCACCGCCTTCATCGGGCTCATCAAGATGATGATCGCGCCGGTGATTTTCTGCACCATCGTGCTGGGCATCGGATCCATTGCCAAGGCCGCAACGGTGGGCAAGGTCGGCGGACTGGCGCTGGGCTACTTCATTGTGATGTCCACCTTCGCCCTGGCCATTGGCCTGGTGGTGGGCAACTTCATCCATCCCGGCGAGGGCCTCGACCTGCAGTCCTCCGGTGCCGCGGCACCGGCTGCCCCGGAAGAGGACGGCGGAACCACTGCATTCCTGCTGGGCATCATTCCCACCACACTGCTGGCCTCGCTGACCGGTGAGTCGATCCTGCAGACCCTCTTCGTGGCGCTGCTCGTCGGTTTCGCGCTGCAGAAGATGGGCAAGGGCGGCGCTCCGATCCTCAAGGGCATCGGCTACATCCAGGTGCTGGTCTTCCGCATCCTGATGATGATCATGTGGCTGGCTCCGATCGGCGCCTTCGGTGCCATCGCCGCAGTCGTGGGCGAAACCGGCGTGCAGGCCATCGTCAGCATGGCCACGCTGATGATCGCGTTCTACCTGACCTGTGTGCTGTTCATTGCCGTCATCCTGGGCGGCCTCATGAAGATCGTGACCGGCTTCAACATCTTCAAGCTGATGCGGTACCTGGGCCGGGAGTACCTGCTGATTTTCTCCACCTCATCCTCCGAGGTCGCACTGCCGCGGCTGATCGCCAAGATGGAACACCTGGGCGTATCCAAGCCGGTTGTCGGTGTCACCGTACCCACCGGCTACTCGTTCAACCTGGACGGCACCGCCATCTACCTGACCATGGCCGCGCTGTTCGTAGCCTCCGCCATGGGCAAGCCGCTGGAACTCGGTGAGCAGATCTCCCTGCTGGTCTTCATGATCATCGCGTCCAAGGGTGCTGCCGGTGTTACCGGCGCCGGCCTTGCGACCCTGGCCGGCGGCCTGCAGTCCCACCGTCCGGACCTGATCGAGGGTGTTGGCCTGATCGTGGGCATCGACCGCTTCATGTCCGAAGCCCGTGCCCTGACCAACTTCACCGGCAACGCCGTTGCCACCGTCCTGATCGGCACGTGGACCAAGGAGATTGACAAGGATCAGGTCCGCCGGGTCCTGGACAAGGAGCTGCCGTTCGACGAAGCCAGCATGAACGTGGACGCCGGTTCCGGGGAGCCGGAACCCACGGCTGAGTCCGAAGACGTGGAACGCGCTGTTCCGTCCGCCGGCGGCCGCGTCTAGGCTTCACCGAACACAGCGCACACAGAAAAGAACGCTCCCGCGAAGTCCGCGGGAGCGTTCTTTTCTGTTCCGGCTAGGCGCGCGAGGACTCCGGCACGTTCCGGTCTGCTTCCGGGGCTTCCTGGCCGCTGCGGCCTGCCAGGCGGTCCTCCCAGGCGGACATGACGGCAGGGTCTGTCCGCGGTGTCAGCAGCGAGACCACCAGGTACACCGCCGCGGAGGCGATGAGGCCGAAGTAGATCGGCTCGTTGGCATACACGCCGTCATAGGGTGCGTCTCCGGTGAGCTCCAGGTAGATCATGGTTGACAGCGTTGCCACCGTGCCCGCGACCATGGAGGCGGCGGCGCCGAAGCCGGTGCCCCGCTTCCAGAACAGTCCGCCGAGGATGGCTACCAGCAGCCCGCCAACCAGGATGTCGTAGGCGATCGTCAGGGCCGCGACCACGTCCTGGACCACGATGGCCAGCAGGATGGTCACAACGCCCAGGCCCAGGACCCAGGCCTGGCTGCGGGCGACGTCGTGCTCCGGGTTGCCGCTGGTGGCTGCGGGGGATTCGGGAGTCTTCGAAGCGCCGAACCAGCTGCGGACGTAGGGGACGACGTCGGTGCGCGCCACCGTGGCGGCGGCGATGAGGGAGCCGGAGGCGGTGGACATCATCGCGGCGACGGCAGCTGCAAGGACCAGTCCGCCAAGGCCCACGGGCAGGATATTCATGGCGACGTCGGCGTAGACGTCGTCCTTGGACTCGATGCTCGGCAGGACCACGGAAGCGGCCATGCCGATCAGGGCTCCGGCAACACCGTAGAGGATGCAGTAGATGCCTGCCGCGGTACCGCCCCAGCGGGCGATCAGCGGGGTGCGGGCGGTGAAGACGCGCTGCCAGATGTCCTGGCCGATCAGGAGGCCGAGCGTGTAGACCACGAAGTACGTAATGATGCTCTGCGCGCCGATGCCCGTGATGCTGAAGAATTCAGCGTCCACCCGTTCGCGGATTCCGTCGATGCCGCCGGCGTTGGCGAAGGTGAAGGGCAGCATCAGGGCGAAAACGCCGATGGTCTTGATGATGAACTGCGCCATGTCCGCCAGGGTGATGGACCACATGCCGCCGATCGTGGAGTAGATGAGTACGACGGCGCCGCCCACGGCGATTGCCAGCCACCGCTCCCAGCCAAAGAGCACTACGAAGATGGTGGCGTAGGCGCCCGTAGACGTGGCACAGAGCATCAGGGTGTATGCCAGCATCACTACCGAGGACATCCGGGTGGAGCCGGCGCCGTAGCGCAGGGAGAGCATCTGGGAGACGGTGTAGATCTTCAGCTTCTGCAGCTTGGAGGCAAACAGCAGGCTCAGCAGCAGGACCCCGGCGCCGATCGCGACCACGAGCCACATCCCGGAGACGCCGTACTGGTAGCCCAGGCCAACGCCGCCCACAGTGGAGGCACCGCCCAGGACAACGGCCGCCATGGTGCCCGTATAGAAGAGGGGTCCGAGGCGCCTTCCGGCCACCAGATAATCGCTTTCATTCCTGGTGCGGGATTTCCCCCACCAGCCGAAGGCAAGCATGCCCACGAGATAGGCCACGACTATCGCGGCGTTTAGGTATTCCACATTTGGTCCTGTCAGTTGGCGGGACTGGGGTTTGACATGGACGTCCGTCCAAATATTGCCTCACAGTCAACATCTGTTTACCTAGACGCTAACCGCCGATCCGAAAATGCGTCAATGGTTTCGCCGAAAGTCATTCTGCATAAAGGCCGCCGGCAGGGGAGTCCGGGCAACGTTCGACCTAAGGTTGAGCGTCAAGGCTCGCAGGCGTTACGGCACCGGATTCGCGGTATCCGTGTTGCACAGTTGTAACCTTGGAAAGGACAGCCGGCAGGACAGCTAGAGACGGAAGCGTGGATTTATACGTGAGCAGCGAACAGAGTTCCACAACTCTGCAGGACGCAACGCAGGGCGCAGCCGATGAAGCCATGGGCCCTACCGGCCGTCCGCTGACTGAGTTCCCCGAGCCGCCGGTCCTGACTTCCCACGGCCCGGCCCGCATCATCGCCATGGTTAACCAGAAGGGCGGGGTCGGCAAAACGACGTCGACCATCAACCTCGGGGCCGCGCTGGCGGAAGCCGGCCGCAAGGTGCTGCTGGTGGACTTCGACCCGCAGGGCGCCCTTTCCGCCGGCCTGGGCACGAATCCGCATGAGCTGGACGTCACCGTCTACAACGTGCTGATGGACCGCAAGGTGGATATCCGCGACGCCATCCAGGAAACCCACGTCGAGAACATCGACCTGCTGCCGGCAAATATCGATCTCTCCGCCGCCGAAGTGCAGCTGGTCAACGAAGTGGCCCGCGAGCAGGTGCTGGAGCGGGCGCTGCGCCGCGTGTCGGACGACTACGACGTCATTCTCATCGACTGCCAGCCGTCCCTTGGCCTGCTGACCGTCAACGCGCTCACCGCCGCGCACGGCGTGATCATTCCGCTGATCTGCGAATTCTTCGCCCTGCGCGCCGTCGCTCTGCTGGTAGAGACCATCGAGAAGGTCCAGGACCGCCTGAACCCGGGACTGCAGGTAGACGGCGTGCTGGCCACGATGTACGACGCCCGGACCCTGCACAGCCGCGAGGTCATCGGCCGCCTGGTGGAGGCATTCGGGGACAAGGTCTTCGAAACGGTCATCAAGCGCACCATCAAGTTCGCCGATGCCACCGTGGCCGCCGAACCCATCACCTCCTACGCCGGCAACCACGCCGGTGCGGAGTCCTACCGACGTCTCGCCAAGGAACTGATTGCCCGCGGCGGCGCACCCTAGCCTCGCTGGGGACACATCCGAGGCCGGCGGCACCGGATTTGAGGTCCGGCTGGAGAACTTCCGCGGGCCGTTTGACGTGCTGCTCGGGCTAATCACCAAGCATGAGCTGGACATCACCGAAATCGCCCTGGCCACGGTCACCGATGAATTCATCGCCTACATCCGCGCCCTGACGGCCTCCGGACAGGGCTGGGCGCTGGACGAAGCCAGCGAGTTCCTGGTCATCGCCGCCACCCTCCTGGACCTGAAGGCGGCACGCCTGCTTCCGGCCGGGGATGTTGAAGACGACGACGACATTGCGCTCCTTGAAGCACGGGACCTGCTCTTCGCCCGGCTGCTCCAGTACCGCGCCTTCAAGCAGGTGGCTTCCCTGATGGGCAGCCGCTTGGAGGAGGAAAGCCTGCGCTTCCCGCGCGACACCGCCCTGGAACCCCATCTGGCAGCCATGCTGCCTGAACTCATCTGGCGCACCAGCGCCGAAGAGTTTGGCCGGCTGGCCCAAAAGGCGCTTGAACCCAAACCGGGACCGCCCACGGAGGTGGGCCTGGCCCACCTGCACGCGCCGCGGGTCAGTGTCCGTGAACAGGCCCGGATTATCAGCGGCATGCTGAGGGACAGCAGCCCGCTCACCTTCCTGGAGCTTGCCCGGAACGCAACGCCGCTCGAAATCGTCGGCCGTTTCCTTGCCCTGCTGGAAATGTTCCGGGACGGTGTGCTCGCCTTTGAGCAGCCTGAGCCGCTGGGCGAGCTGAAAATCACCTGGACCGGTGCCGGCACCGAGGGCTGGTCCGCCCAAAACCTCACCGAAGAATACGACGCCGACGAGGAGTCCGATGCAGCCGCAGCTATCGAACCAGGGCACTGAAGACCCCTCCGCGCGGGACGGTGCCGGGGTGGAGAACCGTCCGGGCGGAATCCGTGCTGCCGCCGAGGCTGTGCTGATGGTCGCCAGCGAGCCGGTCAGCGCTGCCGGCCTTGCCGGGGCGCTCGGCATCAGCACCGCGGCCGCCGCAAAGCTGCTGGACGATCTGCGCCGGGAGTATGACGGCTATACTGGGGATGGACCTGACGGGCTGCGCGCCGTTGAACCGCGCGGTTTCGAGCTCCGGGAAGTTGCCGGCGGCTGGCGAATCTACTCCCGCCCCGCCTTTGCCGACGTAGTCGGGCAGTTCGTGCTTGAGGGGCAGAGCGCCCGGCTTTCCCAGGCAGCGCTGGAAACCCTGGCAGTGGTTGCCTACCGGCAGCCGATCTCCCGCGGACGCATTTCGGCCATCCGTGGAGTCAACGTCGACTCCGTGGTCCGCACGCTGATCCAGCGGGGCCTGGTGGCGGAAGCCGGCACCGAACCCGAAACCGGTTCACTGCTCTACGTGACGACTCCGCTTTTCCTGGAAAAGCTGGGGCTGGGCAGCGTAGAGGAACTGCCGGAGATTGCACCGCACTTGCCCGGGCTGGAAAACCTCCCGGAATTTGAAGAAACTACTTACTAACCGCTACACCCGAAGGACTTCTCAATGACACAGGCACCCCGTTCCGGCTCAGGCCGCAGTAATCCGCGCAGCGGCGGGGGAGCAGGCGGCAGCCGCGGCTTCGGCAAGGGCTCCAAGCCTGCGTCCGGACGCACCGGCGGCCCCAGGTCTTCCGGCGGCGCAGCAGGCGCGCCCAAGAGCGGCGGCTTCAAGTCCGGTGCCCCCAAGGAAGGCGGCTTCAAGTCAGGCGCCCCTAAGAGCGGCGGCTTCAAGTCCGGCGCTCCCAAGGAAGGCGGCTTCAAGCCCGGCGGTCCCCGCACCGGCGCGCCCAAGGGCAAGGGCGGCTCTGAGCGTGCCTTCCGCAACGAGCGCTTCGGCAAGAACCTCGGCCCGGTCACCAAGCGGCCGCATACGCGCCGTCCGGGCAAGCCGGTCATCTCCGAACACCACGATCCCGAGGGCATCCGCCTGCAGAAGGTCATGGCCAGCGCCGGCGTCGCATCCCGCCGCGTCTGCGAGGAAATGATCACCGAAGGCCGCGTGGAGGTCGACGGCGAGGTCGTCACCGAGCTCGGCGTGCGCGTGGACCCCAAGACCGTTGCCATCCACGTGGACGGCATGCGCCTGCAGCTGGACGAGACCCAGAAGTACTACGTCTTCAACAAGCCCCGCGGCGTCGTCTCCACCATGGAAGACCCCGAGGGCCGGCCGTGCATCAGCGACTACCTCAAGAGCACCAACAAGCATGAGCGGCTCTTCCACGTTGGCCGCCTGGACACCAACACCGAAGGCCTGCTGCTGCTGACCAACGACGGCGAGCTGGCCAACCGCCTCACCCACCCCTCCTACGAGGTGCCCAAGACCTACCTGGTGCAGGTCCGCGGTCCCATGGCCCACGGCGTCGGCGCGCAGATGCGTGAAGGCCTGGAACTCGAGGACGGCTTCGCCAAGGTGGACTCCTTCCGCCTGGTGGATTCAACCCCCGGCCACATCCTCGTGGAGGTAGTGCTGCACTCCGGCCGGAACCGCATTGTCCGCCGCATGTTCGATGCCGTCGGCCACCCCGTGGAGCGGCTGGTCCGCACCCAGATGGGGCCGATCCGCCTGAACGACCAGCGCCAGGGCAGCATCCGTGTCCTGGGACGCCACGAAGTCGGCCACCTGATGGCCGTCGTGGGACTCTAACGCCGTGACCGTGCTGGCCAACGGGGGCACACATCTGTCCGGACCGGTGCTGGTCATCGGCACCGGACTGCTCGGCGCGAGCATCGGCCTTGGCCTGCGCGCCCGCGGCCTCGACGTGGTGCTCTCGGACATTTCTCCCTCCACGGCCGCCGTGGCCAGGGACATCGGGGCCGGTCGCCTGCTCGAGGAAGCGGAGCCCGGCTTCGCGCCGCAGCTGGTGGTCGTCGCCGCGCCGCCGGACGTGACCGCGTCCCTGGCAGCGCAGGCCCTCAGGGACTGGCCCGGCGCCGTCGTCGTCGATATTGCCAGCGTCAAGTCCGCCGTGCTGGCGGACCTGCGCGCCACCGGCGTTGACCTGGACCGGTACGTGGGCACGCACCCGATGGCCGGACGGGAAAAGTCCGGGCCGGTCGCGGCGCTGGGCAATCTGTTCACCTCCATGCCGTGGGTCATCTGCGCCGCGGAGGAGAGCTCACCGGAGGCCGTGAAGACTGCCGAAGCGCTGGCGATCGACCTCGGGGCCGTGGTCTCGCGCATGAACGCCGAAGACCATGACGGCTCCGTGGCACTGATCAGCCACCTGCCGCAGGTGATGTCCTCGCTGGTGGCCAGCCGTCTGCAGGACACCCCGTCCTCGGCGCTGGCGCTTGCCGGCAACGGGCTGCGCGACGTTACCCGGATCGCTGCGAGCGACCCGAAGCTGTGGGTGCAGATCCTCAGCGGCAACGCCCCGCGGCTGGCAGGCATCCTGCACGGTGTGCGTGAAGACCTGAACCGGCTGATCAATACGCTTGAAAACCCGACGGCTGACGGTGCGCGCCTGGACATGGCGCAGCTCATTGCCGAAGGCAACACCGGCCAGGCACGGATTCCGGGCAAGCACGGCGCTCCGCCGCAGTCCTTCGTCAGCTTCACCGTGCTGGTGGACGACGTTCCCGGAACCATTGCCCGCCTGCTCACCGAAATCGGCGAGATTGGCGTGAACCTCGAAGACCTTCGCCTGGAGCACGCCTCCGGACGCCAGGTTGGACGGGTGGAAATCTCGGTGCTGCCGAGCAAGGTGCATGGCCTGGTCAGCGAACTGACCACGCGCGGCTGGAAGGTAGTTCAGTGATGACAGAGCAGGACCCGGCACAGTTCCGGCTGGGCAAACCGCTGGTGGTGGCAATCGACGGGCCGTCAGGTTCCGGCAAGTCCAGCATCAGCCGGGAAGTCGCCCGCCGGCTGCGCGCCAGCTACCTCGACACCGGTGCCATGTACCGGGCCGTCACCATCGCCTGCATGCGGGCCGGCATCGACCTGACCGACGCCGTGGCCGTTGAAGCGGCCACCCGGAACGCAGACATTGAACTGAGCACTTCCCCGGACGCCGAATGGGTCCTGGTTGGGGGAGAGGACGTCACCCAGGCGATCCGCGAACCCGAGGTTTCTTCCAGCGTTTCCGCCGTGGCCACCACGCTTGGTGCCCGCGCCGAACTGGTGCGCCGCCAGCAGCAGCTGATTAAGGATTCCGGACTGCGGATCGTGGCGGAAGGCCGGGACATCACCACGGTGGTGGCCCCCACGGCCGAGGTGCGGATCCTGCTCACTGCCTCCGAGGAAGCACGGATGCGCCGCCGCGGCGTGCAGCTGGGCGGTTCGCAGAGTGCTGCAGCCCTGCGCGAGCAGGTTCTCACGCGGGATGTGAAGGACTCGACGGTGGTCAACTTCCAGCAGGCAGCCGACGGCGTGATCACGGTGGATTCCTCCGACCTGGACTTCGAAGAAACGGTCCAGGCCGTGCTGGATGTGGTTTTCTCCAGCACACACTAAGCACGAACGGCAGGCACTGAGCCGGGGCTCCAATGGGGTCCCGGCGCCTTGCCGTGTTTCAATGGACTGGTGGCTGCATGGGACTTTCCCGTGCCGGACCCCCAAACACTTACCCGGGCTGAACGTCCGGAGACGGCCGTGCGCAGCTGCGCCGACGGCCTCAACGGAAAGAAAGCAATAGTTTATGAACGCCAACCCGACCTTTGACGGCGACTCCGAGGAGTACATCCCGGCAGGCGAGGACCAGATCGACGAGCGGCTCGCAGCCCTCGACGACGACGAAGCCAACCTGCGCGCCGAAACGCTCCGCGCCGGCCTTTCGGACTACGAACTCGACGAAGAAGACGCCGCGCTGCTCTCCGGCGGCTACGACGAGTACGACGAGGACGCGCCGCTGCGCCTGGACCCCGTCGTCGCGATCGTGGGCCGGCCGAACGTGGGCAAGTCCACGCTGGTGAACCGCATCCTCGGCCGCCGTGAAGCCGTGGTTGAAGATACCCCGGGCGTCACCCGTGACCGTGTGTCCTACCCGGCCACCTGGAACGGCGTGAACTTCACCCTCGTGGACACCGGCGGCTGGGAGCACGACGCCCGCGGCATCCACGCCCGGGTTGCCGACCAGGCTGAAATCGCCGTCGACGTCGCCGACGCCGTCATGCTGGTAGTCGACGCCACCGTGGGCATCACCGCAACCGACGAAGCCGTGGTGCGCATGCTGCGCAGCAAGGGCAAGCCGGTGATCGTCGTCGCCAACAAGGTGGACGATATCCAGAACGAAGCCGACGCCTCGGTGCTGTGGGGCCTGGGCTTCGGCGAGCCGTACCCGGTGTCGGCACTTCACGGCCGCGGCACCGCGGACATGCTCGACGCCGTCCTGGATGTCCTCCCGGAGTACTCCGCCTACGGTGGACTTGAGTCCAGCGGCGGCCCGCGCCGCATCGCCCTGATCGGACGCCCCAACGTGGGCAAGTCCTCGCTGCTGAACAAGCTGGCCGGAAGCGACCGCGTGGTTGTTGACGACCTCGCCGGCACCACCCGCGACCCGGTGGATGAACTGATCGAACTCGGCGGCCGCACCTGGCGCTTCGTGGACACCGCAGGCATCCGCCGCCGCCAGCACATGGCCCAGGGCGCCGACTTCTACGCCTCCCTGCGGACCCAGGCCGCGCTTGAAAAGGCTGAGGTCGCCGTCGTGCTCCTCGCCGTAGACGAAGTGCTCTCCGAACAGGATGTTCGCATCCTGCAGCTCGCCATCGACTCCGGCCGCGCGCTGGTGCTGGCGTTCAACAAGTGGGACCTGCTCGACGACGAGCGCCGCCGCTACCTCAAGACCGAGATCGAGCGCGACCTGGCACACGTTGAGTGGGCTCCGAGCGTCAATATCTCCGCCAAGACCGGCTGGCACAAGGACAAGCTGGTTCCTGCCCTGGACCTGGCCCTGGAGAACTGGGACAAGCGCATCCCCACCGGCAAGCTGAATGCTTTCCTGGGCGAGCTCGTGGCAGCCCACCCGCACCCGGTCCGCGGCGGCAAGCAGCCCCGTATCCTGTTCGGCACGCAGGCGTCCTCGCGGCCGCCGAAGTTCGTGCTGTTCACCACCGGCTTCCTGGATCCCGGCTACCGCCGCTTCATCACCCGCCGCCTCCGGGAGACCTTCGGCTTCGAAGGCACCCCGATCGAGGTTTCGATGCGCGTGCGCGAGAAGCGCGGCAAGACCAGCAAGCGCTAGCACGGCCGGCGACCCCGGAGCCAATGTGAACTCCGGGGCGCCGCCGATGCGGGGAAAACGCCAACCATGATGTAGAGTATTTGAGTTGGTTCGGCCGGAAACAAACCGGCAGCAACGGATCATCGGAACGGGTTGTGGCGCAGCTTGGTAGCGCACTTGACTGGGGGTCAAGGGGTCGCAGGTTCAAATCCTGTCAACCCGACAGAAACGGAAAAAGCCTCGGCGGACACTATGTCCTGCCGGGGCTTTTTTGTGTGTCTGGACCGTTCCGGCCATAAGTTGGCGGGAATCGGGGGACAGGGCGTCCGTTTCGTGCCTCAATGTACCTATCGTTCTTTTTCGATGGGAGCACAGCATGTCCGGGACCACCGCCGAGGAACCTCGGGTCGCACTTGTCACCGGTGGATCGGGAGGGATGGGACGGGCCATCACCAAGCGCCTTTCGTCGGACGGCTTCGCCCTCGCGGTCCACTACGCGGGGAACGTCAACAAGGCCGCGGAAGTCGTCAAGGAAGTGAACGCCGACGGCGGCAGGGCCATCGCCGTTGGCGGGGACGTTGCAGACTCGGTAGCCATGACCCGGCTCTTCGACGACGTTGAAGCTGCCTTTGGAGGCATCGACGTCGTCATTAATACCGCAGGGATCATGGTCCTTTCGACCGTGGTGGACCTGGACCTCGATGAGCTGGACCGGATGCACCGCACCAATATCCGCGGGAGCTTCGTGGTCTCCCAGCTTGCAGCGCAGCGTCTCCGCCGCGGGGGTGCACTGGTAAACGTCTCGTCCAGCCAGACCCGCCTGCAGGATCCCACCTACGCGCCGTACGCTGCCAGCAAAGCTGCCGTGGAGGCCCTGACTCCGGTGCTGGCACGGGAACTTAGGGGGAGGGACATCACCGTCAACGCGATCGCTCCCGGGCCCACAGCCACTCCGCTGTTCCTGGACGGCAAGGACCAGGAGACCATCGACCTCATGGCCCAGCTTGCCCCGATGGAGCGCCTGGGCACTCCCGAAGACATTGCCGAGGTGGCTGCCTTCCTGGCCGGTCCTTCCCGCTGGATCAACGGTCAGGTCATCTACCCCGACGGCGGGATTGCCTAATGGAACGAAAGTTCTATCAGGCTTTTGTCGTTCAATGACCTGTTCGCAACAAACCGTGTCACTGTGAGTTGAATCATTAAGTTGCGTGGCAGCTTCAGATGGCCTCCGTGAGGTCAGGATGCTCGACGGTTGGCTAGGACGACCCCTCCTGACCGTGGCCATAGAGCTATTTGAATCATCGTCATCGGCAGGCATTGTCAGCACTGGGCGGTGAGTCCCCAGTTTGAGCTAACGCCTAAAGTATGATCATCTTCCTACCTAAAAGGATGAAGGGCACGGGGGATGGCTGGGGCAGTAAACTTAGCAACAAGGCGCCGTATTCTATCGATGGTACGGATCAGCCAGGCAATTTTGGCAGTGGGTGTTCTTTTACTATGTGGGTTCGTCGCAGGAATCAACCCGCTCACGGAATGGTGGTTTTGGACGGCCACTACGACCGTTATCACCGCCGCGATTGCTGAGCCATACTACACCGGACCCGTCGCAGCACTTTTATATGGCGTGGGCGGTCTTGGTGCGGCTATCGCTGCTAGCAAACAAGGAGTCGAATTTCTGTGGGCTCTCTACATCGTATTCGCCGGACTGGTCATCGTAAGCGCCGTCATTACGTTAGTTGCGCCCGAGGGCAGGCTGAGTCAAGTGGCGCAATGGTTTGCTACCCGCTTTGGACGCCCGGCATGGCTCGGGTTGGCCGCCGTATCGATCGAACTCCTGCGAGCCGCATCGGAACGAACTCTCTCCACCACCGGGCTCGTCGCTAGCGGGGTACTCATTGCCACTGCGCTTAGCGTGCCGGACTGGTATCGACTCTTCGTCGCGCTGAGACCAGCCCTTGGTGGTTTCTTCCTGGTTGAAGCAGCCATAGAGCCAAACCTCTTGCTGGTAGCTGGAAGGACACGCCTCAATGCGGGACAACTGGTCCAGGTTCGGGGGCAACGGCAGGTTGACGGTGTTGTCGTTGGGAATCTGGCACACAAATCTGGCAATCGTATACAGATTGCTTTAACCTCATCGCCGTGGAATGAGGTCGCCTCAACAAGTGGCGAGCCTGTGGAGATGCAAGTGGTCGAGAGCCAGGAAGGCCCGGTCCTCGGGCTTGCTATCGAAGGTTCGACCGATGTCTTGTTAGATGTGCGGTCTTTCGGCTCACTTAGGCGAGGCGATACGGTGTACTGGGTAGACCCTAAAACATCAGTGCGCTACCTTTATCAGGTTCTAGGCTTAGATCTTCGCCGGTCAGACTGGGATAGTGCCGCCGCCATCGCTGGAAATGCTAGGGCTGGCCTACTGGGTGCTCTGGATACCACGGGTATTGTCGTCGACCAGCAGCTACCATCACCATTCGTGCCGATCTTCAGTGCGGCTGGACTGGACGCAGCGCTTCCAGAGGGTTACAACCGGATTGGTGTAGTCGCCGGGACGCGGATTCCAATAGGAGTCTCTGCCTCGAGTCTGCGGGGGCACCACCTCGGAATTCTAGGAATGTCGGGCATGGGAAAGAGTACGATCGCGAGGCGCATACTCGAGACTCTGAGTGTGGGAGGTGTCTCGGTAGCCATGGACGCGACAGGCGAGTATGCCAGCCGGTACGGACTGGCTCCGTGGGACAGCGCAAATGGACTGGTGACGGATGGTGAGTCAGTTTTCGAGCCCCAACCTGGTCAAGGCGCTCATAATTCATTGGCGGGGCAGGCACAGTCATTTATCGACGCGGCTATGGTTGCCGCAACCGGGGAATATGCGGCAGGAATACCTAGGCCTCGTAGTATCCTAATCGAAGAAGCCCATTCCTTCTTACCGGAATGGAATTTCGCCATACGAGGAGAATCAGATTACGTAGCTCAGAGCTGTCGTATGATTTTGCAGGCCCGTAAATATGGTGTTAATTTCGTGCTCGTCTCACAACGAACCGCAGTCATAAGCAAGTCTGCTATTTCCCAGTGCGAGAGTTACATAATTCTGCGCACACTTGACGATACGAGCCTCCAGTACGTGGAATCCGTGGTAGGTGCGGAGTATCGAGACGTTGCTGCCGGCCTCAAGCGATACCAAGCGATTTGCGTTGGACCTGCATTTAGTACGGCATCCCCTGTAGTTGTCGATTTGGATCCGATGGAAACCAAGCCGTTCTCCGTGAATCCTGCGAGGGATGAAGCGCCGCCTTTTTGAAGTGCTCATATATGAGCAAATAGATAGGATTGCGTGCACCCATGTCCCAATCCCAGCTTGGGGCCGCAAATCACGGTGAGTGCGGTCTAAGGAGACAGATAAATCGAGCAACCGGTATGAAGACGGACCCGATGGTTCCACACAAATTTGCAACCCGACGCCGGGCTCATTTCCCCGCGGTTCAGGCGGGTTGGAGGCTTGAGACCAGCGTCCGGACCGCATCGCGCCCGGCACGGTTTGCGCCGACTGTCGACTGCGAGGGTCCGAAGCCGATCAGGTGGACCCTCGGATCAGCAGCGGCGACGGTACCGTGAACCTCGATCCCGCCGCGTTCGTTGCGCAGCCGCAGCGGGTCCAGGTGGGTCAGCGCGGGCTTGAACCCCGTCGCCCAGAGAATGGCGTCGACACGGGTCAGTGAGCCGTCTGCTTCCCGCACGCCGTCCGGCTCGATGCCTGTGAACATCGGCCGCCGCTGCAGGGCGCCACGCTCCTTCGCCGCGAGGGCGTAGGGCGTCCACAGCAGGTCCGTGTAGGAAACTACGCTGCCGGTGGGGTTTCCCGCCTCGACGTCGGCAGCCACCCGCGAAACGACGTCCTTGCCGACTTCCGGACTGAACGGCTCTTCGCGGAAGACCGGTTCCCGCCGGGTGTACCAGAAAACTTCTGCCACCCGGGAAATCTCTTCAAGCTGCTGGACGGCGGAGATCCCGCCGCCCACGACGGCGACCCGCTGGCCGGCGAACTCCTCCAGCGAGGAATAGTCCCGGGTGTGCAGCTGGCGTCCTGTGAACGTTTCCCGCCCCGGGTAGGCAGGCAGGGTCGGGTTGTCCCAGGTCCCCGTGGCATTGATGACCGCCCGCGCGGCCCAGGTTCCGGCGTCGGACTCGATGAGGAGGTCACCGTCGGGGTCATCGTCTGCGGGCGACACCGAGAAGACCTTGACGGGGCGGAGGATGGGAAGCTGCATCCGTTCCTCGAACGCGGTGAAGTATTCAGGCACTGCAATCCGAGCAGGAGTCCCGGGCTCCGGGGGACTCTGCCGGAACCCCGGGAGGTCGAAGATCCCGTTAACGGTCGCCATGGTCAGCGATTCCCAGCGGTGCAGCCAGGCGCCGCCGGGAGCCGCCCCGGCGTCGAGCATCACGAAGCTGCGCTCGGCATCGCCCTCGGTCAGGGCGCTGGCAAAACCGCGCCGGCTGAGATGGTAGCCGGCCGAAAGTCCTGCCTGGCCTGCGCCGATGACGACGACGCCGGCCCGGCGGACCGTGTGGTTCCCCGCATCGGTGGAGCGCTGCGGCGAAGGGGTATGCATCCTGGGGCCTCCTGGGCTATGAGTATCACTGCGTAAATGCCTGGATGCATGGGTTCATTCCCTTCGTAGGGCTGCCGGACCCGGCAGCCGTCAGCGTGCCGGCATTCCCAGATGGGTGCGCAAAGCCGCAGCAGCGTCCTCCAGACTGGCGAGCTGCTCCGGTGTGAACGCATCGATAAAGATCTCCTTGATCGCGGCGAGGTGGGGGATGGTGCTGCCCCGGTAGGCGCGGGCACCCTCCTCGGTGAGAACGACGAGCGAGCCGCGCGCATCCTCGGGGCTCGGTTCACGGCGCAGCAGGCCCCGTTTCTCCATACGACCCAGCTGGCCGGAAACCCGGCTGCGTTCCCACTCCAGATGCGCGGCCAGCTGCGAGGAGCGCATCGACTTCCCCTCTGCCTCGCTGAGGGCGATGAGGACCCGGTAGTCGCCGTCCGAAAGTCCGGATTCCCTGCGCATCCGCGACTCGATGCGGGACCTGGCGATTTCGACAGCTTCGTGATGGGCGCGCCAGACGGCAAGCTCCCCGCTGGTGGGGAGCTTCCTGTGCTTCCCTGCATCCATCGAATCTCCTAAGTAGTTGACATGTGAATCATATAGGCGATGATTCATATGTCAACTACATTCCGAATGCCAACCGCGTACTGTGTCTTGGAACCGGTCCTTCCAGCCGGCGAAGAGCAGCAGCCCGCAGCGAAGGACAGTCCCATGACGCAGGAACTCACTGACAGCACCGGAGCATCAGTAACCGTCACAGCCGCACCAGAGGGTCCCCTGGGGGCCTACTTTGTGTCCGTGGACGGAGTACGTGCGGGAAGAGTCGACTTCCTCGATCCTTCCGGCGCGAAAGACGAACGCATCGTTTTCCACACCGAGGTGGATGAACAGTTCGCCGGTCGCGGCCTTGCTGGCCTGCTGCTGCGCGAAGTCCTCGCGGACGTCACCCGCAGGAATCTCGTGCTCGTTCCCGTTTGCCCGCTCTTCGGCCGGCACCTGAAGAAACACGGCGACGAGTTCCGGGGCAGCGGCGGTGTGTTCCGGCTGCCGGTTCCGGCAGACTTCGCACTGGTGGCACGGTCCGCCCGGTCCGGCGAGTGAGTGCCGGTCTGCGAACACAGGAGGGGGAGCGCTAATGCGTTCAGTCGTACACGACTACCTGACGGAGGTGCTGGGCGGCCTGGCGGCGGACGGCTCGGGAGAACTTGCGGGCTACATTCCCGAACTTGCCGAAGCCGACCCAGACCGCCTGGGAGCGGTCTTCGCCACGGTCGACGGCGAGGTCTACGGCGCAGGAGATGCCGACGTCGAATTCACCATCCAGTCAATCTCCAAGCCATTCGCCTACGCGCTTGCGCTCTCAGACCGCGGCTTTGATTCAGTGCTTGCCAAGGTCGGAGTTGAACCGTCAGGAGAAGCGTTCAACGAGATCTCCCTGGAACACGAAACCGGGCGGCCGCGCAATCCCATGATTAACGCGGGCGCGATCACCACGCACTCGCTCGTGGGTCCGGAGCACCTGCTGCCGGCCGAGCGGGTTGACCGCGTCGTCCGGGGCCTGTCGGCGTTTGCCGGCCGCCGGCTGGAGGTCGATGAAACGGTCTGTATCTCGGAGATGGAGAATGCCCACCGGAACCTGGCCAGCGCGCACATGCTGCGAAGCCACAACATCCTCACCGCCGATCCGCGCTCCGTTGTTGAGGGGTACATCCGCCAGTGTTCAGTGCTGGTCACGGCGCGGGACCTCGCCGTGATGGCCGCGACGCTGGCCAACCAGGGGGTCAACCCGGTCACAGGCGAACGGGTGGTTGATGCCCGGGTTGTGCGGCAGGTGCTCAGCGTCATGTCTACCTGCGGAATGTACGACGCCGCAGGGGACTGGGCGACCCAGGTCGGCATTCCTGCCAAGAGCGGTGTGGCCGGAGGACTGATTGGATCCCTTCCCGGCCAGCTTGGCATTGCCACGTTTTCGCCCCGGCTGGACGGGCACGGGAACAGCGTGCGCGGTGTTTCTCTGTTTGAACGGTTCTCCTCTGACATGGGCCTGCATGTAATGGAGGTTCCGCCGGCGGCACTCGCAGTCGTACGGTCAAGCCACGTTCTTGGGGAGGGAACATCCGCAGTCCGGGTTCTCCAGGCACAGGGCGGCATCCGCTTTGCCGGAGCGGAGCGGATTGTCCGGGAGTTCGTCGGAGATGACATTGGTGAGAGTGCGGTGGTAGTTGATTTCTCGCTGGTTTCATCGATCGACGACGTGGCACGGCGTATGCTGCTGGAACTCGCGCGCCGGCTCATGCTCGAAGGCCGCGGGGTCTATTTCGTGGATCCGGAAATGGTCATCCCGGATCCCGACCGCGGCGACGGCATCCGTGTTCCCGTCATTGCGGATGCCGGGCAAGCCCCCCGGGGGGTCGGCGCGTAACCGGGAGAACAAACCGGACGGGATATTCGCCGTGGACCCGTAGACTCAGCCGGGACGCGGAAAGGAGCTCGAGATGCCGTGGAGTACACGTGAACTGGCGGACCTGGCGGGTACCACGGTGAACACCGTCCGCCACTATCACCGTCTGGGCCTGCTCGAACAGCCGGACCGGCGCTACAACGGCTACAAGCAGTACGAAGTGCGGCATCTGGTGAGCCTGCTGCGGATACGGCGGCTCGCAGAGCTGGGCATTCCGCTGTCCCAGATGCGGAGCGTCACGGACTCAGCCCAGGGATCGCCGGAACTTCTGCGGGAGGTGGACGCCGAACTGCGGGCACGCATCGAATCTCTCGAGCAGGCGCGGGCGCACATCGCGGCCATCATCCAGCACCAGGTTCCGGCGGACGTGCCTGCCGGGTTCGAGGCGGTGGCTTCCCGCTTGTCGGAGAGCGACCGTTCGATCGTCCACATCATGACCCGGTTCTACGATGATGACGCCCTGGAGGACATCCGGGAGATGTCCGCGGATGATACTGACGACACCGGCCCGGACATCGACAACCTTCCTGCCGATGCCGATGAGCAGACCCGGCAGGAACTGGCCGGGCGGGTCGCCGGAATCATCGTGAAGCACCTCGCCAACTATCCCTGGCTACGGGACCCGGCCGCTCACTTGCCCAAAGGTAGTGAACTCAGCCTGCAGACTTTCGGGGATGCGCTGACCGAGCTGTACAACGACGCCCAGCTGGACGTGCTGTTCCGCGCCAACAAGCTGGCGGAGGAGATGATGGGCGCCGCGCGCGTGCAGGGCGGCGAAGGGACGGCCGGGCAGCAGGGCTGAACATGCGCCCACGGAACGCGCAGCACTAGTCCCCGCCGCCGAACAGGCCTCCGTCGAGGAGCCAGTTGTAGCGCAGCCGCAGTGCCCGTTCCGTGCTGGCGGCCAGGCCGGCCAGCAGAAGCGACGTATTCGCCCAGGCGGGGAGCAGGATCGGGCTGGCGAACGTGCCTAGGCTCTCTGCCAGCGGCGGAAACTCGGTGACCGACTGCAGAAGCTGCGGCACACCAAGGGCGAGGCTCACGAGGAGCACCAGTGCGGACGCCGCCCCAAGAAGCCGGCTCAGCCCGGGGCGGGTCTTCTCGAGGTGTGCGCGCAGCCCCTCGGCGGACGAGGCGTCGGGCGACAGCTGGCGGACGCCGCCGTCGTGGGTGAGGTAGTCGGCCTGCCTCAGCCCGTAGGTGCTCACAGCCACGCGGATGGTCCCTCCCGGAAGGGGGAAGGCGATAGGCGGCCGAAGACTGGCCCTGCGCCTGCCGTCGCGGTAAAGGTGCACATAGACCTCGCCGTCTTCATCGCCTCCGTGCCGGACATCGACGGACCATGTCTCGGGGTGTCCGTCCACGCCTTTGACGCGGGGATCGAAAAGGGACCGGGAAAACGCCTGCCACCAGCGAAACGGCTGCAGTGTGTCAGCGCCGTCCGGCTTCAATTGTTCCAACATGCCAGCCTCCCAAACCGAGTCAGCCCTGGATGGGCGGGACCTGATTCAGACAGCAGACACTATGTTCCCGGAACAGGGTCAACCCCTGCCCGGCCGGCACCTGCAGCCGGTCCGGAAGCGAAAGCCCCGGGCTATATGACGACCAGGTCCTGCCCGTCGGGCTTGTGATCTGCGAGCGCCGTGCTCTGGACCGCCGGGTCTTCGTAGGTGTTCCAGTAGTAGGTCATGGTCTTGGCGGAAAAGAGCCCGGTGTAAACCGTCTTCTCGAAGACGCCGTCTCCCATGGCTGCACTGCCCTCCACCATGGCAACCTGCTGCAGCGTGTGGAAGGCGCGGCTCACGTTGTCCGCCTCGGTTGTTTTCTGCGGATAGTGCGCGTGGACGTAGGCTGCCCGCACGAAACGAGACGGCGAGTAGTAGTCCCCGGGAATGCCGCGCATCAGCGATCCCGATCCGAACGGGGTCAGGTGCGCCTGGTTGAGAACGACTTCCCGGGGGAATTCGGGGGACAGATTGAGGTAGTTGCGCAGGTTCTCGTGGTGCCAGTTGAAACCGGGCTGGTTGGTGAGCACATCGACGTCGTCGTGGAAAACCTCCATGCCCGCGCTCGTGTACTCCACCACGATGGCACGCTTCGCGTCGCCGATAATCCAGTGCAGCATTGAACTCGGATACTTGTCATTGACGGGCCGGTCCACAATGGCGACGTTGCCCAGCGCTGCCTCGACCTCGTCCACGCTGGCGAACTGCGAAGCCACCCAGAGCGGGAACTCGAACGCGGGAACATTAACCGCGCCTGTGACCTGGTCCGGTGCGTAACTGGCGTATCCCGGGAAGTTCAGTCCCGCAACGGCCAGGCCGGCGTCGTTGCCGCAGTCGAAATACAGCGGCGTGTCTTCCTCCACGATTCCCATGCCGATGACGGCGTGCTTGATTTCCTGCACAGCGCCAAAAGGTGACTTGGGGCTGTACCCGGTTGGCGTCACCACCACCCGTTCCCCGTAACCATTCGTCCAGTCCAGGTTGCGTGCGAGATAAAGGTTGCCGCTGCCGTCCGTGTACCTGATGCCTGTGCACATGTTGATGCTCCCTGTTCCTGGGAGGTCCTCAACCTCCCGCGGTCTTTAGGTTAGGCCCGTGATGCGGGTCCGCGGCAGGTGCCCTGGACAAACCCGGAGCCGCATTCACAGATCAGCTGCCGGGGCCGCGGAAAACCGGGTGGCCAGCGGCCGCATTAAGGGGGTTGACCCTGTTCCGGGAACACAGTTTCTAATGCTTCTACCCGAGGGACAGGCCCTCGGACAGGAGACAAGGAACCAGTTCGATGAACCCCACCCAGGAACTCGTCCACAACTTTCAGGAGCTTCTAGGCCAGGTGCCTGAGTTCATTCAGCCCTTCATCCTGATGCTTGCCGCCGCCGTCCCCTTTCTGGAGGGTGAAGCAGGCGCAATAATCGGCGTCGTCGGCGGGTTGAATCCCGTACTTGCGGCCGTGGCGGCTGCCATCGGCAACTTTGCCAGCGTGGCGCTGGTGGTGTTCGTTACCTCGCGGGCACGGACCGCCGTCACCACCCGGGTTGACGCCCGGGCCGAGGCTGCGGCTGCCGCAGCAGGCGGCACGGCGACGCTGGTTGCCGCCCGTACCGCCAAGCCGGAGTCGAAGGGACGCATCCGCTTCAAGCGCTGGCTTGTCCGCTTCGGAGTTCCCGGGGCAAGCATCCTTGGCCCACTGGCCATCCCCACCCAGTTCACCGCGTCGATCCTCGTAGCCGGCGGAACTTCCCGCCGCTGGGTCCTGCTGTGGCAGGGCGCGGCCATCATTATCTGGACCACGATCTCGACGGTTCTGATCTGGAGTGCACTGACATTCGTCGTCGGTGTCTAGCCGGGGCTAGGAACCCAGTGCAGCCACATCCCGGGATACTGCGTCCATCCGGTCAGCGAACTGGTGTCCGCCGGTCTTATGCCGGCGGATCACCGCGCCGGGAAGCAGCCCTTCGAACCGCTCAAGGTGTTCGAAGGGCACTGTGCCGTCATCGCGGCAGTGGTGCAGGAATACCGGCAGGCCCGGCGGCAGCGTGAAATCCGCTGGCAGGGCATATTCTCCCTGCCAGCCCTCCGAGCCCCAGAACGGAGTCGCCAGCAACACCATTCCCCGGGGCAGGGGGTCCGGATGCGCAGCTGCGAGACGTAGCAGGGCCATAGACGCTCCGAACGAATGCCCGACAATCACAGTCTCCGGCTCCATTGCCTCATCGATACCGCTCAGCCAGGAACCGGCAGTCATGTCTTCATCAGGGAAGCGGGGCATCGCCACCGGGACCCGCAGCCGGGAACGCAGTTCGTCCGCGATCGGCTGATCATCCGTCCATCCGCCTGCTCCATGCAGAAACAGAACTTCCACGGCCTGCCACCGCCTTCCTGTCGATCTCCCTCCACTCTCCCGCAGCAGCAGGGCTGCCGACAGGGGTGGACCAAACTGTCCGCATTCGGACCGTGTACGCCCAAGCAGATGCGTCTCCTGCTGACGGGGAGGAACCGCCGCTGCTAGCGTTCATCCTCCGACGGGAGTTCTCCTGCCGGTTCCGGCCTTGCATGGACAGGAGCCCGACATGCCCGCAGAACAGCTGAACGTGATCATTCACGGGGCCGGGGGAGCGATCGGCGGGGCCGTGGCAGGGGAATTCGCCCGCCGCGGAGCGCGGCTGTTCCTCGCCGGGCATGGTGAGTCCTCCGTACATGCCACCGCGGAGAAGGTCCGTGCTCTCGGAGGGGAAGCACACACCAGCAGGGTTGATGCCTATAACCGGGTGGAAGTGGACGCTCACACCAATGCGGTGGCTGACCTGGCGGGCAGGATCGACGTGATGCTGAACGCGGTGGCGGTTCCCCGGGTCCAGGGCGTTCCGCTGCTGGAAATGGATGCGGACGACGTCGTGGCCCCCGCCGCCGCGTGGCTGCGTACCCAGTTCCTCACCGCCCGGGCCGCTGCCGGCTACATGGTGCCGCAGGGCAGCGGAACCATTCTGATGCTCTCAGCGTCTCCGGCAAGGCTGGCCCTTGCCGGCGTTGGGGGCTTCGCCGCCGCCTGCGCCGCAGTCGAAGCACTGACCCGTACCCTGGCCGCGGAAACCGGAGCAGCCGGAGTCCGGACGGTCTGCCTGCGTCCGCATCGGATCCGGGAGACGATCGGCAGCACACCTGACCTGCCGATGGAGCTGGAGGAGTTCACCCGGTTCCTGGAATCGCTGACCACCAGCGGTACCCTCCCTACGCTGGGGGACGTTGCACGGGCCGCTGTCTTCCTCGCCACCGGCGGAGGGGCGAGCATGAACGGCACGGTGCTGAACCTTACCGGCGGCATGAGCCCGGACTAGGGGTGCCTCCCTGCTCGCATGCGGTCTCCGTCACAATTCACCAATTTGGACGGTGTCCAGCATTATGAACTGGTGACGAACACAGACCTGATTTCCGCGGGCGGCACGGACGCCGTTGAACCCGCCCCCCCGCCGCCGAGCTGGCGCCCGCCTGGGCGGACGGGGAGGCAGGGTACGACGACGCTTCCCTGGCCATCGCGATAACGGTCGCCCTTGTGCTCCTCACCATCTGCGCCCTCGCCGCGCCCGGGTTCCGTACCCGCCATCACGACGTCTTTGAAGCGTCCCACCGGTTCGGCACCTGGACCGTCCTGATCCTCGGCTGGGCCAACACGCTGATCCTGGCCCAGCTGCAGACACCCGAACGCGGCTTCGGGGAGGCGCTGCTCGCGTCCCCGATTTTCTGGATGCTGGTGGTTTCCACGGGACTGGCGGTCTGGCCCTGGCTGCTGCTGCGGAAGGTCCCCGTCACCACGGAACGCCCGTCGAACCACACCATCATCGTCCGGCTGAACCACGGGTATGTTCCGCCGGTCGGTACCACCCGCGCGATCAGCCGCCATCCGCTGCTGGGCTGGCATCCCTTCGCCTGCATCCCTGCCGCGCCTGGGGAGGACGGTTACCGGATGGTCATTTCACGGGCCGGCGGCTGGACGAGTGAGTTCATTGAGAATCCGCCCGCCCACGTCTGGGTCCGCGGGATCCCGACAGTCGGCGTCGCCAATGCCAAGCGTCTTTTCAACCGGGTGCTTTATATCGCCACCGGCAGCGGCATTGGTCCGGCCCTTGGGCACCTGCTTACCGATACCCAGGGCGCCCGGCTGGTCTGGGTCACCAAAACTCCGCGTGCCACGTACGGTGACGGCCTGGTCGGGGAGGTCGAGAAAGCACAGCCGGAAGCAGTCATCTGGAACACCAGCGAGCAGTGCAAACCGGACGTCTTTGACCTCTCCTATGAAACCTTCGTGGCTTCCGGCGCCGACGCCGTCATCATCGTTTCAAACAAGGCCGTCACGGGGCGGGTAGTCAGCGAATTCGAACGCCGCGGCATTCCTGCCTTTGGACCCATCTGGGATTCCTGACCCGAACAGGCGTGGAGCCTCCGGAGTGAGCTGGTAGTTTCGGCTCACACCATACGAGGAGCGAACAGTCATGGGAGCAGCACAGCGCGGGTCTTCAGGCAGGGCGGTTTCGGCGGCCGCGGCGGCTGCGCTGGCCCTGGCCGCCTGCACTGGAGGCAGCGACCAGGCAGTACAGACGCCGGGCCCGGCAGCGTCCACGGCGGAGTTCTCTGAACCGGAAACCCTGGCTACCGGGCTGCAGGCGCCCTGGTCGATAGCGTTCCTGGCCGGCACACCGCTGGTCAGTGAGCGGGATTCGGGCCGGATCCTGGAACTGGATGGTGCCGGGAGCCACCGCGAGGTGGGCATGATTGACGCGCAGGGACGCGGCGAAGGCGGGCTGCTGGGCATTGCCGTGCAGGGCGGCTACCTGTACAGCTACCTGACAGCCGGGAACGAGAACCGGATCGAGCGCCGCGAACTCACCGGTTCTCCGGGGTCGCTTGCGCTGGGCGGGCCCGAGGTGGTGCTCTCCGGCATTCCGGCAGGCCCGGTGCACAACGGCGGCCGCATTGCGTTCGGCCCGGACGGGATGCTCTACGCCACGGCGGGCGACGCCGGAAACCGTGACAGCGCCCAGGACACGGGATCGCTCTCCGGCAAGATCCTCCGGCTGATGCCCGGCGGCGGTGTGCCCGAAGATAATCCGTTCCCCGGGTCTCCTGTGTACAGCTACGGCCACCGCAATCCCCAGGGCATCGCCTGGGACAGCGAAGGAACGCTCTACGCCAGCGAGTTCGGCCAGGCCACCTGGGACGAACTGAACGTGATTGAAGCCGGCGGCAACTACGGCTGGCCCGACGCCGAGGGAATCGCGGACCAGGCGGGGTTCATCGACCCCGTGCAGCAGTGGGAACCCGCCGCCGCCAGCCCCAGCGGCATCGCCGTGCTGGGGAAGATGCTGTTCATCGCCAACCTGCGCGGGGAGCGCCTGCGAGAAGTGCCGCTGGAAGCGCCGGGCAGCGCCATCGAACATCTGGCCGGCGAAGGCCGGCTCCGGGATGCTGTCGCTGCCCCGGACGGAAGCCTCTGGGTCCTGACCGGCAACACGGACGGAAGGGGCACTCCCGGCGCGGAAGATGACCGCATTCTGCGCCTTGAGCTTCTGCCCTGAACCGCTGCCCTCAACATTTGCGCGGCTCGGACGTACGCTTCCCCCTGAACACAGCCCAGAGTCTTCGAGGGGGATACCCGTGCCCGAGGTAATCGTTGCCGGAGCCGGACCGACCGGGATTTTCCTGGCCAGCGAACTGCGCCTGCACGGCGTGGACGTGGTGGTCCTGGACCGGGAGCCGGAGCCAAACACCATCATCCGTGCCCTGGGGCTGCATTCCCGCAGCATCGAAATCATGGACCAGCGCGGGCTGGGGGAGCAGTTCGCTGCCGCGGGCACACGGTATCCGCTGGACGGGTTCTTCGCCGGGATCCTCCGGAGCGCACCGAAACTGGACACCACCCATCCCTACGTCCTGGGGATACCGCAGACAGAGACCGAGACCCTGCTGACCCGGCGGGCCCTCGAACTTGGCGTCGACATCCGCCGCGGCAGCGAAGTTACCGGCCTGGCACAGGACGAAACCGGCGTCCTGGCGACACTGGCCGACGGTAGCGAGCTCCGTGCCCGGTATCTGGTGGGCTGCGACGGCGGCCGCAGCACTGTCCGTTCCCTGGCCGGGATCGGTTTTCCGGGCGAGCCGAGCCGGCGCGAGTTCCTGCTGGGCGAAGTCGAGTTTACGGCCGCGGCGGACGAAGTGGCAGCGGTCTCCGCCCGGGTTCGTGAAACCCACCGCGACTTTGGTGCCGGGCCCGTTGAAGGAGGCGCCTTCCGGGTAGTGGTTCCGGCTGCCGGCGTTGCCGAAGACCGCACCGTGCCGCCGGACCTGGAGGAACTCAGGCAGCAGCTGCGCACCTACGCCGGCACGGACTTCGGTGCCCATTCGCCTCGCTGGATCTCCCGTTTCGGCGACGCTGTGCGGCTCGCCGAGGCCTACCGTGCGGGGCGGGTATTCCTGGCGGGAGACGCTGCACACGTCCATCCGCCGTTTGGCGGACAGGGGCTGAACCTGGGCCTGCAGGACGCCCTCAACCTTGGCTGGAAACTCGCCGCTGCCGTCAACGGGTGGGCGCCGGATGAGCTGCTGGACACCTACTTCACCGAACGGCATCCGGTGGCAGCCGACGTCCTGAACGTCACCCGCGCCCAGTCCGAGCTGGTTTCCACCGAACCCGGGCCCCAGGCCGTGCGGAAGCTGCTCACGGAACTCATGGAGTTCGACGCCGTGAACCGGCACCTCATCGGCAAAATCACGGCACTGGACGTGCGCTACGACTTCGGACCGGGTCCGGACCCCGTCGGCCGCCGGCAGCGGGACATCCGGCTGGGGCAGGGCACACTCTATGAGCGGATGCACACCGGGCGCGGAGTCCTGCTGGACCGGACGGGGGAGCTGTTCCTTGAAGGCTGGGAGGACCGGGTGGACCAGATCATCGAACCGGAATCCGATCCGCAGACCCCGTCGCTGCTGCTGCGCCCGGACGGGCACATCGTCTGGCTGGAGGGCGCACCCGACGACGACGGCGGGATCTCCGCAGCAAGCCAGGCCGACCTCGTGGATGCCCTGGAGACCTGGTTCGGGCCGGCAAGTCTGCCGAGCATGGTCCAGCTGGCTGATTTGAACTGAACCGGCTGCGGTCTGCCGGCGACGCCGGGGATCAGGGCTTCCGCGGAGTGCGGAGAATGCGAAGCTGCCGCGCGGCTGCCAAAAGAATGCCGTCCTCGTCCCAGAGGTCGATGTCCTCCGTAATCCAGCCCTCCGGGGATGCTGCCGACGTCCGTGCCGAGAGCAGGACCCAGGGGGAGCTGCCGGCAGGATGGCCGCTCAGGTTAACCGAGAGTTCCAGAGTGGGCATGGGTGCCAGTTCGGTGAGGACGGCAGAGTAGGACGGTGCCAGTGCATCCGCGAGGAAGATGAGCCGGGCAGGGGCCGGTGCCGCGTCGTCGTCAAGCAGCCTGATCCAGGCACACAGCCGTGCTTCTGCGTGGCCGCCGAACGGACGGGTGGTTCCAACCGGCCGGATTTCCGTAGAAGCTGCGAAAGGCACGAAGGCCGGCGGGACGGTGAAAACTGCACAGTCCTTCCAATGCGGCACGACTGGAGGCGGGGGAGCGAGAACGGGGGCCTTCAGCGGAGCTCCGGTACTCAGAATCGCCCAGGCAGCGGCGTGTGTCTGATCCTCCGAAGCCATGCGGGCCCGTGCGGTAGAGATGGCGCCTCCGCTGCGAACCGGTTCCGCCGTGATGTGGAAAGGTGTGCGGATTGCGCTGTCGAACCTGCCGGTGATGCTTCGCAGGATGCCCGGCTGTGTGCCGGTAATGCGGGCAGCCGCAGCTGCGAGGGCCAGTCCGCCGTGCAAACCGCCAAAGCCCCAGAGGTTTCCCGGAGCAGGCAGCTGTCCGCCGAGCGCCCTCTCCAGGAAGCCGGAGACGGTGAGCGCCGGGGAAGGTTCAGGGCGGGAGCCAGTGGACTGCCTTGATTAAACATAGCCAGACCCTACAGGCTGCCTATGCCTATGTGAAGCCAGCGGCTAGGGTGGAGTTATGGTGCTGCATCTTGAAGGTCCGTTGTCCGACCGGTCCGGCTGGCAGGCGGAGTCGTGTTCGGTGGCCAGGGCCATGGACGTCATTGGCTCCCGCTCTGCCATGCTCCTGCTGCGGGAGGCGTTCTACGGCACCACGCGCTTTGACGACTTCGCCGCGCGCGTCGGCATCACCGATGCCGTCGCGGCATCCCGGCTCAAGCAGCTGGTCAATGCCGGGATCTTCGAGAAGCGGCCGTACCGGGAACCCGGTGCCCGTACCCGCAGCGAGTACATTCTCACCGAAATGGGCCGGGATCTTTTTCCCGTGGTGCTTGCCCTGATGCAGTGGGGGGACAAGCACCTTCAGCCGGGCAGCGCCGGCCCGCTTGATGTAGTGGACCGTCCGGGCGGGAAACGAGTCGACCTTAGTCCCCGGGACGTCTCCGGTGCCCGCGTACCGCTGGAGGGGCTGGCGGTCCGCGTGAACCGGGACTGGCTTGCGCGCGGGTCCCGCGAATAGCCTCACTGCCTTACCAAATTCCGGCGGCTGTGTGATCGTTGGTGTGTCCCGGAACAGAAGGAGCGGATCATGACCGGCGGAATACTCGCATTCGGCATTTCCCTGAATGTCCCCGATCCGGCTGCCTCGGCTGCCTTCCTTGCTCGGAACTTCGGGTTCCTTACCGAAATGCAGGACGAAGGGTTCATTTCCCTGAAACATCCCGATGGCGGGCCGAACATCGTTTTCCTGCGCACGGGCCTTCCTACCTTCAAGCCCGCGGAGATTGCCGGCCGCGCGCGAGACGGCCTCCTCCTGCTGCTGGTAGTCGATGATCTGGACGAGCGCCACGGACAGCTGGCAGCCGGGGGTGCCGACGTCGTTACCCCTCCGGAGACCGAGCCCTGGGGTGAACGCTATGCCCAGTACAGGGATCCGAACGGTCTCATCATCCAGCTTGTGCAGTGGGTCTGACCGGGTCCGCCCACGTCAGCCGCGATTGGCGGGCAAAGCGGAGTCCCGCAGAGGCTCAGTGCGGCTTCGGGGGAATCCGCTGTGCCGCAGACGCTTCATAGCAGGTAGGCTAAGACAGCCGGTAAGGCACGAACGGTAAGTGAGTGTAAACATGGCCAGTCGCCGCATCGGCGGGTTGGCCGGTTCTTTTTGGGGAGGAAACACCATGGCGGGCGAGGAAAACAACGCCGCACGAGCGGATGATCAGCGTGGCTTCAGTGCGGAGGACACGACGTCGATCAGCCTTCCGCCTATCTCCGATGCCACGTCGATTGAGCCGAAACTGAGCGCGGACGAACGTGCTGCGGTTGCGGCGCTGCCGTCCGGTTCCGCACTGCTGATCGCCCACACCGGTCCCAACGCCGGAGCCCGGTTCCTGCTCGACCAGGACGTCACGACGGCGGGGCGCCACCCCAACGCCGACGTGTTCCTGGACGATGTCACCGTCTCCCGCAAGCACGTTGAGTTCCGCCGTACCCCTGAAGGATTCCGGGTGGTGGACTCCATGAGTTTGAACGGCACGTACGTCAACAATGACCGCGTGGACAACCTGCTGCTCCGCACCGGGAACGAAGTGCAGATCGGCAAGTTCCGGCTCACCTTCTACGCTGCACGTCCGGCTGCCGGCACGGCCTAAAGGCGGACGCGGATGCCAGGACCAGAAGCTGCGCGGCGTGCCCTCGGCACTGCCGCGGAGCGCGCGCGCCCGCGTGTACTCAATATCGGCCAGGTCCTCGCGGACCTGAGCGGTGAGTTTCCCGGCATCAGTGCCTCCAAGATCAGGTTCCTGGAAGAGAAAGGCCTGGTGTCCCCGCAGCGCACGGCCGCCGGTTACCGGAAGTACAGCTCCCAGGACGTTGAACGGCTGCGTTTCGTCCTCGCTCTGCAGCGGGACCAGTACCTGCCGCTGAAGGTTATCAAGGACTACCTGGATGCCGTGGACCGCGGCGAGCGGCCCGAATCCCTGCCCGGAGGCATCACGCTGGCTCCGCGTGCAGTCTCGGACCAGCTGGCCGAGGAGCTGGCAGCCCGGTCCCGGGCACGCCTGCTTTCCTTTGATGAGCTCGTGGCGGAGTCCGGTGCTTCAGCCGAACTGGTCCGCAGCCTCATCAGCTTCGGGCTTATCAGCGCCCCGGCCCAGCAGTATGATGAACACGCCTTGAAGGTCGCGAAGGCGTGCCGCCAGCTCGAAGCCCACGGCATCGAACCGAGGCACCTGCGGCCGTTCCGGGCGGCAGCGGACCGGGAGATCGGACTGGTGGAACGGGCCATCGCCCCCGTTGTCTCACGTCGGGATGTTGCCTCGCAGGCGCGGGCCGCCGAGACGGCCCGGGAGATCAGCGACCTCTGCCTGAGCCTGCACAGCGCCCTGGTCCACGGACAAATAGCCCGGATGGAGAGCTGAAGCTGATGCAGGAAGTCGAAGTGGTGGGCGTTCGGATCGAACTCCCGTCCAACCAGCCCCTGGTCCTGCTGAAGGAAACCGAGGGAGAGCGGCACCTGCCCATTTGGATCGGTGCCCCGGAAGCCAGTGCCATCGCCTTTGTGCAGCAGGGAATAGTCCCGCCGCGCCCCATGACCCATGACCTGCTGGCCGCAGTCATCAAGGCACTGGGCCGCCGCGTCACCGAAGTCCGCCTGGTCTCCGTGGAGGACACGGTCTTCCACGCTGAACTGGTGTTCGACGACGGAACGCGGGTGGGGTCCCGCGCCTCCGACGCGATCGCCGTCGCACTGCGCGTTCCCTGCCCCATCATGTGCGCCGAGACCGTCCTGGAAGAGGCGGGCGTGCGCATTACCGAGTCGGATGCGGACGAGGACGAAGACGAAGCGGAGAACGCCGAGCAGGAGCTGCGGCAGTTCCGCGAGTTCCTCGCCGACGTCGAACCCGAGGATTTTGAGCGCTGACGAATTCGACACGCTCCAAAAAATACCGGCCGCATCTTTGACCTTGCCTGCACACGGATCTAACGTCGAAGCATAGAGTTCCCATTGCGCCAATGGGTTACCGGAGACACACTAGTGGGACCGCCGGCATCAGTGCCTGCAGGAACCAGGTCCAGCAGGACACTGAGGGTCCGTCTCCGCTTCGGTAATCTGGCGGCTATAGACTTCGCGGGGACCATTACTAGGAGGAACAGTGAGTCCGAAAGGCGATGCCGGCGAACACCGCGCCGTAGCACCCGGAAAGGTTCTGCCGGCAAGTGCCCAGGGACTGCTGTTCACCGAAGACCTGCCGGTTCTCGATGAAGATGCCGGCTACCGCGGCCCCACTGCCTGCAAGGCTGCGGGCATTACGTACCGCCAGCTCGACTACTGGGCACGCACCGGACTGGTGGAACCCGCTGTCCGCGGCGCCTCCGGTTCCGGGACGCAGCGCCTGTACAGTTTCCGCGACATCCTCGTCCTGAAGGTCGTCAAGCGCCTCCTGGATACCGGCGTATCGCTCCAGCAGATCCGCACCGCCGTCGAGCACCTGCGTGAGCGCGGCGTCGAAGACCTGGCCCAGATCACCCTGATGAGCGACGGCGCCAGCGTCTACGAATGCACCTCCGCAGACGAGGTGATCGACCTCGTACAAGGCGGGCAGGGTGTGTTCGGCATCGCCGTCGGCCGTGTCTGGCGGGAGGTCGAGGGCAGCCTGGCCCAGCTTCCCAGCGAACACGCTGACGACCACTCCTACCCGGAGGACGAACTCAGCCGCCGCCGGGCGGCCCGCAAGATCAGCTAATTCCACGTCTTACGCAAAAGGCCGCTTCCCCTGGGGGAGGCGGCCTTTTGGCTGTCCGGTGTTTTAGCCTGCCGGACGGCGCATCACCCGGTTGCGCATGCTGCCGGTCTGCACGAGGTTCTTGAGCAGGGCGTCGAAGGAGCCAGCCGCCTGCTTGGCCGAGTCGCCGGGCCAGTGGTGGACCGAGTGGGCAGCACCCTGGATCTGCTGCCAGTTGGCGTGCTCGGCAATATTCGGCTCCATGAGCAGGTCCCCGAACATCTGCTTCATTTCGGCGAGCCGGAACGTGTGCTCGTTGGAGGTCGGCCGAACCCGGTTGGCCACGATTCCGGCCGGAGCAAGATTCGGTGCGAATTCCTGCCGGAACAAATCCAGTGCGCGCATGGTGCGTTCGGTGCCGGCGACGGAGAAGAGGCCGGGCTCAGCTACCAGCAGCACCCGGTTGCTGGCGCTCCACGCCATCCGGGTCAGTCCGTTCAGCGACGGAGGGCAGTCGATCAGCACCAGGCCATAGCCGCTGATCTTGCCCAGCAGCGTCGAGAGGCGGCGCAGGTCCCGCTTGCCGAGGTCCGGGCGGTCGTAGATGCCGGAGTAGGCGGAGCCCATCGCGACGTCGAGGACAGGCCGTCGCTGGGGGTCGCTGCCGGGCTGCTTCCGGGCCGTCTCGACCCAGCCGCTGGGCACCACGTTGGCGGCCAGGTCAGCGCGGCGGGCGCTTCGGAGCATATCCCCGATTCCGAGGTTGTCCCCCGGGGAAACAGCCAGCCCGGTGGTGGCATCGGCATGCGGATCGAGATCCACTACCAGGGTAGGAATTCCGGCGGCCAGGGCAGCTGAGGCCAGCCCCAGCGTTACGGAGGTCTTGCCGACGCCGCCCTTCAGGCTGCTGATGCTCACTACTTGCACTTGTTGAACCAAAACCTAACGTGTCGAGGGATCACGGGCGCCGGGTCCGTGCCGGGGAACCGTACTCATTCTATGTGACGCAACCCGACAGGCCGGGCAGGCGCGGGTTTGCACATCTGCGCCGTGCACTGAACTATGTTCGATGTGATGTGAATTACCCGCTTGCCGTATGTGCGGGCCGTGCAGAGACTAAAGACGTAACGCCAAACGGTCCGCTCCACCCGACGCAACGACGCAGGAGTGCAATGTTCTCGAAGATCCTGGTAGCCAACCGCGGCGAAATTGCCATCCGTGCGTTCCGCGCGGCCTACGAACTTGGTGCCAAGACAGTCGCAGTCTTTCCCTACGAGGACCGCAATTCCATTCACCGGCAAAAAGCCGACGAAGCCTACCTGATCGGCAGCGAGGGGCACCCCGTACGGGCGTACCTGAACGTGGAGGAGATCATTCGGGTTGCCAAGGAAGCCGGCTGCGACGCCATTTACCCGGGTTACGGTTTCCTCTCGGAGAACCCGCAGCTGGCGCGGGCCGCGAAGGCTGCCGGGATCACGTTCATTGGCCCGGATGCGGACGTCCTCGAACTGGCCGGACACAAGGTCCACGCGCTGAACGCCGCCCGCGAGGCAGGCATCCCGGTACTTCGCTCAACGGCTCCCAGCGCCGACGCCGACGCGCTGCTCGCCGAGGCGGAGGAGATCGGGTTCCCCATCTTCGTCAAGGCCGTTGCCGGCGGCGGCGGCCGCGGGATGAGGCGGGTCGACACCGCGCATGACCTGCCCGAGGCGCTGCAGGCCGCCATGCGGGAAGCCGACTCGGCATTCGGGGATCCCACAGTCTTCCTGGAACAGGCAGTACTGCGTCCGCGCCACATTGAAGTGCAGGTCCTGGCGGATAACGAAGGCAACGTGATCCATCTCTTCGAACGTGACTGCTCCCTGCAGCGCAGGCACCAGAAGGTCATTGAGATCGCGCCCGCACCGAACCTGGACGAGGACATCCGCCAGGCCCTGTACCGCGACGCCGTCACCTTCGCCAAGTCCCTCAACTACGTAAATGCCGGAACCGTGGAGTTCCTCGTCGATACCATCGGGGAGCGCGCCGGACAGCACGTGTTCATCGAGATGAACCCGCGCATCCAGGTAGAGCACACGGTGACGGAAGAGATCACCGACGTGGACCTGGTGCAGTCCCAGATGCGCATCGCCGCCGGAGAGAACCTGGCAGACCTGGGACTGGTACAGGACCAGCTGCAGATCCGCGGAGCCGCCCTGCAGTGCCGCATCACCACCGAGGACCCGGCCAACGGTTTCCGCCCCGACGTCGGGAAGATCAGCGCCTACCGGTCTGCGGGCGGCGCCGGCGTGCGGCTGGACGGCGGTACCGTCTACGCCGGTGCCGACATCAGCCCGCACTTCGACTCGATGCTGGTGAAGCTCACCTGCCGCGGCCGGAATTACCCGGCGGCAGTAAACCGCGCGCGGCGGGCACTGGCGGAGTTCCGCATCCGCGGGGTCTCCAGCAACATCTCCTTCCTGCAGGCAGTGTTGGAGGACCCCGACTTCGTGGCCGGGGACGTCGCCACCTCCTTCATCGAAGAACGTCCGGAACTGCTCAACGCACGCGGTCCTGCCGACCGCGGAACCAAGCTGCTGAACTGGCTTGCAGACGTCACCGTGCACAAGCCCAACGGTGAGCTGCCGGCGCAGATCGATCCCCGGGAAAAACTGCCTGCGGACCTGCCCGACCCGAAACCGGGATCCCGCCAGCGGCTCCTGGAGCTTGGTCCGGAGAAGTTCGCCGCCGCGCTGCGGGCGCAGCAGGCCCTGGCGGTCACCGACACCACCTTCCGCGACGCGCACCAGTCCCTGCTGGCCACCCGTGTCCGCACCCGCGACCTGGCGGGGGCGGCGCCCGCCGTCGCGGCACTGACGCCTGAGCTGCTGTCGGTGGAGGCCTGGGGAGGTGCCACGTACGACGTCGCACTCCGCTTCCTCGGCGAAGACCCGTGGGAGCGGCTGGACACGCTGCGGCAGGCACTGCCGAACATCTGCATCCAGATGCTGCTGCGCGGCCGCAACACGGTGGGGTACACGCCGTACCCCACCGAGGTCACCGATGCCTTCGTTGAAGAGGCTGCTGTCGCCGGCGTCGATATTTTCCGGATCTTCGATGCGCTGAACGACGTCGCCCAGATGGCCCCGGCCATCGAAGCCGTCCGCCGGACGGGCACGGCTGTCGCCGAGGTGGCGCTCTGCTACACGGCGGACATGCTCGACCCGGAAGAGAAGCTCTACACGCTGGACTACTACCTGGACCTGGCCCAGCAGATGGTTGACGCCGGTGCGCACATCCTCGCCATCAAGGACATGGCGGGCCTCCTTCGTCCTGCTGCCGCCGCGAAGCTGGTCGCAGCCCTGCGCGAACGGTTCGACCTGCCGGTCCACCTGCACACCCACGACACGGCAGGCGGCCAGCTCGCCACCCTGCTCGCCGCGGCGGAAGCAGGAGTCGACGCCGTCGACGTAGCAAGCGCAACCCTGGCCGGGACCACCAGCCAGCCCTCGGCATCCTCGCTGGTGGCCGCCCTGGCGCACACCGAGCGGGACACCGGGCTGGACCTCGCCGCCGTAAGCTCACTCGAACCGTACTGGGAAGCCGTGCGCCGGGTGTATGCACCCTTCGAATCAGGCCTGGCCGGACCCACCGGACGCGTCTACCGCCACGAGATTCCCGGCGGGCAGCTCTCCAACCTTCGCCAGCAGGCTATTGCCCTGGGCCTGGGGGAGCGCTTCGAAGCGATCGAGGACATGTACACCGCAGCGGACCGGATCCTGGGCCGGCTGGTCAAGGTCACCCCATCCTCCAAGGTGGTCGGGGACCTCGCGCTGCAGCTCGTGGGAAGCAATGTCTCTCCGGAAAATTTCGAAGAGAACCCGCAGAACTATGACATCCCCGATTCAGTGATCGGCTTCCTCAGCGGTGAGCTGGGCGATCCGCCCGGAGGATGGCCGGAGCCTTTCCGCACCAAGGCGCTGCAGGGCCGGAAGCCGAAACCCCGCCAGGTGGAACTGACAGATGTTGACCAGCAGGGCCTTCACGGCGACTCCGCCACCCGGCGCGAAACGCTGAACCGGCTGCTCTTCGCCGGGCCGGCCCGCGAGTTCGCCACCGTCCGCGAAACCTACGGAGACCTGTCCGTCCTGGACACCCGTGACTACCTCTTCGGGCTGCGCCCGGGAGTTGAGCACGTCGTGGAGCTCGAAAAGGGCGTACGGCTGATAGCCACCCTGGAAGCGGTGTCAGAGCCGGATGAAAAGGGCATGCGCACCGTGATGACCACCCTGAACGGCCAGATGCGGCCGGTCATGGTCCGCGACCGCAGCGTCACCACGGACGCCAGGGTGTCCGAACGGGCAGACCCTGCCCAGCCGGGACACGTTGCCGCCCCGTTCGCCGGCGCAGTGACCGTCACCGTCGAGGAAGGCGCCCAGGTAGGTGCCGGAGAGACAGTCGCCACCATCGAGGCCATGAAGATGGAAGCGTCAATTACGGCGCCGGTCGCCGGAACGGTCAAGCGCCTGGCCGTCAGCGGGGTGCAGCAGGTGGACGGCGGCGACCTGCTGGTAGTCATCGAACAGGCTTAAGGCAGCAGAGAACATAAACAGGTTGCCGGAGCCCGCGCCGATAGACTGGCAGAGTGACTCATTACGATCTCGCCATCATCGGCTCGGGCTCCGGCAACTCCCTCATCACTCCCGACTGGGACAACCGAAAGGTCGCCGTCATTGACGGCGGAACCTTCGGAGGAACGTGCCTGAACGTCGGCTGCATCCCCACCAAAATGTTTGTCTACCCGGCACAGCTGGCTGCCTCCGCAGCCGAGGCCGGCAGGCTGGGAGTTGACCAGCGGGTGGAGAAAGTGCGCTGGAGGGAGATCCGGGACCGGATCTTCAGCCGGATCGACGCCATCTCCGAAGGCGGCCGGCGTTACCGCGCGGAAGAGCTTGAGAACGTAACCCTGTACAACGAATACGTCCGCTTCACCTCCCCGCACCGGCTGGAGACTGCTTCCGGGCAGGAAATCACGGCCGACCAGATCGTGGTCGCCGCCGGCTCCCGTCCGGTCCTGCCGGACATCCCCGGCATTACGCTGCCGCAGGTACATACGTCGGACACCGTCATGCGCGTGGACGATCTCCCCGGCCGCGTCCTGATCCTGGGCGGCGGGTACATTGCCGCCGAGTTCGGCTTCGTCTTCTCTGCCTTCGGATCCGAAGTGACCATGGCCGTGCGTTCCGGGGCGCTGCTCCGGGCGCAGGACGAAACCGTTTCCGAGCGCTTCACCGCGGCGGCTTCGGGACAATGGGACGTCCGGCTGAACACGCAGCTCGAGTCGCTGGCTGAGAACACGGACGGATCAGTCCGCGCCGTCCTGAACGGTCCCTCCGGCCGCTCGGAGCTCGACGTCGACCTGGTCCTGGTTGCCACCGGCCGGGTAC
Organism: Arthrobacter koreensis; assembly: GCF_035792275.1. Classification (GTDB taxonomy): domain Bacteria; phylum Actinomycetota; class Actinomycetes; order Actinomycetales; family Micrococcaceae; genus Arthrobacter_B; species Arthrobacter_B koreensis_A. The sequence goes on along the minus strand of NZ_JAMWKK010000005.1, from coordinate 229,815 downwards.
CGAACACGGACCGCCTTGATCCGGAAGCGGCCGGCCTGGACGTTGAAGCAGACGGCCGACTCGCAGTGGACGAATACCAGCGGGTGCTCGGCGGCGGAAAGCCCGTGCCCGGTCTCTGGGCACTGGGCGACGTAAGCGGCGCCGACCAGCTCAAGCATGTCGCGAACCTCGAAGCGCGCACCGTGGCCCACAACCTCGTCCATCCCGACGACCTGCAGGCGTCCTCGCACCGTTTTGTGCCTTCCGCCGTTTTCAGCCACCCGCAGATCGCCTCCGTAGGCCTGACCGAAGCGCAGGCGCGGGACTATGCGCTGGCCAACGGCATGGACCTGGTCATGGCTGTCCAGGAGTACGGCTCGACGGCGTACGGCTGGGCCATGGAAGACAGCACCGGTTTCGTGAAGCTGCTCGCCGACCGCACCACCGGCCGGCTCTTGGGTGCCCACATCATGGGCCATGAAGCCTCCATGCTGATTCAGCCGCTGATCCAGGCGATGGCCTTCGACCTTGACGCGGCCACCATGGCCCGCGGCCAGTACTGGATCCATCCGGCTCTCACCGAGGTGGTGGAGAACGCGCTCCTGTCCCTGGGCACTGATCCCCAGGACACCCCGCTCCGTCCCTGAAGACGGTGAACGCAAAAGAGGCGGGAGCCCCGGAACGAATCCGGGACTCCCGCCTCTGCTGTCTGCCGGCCGGCAGGGAAGGCTAGACCTTCTGGCCGGAATAGATCTCCTCGACCACGTCGGAGAAGTCCTTGAGCACCTGGGCACGCTTGATCTTCAGGGACGGCGTGAGGTGGCCGCTTGACTCGGTGAAATCAGTGGTGACCACCCGGAAGACCTTGATGGCCTCGGCCTGGGACACGGCCTTGTTGGCGCGGTCCACCAGCGCCTGAAGCTCGTCCTGCAGCTGCTGGGACTGCGCTGCTTCGGCCACCGTGGTGGTTGCCGGCATGCCGTGGCGTTCCAGCCAGCCGGGAAGCGCCTCTTCGTCAATGGTGATGAGGGCGGAAATGAACGGACGCTGGTCGCCGACAACGACGCACTGGGAGACGATCGCGTCTGCACGGATCGAATCCTCCAGCATGGCCGGGATGACGTTCTTGCCGCTGGCGGTAACGATGATTTCCTTCTTGCGGCCCGTGATCTTCAGGAAACCGTCGGAATCAAGCTGGCCGATGTCGCCCGTTCGGAACCAGCCGTCCGCGAAGTTTTCCTCGGTCAGGTCCGGGCGCTTGAAGTAGCCCTTCATCACGCTGATGCCCTTCGTGAGGATCTCGCCGTCGTCCGCGATCTTCACCGCGTTGCCCGGCAGGGGTGCGCCGACGGTGCCGATCTTGATCAGCTGAGGTGTGTTCACACTGATCGGAGCGGTGGTTTCCGTCAGGCCGTAGCCTTCCAGGACCATAACGCCGATGCCATGGAAGAAGTGTCCCAGCCGGTCACCCAGCGGAGCCCCGCCGGAGATTGCGTACTGGACCCGGCCGCCCATGGCAGTGCGGATCTTGGAGAACAGCAGTTTGTCGAAAAGGGCGTGCCGCAGCTTCAGGCCGAGCGGAACCTTGCCGGCCTCGTGGGCCTTGGACCATTCAATGGCGGTCTTGGCACCGGCATGGAAGATTTTGCCCTTGCCGCCGTCTTCGGCCTTCAGCATCGAGGAGTTGTAGACCTTCTCGAAGACGCGGGGAACCACCAGCAGGAAGGTGGGCTTGTAGCTCTGCAGATCCGGGAGCAGGTTCTTCACATCCGGGGTGTGGGCCACGGTGGAACCGGCGGCCACGGCAAGCACCGAAATGAACCGGGCGAAAACATGTGCCAGGGGCAGGAACATGATGGTCTGTGCGCCCTCCTTGGCAACTTCGGGCAGCGCTGCCGTGGAGTTGCGGGAGAGGTTTACGAAGTTGCCGTGGGTCAGCTCGCAGCCCTTGGGTTTTCCGGTGGTGCCGGAGGTGTAGATGATGGTCGCGGTGTCCGCCAGGTTTGCGGCGGAACGGCGGGCTTCAAGTTCTTCGTCCGTCACGGAGGCTCCGGCCTTCCGGAGCTGGTCCAGTCCGCCGCCGTCGATCTGCCAGACGTTCTTCACTGCGGAGAGATCCTCGTCCGCGCCGGCCTGGCGGACCACGTTTTCATGCCGGGCTGCTTCGACCACTACGCCGACGGCCTCGGAGTCGCCGAGGATCCAGGCAACCTGCGCGGGGGAGGAGGTCTCGTACACCGGCACCGAAACGCCTCCGGCGAACCAGATCGCGAAATCAACCAGCGTCCATTCGTAGCGGGTGCGTGCCATGATGCCAACGCGGTCGCCCTGCCCGATTCCGCTGGCGATGAGGCCTTTGGCAATGCGGGAGACGTCAGCCAGGAACTCCGTGGCGGTGATTTTCTGCCAGTCATCACCGGTGGAACGCACGGCGAAAAGGGCCGGATTGGAAGGCTTGGCTGCCTGTTCCAGAAGCAGGTCCGTAGTGTTCGTCTCCGGTGCGGTTTCCACCAGGACTGGAACGCTGTATTCGCGCACGATAGCTCCTTTGATATCTGTTTGGACGGCGGGTTGCCCCTAAGCCTATAACCTAGATCACATTTTATACTGGCGGGTAACTTTCGAATCCATAACGCTTGCGTGTCCGGGGGTTGCCCTTTGCCTACAATGGGTCTTTGATGCCCTCCCTTAACCCAGCTCCTGTTCCCCTTCCTCCTGCCGCCCGGTGGTCCCGCCGGACCACCGACCCGCTGCGTCCGCGGCGGACCACGCGTCTCTCCTCGCCAATGCGCCGCCGCGGCCTGGCAATCGGGATCGATATTGGCGGAACCAAGGTAGCGGCCGGCCTGGTCGATGCCAGCGGCCGGGTCCTTGAAGTCCTCCGCCGCTCCACGCCGGGCCAGGACCCGCGCGAAGTGGAACGAGTCATCGTTGAACTGGTCCGCGAACTCTCCGCGCACAAACACGTCTGGTCGGTCGGCATCGGTGCCGCCGGCTGGATGGACCTCTCCGGCAGCACCGTGCTCTTCAGTCCGCATCTTGCCTGGCGCAATGAACCGCTGCAGGAAAACCTGGAGCGGCTGCTGCGCCGGCGGGTGTACCTGGCCAACGACGCCGACGGCGCTGCCTGGGCGGAGTGGCGCTACGGCGCCGGGCGGGGAGAGAGCAGGCTCGTCTGCATCACCCTCGGAACCGGTATCGGCGGTGCCATGATCATGGACGGCCGGCTGGAACGGGGACGGTTTGGCGTGGCCGGAGAGTTCGGCCACCAGATCATCATGCCGCAGGGACAGCGCTGCGAATGCGGCAACCGCGGCTGCTGGGAACAGTATGCTTCCGGCAACGCGCTTGGACGTGAGGCCCGTGAACTGGCGGCAGCCAACTCGCCCGTTGCCCAGGAGCTGCTGCGGAGCGTCGAGGGGAGAATTCCGGATATCACCGGGGCAGTCGTCACCCGGCTGGCACTTGAAGGTGACCGCACCGCCATTGAACTGGTTGGGGAAGTGGGCGAATGGCTGGGGCTTGGCCTGGCGAACCTCGCCGCGGCACTGGATCCGGGCATGTTCGTGATCGGCGGCGGACTGAGCGACGCCGGTGAGCTGCTTCTGGAACCGGCCCGGCGGGCCTACGCCAGGAACCTCACCGGCCGCGGATTCCGGCCGGAAGCCCGTATCGAAAAGGCGGCGCTGGGGCCCGAAGCCGGCCTGATCGGCGCCGCGGATCTTTCCCGGGTGGCCGCCCGGCGGTGAAGGAGCGCGGCGGCTAGACCGCCGCGCCGTCGTCGCCTTCATCCCGGGACTGCGGGAGGCGGAACAGCAGGTAGCCGGCGCAGGTTACGAAAATGGCGACAATGCCCAGGACCACGGCCATCGGTGCTCCGCGCCAGAACATGGCGAACAGGAGCAGCAGCAGCGGTCCGCCCGCTGCGCCCAGCCAGGCCAGGATTACCAGCGGCTCCCCGCTGCCAAGCGGCGGCGGTTCCTCCGGCACGAACGACCCGTCCGACTCATCCTCTTCGGGACTGTAATCCCTGGGGCCGGGCTCCGGAGCCCGGTGCAGCGGCTGGTTCTCGAAAATGGCACGCGTGCGGTCCGCCGCTGAACGCGGTCCTGCGGCGGGCGGCACGCCGGGGCCCGGGGCAGGAGACTGGCTGGAGTCTCCCGGCCGGCGTTCGGGCGGCTGGTGCCGTGGATCAGTCTCCGGCGTTTCCTGCAGGCGGGCCACCAGGTCCAGCCAGGTGGCTTCGTCGGTGGACTCGTTGCGGTCCGGTTCGCGGTCACTCATGCTGTGGCACCTGCACTCACCCGTTGGATGAACTCATGGGAACGGTCAAAGATCAGCTGTGCATCATGGTCCATTGTCGCCACATGGTAGCTGTTCGTGAGCGGGACCACCTCCAGCTCGGTGCTGCCCACCAGGCGGCGCAGCAGGTCCATGCTTGATTCGGGGACTATCGGATCCACCGTGGAACGGAAGGCGATGACGGGAACATTGACCCGGGGAAGCAGTCCCGCAGTGTCCTTGAACAGCTTCAGCAGCTGGGCGACGGCCCCCACGGGGGTCCGGGCATACGCGCCCTCGTCCTGGCCGGGCAGGCGGATGCTGTTTCCAATCGCGGGAACCGAAGGCAGAACGTACTTCAGCAGGCCGGCGTAGCGGGCCCGCGGGTCGGCGACGGTGAGGCCGGGATTGACGACGGCGACGCCGGCAACCGGCTGCAGTGCGGCCAGGCGAAGTGCCAGGGCCCCTCCCATGGACAGGCCGGCGGCAACCACACGATCAGTCCGGCCGGCAAGTTCCGTGTAGGCATCCTCGTATCCCTGGTACCACCGCTGCCAGGGAGTGCGTGCAAGTTCCTGCCACGTAGTTCCGTGACCCGGCAGCAGCGGAAGGCTCACCGCGTACCCCTGCCCGGCCAGATGCCGGGCCCAGCCCAGCATGCTCACGGTGGAACCGGTGAACCCATGGCTGAGCAGCACACCGGTGGATGCATTCGGGCCCTCGCCGGCACTCGCAAACGGCGCCGGGCCCCCAGGGGAAGTCATGTCTCTATGGTTGCATTAGGCGGGCGATTTTCCACCCCGCAGGAAACAAAGTTCCCTGTGTCAGAACCGGCAGAAATGCTACGCTGCCGCCGCGGCGCTTACAGTAGTACTAAGGGAAGCCAATCGGGTTCCCCGTTATCTTGAAGTGTCTTGTCCGGACGGGAGAGCTGGCCGCGTGTTCTATTGGGTGATGAAGACGATTTTCATCGGACCGGTGGTGAATCTCCTGTTCAGGCCGTGGGTCAAGGGCATGGACAACGTTCCCGCCACAGGGCCGGCGATTCTCGTCAGCAACCATCTCTCCTTCTCGGATTCAATCTTCCTTCCCCTCGCCGTACCCCGTCCGGTCAGTTTCCTGGCCAAGTCCGAGTACTTCACGGGCAGCGGCATCAAGGGAAAGCTCACCGCGGCGTTCTTCCGCCTCACCAACCAGCTGCCTATCGACCGTTCCGGAGGTGCTGCCTCGGAGGCAGCGCTGCGCGCCGGCGTTAAGGTGCTGGAGGGAGGCAACCTCCTGGGCATCTACCCTGAAGGGACCCGCAGCCCTGACGGCCGGCTCTACCGCGGTAAGACCGGTGTGGCGAAGATGGCCCTGCAGACCGGAGTGCCCGTCATTCCCGTTGCCATGATCGGCACCGACAAGGTGCAGCCCATCGGCCGCCGCATCCCGAACATCCGCCGCATCGGCATCATTGTCGGCGAACCGCTGGACTTCTCCCGCTACGCCGGAATGGAAAACGACCGTTTCGTCCAGCGCTCGGTCACCGACGAGATCATGTACGAACTCATGCGCCTCTCCGGGCAGGAATACGTGGACGTGTACGCCAGCACCGTCAAGGACAAGATGGCGGCGGCGCGCAAGGCATCCAAGACGGCTGAATCCCGCAGCGCTGCCGTACGGCTGCCGCATGCGGAGACTCCGGAGACCGGGGTCGGCCCGGGGACCCGACGCAGGAAAGGCCACAAGGAACCCGGAGAAGTGACCATCATCGGCGCTCCCGGAACCGCCGCGGAGGCCGGGCCAGCGGAACGCGGCCCCGGACAAAGCGGCGGCGAGAAATCCGGCGAAGCCAAGGAGACCCAGCGCGGAGCCTGAAGCCGGAGCTGGTCTGCCGTCCTGCGTAACAGGACACATTGGATCGCTGCCGGGGGACACGGGGACGTAGGGTTAAGGGGTGACCCATAAACCTGCTGAACTCGATCCCAGTTTCCCGCCGTCCTCCGGAGCCGCCGTGTATCCCGGACTGGATGATTGGCGGTCGCTGCCGATTTCCCAGCAGCCCACCTGGCACGATGACCCCGGGTATGAGGCGGCGGTGGCCGAACTCTCCATGGTTCCCCCGCTGGTATTCGCCGGTGAAGTGGACATCCTGCGGGACCGCCTCGCCCAGGCTGCCCAGGGGAAGGCGTTCCTGCTGCAGGGAGGCGACTGCGCGGAGACCTTTGAGGCTGCGACGGCCGACAAGATCAGCGCCCGTGTCCGGACCATCCTGCAGATGTCGGTGGTGCTGACCTACGGTGCCTCCCTGCCTGTCATCAAGATGGGCCGCATGGCGGGGCAGTTCGCCAAGCCGCGCTCATCCAACGACGAGACCCGTAACGGCGTGACCCTTCCGGCTTATCGGGGGGACATGGTCAACGGCTTCGACTTCACCCCCGAATCCCGCCGTCATGACCCGGCCCGCATGGTCCGGGCCTACCACACGTCTGCCTCCACGCTGAACCTGATCCGTGCCTTCACGCAGGGCGGCTTCGCCGACCTGCGTCTCGTGCACCACTGGAACCGCGGATTCACTGCCAATCCGGCACACTCGCGGTACGAATCCCTCGCCCGTGACATCGACCGCGCTGTGCGTTTTATGGACGTCTGCGGAGCAGACTTCGAAGCGCTCAAGCGGGTGGAGTTCTTCGCCAGTCACGAGGCACTGCTGCTGGATTACGAGCGGGCACTGACCCGGATCGACTCCCGGACCGGCCAGCCCTACGACACCTCCGCCCACTTCCTGTGGATCGGGGAACGCACCCGTGACCTTGATTCCGCGCATGTGGACTTCCTGTCCCGGGTACGCAACCCCATTGGCGTGAAGCTGGGGCCCAACAGCACCGCCGAGGACGCGCTGGCACTGATCGACAAGCTGGATCCGGACCGCGAGCCGGGAAGGCTCACGTTCATCACCCGCATGGGTGCCAGGAACATCCGGGAGAAGCTGCCCACCCTCGTGGAGAAGGTCACCGCAACTGGTGCGCAGGTGCTGTGGGTGACTGACCCGATGCACGGCAACACCGTCACGTCTCCCAACGGGTACAAGACGCGCAATTTCGACGACGTCATGGATGAGGTGCGCGGGTTCTTCGAGGTCCACAACGAACTGGGAACTTTCCCGGGCGGCCTGCACGTGGAGATGACCGGGGACGATGTCTCCGAGTGCCTGGGCGGCGCAGACCCGGTGGACCAGGAAGCATTCGTCGAAGGCTACGAGTCGGTCTGCGATCCGCGCCTGAACCATATGCAGTCCCTGGAGATGGCGTTCCTGGTGGCCGGAGCCCTCGCGGAAAAGAGCTGATCCTCTCCTGCAGTGCGGGCGGCAGGTGCTGCCGCCCGCACTGCAGGTGCTGGGTTAGACCACGGTGAGGGTGATGACCGAACCTTCCGGTGCCGTCCCGTTGGCCGGATCCTGGGCCCGGACGGTCCCGAAGAACCCGCCGAGGATTTCGTTGACCTCCACGCGGAAACCAAGCCGCTCCAGTTCCTGCCGGGCAGTGTCTGCCTGCTTGCCCACATAGCTGGGAACCTGGACCATGCGGGGTCCGTCGGAAATGGTCAGGGTGACGGTTCCGCCCCGCTCAAGAAGCCCTGAAGCCGGGCTCTGGGCCGCCACGGAACCCTTGGGCACATCGGTGCTGTTGACCCGGTCAGGGGAGACGGAGGCTTTCAGCCCCGCTTCCTGAATTAGCCGGACGGCTTCCTGTTCCGTCTTTCCGCCCACGGCGGGCACCTCTACCGGGGCCGGTCCCTTGGAAACCGTGAGGTCCACCGGCGTGCCGCGGCGCAGATCGGCGTCGGCTTCCGGCACCTGCGCCAGCACCTGCCCCGCCGCAACATCCTCGCTGAACTCCTCCGTGACGGATCCGGTTGCGAGACCTGCTTCAGAGATCTTTTCCTCCGCATCCTCAAGGGAACGCTGGATCACGTTGGGAACGCTGAACAGTTCAGGTCCGCGGGAGACGAGCAGCGTCACGGGCTGGAACCGCCTGACCTGCTGCGCGGCCGCAGGGTCAGTGCCTACTACCAGACCTGCCGCGACCACCTCGTCATAGACCTCGTTCGTGGTGTACCGCAGCCCTTCTTCGCCCAGCCGGTTTCCAGCGGCTTCCACCGAGGTGTTCGCAACCTCCGGGACGGAGACCAGCGCGCCGGGGCCGGCGCCGAAGAACCAGCCGGCGAACGCTGCAGCTGCGACCAGGAGGGCCAGAAGCAGTGCCACCAGCACTCCCCGCCGGCGCGGACGGCCCGGGCGCAGGGAGACCTCCGGACGCTGTGCCGCCCGGCTGGCCTCCTTCTGGCTGGCCTTGAAGTCCCGTCGTGCCTGGCGCCGGCCTGCCCGGCCGGACAGTTCCGTGTACTCGCCGTCGTCGTCATAGCTGGCGTCGTCGTAACTGCCGTCGCCGCCGTGGCCGGGACCGGCGCCGGGGCGGCCCATGACCGTGGTGGCATTATCCGTGCGCTGGAGTACCTCGGTGGCGTTCGGCTGGGCTCGGCTGATCACTTCCGTGGCACCGGAGGGCGGCTGTGCAATGACTGTGGTCCGGTCGCCCTGGCCTGGCAGCCGGGCGGGCGGAGAACCCGGAGCGTGGAAGTCCAGCTGCTCATCGCTGAGGGAGGTGCGGATGTGGCGCAGTTCCCCAAGCAGGGCGCGGCCGTCAACGGGACGGTCCTCCGGATCCTGCGAGGTGCACCAGAGGACAAGTTCATCCAGGTCTTCTGCCTGTCCCGGGCAGGCAGCAGAGGGAGCCGGCACTGAGGAGTGGACGTGTGCGAAGGCAACCTGGATGGGGACCTCGCCGGTGAAGGGCTGCGATCCGGTGAGCATCTCGTAGAGCATGATTCCCGCTGAATAGATATCGCTCCGGGCGTCCGCTCCGGCCCCGGTAACCAGTTCAGGGGCGAGATAAGCGACGGTACCCACAAGCGTGCCCGTGTTGGTGCTGGTGGTCACGGCGCGTGCCAGGCCAAAGTCTGCGATCTTGATCGCACCGCTGCTGGCCAGCAGGACGTTTTCGGGTTTGACGTCGCGGTGCACCAGTCCGGCTTCGTGCGCAGCCGCCAGTCCGTCCACCACGGCATCCATCATGGCCAGTGCAAGCCTGGGGGAGAGCCTGTGCCGCTCGTTGAGCACGTCACGGAGGGTGCGGCCCGGAACATACTCCATCACCAGATAGGACAGGGACTCGGAGACGCCCTGGTCCAAAACGCCGACGACGTGCGGGTGGGACAGCCGGGCAGCGGACTTCGCTTCGCGTTCGAAACGGTCAAGGAAGCCGCGGTCAGCCGCAAGGTGCGGGTAGAGCACCTTCAGTGCAACATCGCGGTCCAGGCGGGTGTCGGTGGCCAGGTAGACGGTGGACATTCCGCCGCGGGCAATGCGGGAACGCACCAGGTAGCGGTTGTCTACCAGGGTTTCCAGAAGTGGGTCACTCACGGGCTCATGCACCCTTTGATCCTATAAGCGGAAAGGGCCGGGAGGCGGATCGACACCCGATCCGCCTCCCGGCTCCAGTTCCGTGCGGGGCTGCTAGAAGCCGGCCCGGTGGGCGAGGACCGAGGCCACGTAGGCCTTCGTGTCCGGGTACATGCCCTGGGTGGTCACCGAGTACTGGCCCTGGTAGTAGGACGCGATTGCGACCTCAAGGCTGGGGCTCGTGCGTACGAGTGCCCGGATAATTGCCACGCCTGCAGTGACGTTGTCCTGCGGGTCGAGCAGGTTGAGCTGGCGGCCCACAAGGTCCGAGGCCCATTCACCGGAAGAGGGAATGACCTGCATGGTGCCGATGGCGTTGGCAGGGGAGACGGCCCGCTGGTCGAAGCCGGACTCCTGCAGGGCGAAGGCCTGCGCCAGTGCGGGATCAACGCCCATGGAGGCAGCGGTGCTGGCGACCATCTGCTGCATCTGTGCCCGCGAAGGCACGTCAACCGAGTTCAGGGCCTGCTTGTTCAGGTTGGCGTTCGCAACAACATGCTGCGGGTATGTGTAATGCAGGAAGGTGCTGGGCACCAGGTCCGTCGGTGCCGCTGCGGGCGCAGCCGGGGCAGCCGGCGCCGAGGAGGCCGTGGTGACCGTCGAGCCGCCGGACAGGGAGATCTTCTGTCCCGGCCGGATGATGGAGGTCATGCTCAGGTTATTGGCATCCAGCACTGACTTCAGGCTTACGCCGTGGCGTGCGGCAATGGCGCCAAGCGTGTCGCCCGGAACAACCGTGTAAGTGCCGGCCGAAGGTGCGGCAGGGGCAGCCGGCGCGGCGGGAGCGGCCGGGGCAGGTGCGGGAGTGCTTGACGCCGTGGTTACGGAGGTCGGAGCGCCTGCCCCGATGGTGATCTTGTCGCCCGGGTAGATCACGGTGGTCATGCTGAGGTTGTTCGCCTGGAGGATGGAGGCGAGGCTGACGCCGTGCTTCGCTGCGATCGCGCTGAGGGTGTCGCCTGCGGCCACCGTGTAGGTGCCGGCCGCAGGCGCCTGGGCCGAGGGGGCCGGCGCTGCGGGGGCCGGGGACGAACCGGTCAGCTTGAGTTCCTTGCCGGCGTAGATGATCGAGCTCGGCGTCAGGTTGTTGATCCGCAGCACTTCGTTCATGTCCAGCCCGTACCGGGCGGCGATGGCGCTGACGGTGTCGCCGGGAACGATCCGGTGCGTCGCGGGCACTGCTGATTCCGCAGCCACGGTAGCCGGAACCTGTGCCGCAAGCTGGGCTGCAGGAATGACGGCGCCCGTGAGGTTCTTCTTCGCCTGTAGGGGAAGCTGCGGGAACAGCGCCTTGGCCGGAGACTGCGGCACCGCGGCCTGGGCCGGTTCCGCGAGAGCCAGTGAGGACATCATGACAGCCGGAATCGCTGCCGTGGTTACAGCAACGCTCAATTTGCGGGGCAAGGCTGCGGTACGCGGCCTGGCATTGGGCTGCACGGTCATAACGGGTTGTTTCCTCATCTGTTGGCGGTGCGGCTTCTACCGCAGTCCGCGGGACAAAAAACAAGTAGTGATACGGGTGTTACAGGTGTGATTACTGTGACTAATGCGAATTTACACGAGAATTGCCGGATTGCGATACCCGGGGAGAAACTTTTAGGTCTTTGCGGACGGGGCGAAAAGGCTCCCGACTGGCCCGTATTGCCGCAGGCATGGCAACCTTGGGAACGTGAATGAACTCGAGGAACTGGTTTCCGACTGGCTAACCCTGCCCGATGTGGCCGAACAACTAGACGTAACAATCAGCAAGGTGCACAGCCTGCTGGAAGAACGGGCGCTCCTTGCGGTGCGGCTCGGAGAGCGCAAAATCCGCAGCGTGCCCGCCGCCTTTATTAATGACGGAACGATTCTGGACAGCCTGAAGGGGACTATTTCGGTCCTCACGGATGCAGGCTTCTCCGATGAAGAGATGCTCCGCTGGCTCTTCACCGCCGACGAAACCCTTCCCGGCCGTCCCGTGGACGCCCTGAAGGAAGGCCGCAAGACGGAAATCCGCCGCCGGGCCCAGGCCCTGGCCTGGTAGAGAAGCTCCTAGGCAGTACGGGTCACTGCCGCGTGCGCCAGTGATTCAAGCGCCGAGCGGGTCTGCTCATCCACTGCCAGTGCGGCAAGGGTGCTGAAGGCCTGCTCGGTGTGCTCGGCAATAAGTGATTCAGTGGTGGCCAGTGCGCCGCTTTCCTCGATCGCAGTCCGCAGGGACGCCACAGCATCGTCGTTCAGGTCCGGCCGGCCCAGTTTGTCCGTGATTTCCTTCCGGACAGCCTCGGAACCCGTGCTGAGCGCATACGCGATGAGCACGGTCCGCTTTCCCTCCCTCAGGTCGTCGCCTGCGGGCTTCCCGGTGAGCTCGGGATCGCCAAAGACACCCAGCACGTCGTCGCGCAGCTGGAAGGCCTCGCCCAGCGGGAGCGAAAACTCCGAGTACGCGGCGAGCAGGTCATCGCCGGCACCGGCCAGCGCTCCGCCAATGGCAAGCGGATGCTCAATGCTGTATTTGGCGGATTTATAGCGCAGGATGTTCCGCGCCCGCACGACGGCGCGTTCGGGGTCGTGTCCCGGCCCCACTACCTCTTCGAGAATGTCCAGGTACTGCCCGGCCATGACCTCCGTCCGCATCCGGTTAAAGAGCGCCCGTGCGCGGGTGTTGTACGCGGCTCGTTCACCAACGGAGGCAAACGCCTCCTCGCTCAGGGCCAGGCAGAGGTCGCCGGCAAGGATTGCCGCAGAGGACCCGAAATGGGCTCCGTCCAGGAACCAGTCAGCCTCTGCGTGGCGGTTGCTGAAGTGCCGGTGGACGCTCGGCGCACCGCGGCGCGTGTCGGAGCGGTCAATGATGTCGTCGTGGATCAGGGCCGCGCTTTGGAACAGTTCCAGAGCCACGCCTGCCCGGACTGCAGGGGCGCCAAGCACATCGCCTCCGGCACCGCGCCAGCCCCAGTAGTTCAGCAGCGCCCGCAGCCGCTTGCCGCCCCTGGCCAGCGACTGCACGGCGCCGAGCAGCGGGACGGATTCAGCTGAAACATCTTCCAGGATCCCGCGCTGGATCTCCAGGAACTGCTCCAGGTCCACGGAGAGGGACTGCCGGTAGGCGGCCTGCTCCTCAGGCACGGATCCGAATGCCCTTCCGGGTTCCCTGTTGGCTTCTGATGCGGCGGGTGCCTGGCTCACTGCTTGTCCTATCCTGCAGTCTCTGCGGTGCCGGGAAGCACGTTGGCCCCCACGGTGTAAATGGAGCTGCCGTCACGCGTAATGACTGAAACGTTCACGGTTTCGGTCTCCGCCCCAGTGGTCCGGGCGAAGTCCTTGGCCGGCGTTGAATCGACGGCATCCCCTTCGAGGGCCGTAAAGCCGAGCCCTTCGAAGTGGGTGGTGTAAAAGGCGAGGATCTCCTCCGGCGCAGCGGGGGAGGACGCGGTCAGTGACGCCGTCAGCAGTCCGCCGTCAGCTTCGAAGCTGGACGCGGTGGGCTCGGACCCCGCGAAGACGGGAATAAGGGCTTCGGGGAACCCGTCGGCGATGGCCGAGGACGGCGACGGTGCCGGCGTGGGGCTTTCCTGCGTGGGCGAGGACGAAGCGGACGCTGCTGTGCCGGACGGCGAAGGCGACTCGGCGGGGGAGCTGTTTTCGGAACTGCAGCCGGCGGCAGCGGCCAGTACGGCTGCGCTGAAGGCAATGGCGACGATTTTCTTCATGTGGATCCGCATCGACGAAGGGTCAGGGCCTGAATCCAGTCTAGGGGAGCCTCAGGGTGTCCGATGGCTGCTTAGTATGAGGACGTGGGAACTGAAACGCAGGCACCGGCGGAAAACCGGGACTGCACCATCATGCACGTGGACATGGACGCCTTCTTCGTCGCCGTTGAACTGCTCCGCCGGCCGGAACTTGCCGGCACACCTGTGATCGTCGGCGGGCTCGGCGGCAGGTCGGTTGTCCTCTCCGCCTCCTACGAGGCGCGGAGGTTCGGGGTCCGGTCAGCCATGCCCATGGTGACCGCACGCAGGCTTTGTCCCCAGGCGCGGATCCTGGAACCACACCAGGACGTCTACCGGCAGGTGTCCGCACGGCTCATGGCGATATTCGAGTCGATTACGCCGCTGGTCGAACCCCTGAGCGTGGATGAGGCATTCCTGGACATCGCCGGGTCCATGCGCCGGCTGGGTCCTCCGCGGAAGATCGGCGAACTGGTGCGCAGCCGGGTGTCGCGGGAGCTTGGGATTACGGCGAGCGTCGGGATAGCCTCCACCAAGTTCGTCGCAAAGATTGCCTCTACGCGGTCCAAGCCTGACGGGCTGCTCCTAGTGCCGAAGGACCAGACCGTACCTTTCCTGCACGCGCTGGATGTGTCCGCGCTCTGGGGCGTGGGGGCCAAGACCCGGGAAGCACTGGCCCGGGTCGGCATCAACACTGTTGCCGACGTGGCACATACGCCCCCGGCCGTACTGCAGCGCCTTCTCGGATCGACCGGCAGGCACGTCTACGACCTGTCGTGGGGGCGTGATCAGCGTGCCGTAACTCCGGTGCGAGTGGAGAAAAGCATTGGGGCGGAGGAGACCTTTGCCCGTGACGTGGATGAGGACGACGTACTGGAGACCGAACTCCTGCGGCTGGCACACCGGACTGCTGCCCGGATGCGGGCCGCCGGACTGCAGAGCCGTTCGGTGTCGCTGAAGCTCCGGTATGCCGATTTTTCAACGCTTACGCGGTCGCGCACCCTCACAGAGCCGGTCGACAGCGCGCAGCTCCTCTACGAAGCGGTGCGGGGCCTGCTGGCCGGGCTGGGCAGGCGCCCCATGAGCGTGCGTCTGATCGGACTGCGCGCGGAGAACCTCGAGACTGCGGACGGCGCCGCCCAGCAGCTGACCCTGGACGGCAGGGATGACAACTGGCGCTCGGCGGAGGACGCGCTGGACCGCATCAACCGGAGGTTCGGGGAGTCCGGCATCATGCCGGCGCGCCTGCTGGGGCGGGAGAGGAACCGGCCGCAGGGGGAACCAGGCTGAGGTTTAGCTGAGAGGTTTGGCCCCGCCTGAAAGCGGCTTTCCCCGGACCCGTTTGCAATCTATCCTTGAGGGTAAGTGCAGATCAGCGTCGACACTTCAGCGGGAACAACCACCACGCCGGGTTCGTTGCTTGGTTTACAGGGCACATTTGGACCGCAAGGAGACAGTAATGGCACTCTCAGAACACGAGCAGCGCTTGCTTGATCAGCTGGAGCAGCAATTACACGCCGAGGACCCGAAATTCGCCAATTCCATGGCATCATCGGCGGGCCGGGGCATGTCCACCCGGCGAATCGTGCTGGGCGCTCTCGTGGCAGTCGCCGGAATAGCAGTCCTGATACTGGGGATAACCCTGGACAGTCCACTGAACATCCTGGTCGGCATTCTGGGCTTCATGGTTATGGGCGCCGGAATGTACTACGCAACTACCAAGGGCAAGCAGAGCGAGCCCCGGGTTCCTGCAGGCCGCAAGGAACGCGCGGCGGCCCCGCGCGGATTTATGTCCAATCTCGAAAACAAGTGGGACGAGCGCAAGCGGGACCAGCCCTAGCGCCGCCCAGCTCCACTTTCCTCCCCGGCCCTGCCGCAGGAGGCCAGGAAGACCCGCCAAGGCGGGTCTTCTTTCGTTTAACCGCTCCGAGGCGCCTTGAGGTGCACTTTTTCCTCCACCGCGCACCACTGGCCGCTTTGCCGCGCCCTCACTGGGAAGAAGGGGCGCGACGCGCCGAAAAACGTTATCGAATTGCGTTGACTGTGGAGGGAAGTGGAGTAAAGTGGGGGGCGTAAGAGGGTAGGGCGGTATAGGAGGGGTGGAACTCCCGAATCTGACAGGTGGTGAGCGATGTTCCTCGGAACTCACTCGCCGCGCCTTGATGAGAAGGGCAGGCTCATTCTTCCGGCCAAATTCCGTGACGAACTGGCTGACGGGCTGGTGCTGACACGGGGCCAGGAACGCTGCATCTACGTCTTCAGCCAGAAGGAATTCGAAAAGGTCCACGAGCAGATGAGGCAGGCACCCCTGTCTTCACGCCAGGCACGTGACTACATTCGGGTGTTTCTGTCCGGAGCCTCTGACGAAGTCCCCGATAAGCAGGGCCGCGTCACCATTCCGCCGGCACTGCGCTCGTATGCCGGGCTCGGACGTGAACTCGCCGTTATCGGCGCAGGCACCCGGGCCGAGATCTGGGACGCCACGGCATGGCAGGAATATCTGGAAGAACAGGAGAACGCGTTTTCGGAAACAGACGAAGACACGATGCCCGGCATCTTCTAGCCGTTGCAAAGCAGGCAGTACAGCAGCACCCAGGGAAATTCGAAGCCGGCAACGGCGGGATCTTGAACGAGATCTCCAGCCGCCCCGCGGAATTCACCTGGCTCACCTTCCCCGGAGCCAGGCGTACCGTGAGGCGCGGATGGGGATCTGGTCCAAGAACCCGCTGCACCGGACAGGCAGCGGAGGGAGAGACCAATGAACGAAGACCGTCCAACTGAGGACCGGCACGTACCCGTACTGCGGGACCGCTGCATCAACCTGCTCGCCCCCGCCATCGAGGCAGCCGAAGCAGCCGGGCGCACCGCCGTCGTCGTCGATGCCACCCTCGGAATGGGCGGACACACCGAGGCCATGCTTGAGCGCTTCCCGAAGCTGCACGTGATCGGCATCGACCGGGACACCCAGGCGCTTGCGCTGGCAGGGGAGCGGCTCGCCGCCTTCGAGAACCGCACCGACCTGGTGCACGCCGTCTACGACGAAATTGCCGACGTGGTCCAGGACCTCGGCTTCGATTCAATCGACGGTGCGCTTTTCGACCTCGGCGTGTCCTCTATGCAGCTCGACGAGCGGGACCGCGGCTTTGCCTACTCGTATGACGCACCGCTGGACATGCGCATGGACACGAGCCGCGGCCGCACCGCCGCGGAGATCGTCAACACCTACGACGAGGCTGAGCTGGTTTCGATCATCCGGCGCTGGGGCGAAGAGAAGTTCGCGGGGCGGATCGCGTCCTCCATCGTCTCGACCCGCGCCCGCAAGCCGTTCTCCACCACCGGTGAGCTGGTTGAGGCCATCCGGGCCGTGGTCCCCGCGGCAGCGGCACGCACCGGAGGCCACCCGGCCAAGCGCACCTTCCAGGCCCTTCGCATCGAGGTCAATGAGGAACTCGATGTGCTTGAACGTGCCATTCCGTCCGCCCTGTCCGTTCTCGGAGTCGGCGGCCGCATCGTGGTGATGTCCTACCACAGCCTTGAGGACCGGATCGTGAAGGATATCTTCGCTGCCGGTTCACGGTCCTCTGCGCCCAAGGGCTTCCCGGTGGAGCTCGAAGAACACAAGGCACAACTCAAGCGCCTGACCAAGGGAACGGAAGTTCCCACGGAACAGGAAATCGCAGAAAACCCGCGCGCGGCCTCGGCCAAGCTGCGGGCAGTCGAACGGATTCGCGCAACCATGGATGGGGCACGCTGATGACTGAACGATCAGGCCGGCGCCGGCCGCAGGTTCCCGCCCGGGCCGCCCAGCCCGTCCAGGGCAACCTCGCGCATGCGCTGCCGCACGAAGCCCCGGAGCAGCCCGCACCGCGGCGCCGGACTCCGCTCTCGCTGGTGCCGGCCGCCGCACGCCGGCGCCGCGTGCCCGTGGCCGCGCTGTGCTTTGCCGTTCTTGCCGCCGGCCTCGTCGCCGTCCTGGGGCTGAACATTTCGGTTTCAAGCGGTCAGTACCAGCTGGTACAGCTGCAGAACCAACGCACGGAACTCATCCAGAAGAACGAGGCGCTGACCCAGCAGGTTGAGCACAACCAGGCTCCCCAGGTCCTTGCCGGGGCCGCGGCGGACCTGGGAATGGTCGTCTCTCCCACATTCGGTACGATCGACCTGCAGACCCTGGCGGTCACCGGGGAACCGGAGCCCGCCAAGGAAGGCGCAGGCCCCGGAACCCTGATTGAACTGCCCCAGGTCCTGACCCAGCCGGTGACCCCGGCGCAGCCTGCAGCCCCGGAACCGGCTGAAAATGCCCGGGCCGCGGAGCAGAAGGATGCAGCGCAGCAGGACAGCGCTGTTGCCGGCGCAGAGGCAGAGCCGGCACCGGCTCCCGCTCCGGCGGAACCCGATTTGAACGGCGGCACGATTCCGGCTCCGAGCCAGAGAAGCGGCCAGTAAACCAACCAGCACCGGCGAGGACACGTTGTGGCAAA
This sequence comes from Arthrobacter koreensis, assembly GCF_035792275.1. Lineage (GTDB taxonomy): Bacteria > Actinomycetota > Actinomycetes > Actinomycetales > Micrococcaceae > Arthrobacter_B > Arthrobacter_B koreensis_A. The sequence continues at coordinate 211,861 of NZ_JAMWKK010000005.1, read as the reverse complement.
AGCAGGACAGGCTCCGGTACAGGAGAACCACAGGGTAACCCTCGTCACCGGCAGGCTGCGGGCGGGCCTGCTGATCGTCCTGGTGCTGCTTACACTCCTGGGCGTGCGGCTCTTCCAGGTACAGGCCGTTGACCCCGAGGGCATGGCCGACGCGGCCGTGGCGAACCGGCTGGTGACCGTGAAGGTTCCGGCACTGCGCGGTGGAATCCTGGACAACGAGGGCAACTACCTGGCCCGCAGCGTGGAACGCTTCGACATTGTGGTGGACCAGCGGCTTTCCGCTGCCTACGACGACGAGGAATACCAGCGGCGCAACGCCGAGGGCGACCTTGAGACGGTGACGTTCGACGCCGCGCTGCAGGAACTCTCCGCCATCCTGGGCCAGGATACGCAGACGCTTCGCCGCTCGGTCCTGGGGGACAAGGGCTTCAACTTCGTCGCAAAGACAGTCACCCCGGAAATCCGGGACAAGGTCCTGGCCGTGAAATTCCCCGGCGTGTATGCGGACCGCACAACGCTGCGCACCTACCCGTCCGGACCCGTAGCCGGATCGATCGTTGGATTCCTGGGCACAGAAGGGGCCCAGGAGGGCCTGGAACTGACCCAGGATTCAATCCTTGCCGGTGAGGCCGGCAGCAAGACCTACGAGATCGGCGGGGATGGCATCCGCATCCCCTATGCCACCAATGAGGATGTGCCTGTCCAGGACGGGGACTCGATCCGGCTCACCATCGACCAGGACCTGCAGTGGTTCGCCCAGCAGACCATCGCGGACCAGGTGCGCGAATACAACGCCGAATGGGGAAACGTCGTCGTTGTGGAGGTGGAGACAGGCAACGTCCTGGCCATGGCCGAGTCAACGACCGTGGACCCGAACAACCCGGGTGCCACGGACGCCGAGTCGCGCAAGGCACGCTCAGTCACGGACTCCTTCGAGCCCGGTTCCACGACGAAGGTCATCACCATGGCCGCGGCGATCGAAGAGGGGATCATCAGTCCCACGTCCCAGTTCCAGATCGACAACACCTATTCCATCGACGGACAGACGTTCAAGGATGCCTTTGACCACGGCACGGTCCGCATGACTGCATCCGGCGTGCTGGCCAAGTCAATGAACACGGGCACAGTGATGGTGGGCCAGCAGCTGACGCCCCAGCAGCGCTACGACTGGCTGCGGAAATTCGGCATTGGCACCGAGCTGGGAACCGGCCTCAACGGCGAGACCTCCGGGCTGCTGGCTCCGCCGGAGAACTGGGACACCCGCCAGCAGTACACCGTGCTTTTCGGCCAGGGCCTCACCCAGACCGCCCTGCACACCGCCATGGTGTACCAGACCATCGCCAACGACGGCGTGCGCCTGCCCCCGCGGCTGGTAGATGCCCGCATAGATGCCGAGGGCAACGAGCACCCGGCAGAGTCCAAGCCCGGAACCCGTGTGGTCTCCGAGAAGACAGCACTGGAAGTGCAGCACATGCTGGAGACCACCACGGTCGAAGGCTCCGGTGCCTCGGGAGCGCTGGAGAAGTACCGCGTCGGCTCGAAGACCGGCACCGCGGAGGCGCCAAGCCCCAGCGGCGGATACGACGGGTACACCGTCTCCTATGCTGGTATTGCACCCATGGACGATCCCAAGTACGTAGCTGTGGTGACCCTGCAGCGGCCCAAGGGAGACCTCTACTACATAGAACCCGGAAAGACCTTCCAGAAGGTTATGGAACAGGTCCTGACCACCAACAACGTAGCCCCCTCCGAAGGGGAGCCGGTTACGTACCCCATCGAGTACTAAAGCTGGAGCAGTGCAGTGCCACATAGCAACCATCAGCGTGCCCAAAGCAGCATGCGCCCGGAACGGGTGCAGCCGGTCAGCCTGGCCGACGCCGCGGCGGCACTTCCCCAGGGGGCTCCGGCCATCACTGCGGCGCCCGGAACAGAGGCAGGCGCGTGGTCTGTTGAGCTCACCGGAGTATGCATCAACTCCCGGCAAATCCTGCCCGGGGATTTGTACCTCGCACTTCCCGGTGCGCGTCATCACGGAGCCGGGTTCGCGGCCGACGCCGCAGCAGCCGGAGCGGCAGCGGTCCTCACAGACGCTGCCGGACTGGCCCAGCTGCCGGACACCGGCCTGCCGGTTTTCCTGGCCGAGGACATCCGCCGGCTGGTGGGGCCGCTTTCGGCCGCCGTGTTCAACAGCCAGCCGCAGGACGGCAGCGCACCGCTGCTTTTCGGCGTGACCGGAACCAACGGCAAGACCACCACCACGTACTTCATCACCTCGCTGCTGAAGGCCCTTGGCCGGTCCACGGGGCTGATTGGCACCATCGAGATCCTGGCCGGTGGTGAGGCGATACCCAGCGTCCTGACCACTCCGGAGTCACCCCAGGTGCACGGCCTGCTGGCGCTGATGCGCGAGCGTGCCCTGGACGCGGCCGCCATGGAAGTCTCCTCCCACGCCATTTCCTACCGCCGCGTGGACGGGGTGGTTTTCGACGTCGCCGGTTTCACCAACCTGACGCAGGACCACCTGGACCTGCACGGCTCCATGGAGGAGTACTTCGCCGCAAAGGCGGACCTGTTCCGGGCCGGCCGCAGCAGGCGCGCCGTGGTCACCGTGGACGATGAGTGGGGGCGCCGCATGGCCGAGGTAGCGGGCAGCCGAGGCACCACGCTTGCCACAGCGGACGGCGTGCACGACGCCGACTGGCAGGTCCGCGCCGTGCAGAGGCAGGGCCTGGGCCACAGTTTCGAGCTCCACCCGCCGCAGGGAGCGCCGCTGCGCGTGCGCACCGGACTGCCCGGCACTTTCAACGTCTCCAATGCAGCCCTTGCCCTGGCCATGGTCCTTGAATCCGGAGTGGATCCGGCGCTGGTCCAGCGGGCACTGGATGAGCATGACCCGTTCACCGTTGAGGTTCCCGGCCGGATGCAGCTGCTTTGCGAGTCTCCCGCGGCAATTGTTGACTTTGCGCACAACCCGGATGCCCTTCAGCGCACGCTTGAATCCGTCCGCCGGCCCGAGGGCCGGGTGATCGTGGTTTTCGGTGCCACGGGGGAGCGGGACCAGACCAAGCGCCCGCTGATGGGCGAAATTGCCGCCCGCCTGGCCGATGTAGTGATCGTCACCGACGACGACCCGCATGACGAAGACGACGCCGCCATCCGGGCGGACGTGCTGCGCGGCGCCCGCAGGGCGGCAGAGGCAGCCGGCCCGGACGGCTCCCGGATCCTCGAAGTGGCACCCCGCGCCGCGGCGATTTCGCGTGCCGTTGAACTGGCCGAAGCCAGCGACACCATTCTTGTGGCGGGCCGCGGACACGAGGTCTGGCAGGAGGTCAAGGGAGTCAATCTGGCACTCGATGACAGGGTTGAACTTCGCGCTGCGCTGGCCAGGGCCGGATTCACAGTGCCTACTTACGACGGGGTAGAGTCCTAATTCGTCATGATTGAACTTAATGCAGCCGAAATTGCGGCAATTACGGGCGGCGAGCTGGCTGGAGCCGCAGCAGCGGACCCCTCCATCCCAGTGACGTCGGCCACCACTGACTCCCGCGAGGCGGGTACGGGTGCCCTGTTCATTGCCAAGCCCGGCGAGTTTTCCGACGGCCACCTCTTCGTGGCAAGGGCTTTCGAAGCAGGAGCCGCGCTGGCCCTGACTGAGCGTCCCGTCACCGGCAGTGACGGAACCGTGTTCCCGGGCATCGTAGTGCCGGATGCCGTGGCCGCCATGGGGCAGCTGGCTGCGGAGATTGTCCGCCGGCTTCGCGCCGAGGGACCGCTCACTGTCATTGGCATTACCGGTTCAGCCGGCAAGACCACCACCAAGGACCTGCTTGCAGGCCTCCTGGCATCGCACGGGAACACCGTGGCGCCGGTCGGCTCCTACAACGGCGAAGTCGGGGTTCCGCTGACCATCTTCAGCGCCGGGCACGGCACGCGCTATCTCGTCGTCGAGATGGGTGCCACCGGCGTCGGGCATATCAGTTACCTGGCGGACATGGTCCGCCCGGACATCGGCGTCGTCCTGTGCGTGGGCACCGCCCACGCCGGCGAATTCGGCGGCGTGGAGAACATTGCCCGGGCCAAGGGAGAAATGGTCGAGGCGCTGGCCCCGGAAGGCACGGCCGTGCTCAACGGTGACGACATCCGCGTTGCTGCCATGGACAAGCGGACCACAGCCACCGTCCTGTCCTTCACATCCTCCTCCGACGAGCTGCCGGGCAACCACGCCACGCTGCGCGCCGTCGACGCACGGACGGACGAACAGGGTCGGCCCGTCTTCACCCTTGAGTTCCCGAACGGTGAGCAGCACCGGGTCGAATCCGGCCTGATCGGCGCCCACCACACGGCCAACCTGCTGGCAGCCGCCGGCGCCGCCTTCGCCGCCGGCATTGCTCCCGCGGACATCGCCGCCGGCCTCTCCGGACAGAAAGCGGCCAGCCGCTGGCGGATGGAACGCACCGACCGCGCAGACGGCGTTACGGTCATCAACGACGCCTACAACGCCAACCCCGAGTCCATGCGGGCTGCCCTGCGGACCCTCGCTGAACTCGGCAAGGGCCGCCGTACCTGGGCAGTGCTGGGGGAGATGCTCGAACTTGGCGATGAATCAGTCACCGAGCATGACGCCATTGGGCGCTATGTGGTCCGGCTGAACATCTCCAAGCTCATTGTCGTGGGCACCGGTGCGCGCGCACTGCACACCGGGGCCGTCATGGAGGGTTCCTGGGGCGACGAATCGACGTTCGCCGAGACTCCCGAAGAGGCCGAGGCCATCCTGGCAGCCTCCCTGGAACCAGGGGACATTGTCCTGTTCAAATCTTCCAACGGGGCCGGCCTGCGGTTCCTTGGTGATCGGATTGCCTTGAATACCCTTTCCGCAGCCGGCGGCGCCCAGGACGAATCCAGCCGGGGTGAGGCACTGTGATCTCCCTCCTCATTGGCTGCCTGCTGGCCCTGGTGCTGGCCTTCGCCGGCACGCCGCTGTTCATCCGCTTCCTCGTGAGGAAGGGCTACGGACAGTTCGTCCGTGACGACGGCCCGACGTCGCACCACACCAAGCGCGGAACGCCCACCATGGGCGGTGCCGTGATTGTGGCCTCCGTGGTTGCCTCGTACTTCATCACGCACCTGATCTCCTATGCGATCAACCCCACCACCTTTGGGCCCTCCGCGTCCGGGCTGCTGGTGCTGTTCCTGATGGTGGGCATGGGTTTCGTGGGGTTCATCGACGACTACACCAAGATCTCCCGGCAACGGTCCCTGGGCCTGAATGCCAAGGCCAAGATCATCCTGCAGGCGGCGGTAGGCATCGTCTTTGCCATCCTCGCCCTGCAGTTCCCGAACAATGCCGGCCTGACGCCGGCGTCCACGAACGTTTCCTTCGTCCGCGACACGGCGATCGACCTGGCCTTCGCCGGCACGATCATCGGCGCCATCCTGTTCATCCTCTGGTCCAGCGTGATCATCACCGCCGCGACCAACGGGGTGAACCTGGCAGACGGCCTCGACGGCCTGGCAGCCGGTGCGTCCATCCTGGTGTTCGGTGCGTATTTCCTCATCGGCATCTGGCAGTTCAACCAGTCCTGCCTGGCCAACCCGGGCGAAACCGGAGTCTGCTACGAAGTGCGCGACCCCATGGACCTGGCCCTGCTGGCCGGCGCCATGGCCGGTGCACTGGTCGGCTTCCTCTGGTGGAACACCTCGCCGGCAAAGATCTTCATGGGAGACACCGGTTCGCTTGCCATTGGCGGCGCCATCGCAGCCTTCGCGATCCTCTCCCGGACCGAGATCCTGCTGGTCATCCTGGCCGGACTCTTCGTGATCATCTCCGCCTCGGTCATTATCCAGGTGGGCTACTTCAAGCTCAGCGGCGGCAAACGCGTCTTCAAGATGGCGCCGTTGCAGCACCACTTCGAACTCAAGGGCTGGGCCGAGGTCACGGTGGTGGTCCGCTTCTGGATTATCGGCGGACTCTGCGTCGCCCTCGCCCTGGGAATCTTCTACGCTGATTGGGTGGCTGGACAGTGAGCATCCCCTCTTCATCAAACGCCCGTCTGGAGACCCTGACCACCTGGGACTCGGACTGGCGCGGCCTGCGCGTCCTGGTAGCCGGCATCGGGCTTTCGGGCTTCTCTGCAGCGGACACGCTGATTGAACTTGGCGCCCGCGTGGTCGTCGTGGACGGCCAGGACTCCGAAGAGAACCGCGGAAAGGCCGACACCCTCAGGATCGTCGGCGCGGCAGACGTCCTCCTCGGGGCAGACGCCATGTCCGGACTGGCCCTGGTAGACGGAGAGCCGGCAGAACTCGTCGTCACCTCACCCGGCTTCCGGCCCACCCACCCGCTCCTCGCGGCTGCAGCGGACGCCGGCATCCCCATCTGGGGAGACGTCGAGCTGGCCTGGCGGGTGCGCATCCGCGAAGGCCGTCCGACGGCGCCGTGGCTGGCCATCACCGGCACCAACGGCAAGACCACCACGGTGGGGATGACCGAGTCGATGCTGCGCGCAGCCGGATTGCGGGCTGTAGCGGCAGGCAACGTCGGCACGCCCATCCTGGACGCCATCCGGGACCCCCAGGGCTGGGACGCGATCGCCGTCGAACTCTCCAGCTTCCAGCTGCACTGGACTTACTCCATGTCACCGCTGGCCAGCGTCTGCCTGAACATTGCCGAAGACCACGTGGACTGGCACGGCAGCTACGAGGCCTACAGTGCAGACAAGGCCAAGGTCTACGAGAACACCCAGGTGGCCTGCATCTACAACGCCGAGCAGGCCGAGACCGAGCATATGGTCGAGGAAGCCGACGTCGTTGAGGGCTGCCGCGCAGTGGGCTTCACCACGGGCACGCCGGCCATCAGCATGGTGGGAATCGTCGAAGGGCTGCTCGTGGACCGGGCCTTCATCGAGGAACGCCGGAACTCCGCTGCGGAACTGGCATCCCTGGACGACCTGGGCGACAGCGCCCCCCGCCACCTGGCTGCCGATGCCCTCGCCGCCGCGGCGCTGGTACGCGCCTTCGGCGTCGAGCCCGTTGCCGTGCGCGACGGGCTGCGGAACTACGCCCCCGGCGGCCACCGGATCGAGCCGGTGGCCAAGCTCAACGACGTCCTCTGGGTCAATGACTCCAAGGCCACCAATCCGCACGCCGCAGCAGCATCCCTCGCTGCATTCAGCAGCGTTGTCTGGATAGCCGGAGGCCTGTCCAAGGGCGTCACGTACGACGAACTGGTGGCCGCCCACGCGCAGCGCCTGCGTGCCGTGGTGCTGATCGGCGCCGATTCTTCGCAGCTGCGCTCGGCATTGGGCCGACACGCTCCCAATGTCCCGGTAATTGAAGCCCGGCAGGCGGACACTGGAGAAGAAGGAACGCCCACCGGCGAAGCCGTCATGGTCCAGGCCGTGGCAGCCGCAGCCGGCACGGCACAGGCAGGGGATACGGTCCTCATGGCTCCGGCATCGGCGTCCATGGACCAGTTCCGCTCCTACGCCCACAGAGGCGAAGCCTTCATCGAAGCTGTCCGCGGATACGTGGAAGGACAGGCGCAGACCACCGAGGAGCCGTAGATGGTGACCACGCCCACGGGCAAAGGCCGCAAGCCGACGGCGCGTAGGCGCCCGGCAGGCGCACACCCGGGCCCTGCAGCGGCAAAGCCGGTCACCACCGCTCCCCGCCGGCCCGCAGCAGCCGAAACCGAGGCACCGAAAAAGCACGGGCTGCGGCTGCGCGAGCGGTTCACCGCGTTTATGGTCCTGCTTGAAGGCAGCGATGCCAAGGCCACGGGATCGAGCTACTACATGATCCTCGGCGCCACACTGGCGCTGACCGCGATCGGGCTCATGATGGTCCTTTCGGCTTCCTCCGTGGAGGCCATCGCAGCAGCCGCCGGATCGGCCGCCGGCGAGGCCACCACGTTCGATCTCTTCATGAAACAGCTGATGTTCGCCGCCATCGGCGTGGCGGCGATGCTCGGGCTCTCACGCTTCGGACCGCGCTTCTACCGGTTCATCGCCTGGCCCGCCCTCGGTGCAGCCGTGGTCCTGCTGGTCCTGGTGCTCTTCATCGGCGTCGAGGTGAACGGCAACAAGAACTGGCTCGCATTCGGTCCCGTCACCGGCCAGCCCTCCGAGGCTGCCAAGCTCGCCATGGCTGTATGGTTCGCCGCGGTCCTGTCACGGAAGGGACCGCTGATCAGCCATTGGAAGCACGCCGTCATTCCGGTGCTTCCCGGCGGCGGCCTGCTCATTTTCCTCGTGCTCCTGGGGCACGACCTCGGCACCGTGATCATCATGGGCCTGATCATGCTCGCAGCCCTCTTCTTTGCCGGTGCCCGGCTGAAGCTGCTCGGTATCCTCAGCCTGCTCGCCGCCGGTGCTGCTGCCGTGTTTTCAATCGGCAGCGGCAACCGGACCAGCCGGATCAGCGCCTGGCTTCAGCTGGACTGCTCGGCCGGCCTGTGCGACCAGGCCAACGCAGGCATGTACGCGCTGGCCTCGGGCGGGTGGTTCGGCGTGGGAATCGGACAGAGCCGGCAGAAATGGAACTGGATTCCCGAGGCCCACAACGACTTCATCTTCGCCATCATCGGTGAGGAGTTCGGACTGCTGGGCACACTGGTGGTGCTGGTGCTCTTCGGTATCCTTGCAGTGGCCACGGTTCGGGTAACCATGCGCCACACCCAGCCGTTCATCCGGATCGTCTGCGGCTGCATCCTGGTCTGGATCATCGGCCAGGCGGCCGTGAACATCGCCATGGTCACCGGGCTGCTGCCCGTCATCGGCGTTCCGCTCCCGTTCATCTCCTACGGCGGCTCGTCCCTGACGTTCACGCTGGCTGCCGTAGGCGTCCTCTTGTCCTTTGCACGCACGATCCCTGAAAGGGAACCCACAGCTCCATGACGCAGTCCCCACTTTCCGTAGTACTCGCCGGCGGCGGCACAGCAGGGCACATCAGCCCGATGCTGGCCATAGCAAACGCCGTGAGGCAGCTGCGGCCCGATGCCCGCATCAGGGTGGTGGGCACCTCGGCCGGCATGGAAACCCGGCTGGTTCCTGCAGCAGGCTATGAACTTGCCGTGATTGACCGTGTCCCCATGCCGCGGAAGCCCAGCGGCGACCTGGCCCGGCTTCCCGCCCGGCTGGCCCGTGCCGTGCGGCAGGCAGGGGAGGTACTCGATGAGGCCGCGGCCGACGTCGTAGTGGGCGTTGGCGGCTACGTTTCAACTCCCGTGTACCTGGCTGCCCGCAAGCGCCGGATCCCCGTTGTGGTGCACGAGGCGAACGCTCGTCCGGGGCTGGCCAACCGGGTCGGTGCCAAGAGCGCGGCCGTGGTGGGCGTGGCTTTCGAGGAAACCAAACTTCCCGGCGCCCGCTGGGTCGGCATGCCCATGCGCCGGGAGATCTCCGGCCTGGACCGCGAGGCCGCAAGGCACGATGCGCGCCAGGCACTGGGACTCGACCAGGACCTGCCCACCCTGGTTGTCACGGGCGGTTCCTCCGGTGCGGCGAGCATCAACGCAGCCGTCACCGCGGCCCTTCCCGCGCTGGCCGCCGCCGGTATCCAGACCCTGCACGTTACCGGCCGGGGCAAGGCGGCAGCGGACGCCGAAGGCAAGGCGCTGACGGCCCCGCTGTACCGCCAGGTCGAATACGTTGACGGGATGGAACTGGCCTACGCCGCAGCGGACCTCCTGCTGGCCCGTTCCGGGGCCGGAACGGTGAGTGAAATCTCGGCCGTGGGACTGCCCGCCGTCCTTGTTCCGCTTCCGCACGGCAACGGAGAACAGGCGCTGAACGCGGCCGGACTCGTGGAGGCCGGCGGCGCCCTCCTGGTCCGGGACTCGCAGTTCACCCCCGAATGGATCAGCGCGAACCTCATTCCGCTCCTGCAGGATCCAAAGGCACTGAAGACGATGGCGGAGGCTTCCGCCGCACGCGGGATCCGCGACGCCGATACCCGAATGGCTGAGCTCATCCTCGCGGCAGCAGAACGGAAAGACGCATGAGCGACCTGTTGCTTGAGGACCTGGGACAGGTCCATTTCATTGGCCTCGGCGGAGCAGGCATGTCCGCCGTTGCTCGTGTCATGCTTGCCCGCGGTGTCCGGGTGTCCGGCTCCGACGCCCGTGACTCCGCCGGCCTGCGCGCCCTCGAGGCACTGGGTGCGGCCGTGCATGTGGGCCATGACGCCGCCAACGTAACCGGAGCAGGGACGGTGGTTGTTTCCACCGCAATCCGTGCCGAGAACCCGGAACTTGCCGCCGCGGAGGCCGCCGGCCTGCGCGTTCTCCACCGGTCCGAGGCCCTGGCGGCGGCTATGGAAGGCCACGAGGTGGTTGCCGTTGCAGGCACCCACGGCAAGACCACCACGACGGCGATGATCACCGTGCTGCTCCGCGAAGCCGGGCGGGACCCCTCCTTCGCCATCGGCGGGGACGTCGCTGCCCTTGGCGTCAACGCCGCGGCAGGGTCCGGCGGCGTGTTCGTTGCCGAAGCGGATGAATCCGACGGCTCGTTCCTGAACTACTCACCCCGGATTTCCGTAATCACCAACGTCGAGGCAGACCACCTTGACCACTACGGAACAGCTGAGGCGGTGTTCGCGTCCTTTGACCGGTTCGTGGACCTGCTCCCCGCGGACGGTGTCCTGGTGGCGTGCGCGGATGATCCCGGCGTGCGTGACCTCCTGGCACGCACCGAACGGCCGCTGGAAGGAACCGCGCGGCCGCTGGTGCGGACCTACGGGTATGCGCCGGGTGCGGATGTACGGATTTCGGACACCGCAGCCGAAGGCCGGGAAAGCACGAGCGTCCTGCATTTCCGGCACGGGAACCGCGACCATGAGCAGCGACTGGCCCTGCAGGTACCGGGCCGGCACAATGTGCTGAACGGTGCTGCTGCATTCACTGTGGCCCTGGCGCTGGGCGTGGAACCGGAGACCGCCGCACGCGGCCTGGAGACTTTCTCCGGGGCAGCGCGCCGCTTCGAGCCGAAGGGCGAAGCCCGCGGTGTCCGTGTCTTCGACGACTATGCGCACCACCCGACGGAGGTCGCCGCCGCGCTTCAGGCCGCCCGTGCCGTAGCCGGCAGCAGTTCGGTCCATGTCCTCTTCCAGCCGCACCTGTTCAGCCGCACCCGCAACTTCGCGGCTGAATTCGCGCAGGCACTGGACCTGGCCGACTCGGTTACCGTGCTGCCGATCTATCCCGCCCGTGAGGACCCCATTCCCGGCGTAACCTCCGAGCTGATTACCGCCCGGCTCAGGACGCCCTCCAGTGTGGCCGCGGACGCCGGCAGCGCCGTCCGGGAGATCGCCGCGCGCGCTTCCTCCGGCGACATCGTCCTGACCGTCGGCGCGGGGGACGTCACGCAGTACGGGCCGGAGCTTGTAGCTGCCCTTGGCGGTCCCGCACCCGGCGGGAGCTCCGCCGATGCCGGGTAGGAAACCCCGCCGTCCGCCGGCGGCAGCGGCGGGCCCGAAGACTCCGGCGGCAGGTACGCACGGGGAACGTGCACAGCCTGCGCGCAGCGCAGCCAACTCTGCCAAGGTCGAGGTGCTGGAAACCCAGGAAGCGCAGATCCACGAACTGCGCCCCGGGGTTTCCGGGCGCCCGGATGCCACCATTTCCGCGACCAGGGAAGCGTTCGGCGACTTCCCCGCAGAAGGGCCGGGCACCGGCGGAGCCAACGCAGCGAAGGGCGGGCAGGAAAGACCCGACGCGAGCATCCTGGCGTTCCCGGAGCCGCCGGTCCGCCGGCGCCGGCGCTATCTCCTCGCCGGTACCGGCACGGCCGTGCTGCTGCTCGCGGCACTGTTCTTTGTCGTCTTCTTCTCGCCGGCCCTGACGCTGAAGAACCTCCGGGTGGAGGGGAATACCCTGCTGCCTGCGCAGGAGGCGGAAGCCGCCCTGGCGCCGCTGCTGGGTACGCCTCTGGCACTTATCTCGGATTCGGACGCCGCATCCCTGCTTGCTGACCGTCCGGAGGTGCAGGGAGTGGAGGTAACCGCCGTGCCGCCGTCGGACCTCGTGGTCACGATAACCGAACGGGTGCCGGTGGCAGTGCTGCAGAACGGCCGGGAGTTCCTGCTGATTGACGAGGAGGGGCGCCAGCTCAAGTCCGTAGGGGAGCGGGGCGAGGCAGCCCTGCCGCTGATCGACGGCGGCACCGAAGCGGTCAACAGCTCGGTCTTCCCCACCGTTACGGCCGTGCTCGCAGCCCTGCCGCCCAACGTGCTGGGCATGCTGGACCATGCTTCGGCAGAGACAGTCGACTCCGTGGAACTCAAGCTCACCAGCGGCCAGACGGTATTCTGGGGGAGCGCGGACGCGAACGCGGCGAAGGCGCGGGCACTCGAGGCCCTGCTGCTGATGCCCGCCGCAGACCCGCCGGTCTCAGTGTTTGACGTAAGCACCCCCAACCGGCCGGTGACCCGGTGAGCACACCGGCGGCTAAGACCCGCGAAGTTTCTGACCGACACGCGCTGAACGGTAATTGCGCAAGCATGCGGCGCCCCATAGCGTCGGGAGTAGAGCATTACTTGACATAACTATAACCCTCAAGTCGAGGGTTAAGGTTGTTCGGTTGAAGGTTTCGGCCGGGGCAGACCCGGCCACATTGATCAGTTGCACAGATTCGAACAAGGGACACAGGACGTGGCAGCACCGCAGAATTACTTGGCCGTCATCAAGGTCGTCGGCATCGGCGGCGGCGGCGTGAATGCCGTAAACCGAATGATCGACGTCGGACTCCGCGGAGTCGAATTCATCGCCATCAACACAGACGCCCAGGCGCTGCTGATGAGCGACGCCGACGTGAAGCTCGACGTCGGACGTGAACTGACCCGCGGTCTGGGCGCCGGAGCTGATCCGGAAGTCGGCCGGAAGGCGGCGGAGGACCACGCCGAGGAGATCGAAGAGGTGCTGCGCGGCGCGGACATGGTCTTCGTGACCGCCGGCGAAGGCGGCGGAACCGGCACCGGCGGCGCGCCCGTGGTAGCCCGGATCGCCCGTTCCCTTGGAGCCCTGACCATCGGCGTCGTCACGCGTCCCTTCACGTTCGAAGGCCGCCGCCGGTCCAACCAGGCGGAGTCCGGCATCGACACCCTGCGGGACGAAGTCGACACCCTGATCGTCATCCCGAACGACCGCCTGCTCTCCATCAGCGACCGCAACGTCTCCATGCTGGATGCGTTCCGCTCGGCTGACCAGGTGCTGCTGTCCGGCGTCCAGGGCATCACCGACCTGATCACCACCCCCGGCCTGATCAACCTCGACTTCGCCGACGTGAAGTCCGTGATGCAGGGCGCAGGCTCCGCGCTGATGGGCATTGGTTCGGCCCGCGGTGAAGACCGTGCCGTGAAGGCCGCGGAGCTGGCCATCGCCTCTCCGCTGCTGGAAGCCTCGATCGACGGCGCGCACGGCGTGCTGCTGTCCATCCAGGGCGGTTCGGACCTCGGCCTGTTCGAGATCAACGAAGCAGCCCGCCTGGTGCAGGAAGTTGCCCACCCCGAAGCCAACATCATCTTCGGTGCGGTCATCGACGACGCCCTCGGCGACGAAGCACGCGTTACCGTTATCGCCGCAGGGTTCGACCAGGTGGACGTCACGTCACAGCCTGCCTCGGTCAAGCCCGCTGAGCAGCCGCTGTCCTCTCCGTCTGCGGCTGCTGCCGCCGCCGGTGCCGGTACCTCCGCGTGGGCCCAGCGCCCGCAGACCGTTCCGGCTGACGCCGGTTTCGACGTGGACCTGCCGGCCGTTGTTGAGCCGGACCTCAGTGCAGGACGCCAGGACGACTTGGACGTTCCTGATTTCCTCAAGTAAGACCAACACCGGCGCGGGGTTGTTCGATCGTATGTTTTGGTGGGAAGGGCAGGGTCCCCAGGGGATCCGGGTAGCTTTCACCGACACGGCGGCGGGCAACCTCGCGCTGCACGTTGGGGACGATTCCGCCGCCGTCTGCGGCCGCCGCTCCGCCCTGGAGCAGCGCATGGGCGTGGAACCCGGATCGCTGCGGTTCATGGAGCAGGTGCATTCCGCGGACGTGGCCCTGGTGGACGGCAAGCCGGCTCCCGGGGAGGTGCCCGTCGCGGATGCCCTCGTCAGCGCTGATGGATCCACCCCGCTTGCCGTCATGGTTGCCGACTGCCTGCCGGTCCTCTTTGCCGGCACTGGTCCCGACGGCATCGCCACGGCAGCAGCACACGCCGGACGCCGCGGACTGCTGGACGGGATCCTGGCCAACACGGCGGCTGCGCTCCGGTATGCCGGGGCCGACGGAATCCAGGCGTGGATCGGGCCGGGAGTCTGCGGAAACTGCTATGAGGTCCCCGGGGAAATGGTCTCCGGTGCAGCCCACCTTCCCGGCGCTGCGTCAGAAACCAGCTGGGGGACACCGGCGCTGGACCTGCCCGCGGCCGCCCGGAACCAGCTTCAGTCACTGGGCATCGCCGTGCAGATGATCCCCGGGTGCACCATGGAAGAACCGGAACTCTTTTCCCACCGCCGGGATGCACCAACGGGCCGTTTTGCCGGCATCATCTGGCAGGCCCGACAGCACCCTTGACGGGCAACGAACTACAGCAGCATGAGGAACCCATGAGCACCACCACCACTGACCGTGCAGCACAGCTGGAAGAACGCCTGGCCCGGGTTCGGCGCCGCATCTCGGAGGCTGCGGAAGCAAGCGCACGGACGGAACCGGCGCTCATCGTCGTGACCAAGTATTTCCCAGCCTCCGACGTCGCCGCCCTGGCGGGCCTCGGAGTCCGCGACGTCGGCGAAAACAAGGCGCAGGAAGCCGAAGCCAAGGCAGCCGAACTGGACGGGTCCGGCCTGAAGTGGCACTTCATCGGGCAGCTGCAGACCAACAAGGCGAAATCCGTGGTCCGGTATGCCGCAGCGGTTCACTCAGTTGACCGGCCCGGCCTGGTAACGGCCCTCGGCAAGGCAATGGCAGCAGAGAACCGCCGCCGGGCCGACGCCGGCGAACCGGCAAGGGAACCGCTGGACTGCTATCTCCAGCTGGATTTGCGCCTTGGCGAGGACCTGGAGCCCGGCCGCGGCGGAGCCCGCCCCGGAGACATGATGGACCTGGCAGCGGCTGTGGCTGCAGCCGACGGACTGCGTCTGGCCGGACTGATGGCGGTGGCGCCCCTGGGTGAGGACCCCGCGGCAGCCTTCGCCCGGCTGCAGGAGCACTCGGCTGAACTGACAGCCGCCTATCCCGGGGCCGCCGGCATCTCCGCAGGGATGAGCCAGGACCTTGAAGCCGCAGTGGCGCACGGCGCGACACACCTGCGGATTGGTTCGGATGTTCTCGGTCCCCGCCCCGCTGTGGGGTAGCGTCAAAGACGGCAGGGGTAACACTGCAAATCACTGGGTACCACTGGATAACGCGGGACGCTGAAGGACTGAAGGAGCAACCATGGCTGGCGCAATGCGCAGGACGATGATCTACCTTGGGCTCGCCGATGGCGATGAGCTGTACGAGGACGAGCAGAAGCCTGTCCGCGAGGCTCCGGCCAGGGATGAGGACCGCGCACCGGAAGGCGAGCGGATCGACCGTGAGCCGGCCGCACCGTCCCAGCCCGAGCGCAAGACCGCGGTGGAGGAATACCGTGCTCCGGTAACTCCGATCAAGCGGGCCCCCTCATCGGCAAAGGAAGACGTGGCAGGTTTGCGGCAAATCACTACCGTCCATCCCCGTTCCTACAACGACGCCAAGATCATTGGCGAGAGTTTCCGCGACGGGATTCCGGTCATCATGAACGTCACCGACATGGGAGAAGCCGACGCCAAGCGTCTCGTGGACTTCTCGGCGGGACTTGTGTTCGGGTTGCGCGGTACCATCGAACGGGTGACCAACAAGGTCTTCCTGCTCTCGCCGTCATACGTCGAGGTGCTGGGGGATGACAAGAAGGTCAGCGAGTCCCAGTCCACGTTCTTCAACCAGAGCTAGCCGCCGCCCCTCGCGGGCGGAGCGGGCAGCCGTTCTCCTACGGCGGAAACGACAACACGCGTGAGTATTATTTTTGCCCTGCTGTACCTGGTGCTGATGCTGTTTCAGCTTGCCCTGATCCTGCGCATCGTTTATGACGCCGTGCAGATGTTTGCCCGGCAGTGGCGGCCCAAGGGGCCTGCACTGGTCCTTGCTACCGCCGTTTACGGAGCCACCGACCCGCCCATAAGGGCGCTGCGGCGGATTATTCCGCCGCTGCGGCTGGGAGGGATCTCCCTCGACCTGGCGTTCCTGGTGCTCTTCATCGTGGTCAGCATTGCCATGCAGATCGTGTGGGCAGCAGCCGTTCGCTAGGCAGACGAGGGGTTGGTTCGATATCGGTTCGCAAAAGATATAATGTGAAAATTATATTGAAATGATCCCTGATTTTATGTTCGAGATTCTGTAACTAGGCTCACTGCCCCAGGGCAGGCCGGCCTGATAACCAGTATGAGGTGACCAGATGGCCCTGACGCCAGAAGATGTAGTCAATAAGCGGTTCCAGCCGACTAAGTTCCGTGAAGGCTACGACCAGGACGAGGTGGATGACTTCCTCGACGAGATCGTCGTGGAGCTCCGCCGGCTGAATGCCGAGAACGAGGACCTGCGCCGGCAGCTCGCCGAGGCAGTGGCTGATGCTCCTGCTGGCAACCAGGTTCCCGCCCCGGTTTCTGCTGCGGCAAAGACCGAGCAGGTATCCCAGCCTGTCAAGGAAGAGAAGAAGCCCGAACCGGCTCCGGCACCGAAGGTTGAAGAGCCCAAGGCTGAAGCCCCGCGCGCCGCAGAGCCCGGCCCGTCCGCCAATACGGCTGAGTCGGCCGCCGGCATCCTGGCGATGGCCCAGAAGATGCACGACGACTACGTGAGCGCCGGCGTCGAGCAGCGCGACAAGATCATTGCCGAGGCACAGATCGAAGCCAGCGGCCTGGTTACCGAAGCACAGGAGAAGAGCCGCAAGATCCTCAGCTCCCTCGAGCAGCAGAAGGCGCTGCTGGAGCGCAAGGTGGAGCAGCTGCGCGGCTTCGAGCGGGATTACCGTTCACGCCTCAAGGCCTACATCGAAGGCCAGCTGCGCGACCTCGATTCCCGCGGCTCGGTAGCCTCGGAGACCGCAGACGCCTAAGCGTGTGCAGCTAGTCGTTTCCGCCTGGACGGATATGAATCAGGATTAGACTGGTAACAGAGCCATGGGCCGGTGGCCGGGATCTCCCGGCCACCGGCCCATGCTGTTCCAGTGCCTGGACATGCCTCCCGGCAAACTGTCCCTCCGCTGCCCGACCCCGAAAGCACCATGACTGATTCAACTCCGGCCCCTGCTCCGCAGCCGCAGCCGCCTGCGCGTCCCAAAGCCGCACTGACCCGTTATGCACTGATCATGGCGGTCATCGCACTTGCTGCCTGGGTTTTCGACCAGCTCACCAAAATCTGGGTCGTTGCAACGATGACCGAGGGTCAGGTCACGGACGTCCTGCCGCCGCTGCTGCGCTGGCACTTCATCCGAAACCCCGGCGCCGCGTTCTCCATCGGCACGGATTACACCTGGATCTTCACGATCATCATGGTCCTGGTTTCCGGGTTCCTCATCTACCTGATGTTCCGGCTGCGTTCGGCCGCCTGGTCCGTTGCCCTGGGCCTGGTCCTGGGCGGTGCCGTAGGCAACCTCACGGACCGGCTGTTCCGCGAACCCTCGTTCGGGCAGGGCCACGTGGTGGACTTCATCGCCTTCCCCAACTTTGCCATCTTCAACATCGCCGACTCCTGTGTTGTCTCGGGCGTGATCCTGGTGTGCCTGCTGACTCTGCGCGGCATCAACATGGACGGCACCCGGGCAGCGGCAGGCAAGGACAGCACCGATGCCTGAGATCCACGAACGCTTCAGCATCGGTGAAGAACACGACGGCGTCCGGGCAGACGCCGCGCTGGCCGAACTGCTGGAAGTCTCCCGATCCACCGCCGCGGGCTGGTGTTCCGAAGGCTGGCTCACCCGCGCAGGCCGTCCGCTGGCCAAGTCCGACCGGCTGCGTGCCGGGGACAGTGTTGCCGCTGACGTGCCGGAACAGCCGGACCCGCTGGCCGTCGTCGTCGAGCCCGTAGATGACCTGAAGATCCTCGGTGACGACGAGCACTTCGTGGTGATCGACAAACCCGTGGGCGTCGCTGCGCATCCCTCGCCGGGATGGGTTGGGCCTACCGTTGTGGGCGCCCTGGCGGCCGCAGGCTACCGGATCTCCACTTCCGGGGCGGGGGAGCGGCAGGGCATTGTCCACCGGCTCGACGTCGGAACCTCCGGCGTCATGGTCGTTGCCAAGACCGAACATGCCTACACGCTCCTGAAGCAGGCCTTCCGTGACCGCACCGTGGAGAAGGAATACCACGCGCTGGTCCAGGGCCTGCCGGATCCGCTGGAAGGCACCATCGACGCCCCGATCGGGCGCCACCCGGGCCACGACTGGCGCTTCGCCGTCGTCGACGACGGCCGGGACTCCGTGACGCACTACAAGGTCCTTGAGGCCTTCGGCCGTGCCTCCCTGGTGGAAGTGCACCTGGAGACCGGCCGCACGCACCAGATCCGCGTGCACTTCTCCGCCCTGCGCCACCCGTGCGCCGGGGACCTGACCTACGGAGCCGACCCGCGCCTGGCAGCGGAACTCGGGCTCACCCGGCAGTGGCTGCATGCCCGGAAGCTTGGATTCACCCACCCGGGAACCGGGGAATGGGTGGAGTACACCTCGGCCTACCCGCAGGACCTCCAGTACGCCCTCGACGCGCTGGGACGCGGCGACATCTAAGCACCGTCCCGGCGGCCTAGAATGGTTAGGTGGCTTCAGCAACTGGTACGTCGAAATCGTTTGTCCACCTTCACAATCACACCGAATACTCGATGCTGGACGGGGCAGCACGCCTGACCGACCTGTTCAGCCACGCCGATGAGCTGGGCATGAACGCCCTGGCCACCACGGACCACGGGTTCGTCTTCGGTGCGTTCGACTTCTGGAACAAGGCGCGGAACTCCGGCATCAAGCCGATCATCGGCGTGGAGGCCTACCTGACCCCGGGCACGGCCCGACAGGACAAGACCCGCGTGAAGTGGGGCGGCGGCGGGCGCGACGACGTCTCCGGCGCCGGTGCCTACACCCACATGACCATGTGGGCGGAAAACACCGAAGGCATGCACAACCTGTTCCGCATGTCCTCCCTGGCCTCGCTGGAAGGCTACCTCTACAAGCCCCGCATGGACCGGGACCTGCTGCAGACCTACGGCAAGGGCCTGATCGCCACCACCGGCTGCCCGTCCGGCGAAGTCCAGACCAAGCTGCGCCTGGGCCTTTACAACGAAGCCAAGCAGGCGGCGTCGGACTTCCGGGACATCTTCGGGGCGGACAACTTCTTCTGCGAACTGATGGACCACGGGCTGGACATCGAACGCAGCGTGCAGGCCGACCTGATCAAGCTCGCCCGCGAACTGGACCTGCCGCTGGTCGCCACGAACGACCTCCACTACACCCACGCCGAAGACGCCAAGGCGCATGCGGCGCTGCTGTGCGTGCAGTCCGGCTCCACCCTCGCCGACCCCAAGCGCTTCAAGTTCGACGCCGACGAGTTCTACCTCAAGTCCCCGGCCGAAATGCGCGCCATGTTCCGTGACTACCCGGACGCCTGCGACAACACGCTGCTCATCGCCGAGCGCTGCGACGTCGAATTCAACACCAAGGCCAGCTACATGCCGCGCTTCCCCTGCCCTCCCGGGGAAAACGAGGAATCCTGGTTCGTCAAGGAAGTCGAAACCGGCCTGCAGTACCGGTTCCCCAACGGCATTCCGGACGACGTACGCAAGCAGGCCGAATACGAGATCGGCATCATTACCCAGATGGGCTTCCCGGGTTACTTCCTGGTGGTTGCCGACTTCATCAACTGGGCCAAAAACAACGGCATCCGGGTTGGCCCGGGCCGTGGTTCCGGTGCCGGTTCTATGGTTGCTTACGCCATGCGCATCACCGATTTGAACCCGCTGGCGCACGGCCTGATCTTCGAGCGGTTCCTGAACCCGGACCGTGTGTCCATGCCTGACTTCGACGTCGACTTCGATGATCGGCGCCGCTCCGAGGTGATCCACTACGTCACCGAGAAGTACGGCGCGGACCGTGTGTCAATGATCGTCACCTACGGAACCATCAAGGCAAAGCAGGCGCTGAAGGACTCCTCCCGCGTGATGGGCTACCCCTTCTCCGTCGGTGAGCGCCTCACCAAGGCCATGCCGCCGGACGTGATGGGCAAGGGCATCTCCCTGACCGACGTCCACAACAAGGAAGCCAAGCGCTACGGCGAAGCCGAAGAGCTGCGCGAACTGCTGGCTACCGATCCTGATTCCCAGCGCGTCTTCGAGACCGCTATTGGCCTGGAAGGGCTGAAGCGCCAGTGGGGCGTACACGCCGCCGGCGTCATCATGTCCTCGCACCCGCTGATCGACATCATCCCGATCATGAAGCGGGAGCAGGACGGCCAGATCATCACGCAGTTCGATTACCCGACCTGCGAGGGCCTCGGCCTGATCAAGATGGACTTCCTCGGCCTGCGGAACCTGACCATCATTTCCGACGCCATCGAGAACATAAAGCTCAACAAGGACGTAGACCTTGACCTTGAGACGCTTGAACTCGATGACAAGGAGTCCTACGAACTCCTGGCCCGCGGTGACACCCTGGGCGTGTTCCAGCTCGACGGCGGGCCCATGCGGTCGCTGCTGAAGCTGATGCGCCCGGATAACTTTGAAGACATCTCCGCCGTGATCGCCCTGTACCGCCCGGGTCCCATGGGCGCGAATTCGCACACCAACTATGCGCTGCGCAAGACCGGCGTCCAGGAGATCACGCCGATCCATCCTGAGCTGGAAGAACCGCTCAAGGAAATCCTCGACACCACCTACGGCCTGATCGTCTACCAGGAACAGGTTATGGCGATCGCCCAGAAGGTGGCCGGCTTTTCGCTCGGCCAGGCAGATATCCTCCGCCGAGCCATGGGCAAGAAGAAGAAATCCGAACTGGACAAGCAGTACGAAGGCTTCCACGGCGGCATGGTGGAGCGCGGTTATTCGGAGGCTGCCATCAAGGCGCTCTGGGACATCCTGCTGCCGTTCTCCGACTACGCCTTCAACAAGGCGCACTCCGCCGCGTATGGGCTGGTCTCCTACTGGACAGCGTTCCTGAAGGCGCACTATCCCACCGAATACATGGCTGCGCTGCTCACCTCCGTGGGCGACGATAAGGACAAGCTCGCCCTGTACCTGAACGAATGCCGCAAGATGGGCATCACGGTGCTGCCGCCGGACGTCAACGAGTCCTCCGTGAACTTCACCCCGGTGGGCAAGGACATCCGCTTTGGCATGGGTGCCATCCGCAACGTCGGCACCAACGTGGTGCAGGCAATGGTCGGTGCCCGCGAGGAAAAGGGTGCGTACACCAACTTCAAGGACTTCCTGATGAAGGTCCCTGCGGTGGTCTGCAACAAACGCACGATCGAGTCCCTGATCAAGGCCGGTGCCTTCGATTCAATGGGGCACGCCCGCCGGCCGCTGGCCATGATCCATGAAGAAGCCATCGACTCAGTGGTGGTACTCAAGCGCAACGAGGCGGTCGGCCAGTTCGACCTTTTCGCGGGCATGGGGGAGTCCGAGCCGGAAGATTCAATTTCGATCGATATTCCGGACCTGCCGGAGTGGGAGAAGAAGGACAAGCTTTCCTTCGAGCGGGACATGCTGGGCCTCTACGTCTCCGACCACCCGCTGCAGGGGCTGGAAGGAATCCTCAGCCAGCATGCAGATTCCTCCATTACCTCGATCGTCAGCGAGGAAGGTCCGCCCGACGGCTCGATCGTGACGATCGCGGGCATGATCACCTCCCTGCAGCGGCGCATCGCGAAGAACAGCGGCAACGCCTACGCCCGCTGCGAGATCGAGGACCTTGCCGGCTCCATGGAAGTCATGTTCTTCGGCCAGGTCTACGGCCCGATTGCCGCCGTGCTGGCAGAGGACCTGATCGTCGTCGTGCGCGGCCGCCTGCAGCGCCGGGACGACGGCGCGGTGACGCTGAACGCGCAGGAACTCACCGTTCCCGACCTCAGCGAGGGCCACTCCGGGCCGGTGGTCATTTCGATGGCTACCTACAAGGCGACCGAGACCGTCGTGACCCAGCTCGGCGACGTGCTGCGGACACATCCGGGAACCTCGGAAGTGCAGATCCGGCTTAACGGCAACCGCACGGTGGAAGTCATGAAACTGGGCGTGGACCTCCGCGTGAACCCCACGCCGTCCCTCTTCGGCGACCTGAAGGTGCTGCTGGGGCCTGCGTGCCTGGATGCCTAGGTAGAATGGATTTGTGACTTTCTCCGCAGCTGAACGAACCGGTCAGCCCTTTGAATCCCTGCGTACCATCGACCTGCGCGGCAGGGTTCATACCCCCGCGCAGCTCAAGGCTGTGATGCCGCGCGCGGAGACCACCACCGACGTGGCCTCCGACGCCGTCTCCGCCATCATCGACGACGTTCGTTCCCGCGGATTCGCGGCGCTGGCGGAACTCGCCGAAAAGTTCGACGGCGTCCGCCAGGACCATCCGCTCGTTCCGAGGCAGGCCTTGGCCGAGGCGCTGGCGAACCTGGACCCGGCAGTCCGTGCCGGACTCGAGGAATCCATCCGCCGTGCCCGGCTGTTCGCTCAGGCGCAGCGCCCGGCTGACGTCGAGGTGGACATCGCCGACGGCGCCACGGTCACGCACCGGTGGGTGCCGGTCAACCGGGTGGGTCTCTATGTTCCGGGCGGCCTGGCCGTCTACCCGTCCTCCGTGGTCATGAACGTGGTTCCGGCGCAGGCCGCCGGTGTCGCATCGCTGGCCCTCGCCTCGCCGCCGCAGAAGGAATTCGGCGGCCTGCCGCACCCAACCATCCTTGCTGCCGCCGAACTGCTGGGGATCGAAGAGGTTTACGCCGTTGGCGGTGCCCAGGCGATCGCCGCCTTTGCCTACGGCATTCCGGAAGGCGGCGCCGGCCCCGCACTGGAACCGGTGGACGTCGTGACCGGACCGGGCAACGTCTTCGTGGCGACGGCCAAACGGCTGGTGAAGGGCGTCGTCGGAATCGATGCGGAAGCCGGCCCTACGGAGATCGCCGTCCTAGCGGACGCCACGGCGGAACCGAAGTTCGTGGCAGCGGACCTGATCAGCCAGGCCGAACACGACCCCAACGCAGCCTCCGTGCTGGTCACGGACTCGCCTGACCTCGCTGAAGCCGTGCGCGCTGAACTGGACATCCAGGTACCCGCCACCAAGCACACGGAACGTGTGGCCACTGCGCTCTCCGGTGCGCAGTCCGCCGTCGTGCTGGTGGATTCGCTGGAGCAGGGAATTGCGGTCTGCAACGCCTACGGAGCCGAGCACCTTGAGATCCACACTGCCGCGGCGCAGGACGTGGCCCGCCGCATCACCAGCGCGGGCGCGGTGTTCGTGGGAAGCTACAGCCCGGTCAGCCTTGGCGACTACTGCTCCGGTTCCAACCATGTGCTTCCGACCGCCGGGACCGCCGCATTCTCCTCCGGCCTGAACGTCACGACCTTCATGCGTGCCATCCAGGTGATCGATTACGGGCGCAGCGCGCTGGAAGAGGTCAGCGGGCACGTCGTGGCGCTGTCCCGCGCCGAGGACCTGCCGGCACACGGGGATGCCGTAAGCATCCGCTTCGCCGAATAGCGGCGCCCGGTTCCGCCCGGTTGTGAGCCAGGCGGAGCGCAGACCTAGAATGAGGGCGCCAAGCCCGCCGCAGCGTGTGAAAGGACCGAGGAATGTACTGTCCGTATTGCCGCAACGCCGATTCGCGGGTCGTGGACAGCCGCCTGGCTGACGACGGGTCAGCGATTCGCCGCCGCCGGCAGTGTCCCGAATGCGGACGCCGGTTCAGCACCGTGGAGACAACGAGCCTGAGTGTCATCAAGCGTTCCGGCGTGGCTGAGCCGTTCAGCCGCAGCAAGGTTATCAACGGCGCACGGAAGGCCTGCCAGGGCCGTCCGGTCAGCGAGGATGACCTGGCGCTGCTGGCCCAGGAGGTGGAGGAAACCATCCGTGCCTCCGGCGTGGCCGAGATCCAGGCCCATGAAGTGGGCCTGGCCATCCTGCAGCCGCTGCAGAAACTGGACCAGGTGGCTTACCTGCGCTTCGCCAGCGTCTACCAGTCCTTCGACTCCCTGGAGGACTTCGAAACCGCGATTGCAGCCCTTCGAGCCGAGTCCGCCCGTACCGGCGGGGTGCCGGCGGGAGCCCAGAGGCCGCTGACGGCCCAGTAGACGCCGTCGGGTGCCCCCAGCAAACACCGAGAGGCCAGTTGCGGCTCTTTCCAGGGCTGAAAAGAGCCGCAACTGGCCTCTCGATTGGGGGGGGGCGGTGCTACTTGATGTACTTGAAGTGCAGGGCTGCCTGCAGCGCTGCGCCGACGATCCCGGCGTTGTTCTTCAGGTTGGCCGTGACCATGGGCGTACGCAGGTCCAGCATGGGCAGGAAGTCCTCGCTGCGCTTGGAGATGCCGCCGCCAATGACGAACAGGTCCGGGGAGAAGAGGAACTCCACGTGGGAGAAGTAGCGCTGCAGTCGCTTGGCGTACTCTTCCCAGCTGATGTCGTCGCGTTCGCGGGCAGAGGCCGAAGCCTTGCTTTCAGCGTCGACGCCGTCGATCTCCAGGTGGCCCAGCTCGGCATTGGGAACCAGGGCGCCGTTGGAGATCAGGGCTGATCCGATTCCGGTGCCCAGGGTGATGACCAGCACCGTGCCGTCAACGCCGCGGCCCGCGCCGTAGCGGGCCTCAGCCAGGCCCGCGGCGTCGGCGTCGTTCATGACCTGCACTTCGCGGTTCAGCGCCTTGGTGAGGAGGGCGTCGACGTCGGTGTCCACCCAGCTCTTGTCGACGTTGGCCGCGGAGCGGGCAACACCGTGCTGGATGATGGCCGGGAAGGTCACGCCAACGGGAACATCGGTGCCGGGTCCCTCCGGGCGGGAGGAGAGCTCGGCGACGATCTGGCCAACGACGCCGGCCACTGCCTCGGGGGTGGCGGGCTGCGGCGTGGGGATGCGGAAGCGGTCACCGATGAGCTTGCCCTTGGCGAGGTCGACGATGCCGCCCTTGATGCCCGTGCCGCCGATGTCGATGCCGATGACGGCGTCGTGCTTGTTCTTGTGCTTCTTGGCCATGGTTCTCCAGTGCTAGGCGTTGCCCTAGGGCAGGGTCAGGATTTCGGCGCCGTCATCGGTGACGAGCAGGGTGTGTTCAAACTGGGCGGTGCGTTTGCGGTCCTTGGTGACCACGGTCCAGTTGTCTTCCCACATGTCCCACTCAATGGTCCCAAGAGTGAGCATAGGCTCAATGGTAAACACCATTCCGGTTTCGATGAGGCGGCTGTACGCCGGTGCGGCGTCGTAGTGCGGGATTATCAGCCCGGTGTGGAACGCCTCGCCCACGCCGTGCCCGGTGAAGTCCCGAACCACACCGTAGCCGAAGCGCCTGGCATATGACTCGATGGCGCGGCCGATGACGTTGATTTCGCGGCCGGGCATCACGGCTTTGATGGCCCGGCGGAGCGATTCGGCTGTGCGCTCGACCAGCAGCCGGGACTCCTCGTCCACATTTCCGGCCAGGAAGGTGTAATTGGTATCGCCGTGCACGCCGTTGATGTACGCGGAGATGTCCACGTTGACGATGTCGCCGTCCTGGATCACGGTCGTGTCCGGGATGCCGTGGCAGATGACCTCGTTGATGGAGGTGCAGATGGACTTGGGGAAGTGCCGGTAGCCCAGAGTGGAAGGGTAGGCCGTGTGGTCCAGCAGGAATTCATGGGCCACCCGGTCCAGCTCATCAGTGGTGACACCGGGTTCAATATGCTTGCCCACCTCTGCGATGGCCTGCGCAGCGATCCTGCTGGCGATGCGGATCTTCTCGATGGTTTCCGCGGACTTGACCTCGGAGCCGGTGAATTTCGCGGGTGCGTCCCTGTCCACGTATTCGGGACGGGCGATCGAGGCAGGCACGTGCCGGCGGGGAGAGACCGTTCCCGGCTGCAGGCGGCCAAGGGGTGCGGCGGCAATATTCTGGGGCATAGTATCGATCTTATCGCCAGCGTTCCGTGCTGCTGCATGGAACGGTGGCCGCGCATCCCCGGGCCGCCCCAACGGTCCCGGGGCCGAGACTGAGGAGGGCCAATGGCCGAGTACTGGTTCAATGTTCAGACCCACGAAGTCGAGGTGGGCCCGCAGTCGGACTGGACGAAGCTGCTGGGGCCGTACCAGACCCGGGAGGAAGCTGCCGCCGCCCTGCAGAAGGTCCAGGCGCGCAACGAGGCCTGGGACAAGCAGGACGAAGACTGAGCAGTCCCGGCGGGCGGCTTGCGGGCCCCCGCCGGGACACACCGGCTAGAAGCTGTGTTCCGGACCCGGGAAGGTGCCGCTGCGGACTTCGTCAGCGTATTCGCGGGCGGCGTTGGAGAGAACTGAGCGGACGTCCGCGAAGGCCTTGACGAACTTCGGCGCCTTGCCGCCGCGCATTCCTGCCATGTCCTGCCACACCAGTACCTGCCCGGTAGTGGCGTTTCCGGCGCCGATGCCGATCGTCGGAACGCGCACGGCGGCGTCGACGGCGGCTGCGACGTCTGCCGGAACCATCTCCATCAGGACGCAGAAGGCGCCGGCTTCGGCCAGGGCCGTTGCGTCCTCGATCACCGCCTGCGCGGCGTCGCCCCGTCCCTGTACCTTGTAGCCGCCCAGTGCATGCTCGCTCTGGGGCGTGAAGCCCACGTGCGCCATCACGGGGATGCCGGCCGCGGTCATGGCCCGGACATGGTCCGCGTAGTGGGCGCCGCCCTCCATCTTGACGGCCTGCACGCCAGCCTCCTTCATGAGCCGGACCGAGGATTCGATCGCCTGGGCCGGGGACACTTCATAGGAGCCGAACGGGAGGTCGCAGACGATCAGTGCACGCTTGGCTCCGGCTGAAACCGACTTGGCAAAGACAATCATTTCGTCCAGCGTGATGGGCAGGGTCGTTTCGTGCCCCATGACGTTGTTGGCGGCAGAGTCCCCGATCAGGAGGGTCTCGATCCCGGCCTCGTCGAAGATCTGCGCGGTGTACTGGTCATAGGCAGTCAGCATGGCGAATTTCCCGCCGGTGTCCTTGAGCTGCTGGAGGTAGGAGGTTCGTACCCGCCGCGGCGGCACCGGTGCCGTGCTCTGTTCGGTGCCGTACGGTTTGGGCTGTTCAGCGCTGGTCATTCTTCGAGACTACTAAACGTTGGCCGGGCCGTGCCGGGCCCGCTTTATGTCCTGCGCGTAATGTCCGCAGGGCACGCGCTGTCCTGAGTCGAAAAACCGCGTTGGCTGGGTAGAGTAATTGCAGGCTGCGCGCACCGCCGAGCGAGCCTGTCCCGCAGCGCGGCCTGAGTGGCCCGATGCTGTTTTCCGGAGCCCGTTGGGCACCGGAACCGGAACCGCCAAGCGAAGTACAGCGAAAGAGGTTAAGCATGAACCGCCAGCAGGAATTCGTTCTGCGAACGATCGAAGAACGCGACGTGCGGTTCGTGCGGCTGTGGTTTACGGATGTGGTGGGTTCCATGAAGTCGGTGGCCCTGGCTCCGGCGGAAGTCGAAGGTGCCTTTGAGGAGGGCCTGGGCTTTGACGGTTCCTCGATTGAGGGACTGGCACGGATCTTCGAATCGGACATGCTGGCCCAGCCGGACCCCTCGACGTTCCAGATCCTGCCCTGGCGCGGAGACGAGGAGCAGA
Source organism: Arthrobacter koreensis (assembly GCF_035792275.1). Classification (GTDB taxonomy): domain Bacteria; phylum Actinomycetota; class Actinomycetes; order Actinomycetales; family Micrococcaceae; genus Arthrobacter_B; species Arthrobacter_B koreensis_A. The sequence goes on along the minus strand of NZ_JAMWKK010000005.1, from coordinate 184,068 downwards.
CCTCCCGGATGTTCTGCGACATCCTCACGCCCGACGGACAGCCCTCGGCAGCCGACCCCCGCCATGTGCTCAAGCGCCAGCTCGCCAAGGCCGCGGACATGGGCTTTACCTGCTACACGCACCCGGAAATCGAGTTCTACCTGCTGAAGTCGGACCAGCCCGGTCCCGACGGCGAGCCGGTCCCGGTGGACCGTGCCGGCTACTTCGACCACGTTCCGGGCGGCGTGGCCCAGGACTTCCGGCGCACCGCGGTGTCAATGCTTGAAGCCGTGGGCATCTCCGTGGAGTTCAGCCACCATGAGGCAGGCCCCGGCCAGAACGAAATCGACCTGCGCTACGCGGACGCACTGCAGACCGCGGACAACATCATGACGTTCCGCACGGTGGTCAAGGAAGTCGCCCTGATGACTGACTGCTACGCCACCTTTATGCCCAAGCCGTTCTCCGACCACCCGGGGTCCGGCATGCACACTCACTTCTCCCTCTTCGAGGGCGACTCCAACGCCTTCTTCGAAGCCGGAGCCGAATTCCAGCTCTCCACCACCGCGCGGCAGTTCATGGCCGGCATCCTGCGCCACGCACCCGAATTCACAGCGGTGACCAACCAGTTCGTGAACTCCTACAAGCGGCTCTGGGGAGGGGGAGAAGCTCCCAGCTACCTGTCCTGGGGCCACAACAACCGCTCCGCCCTGCTGCGGGTGCCGCTATACAAGCCGGGCAAGGGACAGTCCGCGCGGATCGAATACCGCGGCATCGATTCCGCGGCCAACCCCTACCTTTCCTACGCCGTGCTGCTGGGTGCAGGCCTGAAGGGCATCGAGGAAGGCTACGAGCTTCCCCCGGGCGCGGAAGACGACATCGAGTCGCTGAGCGCCGCTGAACGCCGGGCCATGGGCCATGCGCCGCTGCCGTCGAGCCTGCATGATGCCATCCGCGTCATGGAAGACTCGGAACTGGTCGCGGAGATCCTGGGCGAGCAGGTCTTCGAGAACTTCCTGCGCAACAAGCAGGCCGACTGGAACGAATACCGCCAGCAGGTCACGGCCTTCGAGCTGAAGAAGAACCTGAGCATCCTCTAACGGAAGCTGACTGCCGATGAGCCTGACCAGACGCCTGATCGCCGCCGGATTCACGGACCTCGAGAAAAGCGAACGGTTCCTGGCCGCTCCGGAACTTTCCGGAATCGACCAGGAACGGCTCTTCGCCGGGTTTGTCCGGGCAGCGAATCCGGACATGGCCCTGCAGTCCCTGGTGCGGCTGCTCGCGCGCGTCCCGTCGCTCGCTGAGCTGGCGGGCGGGGAGCAGGAGGATGGCGAAGCCCTGTTCCGGGTGCTTGGAGCGTCCGAGGCACTGGCCGAGTTCGTGATGCGGCACCCGGAGAACGCCGAGCTGTTCCGCACGGGCCCGCGTGCCGAACCGGGACAGGTTCCTGCCCGGACACTCCGCGCGTCGCTGCTGGAGTCCGTGCAGGCCGGAACAGGTCCGAATCCAGTGGCGCGCCTGACGGGCCCGGAGGCCTACGTCCGGCTGCGGACCCGTTACCGGCGGCATCTCCTGGACCTGGCGATCCGCGACCTGGGGGCAGCGTCACCGGAAGACACCATGCCCGCCGTCGGGCGTGAACTCGCCGACCTGGCCGGGGCCGCCCTGGAGGCTGCGCTGGCTGTGTCCCGCGCGGAGCTGGCAGATGCCTTCGAACCGGCCGACGTCGCCGCGGTGCGCCTGGCCGTGATCGGCATGGGCAAGTGCGGTGCCAGCGAGCTCAACTACATTTCCGACGTCGACGTCATTTACGTGATGGATGCCCCGGACCTTGATGAGACACTCGCCGGACGCATCGGCACGGCGATGGCGGCAGGTATTTCCCGTGTCATCAACGCCTCGGTCCCCGAACCCGGGCTGTGGGAGGTAGACGCCAACCTGCGCCCGGAGGGCAAGGACGGACCGCTGGTCCGCACGCTGGACTCGCATCTGAACTACTACCAGCGCTGGGCACAGACCTGGGAATTCCAGGCGCTGCTCAAAGCCCGCACGGTGGCCGGGGACCCGGCACTGGGCAGGCGCTATGAAGACGCCGTTGCCCCGCTCATCTGGTCCAGCTCGGAGCGGGACGGGTTCGTTGAGTCGGTCCAGGCCATGCGGCGGCGCGTGACCGACCACATTCCTTCCCATGAGGAGACCCGGCAGATCAAGCTGGGCAAGGGCGGGCTCCGCGACGTTGAGTTCACCGTCCAGCTGCTTCAGCTTGTCCACGGCAGGATCGACGACACGCTGCGGGTCCGCACCACTACGGCGGCTATCGCAGCGCTGAGCGAGGGCGGTTACATTGGGCGCGGCGATGCCGCCGACCTTGACGCGGCGTACCGCTACCTCCGCGTGCTGGAGCACCGGATCCAGATGGTGCACATGCGCCGGACCCACCTGATGCCCGAATCGGAGCCGGCCCTCCGTGCCCTCTCCAAGTCCTCGGCCGGCGCCCTGGCCCTGGTCCGCCCCAGCGCCGAGCGGCTGCTGGAGAACTGGCAGCGGACCAAGCGCCTGGTACGCCGGCTGCATGAAGCGATCTTCTACCGACCACTGCTCGCCACCGCGGCGAACCTCTCCGAAGCCGAGGTCCGGCTCAGCCCGGAAGCGGCCCAGGCCCGGCTGGCGGCGCTGGGCTACGCCGACCCGCGCGGAGCCATGAAGCACATCGAGGCCCTCACCAGCGGCGTCAGCCGCCGGGCAGCGCTGCAGCGCCAGCTGCTTCCGGTGCTGCTGGGCTGGCTGGGCGACGGCGTGGACCCCGACGCCGGGCTGCTCGGCTTCCGGCGGCTCAGCGAGGCACTCGGGGACAGCCACTGGTTCCTCGGCATGATCCGGGACTCATCCGCCGCGGGGGAGCGGCTTTGCCAGATCCTTTCCTCCTCACGGTTCATCAGTGACCTGCTGGAAGTGTCCCCGGAATCCACCGCCTGGCTGGGAACGGACAAGGACCTGCAGCCCTCCAGCTTCGATTCGCTCTGGCAGGAAATGCGCGCCAAGATGTCCCGGCATCCCCGGCCGGCGGAAGCCGTCCGCCTGATCCGCCTGATCCGGCGCCGGGAAATGCTGCGCATTGCGCTGGCGGACAGCGCCGGCCTGCTGAGCCAGGAAGAGGTGGGCCGCGCCCTGTCCGACAACGACCGCGCCGCGGTCCTGGGGACCCTGCATGTGGCTGAAAACGAGGTCTACGCCGGTGAGGAACAGCTCACGGATGTCCTGGTGGTTGCCATGGGCCGCCAGGGCGGCCGGGAGATCGGCTACGGGTCCGACGCCGACGTGCTCTACGTGCACCGCCCGCTGCCCGGCACCGATGCCCAGGCCGCGCAGGGACAGGCTGAGAAGATCGTGCAGCTTGTCTCTTCCCTGCTGCAGCAGCCCTGCCGCCCGGCAGTCCAGGCCGAACGGGTCCTGGAGCTCGACGCCGCACTGCGGCCGGAGGGCCGCCAGGGGCCGCTGGTGCGCAGTCTGGACTCCTACGCCGGTTACTACGAGCGCTGGTCCCTGGCCTGGGAAGCGCAGGCACTGCTGCGGGCCCGTCCAATGGCCGGTGACGACCGGCTGGGCGAGGACTTCATCTCGCTCATCGATCCGATCCGCTATCCGGAGCAGGTCGCAGAGTCCGACGTGCGGGAAATCCGCCGGATCAAGGCCCGGGTGGAAGCCGAACGCCTGCCGCGCGGGGCGGACCCCTCCCGGCAGCTCAAACTGGGCCGCGGGGGACTGAGCGACGTCGAGTGGCTGGTACAGCTGCTCCAGCTGCAGCATGCCCGCAAATATCCCGCGCTGCGCACCACGGCCACCCTGCCCGCGCTGGATGCAATCTCCGATGCGGGGTTCCTGCCGGAGACGGACACCGCCATCCTGCGGGAGAGCTGGCTACTGGCCAGCCGGATCCGTTGTGCAAATGTGATTCGCGGCGGAAGGAACCCTGACGTGCTGCCCTCATCCCGCCGCGAATTGGAAGCCGTCGCTCGCTGGTGCGGTTACGCTGCAGGTCAGGGCGGGGTTTTGGAGGAAGACTATCTTCGGATCACCCGGCGGGCACGCGGCGTCTTTGAGCGCTGGTTCTACGGTTACGGGGTCGGCTGAGGCCGTTCAGGGCACCCCGCGGTAATTTCGGTGCTGTCATTCCTAGTAGGCTCTTTGATGGCGTTTGCTGCGCATCGCCGCGAACCATTAGCTAGGAGATGTTTACTTTGCACAGTGGCAAACGGGTGCCCAAGGGCCCCGCCTCACTCGCGGTTCCCCTCCCCTCCCTGCTGGCAGCTGTAGCGCTGCTGCTGGGCATTCCCGCATCCGGGGCCTTCGCGGCCACCTCTCCGGCTGCCGGTGAGGCGGCCGGCAAGACTTACACCATCGGTACCGATACAACTTTTGCTCCCTTCGAGTTCCGCGAGAACGGCGAACTGGTCGGCATCGACATTGACCTGATGAACGCCATCGCCGAAGACCAGGGCTTCTCCGTTGAGATCCGCTCCCTCGGCTTTGACGCTGCGCTCCAGGCGCTGCAGTCCAACCAGGTGGACGGCGTCATCGCCGGTATGTCCATCACCGAAGAACGGCAGAAAGTCTTCGACTTCTCCGACCCGTACTTCGAGTCCGGCATCCAGATGGCGGTGGCCGAGAACAACAACGATGTCTCCGGCTACGAAGACCTCGAGGGCAAGCGCGTGGCCGTCAAGACGGGCACCGAAGGCCAGGCCTTCGCCGAGTCCATTAAGGACCAGTACGGCTTCGACGTCATTGCCTTCGCCCAGTCGGCGCAGATGTACGACGACGTCAAGGCCGGCTCCTCAGTCGCTGTCTTCGACGACTACCCCGTCCTGGCGTACGGCATCAAGTCCGGCAACGGCCTGAAGACCGTTACCGACAAGGAAGTTGGCTCCTCCTACGGCTTTGCCGTCAACGCCGACACCAACCCCGAACTGCTGGAGGCCTTCAACGCAGGCCTCGCGGACCTCCGCGAATCCGGCGAATACGACGAGATCCTGGACCGCTACCTGGACGCCGGCGCAGCCGACTCAAGCTTCTGGTCCCTGGTCACCGACAACGCACCCGCCTTCGCCAAGGGCCTGGGCCTGACGCTGCTGGCCACCGCGCTGTCCCTGTTCTTCGCATTGATCCTGGGTGTGATCTTCGGTTTCTTCAAGGTCAGCTCCAAGATCGTGCTCCGCGGCATCGCCACCACCTACGTGTCGATCTTCCGCGGCACCCCTGTCCTGGTGCAGGCGTTCTTCTTCTACTTCGGCCTTCCGCAGATCATCGGCCAGCCGGTGGACGTGCTGACCGCCGGTGTCCTGACCCTGAGCCTGAACGCCGGTGCGTACATGACCGAAATCGTGCGCGGCGGCATCCAGTCCGTGGATCCGGGCCAGATGGAAGCGGCCCGCAGCCTTGGCCTCGGCTACGGCAAGACCATGCAGAAGATCATCATTCCGCAGGCCGTGAAGATCATGACGCCGTCCTTCATCAACCAGTTCGTGATCACCCTGAAGGACACCTCGCTGCTTGCCGTCATCGGCTTCGCGGAACTGACGTACCAGGCACAGCAGATCTACGCGGTGAACTTCCGGACCGCCGAGGTGCTCATCATCGTCGCTGCCCTGTACTTCATCGTCATTACGCTGCTGACCAAGCTGGCGGACGTCCTGGATAAGAGGTTCAACAAGTGAGCAAGATCGAAACCATCGGCCTGCGCAAGTCCTACGGCCCGGTCGAGGTCCTGAAGGGACTGGACGTCGCCGTCGCCGAGGGCGAAGTGGTCTGCGTGATCGGACCTTCCGGCTCCGGCAAGTCCACGTTCCTGCGCTGCCTGAACAAGCTGGAGGACATTACCGCGGGCAAGGTCGTCATTGACGGCTTCGACCTCACCGATCCGAAGGTGGATCTGAACAAGGTCCGCCAGCACATCGGCATGGTGTTCCAGCACTTCAACCTGTTCCCGCACATGTCCGTGCTGGAGAACATCATGCTGGCACCCGTGGAACTGAAGAAGGGCTCCAAGGCCGAGGTCCGTGCCAACGCCCTGGCACTCCTGGAGCGGGTGGGACTGGCCGACAAGGCCGACGCACGGCCCGCACAGCTCTCCGGCGGCCAGAAGCAGCGTGTGGCCATTGCACGCGCCCTGGCCATGAAGCCGGACGTCATGCTCTTCGACGAGGCAACCTCCGCCCTTGACCCGGAGATGGTCGGCGAGGTGCTTCAGGTCATCCGCGACCTGGCCAAGGAAGGCATGACCATGGTCGTGGTCACCCATGAGATGGGCTTCGCCCGTGAAGTCGCCGACCGGGTGGTCTTCATGGCAGATGGCCACATTGTGGAGGAAAACTCACCCGAGGAGCTCTTCGGCAACCCGCAGTCCCCGCGGCTGCAGGACTTCCTGGCGAAGGTCCTCTAGGGCCTCAGCAGCCAACGACGGCGGTGCGGCGGACGTTCTCAAAGGATCGTCAGAGGCGCCGCCGTCGGGCATTAACGGCCCCCGCGTACCGCGGAACGTACCTGCCCGAACGGTTCCCAGAACCAGTCGAAGGTGTCCTGCGGGCCGGACATAAAGCGCTGGGTAAAGACGGCGCCGATGTCGCCGTTCGGATAGACCGCGGCACTGGTGCCGGAACCTCCGGCCCAGCCCCACATGCCCGGCTCGGACCAGGCGGCACCGGGTTCTGTCTGCACCGCGGTCAGGTAGCCCCAGCTCTCCACCGGACCGGCCATTTCGGCGAATCCGGCACGCTGGCTGCCCACCAGCTGGTCCGAGGCCATTTCTGCGGCAAAGCCGGCGGGAAGCAGCACATCGTCTGCCAGGGCCGAGAGGAAAGCCAGGTAATCCGGCACGGTCGAGACCATGCCGCCTGCCAGCGATTCAAAGCGCGGCGGGATGCGGAACGCGTCCCGGTAGTCCTGCGCCTCGGCCAGCCTGCCGGCTTCTGCCTGGTATACGGACGGGAACTGTTCGCGGCCGGTGGGGAAACCGGTGCCCGTGAGTCCAAAAGGACCGGTGATCCGTTCGGCAAGCAGACTGCTTACCGTCGTGCCTGCGACTTTGCCGAGCAGTACCGAGAGCAGATCCGCTCCTGAATGGTACATCCAGCGCTGTCCGGGCTGCGCGGCAAGCGGCAGTTCTATCAGCCGGGCGAGGTAGGCATCCGGGTCTATGTCCGGTGGGTTGGGGCCCCAGAGCAGGTCCCGTGTCGCCGCGGCATATGGGGTCTGCCCGAAATCGATGCCAAACCCTGCGGTGAAGGTGAGCAGGTGCCGCAGCGTCACCGGGCCGCGGATCGGAACCGTCACCGAAAGCGGTGCGTCAGGGGAGGCCAGCACGCGCACTCCGCCGAGGCCGGGGAGCCAGCGGGAGACGTCGTCGTCCAGTGCCAGCCGCCCTTCGGCCACCAGGTCGAGGGCCAGGGCGCCGCCCATGAGCTTGCTCAGCGATGAGATGCGGAACGGCGTCTCCGGTGTGACCGGCGCCGTTCCGGCCGTATCGAGCGTCCCGAAGGCCCGGACTTCGGTCTGTCCGGCAATCCGGACCCCCGCAACGAGTCCGGGGCACCATCCGGACTCCACCTGCAGAGCGAGGCTGTCCCACAGCGGCTGAATTGATCCGGGCATGCGTCAACGGTCCACCGGATTTCCCGGCGGGTCAATGCCTGCCGGGGAGGCCTTGCCAAAACGAAAGGCCCGCACTGCTGCCGGAGCAGCGGTGCGGGCCTTCCAAGCGGCGGATGGTTCAGCCGCCGTGAATGCTAGACGCCGTAGTAGAGCTCGAACTCGTAGGGGTTCGGGCGCAGGGAGAGCGGGAAGATTTCCTTCTCACGCTTGTAGGCGATCCAGGCCTCGATCATGTCCTGGGTGAACACGCCGCCCGCCTGCAGGAACTCGTTGTCGGCTTCGAGGGCATCCAGGGCTTCCTCGAGGGAGCCCGGAGCCTTCTGGATGTCCTTGGCTTCCTCGGCCGGGAGCTCGTAGAGGTCCTTGTCGATCGGATCTGCCGGTTCGATGCGGTTCTTGATTCCGTCCAGGCCTGCCATCAGCTGGGCAGCGAATGCCAGGTACGGGTTGGAGGAGGGGTCCGGAGCGCGGAACTCGATGCGCTTGGCCTTCGGGTTGGAACCGGTGATCGGGATGCGGATACCGGCGGAGCGGTTGCCCTGCGAGTAGACCATGTTCACCGGTGCTTCGAAGCCCTTGACCAGGCGGCGGTAGGAGTTCACCGTCGGGTTGGTGAAGGCCAGGACAGCGGATGCATGCTTCAGCAGGCCGCCGATGTACCAGCGGGCGATGTCGGACAGGCCGGCGTAGCCCTTCTCGTCGTAGAACAGCGGCTCGCCGCCGTTCCACAGCGACTGGTGGCAGTGCATGCCCGAGCCGTTGTCGTTGAAGACGGGCTTCGGCATGAAGGTGGCGGACTTGCCCCAGGCATCGGCGACATTCTTGACGATGTACTTGAACTTCATCAGGTCGTCGGCCGCGTGGGTCAGCGTGGTGAACTTGTAGTTGATTTCGGCCTGGCCGGCGCCGCCAACCTCGTGGTGGGAGCGCTCGACCTCGAGGCCGGCGTTGTCCAGCTCTACGCAGATCGCGTCGCGGAGGTCGGCCTGCTTGTCCACGGGCGCAACCGGGAAGTAGCCGCCCTTGAACGGGGTCTTGTTGCCCAGGTTGCCGCCCTCTTCTTCGCGGCCGCTGTTCCAGGGAGCTTCGATCGAGTCGACCTTGTAGAAGCTGCCCTGCGGGGCAGATTCGTACTGCACGTTGTCGAAGATGAAGAACTCGGCTTCGGGAGCGAAGAACGCGGTGTCGGCGATGCCGGTGGAAGCCAGGTAGGCCTCAGCACGCTCGGCCACGCCGCGGGGATCGCGGTGGTAGGGCTCGCCGGTGCGGGGATTGACGATGGAGAAGTTCAGCGCAAGCGTCTTCTCAATGCGGAACGGGTCCAGGAAGGCGGTGGTGACATCGGGGATCAGCTGCATGTCTGATTCGGCGATTCCCTGGAAACCGCGGATGGAGGAACCATCGAAGAGCTGGCCGTTGACGAAGAAGTCGGCGTCCACGGACTTTGCCGGAACGTTGAAGTGCTGCTGCACGCCGGGAAGGTCGGTGAACCGGATGTCGACGAACTTCACATCTTCGTCAGCGATGAACTTGAGGACCTCGTCCGCATTCTTGAACATCGTGTCTATGCTCCTTATACATGTTTGGTTGGAAGGCCTCGGGCGGTGGGCCTGTCCATGCGCCAGTCGGTGATTCCCGCAGGATCCGGCAACAAAAAATAGTCTAGGAGCACCCCATTACCCGCCCGTGTCACCAATGTTTCGGCGACGTTACGTGCACCGGGCTCCTATCACCACCCTAGCCTGTGCGCGCTGCCACAGGCATAATTGGCCGCTTCACAGTCCGTCGGCGGGACATGGGTGAGCCCGGTAGTCTTAAACGGTGGTTGACAGAAGAAGCTTAGGTTCATGGCTCGAAGGCCCTCCGTCGGATGAAAACAACTGGCCGGGCCGCAGGCTGGGAAGGCCCCGCACCGGCCCCGGCTCCATTGCCCGGGTAGGGCCGCGGCTGGGTGCCCTGGTGATCGACTGGGCCGTGGCATCACTGATCGCCTATGCCTTCTTCGGCGGCACCGGAAACTCGATCCTGCTGGTGTTCGCGGCGGAGCAGATCCTGCTCGTGGGCCTGCTGGGCTACAGTATCGGCCACCGCGTTTTCAGCCTGCAGGTCCAGAAACTGGACGGCGGGGCAGCCGGCCCCCTTGCCGGCGTCGTGCGCACCGTCCTGCTGTGCCTCGTGGTTCCGGCGCTGATTTTCGACGCCGACCAGCGGGGCCTGCATGACCGGGCCATGAAGACCGTCCTGGTGAAGGTCAAGCACGGACGCTGATCCTTCCGCAAACGAAAAAACGCCCCCGGCACAATCTGCCGGGGGCGTTCTGTTTGGCGTCGGTTAGCGTCCGCGTGCGGCCTTGCGGTCCGGACGGGCCTTGTACGGGTCGATTCCCTTGGGAATCGGAAGGCGCTGGCCGATGGCGGAGAGGCGCTTGTTCACGGCCTGGACCTCCTGCTTGGTCAGTGACTTCTTGAGCTTCTTGACCTTCTTGGCCACCTGCTGGAGCGGAACCTGGCCCTCGCCGCGGCCGGTCTGGATCACGTGGACCGGGACGTTGGGGACGATGCGGTTCATCTTGCGGCGCTCCCCGTCAACGAGGGCCTTCACGCGGTTGGACGGGCCTTCGGTTACGAGGACGATTCCGGGACGGCCGATCGCACGGAAGACTGCGTCCTGGGTGCGGGGGCTGACTGCCACGGGCTGTTCCTCGAGGATCCAGCCGCGGCGCAGGACGGAGAGCGCAGCGCCGGAGGCACCGGGCTGTCCCTCAATCTGGGCGAAGGCGGCACGCTCGGCGCGGCGGGAAAGGATGAACATTGCGGCCAGCAGACCGAGCGGGATCGCGATGATGAGCATCGTGACCCAGTTGTCGATCAGGAACCCGATGACCAGGCCGATGGCGATGATGCCGAGGAAGGCACCAACCATCCGCCAGATAACGCTGGGATCGTTGCGCCGCGTCATCTTGAAGACATCGGCGATCTGTTTCATGCGGCCGGGCTGCTTGTTCTTCTTTTCCGCCTTCGGCTTGCGGGAGAAGAGGCCGCGGCGGGCGCCCTTGGATGCGTCGGAATCAGTGCTGTTGGCCATAATGCGTCAATTCTACGTGATGACGGCCCGGCGCTTTCTCCCCGTGACAAAGGGAGGCGCCGGGCCGTTGGAGTCTGATGGAGAGCGCCGTCCTACCGCCGGGCCAGGACGGCGGATGCCTCCTGGGCGGCGGTCCCGGAGTCTTCGATGTGCGCCAGGTTGGGCGGCATTACCCTGCCCTTCTTCCGCATGGCGCCGGCCCACAGCCGGCCGGCACGGTAAGAGGACCGGACAAGGGGCCCGCTCATGACGCCCAGGAAACCAAGTTCCTCGGCTTCGGCGCTCAGTTCAACGAACTCCTCGGGCTTGACCCAGCGGTCAACCGGCAGGTGGCGTTCGCTGGGGCGCAGGTACTGCGTGATGGTCAGCAGGTCGCAGCCGGCGTCGCGCAGGTCCCGCAGCGCGCCGGAAATCTCCTCCCGCGTCTCGCCCATGCCCAGGATCAGGTTGGACTTGGTAACCATCCCCAGCGCCTGGCCCTGGGTGATGACGTCGAGGGAGCGCTCGTAGCGGAACGCGGGACGGATCCGCTTGAACAGCCGCGGCACTGTCTCCACATTGTGCGCGAAGACTTCAGGGGCTGCGTCGCAGATCGCCTGGATGTGCTCGGGCTTGCCGGAGAAGTCCGGAATCAGGATTTCGACGCCGGTTCCCGGGTTCACTGCATGGATCTGGCGGATCGTTTCGGCATACAGCCAGGTGCCCTCGTCCGCCAGGTCATCGCGCGCTACTCCGGTGACTGTGGCGTAGCGCAGGTTCATCGACTGGACCGACCGGGCAACCTTCATCGGTTCCATGCGGTCCAGGGGAGAGGGCTTGCCGGTGTCGATCTGGCAGAAGTCGCAGCGGCGGGTACAGTCCGAGCCGCCGATGAGGAAAGTGGCTTCCTTGTCTTCCCAGCATTCGAAGATGTTGGGGCATCCGGCTTCCTCGCAAACCGTATGGAGGCCTTCCTTCTTCACCTGGCCCTTGAGGTGCACATACTCGGGGCCGATGTTCACCTTGGCTTTGATCCAGTCGGGCTTGCGCTCCACCGGAACGGCGACGTTTCGCTGCTCGATGCGCAGCAGGCGGCGGCCTTCGGGGGCAAGTGTCACGTCACGGCTCCTTGTGTTTCTTCGACTGTGCCGGCGGCCGCTGGTGCGGACGCGGCGGCTCCGGGACGGCTGGTGAGCCCCCCGAGGGTACGCATGAGTTCCTCCTCGACCCGCTGCACGACGGCGGCGGGGGTCACCAGGGTTCCTGTTTCCTGGCTCAGGGAGGTGGTTCCGGCGTCCGTGATGCCGCAGGCGATGATCTGGGCGTAGGGTGCCAGGTCGTTGCTGCAGTTCAGCGAGAAGCCGTGCATGGTGACGCCGTGGTCCACGCGGATCCCCACGGCGGCTATCTTGCGGTCCTGGGCGTTGTCCGTGCCGGTGATCCAGACTCCGGACCGTCCCTCGACGCGCCGGCCTTCGACGCCGTAGCCGGCCAGCACCGCAATGAGCGCCTCCTCGAGTGCAGCCACATAGTCCACCACGAGGACGGGGTCCGGCAGCTTGAGAATGGGGTACCCGACGAGCTGTCCCGGGCCGTGCCAGGTGAGCTTGCCTCCACGGTCAACACTGACAACCTCCGTGCCGTCGAAAGGGCGCTCGTGAGGTTCGGTGCGGCGGCCCGCCGTGTAAACAGGCGTGTGTTCGAGCAGGAAAACGGTGTTCGGACGGCTGCCGTCCCTCACCTCGGAGTGGGCCCTGCGCTGGAGGTCCCACCCCTCCCGGTAATCCAGGTAGTCCGGAGCAAGGCCCACGCGCAGAAACTGCAAATCCATACCGGCTACCCTAGCCGGGATTGTGACTGAAAGCGGGCATGATTCACGTCATGTTTCGCCGGGCCTGTGGATAACTTCTGCGTGAGTGCGCCGAAGAGGCTAGAAATATCGGCATGCAAATGGTCCAGGACCCGGACGTACCCGGAGAGGATGAAGAAGATTCCCCGCCCAGGCCGGTACTCCCTGATCCGCAGTGGCACGTAGGCCGCTGCCTGGGGAAGGGCAGCAGCTCATCCGTGTGGCTGGTGGAGCGGCCGGTGGACCGGAAACGGTACGCCCTGAAGGTGCCGCTCGGCCGGGATGCGCTGCCTGATGGTTTTGAAATCCGCCGGGAGCTGGGCATCCTGTCCAGATACCGGCATGAGAACCTGCTGGGCGTCGAAGGCATCCTGGCCACGGTCCGCGGGTTCGGACTGCTGCTGGAGTACGCACCCGGCGACAGCCTGGCGCGGCTCGTGGCCGCCCGCGGAACCCTCAGTGCCGGAGAAACGGTCACTGTGCTCGTGGCGGTGGGGCGTGCCCTGGGCTGTCTTCACGCCGACGGCGCCGTCCACGGGGACGTTTCCCCGGGAAACGTCCTCTTCACCGCCAACGGAAAGCCCCTGCTGGCAGATTTCGGGACCGGAAGGCTTCTCGCCGAACCTGGCGGCCCGAGGACGGGGACGCCGGGATTCACGGCCGCCGATCCGGCGGGCCCGGCGGGGGACTCCGGAGCCGGGCAGGCCGGTGACGTGTTTGCGCTGGGTGCCTTGGGCTGGTTCATGCTGACCGGCAGGCCGCTGGTGCCGGGTCTGCGCCCTCCCCTCAGCGTCCTGCTCCCGGAACTTCCGTCTGGCCTGCGGGACCTGGTGGATTCCGCCCTGGAGGAAGATCCGCAGCTGAGGCCGGAAGCAGCTGACTTTGCCGCACGGGTGCTGCGGGCCTGCCCGGCGGAACCGGTGGACCTGCTTCCGGCTGTCCACTCAAGCGTTCGTCCGGAACTGCGTACCCGACGTACGTCCGGCAGTCCGGGCCCGGCCGGGACGCGGAGGCCCCGGCTAAGGGCGCGGCGGAGATCCCGGAAGGCGCCTTGGGAAGAAGTGCGGAAGCGCGGCAGGGGTCCAGGGCTGCTCAGCGGCTGGCTGATAGCGGCCACGCTCATGGTCAGTGTGACGGCGGTGCTCGGGGCCGTCGCGGTTCTGGCACCCCAGCTGCTCCGGCCTGAGCCCGGAAGCGGGAACGGAGGAACGGGTCAGGCCACTGGCTCTGTTTCCGCTGGCACCGCCGGCGACACACCTTCCCCGGCTGGACCTGAGCCGCCGCCCGCTGAGGCGCCGGCAGGAGCCCCGGGCGGGGAGCCGCCCGAACCGCCTGAGCTGGCCGTGCTGACCGGGGACGATCCGGTGGCTGCCGCAGAAGTGCTCACCGTGATCCGGGCGCGTGCCTTCGCGCAGGGGAACCCGCGGCTGCTGGACTGGGTCAACCTCCCTGGTTCACCCGCGGCAGCGGCAGACCTGGAACAGGTCCTGGCCCTGCAGGAACGCAGCGAACGGCTGGAAGGCCTGTCCGTGGCAGTCCTGGAAAGCTCTGCAGCCGGCGGCTCCGGCCAGAGGACCCGCGTTTCGGTCTCCGCCGAATTGTCAGGCTGGATGCAGGTCCGCCGTGACGGCACCCAGGCAGCGGCCCCGGGCGGCCCCATGCGGCAGGAAGTGCTCCTGGAGCTGGCGCGCACCGGGGAACAGTGGCGGATCGCGGCGGTGCTGCCCGCGGCGGCAAGCCTTCAGTAGCCTGCCGGTACCGAAAGATAGGATCGAAGGTATGAGTTCAACTCCGTACCTTCGCTATCCCGACCTGCACGGCGACCGAGTGACCTTCGTGGCTGAGGACGATGTCTGGGTGGCACCAGTCTCCGGCGGCCGGGCCTGGCGGGTTTCCTCGCTCCAGCTGCCGGCCCGCAACCCGAAATTCTCTCCGGACGGTTCGAGGATCGCCTGGAGCGTCACCCAGGGCTCTGCCCCTGAAGTCGTTACGGCCGATACCGACGGCGGGGATTTCCGCCAGCTCACGTTCTGGGGCAACCAGAACACCACGGTGCGGGGGTTCGCTCCCTCGGGAGCCGTGATCGCCACCAGCCCGTTTGAGTTCGAAGACTTCCGGCTCCGCTGGGCCTATGAAGTCCCCGTTGACGGTTCTGCCCCGCAGCGGCTGCCTTACGGTCCGCTGGACACCCTTGCCCACGGGCCTGCGCTCGGTGACGAACAGCCGTTGGTCATCGGCTCGGTGCTCAGCCGCGAACCGGCACGCTGGAAGCGTTACCGCGGCGGCACTGCCGGGAAACTGTGGATCGATGCTGACGGCAACGGGGAGTTTGTCCGCCTTGTCCCGGAGCTGGACGGCAACCTGGCCTACCCGATGTGGATTGCGGGCCGGATCGCGTTTTTCTCGGACCATGAGGGCTACGGCAACATCTACTCGGTAACGCCTTCCGGCACGGACCTGCGCCGGCACACGGATTTCCAGGACTTCTACGTCCGCCACCCCTCATCTGACGGCACCCGCATTATTTTCGAGTCCGCCGGTTCGCTCTGGATCCTCCCGTCCCTGGACGCTGAGCCGGAGCGCCTGGACATCACGCTTGGATCTGCCGGAACCACGCGGCGTCCGCGGCCGCTCAATGCGGCACAGCACCTCCGCGCCGCCGTACCCGACGCTTCAGGGAAGTCCAGCGTCGTGGAAACCCACGGCACCCTGCACTGGCTCACGCACAAGGACGGTCCCTCCCGGGTCATTGAGGCAACCCCGGGCGTACGCGCCCGGCTCGGACGCCCGCTCCCGGGAGGCCGTGCCGTGTACGTCGCGGACCCGGACAATGAAGAGGCGCTGTTCATCAAGGATGTCTTCGCCTCCCTGCCGGCCGCCGGCGATGTGCGCCCGGCTCCCGTCCCCGCCCCGTCACCGGCCACCCAGGCAGCCGCCGAGCCGGATGTGAGTGACCTGCCGCGCCCGGTCTCGGCAGTCAGCCGACCCGCGGCTGGCAGCACGGAAGCCGCTCCGCCCGCCGGAGGACAGGACAGCGCCGAAGCGCCTGCGCAGGGCGCATCCGAGGCAGTGCTCGCGTCGCAGGAAAAGGCAGCCGGTTCCGGACTGGTGCGGGTTCCCTTCCCGGCACCGTCGCGTACAGCCCAGCTGATACCCAGCCCGGACGGCAGGCTTGTGGCCGTTGCCACCGAGTTCGGCAAGGTCTACCTCCTGGATGCAGGGACCGCCCAGCTTGTGGAGATAGCAGACAGCGGCCACGGAGCCGTAACAGACCTGGCATTCAGCCCTGATTCCCGCTGGCTGGCCTGGGCTGAGCCCGTCACCGTCCACGGAGCGCGCAGCAGGATCCGGCTAAGGGAAGTGTCCGGCAGCGACACCGCGATCACGGACGTCACCGACGGCAGGTTCCATGACCACAGCCCGTCGTTTACCCCGGATGGAAACTTCCTCGCATTCCTGTCCGAGCGCAGCTTCGACCCCGTCTATGACACCCACGGCTTCGATCTGGGATTCCCCACCTCCACGAAGCCGTTCCTCGTGGCGCTTGCCGCCGGCACCAACTCGCCGTTCGGCCCCGCCGCCCACGTGGTGGAGGATGCTGCTGCCGACAACACGGAGTCCGACGACCCGAAGGATGCAGAGGCACCAGGAACCACCGTTGACCTGGAGCGGCTGGCAGAGCGGATCATCGCGGTTCCGGTGCCCCAGGGCAGTTACACCAAACTGCGCGCAGCCGAGGGCGCCCTGCTGTGGCTGGCCGAAGATGTCTACGGCGTCACCGGCGACGGACGGGCCAATTCCTCGGACCGGGCACCGGGCAAGAGGCTGGAGCGTTTCGACGTAGCGGCCAGGGAAGTCTCCGTTCTTGTTCCTGCGCTGGAAGACTACGAACTCTCCCAGGACGCAGGCACGGTGGTCCTGCGCAACGAGCACCGCCTGCGGGCCGTTCCCGCCGGTGCCCGGGCGGACGAGGATTCCCCGGAGAACGTCACCGTTGACCTGGCCAGGATCCGGGTCCTGCTGGAGCCGCTGAAGGTCTGGGGACAGGCGTTCGACGAAGCGTGGCGGCTGCAGCGTGAGTTCTTCTGGACCCCGGACATGGGTGGACTGGACTGGGACGAGGTACACGCCCGTTACCGTCCCCTGGTGCAGAACCTGGGCTCGCATGACGACCTGGTGGACCTGCTCTGGGAGCTGCACGGCGAACTGGGCACGTCCCATGCGTACGTTACGGCCTCCGGTGCCGCGGAAGCCGGGGGAGGTGCGCAGGGATTCCTTGGCGCTGACCTCCGTCCGGGTGCAGGCGGCTGGGAGGTCGTGCGCATCCTGGACCCGGAGTCGTCTGATCCCAAGGCCATTTCGCCCCTGAGCGCTCCGGGGGCGGACGTTCGCCCCGGGGATATCATCACTGCCGTGGACGGACTGCCGGTTCCGCCGGACAAGGGACCTGCCGCGCTGCTGGTGGGCGCCGGCGGCCGCGTGGTGGAACTGACCGTTGTCCGCACTTCAGGCGAGGACGGCCCGCAACAGCGGCGCATCGCCGTCGTTCCCCTGCGCAGCGAGGAGCGGCTGCGTTACCAGAATTGGGTGAACGCGAACCGGCGGGCCGTGCGTGCAGCATCCGACGGCGGCTTCGGCTACCTCCACATTCCGGACATGGTCGCCAGCGGATGGGCGCAGCTTCACCGTGACCTGGACAGCGAGGCGGCCAAGGACGGACTGGTCATTGACGTCCGCCATAACCGTGGCGGCCACACCTCCCAGCTTGTCGCAGAGCTCATCGGCAGGAAGGTCACCGCGTGGATGCTCCCGCGGGGCGAGCAGGCCGGGACCTACCCGGACCAGGCTCCCCGGGGTCCGGTCGTGATCCTCACCGATGAGTTCGCCGGTTCTGACGGTGACATCGTGACGCAGGTGGCCAAGCTGCGGGGAATCGGACCGGTAGTCGGTACCCGGACCTGGGGCGGCGTCGTTGGTGTTGACGGCCGCTTCGATCTGGCGGACGGTACATCGGTCACCCAGCCGCGCTACGCTTTCTGGTTCACCCAGGGTGTGGGCTTCGGCGTGGAGAACCGCGGGGTGGAGCCGGACATCGAGGTTCCATACCCGCCGCACGCCTATGCAGCGGGCGTGGACCCCCAGTTGGAGCAGGGTGTGGCGATCCTGAAGGAAATGCTGGCGGAGATCCCCACTGACGTGCCGCCTGCCCGGGAAGGCTATCCCAGCCTGCGCCCGGCGCCGCTGCCCCCGCGGCCGCAAACCATACCCGGACGTGGTGGAGAAGAGCGGGTGTAGGGTCACGTGATGGAGACGAACCACGGCGCGGGGCCCGGGCAACCTGTGGTTGTCGGCGTCGCGCCGGGCCAGTCCCCTCGGGTGGTGGGCCAGGCAGTGCGCTTCGCCAGGCAATTCGGGTCCGAGCTGATTTGTGCCTGTGCCAACCCGGCCCGCTTCGCTACCGGCGAGTCTGCGGATGGATCAATGACCAGTGCTTCCCTCGACCCCGATTTTGCCGACGAGGGTGAGGCCGCTTTTGATCCGCAGCTGGCCGCGGATCTGGCCGGCATCCTCGCCGGTACAGACGTATCGTGGCGCACCCTGGCCATCCCCGGCGATGTAGCACATGCCCTGGGCCACCTGGCGAATACTGTCGACGCCGCCATGATCGTTGTGGGTACGCGCCAGCGATCCCTGGGAGGGAGCATCCAGGAGCTGCTTAGCTCGTCCATCGCGGCAAAGCTTGCCCGCGGGCAGTTTCGACCGGTTGTTGTGGTTCCGGTCGGCGCGAAGAACGAGGGAAGAGCTTCAGGAGGGTCGGTCGAGTGAAGGCCTCCGAACGCCCGCCGCACCTGTGCTGGCGGCCTATCGCGCTGGTTGCCGCCGGGGGAACTGCGGGTGCGGCCTGCCGGGAGGCTCTATCCCTGCTGATTCCGCACCTCGGGTCCGTGCCCCTGGCCATCCCGGCAATCAATGTCATGGGCGCCTTTTTACTGGGCTGTCTCTACGAGGCCCTTCTGGGCAGTGAGCGCCCGATCAGCAGAAACCTCCGGCTCCTCCTGGGAACAGGTTTCTGCGGCGGATTTACCACGTACAGTGCCCTAGCCAGGGACACAGCGGTGCTTCTCGGGGACGGTTTGGCCCCTCAAGGCGTCCTCTACGCACTCGGAACTGTAGCAATCGGTGCCTGTGCCACATGGGCAGGCATAGCCGCCTCCAGCGCAGTTCGACGCCGGTCGCCACAGAGGCCAAGAGAACGGGGTCCCTTGCGGTGACTCCCTGGCTCTTTGTACTTTTAGCGGCATCAGGCGGCGCGGGCGCGGCGCTGCGGTTCGTTGTTGACGGAGTGCTCCGATCCCGCCTCCGGACGACGTTCCAGTGGGCAACGACGATCATCAACGTGTCCGGCTCCCTCGTCCTGGGCGTGCTCACGGGACTCACGGCTGGGCGGATGCTTCCCACTGAACTCGGCATCGTCCTTGGTACTGCTTTTCTCGGTGGATACACCACCTTCAGTACCGCCAGCTATGAAACAGTGCAGCTCATCAGGGAAGGCCGTAAGGCCGCGGCGTTCATCAGCGGTGTCGTGATGCTTGTGGCTTCTGTCGGTGCCGCGATCGCCGGCCTCTGGGCCGGATCGGCACTGTAGCCGTACCCTGACGCCACGGGGCGGGCGCCGGCCCTAGGTTTCGAGCGTCGCGTCCATGGTGATGGTAATGCCGGAGAGGGCCTGGGACACCGGGCATCCGGTCTTGGCGGACTCGGCGATGTCCGTGAACTCCTCGGCGGTCAGCCCCGGCACGACGGCGGTGACGCGGAGATGGCTGCCGGTGATGCCGGTTCCCGGAACGAAGCTGACCTCCGCGGACGTCTCGATGCGTTCTGCCGTCTTGCCCGCCTCCGCCAGGGCGTTGCTGAAGGCCATGGAGAAGCACGCGGAGTGCGCGGCCGCAATCAGTTCCTCGGGGCTGGTGCGGCCCCCGGACTCCTCCGCACGGGCCTTCCACGTTACTTCGTACGTTCCCAGCTGGGACGAATCGAGGGTGACTTCGCCTGTGCCATGGAACAGGTCCCCGTTCCAGATGGTGTGTGCTTTGCGGACAGTAGCCATGGGAGCTCCTTCGGGGCCGGGCGCCGGGCGGGACTGCCGTAGGGCGCTGCCGCCCATCCTTGCAGGCAGATGGCTCAACTGCCAGACCCCGGCATACAGATACCGGAGACCGGCAGGCCCGGGGACGCATAAAAAAGTTCCTCCCCTCGGAACGTGAGGGGAGGAACCGGTGCGCGATGCCGCGCTGTGGATCAGAGGTCGATTACCACATGGTGGCCAGTGCCACGTTGACCACGGTGAGGATACCTACGCCGTTGGCCAGGACACCGGAGACCGGCTGGTCCTTCTTGTACTTGCGCTGGCCGATGAAGGCCATGACGGCGATCACCAGCGCGATGACGAGCTTTACGGCCACCTTGACGTGGTTGACCTCTCCGTCACCCATTTCGTTGAGGCCGACCAGCAGGATGCCGGTCACCAGCTGCAGCAGTGCAGCGTGGAACTGGCCCGGCATCACGGTGGGGTTCTTGATCTTGGCGAGCCAGATACCAACGATGGCACCGGCCCCGAGGATGTGCAGGAAGACGAGGAAGCTATGAAGGAAGTCCATGGTTTCGATCTTACCGACAGTGTGTCAGGGGACGTAATTCTTCCGATAACTATTCTACAACGAGTAGAAGTCGGGATGCCGACGCCCAAATAACGCAGCAGGCGGGTGCCCCCGTGGGGGGGGGGCACCCGCCTTTCATTGTGTCTTAGCGCTTAGAGGCCCAGGTCGGCTTCGAAGCTGCCTTCTTCCAGGCGTGCCTTCAGGGTCTGAAGGAAGCGGCCTGCATCGGCACCGTCCACCAGGCGGTGGTCGTACGTCAGGGACAGGTACATCATGGATCGGATGGCAATGGTGTCATTGCCGTCCTCATCCGTGCGGACAACCGGCCGCTTCACGATCGCACCGGTGCCCAGGATTCCCACCTGGGGCTGGTTGATGATCGGAGTGTCGAAGAGGGCTCCGACGCTGCCGATGTTGGTGATCGTGAAGGTGCCGCCGGAAAGCTCGTCCGGACCGATCTTGCCGCTGCGGGTGCGCGCACCGACGTCGGCAATCTTCTTGGCCAGACCTGCGAGGTTCAGGTCCCCGGCGTCGTTGATGACCGGAACCAGCAGGCCCTTTTCGGTATCAACGGCGATCGCCAGGTGCTCGGCGTCGTGGTAGGTGATTTCCTGCGACTCGCTGTCATAGGACGCGTTGAGCTTCGGGTGCGCCTTCAGCGCCTCCACCACGGCCTTGGCGATGAACGGCAGGAACGTCAGGTTGGCGCCGTTCTGCTCCTTGAAGCCGGCCTTCGCCTTCTGGCGCATCGTGGCGATGCGCGTCATGTCGACTTCCTGCACCTGGGTCAGCTGTGCCGAAGTGTCCAGGGACTCCATCATGCGGCGGGCAATGGTCTGGCGGATCCGCGGTGCCTTGACCGTGGTGCCGCGCAGCTTTGCGCTCTCTTCGCTGATCTTCGCCGGAGCAGCCTTGTCAGAGGACGACGGCGCCGCAGCCGGTTCCTTTGCCTTGGCGGCTTCGGCAGCGTCCAGGACATCCTGCTTGCGGATGCGTCCTGCCACGCCGGAGCCCTTGACGGTGGACAGATCCACGCCGTGCTCATTGGCCAGTTTGCGGACGAGCGGGGTCACGTACGTGCCGGAGCCGGACTCTTCCTTGCCGGTCTCTTCCTTGGGAGCCTCCTGCTTGGGAGCCTCCTGCTTGGGGGCTTCCTGCTTCGGAGCCTCCTGCTTGGGAGCTTCTTCCTTCGGCTCTGCAACCGGCTCCTCGCGCTCGGTCGAAGGAGCGGCAGCCACGGGCTCAGCTTCCTTCGGTGCGGCCTTGGCCGGGGCTGAGGAACCGGAACCGATGACGGCCAGGACGGAACCTACCTCGGCGGTCTCGTCCTCATTGACCTTGATCTCCAGCAGCTTGCCGGCCACGGGGGAGGGAATCTCGGTGTCCACCTTGTCGGTGGAAACCTCCAGGAGGGGTTCATCTACCGCGACGTCGTCGCCTACGGCCTTCAGCCAGCGGGTAACGGTGCCCTCGGTAACGCTCTCGCCCAGTGCGGGAAGCGTGACGTCGGTGCTGTCACCGGAATCTGCTGACCCGGATTCCTCTGCGGGTGCTTCCGGTGCTTCTTCCTTCGCCTCGGGCTCGGCGGGAGCCTCTTCGGCTTCCGGCGCCTCTTCCTGTGCGGGCGCGGAACCGGAGTCGTCAGAGGAGGACCCGGAGCCGTCGCCAATGCGCACCAGCGCTTCGCCGACCTCGGCGGTCTCATCCTCGGCCACGAGGATCTCCTCGATGACGCCTGCAACCGGAGACGGGATTTCGGTGTCTACCTTGTCGGTGGACACCTCCAGCAGGGGCTCGTCAACGGCGACGGTATCGCCTACCTGCTTCAGCCAGCGGGTTACGGTGCCTTCGGTGACGCTTTCACCAAGGGCGGGTAAGTTCACGGTTTCAGACATATTGTCCCCGTTTCTCCTTGTTAGTTCTTTGACCAGCCGTGCCGCTGGTGCTGGTTGGTTTGAAGCCTAGTGCACCCGGCGCCGCTGGCGCCGGATGCACCGGGAAACTCTTCGCTCTAGCCGTGCAGCGGCTTGCCGGCGAGTGCCATCGCGGCTTCGCCAAGGGCTTCGTTCTGGGTGGGGTGCGCATGCAGCAGGCCGGCCAGGTCTTCCGGGTAGGCTTCCCAGTTCACGATCAGCTGTGCCTCACCGATCTGCTCGCCGATGCGGCCGCCGATCATGTGGACGCCAATGATGGGGCCGTCCTTCTCGCGCACCATCTTGATCAGGCCGGAGCTGCCCAGGATGGAGGTCTTGCCGTTGCCGGCCAGGTTGTATTCCTGGACCTGGACATTCTCGGCACCCAGCTTTTCCTTTGCCTTGGCCTCGGTCAGGCCCACGGAAGCGATTTCGGGCTCGCAGTAGGTGACCTTGGGGATGTTGACGTCTTCGACGACGACCGGCTTGAGGCCGGCGATTTCCTCGGCGACGAAGATGCCCTGCTGGAAGCCGCGGTGTGCCAGCTGCAGGCCGGGAACGATGTCGCCCACGGCGTAGACGTTGCCGACGCCGGTGTGCAGCCGCTCGTTGGTGATAACGAAGCCGCGGTCCATGGTCAGGCCGGCCTCCTCGTAACCAAGGTTGGCGGTAACCGGTCCGCGGCCGACGGCGACGAGCAGCAGTTCAGCTTCGAAGGTCTTGCCGTCGGCGAGGGTGACGACGACGCCGTCGTCATTCTGCTCCACCTTCTCGAAGAAGATGCCCGTGCTGAACTTGATGCCGCGCTTCTTGTAGGCACGCTCAAGGTTCTTGATGATGGCGGCGTCTTCGTTGGGGACCAGCGAGGGCAGGCCCTCCACGATGGTGACGTCGACACCGAAGGAGTTCCAGACGGACGCGAACTCGACGCCGATTACGCCGCCGCCAAGGATCACGGCGCTCTTGGGGACGTAGTCCAGGGTCAGTGCCTGGTCGGAGGTGATGACGCGTCCGCCGATTTCCAGGCCCGGCAGGGAGCGGGAGTAGGAGCCGGTAGCCAGGATGATGTTGGAGCCGGTGTAGGTCCGGCCGTTGACCTCGATGGTCTTCTCGCTGGTCAGGCGCCCTTCACCCTCGATGACGGTGATGCCCTTGGACTTGATCAGGCCCTGCAGGCCGCGGAACTTGCCCGCAATGATGTTGTCCTTGTAGGAGTTGACGGCGTTCATGTCCACGGAGTCGAAGGTGGCCTTGATGCCGTACTTCTCCGCAGTCTTGGCGTTTTCAGCAATTTCGGCTGAGTGCAGCAGTGCCTTGGTGGGGATGCAGCCGTTGTGCAGGCACGTGCCGCCCAGCTTCCCCTTTTCGATCAGCCCAACGGAAAAGCCCAGCTCCACGGAGCGGAGTGCCGCGGCGTAGCCGCCGCTGCCTCCACCGAGGATCAGGATGTCGAACTCTTGCGCAGTTGCCTCTTCGGCCACGTGGACGCTCCCTCGCGTAATCTGTTGACGCACTGATGGCGCGTCGGTTAGTGATTCGGGCGGTTGTGAATAGGTTTCACACTATCGCCCAGTTTCCCCGGCATCCACTCGGTTAAGTGGGCCGGAAGGCGAATGTAACCAGAAACACGCGCAACAAATGCCCCTTTAAGTTGCACGCATAACATGTTGGGGTGCTATACCGCGCGGGCCAGCACGTCCTCCGCGTAGGAGACCAGCGTGCGTACCGCAACGCCGGTGCCCTCCTTGGGGGTGTAACCGTAGGGCGCGCCTTCGTTGAACGCCGGTCCGGCGATGTCCAGGTGGGCCCACGGAATCTTTACGCCGTCCACTTCGCCGACGAACTCGCGCAGGAACACCGCGGCGGTCATCATGCCGCCGAAGCGCTCACCGATGTTAGCCAGGTCGGCGGTGGCGGAGTCCAGGCTTGCGCGGAGTTCCTCGGGCAGCGGCATCGGCCAGAACAGTTCTCCTGCGCGGTCAGCGGCCGCCTTCACTGCGTCACGGACACCGTCTTCGCCCATGACCGCGGAAACGCGGTTGCCCAGTGCGACCATCTGCGCGCCGGTCAGGGTTGCGACGTCGATGATCACGTCCGGCTCTTCCTCGCTGGCGATGGCCAGGCCGTCGGCCATGACCAGGCGGCCCTCAGCGTCCGTGTTCAGGACCTCGACGGTGCGTCCGCCGTAGGTGGTCAGTACGTCGGAGGGGCGCTGGGCGGTGCCGGAGGGCATGTTCTCGGCCAGGCACAGCCAGGCGGTCACCTTAACGGGCAGTCCCAGTTCCGCGATGGCCAGCAGGGCGTTGAGCACGACGGCGGCGCCGCCCATGTCCGACTTCATCGCCTGCATTCCGGCTGCCGGCTTCAGGGACAGGCCGCCGGAGTCGAACGTGATTCCCTTGCCAACCAGGGCGAGCCGGGCCTTTGCTCGGGCGGGGGAGTACTCCACCTTGACGAGGCGCGGCGGACGGGCCGAGCCTTTGCCAACCCCGAGGATTCCGCCGAAGCCTTCGCGCTCCAGTTTCTTTTCGTCCCAGACCGTGACCTTGACCGGCAGCGGGCGGGCGGCGTCGCGGGCAGCTGCGGCGAAGGTTTCCGGGTACAGGTGGCTCGGCGGCTGGTTGACCAGCGTGCGGGTGGCGTTCACGGCGCGGGCTACGATCCGGGCCCGGTCCACAGCCGGCTTCAGCGCGGCATCGGCGGCGGTGGACGTGACCACAGTGATCGAGGAGACGGGGGCGGGAACCTTCGCAGAGTGGACACTGCGGTGTTCGGTGAAGCTGTAGGCACCCAGCAGGGCGCCCTCGGCTACGGCGGCCGCATCTTCCACGGTGGCGGCGGGAAGAGCCAGGGCGACAGTGGCCGTGCCCGCCAGCTGCCGGACGGCCGATCCGGCGGTCCGCCGCAGTGCCTCCGTGCTCAGCGGCTCACCGGCAGTGACCGGGCCAAGTCCGGCCAGGACCAGCATTTCGGCGTCCAGCTCGGGCAGGCCCGGGAGGCGCACCACCTGGTCGGCAGCACCTGTGACGCCCAGCAGTGCGAAGGAACCGGCGACTGCGGAGGACGACTTCTGTGAGAGCGGGCTGTCCACCAGTACGGGGCCGTCCGGGCTCTGCCCGACGCCGACAACCAGGGCCTGCGCCTGGACCTTGCGAACGTCCCGGGAAATTACCTGCAGGTCTGGCTCACTGGCTTTGCTCACGAAGCTTCATCCTCACGTTTGTGTGTGTTTCTAGTGCTTTGCTCTTCCGATCGTAGTCTCTCCGGCAGCTGCTGCGTCCGCCGGCCGTACCTGCACCGTGGAATGAATCGGCTATTGCCCGGCGTTTACCCTTGAGTAAGGGATTGACAACTACGCGCTTGGTTTCTAAAGCGCCCCCCGCAAACCAACGGGACGAGTGGCAGGAAGGTACAACATGCTTGATCCGCTGACCCTGTTCAACCTGGATCCGGAACTGGCCGCCTCCGCCGAAGTGCGCGGGCTGCGGCTGCTGGCCGGGTTCACGGGTTTCGGCGAGGCAGGCCATGTGGTGTCCCAGGTCCGTGACGAGCTTTTCGAGAACCTGGAACACGATCTGGTGGCCACCTTCGATGCCGACCAGCTCATTGACTACCGCGCGCGCCGTCCGCAGCTGACTTTCGTCGAGGACCACTTCACCGGCTACGAGGCACCGCGCATTGAACTGCACCGCTTTTATGACGGGCTGGGCGAACCCTTCCTGTTCCTGAGCGGATTCGAACCCGACTTCCAGTGGGAACGGTTTACCGCGGCAGTGCTGCGGCTGGTCGAAATGCTGGACGTTTCGCTCGTTGCCTGGGTGCATTCAATACCCATGCCCGTGCCGCACACGCGTCCCATCGGCGTCACCGCACACGGCAACCGGCCGGATCTGATCGACGGCATCAGTTCCTGGAAGCCAACGGCGCAGATCCAGGCGGCCGTGGGGCACCTGCTGGAACTGCGCCTCACCGAAGCCGGCGTCGACGTCGTCGGCCACGTGGTCCACGTGCCGCATTACCTTTCCGACGCCGAATTTCCTCCTGCCGCCGTGGCGGCACTGGAATACCTCGGCGCGGCGGCTAATCTGGTTCTGCCGACCGACCGGCTGCGTGAAGCCGGACGCGAAGTTGAAAAGCAGATTGCACAGCAGGTAGATGCTTCAGCCGAAGTGCGCGGCGTCGTGGCCACGCTGGAAAGCCGCTACGACGAATACACCGGCAGCACAGTCCGGCGTTCCCTGCTCGTCAAGGACAACGATGAGCTGCCCGACGCCGAAGAGCTGGGCGCCGCCGTCGAAGCGTACCTGGCCAGCCCGCAGGCCGAGGAAGAAACTGAGGCACTGCTTGTTGGACAGAGCGAGCAGGAACCGGCCGGCGACGGCACGGTTCCTGACGCAGATGAGGATGAGGACAGCGTTGAACCGAACGGCCCCGAGCGGCTTCCCGGAGGCGATGACCGGCCCGGAACGCCCGGGAGTAACGGTACTGCCTGAGCCCGGCAGCGGCCTGACCGCCGGACACGGCGGTGCCGGATGAAACACCGCGGAGCCTGGCTTGTCTGGGGTGCCGGTGTCTTTGCCTACATGGTGGCCGTCACCCAGCGGACCGCCTTTGGCGTTGCCGGAGTCGAAGCCACGGAACGGTTCTCGGCGACCGCATCCGTGTTGTCCGTTTTTACCGTCGTCCAGCTCCTGGTCTACGCCGGACTGCAGATTCCGGTGGGAATGCTGGTGGACCGGTTTGGTCCCCGGCTGCTGATCGCCGGCGGTGCAGTGCTGATGTTCGCCGGCCAGTTCCAGCTGGCTGTCGCCGAATCAGTTGGCGCAGGCATCGTGGGCCGGTCCCTGGTGGGAGCCGGCGATGCCTTGACCTTTATCTCCGTGCTCCGCCTGCTGCCGGCGTGGTTCCCTGCACGGAGGATTCCGGTCCTCACGCAGTGGACCGGCATTATCGGGCAGCTGGGCCAGATTGCCAGTGCGGTTCCGTTCGCCTTCGCCCTGCATGAGCTGGGCTGGAACACTGCCTTCATCGGAGCGGCGGCACTTTCAGTCCTCGCCTTCGTGCTGGCGCTGGCTTTCGTGCGCAACCAGCCCGGCTGCACGGTACGTGCTCCGCGGACGGCCCACGACGGCGGTTCCCTCGCCGCGGCCTGGCGCCAGCCAGGCACCCGGCTGGGTCTCTGGACGCACTTCACCATCCAGTTCCCCGGAACTGTGTTCGTGCTCATGTGGGGGTACCCGTATCTGGTCAGCGCTGAACAGGTCACCCCTGCCGAAGCGTCCCTGCTAATGACGTTCTTCGTCGCGGTAGCAATTGTCTGCGGACCGTGGCTTGGTTCCTGGGTAGGCCGGCATCCCCTGCGCCGGTCCACCATGGTGCTGCTGATCGCCGGTGCCATGGCCGCCGCCTGGCTGGTCGTGATGCTCTGGCCCGGTCCGGCTCCGCTGTGGATCCTCATGACGCTCGTGGCTGTCCTCGCGGTGGGCGGGCCCGGATCCATGATCGGGTTCGACTTTGCGCGGACCTACAACCCCAGTACCCGGCTGGGCACGGCGACCGGGATCGTGAACATCGGCGGGTTTGCTGCCTCGCTCATTTCGATGTACCTCATAGGACTGGTCCTCGACGTGCTGTTCAACACCGGATTCTCCGGCGGCGACCTCTATGACCTGGCGGCATTCCGCATTGCCCTGGCCGTGCAGTTCCTGGTGATGGGTGTCGGCGTGGCCGGCATCCTGGTCAACCGGCGGAAAGTCCGTGCTGCCATGGCGGATGAGGGACTGCATCTGCCGCCGCTTCGGGAAGCGCTGGCACGGGAGCGGCGCCGCCGCCGCGAACAGCGGCGCGGCGCGGAGTCCGGCAGGGAAAGCGGCGGTGAAGGCGGCGGGGAAGGCACGGACCAGGGCTGAACCCGGACGGCGGGGTTTCCCCTCCGTCTCATCGCTTCCGTCTTCACCGTCCCTCCACAGCCCGGCCACTCGGGGCGGTGCCCGGAAACCTGTCCGCAGAAAGCCCCGTCCCTGCCCCGGCGCCGTCCAGGGGCAGGCAGGCTGTCCGCATGAGCGAACCCCAAAAAGCAGGACACCCCGCCGGCGGCCGCCCCCCGGCTGAAGAACCGTCTCCGGCGGGAGGCGAAGAAGACGGTTCTGCCGGCACCCTGCGTGTTGGTACTCCACAGGACATTCTGGCCTTCGTGCCCCATTGCCTGGGCTTCCAGCCCCGCGAGTCGCTGGTGCTTCTGGGCCTGCGGGGTTCCCGGCTCGGGGCCACGCTCCGTCTGGACCTGCCCCGTCCATTCGGTTCGAGTGAACCGCCGGACCCCGAAGCTCTTGAGCTGCTCTCCGGCTACTGCTCCCGGATCGCATCCCTGCTGTCCAATGACGACGCCGCTGACTCGGTGCTGGCTGTGATGTACACGGGCCTTCCGTGGCTCGAAGGTGCCCCTCCGCCGCACAGCGCCCTGATGGAACTCCTGGGTGATGCGCTGGAACGCAGCGGGCTCAGTCTCCGCGACGCCTGGCTGGCGGGAAACGGAACCTGGCGGGACTACTTCTGCTCGGACGCCGCGTGCTGTCCGTGGCCCGGATACCCGCTGGATGAGGTCACCGGGAGCAGCCTCAACGCGGAACTGGTCTACCGGGGCAGCGCCTACGCGGCCACGCTCGATGAGTCACAGCGGACTCCGGGCAGATTCCGGACTGCGGCCCTGGACAACAGCGTGGAGGACATCCGCAGCGCCAGGGCGGGGAAGTGGAGTGACCCCGGTGCCTTCGCCGAAGCCCTGGCAGCCTGGGAACAGCGAATCAGCTCCGCACTGGTGCCGAAGCAGCCTCCGGACACGGTGTGCTGCCCTGCACCCGGGTCCGCAGCAATCCGGGAAGATGCCTTCCTGCTCGCGAGCCTGGAGTCCAAGCCAGTGCGGGACACGGTCCTGGTCCTGGCTGCAGCCGGGATGAGGGCCGCGGCAGAGGGCGCCCGCCGGTGGCTGCAGCCGCCAACCGGCGCCCGGGCGATGGCCGGCGAATCCGCCGCTGCTTCCTCCGCTGAGGCGGGGAGGCAGTTTCGAGCCATCCTTATCGGGCGCAGCAGCGCCGCGCCGGACTGGGTGCGGCTGGACCGGGCCTATGCGGCCTTCACGGATCTGGTTCAGCGGGCGTCCGGGGAGCCCGCAGCCGCCCTGCTGACACTGCTAGGCTGGATCGAGTGGGCACGCGGCCGCAGCTCCCGTGCCGAGCTGTGCCTCTCCGCTGCACTGGGCGAAGAACCCGGGTACCGGCTCGCCGCCCTGCTTCGGGAACTGCTGCGCCGGGGCGAACTGCCGCAGTGGGCACTCTCTCCCGCGACGGCCTGGCGCGGTGAACGGCCGGCGTGAACATGCCCCGGTGCGGGCCGCTGGGCTGCGAACGTCCGTGTCCGGTGGTGGCGCTGAGCGAAAGCATGCGACAATGGGAACCGAGACCCGGTTGGGTTCGTGTACCTAGTGTCGTTCCGCTCTCCCGTTCAGGCGGGGAATAGGAACAGGACGCGGTGTGTTTTCTCAGGAACCACACCGCGTACAAACCACTGGTTATGGCACGGACTTGACAGGGTCATAGTGGTGTTGCCCCCATGGTGGCGCCGCAGCCCGCCGTATTGAAAGGTTTTCTGTGTCCGCGAGAAAGACAACTGCTGTCAAAGAGACTGACACTGTGACTGCCGAGGTTGCCGAGGCGGCACCCGCCGCAGGCACCAAGACGGCTGCCAAATCCGCCCGCAAGCCTTCCACTCGGAAGACTCCGGCGAAGGCCTCCGCGGCAAAGACCACCGCCAAGAAGGCAGCCGAGCCCGCCGAGGACGCTGAGATCCACACTGACGAGGCAGACGCTGAGCCCACGGACGTGGACGTCGAAGTTGTTGAGGCAGACGCCCCTGAGGCAGCTCCCACCGGTTCCGGGTTCGTTTACTCCGACGCCGACGACGACGACGCTCCTGCCCAGCAGGTCGTCTCCGCAGGCGCCACCGCCGACCCCGTCAAGGATTACCTGAAGCAGATCGGCAAGGTTGCCCTGCTGAATGCTGAGCAGGAAGTGGACCTGGCGCTGCGGATCGAAGCAGGCCTTTACGCCGAAGAGAAGATCGCTGCGGATCCGGACATGGATCCCAAGCTCAAGCGCGACCTGCAGCAGATCATCCACGACGGCAAGCGCGCCAAGAACCACCTGCTGGAAGCCAACCTCAGGCTCGTCGTGTCGCTGGCCAAGCGCTACACCGGCCGCGGCATGCTCTTCCTGGACCTGATCCAGGAAGGCAACCTGGGCCTGATCCGCGCAGTCGAGAAGTTCGACTACACCAAGGGCTTCAAGTTCTCGACCTACGCCACCTGGTGGATCCGCCAGGCCATCACCCGTGCCATGGCCGACCAGGCCCGCACCATCCGCATCCCGGTGCACATGGTCGAAGTCATCAACAAGCTGGCCCGTGTCCAGCGCCAGATGCTCCAGGACCTGGGCCGCGAGCCCGCCCCCGAAGAGCTGGCACTGGAACTGGACATGACTCCCGAAAAGGTCGTGGAGGTCCAGAAGTACGGCCGCGAGCCCATCTCCCTGCACACCCCCCTCGGCGAGGACGGTGACTCCGAGTTCGGCGACCTGATTGAGGACTCCGAAGCTGTTGTGCCGGCCGACGCCGTGAGCTTCACCCTGCTGCAGGAACAGCTTCACTCGGTGCTGGATACGCTCTCCGAGCGTGAAGCCGGTGTGGTTGCCATGCGGTTCGGCCTCACGGACGGCCAGCCGAAGACCCTGGACGAAATCGGCAAGGTCTACGGTGTGACCCGTGAGCGGATCCGCCAGATTGAGTCGAAGACCATGTCCAAGCTGCGCCACCCGTCGCGTTCGCAGGTCCTGCGCGATTACCTCGACTAAGAGCGGTTTAGAAGAGACCGGCTGGTCTTGAAAAGAAGAAGTGCCCCCGCGTACACCGCGGGGGCACTTCTCTTTGTCTGCAGCCTTCTGCCGGACAGAACGAAGGCCCCTCCACACCGGAGGGGCCTTCGCCAAGTTTTGGACAGCTGGTCTGCGGAATCAGTCTTCCGAAGGAGCGGCCTTCTCGTGCAGCCGCGAACTTTCGTCCTGCCATTCAGACGTCAGGGGCCGAAGATTGGCCTCTACCGCCCGGGCATGGTGAGCGCAGAAAAGCAGTTCCCCACCGGAGGATTCCAGTACCGCGCGCACGTAAGCCTGAGCGCCGCAGCGGTCACAGCGGTCCAGCGTGTTTAGTTGACGTGTAGCAACTGCTGCTGTCATGAGTGCCTCCTTAAGGGTGTTGATACTTCATATAACCACCTTTGCCGCGCCGGCCTTTCCATTCGGGGGCGTCTTTCGCTCTGCGCGTACCAATGAGTAGGTCACACCCGCACCCTGGGAAGACCAGACGCGCTGCGAGCGGCAAGTACCCCGGTTCAGGATGTGCCGGGCGCCACCTCAGGGGAGGTGCAGCTGAGTCGCTGCCGTGCACTGTCACCGCAGGGCATTAACCTTATAGAAGGCCGGTTATTCCGGCTGCCCAGCCGCAAGGCTTCCCTACGCATAACAAGGCCGCTCCGGCGGTCCTAGGAGTTCAGCACCGTGGTCCCCCTGGATACTGAGTACAACGCCCGGCACCTTTCCGTCCTCGAGGGCCTTGAGGCTGTCCGGAAGCGCCCCGGCATGTACATCGGCTCCACTGATTCCCGCGGGCTCATGCACTGCCTCTGGGAGATCATCGACAACTCCGTGGACGAGGCGCTGGCCGGGTACGGACAGAGCATCCGGATCATCCTGCACGCCGACAACTCCGTGGAGATCCACGATGACGGCCGCGGCATTCCCGTGGACATCGAACCCAAGACCGGCCTTTCCGGCGTCGAGGTGGTCTTCACCAAACTCCACGCCGGCGGCAAGTTCGGCGGGGGTTCCTACGCTGCCTCAGGCGGCCTGCACGGTGTTGGCGCCTCAGTGGTGAACGCACTGTCCTCCCGCCTGGACGTCCAGGTGGACCGCGCAGGCAAGACCTACCAGATGACCTTCCGGCGCGGCGAGCCCGGAGTCTTCGCCGACACCGGCTCCAAGCCTTCCCCGGAGGCGAAGTTCACCCCGTTCCTGGAAAGCAGCAAGCTTGAGGTAGTTGGCAAGGCCAAGCGCGGCGTCACCGGCACCCGAATCCGCTACTGGGCGGACCGGCAGATTTTCACCCCGGACGCGAAGTTCTCCTATGCGGAACTCGAAGCACGGGCCCGCCAGACATCGTTCCTGGTTCCCGGCCTGCGGATCACCCTCCGCGACGAACGCCGGCTCCCCGGGACTCCGGGTGAAGACGGACCGGTGGAGGAAGTCTTCCACCACGACGGCGGGATCTCCGAATTTGTCGAGTTCCTTGCGGCTGATGCCCCGGTCACCGACATCTGGCGGCTGCACGGTGCCGGCAAGTTCAAGGAATCGGTGCCGGTCCTGGACGAGCGCGGGCACAGCAAGATCACCGAGGTCGAGCGCGAATGCGAAGTGGACATCGCGCTGCGGTGGGGGATTGGCTACGAAACGAGCATCCGCAGCTTCGTGAACATCATTGCCACGCCCAAGGGCGGGACGCACCAGGCCGGCTTCGAACAGGCCCTGCTGAAAACCTTCCGAAAGGTCATCGAATCCAACGCCCGCAAACTCAAGGCCGGCAACGACAAGATCGAGAAGGATGACGTCTTCGCCGGGCTGACAGCAGTGCTGACCGTCCGGCTGGCCGAACCGCAGTTCGAAGGCCAGACCAAGGAGATCCTGGGTACGTCCGCCGTCCGGTCCATCGTCTCGAAGGTTGTCGAAAAGGAAATCGCAGCCAAACTCAGCTCACCGGCCCGCGGCGACAAGGCCCAGACCGCGCTGCTGCTGGAAAAAGTCGTGTCAGAGATGAAGTCCCGGATCTCCGCGCGCGTGCATAAGGAAACCCAGCGCCGGAAGAACGCGCTGGAAACCTCATCGATGCCCGTGAAGCTGGCCGACTGCCGCATTGACGACAACGAACGCTCCGAGCTGTTCATCGTGGAGGGCGATTCGGCCCTTGGCACGGCCAAGCTGGCTCGTTCCTCGGATTTCCAGGCCCTGCTGCCCATCCGGGGCAAGATCCTCAACGTGCAGAAAGCCTCGGTTTCCGACATGCTCTCCAACGCTGAGTGCGCTGCGCTGATCCAGGTGGTGGGTGCCGGCTCCGGCCGGAGCTTCCAGCTGGAGGCCGCTCGCTACGGCAAGGTGATCTTCATGACCGATGCCGACGTCGACGGCGCCCACATCCGAACGCTGCTCCTGACGCTCTTCTTCCGGTACATGCGCCCGCTCGTTGAAGCGGGCCGGGTTTACGCTGCGGTGCCGCCCCTGCACCGGGTGGAAGTCATCAACCACGGTTCCAAGGCGAACGAGATGGTCTACACGTACAGCGAGAAGGAGCTCCACCAGCTCCTGGACCGGCTGGAGAAGGAAGGCAAGCGGTACAAGGAACCGATCCAGCGCTACAAGGGCCTGGGCGAAATGGACGCCGACCAGCTGGCCGAAACCACCATGGACCCCCGCCACCGCACGCTGCGCCGGATTCGCCTCAGCGAGGCCGAAGAGGCCGAGCGCCACGTGGACGAGGCCACCTTCGAACTGCTGATGGGCAGTGACGTGGCTCCGCGCAAGGAATTCATCATCGCCGGTGCGGCCATGCTGGACCGCGACCGCATCGACGCGTAGTACCAGCTGCCGGGCGCTGACCGGACGGGCTGACGGGGCAGCGGGGGCCGGCCGAAGTGGCCGGTCCCTCAGCTGTGGATTAGCCCCGGGGCAAACAGCAGCACAGTGGGAACAGCCAGCAGCAGCACCGCTGCGCATTGGATCAGGATGTTGGCCCAGCGGGGGAGGGGCGGCTGCGGAGTGAGCAGCCTGCTGAGCCGCGCCGCCATCCCGGTTTCATCGTCCACGCCGCCGCCGGCCACCGCAGGGGCGGAGGAACCCGGAAGGCTGGCAGCCGTATCCGCGCCGGCCCCTGAGGCCGATCCGACTATGGCGACTGCGCGGATGAGCGTGGGCCGGTCCACCTTCTTGAGTGCCTCGTCATCGGCGAGCATCTCAATCAGCTCGTTCACTGAGCGTTGTGCCAGCTGGGAAGTCGGCAGCCACGGCAGGGCTGCCCGCCAAGCTGCGAAAGCCCACAGCAGCAGATGGTGGTGCTGGCTAAGGTGCGCCTTCTCATGGGTCAGCACGCCGGAGAGCTCCTCCTCGGAGAGGATGTCCATCAGCCCGTCGGAGAGGACAGTGACGGACTGTGCGCCGCCGGGAAGGCAGTAGGCAACGGGCGAGGGGTGGGGGATCACCACTGTCGCGGGGGTGTTCAGGGACGGGGAACTGAGCAGGTTCAGCATGTCCCGGTGGCGGCGCCGGCCGGAGACGATCCGGTAGTACGTCAGGAGCAGGGTGAAAACCAGGTGAACGCTGAGCAGGACGGCGGCACTGATGGCGAAGACATGGACCAGGCCCAGTGCTTCAACCGAGCGCTGCTGCAGGAGGATGTCCCATAGTCCCCGGAGTCCCTGCGCCAAATTTTCGCCGATCGGCTCCAGGCCCCAGGTCAGCATGGCACCGATCATGGACAGGCCGCCGGCAAGTGCGATCGACTGCCACAGCACCATTGCCGTAAAGGGGGACCGGGCGGGCCATTTGGCGCGCGAGAGCAGGACCGGAACCGGCCAGGCAAGGATTACTGCCAGTGCAGCAAGAAAATAGGAGGCCCAGAACATACGGGGCGCAGACCGGCGGCCTAGGCGCCGTCGAGCAGCCTGCGCAGGGTTTGCGCTTCGGTTGCCGAGACGGAACCGACGAAGCGGGCCAGGACGGCCTCGCGGTCATTGGCGGAGCCGAGGACCTCATGCATAAGTTCGGCAGTGTGCTCGGCGCGGGTAGTCACGGCACGGTAGCGGTGCGGCCGGATATCGCGTTCGCGGGCCACGAGGGCCTTCTTCTCCAGGCGGGAGAGCACCGTGAGGACAGTGGTCACGGCCAGGCCCTTGGCCTCGGCGCGGCCAGCGTCATTCTGGGCAAGGCGTTCGCGGAGTTCATTGGCGGTTAACGCCTCGGCGGACTCCCAGAGGAGGTCCATCATCGCACGCTCAAGCTCTCCAAGAGTCGCCATAGTCCGCATCTTCCTTTGTGTCCGGTTCCTGGTCCGGGAGGTCGCCCCGGCCTGGTTGTCCTGTCTGCAGGCCCTGGCGGGTCCTGCCGCGGAGCTTAACAATACCGGGTTTCCTCACATCTCTCTACGCCTTGTAGAAATATGTCAGGTTCTTGTTCTACGATGCGTAGAAGAAGGGTTTTCTACTGCCTGTAGAACATGACATAACTAAGGACCTGCACGTGGAAGCATTGGACATTGCCCGCTGGCAATTCGGCATTACGACGGTGTATCACTTCCTGATGGTCCCGCTGACCATTGGCCTGGGCCTGGTTGTGGCCGCCCTGCAGACCGCATGGGTCCGCACGGGCAAGGAAGAGTATCTGCGCCTGACCAAGTTCTGGGGCAAGCTGTTCCTGATCAACTTCATCATGGGCGTGGCCACCGGCCTGGTCCAGGAGTTCCAGTTCGGCATGGCCTGGAGCGAGTACAGCCGGTTCGTCGGCGACGTCTTCGGTGCACCCCTGGCGCTTGAATCCCTCCTCGCCTTCTTCACTGAGTCGGTGTTCCTGGGGCTCTGGATCTTCGGCTGGAAGCGGCTGCCCCAGAAGCTCCACCTCGCCACCATCTGGCTGGCAACCGGTGCTTCGGCGCTGTCCGCGTACTTCATCCTGGCTGCGAACTCCTGGATGCAGCACCCCGTCGGCGTGGAGATGGTGGACGGCCGTGCAGTGATGACGGATTTCTGGGCCGTCCTGACCAACAACACGCTTCTGGTGGCCTTCCCGCACACCATCACCGGCGCCTTCGCCGTGGCCGGCGGGTTCCTGCTGGGCATCTCCTGGTACCACCTGTGGAAGCGGCGCCGCGACGGCATCGACACGGTGGATGAGAACGGCCGCGTCGTTGTCGGCGAGAACGCCGCGATCGGCCGGGACAAGACCGACTACAACGTCTGGATCAAGGCACTGCGCATCGGCGCCGCCGTCGCCGTCGTGGCCTTCGCGGGCACCGCGATTACCGGTGACCTGCAGGGCAAGCTGATGTTCGAGCAGCAGCCCATGAAGATGGCAGCAGCCGAAGCGGCCTGCCACAACGGCACCTCCTTCTCCGTCCTTTCCGTCGGTGACGTCGGTGCGCGGGACTGTGAGGACGTCAAGACCCTCATTGAGGTACCGGGAGTGCTGTCCTTCCTCGCCAACGGCGACTTCAATACCCCGGTTGACGGCGTCAACACCCTGATCCCGGAGTACCAGGAAAAGTACGGCACGCATCTGCCGGACGATCCGATGTACGGCGAACAGGCCGGCCAGGAGATTGACTACCTGCCGGTTATGTCCGTGACCTACTGGGGCTTCCGCATCATGATCGGCTTCGGCGCGATCGCAGCCGGTGCCGCAGCCGTTGCCCTGTGGGTTACCCGCAAGGGCACCGTCCCGCAGTCCAAGTGGCTGATGCGCCTGGCCGTGTTCGGCATCCTGGCTCCCTTCGGTGCCAACAGCGCCGGCTGGATCTTCACCGAAATGGGCCGCCAGCCATTCGTGGTGGTTCCCAACCCGAGCTTCACCGGCATAGACAACGTCTTTATGTTCACAGCGGCGGCCGTCTCGCCGGGAGTGAGTATGGCTGAGCTGCTCTTCTCGGTCATCTCCTTCACGGTCATCTACCTCGCCCTGCTGATCGTGGAGGTGAAGCTGCTCTTCAAGTACGTCAAGGGCGGCGTTCCGTCAGCCATGCCGGAGCCGCTCCCTGCTGCGGACGGCGGCGAAGGCCAGGACCCTGACTCGAAGGATGAGCCGGGTCCGCCGGGCGGACGGAAGTCCGACGACGTTCTCGATTTCGCCTACTAGCGCCACCGGAGACACAAAATGACGCTTGCAACATTCTGGTTCATCGTTATCGCCTTCCTGTGGGTCGGCTATCTCTTCCTCGAGGGCTTCGACCTCGGCGTGGGCATGCTCATGAAGGTGTTCGCCCGTGACGAGCGCGAACGCCGGGTCCTGCTGAACACCATCGGGCCGGTCTGGGACGGCAACGAAGTCTGGCTCGTCACCGCAGGTGCCATGACGTTCGCTGCCTTCCCGTACTGGTACGCCTCGCTGTTCTCCGCGCTCTACCTTCCGCTGACGCTGGTGCTGCTGGGACTGATCTTCCGTGCCGTGGCCATCGAATACCGCGGCAAGGGCCATACCCAGCGCTGGCGCGACCGCTGGGACTGGGCCATGGCACTGGGCTCCTTCGTCAGTGCCTTCGGCGTCGGAGCGGCGCTGGCCCTCACCTCCACCGGCCTGCCGCTGAACGAGAACGGCGACCGCGTGGGCGGCGCCTTCGCGTGGCTCACCCCCTGGGCAGTCCTGGGCGGCCTGGCGGTAGTCGGCTTCGCACTGATCCACGGCTGCGCCTTCCTGATGCTGAAGACCGACGGCGAAATCCGGCACCGCGCCCGGCGTGCCCTGGTGCGGTGGCTGCCGCTCGGCATCCTGCCGCTGGCAGCCTGGGCGGTCGGTGTCCAGTTCCTCAGCGGTGAACTCTTCTCCCTGATCCCGCTGGCGGTAGCCGTTGTGGCCGTAGTGGTGGCCTGGCTGATGGCCTACCGGGAAAAGGAGGGCCTGTCCTTTGCCTTCCTCGGAGTGTTCCTGCTGGCCGGTGCCGTCTCGATCTTCGCCGCCATGTACCCGGTGGTGCTTCCGTCCACGCTTGATGCTGCCTGGAACCTGACCGTGGAGAA
Source organism: Arthrobacter koreensis (assembly GCF_035792275.1). Lineage (GTDB taxonomy): Bacteria > Actinomycetota > Actinomycetes > Actinomycetales > Micrococcaceae > Arthrobacter_B > Arthrobacter_B koreensis_A. The sequence goes on along the minus strand of NZ_JAMWKK010000005.1, from coordinate 146,082 downwards.
CGCCTCCTCGACCCCGTACACGCTCAAGGTGATCACCTGGGTCTCCGTGTTCGGCCTGCCGATCGTGGTGCTTTACCAGGGCTGGACCTACTGGGTCTTCCGCAAGCGTGTCAGCACACAGTCCATTCCCGACGTCCACAAGATTTCTGTCCAGTGAAACCCGTACTTCCCGTCAGTGCCACCAGCCGCCGGGCGCTGTACCTGCTGGGACTCGTCGCCGCGGCCAAAGCCCTGGCCCTCGTGCTGCTGGCAACCGGCGTTGCCGCCGGTATTGCCGGCCTCGCCGCGGGCAGCCCGGACTGGGGCTACGTCGCCGCGACGGGCGTCACCGGTGCAGTACTGCGCTCCCTGGCTATGTGGGCCCAGGAAACCGTGGCGCAGCGTGCGGCGGCCGGGGTCAAGGACGAACTGCGCGGCCAGCTGACCCGGCGGGCCCTGGCGGACGGCGGCAGCGTGCCGGGCATGGGTCCAGGGGCGCTCAGCGTCCTGCTGACCCGCGGGCTGGACGGCCTGGACAACTACTACGCCAAGTACCTGCCGGCACTGGTGACCTGCGCCGTGCTCCCGCTGCTAATCGGTGTCCGTATCCTCACCGCCGACTGGGTCAGCGCCGTCGTTGTTGTCCTGACCGTTCCGCTGGTGCCGGTGTTCATGATCCTGATCGGGCTGCACACCGGTGACAAGACCGCCAAGGCGATCGAGGCTCTGAACCGGCTCTCGGACAACATGCTCGAACTGGCCAAGGGCCTGCCGGTGCTGGTCGGCCTGGGCCGGGCACGGGCGCAGACCAGGGCCCTGCGCGACGTCGCGGACCGTTACCGCGTCACCACCCTTGAAACCCTGCGTGTGGCATTCATGTCCTCGCTGGCACTCGAGCTGATTGCCACAATCTCCGTGGCAGTGGTTGCGGTCTTCATCGGCGTGCGCCTGGTTCACGGTGACATGTCCCTGGAGATGGGCCTGCTGGCACTGATCCTGGCTCCGGAGTGCTACCAGCCGCTGCGGGACCTGGGCACTGCCCACCACTCCAGCGAAGACGGCCTGGAAGCACTTAAGCGCACCAACGCAGTCCTGGACGCACCCGCCGCGCGTCCGCTCGCGAAGGCGGAAGACGCGCACGACGTCGACGGCGTGAGCGTGCGCGGCCTGACCGTCCAGTACCCGGGCCGTCCCGAACCGGTGCTCAACGACTTTTCCTTCACTGTCCCCGCGGGTGCCATTGCGGCCCTCACCGGCCCCAGCGGCAGCGGCAAGACCACTGTCCTTGAAGTACTTGCCGGCCTGCGCCGGGACGGTGCAGACGTACAGGTCAGCGGCGAAGCTTCCGGCGTGGACCGGGCTAAAGTGGCATGGATTCCACAGCACCCGGTGCTGGTGGAGGAAACCGTGGCCGCGGAGATCGGCCTCTACTCCGGGCTGGCAGACCCCGGTGCCCAGCGCACCGCCGCGGAGGAGGCGCTGGCAGAGATCCGGTCCCTGCACCTCCTGGACGCACACACAGCAGACCTGAGCCCCGGCGAACAGCGCCGCGTGGCCGTTGCACGAGCCATTGCCCGCGTGCGGAACGTTCCCGGCGTCGGCGTCCTGCTCGCGGACGAACCCACCGCACACCTGGATGAGTCCAGCGCCGCCGCTGTCCGCGGCGCCCTGGCCCGGCTGAGCCCCGGCTGCACCGTGCTGCTGGTCGCCCACGACCGCCGCACGGCAGCCATCGCCGGAACCGCCATCCCGGTGGGTGAAGCCCCGGGTCCCGAACCGGACCTGGAGCCGGCGCCGGATGCAGGCCCTGCCGGAGGAGAATCCCTGCCCGAATTCAGCGGCTCTTCGGCCCCGGCCGGCTACGCACATCAGCCCCTCTGGAAGAACCTGCTGGTCCTGCGCCCCTGGAGCCCGCAGTTCCTGAAGGCCCTTGCCTACGGCACCGGTGCCACCATCTTCGCTGTGGCGCTCAGCGCGCTCTCCGGCTGGCTGATCGTGCGTGCCTCCGAGCAGCCGCCGATCCTGTACCTGCTCACCGCCATTGTGGGCGTGCGGTTCTTCGGTATCGGCCGTGCAGTGCTGCGGTACCGTGAACGCCTCCACCTGCACGACGCCGTCTTCCGTGCCACCAACTCGATCCGCATCCGGCTGTGGAACGGACTGCTGAACCGCCCCGAGGGCTGGCGGCGCCTGGCCCGCGGCGGGGGAGCGCTGGAACGCCTGGTGGGCGACGTCGACGAGCTGCGCGACATTGCACCCCGCGTGGTGTTCGCGCCGCTGACGGCCTTCGTCACCGCGGTCGCCGCCTGCGTTGCCACCGGCATCCTGATTCCGGAGGCTGTCTGGGTGCAGATCGGTCTCTGCGTGGTGGGCCTGTTCGGTGCGCCCGCCGTAGCACTTTGGGCCGACGCCGCTGCCCGCGCCCGGACGGTGACGCTGCAGTCGAAGGCGATGGCCTCCATGGCCAAGCTGCTTTCGGCCTCACGTGACCTGGAAGCCAACGCGTCCGCCACCCCCGTGCTCACCCGCCAGCGCCTGCTGGACGCCGCCGCGGCCGGTGCCGCGCGGCGCAGCGCCTGGGCGCAGGGATTGGCCAATGCGCTGACGGCGCTGGCCTGCGCCGGCTCCGCACTGTGGATCCTGGCCCTGGCTCAGGGCGTCCCCGCCACCGTGGCCGCGGTGATCGTCTTGATGCAGCTGGCCCTGCTTGAATGCTTCGCGGCGGTCAACGGCTCCATCCAGCAGTTCACTGCCTGGCGGGTGCTGGGGGACAAGGTCCTTCCGGACCTCGGATCGGATTCGGTTGACCCCGGCAGGGATACGGACTCTGCTGCTGCGGCTCCGGCGGCCGTTCTGCGCCCGGGCAGCCTCGAACTGTCGGGAATCCACTACCGGTATCCGGGCGGATCCCGAGAGGTGCTCTGCGGTGTTGACCTCAGCCTCGAACCCGGAGAGTGGCTCGCTGTCACGGGCCCGTCCGGCAGCGGAAAGTCCACCCTGCTGGGGGTGCTGCTGGGATTCCTTCAGCCCCAGTCCGGAACCTTCCGCATCAACGGACGTCCGGCCTCGGACTTCAGCCGGGAAGCCCGCGGCATGGCATGGTGCCCGCAGGAAGCCCATCTCTTCGATTCAACCCTGCGGGGGAACCTGCTGATCGCCCGGGACCGCTCCAACGCGCCCAGTGAGACGGAAATGCTGGCCGCGCTCGAGGCTGTGGGTCTGGGCGGCCTCGTCGCAGAGCTCGAGGATGGAATCGACACCCGGATCGGCAACGGCGGACACCGGCTTTCCGGCGGGCAGCGCCAGCGCCTGGCCGTGGCACGTGCCCTGCTCACCGAAGCCGGGATCGTGCTGCTGGACGAGCCCACTGCGCACCTTGACCCCGCGGCGGGCCGCCGGCTGATGTCCGACCTGGCTTCAGGCCTGGCGGGCAAGACCGTGGTTGTAGTGACCCACAATCCGGCTGACGCTGCCTGGTGCGGCCGCAGGCTTGAGCTGGGTGCGGCCGAAAGCAGCCTTGCCCTACGCTAGGAGCCATGGCCTCAACAAACACTGTGCCCCTGCCCGGACCGCAGACGCAGCTCGCGTGGCGTGCCATCACGACGGCTGACCTGGACAGCTGGCATGCCCTGATCCGCCGCATGGTGGATGTGGACAAGCCTGGGTGGGCGGAAGACCGTGCCGATCTGGAGCACGCACTGGAGCGTCCCGGCAACGACCCGGAGCAGGACTCGCTTCTCGGAGTGGACGCCGACGGCGTGCCCCGGGCCTTTGGGCTGGTCAACCTGAACCCCGGGTCGGTGCGTGCCATCGGATTCGGCGGCGTGGATCCGGCATGGCGCCGGCGGGGCATTGGCACTGCCGTGTACCGCTGGCAGGCCGCACGGGCCCGTGCCCGGGTCCAGGAGCGGGAAGGGGAAGACCCGGTACTGCGGAGCTATGCGGAAGCCAACAATCCTTCCCACCTGGCGCTGCTGGAGTCTGTGGGCGCACGCGTAGTCCGGTACTTCACGGAGATGACCCGCCCGCTGGCGGGAGAACTGCCGGAGGCACGGCTGCCGGGCGGAATGGAATTCCAGACGTTCTCGGATGACATTTCCGAGCGGCTTCGTGCTGCCCACAATGAAGCATTCCTGGACCACTGGGGCAGCGAGCCCCGGGATCCGGAGAACTGGCGGTTTACCGTTGGCCATCCGCAGTTCCGGCCGGACTGGAGCTTTGTGGTGCTGGATCAGTCCTCCGGTGACATTGCGGCCTACCAGCTGGCCAGTTATGACCCGGAGTCGCCGCAAATCTTTGGTTATTCGGAGGGATACACCGAGCTGCTGGGGGTGCTGCGGCCCTGGCGGGGCAAGGGGATTGCTCCGGCCATGCTGGCGGAAGCCATGCGGCGGTTCCGGGAGTCCGGGATGCAGAATGCGGGTCTGGGCGTGGATACCGAGAATCCGTCCGGGGCGCTGAAGATCTATGAGCAGCTGGGCTACACGCCGGTCAGCCGCCAGGTTGTCTATGACCTGGCGCTCGATGCCGAATCCAGCTAGGCCTGAACGACCCAGATTGCCTCAGCCGCCGGGAGTCCCAGTTCCACGCGGTCGCCCGACCGCTCAAGCGTCAGGGTGCCGGCGTAGGCCTGCCGTTCCAGGATGCTGACCTCGGTGTCCAGGCCCAGGCCCATGCCGCCCAGGTAGCGAAGCAGCTCGGGGCTGTTGTCTGAAACCCGGGCGATGCGCAGGCGCGTGCCCGGCTCGCTGTGGCTCAGCCGGGAGGCGTCCAGTGCCGGCAGGCTTCCGTCCGGAGCCGGGATGGGGTCCCCGTGCGGATCACGGACCGGATGGCCCAGGCGTACGGCCAGCGCTTCGACCATTTTGTCGGATACTGCGTGCTCGAGGTTCTCCGCCTCGTCATGCACTTCATCCCAGCCGTATCCGAGATACTCCACCAGGAACGTTTCAATGAGCCGGTGGCGCCGCACCATGTTTACTGCGGCCTGCTCGCCGGTCGGGGTCAGCGCCACGGATCCGTAGCGGGCATGGGTCAGGAAGCCCTGTGCCGCGAGTTTCTTCACCGCCTCGGAAACCGAGGACGCAGAGAAGCCCAGATGGGCCGAGAGCGCAGAGACGGTCACCGGAGCGTCCGTCCATTCCTGTGCCGTCCAGATGACTTTGAGGTAGTCCTCCGCAGCGCTGGTCAGTTCTTTCTTTGCCACGCGTCCAACCTTACGCCAGCCTCCGGCCAGGACGGCGGGCCCCGGCACCATATACCCCCATGGGGTACTTGACTCATACCCATAGGGGGTATACATTCCCAAGTGTTGCCAAAAATAACCGGGAGGTCGAACCGTGGACGCCAGCACAATTGATGAAGTGGATGTTCCCGAAGAGCGCGGCTACGCCAGCGACAAGGAAGCGTACCTGCGCCGGCTCAAGCGCATTGAGGGCCAGGTGCGGGGGATTGCCCGGATGGTGGACGAAGACAAGTACTGCATCGATGTCCTGACACAGGTCTCGGCCGTTACCAAGGCCCTGCATGCTGTCAGCCTCGGGCTGGTCCAGGACCACATTTCGCACTGTGTGGTTTCAGCAGCACGCGAAGCGGACGAGGCCGGCGACCCCTCAATCGTGGAAGCAAAGGTCCAGGAAGCAACAGACGCAATCGGCCGGCTCCTGCGCTGACAGGCGCGGAACCGAAAAACCGGCAGGGCCAGTGTCCTGCCAGGGAGGATCAGTTATGGAAACCAAGCTCAGCATCTCGGGCATGACCTGCGGGCACTGCGTCGCATCGGTCACCGAAGAACTCGGCGCCGTCGAAGGGGTCCAGGACGTCAGCGTGGACCTTGTGGCCGACGGCGTTTCAACGGCAGTCGTTATGTCCACCGGACCCATTGCACCCGAACTGCTCGGCGAAGCCGTAGCAGAAGCGGGCTACACAGTGGTGGGCTGAAAGGAGAATCATGGCAACCCGTGAACAGCAGCACCTGGCCGCAGAGCGTGAGGTGTCGCTGGACATTCAGGGCATGACCTGCGCTTCCTGCGTGAACCGTGTGGAACGCAAACTCGGCAGAATCGAAGGCGTCCAGGCCAGCGTCAATCTGCCGTTGAACTCCGCGTCGGTTAAGGTCCCGGCCGGGGTCACCGACGAACAGCTCGTGGCAACAGTCGAAGCTGCGGGCTACCAGGCCAAGGTGGCTGTGCCCGCCGGCCAACATGACCACGAGGACCACATGGCCCACGGCGGCACCGCTGAACAGCTGCGGCCCCGCCTGATCACCGCGGCAATCCTGACCGTTCCGGTCCTGCTGATCTCGATGGTGCCCGCGTTCGCCTTTCCGAACTGGGGCTGGGTGGTCGCAGCGCTCTCGCTGCCGGTAGTCCTGTGGTCCGCGTGGCCCTTCCACCGGGCGGCAGCAGTCAACGCGCGGCACCTCGCCTCAACCATGGACACCCTGGTGTCCATCGGAGTCAGCGCAGCCTATCTGTTCTCCCTGGGAGAGCTGATCGCAGACCCGGGACTGACAGCCGACCCGGGCATGAGCGAAGGCGCCCATCTCTACTTTGAGGTGGCAGCCGTCGTGACGACGTTCCTGCTGCTGGGCCGCTACCTTGAAGCGCGCGCCAAGACGAGTGCCGCCGATGCCCTGACCTCGCTGCTCAGCCTCGGTGCCAAGGAAGCCGTGGTGCTGCGGGACGGACGTGAGGAGCTGATCCCGGCCGCTGAGCTGGTCCCCGGCGACGTGTTCGTCGTGCGCCCGGGGGAGAAGGTAGCCACCGACGGCGTCGTGGCGGAGGGGGAGTCCGCAATCGACGCCGCCCTGATCACCGGTGAATCCCTGCCGGTGGAAGTCCGCCCCGGAGATCCCGTGACCGGGGCCACCGTGAACACCTCAGGACGTCTGCTGGTCCGCGCGACCCGGGTGGGCAGCGAAACCACCCTGGCCCAGATGGGCGCGCTGGTCAGCGCGGCCCAGTCGGGGAAGGCACCCATCGCGCGGCTGGCGGACCGGATCAGCGCCGTGTTCGTGCCGGTGGTCCTGGCGGTCGCCGTCGTGACCTTTGTGCTGTGGCTGCTGATTACCGGCGACGTGCAAAGCGCCTTTGTGGCCGCCGTTGCCGTGCTGGTGATCGCCTGCCCCTGTGCGCTGGGCCTGGCCACGCCCGTGGGCCTGCTCACCGGAACCGGCCGCGGAGCCCAGCTGGGCATCCTGATCAAGGGCCCGCAGGTCCTGGAGGACACCCGGACGGTGGACACCATCCTGCTGGACAAGACCGGTACGGTGACCACCGGCAAGCTCGCGGTTGCCCGTACGGTACTGCTGCCCGGCGCGGGGGTGCCGAATGAAGAAGCCCTGCTGCGTCTGGCCGGATCCCTTGAAAACGCCGGGGAGCACCCGATCGCCCGTGCCATCGCCGCGGCCGCCGAACAGGGACCCGGGCTGGCCGCGGTCAGCGGTTTCCTTTCCTCTCCGGGCGGCGGCGTCCGCGGCACGGTGGAGGGCCGCAGCGTGGTTGCCGGCCGTCCCGGCTGGCTCGAAGAGAACGGCGTCGTGCTGGATGAGGCTGCGGCCGGCGCGCTGCGGAAGGAGCAGGAAACCGGTGCCACCGCCGTCGTCGTGGCCATTGACGGAGCCCCGGCAGGCATCATCAGCCTGCAGGACACCATCAAGGACGGTTCACGCGAGGCAGTGGCACGGCTGGCCGCGCTGGGCCTGCGGCCGGTGCTGCTGACCGGTGACAACGCCGTGGTGGCTGAGTCCGTAGCCCGGGAAGTCGGGATCGCTCCCGGCGACGTGCTGGCTGAGGTGCGGCCGGAAGGCAAGGTTGAAGCGGTGCGCCGGTTCCAGGAGCAGGGCGCCACGGTCGCCATGGCCGGGGACGGCGTGAACGACGCCGCGGCCCTGGCCCAGGCAGACCTCGGCATCGCGATGGGGTCCGGAACGGATGCGGCCATGGCCGCAGCCGACCTCACCGTGATGGGAAGCTCGCTGGGACAGGTCGCTACCGCGATCGAGCTCTCCCGCCGCACCCTGCGGACCATCAAGGTCAACCTGTTCTGGGCGTTCTTCTACAACGCCGTGGGGATTCCGATTGCCGCCTTTGGGCTGCTGAACCCGATGATTGCCGGTGCGGCGATGGCAGCCAGCTCGGTGCTGGTGGTGGCGAACTCGCTTCGGCTGCGCAGCTTCGGGAAGTAACCTCCGCAAAATGACCGGGCCGGACCTGGAGTATCCAGGTCCGGCCCGGTGCCCTTAAGGTGCCGTGAGGCTGGGTCCGATGTGTTCCACCGGGCTGGCCAGCGGAACACCGGAACCATCCCGGCGTCCGTGTTCAGTGGGCAGTGCCCGGGCCACGCCGTTCGCCGCGGCGGCCTTTGCCGGACCGTGGCCGGCCCACGCAACCACCAGGGCGTCTTCTCCCTTCAGGAAACGGTGTGCCCGCACGCCGGCAGTGGCGCGTCCCTTGGCCGGGTACTCGGCGAAGTCGGTCACCTTAACCGATCCGCCCGGCGTTCCCGGAATGGTCTCCGTGCCCGAGGCAACGGTGACGACGACGGCGTCGGGATCCCCTGCACCGACCACGCCGAAGAAGATCACTTCGTCGCCTTCACCGAGCTTCATGCCCGCCACGCCGCCGGCAGTCCGGCCCTGCGGACGGACGGAGGAGGCAGGGAACCGAAGCAGCTGGGCGCCCCTGGTCGCAAAGACCAGTTCGTCGTCGTCATTCGCCGCCACAACGGCACCGACAACTTCGTCGCGCGGCTTGAGCGTAATCGCTTCCCAGTCGTCCCGGTTCAGCGGGTAGTCCGGGTTGACCCGCTTCACCACGCCGTTGCGGGTGCCGAGTGCCAGGACGGCGTTCAGCGGCACGAGGCCGACCAGCTTTTCGCCCTTGGCCAGGGTCATGAAGTCCTTGGCGGGAACGCCGCCGGCCAGGTTGGGCAGCCCGTTGGTCGGGGGAAGCGCCGGCATGTCCATCACCTGGACGCGGATCATGCGGCCGGAGGACGTGACGGCACCAATTTCGCCGCGGGCCGTGGTGGGAACAACGCTGCGGAAAACATCGTGCCGGGTCCGCTGCCCGCCTTCGACCAGGGGTTCCTGGTTGGAGGTCCGGGCCAGCTGGCCTGAGGCCGAAAGGATCACCCAGCAGGGATCATCCGGGATCTGCAGCGGAAGGACGGCCTTGGCGCCCTTGCCTGCCTTCACTGCCACGGCTTCGGAGGCCAGCGGAGCCACCGCTTCCGATTCCAGCAGCACGGTGCGGCGCGGCGTGGCGTACCTGGCGGCAATTTCTCCCAGTTCGTCGCACACCAGGTCGCGCAGGCGTTCCTCGGAATCCAGGATGGCCTGCAGCTCCTCGATGGCGGCGCGCAGTTCTTCCTGTTCCTTTTCGAGTTCCAGCCGCGAGTACTTCGTGAGCTGGCGCAGGCGCAGTTCCAGGATGTGGTTGGCCTGGATCTCGGTGAGGTCGTAGATGGTCATCAGACGGGTACGCGCCTCGGCGGTCTCCTCCGACGAGCGGATGATCTGGATGACCTCGTCAATGTCGACGATCGCGATCAGCAGGCCCTCGACCAGGTGCAGCCTGTCCTTCTTGCGGCCCAGGCGGTAGGCGGTGCGGCGGCGCACCACGCCCAGCCGGTGCGAGGCGTAGACCTGGAGCAGCTCCACCAGGCCCAGGGTGCGCGGCTGGCCGTCCACCAGCGAGACGTTGTTGATGCCGAAGGAATCTTCCATCGGGGTGTACCGGTAGAGCTGCGCCAGGACGGCCTTGGGATTGAACCCGTTCTTCAGCTCGATGACCAGCCGCAGCCCGTTCTGGCGGTCGGTGAGGTCAACGACGTCGGAAATGCCCTGCAGCTTCTTGGAGGTGACCGCGTCCTTGATCTTTTCGATCACCTTTTCCGGTCCCACCATGTAGGGCAGTTCGGTGACCACCAGACCGGTCCGGCGCGCGGTGAGCTGCTCCACCTCCACCTTGGCGCGGGTCTTGAAGGAGCCGCGCCCGGTGGCGTAGGCGTCCCGGATGCCGTCCAGGCCCACGATGCGGCCGCCGGAGGGCAGGTCAGGTCCCGGAACAAAACGCATCAGGTCATCGAGGGTCGCCTCGGGATGCCGGATCAGGTGCTGCGTTGCCGCGATCACCTCGCCGAGGTTGTGCGGTGCCATGTTCGTGGCCATGCCGACGGCGATGCCGGATGCGCCGTTGACCAGCAGGTTGGGGAAGGCCGCCGGAAGCACCTCGGGCTGCATCAGCTGGTTGTCGTAGTTCGGCACGAAGTCCACGACGTCTTCGTCGAGGTGGTCCGTCAGGGTCAGTGCTGCCGCTGCCAGCCGCGCTTCGGTGTAGCGCGAGGCGGCCGGACCGTCGTCGAGCGAGCCGAAGTTGCCGTGGCCGTCGATCAGCGGCAGGCGCAGTGCCCAGTCCTGGGCCATGCGCACCATGGCGTCGTAGATGGCCGAGTCGCCGTGCGGGTGCAGCTTGCCCATGACTTCGCCCACCACACGGGCGCTCTTGACGTGCCCGCGGTCCGGACGCAGTCCCATCTCCGCCATCATGTACAGGATGCGGCGCTGGACAGGCTTCAGGCCGTCGCGGGCGTCCGGCAGGGCACGCGAGTAGATCACCGAGTAGGCGTACTCGAGGAAGGACCCCTCCATCTCGGTGGTGACATCAATGTCGATGATGTTCTCAGCGATGGGTTCGCCGGGAGTGGGTGCTGAGGCGGAGCGCCGGGCCATGTAGTTCTTGCGTCCTTGAGGTTGTGGTGGCTGGTCGGTTTCGGTGCGATCTGGCGGTTCGGTGGCGGGTTCTAAAAAATGCCCACTAGTCTGAGTCTATGGCGGAGCAGGGACAATACCCCGAATATTGGGAAGCTGATGTCGTTTTGCGCGATGGGCGCACCGGCCATCTGCGGCCGGTTTCCCCGGCGGATGCCGAGGCGCTGCAGGCGTTCCACATGAGGCAGTCCCAAAGCTCCATCTACCTTCGTTTCTTCACTTACAAGGCTAAACTGAGCGGCCGCGAGCTGAAGCGCTTTACGAACGTGGACTACCGGGACCGGGTTGCGTTTGTGATCACACTCGGGCCGGAAATCGTGGGCATCGGCCGCTACGACCGGCTCGATGATCCCACTGAGGCCGAAGTTGCCTTCAACATTTCCGACGAACACCAGGGCCGCGGAATCGGCTCAATCCTGCTGGAACACCTGGCCGCCGCCGCCCGGGAAAACGGGATCCGCCGCTTCAGCGCCGAAGTGCTCCCGGAGAACCGCAAGATGCTCAGCGTCTTCGCCGACGCCGGCTACGAGGTGCGCCGGGCGTTCGACGACGGCGTGATCGCGCTGGACTTCGACATCGACCCGACGGACAAGTCCCGTGCCGTGATGGAGTCCCGGGAACACCGCGCGGAGGCGCGCAGCGTCGCGGACCTGCTGGCGCCGTCGTCCATTGCCGTCATCGGTGCCAGCCGGGAGTGGGGGAGCGTCGGCTACCAGCTGATGGAACACATCGTTGAAGGCGGCTACACCGGCAGCGTCTACGCCGTGAACCCCGAGGCCTTCGAGCTGGCCGGCATGGTCTCCTACGGCAAGATCTCCGAAATTCCCGAGCCGGTCTCCCTGGCCGTCATCGCCGTCCCGTACGACCAGGTGCAGTGCGTGGCCGAGGAATGCGCCGCCGCCGGCGTGAAGCACCTGCTGGTGGTCAGTGCAGGGTTCGACGACGGCGAAGCCGGGCTGGCGCGCCAGCGCCGCCTGGTGCGCTATGCCCGGGCCAACGGCATGCGCGTGCTGGGGCCGGCGTCCCTTGGCCTGATCAATACCCGTCCGGAAGTATCCCTCAACGCGTCCATGGCTCCGGCCCTGCCGCGCCGCGGGGGACTGGGCCTGTTCAGCCAGTCGGCAGCGATCGGCGTCCTGCTCTACGCCGCGGCACAGCGCCGCCGGCTGGGACTGTCCTCCACCATTTCCGCCGGCAACCGGGCAGATGTTTCCGGCAACGACGTGATGCAGTACTGGGAGGACGACGCCGACACCAAGGTGGTGGGCCTGTACCTGGAGTCGGTGGGCAACCCGCGTAAGTTCTCCCGCATCGCACGCCGCCTCGCCTCAGGAAAACCGGTCATCGTGGCGAAGTCCGATGTCACCGGACTGCAGCTTCCACCCGGACACTCCGTCCGCCTCACCCAGGCTCCGCAGGGCGCCCTGGACGCAATGCTGCGCCAGTCCGGCGTTATCCGGGTGGCCACCAACGAGCAGCTGATGGACGTTGCCCAGATCGCCTGCAGCCAGCCGCTTCCCCGGGGCAGGGGACTGGCCGTGCTAAGCAACTCCGCGGCACTGGGCCGGGTGCTTGCCGACGCAGCCGTTCCGCTGGAGCTGGACGCCGTGCACCTGCGGGCGGACCTGGACCTGGACCGCGGCCAGAGCGTGGCGCTGCCGGTCCTGCGCGAGGCGGTGGCAAAGGCCCTTGCGGATGAGGCCGTGCACTCAGCGGTGGTCACGCTCCTGCCGGCACCGGGGCTGGACAACGACTCCATCGCCGAGACCCTGCTGGACTGCTCGCTTGAAGCCGGCAAGCCGGTGGTGGCGGTCTTCACCGGAATCATGGACCCGGGCCAGTACACGGAAGGTGTCCTGGCTGCCCGGGAACAGGCTCCCGCGGCTCCCGAAGAGGACGCGGGTGCTGCTGTCCCGCTGCCCGTGGGCCTGCCCTGCTTCTCCAGCCCCGGCGCCGCCGTCACCGCCCTGGCCGCACTGGTGCGGTACACCGAGTGGGCCGGCCGGGAACACGGGCACTATGCAGAACCGGGCGGCGTGGACACCGAAGCCGCGCAGGCCTTCGTTGACGAACAGATGGCACGCGTTGCCAACACCGACCTCCTGCGCCTGGGGCCGGCCGAAACCGCCCGCCTGCTGGGGTTTTACGGGATCAGCGTGCTTCCCTCCCTGCCTTTCCGCACCGACGATGAGGCGGTGAAGGCCGCGGACGAGCTGGGCTGGCCCGTGGTGCTCAAGACCATGGATGAACACCTGCGCCACCGCCTGGACCTGGGCGGAGTACGGCTGAACATCTCCTCCGAGCAGTCGCTGCGCAGCAACATCTCCGAAATGCGGACCGCCCTGGAACCCTACGGGAGCTTTGAACTCGAAGTTCAGTCCATGGCGCCGTCCGGGCAGGGATGTGTGCTGCGGGCCATCGAGGACCCGCTGCTGGGTCCGGTCCTCTCCTTCGGCATCGCCGGCGATGCCGTGAATCTGCTCGATGACTGGGCCCACGGCATCCCCCCGCTGACGAGCGTGGACGTTGCGGACCTGGTAAGGACGCCGCGCACCTCGCGCCGTCTCTTCGGCTACCAGGGGCTGCCCAAGGTGGACGTCGCAGCGCTCGAGGACCTCATTGCCAGGGTGGCCCTGCTCAAGGACGAACATCCCGAGATCGCGCTGCTGGAAATTAATCCGGTGCTGGTCTCGGTGCAGGGCGTCACCGTCCTCAGTGCCGACATCCGGCTGGGCAATCCGCAGCAGCGCACCGACAGCGCCCGCCGTGCCCTCCGGGATTAGCCGGGCGCCGCAGCCGGCAGTTATGCACACTCAGCGCGCCTTTTTAGGTGCTCGGGGCGGGTCTGGGGGAAACTGGTTGCATGTCGCCGCTACTTTCCGCTGAACGCCGCAGCCTTGACGCCTCCATAGAGCGCGCAGGCTTCTACCCCACGCTGCTGGCAGACGTTGTGCATGACGCCCTGGACGGGCGTGAGCCGCTTTCCCACCTCATCCACCTTGAAACGCACTTCGACCGGACCGAAGTGCACCGCCACATCACCGTCCTGGTGCTGACCGAGGACATGCTGGTGATCACCCATGTTGACGACCAGCAGCTGGACGAAGCCGGTGAACAGATGATGGCGCAGGTGTCCACCGAATCCGTGCCCGTGGCGCAGATCCGTTCCGTGGTGCTCGGGTACATGTACTCCCAGCCGCAGAACTACAAGCCGTCGGACCAGGCCCGGGAACTGACCCTGGCCATCGCTTGGTCCGGCGGACAGCGCCTGGACATGGGGCCGGCCGGCTGTGCCGATCCCCAGTGCGAAGCCGACCACGGCTACACCGGAACCATCGCGCAGGAAGATATCGTGCTCCGCGTGTCCGCGGAGGCAGACGGCATCCAGGCCGTGCAGAACGCCAAGGCGTTCGCCCGGGCCCTGCGCAAGGTCAACACGGACACCATGAACGTCCGTGCCATGGATCCCGCCATCGACCGGCAGCGCATGCCCGGGATCGGCAGCCGTTTCAACCGCGGCCACCACCAGCGGTAAGGGGCATGGACGCAGCATCCGCCTCCGAACCACTGCCTAAGGCACCGGGATACGGCCGCAGTTCCGTCGCCGAGGTACTGACCAGCGCAGCAGCGGCACTGAAGGTCCCCGGCTTCGCCAACACCCTGGAGCTGCCCGCCGCGCAGCGCGTCTGTGTAGTGATGGTGGACGGACTAGGCCGCAGCCTCCTCAAACAGCGCGCCGGACATGCTCCTTACCTGCGTTCGCTGCTCGATGCCGGACGGACGCTCACCGCGGCTTTCCCCACGACGACGGCGGCTTCACTCGCGTCGCTCGGCACCGGCCTGCCGCCCGGGCAGCACGGCATGGTGGGCTATGACGTGCTGGATCCGGACCAGGACAAAGTGGTGAACATGCTCGGCAACTGGGATCCCGGCGTGGATCCCCGGCGCTGGCAGCCGTTCCCAACCGTTCTGGAACAGGCAGCTGAACATGTTCCTGTCACGACCGTCAGCCTGCCCAGGTTCGCCGACTCAGCCATGACCAGGGCAGCCCTGCGCGGCGGAACCCACGCCCCGGGCACCGGAATCCATGCCCGCGTCCAGGCGGCGGCGGAGTCCCTGGCTTCCGAGAAGCGCATGCTGATGTACTTCTATTTCAATGAGCTGGACAAGACCGGGCACCGGTACGGAGCGCAGTCCCCTGAATGGGGCGGCGCCCTGGAGGAACTCGACTCCGCCCTCAAGCGGTTTACGGCCAGGCTTCCCCCGCACACCCTGGTAGTCCTCACCGCGGACCACGGGATGGTGGACACCGCCCCCGCAGACCGGATCGACTTCTCAGCCGACCCGGCACTGGTAGACGGCGTGCGCCACACCGCGGGTGATCCGCGCATGGTCCAGCTCTACCTTGAACCGGACGCTCCCGCAGGAACCCTGGAGCGGCTGGCCGCTTCCTGGCAGCAGTCCATGGGGAACAAAGCCTGGATCCTCACCCGGGACCAGGCTGTCGCGGCTGGCCTGTTCGGACCCGTGCGCGAGGAGATCCTGCCGCGCATCGGAGACCTTCTGGTCGCGGCCCGGGAACCGGTCGCGTTCTTTGACACCCGGCGGGCCAGCCCGTCAGCCCTGCAAATGGTGGGCCAGCACGGCTCCCTGACCCGAGCCGAGCGTGAAGTCCCGCTCCTGACGCTGGCACGGCCGGCCAGGGGCGGGCGGAAGTAGGTCATGGCTGAACTTGTTTTCTTCTCCGGGACGATGGACTGCGGCAAGTCCACCCTGGCGCTGCAGATGGACTACAACCACAGTGCCCGTGGACGCGGGGGAATCCTCTTCAGCCGCAACGACCGTGCGGGGGAGTCGATGATTTCTTCACGGCTGGGGCTCCGCACGCCGGCCGTGGAAGTCAGTGATTCCACCGACTTCTGGAATGAAGTCACGGATCGCCGGCGGGCCGGGCGGACCGTCGATTACCTCATTTGCGACGAAGCGCAGTTCTACTCGGCGAACCAGGTGGAGCAGCTGGCGCGCGTAGTGGATGAACTGTGCGTCGACGTCTTTGCCTTTGGCATTACCTCGGATTTCCGGACCCGGCTCTTCCCCGGTTCCCAGCGGCTGATTGAGCTGGCGGACCGCATGGAAGTGCTGCAGGTGCGCGCCCTGTGCTGGTGTGGCCGCCGCGCCACCCACAATGCCCGGACCGTGGACGGGGTCATGGTCGTCGAAGGAGACCAGGTGGTGGTGGGCGACGTCGGAAAACACGCCCCGGCTGCGGGAACGCCCGGGGCTGCCGAAGCTGTCACGGAGGAACCGCTGTTCGGCGCCGATGCGGTGGCGGCAGTACCCGTGGTCGGATACGAAACGCTGTGCCGCCGCCATTACATGCGCCGGGTAACTGCCCACAAGGCCCAGACGATAGCCGAGGGCGCGACCGGGGCAGCTGCCGACCTGGATGTCTGCGCAGTGCACCCGCGCTGCCCCTGACCACCTCCGGAAAGAGGTTCCGGGCCGGAGGCCTGATGAATCCGGGCTAGTCGCCCTTGGTTCCAAAGACGATCTCATCCCAGCTGGGCACGGAGGACCGCTTGGGCTTGATCCGGCGTTCCGTCACCGGTTCCTTGGCCTCAGGGGTATCTGCGGTCTCTTCCGGCTCTGCCGCCGGCTTGGCGGTGTCCGCGGCAGGACGCGGCCCGCGAAGCGGCCGCGCCAGGACGCTGATCTCCCGTGTGGACGTGCTGACGCCTTCATCCAGCCGCAGCGGATCTGCCTGCGGCTCTTCGTCAGCGGTGTCTGCGGCGTTGTCAGGCTCGCCCGGCAGGACCGGTGCCAGGCTCAGGCGGCCGGTGCGCGGCCTGTGGGTGGACTCATCCTCGAGCTCGGCCTGGCCTTCACGAGGGTGTGCGGCAGGAATGCTGCCCTTTGCCAGCAGCGCGGCCAGTGCGTCGTCGCCGTCTTCGTCGGTGCCCAGGCGCTGCCCGCGCCGGGAGCGGAGGACGTTGAGCAGTTCATCGGTCTCTTCCTCGCTGACGGGAAGGGGCTCCTCCGGGGCCGTGTCCGTTTCAAAATCGAAGACGCGGTCCGCGACCGCGGAGAGGCGGCGTGCCGGGACGGGGGAGTCAACCGGCGCCAGTTCGCTCAGCAGCTGCGCCCACCGGTTGGCGTTGGTCACCTGGCGGCGGAGCGGGTTGTACGTCCAGCGGGCCGGCGGTTCCTCGCCGACGGACACGCGCGAGTTCTCGCCGAGGTTGAAGCTGGCGACGACGTCCCAGGAACCCTCCGGACGCCGCCAGGAGTCCCACACCACGGTTTCGGGGTCAACGCCGAAGGCACGGAGGCGGTGGCTGACCATGTCGCCGAGATTCACCGGTGAATCTCCGAACGCGGAACGATGGCTGTCCTGCGCGGCACTCATGGGCGCGGCCACCTCTACGGACTGGGCCTGGCGTGCGATGTACTCGCGTTCTGCCAGCACCGGTCCTTCATACCGGCGGATGTGGGCCAGGTCGTGGCCGGAGAGTCCTGCTACCTCTTCGGCGCTGGCACCGGCACGGATCCGTGCCTGGATGTCGCGGGGAGTCATGGTGGGTCCGGCCTCGGGCTCGGCTGCCTGTCCGGCCCGCCGCGCCGGACGGGAAGCAGCAACGCGCAGGGCTTCGTCGATGCGGAGCCGGAACGTTTCGCCGCCCCGCCCGCTTAGCAGCAGATGTTCGCCGCCCTCATGGACACCCACGAGCCGTAGATCCTGCATGAAAAAATCCTCGCTATCGATAGCAACTCCTTCTTGAAACAATGCCATCCGGGCCACCAAATTCCTACCGTTTAGCCCGGTGTGGCGCGGATCCACGGCCTGCGCCGGCAATGATTCCCGGCCCCGAACGGGTTCCCCGGAGCGCAGGAGTGGCTATTTCGTTCAGGGCGGACAAAAATCTCTCTTCTGCGGGCACAAACGCAGGGTCCGCGGCGTTGATTACTCCGAGCCGCACTGCGGTTCCGGGCAAGGTGCCCGGGGCAGGCAGGACGTGCCCGGTTTTACCCGTGAAGTACTGACACCGATGGTGGGATGAAAATTATGGCGACAGACTACGACGCGCCGCGAAAGGCCGACGAGGACGCCAGTGAAGAATCAATCGAAGAACTGAAGACACGGCGGACCAACACGCAGTCAGCCGTTGTTGACGAAGATGAAGCAGAAGCCGCGGACAGCTTCGAACTGCCGGGCGCGGACCTGTCAGGCGAAGAACTGATGGTCCGCGTGCTTCCCGCGCAGCAGGACGAATTCACCTGTGCCTCCTGCTTCCTGGTGCGGCACCGGTCCCAGATCGCCAAGGAGAAGGACGGTCTGTACTACTGCATCGACTGCGAAGGCTAGGCCGCGCGGCAGCTGGAGTCCTTAGCCCGCTGTGGACTGGAGGGCCGCAGTGAGCTTCTCCGGATGGCGGGTGGAGGTGAGCCAGTAAGGGGTCCGGTCAGCGGGATCGGTGATTTCCATCTTGACGACCGGACCAATCCAGCCGCGGATGCAGAGGTACGCAGTTGCGTTCAGTGCCGGGCCGCGCTGCTGGGTTGCGTCCTCAGCGCGGTAGGCCTCAACCTCGCCGATCCACTTGCGTTCAATCTGGGCCCGGCCGACCTGCACGGTCTGCTCGGTCACGCGGATGACCGGCGTCGACATCAGCAGCAGCACCGTCAGTGCCGCACCGGCAACCAGCGCAACCAGGATGCCGACCATCAGGCTAATGGGAAAGAAGGCGAGGACGAACGTCCCCGCGACACCGGCAACAACCAGCCAGATCCAAAACGCCGGCAGCAGCCTCTCCGAGTAAAGAACGGTCTGGGCTGGGCTCTGGGCAGCGGGTGTTGACATACCCCCAGCTTCCCATCTTTCCCGCACCTTTTCATCTCGCAGGCCAGCCGCCGCAGGCCCGCGCGCCGGGCGCGGAAGCTTATGCGGCACGCGCTAAAGTAGTCAAGGCGCGGCCGGTCACCGGCCGCAGCAGCCGCAAGCCAATGAAGAACCAGTTCCATAAAGATCCCGGAGACAGCTGTGCAGCAAGCAGGACCCAGTGTGAAAGTCCAGCTGAAAATGCTCGACGACGGCCTCGAGGCGCCGTCCTATGCCCACCCGGGCGATGCAGGCGCAGACCTGCGCGCGCGGGTCGACGTCGACCTGGCGCCCGGCCAGCGTGCCCTGGTGCCCACCGGCGTCTCCATCGCCCTGCCGTTCGGGTACGTCGCGCTGATTCATCCGCGCTCCGGCCTGGCCACGAAGCACGGCCTCACCGTCGTAAATGCACCCGGTACCGTGGACGCGGGTTACCGCGGTGAAATTTCCGTCACACTGTTAAACACGGACACCGCGGAACCGATTCGGCTCAAGCGCGGAGACCGGATTGCGCAGATGGTAATCCAGCGCGTCGAAACCGCGGAGTTCGAACCCGTTGCGGAGCTCTCCGATTCGGTCCGCGGGGCCGGCGGATTCGGTTCCACCGGCGGATTCGGTACGGCAACGGCCTAGGCCGCCATATCCCGGGTTCAACTGCCCGGAACCACAGAAGGAAAAGAGGACCAGGCGATGGCATTTGGACGCCGCAGGAAAGACCGGGCGGAATCCGGGTACGTGCCCCAGGAGCAGGAGACCGTCGAAGAAACCGCTGCAGGGACCGGCGACGGACCCGCGCAGGGACCCTTCGACGTTGCCGACCGTCCGTCGGAAGAGGGATACGTGGACCTCGGTGCGCTGCGGATCGCAGCCACTCAGGGCCTGGCGCTGCGCCTGGAAGTCGAGGAAAAGACCAAGCGCGTGGTCGCCGTGACCCTGGACATGGACGGCTCCAGCCTCCAGCTGCAGGCCTTCGCAGCCCCCAAGTCCGAGACCCTCTGGGACGAAATCCGCGGACAGATCGTCAAGTCCGTGTCATCGCAGGGCGGAACAGCGGATGAGCTCGAGGGCCGGCTAGGCACCGAACTGCTGGCCCGCGTTCCGGCGCAGGCACAGGACGGTTCTAAGGGTTACCGCGTGGCACGGTTTGTGGGCGTTGACGGACCGCGCTGGTTCCTGCGCGGTGTGTTCGGCGGTCCGGCGGCCATGAACCCCGACGCAGCCGGTCCGCTGGAGGAAGTCTTCCGCAACGTGGTGGTGGTGCGCGGTGACGCTCCGCTCCCGCCGCGTGACCTGCTGCAGCTGAACCTGCCGCGCGACGCCTCCCCGCTGCCCAAGCGCGGGGAAGAGGCAGCCAAGCCGGAGCCGCCCAAGCGCGGACCGGAAATCACCACCATTGGCTAAGCGGATGCCGCCTTTGGCCGGTGCTTCGGCCCGGCTGCGGATCGCCGACCTGCCGGCCCGCGGACGCGCGCACAGCAGCGGTTACGTGGAATCAGTCACGCTGGTGCCCGCAGGCTCCGCGCCGCGGTTTACCGCGGTCTTGGCAGACCTGCAGGGAGCCTACCGGGATCCAGCGGCCGCACACGCCCGGCGGCGGGTGCGGCTCGTCTGGATCGGGCAGCGCCGGATCCCGGGCATAGTGGCCGGGACTCAGGTAGCGTTCGAGGGCATGGTGAGCCTCGTCGACGGCCAGCCCACCATTTTTAATCCGCGGTACGAAATCATCGGACGTCCGGAAGGCGAATTATGAGCACCAGCCCAGAATCTCAAGGCAACGGCCGCCCAGACGGCCAGCCTTCGATGAGCGAGCTGGCCGGACAGTACGCCGCCCGCTCCGGCGTCGAACGCGGCGACGACGGGCAGATCGACGTCCTGAAATCCGTCGGCGGCGTGCGCGGCCTGGCCGAGGCGATCCTTCCCGGCCTGCTGTTCACCCTCATCTACACCATTACCACCGGCCTGTACCTCTCGCTGGGCGCAGCCGTGGCTGCTGCCGGAGCATTCGCCGTCGCGAACCTCATTCAGAAGCGGCCGCTGGTGCAGTCGCTGACCGGTGTCATCGGAGTGGCGATCTGCGCGGTGTTCGCGCTGCGCAGCGGCAGCGGCACCACCTACTTCCTCCCCGGCTTCTACCTCAACGGCGCCTACATCCTGGCCTTCGCGGTCTCCGTCGCGGTGAAGTGGCCGGTCGCCGGCCTGCTGTTCGGCTTCATCCGCGGAGAGAACCTCTCCTGGCGGTCTGAGCCGAAGCGCCTGCGGGCGTACACCCTGGCGACCTGGATCATCATCTCGGTCTTCGCGCTGCGGCTGGCCGTCCAGCTGCCCCTCTACCTGGCGGACAACGTTGCCGCCCTCGGCACCATGAGGCTGGCGATGGGCGTGCCCCTGTATGCACTGGGGCTGTGGCTGGCCTGGGTGGTTTCCCGCCCGGCAGCAGTCCGCGCGCCCTAACGGTGCGCCTAGTCCTTTGGCGCCAGCAGGTTCCGGAGCTCGTCCTCCGCAGCGATCGTCGTGACGAAGAAGAGTTCGTCCCCGCCTTCAATGACGTCGTCGGCGCTGGGAGTGATGGGCGCGTCGTCCCGCAGGATCGCCACCAGGGTCGAATCCTGCGGCCAGGGCACCGATCCAACCCGCGCTCCCAGCATGGGCGATGCCGCCGGAACAGTAAATTCAACCATTGAGGAGACGCCGGTCTGCAGGGTCAGCAGCCGGACCAGGTCGCCGACCTCTACGGCTTCCTCCACCAGGGCCGTCATCAGGCGGGGCGTATTGACTGCCACATCCACGCCCCAGGAGTCATCGAACATCCAGTCGTTCTTGGGATTATTGACCCGGCCAACGGTCCTGGCTACACCGAACTCCGTCTTGGCCAGCAGCGACACCACCAGGTTCACCTTGTCATCGCCCGTGGCGGAAACCACCACGTCCGCGGCGTCGAGCCTGGCGTCCTTGAGCGTAGTCAGTTCGCAGGCATCGCCAATCAGCCATGCTGCGCCGGCAAGTTCGCTGCGGCCTTCGGTCTCCGGCTTCTCATCGATAAGCAGGACATCGTGGCCGTGGGAAAGCAGCTCCCGGGCAATCGAGGACCCAACACTGCCGGCACCGGCGATTACTACCTTCACGGGTTCTCCTTAACGGGCGGAGCCGAGAGCACCCTGGTGATCTCCGCAGTGCGTTCAACGTGCATCATGGCGTGCAGGACATCTCCCTGCTGGTAGCTGGTGTCGGCACGGGGGAGCGTCCCCTCGCCGAAGCGGGTTAGATAGGCGACCCGCACACCGGCCGCAGCCTCCACCTCATGGAGCGGACGGCCCAGCCACGACGGGTCCAGCGAGAGTTCGCCCAGGATCAGCCTGCCGGAGGATTCCCGGAAGTCCCCGTTGATGCTCTGTTCCGGCAGGATCCGGCGCAGTACCTGGTCGGCGCTCCAGCGCACGGCCGCGACCGTGGGAATGCCCAGGCGCTGGTAGATTTCGGCGCGTCCCGGGTCGTAGATCCGGGCCACGACGTGCGGCACATGGAAGGTTTCCCGTGCCACCCGGGTGGAAAGAATGTTGGAATTGTCACCGCTGGAGACAGCGGCGAAGGCATACGCATCCTCGATGCCGGCCTGCTCCAGGGTCGCGCGGTCGAAGCCGACGCCGGTCACCCGGGTCCCGGCGAAGGCGGGACGCAGGCGGCGGAACGCACGCGGATCCTGGTCGATCACCGCCACGGTATGCCCGGCGTTGTCCAGGGTGTGCGCCAGCATGGCACCCACCCTGCCGCAGCCCATGATCACGTAATGCGCCACCGTTTCCTACCTCATGTTCACTGGCGGGATTCCCCGCATTCTGCCGTATCCCGCTCCGGGCCAAAGGAAAGCATAGTCGGGTGCACGGCCGAAATCGTGGTGTGATGGTGTTTTAGCATCAACACGGAAGTTCGAACGCATAATGACCCCCGAAACCCTGCCTGCCGCAACTCCTCCCCGCGATCTTGAACTGACCATTGGCCCCGCAGCCCACGGCGGGCACTTCGTTGCCCGTCATGAGGGCCGGGTGGTGTTCGTACGCCACGGCCTGCCGGGGGAACGGGTCCGTGCACGGCTCACTGATGCGGGGGAGAAGGCTAAGTTCTGGCGCGCCGACGTCGTCGAAGTCCTTGAACCCTCCCCTTCCCGCGTGCCGCACTTCTGGGCTCCGGCAGACGCGCTCAAAGCCGGTGCGCGAGGCCGGCTTCCGGTGGGCGGCGCGGAATTCGGGCACATAAGCCTTGCCGAGCAGCGCCTTCTGAAGGCGGGCATCTTCTCCGAGCAGCTCGCGCGGCTCGGAGGCATGGACCGTGACGTAACTGTTGAAGTGCCCGCAAATGAGAGCACCGACGGACTGGGCTGGAGGACACGGGTAAGTTTCTCCGTGGCACCCGGGGGCCGTCTTGCCATGCACCCGCACCGTTCCGATGACCTGATCCCGGTCCAGGAGATGCCGCTGGCTTCCGCCGCGATTAATGCCCTCAGGCTCTGGGAGGTTGACTTCACCGGCGCCGACCGCGTGGAGGTGGCCGCCCCCGCAGCCGGCGGACCGCCGCTCGTCCTGGTCATTCCCTCTGCCGGAACCCATCCCCGGACCCTCGCCCGGATCGCATCCGAAGTGGGGGCCGCAGCGGACGCCGGTGCCGGCGAAACCGTCTCGGTGGCCGCCTGGAACCCGGAAAGCCACGAGCTGACCCGTCTCCGCGGGCGCACCTGGGTCCGTGAACACGCAGCCGGACACGAGTACCGGGTCACCGGCGCGGGGTTCTGGCAGATCCACCGCAGCGCCCCCGAAGTCCTGGTGAACGCAGTGCTGCAGGGACTGGACATCCAGCCCGGTGAGCGCGTCGCAGACCTTTTTGCCGGCGCAGGCCTTTTCACCGCGCCGCTGGCCGACGCCGCCGGCGCCGATGGGCATGTCCTCTCCGTGGAGGGATCTCCCGGCACAAGCCGTGACGCACGCAAGAACCTGTTCGCCGCCGGTCAGGTCGAAGTTGTCCAGGGCCGCGTTGACCGGGTGCTGCGGAGCCGCGAGAGCCGGCTCGACGCCGTGCTGCTGGACCCTCCGCGGACGGGCGCCGGCCGGGTGGTCGTGGACCAGATCAGTGCTGCCGGACCGCGTGCCGTCGGTTACGTTTCCTGCGACCCCGCTTCCTTCGCGCGTGACCTTGCCTGGTTCCGCGAAGCAGGCTGGGAACTGGACACCCTGCGCGTCTTCGATCTGTATCCGCATACCCACCACATGGAATCCTTCGCGGTCCTCCGCCGCCCGTAACAGGCACCGGCCCGGACTTCCGCCCGGAGTTCCGGGCCGGTGTGCGGCGGGCCATATCCGGTATCCGGCGCGGTGAACGGTCCGCAGGACGCGCTTCCGGCTAGGATGGGAACGGTTGTCCGGCTCCGTGCCGAAGGGATTCCCGCCATAACGTCTGCACGGCAGGGGGGACTAGCCAGCCCGGGAAATCACCCACCATTTCCCGGCCGGGCCCAACAGCTGTGCCGGTTAGGAAATCCTAACTAGCGTGCGGCGGATCACTGGACAAAGATAAAACGGTGGCGAGAGGAGTCCTGTTATGAGTAATGTGGACAGCTTCGGATCCAAAGGCGTCCTTGACGTCAACGGAAACGAATATGAAATTTTCCGGCTGAATTCCGTCGAAGGCGCCCAGAGCCTTCCGTTCAGCCTCAAGGTTCTGCTGGAAAACCTGCTGCGCACCGAAGATGGTGCCAACATCACCGCGGACCACGTCCGTGCCCTGGCCAAGTGGGACGCAAACGCAGAGCCCAGCACCGAAATCCAGTTCACGCCTGCCCGCGTGATCATGCAGGACTTCACCGGTGTTCCCTGCATCGTTGACCTGGCGACCATGCGTGAAGCAGTGGCCGACCTCGGCGGCGACCCCAAGCGCGTGAACCCGCTTGCACCGGCGGAAATGGTCATCGACCACTCCGTGCAGATCGACGCTTTCGGCAACGCCGGCGCTCTCGAGCGCAACATGGAAATCGAATACCAGCGCAACGGCGAGCGTTACCAGTTCCTGCGCTGGGGCCAGACCGCATTCGATGACTTCAAGGTTGTTCCCCCGGGAATGGGCATTGTCCACCAGGTCAACATTGAATACCTGGCGCGCACGGTCATGACCCGTGAGGTTGACGGTGTCCTGCGTGCCTACCCTGACACCTGCGTCGGTACCGACTCCCACACCACCATGGTCAACGGCCTTGGCGTGCTCGGCTGGGGCGTTGGCGGCATCGAAGCCGAAGCAGCGATGCTCGGCCAGCCCGTCTCCATGCTCATCCCGCGCGTTGTCGGCTTCAAGCTCACCGGTGAAATCCCGGCCGGCGCCACCGCCACCGACGTGGTCCTGACCATCACCGAGATGCTGCGCAAGCACGGCGTCGTCGGCAAGTTCGTGGAGTTCTACGGCGAAGGCGTTGCCTCCGTCCCGCTGGCCAACCGCGCCACGATCGGCAACATGAGCCCCGAGTTCGGCTCCACCGCCGCGATCTTCCCGATCGACGACGTGACCCTGGACTACCTGCGCCTCACCGGCCGCTCCGAGGAGAACGTAGCCCTCGTTGAGGCCTACGCCAAGGAACAGGGCCTCTGGCACGATCCGTCCAACGAGGTCAAGTACTCCGAGTACCTCGAGCTGGACCTGTCCACCGTGGTTCCCTCGATCGCCGGTCCGAAGCGTCCGCAGGACCGCGTGGAGCTCACCAGCGCCAAGCAGCAGTTCCGTGCCGACCTGAAGAACTACGTGCACGAAACCGTCGAAACCCAGAACGGCACCGTCGACGAGGCCCTGGAAGAAACCTTCCCGGCCTCCGATGCCCCGTCCTTCACCGAGGGCAGCACCAAGGTCAAGGACGCCGAGCACGACCTGGTCAAGGAATCCGACGCTCCTGCCGAGCGTTCGGTGAACAAGGTTCCCGTCACCATGCCGGACGGCCGCAGCTTCGAGCTGGACCACGGAGCCGTGACGATCGCCTCGATCACCTCCTGCACCAACACGTCCAACCCTTCGGTGATGATGGCCGCTGCCGTACTGGCACGCAACGCCGTCGAAAAGGGCCTCGTCGCCCAGCCTTGGGTCAAGACCTCGATCGCTCCGGGTTCCAAGGTAGTCACCGACTACTACGAGAAGTCCGGCCTGATCCCGTACCTGGAGAAGCTTGGCTTCTTCGTTGTCGGTTACGGCTGCGCCACCTGCATCGGCAACTCCGGTCCGCTGGAAGATGAAATCTCCACCGCGATCAACGAAGCCGACCTGGCCGTCACCGCAGTGCTCTCGGGCAACCGCAACTTCGAAGGCCGCATCAACCCGGACGTGAAGATGAACTACCTGGCTTCCCCGCCGCTGGTAGTCGCCTACGCACTGGCCGGTTCCATGGACTTCGACTTCGAGAACGACCCGCTGGGCCAGGACTCCGAAGGCAACGACATCTTCCTGAAGGACATCTGGCCGAACCCGTCCGAGGTCCAGGAGATCATCGACGCGTCCATCAGCCAGGAAATGTTCACGGATTCCTACGCCACCATCTTCGAAGGTGACGACCGCTGGAAGTCCCTGCCGACCCCCGAAGGCGCAACCTTCGAATGGGATTCGGAGTCCACGTACGTGCGGAAGCCCCCGTACTTCGAGGGCATGAAGGCACAGCCGGAGCCCGTCACGGACATCGAAGGTGCCCGTGTGCTGCTCAAGCTGGGCGATTCGGTCACCACCGACCACATCTCCCCGGCCGGTTCCTTCAAGTCGGACACCCCGGCAGGCAAGTACCTGCTGGAGCACGGCGTGGCCCGCAAGGACTTCAACTCGTACGGTTCCCGCCGAGGCAACCACGAGGTGATGATCCGCGGTACCTTCGCGAACATCCGCATCAAGAACCAGCTCCTGGACGGCGTGGAAGGCGGTTTCACCCGTGACTTCACGCAGCCCGATGCCCCGCAGAACACCGTGTACGACGCATCGGTGAACTACCAGGCCGCCGGCACTCCGCTGGTTGTCCTGGCCGGCAAGGAATACGGTTCCGGTTCTTCCCGTGACTGGGCAGCAAAGGGCACCGCACTGCTGGGCGTCAAGGCCGTCATCGCCGAGAGCTACGAGCGTATCCACCGCTCCAACCTCATTGGCATGGGCGTCCTTCCGCTGCAGTACCCCGCCGGCGTCAACGCCGAGTCCCTGGGCCTGACCGGTACGGAAACCTTCTCCGTTGAAGGCGTCACCGAACTCAACAACGGCAACACCCCGAAGACCGTCAAGGTCACCGCGGTGCCGGAGAACGGTGAAGCCATCACCTTCGATGCTGTCCTGCGCATCGATACCCCGGGTGAGGCTGACTACTACCGCAACGGCGGCATCCTGCAGTACGTGCTTCGCCAGATTTCGGCAAAGTAGGCCTGCACAGCCGCTAAGCTCAGCGCCCCGTTTCCTTCCGGATGGAAGGAAACGGGGCGTTTTGCGCTTTGGTGGAAACCCGGGGCGCGGGGCAGGCGTTAGAGTTAAAAGCTGTGACGGTGCGTTTGCCCGTTGCCTAAGACGCAAGGGAGGCGCCCTCTTGGGACTTCTGGAAACCATCCGTGATCCGCGGGACCTCAGCAAGCTGAGCAGCTCCCAGCTGTCAGCCCTGGCCGAGGAAATCCGCTCCTTCCTCATCACGAATGTCGCCCAGACCGGCGGGCATCTGGGACCAAACCTGGGCGTCGTTGAACTGACGATGGGCATTCACCGGGTATTCGACTCCCCGCGGGACAGCATTGTCTTTGACACCGGGCACCAGTCCTACGTACACAAGATCCTGACCGGCCGCCAGGATTTCTCCACGCTGCGCCAGCAGGGCGGCCTCTCCGGATACCCGTCACGGGCCGAATCAGTCCATGACATTGTTGAGAGCTCCCACGCTTCCTCCTCGCTTTCCTGGGCTGACGGAATTTCCCGTGCCCGCCAGCTGAACGGAGAAGGCGACCGCTACACGGTCGTCATGGTGGGCGACGGCGCCCTCACCGGAGGCATGGCCTGGGAAGCCCTGAACAACATCGCTGCCGACCAGCGGCGTCGTGTGGTGATCGTCGTCAACGACAACGGCCGTTCCTACGCCCCGACCATCGGCGGCGTCGCCGATTACCTCGCCTCACTGCGTCCCACCATCGACGCCGTGCGCACGCACAAGATGTACGAGAACACCATGGACTGGTGGAAGGGCCGCCTGCAGAGCGCCGGCCCGGTGGGCCGTTTTACCTACCACAGCCTGCATGCAGCCAAGAAGGGCATCAAGGACTGGTGGGCCCCGCAGGGGCTCTTCGAGGACCTGGGCATGAAGTACGTTGGGCCGATCGACGGGCACGACCTTGGTGCGGTGGAGCAGGCACTGGAGAAGGCCAAGAACTACGGCGGACCCGTGATCGTTCACGCGATCACCGAGAAGGGCCACGGCTACGCTCCGGCCCGTGCACACGTCGAAGACCAGTTCCACGCAGTTGGCGTGATCGATCCTGAAACAGGTGCGCCCGTCGCCGCCGGCGGCAAGCAGTCCTGGACCTCCGTCTTCGCCACCGAGATCGCGGATATCGCCGATGAACGCAAGGACATCGTCGGGATCACCGGCGCAATGCTCATTCCCGTGGGCCTGCACCGGTTCGCCGAACGGCATCCGGACCGGGTGTTCGACGTCGGCATTGCCGAACAGCACGCACTGACTTCTGCGGCCGGGATGGCCTACGGCGGGCTCCATCCCGTCGTCGCACTGTATGCCACCTTCCTGAACCGTGCGTTCGACCAGCTGCTGATGGACGTTGCCCTGCACAAGGCCGGGGTGACGATTGTCCTGGACCGTGCCGGAGTGACCGGGCCCGACGGCGCCAGCCACCACGGCATGTGGGACATGTCCATGCTGCAGATCGTTCCGGGGCTCCACCTCGCCGCGCCGCGTGACGCCACCCGGCTGCGCGAAGAACTCCGTGAGGCCGTGGCCATCTCCGACGCACCCAGCGTGGTGCGGTTCTCCAAGGGCACCGTCGGCGCCGACGTGGACGCCGAGGAACGTACGGACGACGGCGTTGACATCCTCGCCCGCCGACCGTCCGGTGATGCCAGCAACGACGTGCTGATTGTCAGCGTGGGAGCCATGGCGGAAATGGCCCTGGATGTCGCGGACCGCCTCGGCGCCCAGGGCATCAGCTCCACCGTGGTGGACCCGCGGTGGGTGCTGCCCGTCCCGCGGTCGATCGTCCGAATGGCGGCCGAACACCGGATCGTGATCGTCATCGAGGACGGCGTGCGCGCCGGGGGAGTCGGTTCACGGATCCGCCAGGAAATGCGGGCCGCCGGCGTGGACACTGCGCTCAACGAGGTTGGCCTGCCCGCCGAGTTCCTGGACCACGGCACGCGTGCAGAGGTCATGGAACGGGTTGGGCTCACGGCACGTCAGGTGGCCAACGACGTCGTGGCCCAGGTGCTGGGAACCAAGGTTCCGTTCGCTAGGCCGCTGCCGGGACAGCAGAGCCCCACAGGACAGATACCCAAGATCAAGTAAGCTCCGCAAGCCCGGCGGGGCAAGGAAAGCAGGTGGCTGGAATGCCGAACGACCTCCCTCCTCTCGCCG
The DNA here is from genome assembly GCF_035792275.1 of Arthrobacter koreensis. Lineage (GTDB taxonomy): Bacteria > Actinomycetota > Actinomycetes > Actinomycetales > Micrococcaceae > Arthrobacter_B > Arthrobacter_B koreensis_A. Next base: position 116,838 of record NZ_JAMWKK010000005.1, on the reverse strand, counting down.
TCACGGGAGCCACCGGTGCGCTGGGCGGCATGGTTGCGCAGCTGCTCGCAGACCAGGGCATACCGCTGCGCCTGCTGGCACGGCACACCGCCCGGGTTCCGCAGCAGCCGGACACACCCACGTTCGCGGTTTCCTACGCAGACAGGGAACATGCTGAACGCGCGCTGCGCGGAACACAGACCCTCTTCATGGTTTCCGCGGCGGAGAATCCGTACCGCGCCCAGGACCAGCGAACGTTCGTGGACGCGGCTGTGGAGGCCGGTGTGACGCACATCGTCTACACCTCCTTCATGGGCGCTGCGGAGAACGATGTCTTCACCCTGGGCCGGGACCACTGGGACACCGAGCAGTACATCAAGGAACGGGGGCTTTCCTACACGTTCCTGCGGGATGCGTTCTACCAGGACATCCTGCCCACGTTTGTGGGGCGAGACGGCGTGATCAGAGGGCCGGCCGCCGACGGGAAGTTCGCGCCCGTGGCGCGCACCGACGTCGCGCGTTCGGCAGCCAGGATCCTTGCCGATCCAGCGCCGCACACCAACCGCACCTACACCCTGACCGGACCGCAGGCACTGTCCATGGCCGAGGTCGCAGAGATCCTCTCCCGCGTCACCGGCGAAAACATTACCTACCACGCCGAATCCCTGGATGAAGCGGTCGAATCCCGCCTGGCCGCAGGTGCCACCCAGTGGCAGGCCGTTGCCTGGGCGACCAGCTACGCCGCCATCGCCACCGGAGAACAGGCGACGGTCAGCGACGACGTCGCGGAGCTCACCGGAGCCGCTCCGCTGGGTTTCGAGGAGTATCTGCGCAGCGAGGGCGAAAGTTCACCCTAGGGACTCTTCCCACTGTTGGGGTGCGTGGCTAGTGTCGGGATTATGGAACAGGCACCATCCGGTCCGGTAGCGGACTTCCTGCAGGAATGCACCATCAGCGGACTCAGCGAGAACGAAGCCACCCCCGCGGCGGACCTGTACGGCATGTACATCATCTGGTGTGAGCAGGCCCGGCTGGACCCGGTTTCGTCCACGGCGTTTTCCCGGGGGCTCAGGCAAAGCGGTAACTACCCCCGCCGGCGAAACCACGAGAGCATCTATCCCGGGCTGCTCCCCACCGGGCCCATTCCGATCCAGTACATCCTGGAGACTGACAAGCCGCCCAGCCTCAACGGCCCCATGAGCGCCTACGGGGCCTAGCCTGTCGCAGCCGGGGCAGCAGGGCCGCAATTGATAGCGTTGCAGGATGACCACCTACAACAGACTTGGCAATTCCGGGCTGACCGTTTCGACCGTCGGCCTCGGCTGCAACAACCTGGGCCGATCCGGGACCGCGACTGAATCCCAGGAGGGCACAGACGCCGTCGTCCACGCCGCAATCGACGCAGGGATCACCCTCTTCGACACTGCCGACATCTACGGCGCCGAACCCGGACTGAGCGAAATCCGGCTGGGCAAGGCCCTCGGAGCACGACGTGCAGACATTGTCCTGGCGACCAAGTTCGGCATGGAAATGCAGGGTGCGAATGGTCCTGATTTCGGCGCCCGCGGATCCCGCCGCTACATCGTGTCTGCCGTCGAGGCATCCCTGCGCCGGCTTGGAACGGACTGGATCGACCTCTACCAGTTCCACACACCGGACCCCCTGACCCCCATCGATGAGACCCTGGCCGCGCTGGACGACCTGGTGACCAGCGGCAAGGTGCGCTACATCGGCCACTCAAACCGCACCGGCTGGCAGATCGCGGAGGCTGAGTTCACTGCCCGCATGAAGGGCAGCACCCGGTTCATCTCGGCGCAGAACCATTACAACCTGCTGGACCGCCGGGCCGAGCTGGAAGTCACCCCGGCCGCTGAAGCCTACGGGCTGGGTGTGCTGCCCTACTTCCCGCTGGCCAACGGCCTGCTCACCGGGAAGTACAGCTCCGGCCAGGCACCCGAGGGAAGCCGGCTGACCCACTCGCGCACCAACCTGCTGCAGAACGCCGACTTTGACCAGCTCCGCGAGTTTGGTGACTTCGCCCGCGACCGCGGCCTGACCGAGGTTCAGGTTGCCTTCTCCTGGCTGGCGTCCCGTCCGTCGGTTGCCTCAGTGATCGCGGGTGCCACGAAGCCGGAACAGGTCCAGCAGAACGCCGAAGCTGCTTCCTGGGTACCGTCCGAGAAGGATCTCGAGGAACTGGACCGGATCTTCCCGCAGACGCCGAAGGTTGCCTTGTTCTAGTTCCGGAGTGGAGGCCGGAGGGTCCGGGACGGCGGTAATGACATCCCGCCGTCCCGGATTCTTACGACGGTCTGGTCGCGATGCCGTCCAGCCAGAGCGTGTCCGATTCGTCCCGGTGCGGCCCGGAGGTCCCCACATGCCTCGCATCGATGGCCGGACCATTGCGGATCACATGCACCAGCGCCATTCCGTGGCCGCGGCCGAGTCCGTACTCCGTTTTCAGCCACTCAAGGATTTCGCCGGCTTTCACCTCAGGTCCGTCCAGTCCTTTCGCCCGCGCTTCGTCCGTCAGCTGGCGGGGTGTTCGCCCGGTCTTTTTCTCAATAGCGTCCAGGTATGCCTGAAATGACATTGTGTTCCTCGCTCGGTGGGCGGAAGATGATGGAGCGATTCTTGCATCAAGACCCGGAAATGTACATGACAAAGGTGTATCCGGTGCGGCAGGTTCATGGTCCCAGTGAGTCCGTGGAGCAGGGAGACGAGCATGCCCAAAGCACCAGGAACCATCGCCGTTGTGGGAGCAACCGGAAGGCAGGGCGGCGCAGCAGCCGTTGAACTGCTCGTCCCAGGAGCCCGGGTCCGTGCCCTGGTCCGCGATCCGGCGACTGCGAAGGCAGCTGCCCTGGCGGAGCGCGGCGTCGAGCTGGTTACCGGAGACCTGACCCGGTCCGATACCCTCGCTCCGTTGTTCGAGGGTGTGGATGCGGCGTACGCCATGACCACCATGTACCCGAACGGTACCGACTATGAGACAGCCACCGGTTTGGCCATTGCGGAGGCGGCAAGCAGCGCCGGTGTACCGCATCTGGTCTACTCCTCCGTAGGCGGCGCCGAACGGAACTCAGGTGTGTCGCATTTTCAGAGCAAGCGCAGGGTCGAGGAACGCATCGGGGAACTCGGCCTCAACGCGACCTTCCTGCGTCCGGTGCTGTTCATGGACAACTTCTCCGAGTTCGGTGTGGACGTTGAAGACGGCACGGTGACTGTCCGCCTGCCGTTTCCCGACGGCATCCCGCTTGAGATGCTCGCTGTCCGGGATCTCGGCCGGGCCGCGGGATCAGTTCTGCTTGGCGCTGAGGTTCCGGGCGGGGCCGTCGAGATCGGCGGCGATAAACGAACCGGCAGCCAGATCGCTGAAGCGTTCGGGGAAGCGGCCGGACTTCCTGCCCGATACGAAGCCCTTCCCCTGGAAGCAGTCGGCGCAGACAGCGATATGGCGGCGATGTTCCGCTGGTTCGCCGAAACCCCGGCCTACCAGGCAGACTTCGAGGCCACTCGGGCACTGGTCGGCGGGGACGGTCCGCTGGATCTTCCCGGCTGGATCCGGCATGTCCAGTGGACGCCGGACAGCTAGGGGTTCCGCTGCGCTGACAGACGCTGCTGGAGGGTCCCTGCTCCGGGACCCGAAAGCTCATCATCCCCGACAGGCCGGCCGGAGACGGCGAGCAGCAGGGCCAGGGCGGACCCGCGGACCTCATCGCCGCTGCCGTGCCGGAAGTCGCCGTCGTCCGCGGTCAGGCTAAGGCCGTCCAGAAGTTCCCGTCCGCCGCCGAGCTTCACCGACGTTTTTGCCTGATAGGCCAGCGCCGTCTCGACGGCGCCGGGAGAATAGCGGCGGACAATCCCGAGCGGGCGGCGGATGTCCTCGCCGTGGACCACCGCCTCAACCAGGCGGGTGGCGCCGGGTGCCGGCGGTCCGCTGGTTCGGTGCTCGACGGTGCGAAACGCGGCGAGGGTCTCAGCCGGGCTGTTTCCGCGGTGCTTTCGGATGCCGTCGGCGTTGCTGCGGTCAAAGTCGAAGCGGGCCCTCACCATGCCGCGCAGGAAACCCAGCCGGGTGGTTCGTGCGGTGTCCACCAGGTGGGCCAGGACATCGTGGACACTCCAGCCGGGACACTGCGACGGCATCTGCCACGCATCGTCCGGAAGGTCCTTCAGATCCGCAATCAGCGCGCGGCGTTCCTCGTGCACTGCCGGCCAGACGTTACTGCCGCTTCGGGATGTCATGACCAGCAGTCAATCAGAGCAGGCTCTGGTTGTGCACCGCCTCAGACTGTGCAGACTACTTCCGGTCCAGGGTTCCCTCGACACGAGCCAGCAGTTCGGCGAGAATCTTCCGCTCCTCGGGGCTCAGGCCCGCCAGGATGCTCTCCTCAGTCGCCAGATGATCCGGCAGCGCCCGCTCAACCAGCGCAAGGCCGTCCGCCGTGAGCGCCACCTTCTTGCCCCGCCCGTCCGAGGAGTTTTTGGTACGGGACACCAAACCCCGTTCCTCCAGCCGGTTCAGGCGCTGGGCAATTGCCGCGGACGTGACCATGGTGCTGGCCGTCAGCTCTGACGGACTCAGGGTATACGGCGCTCCGGAGCGCCGCAGGGTCGCCAGGACATCAAAAGCAGCGGCGTCGAGACCATGCCGCGCGAAGGTTGCGGCCAGCCGGGTATCCACCTTCCGGGACACCCGGGAGATCCGCCCGATGACAGCCATGGGGGAGGCATCAAGATCCGGCCGTTCCGTTGTCCACTGAGCCAGGATCTGCTCTATCTGGTCCTTCATGGATTCCAACCTATCCGGTTGTGCGCTGATCACGCCGTTGGTGAAACCCAGCCGGTTTCACTGATTGGGAAGCAGGCTGCCTGTTAGCGTCGATGGGTGAGCACTAAACCCGTACCTGCTGCCCAGCCCGCTCCCAGGTCCACGTCCGGCCCCGCGGGCAACGGCATGGTCCGTGTCCGCGGCGCCCAGGAAAACAACCTGCGCAGCGTCGACGTCGACATTCCCCGTGACGCGATCGTTGCGTTCACCGGAATCTCCGGCTCAGGCAAGTCGTCCCTGGCGTTCGGAACCATCTACGCCGAGGCACAGAAGCGGTACTTCGAATCGGTTGCGCCGTACGCACGGCGCCTCATTTCCCAGGGCCACAATCCCAAGGTGGAGGCCATCACGGGCCTGCCTCCCGCCGTCGCGCTACAGCAGCGCCGCGGTACGGCCAGTTCGCGGTCAACGGTCGGCACCCTCACTACGCTTTCAAACTCGATGCGGATGCTGTTCTCCCGCGGCGGCACCTATCCAGCCGACGCCGAGCCCGGCAGCCTGGATTCGGATGCCTTCTCGCCCAACACTGCGGCGGGTGCGTGCCGCGAATGCTCCGGCCTCGGCGTCGCCCACACCGTCACCGAAGAGTCCCTGGTCCCTGATCCGTCACTGACCATCCGGGAGGGGGCCATCGCGGCCTGGCCGGGTGCCTGGCAGGGCAAGAACCTGCGGGACATCCTGATCCACCTGGGCTACGACGTCGATGTGCCCTGGCGGAAGCTGCCGAAGAAGGACCGCGACTGGATCCTCTTCACCGAGGAACAGCCCGTCGTCACCATCACACCCCAGCGCGACCGCGTGGCCAAACCGTACAAGGGCCGCTTCTGGAGCGCCCGCAGCTATGTGCTGCACACCCTGGCCGATTCCGGGAGCGCGAAGATGCGCGAACGGGTCCTGGAGTACATGGTCTCCGGCCCCTGCCCGGTCTGTGGCGGAGCGGGCCTGCGTCCGGAAGCGCTGGCCGTCACCTTCGCCGGACGCAACATTGCCGAACTCAACGGAGCAACGCTGGGGGAGCTGGCCGAAATCATCCGGCCGACGGCGGAACTCAAGGCCGCAGGCACGGCCTCCCGGTCTGCGGCATCGAACGAAGACACCGAGGTTGCCGTCACCATCACCCGGGACCTGCTGTCCCGGCTGGAGATCCTGATCTCGCTTGGCCTGGGTTACCTCAGCCTGTCCCGCGCCACCCCCACGCTCTCACCGGGGGAGATGCAGCGGCTGCGCATCGCCACGCAGCTGCGGTCGGGCCTGTTCGGCGTCGTCTATGTCCTGGACGAACCGTCGGCAGGACTTCACCCGGCAGACGCTGAACCGCTGCTCGCCGTCCTACAGGAACTCAAGGACGCCGGGAACTCGGTGTTCGTCGTTGAGCACAACATGGACGTGGTGCGCAGCGCCGAATGGATAGTCGACGTCGGTCCGCAGGCCGGTGACGGCGGCGGCACCGTGCTTTACAGCGGTCCCGTCGCCGGGCTCGCCGACGTGCCCGAAAGCGCCACCCGGCCGTTCCTCTTTGGAGACGCGGAAGCAACCGTGCCTGCCCGGCGCCGGGCTGAGCGCTGGCTGTCCCTGAAGGGCATTTCGCGGCATAACCTGCGGGAGCTCGACGCCGATATTCCGCTCGGCGTACTCACCGCTGTCACCGGTGTGTCCGGATCCGGCAAATCGACCCTGGTCAGCCAGGTCCTCGCCGAAGCCGTGGGCACCCAGGTCAACGGCGCACCGCCGGAAGCTGAGGATGACGGCGACGCCCAGGAGGGCGGCGAAGATCCCGGCGTGCAGGTGCGGGGAATTCACGGCCTCGAGCACCTGGACCGGCTGGTCCGGGTGGATCAGCGCCCCATTGGCCGAACGCCGCGCTCCAACCTGGCCACCTATACGGGCCTGTTCGACCACGTCCGCAAGCTCTACGCCGGCACGGACGAAGCACGGGCACGCGGCTACAACGCCGGGCGCTTCTCCTTCAACGTCGCCGGCGGCCGGTGCGAAACCTGCCAGGGTGAGGGCTTCCTCGCCGTCGAGCTGCTGTTCCTTCCCGGCACCTACGGTCCCTGCCCGGACTGCCACGGTGCCCGCTACAACGAGGAGACCCTCGAGGTCACCTACCGCGGCAAATCCATAGCCGATGTCCTGGGCATGCGGGTGGAGACAGCGGCTGAGTTCCTTGCCGGCGTTCCGGCGGCTGAGCGCAGCCTGCGGACCCTGCTCGACGTCGGGCTTGGATACCTGCGGCTGGGCCAGCCCGCCACCGAACTGTCCGGCGGCGAGGCCCAGCGGATCAAGCTGGCTACCGAGCTGCAGCGGGCACGCCGCGGCCACACCCTGTACCTGCTGGACGAACCGACCACCGGTCTGCACCCCCAGGACGTGCAGCTGCTGCTGGCCCAGTTGAACCGGCTGGTGGACGCCGGCAACACCGTTGTAGTGGTGGAGCACTCGATGAACGTTGTTGCCTCGGCTGACTGGGTCATCGACATGGGGCCGGCAGGAGGCGACGACGGCGGACGGATCATCTGTGCCGGGACCGCCGGCGACGTGGCAGCCTGTGACGCGTCGCGGACGGCGCCGTATCTGGCTGCTGCGCTGGAGCGGCTGAGCTGAGTTCGTCCGGGTTCGGCCGGAGGAATCCGTCGCTGGGACACTCGCGTCGGCGCGGCGCAGGGGTACGGCTAGGGGCTCGTATTCTTCGTGCCGGGTGACTCAGGGTTCTTGCGATCCCTGCCGCGTTCACGCCAGTAGTCGTCGCGCTGACGCAGGGCAAAACCGGCGAGCGACACCACGAAGGCGGCTGTCGACAATACAACGAGCCCCAGCAACAGCCAGGTCCACGGCTGGCTGTGGGGCAGCACGGTATACAGCGAGACAACCGCAACCATGACGCAGAACAGCGTCGCGAGCACGGGGCTCGGCTGGCGCAGCTTCCTTGCGTCGGGGCCGGTGTTCACGGGCCGAGCTTATAGAACCCCAGGGATCCTGTCATCGGGCCGGGGAGGAATACCGTGACGATTGTTGGACGACGCCGGACACACCACCCCAGGAAGGCACGAACCGTGTGGTTGACAGCATGAACCGACCTGACGACCATTGCGCTATGACCAAGCAGGAAGCGCTGCCACTTCGTTTTGTCCTTGTCGCTGCCGGACTCCTGGCCCTGTTGTCTCAGACAGTGCTGCTGCCGCGCATGGCGGGCGAGTACGCCGCGGCGTATCCGCAGGCCGCGCACCTCGCCGTCCCCTACGCCGCAGCGGTAATTGCGGCGGTAGCCTGTGTCGAGGCGGCACTCCTGGCAGCGTGGCGGATGCTGGGCCTTGTGGTGGCAGACGGCGAACTGACCCTTCGTGCAGCCGGACCGGCAACCGTCATGGCTGTGTCTCTCGGACTCTCGGGAATCACCGTTGCCGGGATCTGCGCCCATGCCGGGTTTGCAGCGGGCATAGGCGGCCCCGCGATGCTGGCGGGGCTTCTCGCCGGGCTTGCCCTCGTCCCTGCAGCGGTGGCGCTGCGGAACAGGGTCCTGCGAGCCGGCAGCAATGCCGGAGAGATCCCTGGTCCGTACCGCTGGACGTGAAAGGAAACAGCCGCATGGCCGCGACAGGCACCGTAACCACCGTTGAAGAGGTGATGGTCCAGCTTGCCGCCCTTGAGGACCCGAAGATTCGTGCGGTCAACGAACGGCACGGAGACGACCACGGGGTGAACCTCAGCCGTCTCCGCGCGGTTGCCAAGGAGCTCAAAACGCAGCAGGAACTGTCCCGTCAGCTCTGGCAAACCGGGGACACCGCGGCACGGCTGCTGGCAGTGCTGATCTGCCGGCCGAAATCCTTCGGACAGGACGAACTGGACGTCATGATTCGGGAGGCACGCAGCCCCAAGGTACAGGACTGGCTGCTGAACTATGTCGTCAAGAAGAGCCCTCACGCAGAGGACCTGCGCCTACTCTGGGTTGCTGATCCGGATCCCGAGGTGGCCAGCGCCGGCTGGGCGCTCACCAGCGAACGAGTCTCCAGGAACCCCGAGGGGCTGGACCTCAACGGACTGCTGGACACGATCGAGGCTGAACTGCGGGACGCCCCCGATCGGCTGCAGTGGGCCATGAACACCTGCCTGGCCCAGATTGGCATCAGCCACCCTGATTTCCGCAGCCGGGCCATCAGCATCGGCGAACGGCTGGAGGTACTCAAGGACTACCCGACGCCGCCGAACTGCACGTCGCCCTACGCGCCCGTCTGGATCCAGGAGATCGTCCGCCGGAAGGAGGGAAAGTAGCGAGCTGCTGCCGGCCGGGACACAGCACCTGGGACGGTCGCGTCTATCGGCCGATTCCGTTCAGCTCTGCAATGTCGGTGGTTGAAAGGTCCAGGAAGGCACCGGAGATGTTCTCCCTCAGGTGTGCCTGTGACGACGTGCCGGGAATCAGCAGGATGTTGGGGGAGCGGCGCAACAGCCAGGCAAGCGCTACGGACATGGGGCTGGTACCGAGCCGGGCCGCCACCGCCGAAAGGGCTGCCGACTGCAGCGGGCTGAATCCGCCAAGCGGGAAGAACGGGACGTAGGCCACGCCGTCCCGTGCCAGAGAATCGATGAGATCGTCGTCCCCGCGGAAGGCGAGGTTGTACATGTTCTGTACGGAGACGATGGGGGTTATGCTCCTGGCCTCTGCGACCTGTTCGGGCAGAGCATTACTGACCCCGAGATGGCGAATTATGCCGTCGCGCTGCAGCTCGGCAAGGGTTTCCATTGGCTCGGCTATGGACCCCGGCACCGTGCCCCGCGCATCGCCTGCGCGGAAATAGACGAGATCCAGTGTGTCAAGACCGAGTGTTTCAAGGTTTTCGACGACGGCGCGGCGCAGCTGGCCGGGCCGGCTCGCCGGGACCCATGACCCTTGTTCGTCGCGGACAGCTCCGACCTTCGTGGCCAGGTGCAGACGGTCCGGGTAGGGATAGAGCGCTTCACGGATCAGACGGTTCGTGATGTTGGGGCCGTACGCCCCGCTCGTGTCGATGTGCGTGATGCCGCTCGCCGCCGCTTCCTGCAGGACGGCCAGCGCGCCGTCGCGGTCTGGTGGAGGGCCCATAACCCCCGGTCCGGCCAGTTGCATTGCACCGTATCCAAAGCGGCTGAGTGCAAGGTTGCCGATAGTCCAGGTGCCGCCCGGAAGGGATCTAGTCGAAGAATTCATGTTCTGCCATTTCATGCGGAGGAAGGTGGTGTTCTGAAGCGGGTTACTCCAGTATTGGCACGGAACTTTGCGTGTGGAAGACGGCACCTTCGGGTGCCTAGGTAACCCCGAAGGAACAGGAGCAGCGCAGTGGCAACTATGACGGCGGCCGAAAAACGGGAAGAATCCAAGGCCCGGTACAACGCCTTCCTGGCAGCGTGTCCCAGCCGCCAGCTGCTGGACCGTATTTCGGACAAGTGGGTCATGCTGATCCTTTCGGCCCTGGGGAGCGGTCCCGGTTGTGACGGTCATCCGCAGCCGATGCGTTTCTCAGAGCTGTCGCGGGTCCTGGCCGGAGTGAGCCAGAAAATGCTGACCCAGACTCTGCGGTCATTGGAGCGCGACGGACTGCTCACCCGGACTGTCACGCCGACCGTGCCGGTGACGGTTACCTACGAACTCACGGCCCTTGGGCTGTCCCTCCACCAGCTGCTGCGCGGCTTCAAGGGCTGGGCGGAACAGCACATGGAGGAGGTATTCGCCGAGCGGACCGCTTATGACGCCCGCGGCTCCGCGACAGCGGTCAGCAGCGGTCCGACCGGAGGGGCGTGAACGGTGGGCACCATTTCGCTGGACTTGTTCCTGACACTCGACGGTGTTTATCAGGGTCCCGGCGGCGCGGAGGAGGACACCTCCGGGGGCTTCACGCTCGGAGGCTGGCAGGCCGCCTTTGCCGACGCCGAATCCGGCAGCGCGATCATGGCCGGCATCAATGAGATGGACTCCCTGCTGCTGGGCCGCAGGACCTACGACATCCTTGCCGGGTACTGGCCGGAGCGGGGGAACTCCAACCCGATCGCGGAGAAGTTCAATGCCCTCCCGAAGTACGTGGTTTCCCGGACCATGGACAGAGCGGACTGGGAGCGGACCACTGTAATGTCCACCGCGGAAGAGGCTGCCGCGCTGAAGGACCGGCACGGGCACATCCACGTTGTGGGCAGCGGCGCCCTTGCCGGGTCGCTGCTGGCGGCCGGGATCCTGGACCGGCTGAATCTCTTCCTGTATCCGATAACGCTGGGCACCGGGAAGCGGGTGTTTTCCGGCGACGGCGGTGTCCCGGCGGCGTTCACACTTGCGGAGCCGCCACAGGCCTTTCCTTCCGGGGTGCTGCGGTTGGTCTATGACCGTAACGGGATGCCGGTAACAGGGCTCGACGCCGGCGAATAGGTCCTACCGGACCAGGCAGAAATCAGTCCCGGCGCGCTTCAGCAGCTTCCGTGCTCATGGCCGCAGCGGCCCGGTAGCGCCGGTTCCGGGCTGTCAGGATCACCGCACCGATTGTCGCCGAGATGACGGACCCGACGATCACCCCAACTTTCATTTCCCCGGCTGCGTCACTGGCGGCATCGTAGGAGAGTTCCCCGACGAGCAGGGAAACGGTGAAGCCGATGCCGGCGATGAAGGACATTCCGATGATGTCGATCCAGGACAGCGACTTGTCAATGACGATGCCGCGGAGGCGCGTGACGAGGAACGTTCCCGCCGTGATGCCGATGGCCTTGCCGAGCACCAGACCTCCGATGATACCCAGCGCAATGCTGCTCCCGAGCGAATCGAGCAGCCCGCTGAAACCACCCACGGTGACGCCGGCGGAGAAGAACGCGAAGACCGGCACGGCGAATGCGCTCGAGAAGACGGACCACTTGTCAGCGAAGTGGGCTGCCATGCCCTCGTACAGGGGCGAACCGTCGTCCTTGGTGCCAACCCGGACCTTGGCACGGCCCTTCGCGACGACCGGAACCATGAAGCCGAGCAGGACGCCGGCTACGGTGGCGTGGACCCCGGAGGCATGGATGAGAGTCCACACCGCGACGCCGAGGGGAATCAGCACCCACCAGGACCGGACACCGCGCTGGACGAGGACCGCAAATACGGCCAGCGGGACCAGGGCGGCAAGCAGCGGCACGAAGGCAATGCCGTCGGTGTAGAAGATGGCAATGATGGAGATGGCGAGCAGGTCATCCACCACGGCAAGGGTGAGCAGGAAGGTGCGCAGTGCGGGAGGAAGGAACCGGCCAACGACGGCGATCACGGCCACCGCGAAGGCGATGTCCGTGGCGGCCGGGATGGCCCAGCCATTCAGCGCGTCACCGCCGGCGTTCAGGTTAATGACCGTGAAGATCAGGGCGGGAACCGCGACGCCGCCGATTGCGGCGACAATCGGAACGAGGGCTGTGCGCGGGTCCCGCAGCTTGCCGGCAACGAATTCTTCCTTGAGCTCGAGCCCGACAACGAAGAAGAACACGGCCAGCAGGCCATCGGCGGCCCAGGCGGCGACGCTCAGGTTCAGGTGAAGGGCTTCGGGACCGAAGGAGAATTCCCGCACCTCCTCATAGAAACCGGCGAGGCGCGAGTTGGCAAAGACGAGGGCCAGGACGGTGGCCCCGAGAAGCAGGGCTCCGCCGGTGGTGTCCTTGGCAAGTGTCTGGTGGACGCCGCGCCAGATTGCATGCGGGCGCTGGTTGTCCGGAAGGGCATGGGGGGATGAGGGCATGACGTGCTCTTTCGTGCGCTGTACCTGAAGTGGGCAGAGTGCACCTGAAGAACCTGGTGTGGGTGTTTGGCAGGTGCGGAATCAGGTACGTGGCGGCGGGCAGCCGGCGATTTCTCCGTGCGCGTTGGTGCCCCATGAGCTCATCCAGCCGTTGGTTCCGCTGGCCCGTTTCGCCAGCAGCAGCCGCTTCAGGTACGCCCCCAGCGCCTGCGTCGAGGCAGGCTGGGCCTGGCGGCGTCGGGCAGTCATGCACTCCACCTTACCAAGGTTGCTGATATCCCCGGAAAGAAGGCGGCAGCGGATACCTGCTACTACGGCGCCAGTACGGCGGCCGCCCGTTCCAGGGATCCCGGGACGATCGAATAGTAGGCCCAGACGCCGCGCTTTTCGCGATGAAGGATGCCGGCATCCACGAGGATCTTCAAGTGATGCGACACCGTGGGCTGGCCCAGGCCGATCGGCTCGGTCAGGTCGCAGACACACGCCTCCCGGTTCTCCTGGGCGGCGATGATGGACACCAGGCGAAGGCGGGTAGGCTCCGCCACCGCCTTGAGCAGCTGGGCAAACTGCTGGGCCTCTTCAACGCTGAGCACTTCCTGCGTCAGCGGGGTGCAGCAGTCCGCAGCAGGGCTTTCGGGGGAGGTCTCAACAGCGTTCACCCGACCATTATGCCCATAGATTGACATTCGTCGATATCTGCGCGGATACTCAACATCGAAAGTCATCGATGTTTTCCGATGGCAACTCTCCACACTCTGCACTCAAGGAGCCCCGTGACCCACCCCGCGCTGCCGGCAGCCGCCGACCGGACTGACCGGAGGACGGCCCTGAGGCTCTCCACACTGGACCGGCTGCTGCCCGTCTGGATCCTGGCGGCTATGGCTGCGGGCCTGCTGCTTGGCAGGTTTGTTCCCGGCATCGGACCGGCGCTGGACTCGGTCAAGGTGGCAGGGGTGTCCCTGCCGATCGCCCTGGGCCTGCTGGTGATGATGTACCCGGTGCTGGCAAAGGTGCGGTATGACGAAACCCGAACGGTGGTCGCGGACCGCAAACTCATGCTCACGTCACTGGTGCTGAACTGGCTGGCCGCACCGGCCTTTATGTTTGCCCTGGCCTGGATCTTCCTCCCGGACCTGCCGGAGTATCGCACCGGCCTGATCATCGTGGGGCTGGCACGCTGCATCGCCATGGTTCTGATCTGGAACGACCTCGCGTGCGGCGACCGGGAGGCTGCCGCGGTCCTGGTGGCGATCAACTCCGTCTTCCAGGTCCTGGCCTTCGGCGCGCTGGGCTGGTTCTACCTCCAGGTCCTGCCCGGCTGGCTGGGACTGGAGACCACCAGCGTGGAGTTCTCCTTCTGGGCGATTACCCTGAGCGTTCTGGTGTTCCTGGGCATTCCGCTGCTGGCCGGATTCCTCACACGCGCCCTCGGTGAGAAGGCACGCGGCAGGGAATGGTATGAGGACCGCTTCCTGCCCAGGCTGGGCCCTTGGGCACTTTACGGACTGCTGTTCACCATCGTGCTCCTGTTCGCGCTGCAGGGTGACGAGATCACCTCCAACCCGCTCGACGTCGTGCGGATCGCCGTTCCGCTGCTGGTCTACTTCACCGTGGTTTTCGGAGCCGGCATGCTGCTGGGCAAACTGCTCGGGCTCGGATACGCCCGTACCACCACCCTGGCCTTCACCGCTGCGGGGAACAATTTCGAACTCGCCATTGCCGTGGCCATCGCCACCTACGGGGTGACCTCCGGGCAGGCGCTGGCCGGCGTCGTCGGACCCCTGATCGAGGTCCCAGTCCTCGTTGCCCTGGTTTATGCCGCCCTTTGGGCCCGCAGGAAGTTCTGGCCCGTCCAACCCGCCGTCCTCGTATCCGCACCCGCCGAAAAGAGCACCCAGTGAAGCCGTCTTCAGCCCGGGAAAAGCCCTCTGTCCTGTTCGTCTGCGTCCACAACGCCGGGCGCTCCCAGATGGCCGCGGCCTACCTGCGCGTCCTCGGACAGGGCCGGATCGAAGTCCGCTCAGCCGGATCCGCCCCCGCGGATAGCGTCAACCCGGCCGCCGTGGAAGCGATGGCGGAAGACGGCATCGACATGTCCGCGGAACTGCCCAAGGTGCTGACGGTTGACGCCGTCCGGGATTCCGACGTCGTGATCACCATGGGCTGCGGCGACGCCTGTCCCGTCTTTCCCGGCAAACGCTACGAGGACTGGCAGCTGGCGGACCCGGCAGGCAAGGGTGTGGAGGCCGTCCGTCCCATCCGTGACGACATCAAGCACCGCATCCAGCTGCTCATCACCGACCTGCTGCCTGCAGCCTAAGAACCTCAGTTAAGGAAAACTCCAGTGTCTAAGATCCAACCATCCGAACTGCCAGTCGCCGTCCTTGGGGCCGGTCCCGTTGGACTGGCCGCCGCGGCGCACCTGCTCGAGCGGGGCCTGACCCCGGTCATCTTCGAAGCAGGTGCCTCTCCGGCCGCGGCGGTGGCAAGCTGGGGCCACGTCCGGCTGTTTTCGCCCTGGCGCTACAACACCGACGCCGCTGCCCGCCGGCTGCTGGCGTCCACCGGCTGGCAGGAGCCGGAGCCGGATGAACTCCCGACCAGCGCCGAACTCTTGAACCAGTACCTTCGCCCATTGTCCGAGATCCCGGCGTTAGCCGCCGCAATGCATACCTCCAGCGAAGTCATCGCGGTCAGCCGGGAAGGCCTGGACAAGACCCGCAGCGCAGGCCGGGAGACGGCGGCGTTCCTGGTCCGTGTGCGCACGGCAGACGGCGTGGTCACTGACCATCGCGTCCGCGCAGTCCTTGATGCGTCCGGGACCTGGCACACTCCCAATCCGCTGGGCCAGGCCGGACTCCCTGCCCCTGGCGAAACCGAGGCACATGCGGCTGGTTTCATCACGGATCCGCTGCCCGACGTCACTGGCAGCATCCGGGCGCAGTTCGCCGGGCGGCACGTCCTGGTGGTCGGGGCAGGCCATTCGGCTGCAAACACCCTGCTGTCCCTTGGCGAACTGGCCGAGCGGGAACCGGGGACCCGGATCAGCTGGGCCATCCGAAGCTCCAGTGCTGCAGGTGTTTACGGCGGCGGAGATCTGGACGGGCTGCCGGCCCGCGGTGCCCTTGGCAGCCGGCTGCGCTCCCTGGTTGAGGACGGCCGGATCGAGCTGCACACGTCCTTCACGATCACCGGGTTCGAATCGGCGACCACCCTGACTGTCCTGGGAACCACGCCCGACGGCAGGAAAGAGCTGAAGGTGGATCTGCTGGTCCCGGCCACGGGTTTCCGGCCGAACCTGGACCTGCTGCGCGAGATCCGCCTGGACCTGGACCCTGCCGTTGAAGCGCCGCGGCAGCTTGGTCCGCTCATCGATCCTGAGTTCCACAGCTGCGGCACCGTTGAACCACACGGAGCGCGGCTGTTGTCCCATCCGGAGAAGGATTTCTACATTGTGGGCATGAAGTCCTATGGGCGGGCTCCCACGTTCCTGATGGCCACCGGCTACGAGCAGGTCCGTTCCATCGCCGCTGCCCTCGCGGGGGACCAGGCTGCAGCAGACAATGTGGAACTCGTGCTGCCCGAGACGGGGGTGTGCTCCACGGACGCAGGCAGCAGCTGCTGTGACGCTCCTGCGGAGGCTGCCCCTGCGGCATCAGCGGAGTCCTCCTGCTGCGCTCCCGCCGAGGAGGCTCCCGCCGTTGCAAGTGCGGAGTCCTCCTGCTGCGCTGCTCCGGAACCGGCCTTCCTCGGCATCCCCACCGGCCTGCAGCACGGCCGTTCCGGAGGACTGTCCTGACCCACACGGATCCGCACCTCGCTCAATCGCGGTGGGCAGCCCCGCGGGTCAGCGCCAGATATCCGCCCAGAAAACCCGCACCTGCCATCACCACGTTGCCGGCGACGGCAAGCCCGCGCCCTGCATTGGATTTGCCGCGGAGCCGGGCGATAAGTGAGCCCATCATGAGGAACGAAGCGATGTCGGTCCCAAGCGCGTGGACGGCACCGGTCCGCCGGTCCGTGCCGGTGAGGTATTTCCAGTCGTTGGCACCCGAGAACGCCGTAGGTATGGACGCCGCGATTCCTGCTGCTAGCAGAAGGCCTGCGGAACGGCGGCCGCCAGCGCCACCGGAAAAGTCAACAATGCTGGCGGCCGCCCAGCAACCGATGGGCAGATCGGTGAGGATCGGGTGAACCGAGTGGCCCGCCAGGCTCCGGTTCAGGACGGTTCGGGGGACCCAGTCCAGGATAGGTTTGTAGAACCTGGACTGCAGATCCGCAGCCCGTTCAGCGAAGGCACTGTCGCTGATCGTCCGGATGAGCTGCTGCGATGCTGGTGGCTGATTCACGCCGGTCAGGCTACGCCCGCGAAACCCGGCTGCCTAGGGTGGGCATGGACTTGGTGCAACAGCAAGCCCCCCGGGGATTCCTGCTCAACCTTCGGTGAGTTACAGGTGTTTAGAGCCCTTCTGGAGAAACCTTCGTTGAGTTAACGTCGCTTTAAGAGCTCCAGTGCAGCGTCAACCCACCGATGGTTTCGTGATTCACGGGCAAAGCAGCGTTATTTCCCCGAAGGTTTGCTGCTGCTCAAGAAGCGCGAGGGCACGTACAGCAAAAGCGCCGGACGGACCGGGTTAGGCGGCTTTATTGCTCCTTGCTAGCCCTGCGAGCACAGGATATTCGTTGACCTAAGTCCGATGGCCCGCATGCTAGCGTGATCGCACAGTTCGATTCTCAGCGATGGAGGCATCAGTTCATGGGGGACAAACGTGCTGCCTGGCCGACCGCCACCGGGTGGGTGGTGGCAGGGGTCTGCGTCGTGTGTGCCGCCGCGAGCATCGTCCTTATCGTCCTCGACGCGCCACAAAGCGTCCGCCTCATTCCGTCGGGCCTTGGATTGGCTGCCGTTCTGGGCATACTTGTAGCCCTCCTAATGCAGAGAGCTCGCGCCAAAGATCCTGAGACGCCGGACGGACCGGGTTAGGCGGCAGGAATGCCGCCCTTCCGTTTCCGCCCCGGATGCGTTCAGGCTCAACCTTCGGTGCGATACAGCTGCTTAGGACCCCTCTAAAAAACCTTCGGTGAGCTAACGTCGCTTTGAGAGCTCCAATACAGCGTCAACCCACCGAGGGTTTCGTGATTCACTGCCTAAGCAGCGTCATCTCCCCGAAGGTTTGCTGCTGCTCAAGAAGCGAGACGGTACGCATAACAAAAGCGCCGGACGGACCGGGTTAGGCGGCAGGAATGCCGCCGCTCCGGTCCGCCCGGCGCTTGACAAGCGCGCCAAGCAGATAGAACGAACTAGGAAGCAGCCACCGGAACAGCACCGGCGTTGAAGAGCTTCCCGTTCACCCGGTTAGAGGCACCCACCCGGTCCAGGTACGGCGTGATGCCGCCCAGGTGCATCGGCCAGCCCGCGCCCAGGATGACGCAGAGGTCGATGTCTTCCGGACCGGCCACCACTCCTTCGTCCAGCATCATGCCGATTTCCTCAGCCAGGGCGTCCTGCGTGCGGCGCAGGACTTCCTCGGAGGTGGAGGGCGAGTCGCTGAAGGTCAGCAGGTCGAGGGTTTCCTGCGGCACGTAGGGCTTGCCGTCCTCATCCTTCTGCCAGAGCGATTTGATGCCGGCATCGATCAGCTTCTGCGAGTTTTCTGAGACATGGAACCGGTCGCCGAAGGCTGCGTGCAGGGACTCCTGGACATGCTGTCCGACCGGCAGACCGACGAGGGCCAGCAGGTTGAACGGGGTCATCGGCAGGCCCATCGGACGCAGCGCGTTGTCAGCAGTGGCGGCGTCGGTGCCCTCGTCGAACACCTTGGTGATCTCGCCGAACATGCGGCCGAGGATGCGGTTGACCACAAACGCAGCCGCGTCCTTCACCAGCACTGCGGTCTTCTTCAGCTGCTTCGCCAGAACGAACGCGGTGGCCAGCACGGCGTCGTCGGTCTTCGGGGCGCGCACAATCTCCAGCAGCGGCATCACGGCCACCGGGTTGAAGAAGTGGAAACCGACCACGCGCTCGGGGTGCTGCAGGTCCGCCGCCATTTCGGTGACGGAGAGTGAAGACGTGTTGGTTGCCAGGATGCACTCGGGGGAGACGACTGCCTCCACCTCGGCGAAGACCTGCTTCTTGACGGACATTTCCTCGAACACGGCTTCAATCACAAAGTCAGCGTCGGAGAAGGCTTCCTTGGACACGGATCCGGTGACCAGCGCCTTGGTGCGGTTCGCGGCGTCGGGGGAGATGCGGCCCTTGCCGAGCAGCTTGTCCACCTCCGCGTGGACGTAGCCCACGCCCTTGTCTACGCGCTCCTGGTCGATGTCCGTCATAACCACGGGCACCTTGAGCTGCTTGGCGAACAGCAGCGCCAGCTGGCTGGCCATCAGGCCTGCGCCGACGACGCCGACCTTGGTCACCGGACGGGCAAGCTTCTTGTCCGGTGCGCCGGCGGGACGCTTGCCGCGCTTCTGCACCAGATCCAGGAACGCGTACACGGTGGACTGGAACTGCGGGGTCTGCATCAGTTCGGCCAGTGCGTCGCACTCTGCTTCGCGGGACTGCTCGCGGGTCCAGTCCTTGCCGGCTTCGAAAATGTCCAGCACCTTCGCCGGGGCCGGAGCAGCGTTGGAGGTGCGTGCTTCCACGAAGGCGCGGCCGGCGGCGACGGCGGCGTCCCAGCGGTCGCCCACTTCGGAAGGCTCGACGGCGTTGGGCCGCGTGACGGTCTCCGCACCGGTGATGACGCGGGAGGCCCAGGCGAGGGACTGCTCCAGGAAGTCGGCCGGCTCGAACAGGGCATCAGCAATGCCGAGCTTGTAGGCCGCGGGGCCGGAGAGCGTGCGGTTGTTGCTCAGCGGGTTCTCGATCATCACCTTCACGGCGTTTTCGGGGCCGATCAGGCGGGGCAGCAGGTAGACGCCGCCCCAGCCCGGTACCAGTCCGATGAACGCTTCCGGCAGTGCCAGGGCACCCGCACCGGTGGAGACCGTGCGGTAATCGGACTGGAGAGCGATCTCCAGTCCGCCGCCGAGGGCGACGCCGTTGATGAACGCGAAGCTGGGAACGCCCAGCGTGCCGAGCTTGCCGTAAACCTCGTGGCCGAGAGCAGCCATGGCTACGCCGTCCTCGTACTCTGCCAGGGTCTTCACTGCTGAAAGGTCGGCCCCGGCCACGAGGTAGTGCGGCTTGCCGGTCACGCCGACGCCCACGATCTCGCCCTTGGCAGCGCGTTCCTTCAGCTCATCCAGCACGCCGCCGAGTTCCAGCAGCGTGTTCGGACCCAGCGTGGTGGGACGGGAATGGTCGACGTCGTTGTCCAGGGTGATGAGGGCGAAGGTGCCGGCACCTCCGGGCAGCTCCACATCGGAAACGTAGGAGTGGGTGACAACCTCGTTCGGGAAAAGCCCGGCCAGGCGCTGGTAATCAGGTGCTGCGGTCATTACTTCGAAGCCTCCGTGGACTCGGTGTTGTACTCGGGGTGGTTGGGGTTCTCCCAGATGACGGTGGCGCCCATGCCCAGGCCGATGCACATGGTGGTCATGCCGTAGCGGACCGAGGGGTCTTCCTCGAACTGGCGGGCCAGCTGAGTCATCAGTCGCACGCCGGAGGAGGCCAGCGGGTGCCCGACGGCGATCGCGCCGCCGTAGCGGTTCACGCGGGGATCGTCGTCGGCAATGCCGAAGTGGTCCAGGAAGGAGAGCACCTGGACAGCGAAGGCCTCGTTGATCTCAAACAGGCCGATGTCCTCGATGGTCA
Source organism: Arthrobacter koreensis (assembly GCF_035792275.1). Classification (GTDB taxonomy): domain Bacteria; phylum Actinomycetota; class Actinomycetes; order Actinomycetales; family Micrococcaceae; genus Arthrobacter_B; species Arthrobacter_B koreensis_A. Next base: position 96,548 of record NZ_JAMWKK010000005.1, on the reverse strand, counting down.
GGCCGGTCTGCTTCAGCGCCTTTTCCGTGGCGGGCACCGGTCCAATGCCCATGACTTCGGGCTCCACGCCGGCAAAGGCGTAGCCGACCATGCGCATCTTCACGGGCAGGCCGAGTTCCTCGGCGGCGTCCGCAGACGCAAGGAGGGCCGTGGTGGCGCCGTCGTTCAGTCCGGAGGCATTGCCGGCGGTGACGCGGCCGTGCGGACGGAAGGGGGTGCGCAGGGTGGCGAGGTCCTCGACCGTCGTTCCCGGGCGCGGTCCTTCGTCAACCGTGCTCAGGGTCCAGCCGGCCCCGGTCTTCTTGGTGGCAACGGGAACCAGGTCCGGCTGGATCTGGTTGCCGGCGTAGGCCTTGGCGAGCTTTTCCTGGCTGGCGGCGGCGTACGCGTCGGTGCGTTCCTTGGTGATGTCCGGGAAACGGTCGTGCAGGTTCTCCGCAGTGTTGCCCATGTTGAGTGCTGCCGGATCCACAAGGCGCTCGGTAACGAAACGGGGGTTGGGATCTGCGCCGTCACCCATCGGGTGGTGGCCCATGTGTTCCACGCCGCCGGCAATGACGACGTCGTAGGCGCCGAAGCCAATTCCGGACGCCGTGGTGGTCACGGCCGTCATGGCACCGGCACACATGCGGTCAATGGCGAAGCCGGGAACCGTGCGGGGGAGTCCGGCCAGCAGCGCGGCGGTGCGGCCGATGGTCAGGCCCTGGTCGCCGGTCTGGGTGGTGGCGGCGATGGCTACCTCGTCTACCCGCTCGGGCGGCAGGGAGGGATTCCGGCGCAGGAGTTCACGAATGCACTTGACCACCAGGTCATCGGCGCGTGTGTCGGCGTACATGCCCTTCTCGCCGGCGCGTCCGAAGGGGGTCCGAACGCCGTCGACAAAAACGACGTCCCTGATCTGCCGTGCTCGGCTTTGTGGGCTCACGTACTGCTCCTCTTTGAGATGTGGATTAGCTCTCGCTCAATGTTACTCGCGGGTAACTTAGGCTGCAAGGGCCAGGGGCGGGACCTTGCCCGCCCCTGGCCCTGCAGTTAGGTTACGGCGCGGCTGCGGGCTGTTCGACAGGGATGCTGAAGGTTTGCCCGCCGTCAGCGGAATGTTCCAGCCCGGCGTCGGTCATAACCCAGATTTGCAGCCCGTTTTCCGTCTCGGCAGCTGCGACCGCGGCGGGATAGCCCAATACGCTGCCTGCCGGGTCCCAGCTTTGCCCGCTGTCCGTGCTGATCCGGATTCCTCCATCGGGCAGTACGCCAACCAGGCGTGACTCCGTCACCGCAGCGAGCATGATCACCGGTGCATCCGGAAGCGGGCTCCAGGTGAGGCCGGAGTCGTTGGAAACCAGCGGTCCGTCCTCGGTCGTGGCGAGAACCAGCGGGCCCGACGGCGATCCGGCCAGGCTGTGCGGCGTGAACTGCGCCGGTGCATCGGTCCACGAGCGGCCGTCCGCGCTGAGCCGGAGCGTGCCATCGAACCCGATGATTCCGCCGCTGGCGACAGTGAGGGCGTGGAAGTCGGATTTGCCGGCCAGTGACTCCCGTGTCCAGTCCTCCCCGTCGGCGGAGCTGATGAGCCCAACCGGATCCGGCAAATCGACTCCTGGCCCCGGATGCCCCGAGGCCAGGTAAACGCCGTCGCCGTCAACGGTGAAGCCCATCAGATCGATGTTTGCCCCGGTGGGATGCAGCTCGCTGCCGGAGACTTCGTAGATGCCCTCATGCGAGGCGATTAACACGTCAGTGGTTCCCGGTTTGAGGGCCAGTGCATGGACGTGGGTGGGATAGGACGGTTTGGCCGTTTCCTGTCCGTCCCCGCCGTCCTGGGCGCATGCGGCCAGCGTGAAGAGGAGGGCAGTTGCGGCGCTTGCGGCGGTGAGCCGGCGCCGGCGGGAGATGTGGTGAATGGTCATGGTGGTTCCAATCGAACTGGTGCGGATTCTCGGGGCAGAGGCGGTTAGAAGTCCCGCAGCAGCGCTTTCATCTGCTCGATCTCAGCGTTCTGTTCCGCTGTGATCGCCTCCGCCAGTTCGACGGCGGCGGCGTTCGCCCCGGCTGCGGCCTCATCCTGGGCCATGTCCACGGCCCCTTCGTGGTGGGCGATCATCTGGGTCAGGAAAAGTTGGGCAGCCTCCGTGCCCTGTGCCTGCTCCAGTGCCGCGAGATCCTCGTCGCTGAGCATTCCGTCCATCATCATGGAGTGCCCGTCCATCGGCGCCGCCGGCTCATTCCAGTCCTGGAGCCAATCCTCCATCTTCTGGATCTCCGGACCCTGCGCCGCTTTGATCTTCCCGGCCAGCTCGGCGATGCGGGGATCCAGTCCTTCCTTGGCGAGCATGATGTCGCTCATGGTGATGGCCTGTTCGTGGTGCGGAATCATCATCTGCGCGAACATGGTGTCCGCACTGTTGTTCTCCGCCGTGCCGCCGGATGTTTCTTCCGCATGGTGGCTCATGCTGCCCGCAGCGCCGGGGGTGGAGCCCGGGGCGTCAGGGGTGCTGCAGCCTGCGAGGAGGAGGGCAGCAGCAACGGCTGCCGCGGGGAAAAGGGCATGGTTGTTCATGGTGGGTTCCTTCATGAGAACGATCTGGGACTGTGCATTCAGCCCTGCGCACCGGAGAAGGGTGCGCAGGATGGGCCCGGGCATAGGGCCGGAGCCGCGGATTTTACGTACGGCTGATGCAGAGCTGATCGAGCGAAGGAGTGGGCACCGGGGCCACTGCCCTGGGCAGGACCGAAGGCGGGCCGGTGTTGTCCGGACCGCGGAGCAGCCGCAGGGGATCGAGCCCGAGTACGGCGGCAAGGCTGACCAGGACCAGGAACAGGACACAGAGCCCTGCCATGCATCCCGCGGGCCCGCATTGGGCGCAGCCTTCCGCATGATGCCCGCCGGCGGGCGCCGCGGTGCCTGTGTCAGGCGATGGGCCGGCACTGTGCTCCTGCGCGGAGGGGGCAGAGGCATGGGCGGCCGTGTGGTCCGCGGCCGGGTAGGGGCCGGCTACCATGTGCATCCCCAGAATGCCGGCGAGTATCGAGAGCAGGCCCAGCGCCGGGATCACGAGCCGCGGAAGCGACCGGACATGCACTGTCCGGGCAGCTACGGTGCGGATGGCGGCCCTCATGATGGCAAGGAGTCTAGCAGCGAAAAACGAGGGAGCCGGAACCGCGCAGTGCGGTTCCGGCTCCCGGGACAGGTGCTGCTATACGGTGGTGGCGTCCTGGACTTCGCCCACCAGCTCTTCAATGATGTCCTCGAGGAACAGGACACCGGTGGTGTTGCCTTCGGCGTCGAATACGCGGGCCACGTGGGATCCGGTGCGGCGCATCGTATCCAGGGCGTCCTCCAGCTCGCTGCCGCGGAACGCCGAGGCGAGGCGGCGGATGCGCTTGGCCGGAACCGGGGCGTTGAACTTCTCCGCCGTGTTCAGGTCCATGACGTCCTTCAGATGAAGGTAGCCGGTGAGCCCGCCGTCGGCGTCGGCCAGGATGTAGCGCGAGTAGCCGTGGCTGCCCACCGCCGCCTGGATGTCCGCCGGTGTCGGCTGGGCCGGAACCAGCACCATGTCAGCCAGCGGCACCTCGACGTCGGCAACCGTCTTCGAGGTGAACTCGAAGGCGTTGGTGAGGGCGCCGGTTGCATCGTCCAGCACGCCTTCACGGGTGGACTGCTCCACGATCGTGGCGACCTCATCCAGTGTGTAGGTGCTGGTCGCTTCATCCTTGGGCTCCACCTGGAACAGACGGAGCACGCCGTTGGCGATGGAGTTCAGGGTCCAGATGACCGGCTTGAAGATCTTGGCCACGAGCACCAGCGGGGGAGCCAGGAGCAGGGCCGCGCGGGTCGGAACGGAGAAGGAGATGTTCTTGGGGATCATCTCGCCTGCCACCACGTGCAGGAAGGTGACCAGCAGCAGCGCCACGATGAAGGCTGTAATGCTGATGGCCTCCGGGGTCAGCGGCGTATTGGCCAGCGGAATTTCGAGCAGATGGTGGATGGCCGGTTCGGACACGTTCAGGATCAGCAGCGAACAGACGGTGATGCCGAGCTGGCTGGTGGCCAGCATCAGGGTGGCATGTTCCATCGCCCACAGGGTGGTCTTGGCGGCCTTGCTGCCCTGGGCGGCCTTGGGCTCGATCTGGGATCGGCGGGCGGAAATGACGGCGAATTCGGCACCGACGAAGAAGGCGTTCACGGCCAGCAGCACGAACAGCCAGATGATGCCGGGCAGATACTCACTCATGGATGGCTTCCTTCGTCAGGGTGTCGACTAGGCGGTCGTGCGCGCTGCGCGGTGATTCCGAGCCGGGGCTGGGGGTGAAGCGGAGCCGTTCGATGTGGGTTCCCACGACGCGCTCGACGCGCAGGACGCCGTCGTCGACCTCCACTTCGTCGCCCAGTTCGGGCATCCGGTCCAGGCAGTGCGTGACAAAGCCGGCCAGCGTCTCGTAATCCTCGCCTTCCGGTACGGTGATTCCGGCGCGGTCCAGGAGTTCGTCCGGCCGCAGCGAGGCATCGAAGGTAACCGAGCGTCCGGTGCGGACAACGCCGACGCGTGCGCGGTCGTGCTCGTCCTCCAGCTCGCCGACGATCTCCTCCACGAGGTCTTCGAGGGTGACGACGCCGGCGGTTCCGCCGTGTTCGTCGGTCACCACCGCGATCTGCAGGCCCTGGCTGCGCAGGATGCCCAGCAGGGAGTCAACGCCCATGGATTCCGGAACACGAAGCGGCGGGACCATCACGTCTGCCGCCGTTGTGGCGGCACGTGCTTCCAGCGGCAGGGCGAAGGCCTGCTTGACGTGCAGTACGCCCAGGATGTCGTCCGAGTCGCGGCCCAGGACCGGGAACCGGGAGTATCCGGTGGAGACGGCGATCGCGATGATGTCCTCGGCTGTGTCCGTTGCCTGGACGCCGACCATGCGCACGCGAGGGGTCATGACGTCTTCAGCGGTGTGGTCGCTGAACCGCAGGGTGCGGTGCAGCAGCTCGGCGTGGTCCTGGTCCAGCACGCCTTCCAGGGCGGAGCGGCGGACGAGGAAGCTCAGTTCCTCGGCACTGCGCGCACCGGAAAGCTCTTCCTTCGGCTCAATGCCGAAGGAGCGGATGACCTTGTTGGCCGTGTTGTTGCAGACCAGGATGACGGGCTTGAAGACGGTGGTGAAGAGAGCCTGGAACGGAACGACCACCTTGGCGGTGGCCTTGGGCAGTGCCAGGGCGAAGTTCTTCGGCACCAGTTCGCCGATGATCATCGAGAGCAGGGTGGCGACGGCGATGGCGATGACTGCGCCGGTGCCGCCGACGACTGCTTCCGGGATGCCAGCCGAGAGCAGCGGGCCGCGGAGCAGGGCGCTGATGGCCGGTTCAAAGGTGTAGCCGGAGAGCAGCGTGGTCAGGGTGATGCCCAGCTGGGCGCCTGAAAGGTGGGTCGAGGTGATCTTCAGGGCCTTGATGGTCGGTCCAAGGCGCTTTTCCCCGGCGGCCTGGCGGGCCTCCAGGTCACTGCGGTCGAGGTTGACCAGGGCGAATTCGGAGGCCACGAAGAGGCCGGTACCGACGGTCAGCAGGAGGCCAACGCCGATCATGAGCCATTCATACATGGGGCTGCCCTCCTAGAACCAAGTCGTCTGGCACACAGGAGGGCATGGGTTTATGAGAAGGATCGTCCATAGTAGCCAGAATCCTACGGGCTTTTCCTAGGAAAATCCTGAAAAGGCCTAGCCAGAGGGCAGCCGGCGCGAATCCTGCATGCCTGCTGTCACAAAAATGGCTCGGCCGGTGTCCTATGTGCGCAAGGAGATCCGAGCAGCACCCAGTTACAGGAGGAAGAACCAGTGGACAGCACAGCAGTAATTCTCGGCGCCGGCTATGCCGGCGTGATGGCAGCGAACCGGCTGGCAGGCCGGGGTGTCAGAGTGCGTCTGGTCAGTCCCGAAGAGCGCTTCACCGAGCGGATCCGGCTGCATGAGTTCACTGCCGGCACCCGGGCGGATCCAACGGTTCCCTTCAGCAGCCTCCTGCATCCGGACGTTGAGCTGGAACAGGGCGCTGCGGTGGAAATCGATGCGTCTGCCCGCCGCGTCACACTCTCCGGGAACAGGGTCCTGGACTATGACTGGCTGGTTTATGCCGTGGGCAGCGGGAACGGTTCCGTGCCTGCAGGGGCGGATGCACCTGACCGGTTAACCGGCGCAGGCTCCGCGCGGGAGAAGCTGGCAGGCCTGTTGCCGGGCGAGCCGGTGGCGGTAGTGGGCGGAGGGCTGACCGCCGTTGAGATGGCTGCTGAAACGGCGAACGCCTATCCGGAAAACCCGGTGACGTTGTATGTCGCCGGACCGCTGGTGCCGCACTTCTTCGCCGGAGCCCGCGCGGGAGTGCTGCGTAGTTTGAAGCGGGCCGGGGTGCAGGTGCGGAGGCAGCTCGTGGAACCGGAGCATCTGCCGGAAGCTGCGGCCGTGCTGTGGTGCACGGGTTTTGGGGTCCCGGACCTGGCTGCCTGCAGCGGGCTGCCGGTCGACGACGCCGGCCGGCTCATGGTGGACTCAAGCCTGCGGGCCCAGGGGCATGAACGGATCTTCGGAGCCGGAGATGCGGCGGTCATTACCGACCCCGGATACGGCTATCTTCCGCAGACCTGCGCCTCTGCCATGCCGATGGGTGCCGAAGCGGCGTCCAACATCCTGCGCTCCCTGGCAGGCAAGCCCCTGCCCCCGCACGACAGCGGCTTCCAGGCGCAGTGCGTTTCCCTTGGCCGGCGGGACGGGGCGGTGCAGTTCCTCCACCCCGGTTACACGCCGCGGCGGTTCCACGTGCACGGCAGAAGCGCCGCGGGCCTAAAGGAAGTAATCTGCCGCATGACGCTGCGGTGGATCCGCGGCGAAGCCAAGCGAAGCGGAGGATACACATGGCCGGCCGGACCCCGGACGACAGCGGAGGGCGCGAGCAGGAATTCCTCGCCCACCGGCGCCTGGTCTTCACCATCGCCTACGACGTAACGGGCTCTGTGTCCGACGCCGAGGACGTGGTCCAGGAAACCTGGCTGCGGTATGCGGCTGTGCCGCGCCCGACGGATCATCCGCGGGCCTATCTGGCCCGGATAGCGTCCCGGCAGGCACTGAATGCAGTGCGGACGGCGGCACGGCGCCGTGAGGAGTATCCGGGGGAGTGGCTGCCCGAACCCCTTCCCACCGGGCAGGAATCTTCGGACCAGTCCGATCCGGAAGCTTCCGCGCTTACCCGGGCCGAGGTGTCCATGGCGATGCTGGTGCTGCTGCAGCAGCTGGGCGGCCCGGAACGCGTGGCCCTGGTGCTGCGCGACGTCTTTGGCTTTGGCTACGCCGAGATAGGTTCAATTCTTGACTCCTCTGTCGCGGCGGTTCGCCAGACGGTCCACCGGGCACGGGAGAAGGTGCGGTCCGGCAGTCCGCGGTCTGCTCCGGACAAGGCCGAGCACCGCGCCGCCGTCGAGCGTTTCCTCCAGGCTGCCCTGACCGGGCAGACGCAGGCACTGCTGGAGGTGCTGGCCCCGGATGTGGTGCTTCACTCCGACGGCGGCGGAAAGGTCAGCGCAGCCCGCCGGCCGGTATACGGTGCGGAGAAGGTTGCAGCTCTCTTGCTGGGCCTGGCCGCCAAATTCGGCGAGGGTGCAGCGCCGGAGTTTGTAGAACTGAACGGTCTGCCCGCCGTTGCCTTCCGGGAGGACGGATCGGTGACTACGGTGTTCCAGCTGGAGTGGGAGAACGGGCTGGTCACCGGTGTCTATGCCATGCGGAACCCGGATAAGCTCCTGCGCCTGCAGTAGCTACTCCTTTTCGGAGTCTTTCTCCGGCAGCGGGTCAGGATCCAGGAACGCCACGGTGAGGACTGCGGCGGTCTGCTGGATCTGCCACTCGCGCGCGCCCAGGCTGCGCAGGGCTGCGGTGACGGTATCCAGGTCGATCACGGACGGCGGACGCCAGGCCAGCCGGCGCAGGTGATCCGGGGTGAGCAGGTTCTCCACCGGCATGTTCAGCCGTTCCGCCAGTGCTGCGAGACGCGGCTTTGCCGTGTGCAGGCGGGCTGCAGCGGCGGGATCGTTCCGGGCCCAGACGCGCGGCGGCGGCGGTGAGTTGGTGGGGATGTGGAGGGGGGGAAGGTCCTGGGTGCCCCGTGCAGCCGCGATGCAGCGCAGCCAGCGCGGAGCTTCCTTGTGAGCGGCCCGCCCGTGGAACCCCGGCGTCGAAAGGAGCTGGGGCACGGTGGACGGCATCGCCCTGGCAGCAGCGACAATGGCGGCGTCAGGGATGAGCCGGCCCGGCGCGGTGTCCCGGCGTTCGGCCAGCTGCTCGCGTTCCTGCCACAGCTCGCGGACGGCTGCCAGCTGTCGGCGGTCACGCAGCTGGTGCATGCCCGACGTTCGGCGCCAGGGGTCGGTGCGCGGCGGTGCCGGATCGGCGGTGCGGATGGCCTCGAATTCTTCCTCGGCGAAGGCGAGCTTGCCGTCGGCTTCGAGGATTTTGATCAGTTCCTCGCGCAGTTCGGCCAGGACTTCCACGTCCAGCGCTGCGTAGCGGAGCCAGGGCTCGGGCAGGGGCCGGGTGGACCAGTCCGCGGCGGAGTGTTCCTTGGCCAGGCTGAAGCCGAGCAGGTTTTCGATCACGGCGGCCAGTCCCACGCGGGGCAGGCCGGCCAGCCGGGCAGCCAGTTCAGTATCGAACAGCTTGTCCGGCCACATGCCCAGTTCCGAGAGGCAGGGCAGGTCCTGGGTGGAGGCATGCAGGATCCATTCCACGCCGCGGAGGGCTTCGTTGATAATGCCCAGGTCCCGCAGCGGCTCAGGGTCGATAAGCCAGGTTCCGGCGCCTTCGCGGCGGATCTGCACCAGGAAGGCGCGCTGCCCGTAGCGGAAGCCGGAGGCCCGTTCGGCGTCGACGCCTGCGGGCCCGGTGCCGGCGGCAAGTGCCTTCGCTGCACGTTCCAGCCCGCTGAAGGTATCGATGACCAGCGGGACGCCCTCACGCGGAGTATCCAGGACTGGAAGGGGTGCTGCAGTTTCGTCTGCGGACAGCTCTGAAGCCGGTTTGCCGGAAGTTTGCGCGGTCATAAGAACTTCAGTCTATCGAGAACTGGCGGTATACCCGTTTCCCGGCTGGTTGAGGCTAGTTCAGGCGCCGCCGCGGGAGCGGGGATACGCCGTCCGGCAGAGGTGGAAGCCCGGCGAAAGTGCACACCATGTCCGACCAGGCTTCCAGATGTGCCTGCACGTCGGCGTCTGCCGGTGTCCAGGATGCCCGCAGCTCAATATCGATGGCGTCGCTGCGCCCGGCAAGGGTGCCGTAGCTTTCGGAGAGGATGCGGGTGGCGGTTCCTCCCGCCGATGAGTAGCGGGCGCCGTGCTCCTGCAGGGCATCCACCAGCCAGGTCCAGGCCACGGAGCCGAGCATCTGGTCATTGCCCATGTCCGGTTCGAGTTCAGCGCGGATGTAGGTGACGATCCTGAAGGTGCCGTTCCAGACGTCGCTTCCGTCCGGATCGTGCAGCAGGATGAACCGGCCCGTAGCCAGCTCCCGGCTTTCGGGCAGCACCGGTCCCACCGGACCATGGAAGGTTCCGTTCACCGGCTGGGGGCCGGACGCCGTGACGTCGGCAGCCAATGAAACGGCATACGGAGCCAGCCTGGTGGGCGCCGGAATTTCTTCCAACCGCAGCTCGGGCCGGCACTTCGCCCGGCGCAGAGCCCCCAGGGCTGTCAGGAAATCCGGGGGCACCTCTGACAGGTCACCAATCGCACTCACCCTCGAAGATTACGGCTGTCCCGCGCGTGGGGAATGCAGGCTCGCCGGTGTGTCCTATTCGTTACGTGGCTACAGCTTACGCAGGTGCATACCGGCACCGACAGTACGTGGGTTTAGCGGGCTGCGGAAACCTCTTCGGCGATCGCTGCGGCGAACGCGTCCACATCGGCTTCGCTGGTATCGAAGGTGCACATCCAGCGGACCTCCCCGGTGGCCTGGTCCCAGTCGTAGAAGCGGAACTTGTCCCGCAGCTTGTCGGCAACTCCGGCCGGCAGGGTGGCGAACACCGCGTTGGACTGGGTGGGCTGGGTGAGGGTGATGCCCTCGATTTTTTCCACTGCTGCACGCAGGCGTGCGGCCATGGCGTTGGCCGTGGACGCGGAGCGCAGCCACAGGTCCGTTCCGTAGAGGGCAATGAACTGGGCGGACACAAAGCGCATCTTGGAGGCAAGCTGCATGTTCATCTTGCGCAGGTAGTCCAGTCCGGGTGCTGCTTCCGGATCCAGGGCCACGATGCACTCGCCGTACATCATGCCGTTCTTGGTGCCGCCCAGGGACAGGATGTCCACTCCGGCGTCGGCGGTGATGGCACGCAGCGGCACGCCCAGAGCGGCGGCAGCGTTGCCCAGCCGGGCACCGTCCATGTGCAGCTTCATGCCGCGGGCGTGGATGTGGTCGGCGATGGCCTTGATTTCCTCCACGGTGTACAGCGTGCCCAGTTCGGTGGACTGGGTAATGGAGACGGCCAGCGGCTGTGCGCGGTGCTCGTCGCCCCAGCCCCAGGCTTCACGGTCGATCAGTTCGGGGGTGAGCTTGCCGTCCGGCGTGGGGACGGTGAGCAGCTTCATCCCTCCCACACGTTCCGGTGCACCGTTTTCATCCACGTTGATGTGGGCCGTGGAGGCGCAGATGACGGCTCCCCAGCGGGGCAGCAGGGACTGCAGGCTGATGACGTTGGCTCCGGTGCCGTTGAATACCGGGAAGGCGCGCATCCGGTTGCCGAAGTGGTCGGTGAAGACTTCACGCAGCTTGGCGGTGTACACGTCTTCGCCGTAGGCCACCTGGTGGCCCAGGTTCGCCGCAGCAAGTGCATCGAGGATTTCCGGGTGGACCCCGGAGTAGTTGTCCGAGGCAAAGGCGCGCAGGGCAGGATCATGCAGGGAGGCAGTATCAGTCACGGGTGTCAGTATTCCTCAAGGTGGGTCATTGGTGAAAACGGGTCAGGTGCGGGGCACCAGGCTGATCCGCTTTCCGTTGATCTGTGCGGCATCGGTGGTGAAGAGACGCACGGAGGCTGCGGCCAGCTCGTCGACGCCGGTGTAGCCCGGGAACTTCCGCTCCGGCGCCGCCTCACGCATTGAATCGTTCACCAGGGCCTTTACGACGAAGACGACGGCGGCGGCCTGCGTGCCGCTGAAATCGGCAGCGATGGCCTGGACCCATGCTTCGGCGGCAGCCTTGGCTGCGGCGTAGCCTGCGTTTGACGCCGTGGGGGATTCAACTGCGGTGGAGGAGACGATGGCCAGGCGCCCGTGCGGGGAGGCGGCCAGCTGGCCGATGAAGCTGCGGCTGACATTGCGCAGGGTGGTCAGGATGTTTTCCTGCAGGAACTCCCAGTCCTCGTCGCTCTGGTCCGTGAGCGTTCCTCCGCCGCGCCAGCCGCCCACGAGGTGGATCAGTCCGTCCACGCCGCCTTCGGCCTCCAGGTCGCGTGCGAGCCCGTCAACGTCGCCCTGCCGGCTAAGGTCGCAGGTGCGAAGCTCCACGCCGGACACATCAAGCATCGCTTCGGCGAGCCGGCCGGCGCTGGAGCCAACGGCCACGACTTTCGCTCCGGCTCCGGCCAGGGCTTTGCACACTGCGCTTCCGGAGGCAGAGGACGCGCCGGCCACCAGGACCTTCAGCCCCGCCAATGCAGTGGTGTCCTCTGCTCCGGCTGTGCTCATGACGTGCTGCTCCCTGTGATTCCGGCGGTGGATTCGATGACCGGTGCCATTTTCTTCGACAGTGCCTCGTAGAACATTGACAGCGGGAATTCGTCGTCGAGCACCTGGTCCGTCAGTGCCCGGGGCGGTCCCTCGAGCGGCAGTGCGTCCGGTCCCTTGGCCCAGCGGGATGCCGGGTGGGGTGTCAGCGTGCCTGAAACCAAAGCGTACGCGGCGAGCCAGTGGGCTGTCTTCGGGCGGTCGATGGAACGCCAGTACAGGTCCTCGATTTCCTCGCCGAGCTTGACGACGACGCCGGGAGCCTCGTCCCAGTCGATGCTGAGTTTTCCATCGGTCCAGTGCAGCACGCGGTGCTGGTGCATCCAGGCGAAGAGCAGCTGCCCGCCGAGGCCGTCGTAGTTGCGCACGCGGGAGCCGGTGATGGCGAAGCGGAAAATCCGGTCGAAGATCACCGCGTACTGCACCAGCTGGGCAGTGCTGCGCGCCTTGGGATCGGCGTCGTCGTCCTTCTGGATCTTTACTGACTCGCGGAAGGCCGTGAGGTCGCAGCGCAGTTCTTCGAGCGAGTAGAGGAAGTAGGGCATGCGCTGCTTGATCATAAAGGGATCGAAGGGCAGGTCTCCGCGCATGTGGGTACGGTCGTGGATGAGGTCCCACATCACGAAGGTCTCTTCGGTGAGTTCCTGGTTGTCCAGCATGTCCGCGGCGCCCTCGGGAAGCTCCAGGGACGTGATGTCCGCGGCGGCCCGGAGCACCCGGCGGAACCGGGCTGCCTCGCGGTCAGCGAAGATAGCTCCCCAGGTGAATGTGGGCGTTTCGCGCACGGCGACGGTTTCCGGGAACAGCACGGCGGAGTTGGTGTCATAGCCCGGGGTGAAGTCCCGGAAGCGGATCGGCACAAAGAGCTTGTTTGAGTATTCGCCGGCTTCCAGCTCGGCGATGAAGTCCGGCCAGATCACTTCCACCAGCACGGCCTCGAGCAGGCGGGAGCGGGAGCCGTTCTGGGTGTACATCGGGAACACCACCAGGTGCAGGAGCCCGTCGGTACGGTCCAGCTGCGGCTGGAACGCCATCAGCGAATCGAGGAAGTCCGGCATACCGAGCCCCGCTTCGAGCCAGCGGTCCAGGTCCCGGACCACCAGGTCGAGGTAACGGGCATCGTGGGGGAAACCAGGTGCCAGCTCAGTGATGGCGCTGCGGACGGCCTCAAGCAGAGGGGCGGCAGCAGCCTGGTGCTCCTCGGGTACGGAGCCGTCCTGTTCCTGGAGCTGCGCGAACTCAGTAGCCGCGTTCTTCAGCCGCTGCCAGGCGGCGGAGTCCTCCGGAGCAGCGAGCTGGTCAGCGGGGGAGGAGAAAGCAGTGGATGACATAGCTGAGACCTTCCGGTTGCACGAACTCCCGGGCCGGGAAGATGTGTTGGCCCCAGCGTAGCCACAAATCAAGCAAACTTAGTCTCGAAGACAGGCTAGATTAGCAACGCTTAGGCTTTCTGCTTTCCGCTGCTGGATTTGGCCCAGCGGGCCTTCGGGTAGTTGTCGGCCGCCCCGGGGATACCGGCATAGAACGGAGACCATGCGCGGGCGGCGCCGGACACCTGGTAGTAGATATTGGCTGCGGCGATCAGGGCCACTGTGGTTGCTGCGGTCAGCGCCGTCGTCAGGCCCGGCACGGAGTCCACCGGCAGATTCCAGGCCATGAGGACGCGAAGTGCGGCATCAGTGCACAGGCCGACGCCCCACAGAATGCTCGTGGTCCGCCAGATCCTGCGGAAACGCGGCAGCCGGGTCCACAGACTGTCCCACTGCCCGGGCCAGCCGAATCGTCCTTCGAGTATGGGCCTGGTCATGACGTAGACCAGGGGCTTCCGCGTGGCCGCGCTGATGAGGAACCACGGCCCGGATACACCCATGACCAAGGCGCCGCGGGCCAGGAGGAAGCGCTCGTCTCCCGGGATCAGTGAGACCACCGTGCTGAGCACCATCAGGGAGAGGGCGTAGAGGCCGAACGGGGAGAGCTTCCGCGACCGCATCAGGTCCGCGAGCGAGCCCGCCACCGAGACAGCTGTCCCGGCCAGCAGGGCCGCGTAGGCGCTGACTCCTGCCGCCCGGAGCCCGTAGAACAGTGCGACCGGAAGCAGGACCTCAATGGCCGCGCGCAGGAGTCTGGCTGCGGCCGGTTTCCTGCGGTTTATGTTGGTGCTGCCCATATCCTGCCTCCCGGCATGGAGGATTCCCCGGCGCGGGTTGCGAGTTCGAACAGCGCGGCGAGCTCGCGTGCATAAGCGGCGCAGTCCGTTTCCGGTTTCTGTTCCAGCACAAACGGCAGTCCGTCGATGCTGCGCTGGACGGCGTGCGCCATCACCGCGGGGTCGAAGGCGCGGAACTCCCCGCTGTCCTGTCCGCGCCGGAGCAGGTCTTCCAGCGGGGCCGCGGCCTCGGCGTCGTCCGCAGGGGTGTAGTCAAGCGCCCCGGCCAGCACAATGCGCGTCAGCGCGGCCATGGGCGCGCGGTTGCGGTCGATGAACCCGACCGTCGCCGTGATGTAGGCGGCCAGCGCGCCCGCGGCCGTCTTTTCGGCGTGCACTGCCGCGCCGGTCCACTCACCTATCCGGCTGATCACCTGCGAAGCGCAGGCACTGATGAGCTCTGCCTTGCTGGAGAAGTGATAGGAGACCAGCCGCGTGCTGGAAAGTCCGGCACGCTCGGCGATGCGGGCATAGGAAGCGCTGCCGTAGCCTTGGTCGGCAATGACAGCGAGGGTCGCATCAATGATCTGCGCGCGGCGCGCAGCTCCCGTGAAGGACAGCACTTTTACCTGCATGGGTAAAAAGTACGCCGGTCAGGTAAGCCGGGCCAGGGCTAGCGGAAACTATTTCCGCAGGACTAATACCCCGTGCTGTTCGGGGACTCCGTGCCGATGACGGCCAGCGGCACCTCGGGATGGTTCTTCTCCACGCGGCGCAGCGCCCAGATGTCGTTGAACACTGCAACATAGGCTCCGTCGGTGCGGACCAGCACCTCTGCCCCGTGCACATTGCTGAGGATGTCCGCGGCGGAGGCATCGGTGAGCCGTGCCAGCGAGTAGGAAAGCTGTTCCATGCGCATCGGAGCGTTGAAGTCCTGGTTCATCCGGTCTTCCACGACCTCGAACTGCATGGGGCCGACGGCGGCAAGCACCGGAGCCTGGTCTCCGCGGCGGTCCGAACGCAGCACCTGGATGATGCCCTCGTGCTCCAGCTGGTCGATGCCGCGGCGGAACTGCTTGTACCGGCTGGGGTCCTGGGACCGGGCCACCCGGAAGTGCTCGGGGCTGAAGAACGGAATCGGCGGGTACTGCACCGGTTCCTCCACGTAGAGGCTGTCGCCCACCCGCAGGGCGGACGCATTAACCAGCCCGACGACGTCGCCGGGGTACGCCTGGTCAATGACCTCGCGCTCGCGGCCGAACAGGTGCTGGGCATACTTGGTGGCGAACGTCTTGCCCGTGTTCGAATGCGTCACGACCATGCCGCGTTCGAAGATGCCCGAGCACACGCGGATGAACGCGACGTGGTCACGGTGGGCCTTGTTCATGCCGGCCTGGACCTTGAACACAAAACCGGAGAACGGTGCGTCCACCGGGCGCTGGCCGCCGTCGTTGTCCACGCGCGGGGCAGCGGACGGGGCCAGTTCCACCAGTGCGTCCAGGATCTGCTTCACGCCGAAGTTCAGTGCTGCGGAGGAGAACAGGATGGGGGTGGCCTTGGCATCCAGGAATGCCTGCCGGTCGAATTCGCGTCCGTCGATGACCAGCTCGGCTTCACCGACTGAGTCTTCCCAGGCATCACCTTCGGCTGCTGCGGCTTCCTCCGGGCTGAAGTGCTCCTCCAGCGCCAGTGAGGCGCCGGAGTTCTGCCGGGTGAAGCGGACGAATTCGTCCTTCTGCAGGTCCCACACGCCGCGGAAGTCCCCGGCAATGCCCACGGCCCACGTCAGCGGCATGGGCGCCAGCCCGGTGCGTTCGGTGATTTCATCCATCAGCGCCAGCGGGTCCAGGCCGGGGCGGTCCCACTTGTTGATCACGGTGATGATGGGCAGGTTCCGGGAGCGGCAGACTTCGAAGAGCTTCATGGTCTGGGTTTCCAGGCCCTTGGCCGCGTCGACCAGCATCACGGCGCAGTCGACGGCGGCGAGGACACGGTAGGTGTCCTCCGAGAAGTCGGCGTGGCCCGGGGTGTCCAGCAGGTTGATCACTGTGTCCCGGTAGGCGAACTGCAGGGCGGTGGAGCTGATGGAGATGCCGCGGTCCTTCTCCATCTGCATCCAGTCAGACACCGTCTCGCGCCGGTTGTCCTTGCCGTTGGTTGCCCCGGCGGTGCCAATCACTCGGGCGTGCAGGGCCAGCGCTTCGGTCAGCGTGGACTTGCCGGCATCCGGGTGGGAAATGACGGCAAAGGTACGCCGGCGGCCGGCTTCCTTCACGATCTCCCGGGAGGCGGTGGCGCTGACGGTGGTGGAAACCTGTTGGGACACTCCGCTGCTTTCAGACTTGGGTGTGGGGTGGGCTGCGTGCTGAACGGCAGCCGGTTCGCTGCGAACACAGCTTTTCCATTCTACCCGGAGCCCGGCAGGGGGCCGCACGGGAGGAGTTCTGGCCTAATGTGGTGCAGAACACAGGCGGACAAGCGGCAAGGGGGCCAGCCATGGCTGAAGCATTCATTATCGACGCGGTACGCACTCCGGTAGGCCGGCGGGGCGGGGGACTGAGCAGCATGCATCCGGCTGACCTCGCTGCCGCTGTTCTGGGTGAAACGGTGCAGCGCACCGGGATCGACTCGGATGAATTCGACGAAGTGATCCTGGGCTGCATCGACCAGGTGGGTCCGCAGGCCATGGACATTGCCCGCACCGCCTGGCTCGCAGCCGGGCTCTCCGAGCGGGTGCCGGGAACCACGGTGGAGCGGCAGTGCGGCTCCGGGCAGCAGGCAGTGTCCTATGCTGCGCAGGCGGTGATGAGCGGGACCGCTGACCTGGTGGTCGCCGGAGGGGTGCAGAGCATGTCCGCGGTGCCCATCGGCTACTCCAACACTGCCGCCGGGGAGCTGGGGTTCGAGAACCCGTTTGCCGGGTCCGCCGGCTGGGAAGCCCGCTACGGCACCCAGCCCATCTCACAGTTCATTGGCGCGGAAATGATGGTGGACCGCTGGGGCCTGAGCCGCTCGGAGATGGAGGACTTCGCCGTCGGCTCCCATGAACGGGCGCTCGCAGCCCAGGCCGAAGGGCGCTTTGACCGGGAGATCCTGCCGGTTGCCGGAATCACGGCCGACGAAGGTCCGCGGGTGCCGAACCGGGAGAAGATCGAATCCCTGGCACCGCTGAGCGAGGGCGGGAAGCTGACCGCCGCCACGTCGTCGCAGATTTCCGACGCCGCTGCCGTCCTCCTGCTGGCGTCCGAGGACGCCGTCCGCCGGTACGGCCTGAAGCCGCGGGCACGGATCCACCAGATTTCGGCCCGCGGAGACGATCCGGTCATGATGCTCAGCGCCCCCATTGAAGCTACCCGGCACGCACTCAAGCGCACCGGGATGTCCCTGGACCAGATGGACCTGGTGGAGATCAACGAAGCCTTCGCCTCCGTGGTCCTGGCCTGGCAGCGCGAGCTGGAAGCGGACATGTCCCGGGTCAATGTCAACGGCGGCGGCATCTCCCTGGGCCATCCCATCGGCGCCACCGGTGCCCGCCTGATGACCACGATGCTCCACGAGCTCGAACGCACCGGCGGCCGGTACGGTCTTCAGACCATGTGCGAGGGCGGCGGCCAGGCCAACGTCACGATCATCGAACGGCTCGGCTGAACCCAGCCCGGCGAAGAACCGTGTCCGCCGTTCCGGCAAGGACGGCGCCTGCTGCGTAGGCCGGGAAGTCCCAGGCATTGAAGGTGCTGCCGAATACCAGGTGCAGCGGTGCCCACGCCTCGCCCAGGCGGGCCGGCCAGGGCGTGAGCTGGAACAGCTCCACCAGCGCGCAGGCCAGGAAGGCCGCGCCGGCCAGCGGCAGCGCCTTTGCCGGCCGTCCGAACGGCAGGGCGGCGAGCGCCAGGAGCAGGTAGACCAGGACGGCATACAGGATGCCCCCGGCAGCGTCGCCGGCGGTCCCGGGGAGCTGCCGTGCCATGAGTCCGGCCGCGATCACGGCGGCGGCCGCGCCTAACAGCGGCAGGGCACGCCCCGGGCGGGATGGTGGGGCGGGGCGCACTCTGGCTGCTGACGGCATACCTGGATACTAGACGGCGCCCGCAGCCCAGCGCAGCCGCAGGCTTTCCTCGAGTTCCTGCTCTGCGAGGCTGCGCTGGATCCGCTCCAGCTCCGCCTCCAGTTTGGGAATCCAACGGTGTTCGACGGCGCGCTGCCGCGTGCGGGTGGCGGCAAGCTCCCGGCTGACCAGCAGCAGGGCCCGCGCGTCCGCAGCATGGACGACGGCGGCGGCGAGCGCCTCCCGGTGCGCCGCGGCGGCGTACAGCAGGGCCGATGAGCCCGCAGAGGGCACCTGGGCCGGCAGCGCCACTGAGGCGTCTTCGGGATAGGAAATGCCCATCGCCCCGCCCCACCGGGTTTCCGCTTCGGCAAGAGTGCCCGGCACCGACTCCCGGATGCGGCCCAGCCCGTCCAGCGCCAGTGACCGTCCCAGCCAGAGTTCGGCCCGGGCGGCTGCTTCATGGAAGCGGCGCAGGCTTTCCTCTGACTGTTCGGCCCGGTTGCCGATGGCGATCCGCAGGATCTGCTGCTTGCGGTCCAGCAGTTCCGCTCCGCGGCGTGCTGTCTCGAGCCGGCGTTCGGTCTCCGCCCGGGCTGCCCGGCCGGTGCCGCTCACAGCCGGGCTCCGCCGACCGGTCCCGGCAGGTACTTGTCCAGCAGCTCGGGGGAGAGCATGCTCAGCTCGCGGCGCGGCAGCACACCCAGGGCTTCCCAGGCAAGGCCGAGGGTCTCCTCCAGGGACCGGTATTCGTCCACTCCCTGGTTGAGCAGTTTCTGCTCCACCACGGAGCGGAACTCGATGTAGGCCCGGTCTGCCTCGCCCAGGGCTTCCTGACCGACCAGCTCCGCCAGTTCCGAAGCCTGCCGCGCCCGGGCCATGGCCGCGAGTACCTGGGCTGCCACATCCAGGTGGTCTTCCCGGGTCCGGCCCTTGCCGGCGCCGGAACGCATCAGCCGGGACAGGGAGGAGAGCACGTCCACCGGCGGGTAGATGTCCCGTGCGCTGATCTCCGGGGAAAGTACGATCTGCCCCTCGGTGATATAGCCGGTCAGGTCCGGCACCGGATGGGTCATGTCACCCGAGGGCATGGTCAGCACCGGAACGATCGTCACGGAACCCTCCCGGCCCTGGACCCGTCCGCAGCGTTCGTACAGGGTTGCCAGGTCGCTGTAGAGGTAGCCGGGATAGCCGCGCCGGGCCGGGATTTCCTTCCGGGCGGCGGAGACTTCGCGGACGGCTTCGGCGTAGCTGGTCATGTCGCTCATGACCACCAGGACGTCGCTGCCTTCCTCATACGCCAGGTGCTCGGCGATGCTCAGGGCGATCCGCGGGGTGAGGATGCGTTCAATCACCGGATCATCGGCTGCGTTGAGCAGCAGTACCAGTTCTCCGGCGCCGGAGCGTTCCTCCAGCCGGTCCCGGATGTAGGAAATGTCCGCGTGGGTCATGCCCATGGCGGCGAAGACCACCCGGAAGTTCTTGCCGCCGGTCCGGGACTGCGCGGCGATCTGTGTTGCAAGGGTCAGATGCGGCAGTCCGGCGACGGAGAAGATCGGCAGTTTCTGTCCGCGGACCAGGGTGGTGAGGGCATCAATGGCGGAAATGCCGGTGATCACCGCTTCCTTGGGCGGAATGCGGTAGACCGGGTTCAGCGGCCATCCGCTGACCGGCTCCACGGCGTCAGCGGTAATGGGAGGACCGCCGTCGAGCGGTTCGCCGCGTCCGTTGCACACCCGGCCCAGCCATTCCGGGCCTACCGGGATGTGCAGCGGCCGGCCCTGGAAACGCACGGAGATACCGCCCAGACGCATCCCCTCGGTCCCTTCCAGGACCTGCAGCAGCGCCTGGTCGCCGTTGACCTCCAGCACCAGGGCATGGCGTTCGGGGCCGCCGTCCACGTCCACACCGGCGAACTCGTCCCAGCCCACGTCGTCGGCATCTCCGACCACCATGAGCGGCCCGCGCAGTTCACGCACGTCGCGGTGCGAAACGAGGTTCCGGTTCGGGACGGTCATTGCAGCTCCTTCAGTCCGGCCAGGAAGGCCGCAGCGCGTTCGGTGACGCCCTCGGCGTCGGAAGGCCCGGCGGACTCGCGCAGGCGCAGCAGCGGGGAGAAGTCGTAGGAATCAACGGTGGCCGGCGGCACTCCGTGGGCCACCAGGTCCTGGCAGGCGTCGATGGTGTCCAGCACCGCCTGCAGCAGCGCCGCCCCCTTGGCTGCGGAGGAGTAGCCGTCGTTGTCGCTGAGAGCGTTCTGCACCAGCACGCCGTCGCGCAGCAGCCGGCCGCCCAGCAGTACCACCTGCTCGTGGCCGGGCAGGGAGTTGGCTCCGATGATTTCGGCCAGGGCGGCCAGCCGGTCGGCCTCAGCCAGGATCAGGCTGGCCCGGGCCCGGCGGGAGGCCCATTCCGGGTCGCCGTCGGCCGCATGCCAGCGGCCCAGCGCATCGGCGTCCCGGGAGAAGGAGCCCCGCCAGCTCACTGCCGGATAGTGCCGTGAGTATGCCAGGTCCCGGTCCAGCTGCCAGAGTGAACGGACAAAGCGCTGGGTGCCCGTGGTTACCGGTTCGCTCATGTCCCCGCCCGGGGGAGAGACGGCCCCGATGACGGTGACCGACGCCGTTTCCCCGCCCAGCGTGACCGCCAGCGAAGCCCGCTCATAGAATGCGGCGAGTTCCGAGGCGAGCGACGCCGGATAGCCCTCTTCGGCCGGCAGGTCACCGTTGCGGTTGGCGAACTCGCGCAGCGCTTCGGCCCAGCGGGAAGTGGAATCGGCGATCACCACGGCGTGGTAGCCCATGTCGCGGAAGAACTCCGCGACCGTGACGCCGGTGTTGATGCTCGCTTCCCGCGCCATCATGGGCATGTTGGAAGTGTTGGCGATGATGACGGTCCGCTCCAGCAGGGCGCCGCCGGTGCGCGGATCCTCCAGGTGGCTGAGCCCGTCGAGGACGTCCGCCATCTCGTTGCCGCGCTCGCCGCAGCCCACGTAGACGATCACATCGGCGTCGGACCATTTGGCGATCTGCTGCAGCAGCAGCGTCTTGCCGGTGCCGAAGCCGCCCGGGACGGCGGCGGCGGCACCGCGGGGCAGCGGGAACATCAGGTCCAGCACCCGCTGCCCGGTGTGCATGGGCACCGCGTCCGAGAGCCGGGAGGACACTGGCCGGGGCCGGTGGACCGGCCAGCGCTGGGCCAGGTTGATTTCCGTGCCGCCCACCACCGCGGCGCGTTCCAGCGGACGCAGCATGCCGTTGCCCAGCCAGGTGACTTCACCTTCGATTCCCGGCGGAACGGTGACGCGGAAGGGTACGCTGCCGGCTTCCGGCACGGTGCCGAGCACCTGCCCCGGGCCTACCGTGTCGCCCACGGTGGCCTGCGGCTCGAACTTCCACTGCCGGTCCAGGACCAGATGATCCTCCGCAGCGTCCTCCCGGTCCGCGCTGAGCCACAGGGGAGCGGAGGACAACGGCCTCAGCAGCCCGTCAAAGACCTGTCCCAGCAGGTGCGGGCCCAGCAGGGCGGAGAGCTGGTGGCCGGTTCCTTCAGCGGCGTCCCCGGCCTTCAGCCCTCCGGTGTACTCGTACGCCTGGAGCACGGCGTCATTGCCGTTGACGGCGATCGTTTCCGCCGAGATCCGGTCCGGCCCGAGCGCCACCACTTCCAGCATGGAGACGTCCGGCAGCCCGCTGATCTCCACCAGCGGTCCGCTGACCCGGCGGATGCGGCCCGTGCCGGCCCCGGCCGCTTGCTGTTCACGGGGGATGTCCCCGGTGTTCACTCCTGCCACAGGTCCCGCACCTCCCCGGCATAGCGTTCCATTGCTGCATTGCTCAGGGCCGGCAGTGACAGGTCCACACTGCGCGAGCCGAGGCTGGCGGTGATACCGCCGCCGGGGGCCTCCTGTATCTGTGCGCCCGGACCCAGCAGCCTGCGTGCCTGGTCCCGCAGGGCATCAAGCAGCGCCGGGTACCGCGGATCCTCACGGAGCCGGGCTGCCTCAGCCAGCACCTGCCGGCGGAGCTGCCCGCGCAGTTCCTCCTCCCGCGCCAGGACCGTGCCGCCTGCTGCCCGCCGTGCCCGGGCCGAGCGCAGCACGGCTTCGGCCCGTGCCGCTTCCCGGCCGTCCGCCTCTGCCCGGCTGCGGATCTGCTCTGCCTCGGCACGGCCCCGTTCTCGGATGTCCGCTGCCTGCCGTTCGGCGGTGTCCAGGATGGTTTGGGCCTGCGCAGCGGCCTCGGAGCTGATGGCTTCGCGGATCGGTACCAGGGCCGGTGCTGCGGCGCGCGGCAGGCTGCTCATGCGGGCAGCGCCACGGTGAGGGGAGCCGCGGGATCGTCCAGGTGCCCGGCCAGGGCGGCAGCGGCGTCGGCGGTCAGGATAACGACGGCGGTGTCCTCCGGGAGCTGCTGCCATGCCTGCCGCACGTCCTCGTCCGACTTCGCGGGAACCAGCCGGGCGCCGGCCAGCTCGTAGCCGGCCAGGATCCCCGGCGCGCCCAGGGCGGCGATGACCGTCCGGGGGCTCATGCCTGGCCGATCAGGATGATGGAAATGATCAGCCCGTAGATGGCGATGCCTTCGGCCAGGCCCACCACCACCATGGCGCGGCCGAAGATCTCGGGCCGCTCACTCATGGCAGCGAGCGCGGCCGAGCCGGTGTACGCCACGGCGATGGCCGCACCAATCGAGGAACCGGCGACGGCGATCGCCGCGCCCAACAGGGCCGCGCTGGAGCTGTCGCTGCCGTCCGTGGCCATGGAGACGGCCGTTCCAGCTGCTCCGCCGGAGGCTGTGGCCGGCGCTGCTGCGAATGCTGCGGCCAGCAGGGCCAGAGCTCCGGCCATGATCAGGCCGTTCACGCCGAGCATCACTTTGAGGCCTGCTCCGCGCCGGCGCCGGAGCAGCCAGAACGCTCCGCCGGCCAGCAGGACGGTGACGATTAGTGCCAGGGGAATACCGGCAAACCAAGGGTTCATGGCGTTTGCCTTTCAATGGTGGACGGACCGGATGCCGCGGAATCGGGCAGCTGGGGACTCCAGGGTTTGAACGGACGGCCTTCGTCCGTGAAGATGCGGGAGAACAGCTCGTAGTACTCCAGCCGCAGCGCCTGGATCGCGGCGACCAGGCCTTCGAGCGCGAACGTGATCGCGTTGCCGACCAGGAACACCGCCACTGCCAGCACGGCCCGCCAGTCCGGATGCCACAGCGCCGTCGTGCCCTGCCAGACGATGGACATCAGCGCGGCGTGGGTGAGGCCGAAGGCCGCGAGCCGGGTGAAGGACACGAGGTTCGAGGCAAGCTGGATGACGGTGTCCACCAGCTCCACGGAGGCCTGCATGGTGCCGGTGCCCCCGCCGCCGGCTTCAACGAACAGTCCGGTGAAGATGAGCACCAGGGCCAGCGCTGCCAGTACCGCTGCGGCGATGACCATGGGAGTCCAGCCGGCAACCAGGCCGCCGGCCAGCATTCCGACGGCGAGGAACAGCAGCGCGCCGGCCAGCCCGGTCCGGGCGTACAGGGCGTAGCCCCAGCCGCCTTCCCGAACCCGGTTGATGGTGCCTACCGTGAAGGCCAGCGCCAGCAGCACGGCACCGAAGATCAGGGCGGCAATGAGCAGGGGTATGGGGTTTTCGACGGGTTCCAGCCAGAGCACCGGTATGACGTGGGTGGGTCCGAAAAACTCGCCGTACAGCACGCCGAAGAACACCGCTGCCAGTCCCGCCCCGAAGATGAACAGCCAGGTTCGCTGGAAGCGCCGAATCCTGGCGATCCTCCCGGAGCGGACGATCAGCCCGGCGATGACCAGCAGCAGCCCCTGCCCGGCATCGCCGAACATCATGCCGAACATCACCACGTACGCCAGGCCGGCCAGCCGCGCCGGGTCGACGTCTGCGTACGGCACCGTGGTGTACGTGTCCACGAGCAGGCGGGAGAGTTTCGGCGCCTGCCGGGTGCGGCGTTCGTTGCCGGTGAGCAGGGTGGGCGGCTGGACTCCGCGGGGTGCCTTCAGCGGCACGAGACCGGCGCCGAGCGGCCTGAGCGCCTGCTGCACTTCCGGAACCCGGAGCGACGGCGCCCAGCCCACCAGGCCGGAGACGGCGCCGTTCTCCACTGCGGCTTCGGCGGCACGGTCTATTTCCTCCGGTCCGTCGCCGGGGGTGTAGGGAAGTTCAAGTTCGACGGCGGCGCTGCGGGCCACTTCTTCCAGCGCTTCGTGGGTGCGGTCCGTCGGTGCGATAACCGCGACGCGGTCCATCCGGATGGGGCTGAGAGTCTCACGCCACTGCATCGAGCACCTCACTTCCGCCGCCGGAGGCAGCAGCTGCGAGCGCGGCCCTGACGCGCCACGCGTCCACGGCCAGCACGGTGATCGCCCCGACGGCAACATCCGGCCCGGGCAGTCCCGAGCGCAGCAGGCGGAAGGCGTCTTCCTCGATGCGGGCACGCAACGCTGCCTCGGCCCGCCACAGGTCCCCGGGTTCCTCGACGCCGTCGAGCACCGGCGCCACTGCTGCCGGAAGGGCGGCGCGGAAGGAGCCAAGGTCCTGTGCTTCGGACCAGGTGCCGCCGATCAGCGGCTGCAGGAGGCTGTTCAGCCGGGTGTCGGGATCGGGCCGGACACCCGCTCCCGGACCGGTTTCCGCACCGGGGTGGACAAGCACCCGGCGTGCCGCCAGCAGCGCTGCGCCGGAGACCGTCCAGCTGCGGGTCTGCGGCGCCGTGGCGGCCAGCCGGCGGATCCAGACCACAGCCAGCGTGTCGGCAAGGTCCTCCGGAGAGCCGGGATCTCCCCAGGGACTGGTGCGCAGCAGCTCTGCCAGCTCGGCAAGACTGCCGGCGCGGGACAGCCGCGGCCAGGCGGTGGCCAGCCCGCCCAGCTCAAAGTACTCCGGAAGCACCACGGTGCGGCGCAGCGGGGTTCCGGCTTCGTCGGCCGCTTTTTCCTGGAGCCGGCGGCAGAGCACGGTGATGTTCGCAAGCTCGAACGCTGCTCCGGCGGCCCGGACCATGCGTGCGCCGGAGACCGGCAGCCAGCCCGCGAGGACGCGGAGCTGCCACAGGACGCTGCGGCGGGTGGCGTGCTGGGCCTGGGCGAGGTCAGCCTCCGGGCCGGGGCCGCTGTTCCGGAGGGAAGTCCTGTCCGGGTTCCTGATCGCGGCCAGCTCCGGGCCGTAGCCGGTTTGTTCGAAGAGTTCTACGGCCCGGGAGAGAGATTCCAGGGCTGCGGCCTCGCGGCAGAGACCGGCCCCGGCCCGCCGGCGGGCCATGGCCTTGGCCCGGACGGTCGCTGCCACCCAGTCCGACCTCATGGGGTTCGCCCGCTGCTGCTGCCCGAAGCTGATTCGCTGCCGCCGTCTCCGGCGAGATTGTCCCGGGCAATGGATTCGGCGATTTTCGCGGCGAGGGCCGGAAGGCGTTCCTGTGCAGAGCGGCTGAGCTGTTCGGCACGGTTCCTGGCCTGTGCCAGCATTTCCTGTTCCTGGGCCGCGGCCTGCTGCGCCACCTCTTCGGCTGCGCGGGCACGCACGGAGCCGGAGTCCAGCCTTGCCTGGGCCACCTCGGCGTCGGCCTGGCGCCGTGCTTCGGCCAGCAGGTTGCGGGCCTGGACGGCCGCTGCCTGGATCTGTGCCCTGCCCTCGTCCGTATCGGGCTGAAGCGCTGCAAAAACGGGGAGGAGCTCGGCGTCGGGACCTTCCTGATCAGTGGAGGGCACGCCCGCGGGACCGGAGGGGCCGGGTGCGCCTACCGGACGGAACCGGTCCAGAATGGTTGGCCGTGCCAAAGCTCATGCACCTCCGGGGGATCGGCATTCAGAACCTGTTGCGCCGGGACCTACTCGTTGTCGGTCGCCGCTGCCTCTGACGCTTCGCCGTGGGCAACAATGTCACCGTCGGTAAAGAGGATGCCGCGTGCCATTTCCCGCCATTCGGGAGTTTTGCGGAGCAGGAACTCAAGTTCCATGGAGAAGTGCTTGAACTCCTCGCCAAGGGAGTCCTGCATGATCGCCCGGGAAGCGGCGTCGGGCTCAACGGAGATGCGCTGGACGTACCAGCCGATCGCTTCCGCTTCCTCGCTCAGGCTGGCGCACATCCTGGCGAACGTCCGTGTTTCGGCAGAAAGCTCCGAAGGCGGCTCATGATACTGGTCTGTTCCCATTGCAGCTCCTGGCTGTCCGATCCAGCGCAGGCACGGAAAAGCCCGCCGTACGCTGGGCCGAAAACGTGTTTGACCCGTTATTCGAGCGTACGGCGGGCTACCGGGGGGCACAATGGCCGGGCGGCAACTGCGCGGTGTGCCGGTTAGTTCCCGTCGGCGGTCTTGGGGACCAGCTTGATGGAAACCGAGTTGATGCAGTACCGCTGGTCGGTGGGAGTATCGAAACCTTCACCTTCGAACAGGTGTCCCATGTGGGAGTCGCAGTTCGCGCAGCGCACTTCGATGCGGTCCATGCCCATGCTGCGGTCATGCAGATAGCGCACCTTGCCTTCAGCCAGCGGCGCGAAGAACGAGGGCCAGCCGCAGTGCGAATCGAATTTCTCGCTGCTGGTAAACAGCTCCGCCCCGCAGGCCCGGCAGGCGTACACGCCTTCGGTCTTGGTGTCCCAGTACTCTCCGGTGTACGGGCGCTCCGTGCCCGCCTTGCGGAGTACCTGGTACTCCTCCGGTGTCAGCTCGCGGCGCCACTCGTCGTCGGACTTCTGGACCGGGAACTGCATGCCGGTGTCGTTAGTGCTGTTCATTGCCGCCTTCCTGTTCGTTCCTGTATAGCTCATGTTCGGCACAACGTCCGGAGGGAGTGAATAAGTCCCGGAGTTGGTCTTTTATGAGTCTCCGATGAAGGTGGATCCGGAGTAGAGGTGCAGCACCGGCACGCCCAGCCGGTCCTGGGCCTCGTTGGCCCAGTCGGTGCCGAAGGTGTCCTCCACCGCGTGCGGAGTGGTTATCACTACAACCTGCTGGGCCTGGGAACGCCTGGCTTCCTCCACCACCGCTTCAACCGGGTTTTCGCCGGTGACCCGGCCATCGGCGTCGAACCCCAGTCCGCGCAGCAGGTCCAGGGACTCTGCCAGCTCCTGCTCGGCTGCCTTGACCTCCTGCTTGGGGCTCAGATGCGGTCCTGCGATGTTGCGGTACGCCGCGGCGAAGTCCAGCAGGCTCAGGTTGTCGAGGACGTCCACCAGCATGTTCCGTCCCGGATCTGCCGGCACCAGGACTTCAAACCGCACCGGGTTGTCTTCCGCCAGGTAGCCCAGGTTGCGGGCATCGGCCTCGTTCAGGGTTTCTTCGGTGAGCACAAGGATCGTTGGGTTCATTACGCCAGCCTAGCTTTTCCGGACGACGGCGCCACAGGGAATGCTCCTTGACGGCGTTTACCTGCCGGAGCGGAAAGTCGGTAAGAATAAAGACATGCCTCTTTCCGCTTCCGAAGTGCCCGAATCCACCTCCGGCCTGACCGCGCCGTGGGTCAAATGGACGGCCTTCGGTGCCGGAATGGGTGTTGCCGCCTCTACCGCGGTGCTGGCTGCGACGTCGGGACTTGCCGTGTACTTCGCGCGGCAGATCGTCACTCCCCGGAAGGCGCGGGACGAGGACCTGGAGATCCTCGCCGTTTTCGACTCGCCGCACGGGCTGCAGATCATCCTGCCCGCGAACGAGGACACCACAGTCCCCGGAACGTACGGCCTGTACTGGGACAGGGGCGCCGGCCATGCCCGCATCGGGCAGATCCGCTCCTACGTGCCGCGCGAAGGAACCGTGCAGCGCGACGTCGAACAGGTCTACTCCGGGGACCTCTCCACGGCCGTGCGGGGCTGGTGGTCCGGTGCCATGCATCCCACGCCCTCGGCAGCGGGCTTCCCGCAGGAGGACGTGGAGATCGACGTCGAGAACGGCAAGGCACCGGCCTGGCTGGTGCGCTCGCTGGACGATACAGGCACCTGGGCCATCATGGTCCACGGCCGGGGCGCCCAGCGGACCGAAACGATCCGCGGCCTGGGAGCCGCGCGGCGTGCCGGCATGACGAGCCTCCTGATCTCCTACCGGAACGACGGCGAAGCCCCCTATGCCTCAGACGGCCGCTACGGTCTGGGTCTTACTGAATGGCGCGACGTCGAAGCAGCCATCCGCTACGCGCTGGAGAACGGTGCGCGCGACGTCGTTCTCTTCGGCTGGTCCATGGGCGGTGCGATCGCACTGCAGACTGCCGACCTCTCACCGCTGAAGCGCCACATCCGCGCCCTGGTGCTGGACGGTCCGGTGGTGAACTGGGTGGAAGTCCTGGCCCACCACGCGCGGCTGAACCGGATTCCGGCTCAGGTTGGCCGGCTGGGCCAGTGGCTGATCTCCAACGCGGCCGGACGCACTCTGACCGGGCTGGCCGCGCCGCTGGACCTGCGGAGCATGGACTGGGTGTCCCGGGCCGAGGAGATCCGGACTCCCGTGCTGATTGTGCACAGTGAGCGGGACGAGTTTGTTCCGGTGGGCCCGTCTGCCGATCTGGCCGAGAAGAATCCGGACCTGGTCACGTTCGTCCGGTTCCCCCAGGGCGGGCACACGCGTGAATACAACGTTGACCCTGCGAGGTGGGAAGACACAGTGTCCGGCTGGCTGCAGACTGCCCTCGGCCGCACCCGCCGTCCGGCCGAGCACCGGTAGCTCTTCGCCGGTTTTCCGGCGCCCTTGGTGACGGCGCATTGTGACGCGCTGAGGCCGGTGGGAGCATTGGGGTAAGCGGGTCTCCGGGTGTTCCGGTACCCCTAGGAGGAACCATGCTTGTAGCCGCATCGGTCTTCGCTCTTATTGCTGCAGCCATCCACGTATACATTTTTGTGCTGGAGTCCATCCGCTGGACGGCTCCGGCCACTATGGCCCTGTTCCAGATCCCTAACGGCGAGCAGGCGGCCCACACCCAGGCGCTCGCCTACAACCAGGGCTTCTACAACCTCTTCCTCGCAGTCGGGGCAGTCCTTGGCGTTCTGCTGCTGGGCATGGGGAACGTGGCAGTTGGTGCTTCCCTGGTGGGGTTTGCGGCTGCCTGCATGATGCTCGCCGGGATAGTCCTGCTGCTGAAAGACTCCCGTATGCTCCGTCCGGCCCTGATCCAGGCCGTTCCCGCACTGCTTGCGCTGGTGTTCCTCTTCGTGGGGGTGTGAAGGTAGCACCCTTGCCTGAGCGCGGGCCGTTGCCTTGCGGTCGCTTCCCGATCCCGGGGGGGGCGGGCACCGCCGCTTACCGCAAGCTCATGGCTCGCTCGGTATCTACGCGCCGTGTGAGGGTGTCCGCATCTCCGCCGTCGGGCACTGAGGCCCCGCGTGCTACATTGCGCCCAGGCGATGGAAGCACATGCGGGCCCGCGCGATGGGCCGGGCGGCGTCCGGCGGCTTCATCATGTCAATGTTGGGGGAGCGACCTGTGAGCGAGATGCCTGGGGGAGCGGCACGGCCGTCGGCGGCAGCTGCCGGAGGAAGCGCTGCACTCGATGAGGAGGGTGAGCCGGCCGGTGCGGTCAGTTCCGGGGCTGGTGCGGCCGGCGGCGCCGGGGATGCCCCTGCCGACTCCGCTGCTGACGCTGCTGCCGGCGCCTGGCTGCTGCGTGCTGTGGGGCTGGGCGCGGTTTTCGCATTGCTCTACGAACTCAGTGGGAATGGCAGATTCCGTCCATTGTGGGAGCCCCTTGACCTTCCTGTCGTTCTTGTGGGGGCGTTCGTTCCAGTAGGTGTCTTGCTGCCTTTGCTGCTGCCGTCGCTGCTGATCTTTGGGGCTTATGCCTTTGTCGCACGGTTTGAGAGCCGGCTAGGGGTTCGACGCCAGCGCGGTGCGCTCGTACTGCTGAGTTCCGCTGCCCTGTTTCCGATGCTGCCGCTGTGGAGCGTGACGTTCAGCGGCGTGTATGGCGCTGCGCTTCTGGCTTTGGCTGTCCGGACGCGGGATTCCCTTACCGCGGCTACGGGTGTCATGGCGCTCGCTGCGTATGTCGTGGTCACGTTTCTGTCTGTTGGATGGGTGGCCCTTGCGGTGCTGGGTTTCATGGCCGTTGCTGCCTTTGTTGCTGCTTGGCGCCTGGCGAGAGAATCCCGGGGTCTTTTGGCTGCGGTCTGACATGGGGAGCCCTCATCAGCACCTAGGGCGGCTCCGCACCGGCTCCCGAGCTGGGTTCCGTTACGCACGATAATCCCGGTTCAAGAGGCGGCCCTGGCACGCGTTGCAGATACGGGTACGCCTGGAAACAACCATTTGCGCCCACGAAAAGCGGGTAGGAGGACCCGTAGGGATGGTCTTTCGAAGGCAAAAAAAGAAATCTAGACTCGAACACATGTTCGAATCAATCGATGTTGGTTCCAAGGGCGCAGGAACCGCTGCAGGCTGTTTAGGCGCCCGCGGCCGCACGTCCAGCGTGATTGAGACGGACGCAAATGCCTGGGACCTGCTGGGTCGGTTTGAAGCCGCGGAAGGCGCGGCGTTCTTGCCTCCGGAGCGCCATGAGTGGAACCCGTGTGACGGGATTCAGGGTGAGGGGAACCATCCTGACCGGAACAATCCTGACTGGGCCCAACTTGAATGGGCCCAACTCGAATGGGCCCCACCGGAGCGGGATCGATCTGATTGGGTCCAGCTTGACGGGGTCCAACCGGAGTGGGCCCAGCTCGAGTGCGATCAACCCCACCACGCCCTACGCGGGTTGGATCAACCTCACAGGACCCAGCTTGATCGGCAAGAACTCGAGAGGAAACACGGCGCGTCGGCTTTGCACGCCCTCGGGACGTCATCAGCCCCTGGAGTTTCCCTGCAGGGGAGGATTTCAGTTGAGGCCGTTCGAAGCTTCTCCGCGGCGCTCGCAGATGCCGATACATCCGAGACCCCCGACCCGCAGCTCATCGATTTGATGCGGGTGTTGGAAGAACTCAAGTCTGCTGCTGCGGCGGTGCAGGCCCGTGCGGCGGCGGTGTTTGATGCTTCCCAGCGCCGGGCCCAGTCCCGGGCCGGTGTGCCGGCCGGCCAGCTCGGCCGCGGTGTCGGCGCGCAGATCGCCCTGGCCCGCCGGGACTCCCCGCACCGAGGCAGCCGGCACCTCGGTTTCGGCAAAGCCCTGGTCCACGAAATGCCCCACACCCTCAATGCCCTCTCTGCGGGTGTGCTCAGTGAATGGCGGGCGACCCTCATGGTCCGGGAAACTGCGTGCCTGGATGTGGAGGATCGGCGGCGGGTCGATGAACTGATCTGCTCAGACCCCTCCACTTTGGAAGGAGTCGGGGACCGGAAGCTCATCGCCCGGATCCGGTCGATCACCCAGGCCATCGACCCTGCCTCCCAGGTCCGGCGCAACTCCGAAGCCGTGTCGAACCGGTATGTCTCCTGCCGTCCGGCCCCGGACACCATGTCCTACCTGACCGGACTGCTCCCGGTCGCCCAGGGAGTTGCCGTGTACGCGGCACTGTCCCGGGCCGCGGACTCCCTGCGCGCTACCGGAGATGAACGCGGCCGTGGCCAGATCATGGCCGACACCCTCGTCGAACGCGTCACCGGCCAAGCAACCGCAGACCGGGTTCCGGTTGAAGTGCAGCTTGTCATCACGGACCGGACCCTGTTCTTTCCGGAGCTATTGGCCGAAGTCCCGGGTGCCTGCGCACCCGCGGTGTCATGGGACGTTCCGGCATACTTCCCGGGATACGGCACCGTATCTGGTGCCTGGGCCAGGGGCCTGCTCCGCTTGGCATTGGGAACCGGGGACGACGACCACACAGATTCTTCAGCTGTCGAACCAGCCGCCGGGCAACCATCCGGTCCCGGCTGCCCGAGCAGGCCACCAGATCCCGGCTGCCCGAGCAGGCCACCAGATGCCGGCCGTCCGGGCTCACCGCCGGGTGCGGGACACCGGGATGCGCCGCCCCTTGCAGACCGCCCGGCCTCAGCCCCAGATTCGGGCCTCCCGGATTCACCACCCGGCGCAGGCAGCCAGGATTCATCACCAGATGCAGGTTCTGGCCCCAGGACAGGACCACACATGCAGCAAGCTTCCCTGGTCACCCTGCGCCGCCTGTACGTGGATCCCGTCTCCGGAGACCTGACCGCGATGGAGTCCAAAGCCCGGGCGTTCCCGGCCGGACTGGCTCGCATGATTCATACCCGGGATCAAACCTGCCGCACACCGTGGTGCGACGCACCGATCCGGCACATCGACCACATCCAGCCCCACGCCGCCGGCGGACCAACCAGCTACACCAACGGCCAAGGCCTCTGCGAAGCCTGCAACCTGGCCAAGGAAGCTCCCGGCTGGACCGCAGTAGCTTCTGCAAGCGCAGGAAGTGCCGGCGCAGGAACTGCCAGCGAAGCCCATAACCGCGCAGGAGCGGCGCTTCCTTCGGTGCGATCAGCGGCACGGGTTGAAAAGACAGAACCTTTAGGTCACACCAGGCAACCGGACACCAACAGACGATCCAGTCCCGGCATGCCGGCCAGGCCCAGACA
Organism: Arthrobacter koreensis; assembly: GCF_035792275.1. Taxonomy (GTDB): domain Bacteria; phylum Actinomycetota; class Actinomycetes; order Actinomycetales; family Micrococcaceae; genus Arthrobacter_B; species Arthrobacter_B koreensis_A. The sequence continues at coordinate 64,139 of NZ_JAMWKK010000005.1, read as the reverse complement.
CACTGTGCGGATCACCACGCCAACGGGCCACGTCTACACTTCAAGGGCCCCCGCGCTTCCCGGACCTCCACTGCAGCAGGAAACCGGGCATCACGCTGGAGCATAAAGACCTGCTACGCTTTTCCGCATGATCGTTTCGGTACCCGGCTGCGTTATCGCAGCGGAAGGGCTGGTGGGCCTCAGGCCCTGCTGTGCGGCACGCTCCTAGCACCCGCCCCAGAGAATCGCAGGTACGGCCTTAGCTGCTGCTGTGCGTCCGCGCATTTTTGCGCTGCCCGGTGGCCAGCAATCGATGAGCATCCGGCCACTTTGGCCTCAGGACATTGCATTGCATGCACCTCGCCAGATCCCGGCTGATGACTTATTCACACCCTGGCTCCGCTCAGTGCGGCGGTGCGTCTTCAGCCCCAGGTCAGCACGCAGCCAGCCGCCCCAGCCTGCACCACCGCTCGTACGAGCAACCCGAAACGAAAGCCTGAACCATGAAAGCCCTAACCCAAGCAGCCATCCGCAAGTCCTTCATCAACGCCAGCCGCTCCCAGACAGCTGCCGTGAACTTTCCCGCCGACTTCGACGAGATCGACTGGGAAAACATCGACCAGTACGGCTGGCGGGACCACAAGATGCCCCAGCGCGCCTACCTGGTTACCGAATCGGCCGGAAAGCCCACGACCATCCTTCTCCGCGCACCGGAACTCGTGTCAGCGGGAAGGAAAGCCATGTGCGCACTGTGCGAGGACCTCGAAGACAATGACGATGTCTACCTGTTCGTTGCCCCCAAGGCCGGGGCATCCGGAAAGAACGGCAACTCGGTGGGAACACTCATCCACAGCGCGTTCAGCTGCTCCAGGAATGTCCGGGCGGAGGTCCTTCCCACTCCTATTCGTCCCGACCCGGAGCTGGTGAAGGCTGAACGGATTCGCAAGCTGATCGAACGCACGGAGCAGTTCATCAACAAAGTGCGCAGCTAGGGTCCAGCCGGCCGGCTACTCCTTGTAGACGGCGATTGGCCCGGTCTGGGCCTCCGTGAGGCGGATTAGGTCGAAGGGGGAGAGAACAATCTCAAACCCCCGGCGGCCACCGGAAACGTAGATGATGTCCAGCGCTTCGGCGCTCGAATCGATCACTGCAGGGGAGCGGTGGCGCTGCCCCAGCGGCGAGATGCCTCCTACCACGTATCCGGTGCACCGCTCGGCCTCTGCCTTGTCGGCAAGGGAAACCTTACGCACGCCGAGTATGGAGGCGACCTTCTTCAGATCGAGCATGGCAGCTACGGGCACCATCGCCACCGCAAACCGGTTGTCCAGGGAAACCATGAGCGTCTTGAAGACCGCCTCAGGAGGAACGCCGAGCTTGTCTGCCGCCTCCAGCCCGTAGGACGGAGAGGACGCGTCGTGGTGGTAGCTCATGGTCCGGTAGGCGACGCCGGCAGCATCCAGTGCCTGAGTGGCCGGCGTCGCGCCGTGCCCGCTTTTCCTGCTGCTGCCGGCCATGGCCTTAGCTCCCCAGTCCTGCTGGAGACGCGTCAGCGGAACCGGCAGCTGCCTGCTCGGCGACCTTCCGCTTGATCCGGCCCAGCATGGCGGACATTCCGCGCATGCGCAGGGGTGTGATCGCCCGGGTCAACCCGAGCCGGTCCGGCATATCGGCCGGGACCGCGAGGATCTCCTCTGCTGAAAGGCCGTTCAGGCCTTCGTGCAGCACGCCGGCAAAACCACGCGTGGTCGGAGCTTCCGGGGGAGCGGAGAAGAACAGCTCCACCGGATGTTCCGGAGAATCGCCCACCTCGACGGTCAGGAACAGCGGCGACTGGCATTCGACAACCTGCTCCAGCATTTCCGGGTGGTCCGCCAGCCGGGAAGGCAGGGCAGGAAGCGACCGCGAGAACTCAAGCAGAAGCTCAAGCCGGTCTGGCTCGCTCATGGCCTGAAAATCGTCGACGATCTCCTGCAGCTGCGCCGGAACGGCCGATTCAGCGGAGGACGGGATAGGGGTGCTCATAAAACCAAGTACTTTCGGTTGTGGATTGCTGGCAGATCTCTAGCGCGAAGCCGGAGCGGCCCCGGGCTCGCTGCCCCGGACGATCGGCACACGGACCGCGTTGCCCCATTCGGTCCAGGATCCGTCGTAGTTGCGGACCGATTCGAATCCGAGCAGGTGCTTCAGCACAAACCAAGTATGGCTGGAACGTTCTCCGATCCGACAGTAGGCAACGACGTCGTCGCCCGCCTTGAGCCCGGCTTCGCCGCCGTAGAGGGCGTCCAGTTCGCTGCGGTTGCGGAACGTGCCGTCCTCAGCAGCGGCCTTGCCCCAGGGCACGGACACTGCGGTGGGGATGTGCCCGCCCTTCATGGCGCCTTCATCCATGTAGTCGGGCATGTGGGTGCGTTCGCCGGTGTATTCGGCGGGGGAGCGGACGTCGATCAGCGGTCCGTTGCCCAGGTGTGACACGACGTCGGTCAGGTAGGCACGCACGGGCTCGTCCCGGCGTTCGACGACGGGATAGTCAGTGGCGGTGACCTGCGGCTTGTCGGTGGTCAGCTCTCGGCCTTCGGCGATCCACTTGTCCCGGCCGCCGTCGAGCAGCCGCACGTCCTCGTGGCCGAAGAGCGTGAAGACCCAGAGGGCGTAGGCGGCCCACCAGTTGCTCTTGTCCCCGTAAATCACCACGGTGGAGTCCCGGGTAACGCCCTTTTCACCCATGAGCTTCGCGAAGGCAGCACCGTCAACGAAGTCCCGGGTGTCGGCGTCGTTCAGATCAGTGTGCCAGTCGATCTTGCGGGCACCGGGGATGTGGCCGGTGTCGTAGAGCAGGATGTCTTCGTTGGACTCCAGCACCACCAGATCCGGGGAATCCAGGTGCTCGGCCAGCCAGTCGGTGGACACGAGCTTTTCCGGGTGGGCGTAGTCGGCGAACTTCGGATTCGGATCTGCGGGCAGCGGCATGGGTGTTCCTCTTTGGGTAAGACGGCAGGTTTACTACCAAGCCTAACGATGTGCACGTCCTAAAACTTCCTTGAGGACTGCCCACGCGCTGCAGTGGCGTATCGTTGCTACGGCAGCAAATGCCGGTACCCCTAGCAGAATCGGATGGATGGTTTGGGCGCAGCAGGACAAGTGGAGCAGCTGACTAAGCGGACTCCCCAGGTTTCCACGGACGAACTCCTGCAGGGTTTCTTCCCCTCGCCCAGGTTCGGTGAAGTCTCCTTCGACAGCTACATTCCCGATCCGTCACAGCCCTCACAGGCTGAGGCCGTCGCAGCAATGCGCGCCTTCGCCGAGAGCGTCGACACCCCGGCGCCCAGCGGCTTCCGCAAGCTCTTCGGCGCCAAGAAGCCCGAAACAAAGGCCGGTTTCTACCTCGACGGCGGGTTCGGCGTCGGCAAGACCCACCTGCTCGCTTCGCTCTTTCACGCAGTCGAAGGGCCCAAGGCCTTTGGCACGTTCGTCGAGTACACGAACCTTGTGGGCGCCCTGTCCTTCCGCAAGACCGTCGAAGCTCTCTCCGCGTACAAGCTGGTGTGCATCGACGAATTCGAACTCGATGATCCCGGAGACACGGTGCTGATGTCCCGCCTCATGCGGGAACTGTCCGACGCCGGCGTCAAGCTGGCAGCAACGTCCAACACCCTGCCCGGATCCCTGGGCGAAGGCCGTTTCGCGGCCGTGGACTTCCAGCGCGAAATCCAGGTGCTGGCGGACCAGTTCGACGTCGTGCGGATCGACGGCGAGGACTACCGCCACCGCGGCCTGCCGGAATCCCCGCCGCCGCTGGATGACGCGGGCCTGTCGGAGCGGATCGCATCCGAGTTCGACGGCAAGACCGTTGCCGAGGACGACTTCGCGGACCTGGTGGCCCACCTGGCTAACGTGCACCCCAGCCGTTACCGCCAGCTGATCGACGGAATTGACGCCGTCGCCTGGCATAACGTGCACACCATCTCCGAGCAGTCCGTTGCGCTTCGCTTTGTGGTCCTGGCGGACCGCCTCTATGACAAGGATGTACCGATCCTTGCCAGCGGCGTGCCCTTCGACCAGCTCTTCACCAGGGAGATGATGGCCGGCGGGTACATGAAGAAGTACTTCCGTGCCGTTTCCCGCCTCACCGCCCTGGCCCGCGAAGGCCAGACGGGCGAGGCCTCCTAGGCAACCCGGAAGGCGGCCGACGACGAAGGCCCTGGTCCCGCATAGTGCGGAACCAGGGCCTTCTTGCCGTGCTCGGGCCTCTTAGGTGGCCGGAGGAGTCTGTCCGGGCGTAGTGCCAGAGTCTGGGCCCTGCTTGCGGTCGAGGTTGTCTACCGCGTCGGAGGCCTTGCTCTGGATACCGTCGATCTTGTCCGAGTACTTGCCGCCGGTTTTCTGGTCGACGAAGTCCCCTGCCTTATCGATGCCGCCCTTGACCTTGTCGGAGTTCTCTCCAACAAACTCGGCAGCCTTATCCTTCAGCAGCCCGGTCTTGCCCTTGAGCGCGTCAAATGCAGACACGGATCACCTCCTTCCACAGGGGAAACCAGACGTTTCCCGTTCAGAACAATGGTAAGCCCACTGACGGACATCGCCAAGGCCCGGGCTGGGGTGCACGGATGCGCTTAACGCAGAAGGAGCAGGCCGCAATGGCCTGCTCCTTCTGTATGTGATTCCGAGCGGACGACGGGATTCGAACCCGCGACATCCACCTTGGCAAGGTGGTGCTCTAGCCAGCTGAGCTACGTCCGCAGACAAAAGGCCGGCCCAAAAGCCGGTCTTCCGTGCGCGATACTGGGATCGAACCAGTGACCTCTTCCGTGTCAGGGAAGCGCGCTACCGCTGCGCCAATCGCGCCTGATACTGCCCTGGTTCCGGATAGCCGGTGCCGTGCAGTACAGGAGAGCGGACGACGGGATTCGAACCCGCGACATCCACCTTGGCAAGGTGGTGCTCTAGCCAGCTGAGCTACGTCCGCAAAATAAAGTCCATACACAAAGTTCTGAACTTCGTGCGCGATACTGGGATCGAACCAGTGACCTCTTCCGTGTCAGGGAAGCGCGCTACCGCTGCGCCAATCGCGCCCATAATGGGTGTTGCATGTAACCGTGGAGGTGGGGACGGGATTCGAACCCGCGTATACGGCTTTGCAGGCCGCTGCCTCGCCTCTCGGCCACCCCACCGTGACCAGCTTTTGAGGGCCGGAAATACAGTGACTTGCGAGCGGACGACGGGATTCGAACCCGCGACATCCACCTTGGCAAGGTGGTGCTCTAGCCAGCTGAGCTACGTCCGCATGTTGGTGTTTCAGCGGCGTTCGGCCGCTTTCCAACGAAGAAAAACTCTATAGGACGATTGCGTGTTCGTCCAATCGGCCCGCCCGCGGCGAGTTGCCTGTAACCGGTTTTGACGAGGGGCGATTGTGGGCTAGCATCTTTAGACGTTGCAGCAGTTCAACGGCAACTCCCGCAGGGGCGATTGGCGCAGTGGTAGCGCGCTTCGTTCACACCGAAGAGGTCACTGGTTCGAACCCAGTATCGCCCACCAGCAGGCCGCCGCTTTCCGTTATGGAAGGCGGCGGCCTTTTTTGTCCCCCCGGGCAGATGCCATGCCATCGGGTGTCAGCGGCGGGTGGCAGACTGTTTATATGACTGCACCAGCACTGGCCCATTCAACCGAGTACGGGCGGATGTACTCGCGCTCCCTCACCGAAGCACCGGCGGTTCCGTCCATTACTACGGTTATCGCTCAGGGCAGCACCTCGCTGGACGGCTGGCACAGCTACATGGCGGCCAGCGCCGTCGTGAAGCATCCCGGCCTGCCCCAGGCGATCGGCAACTCTTCCCAGCTGCGCACCATCGTCCAGGAAGCCTCCCGCGCCTCCGAACGCTACCGCGACGCGGCCGCCGAACGCGGAACCCGTGTCCACTACTACTGCGAGCAGGTCGCCCTCCGCGCCCTGGACCAGCCGCACCAGGTCGCCGAGGCACGCTCGGCGCTGGCCGAGCACGGTGAGCACCAGTTCGCGGACCGCTTCGACGAGTGGTGGCAGCTCTACCAGGTGAAACCCGTCGCGGCGGAAATCACTGTCTGGAACCACGAACTGGGCTACGCCGGAACCCTGGACCTGGTTGCGAACATCGGCGGCAGGCTCTGCCTGATCGACTACAAGACCAAGAACACCGACCGTGACGGCCAGGTCAAGGCACTGGATGACAAGGTGGTCATGCAGCTGGTGGCCGGCATGAAGGCTGAGGAATCGCTCGTTGACGCCGCTGCCGGAACGTGGGAACCGTGGGCGTACGGGCAGAGCCCGGTGCTGCTGGGAGTGGCCGTGGGACAGACGGAGGTTCGGCCCATGCGGGCCAACCCGGAGGTCCTGCCCCAGCACTGGTACAAGTTCTGCGCGCTGCGCCGGCTCTGGCAGACCAGTTACGACGCCGCTGCCGCCGGCCGTGCGCTGCTTCCGATTGCTCCGCCGCCCGTACAGGCAGCGGGATCACACGCCGTACCTGCCGGGCAGCCGGCGTCCAACTAGACTGGTAACCGGGCTTTGGCCCCGCAGTACGTACCAGCACGCAGCACTTCGCGAGAGTAAGGAACACATTCCAGATGGCAATCCTGACGATTCGGATCATCGGCGACCCCGTCCTGAGGACCCGTGCGGAGGAAGTAACGGAGTTTGGTCCGGAACTCGCCAAGCTGGTGGCAGACATGGAAGAGACCATGGACGACGTCGACGGCGCCGGCCTGGCTGCCCCGCAGGTAGGCGTCAGCCTGCGTGTGTTCACCTACCGGATCGGCGGTGTTTCCGGCCACGTGGTGAACCCCGTGCTTGAACTCAGCGAAGACTTCCAGGAGGACGAGGTGGAAGGCTGCCTGTCCATCCCGGGCCTCGGCTACCCCGTCCCGCGCCGCCGCTGGACCCGCGTCACCGGCCAGGACAAGGACGGCAATCCCGTCACGGTGGAGGGTGAAGGCATGCTTGCCCGCGCGTTCCAGCACGAAACCGACCACCTGGACGGCGTGCTGTTCATCGACAGGCTCAAGGGCGAAGACCGCAAGGCCGCACTGCGCGCCATCCGCATGGCTGAGTACGACTCGATTGCCGAGCGCACCACGGCCCAGCGCGCCCAGAGCGTGGGCTCAAGCTTTGGCACCTTCGGACAGGCAACGGGAGCGTAGCGGCCGGTATGCGCGTACTTTTCGCCGGAACCCCGGCCGTCGCCGTCCCCTCCCTGAACGCACTGCTGGAGGCGGGATTCGAGGTCGTCGGCGTCCTGACCCGGCCCGACGCCCCGCTGGGGCGCAAGCGTGTCCTGACGCCCTCGCCGGTAGCGGCCCGGGCAGATGAACTGGGGCTGCCGGTTATCAAGGCAGACCGGATTGATGACGACGCCGTTGCCGCCATCGCTGCCCTCGCACCCGATGCCGCGGCCATCGTGGCGTACGGTGCGCTGATCCCGGAGCGGGCGCTCACCATCCCTGCGCATGGCTGGATCAACCTGCACTTTTCCCTGCTCCCGGCCTGGCGCGGCGCGGCTCCCGTGCAGCACTCCGTCATCGCCGGAGATGAGATCACCGGCGCCAGCACCTTCCTGCTGGAGAAGGGACTGGACACGGGCCCGGTCTTCGGACAGCTCACCGAAACCGTTGACCCGGCCCTGACCAGCGGGGAACTGCTCGAACGCCTCTCGCACAGCGGCGCCGTCCTGCTGGCGCAGACCCTCGCAGCGATCCAGGCCGGCCGTGCCGTTCCGGTTCCGCAGAGCGGGGAAATCAGCCTGGCACCCAAGCTGACCATCGAAGACGGACACCTGGACTGGCAGCAGCCCGCCCTGGCTCTGCGCCGCCGGATCAACGGCGTTACCCCGGAACCCGGAGCCTGGACCACCTGGGACGGAGCCAGGTTCAAGATCGGCGCCGCAGTTCCGCGCCCGGACGTCACCGATCTGGCCCCCGGCCAGGTACGGCTGGGATCCGGCAGCGCTGCCGTTGCCCTGGTAGGCACCGGCAGCAGTGCCCTGGAACTGCAGCGGGTTCAGCCCGCAGGAAAGAAAATGATGTCCGGGGCCGATTGGGCCCGCGGACTGGGCCAGCGTGAGGACGTGGTTTTTAAGTGAGCAGCAGCGACCGCAACGCCAAAGGACACCAGCGCAGCCGCCCATCCGTCCGCAGCCGGACAACGGCCGCCCCGTCACAGCGGACCCGCGCCGCGGATCCGGCCCGCCTGGTTGCCTTCGAGGTCCTCCGCGCCGTCTCCGGCGAGGACGCCTACGCCAACCTCGTGCTGCCCAAGAGCATCCGCAGGCACCGCCTGGACAAGCGCGACGCCGGCTTCGCCACCGAGCTCGCCTACGGCGCACTGCGCGGACAGGGCATATACGACGCCATCCTGGCCCGTTGCGTGGACCGTCCGCTGGAAAAACTCGATCCCGCCGTCCTGGATGCCCTGCGCATCGGAGCGCACCAGCTCCTGGCCATGCGCGTGCCCGCCCACGCAGCACTTGACCAGACCGTGGGACTGGCCCGCGCGGTGATCGGTGCCGGGCCGTCCGCGCTGATCAACGCCGTGCTCCGCAAGGTCGCGGCACGGGATCTCGCCGAGTGGACAGCAATACTGACCCAGGATGAGCCGGACGCGGTGAAGCGCTCGGCTATCGAGTACAGCCACCCGGAATGGATTGTGCGCGCGCTGCGCCAGTCGCTGGTCGCGCACGGACGCAGCGTCGAGGAGATCACCGACCTGCTTCAGGCAGACAACGACGCGCCGGTCGTGAACCTCGTGGCCCTGCCCGGACTCGGCAGCCTCGACGAGGCACGTGAAGCAGGCGCCGTGGACGGCGAACTGGTTAAGGACTCCGCGCTCTTCGCCGCCGGCGACGTTGGACGGCTTGAATCCGTGCGCGCCGGAACCACCCGCGTGCAGGACGCCGGTTCCCAGCTGGTGGCCCGGGCCCTGGCCGAACTGAACCTCGACGGTGTTGCTCCGGATGAGGACGGCGTGGAGAAGTGGCTGGATATGTGCGCCGGACCCGGCGGCAAAGCAGCCCTGCTCGCCGCTCTCGCCCACGAAAAGGGAGCGGTGATCCTGGCCAACGAGCCGGCCCCGCACCGCGCGCACCTGGTCCGCCAGGCACTCGAAGCCGTGCCCGGGGAAACCTGGAACGTGCGCACCGGAGACGGCCGCACCGTGGCCGAGGACTACCCGGAGACCTTCGACCGCATCCTCGTGGACGCTCCCTGCACCGGCCTGGGTGCCCTGCGCCGCCGCCCGGAATCTCGCTGGCGCCGCCAGCCCGGTGACGTCGGCGACCTGGGTTCCCTGCAGCGCGAGCTGCTGACCACCGCCGTGGACGCCGTGAAGCCCGGGGGAGTGGTGGCGTACGTGACGTGCTCGCCGCATCCCGCCGAGACCAAGGCCGTGGTGGCGGACGTGCTCCGGAAGCGCAACGACCTGGAACTGCTCGACGCCGGTGCCGCACTGGACGCGGTCAGCCTGACCGGATCCCTCGAAGCAGGCCACGAGTCCACAGCCCAGCTGTGGCCCCACATTCACCAGACCGACGCGATGTTCCTGGCCCTGATCCGCCGGAAGATCTGACCAAGGAGAGCACCGTGAGCAACTGCTGCATCAACCCGAGCATCCTGTCCGCCGACTTCGTGAACCTGGAAGCTGAGCTGGACCGCATCAGCGGCGCCGACGCCGTGCACGTGGACGTTATGGACAACCACTTTGTGCCGAACCTGACCATTGGCCTGCCCGTGGTCAAGCGCATCCAGGAGGTCAGCAGGCTGCCGCTGGACGCGCACCTGATGATCGCCGACGCCGACCGCTGGGCCCCGGCCTACGCCGAGGCAGGGCTGGCTTCCGTCACGTTCCACGTAGAGGCAGCCGCCGCACCCATCCGCCTGGCCCGTGAGCTGCGCGACCGAGGTGCGAAGGCCGGCATGGCCCTGAAGCCGGCCACACCGGTGGAGCCGTACCTGGACATGCTGCCGGAGCTGGACATGCTGCTGATCATGACGGTCGAACCCGGCTTCGGCGGCCAGAAGTTCCTGGACGTCACCCTGCCCAAGATCCGCCGGGCAGCCGCGGCCGTCCGCGGATCCGGGCTGCCAATCGCCATCCAGGTGGACGGCGGGATTGCCCCGGACACGATTGAACGTGCCGCGGAAGCCGGTGCCAACGTCTTTGTCGCTGGTTCAGCGGTCTACGGCACGCCGGACCCCAACGAGGCGATCGCGAAGCTCCGTGCCCAGGCCCAGGCTGTTACAGCGGCGGCCGAACCCGCTGCACCATAACCCGGCCAGTTTTCTCCCAGCCGGGATCCATGGCCTGCGGCCACTGCGCCGTCATCATGAACAGCAGCCCGCCGTCGTCCCCGCCGGCGGCGCAGGAGAAGCACCCGTCATCCAGCTGCACGGTTTGAAGCACTTCGCCGCCTTCCTGCACCCGGACACACCGTTCACCGGGAACCTCGGCAAACCAGATCCCGCCGTTTCCGTCCCAGCTGATACCGTCCGGAGCGCTGCCCTCGATGCTGGCCCACGTGTGGGACGGGGCGAGTGTTCCGTCCGGCAGGATCTCGAAGGACGTTAGCCGGCCGGCCTCGGACTCAGCCACCACCAGGAACCGGCCGTCGGCGGAGACAAGCATTCCGTTCGGAAACGCGAGGTTTCCTGCCACCTGCTGGATGGTCCCGTCCGGCCGGATCAGGGCGATCAGTCCATTCTGCTGCGGCGTGCCGGAGTAGTCCTGGCCGATTCCGTCGACGTAGATGTTGCCGGAAGGATGCACGGCGATCTCGTTCCAGGGGTACGGCGAAAGCCCGCGCAGGTCGGCGAGAGGAACCAGTCCGGCGTGCGGAACCTCCACAAGCACTGCGCCGTCGGAACCGGAAACGACGGCCATGCGGCCGTCGGGCAGCCAGTCGAACGTGATGGGAAAAGAGGAGACTCCCGCCACGCGGCGCACATTGCCGGCAGCGTCCAGGGCGGAAATCGTCCCGGCGGTCCAGTCCGCGAAATAGAACTCACCGGCATGCCAGCGAGCGGATTCCCCCATTCCCAGGCCGGTAACCAGCGTTGTTGCCTGCGCCATTGCGGCACCTCCTGCGAGCGGTTGGTTGACCTCCCAAACGACTCCAGTATGCGTCGGCGCCCCGGCGGGGAACAGGGCACCGGCCCGGACCGATAGGATAAGTGGCTTGCTTCCATCCCGAGAGGACACCCCCGAATGAGCCTGATCAGGCTGCAGGACGTCAACGTTGGCTTCGAGAAGAACCAGATCCTTCGGGAAGTCTTCTTCCGGCTCGAGCCAAAGGACCGGGTGGGCCTGATCGGCAAGAACGGCTCCGGGAAATCCACCCTGCTCAAGCTCATCCTGCAGCAGCTGGAACCGGACTCCGGCACCGTCAGCGTGGATGACGGCCTGAAGATCGGCTACTTCTCCCAGTTCTCCGAACTGGCCGGCGACACCACGGTCACCGAAGTCCTGAACGGTCTCTTCACCGAAATCCAGGAGATTGAAGCGGAGCTCGCCTCGATCGATGAGGCACTGGGCGCCGACCCGGATGAGAAGACCATGGACAAGCTCATCCGCCGCCAGGCCGAGCTCTTCGAAGCCATGGACCACCGGGACGGATGGGACTATCCGCGCCGGATCGACGCCGCGCTGACCACACTTGGGTTCAGCGAAGCTCACCGGACCTGCCCTATCGACGCCCTTTCCGGCGGCTGGCGCAACCGTGCGGCGCTGGCCAAGATCCTGCTGCAGGCACCGGATGTGCTGCTGCTGGACGAACCCACCAACTACCTCGACGTTGAGGGCGTCCAGTGGCTGGAAGGCTGGTTCCGCGACTTCCGCGGTGCCGCCGTCGTCGTCTCCCATGACCGGGCGTTCCTGGACGCCGTGGTCACCCGCATCGTCGAAGTGGAGAACTACCACCTGCACGAATATCCGGGAAACTTTGCCGAATACGTCATCCAGAAGCAGTTCCGGCTCAAGAGCCTGGCCTCCCAGTTCGTGCACGAATCGGAGCTGCTGGCCTTCGAAGCCGAGGGAATCGCGGACCGTCGGGAGGCGGCCAAGGCTGGCGGCCGGACCCTGGGCGCGAAGCTGGCCAAGATCAAGAAGTCCCGTGCGCCGCGGCCGGTGGACCAGATCATCACCGAGATCTATTCGGGCCTGCATGTGAAGGACAACCTGTGCCGGGTGCAGGATGTATCCAAGTCCTACGGGGACCGGATCCTGTTCAGCGGTGTGTCCTTCGAGATCCAGCGTGGCGACCGGCTGGTTGTCCTGGGTGCCAACGGCAGCGGCAAAACCACGCTGCTGCGTGTGCTCACCGGAGAGGAAACGCCTGACGCCGGCAAGGTGGCCTGGGCGAACGGCGCCGGGATGGTTTCCTACAACCAGGTCCTGGCGGAACTGGACGACGCCGACACGGTTACCCACGCGGTCAACGCGATGCCGGACAGCCTGGCGCTGAAGGCGACGAAGAAATCCGTCAACCGGTTCCTGGCCATGTTCCAGTTCTCCGAAGCGGACCTGAAGCAGAAGATCGGGAACCTTTCCGGCGGACAGAAGGCACGCGTGGCGATGGCCCAGTGCCTGCTTTCCGGGGCTTCCGTGCTGCTGCTCGATGAGCCGACCAACCACCTGGACCTCTCCAGCACCCAGGTCATGGAGCAGGCGCTGCTGCACTTCCCGGGAGCCGTGGTGGTGGTCAGCCACGACCGGTTCTTCACGGACAAAGTCGCCAACCGGCAGCTTGTTTTCGGCGCCGGCGGGGGAGCTCCGGGGGAGATCGACCTGCGGGTCGCCTAAGGCTCCGGCGGTATGACGGCGGTGTGACGGCGGGTGTCCGGGGATGACGCCCGGGGCGTAAAAGTTGAACCCGCCCAAACCACCTGTGCAAGAATGAATTAACAAACGTGCTCCGGGGTCGGTGTAATTCCGAACCGGCGGTTATAGTCCGCGACCCGCACGTCCGGCTGGGATCCCTCAGCAGGATGGACGGTTGAACCGGTGAAATTCCGGTACCGACAGTTAAAGTCTGGATGGGAGAAGCACGTACAGTTTGTTGAACCGACGCGTCGTCGTGCCCATTTGGGGTACCAGGCGACCCTCGGCGCACCGCACTGTCGTACCCCCGGAGCCGCCGCTACGGGATAAGGAACGACATTGGATTTTTTGCGGTGGCTCTTTGACGCGCAGATCCCCGTGGGGAGCTCTTCCCTGCTGGTGCGCGAAGTATTAGGCAACATTTTCGGGCTGCTCAGCGCCCTCGGCGGCATGCGCCGGAAGATCTGGGCCTGGCCGGTGGGCATTGCCGGCAACGTCCTTCTGCTCACCGTTTTCCTCGGCTCCATCTTCGGTGATGCCAGCACCGCCAACCTGCTCGGCCAGGCCGGCCGCCAGGTGATGTTCATCGCCGTCGCGATCTACGGCTGGCGCCGCTGGCAGGCCAGCAAAAGCTCCGGCGCGGACGCCGTCACTCCCCGGTGGGCCTCCGGCCGTGCCCGGATCGGCCTGGTTGCGGGCCTGATCCTCGGCACTGCCGCACTCACTCCGGTGTTCGGCATGCTGGGCTCCTACGAACCGGTCTGGGCGGATGCCTGGACCTTCGTCGGCTCGCTGCTGGCCACCTACGGCATGGCCAAGGGATGGGTGGAGTTCTGGCTGATCTGGGTGGCCGTGGACATTGTCGGTGTGCCGCTGCTCTTCAGCGCCGGCTACTACGCGACCGCGTTCATGTACCTCTTCTACGGCATCTTCACCCTGATCGGATTCTTCGTCTGGTGGCGGGCCAAAGCCAATGAGAAGCCCCAGGTACAGGTGTCCATGCCGGATCCCACGGTGCGGTAATCATGGGCTTCTCCCAGGCAGAACATGCGGCGATGGAGCAGGCGCTGCAGCTGGCACGCACGGGAGTGCGCGGCGCGAACCCCCTGGTAGGGGCAGTCATCCTGTCCCCGGCGGGGCAGGTCCTGGCCACCGGCCGGCACCGCGGCGCCGGAACCCCGCATGCCGAAGCCGACGCCCTGGCAGCCGCGGTTGAGGCCGGCATCGATGTGGGCGGGGCAACCATGGTGGTCACCCTGGAACCGTGCAACCACACCGGACGCACCGGACCCTGCGCGCAGGCCATCCTCCGTGCAGGGATCGCACGGGTGGTCTACGCAGCCGCGGACACCAACAACGACGCCGCCGGGGGAGCAGCAATGCTGGCCGCCGCCGGGGTGGAGGTTGAGGGCGGTCTGCTGGCGGAGGAATCCCGGGACCTGAACCACCGCTGGGCGGCTGCCGTTGCCGCCCACCGCCCGTTCGTGACGGTAAAAACCGCACAGACACTCGACGGCCGCACTGCCGCCGCCGACGGCACGAGCCAGTGGATCACCTCACCCGAGGCCCGGGTCGATGCCCAGGGGCTTCGGCTGCGGGCAGACGCCATCCTGGCGGGCACGGGAACCGTCCAGGCTGACAACCCGATGCTGACCGCCCGCAACCCGGACGGCAGCGATGCCGAAGACCAGCCGCTGCGCGTGGTCATGGGCCACACCCCGGTTCCTGCCGGCGCCCGCATCCGGGGGACCGACGGCAGGTTCCTCCAGCTGACCACGCATGATCCCGCCGTCGTACTGGCGGAACTGTATGCGCGCGGGGTGCGGCACGTGATGGTCGAGGGCGGCGGCACGGTAGCCGGTGCGTTCCTGCGTGCCGGGCTGGCCGATGAGCTGCTCGCCTACACGGCGCCCGCGCTCCTAGGCGCGGGCACTCCGGCATTCGCCGGACTCGGCATCACCACCATGGCGCAGGTTCAGCGGTGGCGCTGGGATTCGGCTGGGGGCGGCGCTGCCGTACCCGTGGGACCGGACCTGCGCCTGCATCTTGAACCGCTGCCAGAACCCACGATTGAACGACAGTAAGGACCCGAACGTGTTTACCGGCATTGTCGCTGAACAGGGCAGCGTTGTTTCCCTGGATACTGACGGATCCGGCGCCGGCAAGGTGCTGGTCATCGACGCTCCGGGCACGTCCGCGGAGCTTGGCCTGGGCGGATCGATCGCAGTCAACGGTGTCTGCCTCACTGCCACCGCGCTGGACGGAATCCGGATCTCGCTGGACGTGATGGGTGAAACCCTGGACCGTACCACCACGGGAAACCTGGTCCCCGGAAGCAAGGTGAACCTTGAACGCTGTGTTCCCGCCGGCGGGCGGTTGGACGGCCACGTGGTGCAGGGACACGTTGACGGCGTCGGAACGCTCCTGGAGCGCGAAGACCTGGGCAGCTGGGACCGGCTCCGATTCGGTGTTCCGGCCAGGCTGGCCCGCTACATCGCGGAGAAAGGCTCAATCGCCGTCGACGGCGTTTCCCTCACCGTCACGGCCGTGAGCGCGCCGCAGGATCCCGAACCCTGGTTCGAGGTCGGGCTGATTCCCACCACCTTGGCCGAGACCGGACTGGGCGCACTTGAACCAGGTTCCCCGGTGAACCTGGAGGTGGATGTACTGGCGAAATACGCCGAACGGCTGCTCGCGTTCGCCGCGCCCGCCGCTGCCGCAGATGAAGGGACGGTGCGCTCATGAGCACCCGCCTGGACTCTATTGAAGCGGCAGCCCGTGCAATCGCCGCGGGCGGCGCCGCCGTCGTCGTCGATGACGAGGACCGCGAAAACGAAGGCGACATCATCTTCGCCGCCCAGCACGCCACCCCGGAACTGATGGGCTTCACCGTGCGGTACACCTCCGGTGTGGTCTGCGTTCCGCTCCCCGGGGAGTGGGCGGACCGCCTCGGCCTGCCGCCCATGACTGCGGTGAACCAGGATGCGAAGGGCACCGCCTACACCGTGTCCTGCGACGCCGCCGCGGGCACGAGCACCGGCATCAGCGCCGCCGACCGCGCGCTGACCTCGCGGGTGCTGGCCGATCCGGGATCCACGGCCGGAGACCTGAACCGGCCGGGACACATCTTTCCGCTGCGCGCCCACGACGGCGGAGTCCGTGGCCGCCGCGGGCACACTGAGGCCGCGGTTGAACTCGCCCGGCTGGCCGGCTGCACGCCGGTTGGCGTGATCGCCGAGCTGGTGCACGACGACGGATCCATGATGCGGCTGCCCGCGCTGCGTGAATTCGCGGACGCGCACGGTCTGCCGCTGGTGTCGATTGAGGAGCTGGTTTTGTACCTCAACGCACCGGCAGTTGCGGGAGTCCGGCGGTGACCGGGGCGCAGAACGTAGTGCCGGGACCCGAGGTCCAGCTGCCGACGGCGTTTGGGAACTTCACCGCGCGGGTCTGGACGGACACCCGGACCGGCGCCGAGCACCTGAGTGTGTCAGCCCCGGGTGCAGAGCCCGGCGACGGCACCCCGCTGGTGCGGCTCCATTCCGAATGCCTGACCGGCGATGTGTTTGCCTCCTACCGCTGCGACTGCGGGGAACAGCTGGAACAGGCGCTCGGCCTGATCAGCCTGCACGGCGGAACCGTGCTGTACCTGCGCGGGCACGAGGGCCGGGGGATTGGCCTGGCGAACAAACTCCGCGCGTATGCGCTGCAGGAAGCCGGAGCGGACACCGTTGAGGCGAACGAACAGCTGGGCCTGCCGGTGGATGCGCGGGACTACCAGGCGGCGGCGGAGATCCTGCTGCTGATGGGCACGTCGCGGATCCGGCTGCTGACCAACAACCCCGTCAAGCGCGACCGCCTGGAAGCGTACGGCGTCGAGGTGGAGGCCATGGTTCCCACCGAAGTGCCGGTCCGGGCCGAAAACGAACGCTACCTGCAGACCAAGCGGGACCGCATGAACCACCATCTGAACCTGCTCCGGGCTCATCCCGTTCAGCAGAGCTAACTCTTACTTCTTCTACCAAAGGACAACAGACATGAGCGGACACGGCGCCCCCGAAAACGACGTCAGCGGCATCAAGGCCAAGGGCCTGGACATTAGGGTGGCCATTGTTGCCGCCAGCTGGCACACCGAAGTGATGAACGGCCTCATTGAGGGTTCGCTGCGCGCAGCGGCCGACGCCGGGCTTGGACCCAAGCTGATCCGGGTTCCGGGCACGTTCGAGCTCTCCGTGGCTGCCGCGCGGCTGGCACCGCACTTTGACGCCGTCGTTGCCCTCGGCGTCGTCATCCGCGGCGGGACCCCGCACTTTGATTACGTGTGTTCCTCGGCGACCCAGGGCCTGACCGAGGTGAGCGTGCGGACCGGAACCCCGGTCGGTTTCGGTGTGCTGACCTGCGACACCGAGGAACAGGCGCTGGACCGTGCCGGGCTTGAGGGCTCCTCGGAGGACAAGGGTTATGAGGCGTTTGCTGCTGTGGTGAACACCGTTGACGTGCTGCGCGGAGCCGGCGTCTAGGGCTCCTTCCGGGTACCGGTCAGGTCAGCTCCAGATCCTCCGCGACCACTCGGCCGCGGTGAATGACAGCGCGGCCCGGCAGCCGGTCCATCACAGCGGCCGTCACCGTGTCCCCCTCCAGCAGCACAAGCTCAGCCGGATCGCCCAGAGCAAGTCCGGGACGATCCGCAACGGATGACAGCCTGCGCGAGCGCGGATCGAGGACGCTGGCTCCGCCGACGGTCGCCACGGCAACACAGTGCTCGATGAGCTCATCGGCGCGGAACCGGCTGGTGAAGGCCAGCTGCCACGTCCGGTCCAGCATGTCTGCATTCCCATACGGGGACCAGTAGTCCCGCTGGCCGTCCTGGCCCAGCCCCACCCGGACCCCCGCCTCCGCGAGCTGCTGCAGCGGCAGGGGCTGGCCCGCCGGAGCAATAGTCGTCATGGAGATGTCCAGTGCCGCGAACTCATCGAGGAGGTCCTGGAGCTGGTCTGCGGGCAGGTCGGTCAATCCGTAACCGTGGGAAATGGTGACGAGCCCCTGCATGCCGAGGGCCTTCGTGCGTTCCACGATCAGCTGTGCACTGAACAGGCCCAGCTGGCCGGGCTCGTGCAGGTGGATGTCCACCGGAACGCCGTACTTTTCCGCGAGCCCAAAAACGATGTCCAGGTGCCGCACCGGATCGCGGTCCAGGGAGCACGGGTCAATGCCGCCGACGACGTCGGCACCCAGTTTGAGGGCTTCCTCCAGGACGTCGGCGCTGCCGTCTTCGCGGAGGAGTCCGGCCTGGGGGAAGGCGATGACCTCCACATCGGCCCGGTCCCGGTGGGATTCCCGGGCCGCGAGGACACCCTCGAAGCGCTCCAGCCCTGCGTCGACATCCACCTGGGCGTAGGTGCGGACCCGGGTGGTGCCGCGGGCAATCATCGCACCCAAACAGTTGGTGGCGCGGTCCGAAACGGAGGACTCGGCGTCGCGCCAGTTTCTCCGGTCATTGAGCATCATGCCCCATACCCCCGGGGCACCGGTATGGGGACGCATCGGCAGTCCCAGCCGGTTGGAGTCAAGATGCACATGGACGTCCGAGAACGAGGGAAGCAGGATGCGCCCCGCACCTTCGACTACAGCTGCGGGCGCCGCAGCGTGCGCGGAGCCGCTGGCTGCAGGAGGCACAGGCCCGAGGGCTGAGATCACCCCTCCGTCCAGCGTCACATCGGTGAGTTCTGCGCCCCAGGGGCGGACATTGCGGAGGATGACGGTCAAGGTATCGATGTCCTGTTCCGGAGGGTTGCTTGGGCCGGGAGGCGTTCACTGCGGGACGGGATCCCCGCACAAGTAGATCCTCCCATCGCGGGCATGCACCCGTGACCTGACGCGCCGGGGAAGCTAAGCCTGGGTGTTGTCCCGCTCCGGCGTACGGATCCTCAGGAAGGCAATGAGGCCCGCGGCCAGGAACAGCGCCGCCGTCGCCAGGGCCGTCCGCTGGAACCCGGGGTAGTCCAGGGACCCGCCGGAAATGCTGCCGATGAGGGCTACCGTAACCAGGCCGGCCACACGGCTGACGGCGTTGTTGACCGCTGACCCGATGCCGGCGTCGGTCTCATCCAGTGCACCGAGCACAGCGGCGGTGAGCGGAGCGACCATCACGGCCAGCCCCAGGCTGAACAGCAGCAGGCCTGGCAGCAGCTGGGTGACGAAGTTCAGCGGCGGACTGACCGTGAGTATCAGCAGGAACCCGATCCCCATAATCGCCGGCCCGGCGGTCATAAAGATCCGCGGCCCGTGTTTGCCGGCGAGGTTGCCGAAGTAGGTTGAGAACGCCAGCATCGCCAGCGGAAGGGGCAGCGAAATAAGCCCCGCTTCGATCGCGCTGAAACCCGCAGCTTCCTGGACAAAAACGGTCAGGGCAAAACTGCCGAGGGACAGGGCGCCGTAAGCCGCCGCGGTCACCAGGTTGCCGTAGCGGAAATTGCGGGCGTGGAAGAGGCGAAGCGGCATCATCGGTGCCCTGGCCCGCGACTCGCGGAGGACGAAGAGCGCGAGTGCGCTCACGCCCGCAACCAGCGGTAGTAGAACTGCCGGATCGCCCCAGCCCAGACGCTCCTGTTCGATCAGCGCGTACACCGACCCGCCCAGCCCGGTGACCGCCAGCAGCGCACCCGGGATGTCCAGCGCCGTCCGCCGCCGCGGGCTGTCCTGGAGTCCGGCCATGAGGATCAGCGTCAGTGCAACCGGCAGCACGTTTACGCCGAAAATCAGCCGCCAGCTCGCCCAGTCCACCAGCACGCCGCCCAGCAGCGGACCAACGATTGCCGCGGTTCCGGTCCAGGCCGTCCAGGTGCCGATTGCCCTGGCGCGTGCTGGTCCGGCATATCCTGCAGTGATCAGCGCCAGGCTGCTTGGCACCAGCAGGGCGGCGGCTATGCCCTGGAGCGCGCGGGCGAAGACCAGGACCTCCGGCGTCCAGGCGAGTGCACACAGGATGGAGGCTGCGCCAAAGCCGGCCAGCCCCCAGGCAAGCACACGAAGCCTTCCAAACGAATCGGAGAGGGACCCGGCAAGCAGGATCAGCGCCCCAAGTGTCAGCAGATAGGCATTCACGGTCCACTGCTGCGTGACCAGGCCGCCGCCCAGCTCCGTGCCGATTGCCGGCAGGGCCACCGTGACAATACTGCCGTCCAGAAACGCTACGAAGGAGGCCAGAATCGCGACGACGAGCAGGCGGCTGCGCTTGCTTGCAGGGGCGGGAGCTGTTTCTGCCATGTGGTGCGCCCTTTCAGGACAGGGTGGCATGTGCTCCCATCATTCCACCGAACTCCGCCGTGCAGCATTGCTTCGGGGACAGCTGAACCAGGAAGTGCTGGCGGAACGCGGTGGCGTACGCGTCCTTCATGCCTGCCGGGGCCAGGGACTTCATGGACCAGCTGAAGGCTACCGGGACTACGTTCATAGCCCTGTTTACGGACATCGGGGACAACTGATGCGGAATTCCGGCAGGCTCACCTAGCGGCACCTAGCTGGGCTTTAGGAAGCTGACGGGCCCTGCGCGGCAAGTTCTGCTGACAGCTCCATGCTGCGCAGGCGGGCAGGGGAGAAGTCATAGGGCATTCTTCCGACCGCTTCCACGAGGCTCATGGAACCCTCCGGCCCGCGCTGGCATGCGTCAGGTGCAGCAGGGTGCAGCGCCTCCCAGGAATCGAAAAGCGCCTCGTTGCTCTCCGCCAGCCCGGACTCCTCGATGACGGACTCCAAGGCGAGTTCGAAAGCGTGGCGCTCGGCAGCCACCTGCATCACCCGGGGGTCATCGACGGCGACCGAGTCATCGAGGCCCTCTTCTGCGGCGTCGACGCGGTCTGATTCCTCCCTCAGTTCCGGGTGGGCGGCGAGGGCGATGAAGCGGCCGGCTTGAACCGCCGAGCCAAGCGGGCCAAAGGTGTGTTCTGAGAGGAGCAGGCTGTCCAGATCTGCCAGGCGCAGGGATCCCTCGGGCAGCCCCTCCAAACGGTCGGCGACGAAGTCGGACAGCAAAGCCAGCCTGCCGTCGAAGGTGCCGGCGCGCCGGCCCGGGGCATCGTCGTCGGCGGTGGAGGGTGCCGGGTCCGCAAAGGCTTTCCGGATATCGTCCAGGGCGATGCCCGCGCCGGCCATCTTTTCGATCCAGAGAAGCCGGATGAAATCGTCGTAGCCGTACCGGGGATCTTCACTGTCGCCGGCGGGAGAGGAGAACAGTCCGGCCTCCTGGTAGCGGCGGATGTCCTCCGGCGTGGACCTGGCGAGCAGAGCCGCTTCACTGATCGAGACCGAACGGGGCGGAGAAAAGGACAAGTCCATGGCTGTTGCCTTCCTAGGCCGGCAGGGTGTCCATACACAGTAGCGTGACAAGGGAGTTTCATCGTTTCCCGTTTCGGCGTCCGGTATGCGATGGTTCACGTCATGGCCA
Source organism: Arthrobacter koreensis (assembly GCF_035792275.1). Taxonomy (GTDB): domain Bacteria; phylum Actinomycetota; class Actinomycetes; order Actinomycetales; family Micrococcaceae; genus Arthrobacter_B; species Arthrobacter_B koreensis_A. The sequence continues at coordinate 42,882 of NZ_JAMWKK010000005.1, read as the reverse complement.
ACAGTGCAGCACAGTCGAAGACGGCGGACGGCGTGCCCCTCGGCTCTTCCTTCTGGAAGCTGTGGACTTCATCGGGGCTGTCCAACCTGGCGGACGGGGTCTTCAAGATTGCGCTCCCGTTGATGGCGATTCAGCTCACGCAGTCTCCTACGCTGATCGCCGGACTGGCTGTCGCCGCAACGCTTCCGTGGCTTCTCTTCGCGCTGACCGCGGGTGCCCTGGCTGATCGACTGGACCGGCGGAAGCTGATGCTGTGGGCCAACGTCAGCCGCGCTGCCCTGCCTGCCCTCCTGGCCGCGGTGATCCTGCTTGACCTGGGGTCCATTTGGGCTCTGTACGTCGTCGCCCTGATGGTGGGGGTCTCGGAAACCCTGTACGACACCTCGGCGCAGTCGATCCTGCCGCAGGTGGTGAAGCGGGAGCAGCTTTCACGTGCCAACGGCCGGCTCTATGCCGTTGAGCTGACCGCCAACCAGTTCATTGGACCTCCGTTGGGCGGTCTCCTGGTGGGTCTTGGCCTGATGGCCGGAATGGCCGTGCCGGCAGCGCTGTGGCTGACGGCGGTCGGAGCGCTGCTGATGCTGCCCGGCAGTTTCCGGGTGGAGCGGGAACAGAAGACAACACTTCGGTTCGACATCAAGGAAGGGCTGAAGTTCCTGTGGAGCCAGAAAATCCTTCGCACTTTGGCGCTGATGACCGGAGTCCTCAACTTCGCGTCCAATGCCGCCTTCGCCGTCCTCGTGCTGTTCGCCGTTGGGCCGGGCTCCGTAATGGGATTGTCGGAGGCTGGGTTTGGTTTGCTCCTGACGACGTCGGCAATCGGCGCCTTTATTGGTTCCTTTCTGGCGGAATCAGTGGAAGCGAAACTGGGCCGCTCCAGGTCCCTGGTGCTCACCATCCTTGGCTGCGCGCTGTTCGTGGGAGCACCGGCGCTCACCAGCAACCCCTACATCCTGGGTGCAAGCTTCTTTCTGGGAGGCATGCTGGCCGTTCTGTGGAACGTCATCACGGTCACGCTGCGGCAGCGGATCGCTCCCGCCAGGCTGCTGGGGCGCATCAACAGTGCGTACCGCCTGCTGGCCTGGGGAACAATGCCGCTCGGAGCGGCGGCCGGGGGAGTGCTGGCCCAATGGCTGGGGCTGCAGGCCATGTTCGGCATCATGGGGGTGCTTACCCTGGCGCTGCTGGTGATGATGCCAATTCTCAACGACAATGCAATCGCTGCGGCGGAGCTCGCCGGGTGACACCGGATGCTGCCGTTTTACTCATAGAACTCCGGCCGGCCCCGCTGACGCAGTGTGCACGGCCCTAACCCTGCTCCGGGTGAAGCGAGACATCCGCATCGGTTTCGACCCATCGGGTGAAGGTGGCGGTGAATCCTGCCCGCGTGGGTGAGGCACAAAAGGGGCCGGCTTCGACACTCGCCGTCTCACTCAAGGGAGCGACCCGGATGAGACGAAAAGGTTCATCTCCGGCGCGTGCCCTGATGGTTGCAGCGTTCCCGGATCTGCTCAACCGCACTGTAATCTCACGATCCTTCCACTCCGGAACAGGTGCCACCGACCAGTCCGAGACCTCCCGCGTTACGACGGCACCGACCTGCGGAGTCCCGTCGGAAATCTCCACACCGGCCTTGATCCAAACGGATTCCGAGACGTGAAGATAGATTCCTGCCTGATCGAACTGCTCCGCGTAGTCCAGGAGAAACGAGACCTCCACCGCGCCTTCCGCGCCCAACGGCGCAAGGAGGGCATGTGCACTGTCGTGGACAAACTTATACGAGGTGTGCCGCCAGGCGTCACTTTCCTCGGCTGCGGTCACCTGCAGATGAGGCCCGTCACTGACGACTCGCACCGGTGGATTACGCCACGTCCCCCGGTCCCAGCTAATCCGGTTTTCCTTGATGTCCGTCATCACGCTCTTCCCTTTGAATTCTGAGTTGATTGCCAACTTATCGTTAGGGGGCCCGACGGTCCGGTTCGGCCGCCGGGCGTCCGGAAGGTACTTGGCATCAAAGGACTCCGCGTTTGCTCGTTCGCCGCAGGTTCTCCACGGCGTGCCGGCTGACGCCAAAGGACAGCCGACGCGGAGTTCTCTCTGTATGCCTGCGGGAAAAGAACACGGCGCCAACGGCGAGAGCCACCACGGCAGCGTTCGCCGTGATGGTGCCCGCCCAGGTGGTCGGTGGAACTCCGGCGGTGAAGCTGGCTGCATTGAACATGGTGTGGAAGAGGACGCAGAGGAACACCGCGTTTTGGGCTGACACAGCGAGGACCGCACCGTAGAGGAAGCGGAAAGCCATGATCTGAACAGCGAACATCCAGAAGTTGATGACACCTGATTCATGATTCGTGCCAGGGATGAAGAACAGTGGCAGGTGCCAGAGCAACCAGATGGTCCCGACCGCCAGAGAGGAAACCAGGAACCCCCACCGCCGGTCGAGCTGCGGCTGCAGCGCCGTCATCCACCCGGCCTCTTCCAGGCCGCCAATAATGAGGTTGCCGGGCAGGGACAGGATTAACATGAACCAGGGGAGTGCATAGGCAGAGGGCCCGGACACGAGCAGATGGAGCAGGAAGTACAGGACAAGCGCCGAGAGGACTAACAGAAAACCTGCCGGACGTCCTTTGGCAAAGAAAACGATCCGCAGCCATTCCCGAACACCGGATACCTTGCCGCCCCTTCGGAGGACGATGTAGGAAGCGATGGCGGGGGAGAGGATGTAAATCGAGAACGGCACATTCGCGAGGAACTCGGGGAAAGTCGTGACTACATTGTTCATCTCGTACCCGAAACGTCCGGCGATGACCAGAGCGCCTGCGAAGCCGTAGGCGATCAGGAAGGTCAGGGCCGTGAACTGCCATGCGATCCGTGAGTCCGTCACGCTGCAACGATATATCGCTCGGTTGCTGACCAATCCTCCACACCCGCCCGCAGAAGCGGTGTTCGTCACACACGCGGGCCGGAATGGGGCAGACTGTGACGCAGCGCGTACCCTTATTCTGTGAAAACCTTCGAAGAGCTATTTGCCGAACTCAGTGAGAAGGCGGAGAACCGGCCAGCCGGTTCACGCACCGTCGCCGAACTGGAGTCAGGCGTTCACGGCATCGGCAAGAAGGTAGTCGAAGAAGCCGCCGAAGTCTGGATGGCCGCCGAGTACGAGTCTGATGAAGCCGCCGCCGAGGAAATCTCCCAGCTGCTCTACCACCTGCAGGTGCTGATGCTGGCCAAAGGCCTCACCCTGCAGGACATCTACAAGCATCTCTAGCCACGCGCTGCCTTTGAGTACTCCTCAAACTTGAGCACCCCTCAAACAGTGTGTGGCCCGCCGGCAGGCCCAGTACCCATCTGACTTCCAGCGAAAGAAACAAAATCAAATGCTCCGTGTAGCAGTGCCCAACAAGGGCGCCCTTTCCGAATCCGCCTCCGCCATGCTCTCCGAGGCCGGATACCGCCAGCGCCGCGACAGCCGCGAACTGGTGATGGTCGATCCCGACAATGACATTGAATTCTTCTTCCTCCGCCCCCGCGATATTGCCGTCTACGTCGGCTCCGGAACGCTCGACGTCGGACTTACCGGCCGCGACCTGTTCCTGGACGCGCAGGTAGAAGCCGAAGAGCTGATGAGCCTCGGCTTCGGCGCCTCAACATTCCGCTTCGCCGGACCGGTAGGGGAGTTCGCCTCCCTGGCGGAGCTCAACGGCAAGCGCGTAGCCACCAGCTACGACGGCCTGCTGCGTGACTACCTCGCCGAACACGGCGTGGACGCCTCCGTGGTGCGCCTCGACGGCGCTGTCGAATCCTCCGTACGCCTCGGCGTCGCTGATGCGATCGCCGACGTCGTTGAAACCGGAACCACCCTCCGTGCCGCAGGCATGGAGATCTTCGGCGAACCGATCCTGAAGTCCGAGGCCGTGCTGATCGGCCGCAAGGGTGCCAACCCTGCCGGACTCGACGTGCTCAAGCGCCGCCTCAAGGGCGTCCTGGTAGCGCGCCAGTACGTGATGATGGACTACGACGTCCGCAAGGAACTGGTGGAGGCGGCAGCAGCGCTCACGCCAGGTCTCGAATCCCCCACGGTCTCCCCGCTGCGGGACTCCGACTGGGTGGCCGTGCGCTCGATGATCAAGAAGTCGGACACCAACCGCATCATGGATGAACTGTACGATCTGGGCGCCCGCGCCATCCTGGTCAGCACCATCCACGCCTGCCGGATCTAGGGGGAGCGGCATGAGTGTTGCGATCCGCGTCATTCCCTGCCTGGACGTCGACGCCGGCCGCGTCGTCAAGGGCATCAACTTCGAAGGCTTGCGCGACGCCGGTGACCCGGTGGAACTGGCACACCGCTACGACCGCGCCGGAGCAGATGAGCTGACGTTCCTGGACGTCACCGCGTCTTCCGGCGCACGGGAAACCGTGTTCGACGTCGTCTCCCGCACCGCCGAGGAAGTCTTCATTCCGCTGACCGTAGGCGGCGGCGTCCGCACCGTTGAGGACGTGGACCGCCTGCTGCGCTACGGCGCGGACAAGGCCTCCATCAACTCAGCCGCCGTCGCCCGGCCGGACGTGATCGATGAGATCACCAGGCACTTCGGCTCGCAGGTGCTGGTCCTGTCCGTCGACGCACGCCGCACGCACGACGGTTCAACGCCGTCGGGCTTCGAGATCACCACCCACGGCGGGCGCAAGGGCACGGGGATCGACGCCGTCGCCTGGGCCAAGGAGGCAGCCGACCGCGGTGTGGGAGAGATCCTGCTGAACTCGATCGACGCCGACGGCACCCGCGACGGATTCGACCTGGAAATGATCCGTGCCGTGCGCGCTGCCGTGAACGTGCCGCTGATCGCATCCGGCGGCGCCGGAGTGCCCGAGCACTTCCCGCCGGCCATCGAAGCCGGAGCGGATGCCGTCCTGGCCGCATCGATCTTCCACTTCGGACCGGACAATGCCATCGCGGACGTCAAGAAGGCCATCGCCGACGCAGGCTATCCCGTCCGGTAACCCGGCGTAGCGGTAGAAGGCGTCCCGTCCATGCGGCGGGGCGCCTTTGCCGTGTCAGGCCCCGGCGAAGAGGCTCAGCACATACACGGTCACGGGGATAAACCACAGAGCGGCAACTGCATTGAATGCGGTCAGCGCGCTCCGCAACCGGCCCCGCAAAGCGAAGACCGCAAATCCGAGCCAGGCCACGCCCCACATAATGAGCATGCCGGGCCACAGGAGGAGCCACCCGCCGCCGGCTTCAGAGCCGTTGAATTCGGAAATGTCCTGGTTCAATCCGGCCAGGGCGTAGACAGGATAGATCAGCAGCAAAAACACGAGATTGGCCGCCACCAGCAGAACGGTCTGCAGGACGCGGGGCCGCTGGCCTGGATCCTGTACGGCTTCGCCGGCAGGAGGACGGGGCGGAGAAGCCGAAATCGCTAGAGGCCGATCTCGGCGCTCTCAAGCAGCGCGACGGCGTCGGGCTGGCCTTCGAACATCACCAGGGCCTGCTGGGTGCGGCCGTGGGCATGCAGCAGCAGCTCGCCCGGTTCGCCAACGATTGCCACTGAGACGGGGGCGCGCTTGGCTACGTGCCGCGGTCCGTCCGGGCGCACCAGGACAATACCGACGTCGACGCCGCGGTAGAGGAGGGCGGCGCGCTTGAGCAGCTCGGACCAGAGAGCCTCGGAGTACTCGGCATCAAGGGCCCGGGGAGCCCAGCGGTCGCCTGCCCGGCGGATGTCTTCCGTATGAACGAAATACTCCACAAGGTTGGCACTGTTATCCACCGATTTAAGCTGCATGGGGGAGAGCAGCGGCGGTCCGGAACGGAAGGATTTGACCAGCTTTGCGTAGCCTTCGGATGTGGAGGCCTTCACGGCCAGGCTGTCCATGGCTTTGGCGGTCTTGGCGGCAAACGGCTTGACGAAAAAGCCGAGGGCAGAGGCCGGCCGGTGTTCGCGCAGGTAAAGGTGCGCAGCAAGATGCCTGGTCTCCCACCCCTCGCAGAGCGTGGGCGCGTGGGGACCGGCCGCGAGCAGTGTTTCGGCCAGGACTTCACGTGAGGGTTCTACGAATTGCATCACTGCTGAAACTAGCATGGAACACCCTGCATTGCCCGCCGAACGCGGCCATTCCGTCCCGGCGCGGCCAAACGCACTAGAATCGTAGCGATGGCAACAGACACCACCCCCCAGACCCCCAGCCCGGACTCCGCCCTGGACCCTGCCGTGGCAGCAAAGCTCAAGCGCGACGGCGCCGGGCTGGTTGCAGCGGTAATCCAGCAGCATGACACCGGCGACGTCCTGATGCTCGGCTGGATGGACGACGAAGCACTGCACCGCACGCTGACCACGGGCCGGGTGACTTTCTGGTCCCGCTCCCGGCAGGAGTACTGGCGCAAGGGGGACACCTCCGGCCATGTGCAGTACGTGAAGTCCGTGTCATTGGACTGCGACGGCGATGCCCTGCTCGTCCAGGTGGACCAGGTGGGGGCTGCCTGCCATACCGGCACCAGGACCTGCTTCGAAGGCCGCGGCCTTCCGGTCTCCGCTTAAACCTCCCTTCCAAACCGAAAGCCCAATACATGCAGGATCTAGGTGTTATCTCTCCCTCCCTGGAGGAATTCCGGGCGCTGGCTGCTGACCGGCGCGTGGTCCCGGTCCGCCTGAAGGTGCTTGCCGATGCGCACACGCCCATCGGCATTTACCGGAAGCTCACCGGCGGTGAACCGGGTACCTTCCTTATGGAGTCCGCTGCCTCCGGCGGTGTCTGGTCCCGCTACTCCTTCATCGGTGCCCGTTCCCGCGCCACGCTGACCACCCGCGACGGGTCTGCCTTCTGGCTGGGCGAACCGCCGGCCGGTGTGCCGGTGGACGGCAACCCGGTGGAAGCGATGGCGGCAACGCTGCAGCTGCTTGCCACGGACCGCTTCGAGGGCCTGCCGCCGTTCACCTCAGGCCTGGTTGGTTTTGTGGGCTGGGAATCCGTGCGGCACTGGGAGAAGCTCGCCTCGCCGCCGGTGGATGACCTGGACCTGCCGGAAATCGCCATGAACCTGGTGTCGGATATGGCGATTCATGACAACTCCGACGGCACCGTGCTGCTCGTGGCCAACGCCATCAACTTCGACGGCTCGGATGAACGAGTCGACGATGCCTGGCAGGACGCCGTGTCCCGCCTGCACAGCATGCTCGACCGCCTGGCGGCGCAGTCGCCCCAGGCCGTCACAGTGCTCGATGGCGGCACGGTGGACGTCACTGCGCTTACTGCCGGCGTCAAGGAATCCTGGCCCAAGCCCGACTACCTGCGGGCTGTTGAACGCGGCAAGGATGCCATCGTGGACGGTGAGGTCTTCCAGGTGGTGATCTCCCGCCGGTTCGAGATGGACTGCCGGGCAGAGGCCCTGGATGTCTACCGGGTGCTGCGCAACACCAATCCCAGCCCGTACATGTACCTCTTCAATTTCGAGGACTCACGGGGCAACCCGTTCGCCGTCGTTGGCTCCTCGCCCGAAGCGCTGGTCACCGTGACCGGAAGTGAAGTCATCACGCACCCGATCGCCGGATCCCGTCCGCGCGGCAAGACGCAGGAACTGGACCGTGCCCTGGCGGAGGAGCTCCTGGCTGATGAAAAGGAACGCGCCGAGCACCTGATGCTCGTGGACCTGGCCCGCAACGACCTCTCGAAGGTCTGCCGCCCGGGCAGCGTGGACGTCACGCAGTTCATGGAGGTGGAACGTTTCAGCCACATCATGCACCTGGTCTCCACCGTGGTGGGTGAGCTCTCTCCGCAGAACTCCGCCTACGACGTCCTGTCCGCCACGTTCCCCGCCGGTACGCTCTCGGGGGCGCCGAAGCCGCGTGCCCTGCGCCTGCTGGACGAGCTCGAGCCGCACCGGCGCGGCATCTACGGCGGCGTGGTCGGTTATCTGGACTTCGCCGGAGACATGGACATGGCCATTGCCATCCGGTCGGCGCTGCTGCGCGACGGCAAAGCCTACGTCCAGGCCGGCGGCGGAATCGTCGCCGACTCGGACCTCGAGGCCGAGGCACAGGAAACAGTCAACAAGGCCGCAGCACCGCTGCGCGCCGCGCTGATCGCCGGGGGACTGGAGCCGGTGACCGCCGAGGTCGCCAGGCACATCTTCAACAGACAGGACAATTCAAAGTGAGCACCAAGCCAGCCGCCGCTGCCCCGCGCTGGCGGCGCAAGTCAACTGTGGTTCTGGGTACGGTCCTGCTGGGTGCTGCTGCGTTCGGCACCACCACCCAGACCTGGCTCGACGTCGTCCTTCCGCAGGCCGCGGTGGAGACGGGCGACATCGCGGTTGCCGGCAACGAGGCAGCCACGGCCGTCACCGCCTTCGCCGTCGTAGCCCTTGCGGCTGCGCTGGCCGCCTCGATCGCCGGGAAGGTGGCCCGCTGGATCATTGCAGCCGTGCTGCTCGTGGCCGGCGTCGGAATCGCCACCGCGAGCGTATCCGTGATCGCTGATCCGGCCCAGGGCGCAGCCGGCGCAGTGGGCAAGGCGATCGGCGTCAGCGGCAGTGCGGGAGCGGACATCACGCTCACCTCGATGCCGTACCTGGCTGCCGCGGCAGGCGTGCTGATCGCCCTTGCCGCAGTGTGGCTGGCTGTTGCATCCCGAAGCTGGGCGGTATCCCGCCGCTACGCAGCGCAGCCCGCTACCGGCGCTGCAGCCAAGGAGGCGTCCACGCAGCCGCCGATCGACGAGATCGACAGCTGGGACCGCCTGACCAAGGGCGAAGACCCCACCAACTTCCGCTAAGCGGAGCCTGGGCCGCGCAGCACGCGGCGCAACAAGTACGAGAGTTTCTGCCAGCTAATGGCAGAATGGATGCCAGACCCGTTTACGAGGAGATTTACCATGAGCACAAACGCCCTTGACCAGCAGGACACCAAGCCCGAGAACGAGGCCGAGACACACGCCAGCATCCATGACGAGACCATCGGCCACGGCAACACCCCCGCCGCCTGGACCTGCGTGCTGATCATGATGGCCGGTGCCCTGGTCTCCAGCATTGGCTTCGTCATCGCCAGCTGGCTCTGGTTCAACATCGGCCTCGGCGTGATCGTCCTCGGCCTGATCGTGGGCTTCATCATGCGCAAGGCCGGATACGGCGTCGGCGGTTCGAAGCTGTCCAGCAACGGTCACTAAGTGAGCGTTCTCGACGACATCATCGCCGGGGTCCGCGAGGACATGGCGCAGCGGCAGCAGGACATGCCGCTGGAAAAGGTGCAGGAGCGCGCCGCACAGGCCGCTCCTGCCCTCGATGCCTACGCCGCGCTCGGCGGCAACGACAGCCCCCGGGCCACGCTCCGCGTGATCTCAGAGGTTAAGCGCTCCAGCCCCTCCAAGGGCGCGCTGGCCGCGATCGCAGACCCCGCGGACCTGGCGCGCCGCTATGAGCAGGGCGGCGCGTCCGTCATCAGCGTCCTCACGGAGGCACGCCGGTTCAACGGCTCGCTGGCAGACCTCGACGCCGTACGCGCTGCCGTTCGCATTCCGGTGCTCCGCAAGGATTTCACCGTCGATCCCTACCAGATCTGGGAAGCCCGGGCACACGGCGCTGACCTGGTGCTACTCATCGTGGCAGCCCTGGACGACGAGGAACTGCGTTCATTCCTGGACCTGACCCACGAGCTGGGCATGAACGCCCTGGTTGAAGCGCACACCGCCGAAGAGATCCAGCGGGCCGGCGCTGCCGGAGCACGGATCATCGGCGTGAACGTCCGCAACCTTAAGACCCTCGACGTGGACCGCTCAGTCTTCGCCGCGCTTTCCGAGTCCATTCCCGCCGGTGCGGTCGTGGTGGCGGAATCCGGCGTTCGCGACGCAGCCGACGTTGAGCACTATGCAGCCCACGGTGCCAATGCGGTGCTCGTGGGTGAAGCGCTCGTGAAGCACAATGACCCCGCAGCCACCATTGCGGAATTCATGGAGACCGGAGCCGGGGCCATCGCCAGCCGGCTGCAGGCCAGCGGACGCTGAGGACTTACTTTCGACAAACCTTCCGTAAACCGCCCCCGGCGGCCAGCGGACAAAGAGCAGGACAGGACAGCTCCATGACCGGGATCCCGGAGAACAGCACCCCCGCCACCGCGGCAGGTACGCCAGAGCAGACGGTGGACGGGAAGGTGACGGACTCCTTCCTGGCAGGCGGCCCGTCCCTGCGCCACGCCGCTGGCCCCTACTTTGGCGAATACGGCGGACGGTGGATGCCCGAATCCCTCATCGCGGCGCTGGACGAACTCACTGACACTTTCCACAAAGCCAAGGCCGATCCCGAGTTCACCGCGCAGATCGCCGAACTGAACAAGAACTACTCCGGGCGCCCCTCCCTGCTCACCGAAGCCAAGCGCTTCGCTGAGCACGCCGGGGGAGTGCGGATCTTCCTCAAGCGCGAAGACCTGAACCACACCGGCTCCCACAAGATCAACAACGTGCTCGGGCAGGCCCTCCTCGCCAAGCGCATGGGCAAGACCCGCATCATCGCCGAAACCGGTGCCGGCCAGCACGGTGTTGCCAGCGCCACCGCCGCGGCCCTGCTGGGCCTTGAATGCGTTGTGTACATGGGTGCGGAGGACTGCCGCCGGCAGGCCCTGAACGTGGCCCGCATGGAGCTGCTCGGCGCCACCGTGATCCCGGTGACCAACGGTTCCCAGACCCTCAAGGACGCCATCAACGAAGCCCTGCGCGACTGGGTGGCGAACGTCTCGACCACCCACTACCTGCTGGGCACGGCGGCCGGGGCGCATCCCTTCCCCGCCATGGTGCGCTACTTCCACGAAGTCATCGGTGACGAGGCACGCGAGCAGATCCTGGAACAGACCGGAAAGCTTCCCGACGCCGTCTGCGCCTGTGTGGGCGGCGGCTCCAACGCGATCGGCATCTTCCACGGCTTCCTGGACGACCCGTCGGTGGCGATCTACGGTTTCGAGGCCGGGGGCGACGGCGTGGACACCCCGCGCCACGCAGCCACCATTACCCTGGGGCGCCCCGGCGTGCTGCACGGTGCCCGTACCTACCTGATGCAGGACCAGGACGGACAGACCATCGAATCCCACTCGATCTCCGCCGGCCTGGACTACCCCGGTGTCGGCCCCGAACACGCCTACCTCGCGGACATCGGCCGGGTCTCCTACGAACCGGTCACCGATTCCGAGGCAATGGACGCCTTCAAGCTGCTCTGCCGCACCGAAGGCATCATCCCCGCCATCGAGTCCTCCCACGCCCTGGCGGGCGCCATCAAGGTGGGCAAGCGGCTTGCCGCCGAGGGCGATGCAGCCGGGAAGATCGTTCTGGTCAACCTCTCGGGCCGCGGAGACAAGGACGTAGCCACCGCCGCTGAATGGTTCAACCTGCTGGATGAGAAGTCAGCTGAAGCCGAGATCGGCAAAGAAGGAGAACAGCTGTGAGCGTCTCGACCGCCAGTAAGTCCGCCGCCGCAATCGACCGGGCACGGGCCGACGGCCGCGCGGCCCTGGTCGGCTACCTCCCGGCCGGCTTCCCGTCCGTTCAGGAGACCATCGCCGCCGGAATCGAGCTGGCCCGCGGCGGAGCCGACCTGATTGAAATCGGCATCCCCTACTCGGATCCTGTGATGGACGGCTCCGTCATCCAGGCAGCCACGAGCCAGGCCCTCGAGGCCGGCTTCCGCGTCGCCGACGTGTTCGACGTCGTAGCCGGCATCACTGCCGAGACCGACGCCGCCGTGCTGGTCATGACCTACTGGAACCCCGTGATGCGCATGGGCGTGGACGAGTTTTCGCGCCGCCTCGCCGAGGCCGGCGGCGCCGGGCTCATCACCCCGGACCTGATCCCGGATGAAGCCGGTGAATGGATGGAAACATCGGACAAGTACGGGCTTGACCGGGTCTTCCTGGTTGCCCCGTCTTCGACCACCGCCCGGATGAGGGCAACGGTGGAAGCCAGCCGCGGTTTTGTCTACGCCGTGTCCATCATGGGCGTGACGGGTACCCGCAACCAGGTCTCCGACGCCGCCGAAGGCGTAGTCAGTGCCGCCCGTGCCGCCGGAGCCGAACGCGTCTGCGTAGGCCTGGGTGTCTCGACTTCGGACCATGTACGGGAAATCGGTGCCTACGCTGACGGCGTCATTGTGGGCACTGCGCTGGTCGCTGCCCTCCGCGACGGCGGACCGGCCGCGGTCGGTGCACTGACGCGCGAACTTAGTACCGGAACACGAAAGAGCTGACCATGCCGATGTCCCTGCCGGTCCCGGCCGCAATCCCCAGCCCGCCTGCCGAGTTCAGCAGCTTCTCGCTGGGGCCGCTGACCATCCACGCGTACGCGCTGTGCATCCTGGCCGGGATCATCCTGGCGCTGTGGATGACCTCGGTCCGCTGGAAGAGGCGCGGACTGCCGCCGGACTCCGTCTGGGACATCGCCATCTGGGCCATCCCGTTCGGCATCATCGGCGGCCGGCTCTACCACGTCATTTCATCGCCGGACGCTTACTTCGGACCCAACGGCGACCTTGCCCTGATCCCGCAGATCTGGCGGGGCGGGCTGGGCATCTGGGGTGCGATCGCCCTGGGCGCGGTGGGCGCCTGGATCGGCTGCCGCAGGGCAGGCATCAAGCTCTCAACCTTCGCCGACGTCGCTGCCCCCGGTGTGCTGCTGGCCCAGGCGGTGGGCCGCTGGGGAAACTGGTTCAACCAGGAACTCTTCGGCGGGCCCACGGATCTGCCCTGGGGCCTCGAAATCGATCCGAACAACACGAACTTCCCCGACGGCGCGGCTCCAGGCACGCTGTTCCATCCCACGTTCCTCTATGAATCACTGTGGAACCTGGCCGGTGTGGCGCTGCTGATTCTCCTGGACCGGCGCTTCCGGCTGCGCGGGGGACGCCTGTTCTGGCTCTATGCCGCGTTCTACACGGCAGGACGCGTCTGGATCGAAATGCTCCGCATCGACGATGCGGAGATGATCACCATCCTGGGCATCACGCAGCGGCTGAACGTGTGGACCTCGATCCTGATCCTGGTGGTCTCCCTTGGCATGTTCATCTACCTGAGCGTGCGGGCCCGGAAACAGCCCGAGGCCTCCCTGATGCTTCCCGGACACACTCTGCCGGAGGGCGAAACTGCCGGCCGCAGTAACAAATCCCCGCTTGATAACAAGAACGAAACAGATTCCGCGAATGTGAATTCTGGATCACAATCGCATGACACGCGTGCTACTGTCGCAGAGACAAAAAACGAGGCGGCCAAGCCTCAGCGGTCCGAAGACTCGGGCCCAGCCACGTAGGACCGTGCAGCGCGGGTTACCACCCGCCGCCGGTCCGGATGCCACACCGCGGTGGCGGCTAGCGGTAACCGTGCCGGGGACAACCCCGGCAGGACACCGGACGGTTCCTTCGATTGTGAGCCGGCCCCATCCCAGCATGCAGGGCTTTCACAACTAAGCGACCGTAAAATCATCGAACACACCGGACGGTAGATGCCGGCGGTGTGGGGCCAACGTCGTCCCCTCCCAACGCTCAACAGGGGGAAGGACTTACCCTATGACTGACGCAATGTCCCCGCAGGCCGCCCAGGTGGTGTCTCCGTTCCAGCGGTTCGCGGCCTACCCGGAAGATTCAGGCCTCTACCGCGCTGAAAACGAGAAGGACGCCTGCGGCCTGGCTGTTATCGCCACCCTCCGCGGCGAACCCGGACACGACATCGTCGACGCGGCGCTGACCGCCCTGCGCAACCTCGAGCACCGCGGCGCCGTGGGCGCAGACGAAGGCACCGGCGACGGAGCCGGCATCCTCACCCAGGTTCCCGACGAATTCTTCCGCGCCGTAGCTGGCTTCGAGCTTCCCGCACCCGGCGGCTACGCCGTCGGCACTGCCTTCCTTCCCACCGAAGACCGCGAGCAGGAAACCGCCCGCGCCGGTGTCGAAGCAATCGCGGAGTCCGAGGGGCTCAAGGTCCTCGGATGGCGCGAAGTACCCGTGGTTGCCGGCCTGGTGGGCGCCATGTCCCGGGCCTGCATGCCCTACTTCGTCCAGGTCTTCCTCGCTCCGGAAGACGACGGCTGCACGGACCTTGATGCCCGCGCCTTCCGCGTCCGGAAGCGCTCCCAGAACAAGTTCGGCGTGTACTTCCCGTCGCTGTCCTCCAAGACCATGGTCTACAAGGGCATGGTCACCACGGCACAGCTTGAGCCGTTCTTCCCGGACCTCTCCGACCCGCGGTTCAAGACAAAACTCGGCATTGTTCACTCGCGCTTCTCCACCAACACCTTCCCGTCCTGGCCCCTGGCCCAGCCGTTCCGCACGATCGCGCACAACGGCGAGATCAACACGGTCAAGGGCAACCGCAACTGGATGCGCGCCCGCCAGTCCCAGCTCAAGAGCCCGCTGCTGGGGGAGACCCCGGAAGAACTCTTCCCAATCTGCACGCCTGGTGCTTCCGACTCGGCATCCTTCGATGAAGTAGCCGAGCTGCTGATGCTCTCCGGCCGTCCCATCACGCACGCGGTGATGATGATGATTCCGGAAGCCTGGGAAAACCATGCCACCATGGATCCGGCCCGCCGCGCGTTCTACCAGTACCACTCCATGCTCATGGAGCCCTGGGACGGACCGGCAGCGGTCTCCTTCACCGACGGCGACCAGGTGGGTGCCGTCCTGGACCGCAACGGCCTGCGCCCCGCCCGCTACTGGATCACCGAAGACGGCCTGGTGGTCCTCGCCTCCGAGGTGGGCGTCGTGGACATCGATCCGGCGAAGGTAGTCCGCAAGGGCCGTGTCTCCCCGGGCAAGATGTTTCTGGTGGACACCGCCGAGGGCCGCCTGGTGGAGGACTCGGAGATCAAGGCCGAGATCGCAGCCGCGAACCCCTGGGCCGAATGGGTCCGGGAAAACCAGGTGACCCTCGAAGAGCTGCCCGAGCGTGAGCACGTGCTCCACACCAAGGCCTCCATCAACCGGCGCCAGCGCACGTTCGGGTACACCCAGGAAGAACTGCGCATCCTGCTGGGGCCGATGGCCCGCAACGGTGCCGAGCCACTGGGAGCCATGGGTTCGGATACCCCCATTGCCGTGCTCTCGAAGCGGCCCCGGCTGCTCTTCGACTACTTTGTGCAGTCCTTCGCCCAGGTCACCAACCCGCCGCTGGATGCGATCCGCGAAGAGCTGGTCACCTCCCTGCAGAGCTCGATCGGCCCCAACGGCAACCTGCTGGCCCTGGGCCAGGTGAAGACCCACCAGATCGCCCTGAAGTTCCCGGTGATCAACAACGACGAACTCGCCAAGATCGCCAACCTCAAGAACGAGGAAGGCGACAAGGTCGCCCTGAAGGTCCGCGGACTGTACCGGCCCGACGGCGGCGAAGCGGAACTGCGGGCACGCATCAGCGAGATCTGCGAAAAGGTCTCCGGCGCCGTGAACCGCGGCGTGCAGTACATCGTGCTCTCCGACCGCGACTCCAACGCGCAGTGGGCACCCATCCCGTCGCTGCTGCTGCTCTCCGCCGTGCACCACCACCTGCTCAAGAGCGCCAACCGCACCAAGATCTCGCTGCTCGTGGAAGCCGGCGACGTCCGCGAAGTCCACCACGTTGCCGTGCTGATCGGCTACGGCGCATCCGCCGTGAACCCGTACCTGGCCATGGAAAGCTGCGAGGAACTGGTCCGCAACGGCGACATCACCGGTGTCACCCGTGAACAGGCCGTGGCCAACCTGATCAAGGGCCTGGGCAAGGGCGTCCTGAAGATCATGTCCAAGATGGGCATCTCCACCGTGGCGTCCTACTGCGGCGCACAGACCTTCGAAGCCATCGGCCTGGGCCAGGAACTGGTGGACGAGTTCTTCCACGGCACCCAGACCCAGCTCGGCGGCGTCGGGCTGGACGTGATCGCCGCCGAAGCGGCGGCCCGCCACACCTCCGCCTACCCGGCGGACGAAATCGAGGAACCGCACCGCAGCCTGGAAAACGGCGGCGAGTACCAGTGGCGCCGCGAAGGCCCGCCGCACCTCTTCAACCCGGAGACCGTGTTCCGGCTCCAGCACTCCACCCGCGAACGCCGCTACGACGTGTTCAAGGCCTACACCCGCGGCGTGGATGACCAGGCCAAGAACCTCATGACGCTGCGCGGCCTGCTGGACTTCAAGACCGGAGAACGCCCGCCGGTTCCGCTGGAGGAAGTCGAACCGGTCTCCTCGATCGTCAAGCGCTTCTCCACCGGTGCCATGAGCTACGGCTCCATCTCCAAGGAAGCGCACGAAACGCTGGCGATCGCCATGAACCGGCTGGGCGCAAAGTCCAACACCGGTGAGGGCGGCGAGGACGTGGACCGGCTGCTGGACCCCGAGCGGCGCTCGGCCATCAAGCAGGTTGCCTCCGGCCGCTTTGGCGTCACCAGCCTGTACCTGACCAACGCCGATGACCTGCAGATCAAGATGGCGCAGGGAGCCAAGCCCGGCGAAGGCGGCCAGCTGATGGCCCAGAAGGTCTACCCCTGGGTAGCCAGCACCCGGCACTCCACCCCCGGCGTCGGCCTGATTTCGCCGCCGCCGCACCACGACATCTACTCCATCGAGGACCTCGCCCAGCTGATCTACGACCTGAAGCGGGCCAACCCGTCCGCCCGGGTCCACGTGAAGCTGGTTTCCGAGGCCGGCATCGGCACCGTGGCGGCGGGCGTGACCAAGGCAAAGGCCGACGTCGTACTGGTCTCCGGGCACGACGGCGGCACCGGCGCGTCCCCGCTGAACTCGCTGAAGCATGCCGGGGCGCCCTGGGAACTCGGCCTGGCCGAAACCCAGCAGACCCTGATGCTCAACGGCCTGCGCGACCGCGTGGTAGTGCAGGTGGACGGTCAGCTCAAGACCGGCCGCGACGTCGTTATCGCCGCACTCCTGGGCGGTGAGGAGTTCGGATTCGCCACCGCGCCGCTGGTGGTCTCCGGCTGCATCATGATGCGGGTCTGCCACCTGGACACCTGCCCGGTCGGCGTCGCCACCCAGAACCCCGAACTGCGTTCACGCTTCACCGGCAAGCCCGAGTTCGTGGTGAACTTCTTCGAGTTCCTGGCCGAGGAGGTGCGCGAACTGCTCGCTGAACTGGGCTTCCGCAGCCTGGAAGAAGCCATTGGGCACAGCGAAATGCTGGACACACGCGCCGCCGTCGACCACTGGAAGGCCGACGGACTGGACCTCGAGCCGATCCTGCGCGGCCACGAAGTGGACCCGGGTGCGCCGCTGCGCAGCCTGGTGCCGCAGAACCACGAACTGGATGCGCACTTCGACAACAAGCTGATCGAGATGAGCGCCGACGCGCTCTCCAGCCGCCAGCCGGTGCGGATCGCACTGGACGTGGTGAACACGGACCGCTCCGTGGGTACCATGCTGGGCCACACGGTCACCCGGACGTTCGGAACGGACGTCCTGGCCACGGACACGATCGACATCACCCTCACCGGCCAGGCCGGGCAGTCCCTGGGCGCGTTCCTGCCTGCCGGGATCACGCTGCGGCTCTACGGCGACTCCAACGACTACGTGGGCAAGGGACTCTCCGGCGGACGGATCATCGTCCGTCCGGACCGCAGCAATGTGTTCCCGGCCGAACGCAACGTGATCGCCGGCAACGTGATCGGCTACGGGGCCACCAGCGGGGAGATGTTCCTGCGCGGCCAGGTGGGCGAGCGGTTCATGGTCCGCAACTCCGGGGCCACCGCTGTTGTTGAAGGCATCGGCGACCATGGCTGCGAGTACATGACCGGCGGGCAGACCCTGATCCTCGGGTCCACTGGCCGCAACTTTGGTGCCGGCATGTCCGGCGGCACCGCGTTTGTGGTGGACCTGGTCCCGGCACGGGTGAACAAGGACGCACTGGACAACGGCGAGCTCCTGCTGCTGCAGCCCGACGCCGAGGACGCGGACATCATCCGCGGACTGCTGGTCAAACACGCGGAAGAAACCGGATCCCCCCTGGCGGCCAGCCTGCTGGAGGACTTCGAGACCACGGTTTCCCGCATCACCAAGGTACTGCCGCGCGACTACGCAGCTGTGCTCGACGCCCGCGCCTCCGCGGTCGAAGCGGGGCTGGACCCCGACGGCGCCGAAGCATGGACCAAGATTCTGGAGGTAACCGGTGGCTGACCCACGCGGATTTTTGAAAGTACGGGAGCGCGAAACGCAGCCCCGCCGGCCCGTTTCCGTGCGCATCATGGACTACAAGGAAGTCTATGAGCGGCAGGAAAAGGGCGTGCTCAGGGAACAGGCCGGCCGCTGCATGGACTGCGGCATTCCGTTCTGCCACCAGGGCTGCCCGCTGGGGAACCTCATCCCGGAGTGGAACGACCTCACCTGGCGGGACAAGGGACAGGAAGCGATCGAGCGGCTGCACGCCACGAACAACTTTCCCGAGTTCACCGGGCGGCTCTGCCCGGCACCGTGCGAGGCGTCCTGCGTGCTGGGCATCAACCAGCCGCCGGTAACCATCAAGCAGGTCGAGGTTTCCATCATCGACCAGGCGTTCGACGAGAACTGGGTGCACCCGCACGCCCCGGAACGGCTCACGGACAAGACCATCGCCGTCGTCGGCTCCGGCCCCGCCGGGCTCGCTGCCGCACAGCAGCTCACCCGGGCCGGCCACACCGTGGCCGTGTACGAGCGTGATGACAAGATCGGCGGCCTGCTGCGCTACGGCATCCCCGACTTCAAGATGGAAAAGATGCAGGTGGACCGGCGCCTGGAGCAGATGCGCGCCGAAGGCACCCGCTTCCGCACCGGCGTCGAGGTTGGCAAGGACATCTCCTGGGAGCAGCTGCGCCGCCGCTACGACGCCGTCATCATCGCCACCGGTGCCACCGTGCCGCGCGACCTTCCCATCCCGGGCCGTGAACTCTCCGGCGTGCACTTCGCCATGGACTACCTGGTGCAGTCCAACCGCGCAGTCGCAGGCGAGAAGGTCAAAAACCAGATCAGCGCTGAAGGCAAGCACGTGGTAATCCTCGGCGGCGGCGACACGGGAGCCGACTGCATCGGCACCGCTCACCGACAGCAGGCAGCTTCGGTCACCACGCTCGCGATCGGCCAGCAGCCGCCGACGGAGCGCGCAGCGCACCAGCCGTGGCCGATGTACCCGACGCTCTTCGAGGTGGCAAGTGCCCACGAGGAAGGCGGAGAGCGGACCTACCTCGCCTCCACCGTTGAGTTCGTGGGGGAGGGCGGCCGCCTCACCGGCGTGAAGGTCGCCGAGACCGAGTTCGTGGACGGCAAGCGCCTTCCCAAGGCAGGCACGGAACGGATCATTCCGGCCGATCTGGTGTTCCTGTCCCTGGGCTTCACCGGACCCGAGCCGGCCGGACTGGCCGAGCAGGTGCACACCGAGTTCGACGAGCGCTCCAACGTCAAGCGGGACGGCTACTACATGACCGCCACGCCCGGCGTGTTCGCGGCCGGAGATGCAGGACGCGGGCAGTCGCTGATTGTCTGGGCCATCGCCGAGGGCCGGGCCTGCGCCGCCGCCGTCGATAAGTGGCTGGAAGGCTCCACGCGCCTGCCGGCGCCGGTAGCTCCCAGCGACCGGGCCATCACACCCTTGTAAGAAACCAAGCGCAAAGGCGCCGGACACTTTCGTCCGGCGCCTTTGCTGCAAGCGGTCCGGGACCGTCCCGGACTGCATAAAGCCACACAGGAGACTAGGCTAGGAAATATGAGACGCGCAAAGATCGTTGCCACTTTTGGTCCTGCCATAGCCAGTTACGAGAACACCGTAGCCGTGCTTCGTGCCGGGGTAGATGTAGCCCGCATGAACATGAGCCACGGTGACCACTCGGTCCACAACAATACGTACGAGAACGTGCGCCGGGCTTCCGAGGAACTCGGCAAGCCCGTCGGTATTTTCGCCGATCTCCAGGGCCCCAAGATCCGGCTCGGCCGGTTCGCTGACGGACCGCACCACCTCAACCGCGGTGACGAATTCACGATCACCATCGAAGACGTTCCCGGTACGGCGACCCTTTGCTCCACCACGTACAAGGGACTGCCCGGAGACGTGAACGTAGGGGACACCCTGCTGATCGACGACGGCAAGGTGGGCCTGCGCGCCACCGCCGTTGACGATACCAAGGTTGTCACCGAGGTAACGGTGCCCGGTCCGGTTTCCAACAACAAGGGCATTAACCTGCCCGGCGTTGCAGTAAATGTTCCGGCCATGAGCGACAAGGATGAGGAAGACCTCCGCTGGGCGATTCGCCGCGGAGTGGACATGGTTGCCCTCTCCTTCGTCCGGAACGCCGTTGACGTTGCCCGTGTCCACGAAATCATGGACGAAGAAGGCCGCCGGGTCCCGGTCATCGCCAAGATCGAGAAGCCGCAGGCCGTCGCCGCGATCGAAGAGATCATCGACGCTTTCGATGCCATCATGGTTGCCCGCGGAGACCTGGGCGTTGAACTCCCGCTTGAGGACGTTCCCCTGGTCCAGAAGAACGCCATTGAGCTGGCCCGCCGCTGGGCGAAGCCGGTTATCGTGGCCACCCAGGTCCTTGAGTCGATGATCGACAGCCCCCGGCCCACCCGCGCAGAAGCTTCCGACTGTGCCAATGCCGTGCTCGACGGCGCGGACGCCGTCATGCTCTCCGGCGAAACCTCGGTGGGCAAGTACCCGATCGACACCGTCAAGACCATGGCCCGGATCATCGAATCCACCGAAGAGCACGGACTGAACCGGGTTCCTCCGCTGGGCAGCAAGCCGCGCACCCGCGGCGGAGCCATCACCCGTGCCGCCGTCGAAATCGCCGACCAGCTGGACGCGGCCTGCATCTGCACCTTCACGCAGTCCGGCGACTCCGCCCGCCGGCTCTCCCGGCTGCGTCCCAAGAAGCCGGTATTCGCGTTCACGCCGGTTGAATCCACGCTGAACTACATGTCCCTGTTCTGGGGCATCCAGCCGATGCTGGTGCCATTCGTGGAGCACACGGACAAGATGACCGAACAGGTTGACCAGACTCTGCTCGAGAAGGGCATCGTGGAGGAGGACGCCATGGTGGTCATCGCCGCCGGTTCGCCTCCCGGACAGGCCGGATCCACCAACCTGATCAAGGTGCACCGCGTAGGCGACGCCGCGGACACCGGCCAGCAGGGTGACGGCCGCCGCCGCGAGAAGGAAAAGGTCGGCCCCTGGCCGGTCAAGGAAGCCAACAAGGGCAAGGCGAAGCCCATCTAGGACTCGCCGGGCACGCAAAAGCCCCGCCGGGATTCTTCCCGGCGGGGCTTTTACGTCCTGCCGCCCGACGGACGGCAGGGAAGCTAATTGACCTGGTTGATGATGGTTTCGGCGACCTCGCGCATGCTCAGGCGGCGGTCCATCGACGTCTTCTGGATCCACCGGAATGCCTCCGGCTCAGTGAGGCCCATTTTGGTGGTCAGCAGCGACTTGGCGCGCTCCACGAGCTTCCGGGTGGCGAACTGTTCCTTGAGGTCGGTGACCTCGTGTTCGAGCGCCTTGATTTCCTCATGCCGGGAGAGTGCGATCTCGATGGCCGGAATCAGGTCGGCGGGGGTGAAAGGCTTGACCACGTAGGCCATGGCACCGGCCTCGCGGGCACGCTCCACCAGTTCCTTCTGGCTGAACGCGGTCAGCAGGACCACCGGGGCGATGCGGGCCTTCACGATCGACTCAGCCGCGCTGATGCCGTCCATGACGGGCATCTTCACGTCCATCAGCACCAGGTCCGGCTTCAGCTCGTTGGCCATCTGCACGGCCTTCTCGCCGTTGTCTGCTTCGCCCACGACTTCGTAGCCCTCACCGGTGAGGATCTCGACGATGTCCAGGCGGATCAGCGTCTCGTCCTCCGCTACGAGGACGCGCCGCGCGGGAGTGTTGGACGGGACGGACTCGGATGACTCAGACACAGATGCTCCTTGGAAAGACGACAGCACTACCGGTGGCTGCCGGTAGTTCACGAAAACAGCCTATCTGCATGTAGAGTGGTTTCGCGCCCAACACGGGGAATCAATCCGCTTGATCAACGTCACAGGGCCTGCCCGAATGGCGGAATTGGCAGACGCGCTGCACTCAAAATGCAGTATCGAAAGGTGTGTGGGTTCGAGTCCCACTTCGGGCACCAGCAGCACTCCACGCAATAACCACGGCTACCAGCGCCACGGCCGCGTAGCCCAGGCCGGAGTAACCTGCGGCGGTGAGCACCGGTCCTGCCAGCGCTCCGCCGAGGGCTCCCGCAGCATTCATTCCAAGGTCGGAAATCCCCTGGACCGCAGGCCGCTCTTCGACGGCCACAGTCTCAGAGAGCAGGGCCGACGCCGACACCACGGACGCAGACCAGCCCAGCCCCAGCAGGATCAGGCTGAGCGTGACCCCGGCCGTGGACTCCGAAACGGTTCCCGCGAGCACCAGCGCACCCAGCAGCAGGAGCTGCCCCAGCAGGATCACCTTGATCCGCCCTGCGCGGTCCGAGAGCCAGCCAAACACCGGGGAAAGCCCATACATCCCGGCAATGTGCAGGCTGATCGTGAAGCCAACCACGCTGATGGCAGCACCGTGGCTGCTCAGGTGCACCGGCGTCATGGACATCAGGGCCACCATCACCGCATGGCTCAGCGCGATCACGGCAACGGCGTACCGCGCACCGGGATGGCTGCGCAGGATTGACAGGCCGGAACGGCGCGGTACCGGCACAGCGCCCCCGGCTTTGTCCGCGGTCTGCCTGGAAGCCTTCAAAGCCAGGAGCGGGTCCGGCCGCAGCCCGGCAAGGTAGACGGCCGCCGCGGCCAGCTGGGCGGCGATGGAAATCACGAAGGCACCGGTGAGCGGCGGAAGGCCGAGGGCTGAGCCCAGGACTTCACCCGGGCCGAAGAGGTTGGGACCCATCACCGCACCGATCGTGGTGGACCACAGGACAACGGACAGGTCCCTGCCGCGCGAGCCGGGCTGCGAGAGGTCCGCAGCCGCGAACCGGGCCTGAAGGCTGACCGCACTGCCGGCACCGAGCAATGCCAGTCCGGCCAGCAGGAGCGGAAAGACTCCGAGGATTGCCGAGGAAACCGCCGTGACCGCCCCTGCTGCGGAAATCAGGGCCCCGGTGGAGAGGGAAGCCCGGCGTCCACGCGCCTGCGCCAGGCGGGCCAGCGGTACTGCGGCGGCCGCGGCACCGAGGGTGCTCATTGTCGCGGCCATTCCGGACCACGCCGGCGAGCCGGAAAGTTCGGCGGCCAGCAGTGCCCCCAGTGAGAGTGTGGCGCCCATCCCGATTCCGCCGAGGATCTGTCCGGCCACGAGGACCGCAAGCACCCGGCGCTGGGAAGGAAGCACGGACGCCTGGGAACCGGTAGCTGTGGTTCTGGGCTGTTCGTGCATTGCTCCCCGTCCGTGAGTGACTGTGTCTCCCGGAAGGATATCCCGGACGGTGGCCAAAAGGACTGCCTGACGTGCTGGTCTTCACATCCCGGACGGCCATTTCCGGGGTGCCGGCGGGCGTAGGGTGAAATTGTGGAGGCGCCTCGATCAGGGCCTCCGCTGAGCCAAAGGAAAAGGAGATGCCCCATGAAGGCATGGCAGTTCACCGGCACTAATAAGCCCCTCGAACTCAATGAAGTCCCCGAACCCCACGCAGGCCCCGGACAGGTGGTCGTGGAAGTGAAGGCAGCAGGCGTCTGCCACTCGGACGTCACCGCCCTGGATGATCCGGGCTGGATGCCGCTGTTCTTCGAACTCCCGCGGACCATGGGCCATGAGAACGCCGGTGTGATCACCGAAGTGGGTCCCGGCATGGAGCACTGGAAGGTAGGCGACCGTGTTGGCCTGGCCCCCGTCATGAGCGACGGCGATGCCCTGGGCTACGGCAAGTGGGACGGCGGTTTCGCACCCAAGCTGGTTGCCACCGATGACAACCTGGTGAAGCTCCCGGATGAGGTTCCGTTCGACCTTGCCGCAATGGCCACTGACGCCGGACTGACGGCGTACCACGCGATCATGGCAGTCGGCGGCGCGAAGGCCGGCATGAAGGTCGGAGTGATTGGCCTTGGCGGCCTGGGCTACATCGGCGCCCGCGTAGCGGTGCTTTCCGGTGCGGAAGTCTACGGCGCCGAGATCAACGCCGAGACGCGCAAGCTCGCCGATGAGATCGGCCTGGCCGGCGTTGCCGAGTCCATCACCGAATTCAAGGACAAGGGACTCGACCTGATCGTGGACTACGCCGGTTTCGGCACCACCACGTCCCAGGCCATTGAAACCCTCGCCGAGTTCGGCACCCTGGTGCAGGTAGGCATGGGACGGCTCGAAGCGACCATCAACACCTACCCGATCATCATCAACCAGCTGAGCATCAAGGGTTCGAAGTCCGGTACCAAGGAAGACCTGGAAGCTCTTTATGAGCTGATGAAGTCCGGCAAGCTGAACCCGCCGATGAACATCATCACCCACGCCGAAATCCCGGAGGCGATCGACAAGCTGCGGGCCGGCGGCGTGATCGGCCGCTTCATCGCCCAGTACTAAAGCCGCCTAGCCCGTCCGGTCCAGCGCCTGCAGCAGACGCCTGACGGAGCCGCCGAGGTTCCATTCCCCGGCCAGCTTCTCCAGTCCGGTCCGCGCATCCCCGCCCGGAGGCTGCAGCCTGGCGCCGGCGTCCTCCAAGGACGGCACCTCGAGGCCGCGCACAATCCGCACGACGGTTGGCGCGGCCTTGAGGTATTCCCGGGCTCCGGCCAGTTTCGCCCGCACGGCCGAAGAAACTCCGCCGTTCCCGCTTTCGGCAGCCTGAAGCAGCGAATCGAGGGTGCCGAACTCACCCAGCAGGGAGGAAGCGGTTTTCTCACCGATTCCGGAAACCCCCGGCAGGCCGTCCGAACTGTCACCGCGCAGCGTGGCGTAGTCGGCATACTGCTCGGGCAGCACCCGGTATTTGGCGACCACGGCGGCGTCGTCCATTACCTTCAGGTTCTTCATGCCGCCGGCCGTGTACAGCACCCGGACACTGGGCGCGTCATCAATGAGCTGGAACAGGTCCCGGTCTCCGGTGACGACGTCAACCGGCATTGCTGCCTGCGCTGCGTAGCTGCCAATCACGTCGTCCGCCTCATGGTCGGGGGCCCCGACCACCGGGATTCCGGCCAGGCGCAGGAACTCCCGGATCATTGGAATCTGGGCCACAAGGGCGTCCGGAACCTCTTCAACGTCCGGACCGTCCTTCACCGTGCGGGCAACCCGGTGTTCCTTGTAGGACGGCAGCAGGTCCACCCGCCACTGCGGACGCCAGTTGTCGTCCCAGCAGGCGATCAGGTGCGTGGGTTCAAATTCGGTGACCAGCCGGGCAATCATGTCCGCCAGCCCGCGGACAGCGTTCACCGGCGTACCGTCCGGGCGGCGCAGCGAATCCGGCAGCCCGTAGAAGGCACGGAAGTACAGCGAAGCCGTATCAAGCAGCATCAGGCGTTCAGGCATACGCAGATCCTGCCATGAATTCGCCCCGGATATCCGCGGCGGCGAGTCGCGGGCACAGCCGAAGAGGGCTGTGCCAGCATGTTGGCCATGGCCGGAACCGATGAAACCACCGTCCCCAAACCAGTGCGCGCAGCGGAGGAGCGCAGCGCGAGGATCGCCGTCACGGTGTTTCCGCTGCTTATCCTCGCCGGGGGAGCTGTGGCCCTGGCATTTCCGGATCCGTTTACTTCGCTGGCACCCCTGATTAACCCCGGCCTGATGGTGATTATGTTCGGCATGGGGCTGACCCTGACCCTGCCGGACTTTGCCATGGTGGTCCGCCAGCCGCTGCCGGTGCTGCTGGGCGTAGTGGCGCAGTTCCTGATCATGCCCCTACTGGGTCTGGGCATCGCGTGGGCGCTTCAGCTTCCGCCGGAACTTGCAGCCGGCGTCGTCCTGGTGGGTTGTGCCCCCGGAGGCACGGCATCGAACGTGGTGACCTACCTTGCGCGGGGCAACGTTGCCCTCTCGGTTGCCATGACCTCCGTTTCCACGCTGCTGGCGCCGCTGTTCACGCCGCTGCTGGCACTCTGGCTCGCCGGCCGGTACATGGCAGTCGACGCCGGTTCAATGGCTCTCTCGATTGTTCAGATTGTGCTGATCCCGGTACTCCTGGGGCTGCTGATCCGCTACCTCATTCCACGCGCGGTGGACCGTGTCCTTCCTGTCCTGCCCTGGATCTCCGTCGCGGCGATCACGTTCGTTGTGGTCGCCGTGGTGGCGGGAAGCGCTGCGGCGATCCTCACCGCCGGCTGGCTCATCCTCCTGGCAGTGGTCCTGCACAACGGCATGGGCCTGGGACTGGGGTATGGAGCAGCCCGGCTGTTCAAGCTGCCGGTCGCATCCCGGCGCACCATGGGGGTTGAGGTGGGGATGCAGAACTCCGGACTGGCGGCAGGGCTGGCGAGGGAGTACTTCAGTCCGGAGGCTGCCCTTCCCGCGGCTGTGTTCTCTGTCTGGCACAACGTTTCCGGGGCGCTCATGGCCGCTTACTGGCGCCGTCGTCCGTCGTCCTAAATGGCCGCGCCCAGCTACCGCCGGTGGCCGGGTCACCGCTAAGGTGAGCCAGTCCCGGCATTTCAAGGAAAGCAGGCCTGCGTGGCTCCCAAGACCATCGTGATCACCGGCGCGTCCGACGGCGTGGGTGCGGCTGCAGCGCGCCGGCTCGCCAAAGACGGACACCATGTTGTACCCGTGGGCCGTTCGCTTGAGAAGACCTCGGCGGCCGCACAGGACATCGGCAGCGAGTACTTCACGGCCGATTTCGCAGACCTGGGGCAGGTCCGCAGCCTGGCATCCGACCTGCTGCAGCGTTATCCGCGGATTGACGTCCTGGCCAACAACGCCGGCGCCATCTTTGGGAAGGAACGCCAGGTCACGGCGGACGGGCACGAAATGACTTTCCAGGTGAACTACCTGGCGCCCTTCCTGCTGACCCGGCTCCTGACCAACCGGCTGCTCGAATCCCGGGGCACGGTCATCAACACCTCAAGCGCCGCGAACCGGCTGTTCGCCAAGCTGGACATTAATGACCTGGAAGAGGAGCGGAACTACACGCCGCAGAAGGCCTACGGGAACTCGAAGCTGGAGCAGATCCTCTTTACCGAAGAATTCGACCGAAGGTACCGGGCCGCGGGTGCCACCTCGACCGCTTTCCATCCGGGCGTCATTGGTTCAAGCTTCTCCAGTGCCGAGGGCTCAGCCATGCGGGCGGTGTACACGTCCTTCCTGGGCAGGTTCGTGCTGCAGTCTCCGGAAAAGGGGGCGCAGACGCTGGTGTTCCTGGCTGAGGGCACGCCGGGAGCCGATTACCCCACCGGGAAGTACTTTGTGCGTTCCAAGCCTGCCCGGACCAACAAGCTGGCCGGTGACCACGCGCTGGCGCTGGACCTGTGGAACCGCTCCGTGGCGATGCTGGAAGGCTAGCGAACCCGCAGCAGGACTAGACGTTCAGGAAGTCCTCCAGCAGGAGGACGTCCAGCCCGGCTGCCTGCTGGGCGGCACGGAAGGCATTCAGGTCATCCGCGAATTCGGGCCGGAAGTGCATCAGCACTATGTCCCCGGGCCGAAGGGCATTACCCGCCTGGTACTGCATGGACCCCGCGCTGGCCTTGGCTTCCCAGGTGATGATTGCCTGCAGGCCCGCCGCTGCGGCGGCCTGCTGCATGGCAGCGGAGTAAGCCCCGCCGGGTGGCCGGAAAAGCGTTGGTGCACGGCCAAAGTGCTCCGTCACGTAGTCCTGCATCCCGGCGATTTCCCCGTACAGCTGGTCGTGGCCCATCCGGTACACCATCTGGGTGTCGTGGTTCAGGGTGTGGTTCTGGATCCGTGAATGAGGGAACTGCGTGAAGTGGAGCGGGTCGGGTTCCACAAAGGTGCGGGCGAGGAAGATGGAAGCCGGATAGTCGTATTCCCTGACCAGTGCCAGGGCTTCCGGCGTGCGGACCATGCCGTCATCGATGGTCAGGAAGACTACCGGGTGGGCGGTGGGAATCCTGCTGATGACGGGCGCGAATCCATCCGTGATGGGTGGAAGCCGGTAGTCCGGGACATAAACCGGCGTTGGCGGAGGAGGCGGGGGAACCTCGACGGCGGCGGGTGCTGGTGTGCCTTTCGGCAGCGGCCGCTCTGTGGTCGTCCCCGCGGCCGAAGGCACAGGGCTCACAGCCGGACGGCTGCAGGCCGCCAGCCCGGCAGCGGCAGCCGCGCTGAAAGCGGCCAGTGCCTTCCGGCGGCTGATCAGGGACGGATGCTGGGCGGGGTTCGGCGGCACCGCACCAGCGTAGGGACACAGGGGGCACAGGGAACAGGTCCGTTGCCCAAAATGTGCCCCGCACCCCGGGAAACCCGGGACAAATGCGCGGGGTGCTTCTACACTCAATTGTCCCGTCCAGGCCAGCAGAGGAGCCGTCCGCATGATCACCAGTGCCGGAATCCTGCTGTACCGCCGCACTCCCGGCGGGGCAGCGGACCCGGCCGGCGGCGTCGAAGTCTGGATCGCGCACATGGGTGGACCGTTTTGGGCCCGCAAAGAGGATCATGCCTGGTCCATTCCGAAAGGTGAATTCACTGCTCCGGAGGAACCGCTGAAAGCGGCCCTGCGTGAATTCGGCGAAGAGATGGGATGGCCCGCGCCGGCGGGGGAGTACGAGCTGCTGGGGATGTTCCGGCAGTCTGCGGCGAAGGAGATCACGGTCTTTGCCGCTGCTGCGGACTTCCCCGCCCGGGAGATCCACGGCAACACTTTCCCGCTCGAATGGCCGGCGAAGTCGGGCACCGTCCGGGAATTTCCGGAAGTCGACCGTGCCGGCTGGTTTAGCGCCCTGTCAGCCCGGACAAAGCTGGTCAAAGGCCAGCTCCAGGTGCTTGACGCCCTGCTGGCCCGGCTGGGCTAGTGCGACTGCTTCCGGGGCCGCACGGTGATCTCATTGAGGCCCACATTCGGCGCCTGGCTTACCGCAAAGGCCACGACGCCGGCGACATCCTCTGCGGTGATTGATACCTGGGCATAGCTGGCTTCGACCTGCGCCCGCACTTCGGGGTCGGTGATGTGGCCGGGAAGTTCCGTCGCCACGGCGCCGGGTTCAATGACGGTGACGCGTACGTCAGGCAGCAGTTCCTTGCGCAGGCAGTCGGAGAACCCAATCAGCCCCATTTGGTGGCGGCATACACTGCATCGCCGGGCCTGGATGTCCGGCCGGCCACGGAGGAGATGTTGACCAGGTCGCCGCGGCGTTCGCGGAGCTGGTCAAGGAAGACCTCCGTGGCGGTGATCGCGCCGAGGAGATTGACGTTGACCATCGTCCGGTAGTCCGAATCCAGTTTCGGTCCGAACGGCCCGAGCAGCATGACCCCCGCGTTGTTGACCAGTACATCCGTTCCGCCCAGCTCAATCCGTACCGTCGCAGCGGCGTTTTCGAGGTCATCCCGGCTGGTGACATCGGCTTCCAGGGCCACTGCACCGGAGCCGAGTTCGGAAGCAAGCGCCTGGAGCCGGTCGAGCCGGCGGGCCAGCAGGGCGACCTTGAATCCGCCGGCGTGCAGGGCCCGTGCGGTTGCCGCTCCAATTCCGGATGATGCGCCGGTGATGACCGCGACTTTTTCCGCTGCTTTTCCAGAGTCCATGGTGGGATCCCTCGGGTCAGTCCTGCTGCGGATCGGTTCCTTCCACGCTAGCGGGACGCGCCCGTCCCCGACAGTAGTGCCGGAACCCCGGAACCTGGGCCGGTCAGGACTTACCGAGCACCACCGGGGTGCCCAGGAACCGGCCGTAGCCGGCGGCTGCACGCTCGACGGCGTTCCAGCTGCGGGTGCTCAGAGGGGAGAAAGGACGAACGGTGACAACGGTGGAGGTCCGGGTGGTTTTCCGTGACCATATCCCGGCTACCCGGCCGCGCAGGACCAGGGTGGGTTTGAAGACTCCGTTGCTGCCCGGGACAGTCAGCGGCGCGTGCTCGGCAGCCAGTGCCGCACTTCGGTCGGTGTATCCCAGCAGGTACTCATCGAACCCGGGCAGCAGCACGGCGGTTTCGATCCGGGCCGAGTCCGCGCCGTCGCGCTGTTGTCCGGGCTGCAGGTGGGCGGCGCCGTCGTACTCCACTTCTTCCAGCTCCGGACCGCAGGCCTCGAGGCCGCGCCGGATGGCGGTGACCGGGAGTTTGGCCCACCAGGCGAGGTCCGCCTCCGTGGCAGGGTACCGTCCGGCGAGGTAGCGGCGGGCCAGCTCTGCGAGGGCGGCGTCGCCGTCGAGACTCCGCCGCCGGTCCACCCATTCGTCAAGCAGCGCAAACTGCTGTTCCGCGCCGTCGAACGGTCCAAGGACAGTGGTTCCGGTCACTGAAAGGTGCCACAGGAGGTGGTATCCCCGCTGCCCGGCAGTGGATATGCCTGCCGATTCAAACCGGGACAGAAGACTCTTTCGGCTCAGTGCGCGGCGCCCGGCGAGCGCTTCCCGGGCTGTGTCCCGTGCCCGTTCCAGGGTGCGTTGGTCGAGGTCCAGTTCCGCGCGCCGGCGGGCGGCGGACCGTACGGTGCGCTCGGCGGTCAGTGCGAGGACCCAGTACACGTCTTCCGCTGCCATGACATGAAGCGTGCCGCGGAACGGCCAGGTTCGCACCAGCGTGGCGTCGTTGAAGGCGGCCCGGACCTCGTCCTGGGTGGCACCCGTGCGGACACCGACCGACCACAGTACCCCCGGCAGATCCTGGCCCTGCAGCGCGAAGAGCCGGCTCGCGGCAGCTGCCGGGCCCCCGGGCAGTGCCTGCGTGCTCAGTCCGTGGCTGAAAGCCCGCCGCCGGAGCAGCTCAGCGCGCGCTATGGGTTCCATCCATCCTCCGCCGTTCCGGTGCCGGTGCCGGTGCACCGCAAGTCTAGGCCGGAGTGCCGGTTTCCGGAGCGGAAGCTGCAGGTGCGCCGCCGGGCCGGAGGTCAAGCAGCCGGGCCTCCACATGATCCAGGGCGAGCCGGACGGCCCCGGTGGCAACGAGCATTTCGCCCAGTTCCGAGACCGCCAGCCGGGGCGGGTCCGGAACGTACCGGGCGAGTTCGTCTGTCATGACGGGCAGCAGTGCTGTGGCTGATGCGGCGACGGCGCCGCCGATGACTATGAGGCGCGGATCGAAGAAGGTCGATACCAAAGCCAGCACCCGCGCCATCCGCTTGCCGATCCGTTCAAGGATTTCTGCGGCGGTTTCGTCGCCGGCGGCTGCGGCCTCAAAGACGTAGCGTGCTGAAACGCGGTTGGTGTGGTTGCCCACCAGGCGGCGGATCATGCCGTCGTGTCCGGCATCCAGAGCCGCCGTGCCCCAAAGACGCGCAAGCTTGGCGATGCCGTCCTGGTTCCCCACGCCCTCTACGAGTTCCAGGCCGCCCATGGTTCCGGCACGGCCCAGGGCGCCATGGACCAGCCTGCCCGACTCGATGACTCCCGTGCCCAGCCGTTCACCGGCGAGGATCACGGCGAGGTTGCTTTCATCCACACCGGTTCCCCGCCACCGTTCAGCCAGGGCAGCCAGCTTGGCGTCGTTTTCCACCAGCACCGGCCAGCCGAATTCTTCGCCGAATTCCTTGGTGAGACCGAGGTCGAACATGGGTGCCAGTTCCTGGCCCGGAGCGATGGTGCCGTCAGGGGTGACCTGGGCAGCGATTCCCAGGGCAACGCCCAGGACGCGGGATTCGGGTACACCGGCGTCGGCCAGCGCAGCCTGCGCCGCCGCGATTACTGCGGAGCGGCGGTCCGCCGGGGTGCCGCCGTGGTGCGGGAAGCGTGACTCGGTGCCGCCCACCACGCTGCCGGCGAGGTCGGAGACCACCACACGGACGGTGGCCAGGCCGACGTCGAGTCCCAGGACGAAGCCTGCGCTCTCGTTGAACTCGAAGCGCCGCGCGGGCCGGCCTTTTTGTCCGCCGAGACGGGGGGACTCGGCTTCCCTTGCCCAGCCGCGGGCAATCAGGTCATCACAGACGGCAATGACCGTGGCGCGGGTGAGGCCGGTGGCCTGGATGAGGTCCGTTCCCGTCGCCGAGGGGACGGCGCGGAGCACATCCAGGACGGAGCGCAGGTTGGTGCGGCGCAGCAGCTGCGGAGTGCTGGCGGAAACATCCAAAGTTAGGGCCCCTTTGACGAGTGGCGGGAATAACAGCATAATTGTACTAGTTCATATATTTAGTCTCTAAATTTAGTCCCCAAGCCTTCAGGAGGCCCTTGTGAGTATTCGAGTCGGAATCAACGGTTTTGGCCGCATCGGGCGCAATTTCCTCCGCGCCGCACTGCAGAGCGAGAACGGTTTTTCGGTAGTCGCGGTCAACGACCTGGCCGATCCCGAACAGCTGGCACACCTGCTCAAGTACGACTCGGTCGCAGGCCGCCTTGCCGAGGACGTGCGCGTCGTCGACGGTGACCTCCTGGTGGGGAACCAGACCATCAAGGTCCTGGCTGAGCGTGATCCGGGAAGCCTGCCGTGGGGTGAGCTGGGCGTGGACATCGTCATCGAATCCACGGGCCTGTTCACCAAGGCCGCCGACGCCGAGAAGCACATCGCTGCCGGCGCCCGCAAGGTCCTGATCTCCGCTCCGGCGAAGGACGAGGACTTCACCGTGGTGATGGGTGTGAACGACGGCGACTACGACGCCGATAAGCACAACATCATCTCCAACGCTTCCTGCACCACCAACTGCCTGGCACCGATGGCAGACGTGCTGAACCGCGAATTCGGCATTGAGCAGGGTCTGATGACCACCATCCACGCCTACACCGCAGACCAGCGCCTGCAGGATTCCCCGCACAGCGACCTTCGCCGGGCCCGCGCCGCCGCCCTGAACGTGATTCCCACGTCCACCGGTGCAGCCAAGGCCATTGGCAAGGTCCTGCCGGACCTGAAGGGCAAGCTGGACGGCTACGCCATGCGCGTTCCGGTTCCTACCGGTTCCGCCACGGACCTGACGGTCACCGTCAGCCGCGAAACCACGGTCGAAGAAGTCAACGCGGCCTTCCGTGCCGCTGCCGCTTCCGACCGCTGGTCCGGCATCCTGACCTACACGGAGGACCCGATTGTTTCTTCGGACATCGTTGGAGATCCGGCATCCTGCATCTTTGACTCGGGCCTGACGAAGGTCCAGGGCAACCAGGTGAAGATCGTCGGCTGGTACGACAACGAGTGGGGTTACTCCTCCCGCCTGGTGGACCTCACCGCCCTGGTGGCCTCCAAGCTCAGCTAGACGCCTCCGGGCCGTCCGGCCCGCGCAGACGCAGAAACCGCTGTTCCTCCCGGGAGCGGCGGTTTCTGCTTTGCCGCCTGGCGTGGGAAAAGACGCGCGCGCGGTCACTGGAGAGCGCCAGGAGGATCAGCACGTCCAGGGCATACGCCGGCCGGTCGGTCTGCGGCACCTCCGACGTGTTCCCGGCCAGGAACGCAGATCCCTGCAGGATGATGGATACCGAACTCAGGGACATGGCGGTCAGCCGCGCCCAGTTAGTTCCACGCAGGATCAGGAACGCGAGCGTGCACTCAAAGAGGGAAAAGACCAGCAGGACGACGCCGGCCGGGACGTACACCTCGGCGCTGTTGAACAGCTCCCGGTCGGTTCCCGCGAGCTCCGCCACCCAGGTCCGTTCCGCAGACCCCGTGAACAGCAGTCCGGCGACGGCAAGGGCGGCCAGGACCCGGAACAGCACGAGCACCGCACCGACCACTACGGGGGCCGGATGCCGGAGCCTGTGGCGCGCATGGGCACCGGAGGCGAGCAGATACGGCTGAAGCCGGGTGAGGTCCATGACGGGAAGGTTTCCGTCGGTGCGGATGGTGTCTCCGCCGCCGTTGCGCGAGTGATAACCGGAAGAGAAATCCCGGATCACGGAGACGGAAGCCGCCGGCGAGGCACCCAGCAGTGATTCCACCACGTGGTCCCGTTCGCCGTCGATGTCTGCGCTGATGCGGTGCGTGACCTGCAGCGTGAAGTAGGAAAGCCCGACGGCGCGGTCATAGGAGGCAGCAGCGAGCCAGTCCACGCTGATTCCGCCGGGGAGTTTCCAGCCCGGCGGACACTTCCAGAAGCGGATGTGGTGCCGTTTGCCGGGGTTGCCGTCTACTTCCTGCTGGTACGCGAAGTCCTGCTGGCGTTCGAAGAGGAACAGCGGGGAGACGGGGGCGGCATCGTAACTGCGGCGCAGCAGCGTGGCAGTGACTATCCGGCGGCTGCTGGCCAGGTTCACCGGATCCGCCATGGTCCAGCCGGCCGCACGCATGGCAGCATGCACCTGTCCCGGCTGGCCGTTGAATGCCAGGTTGACCGGATCGCCGAACAATCCGTCGCTGGTCCGTGTGCGTCCCATGAAATAGTCCGGAAGGTAGATCCTGGTGAGGATCTTATGCAGCCGGGGGAGTACCAGATAGGCGAGCGCGGCCCAGAAGAAGATGAGGAACCACAGGCGCCGGACGTTCAGGCTCTCGTCCAGCAGAAGCTCGGCGAACCAGATGGCCGCTGCTCCGCCGAAGACGAAGAAGGCCCAGTCCACTGCGGCTTCCAGGGAAGCCCGTCGGGTGCGCTGTGCCTGGGACATCCGGCCTCCATAGGGTGGCACGCAGTGATGTGCAGCCAAAGCTAGCCCGGTTGTCCTGCAGGCGGGAAGAGCAGGTCGCCTGCAGGCTGCCGCGTTCAGTCAATTGCAGCAGTCAGCGGATGCTCTCGTACGCATCGAGTGCGTGCCGGCGGGATTCCTTCAGGTCCACCAGGGGTTCCGGGTAGGCCGGAGTCAGCGCGTCCGGCGCCCAGCGGGAGATGTAGCCGCCGTTGGGGTCAAAACGCTTCGCCTGGGTCTCCGGATTGAAGATCCGGAAGAACGGTGCCGCATCCGCGCCGGAACCAGCGACCCACTGCCAGTTCGCCGGGTTGCTCGCGGGATCCGCATCCACGAGGGTCTCCCAGAACCATTCCTCACCCGTCCGCCAGTGGATGCCGAGGTTCTTGATCAGGAAGCTGGCAGCGACCATCCGCACCCGGTTATGCATCCAGCCCATGTGCCAGAGCTGCCGCTGGCCGGCGTCCACCAGCGGAATCCCGGTAAGTCCGGCCTTCCAGGCATCCAGCGGAGCCAGGTCTTCCGGCCGGGAGCCCGACGGCGACTGGTCCGGATTCCGGCCGCGCAGCACCGGCGGGGTCTGCGGGCCCGCATCCTGCGGGTATTCCCAGGGAAAGGCGTCGAACGCAGGCCGCAGGTTCCGGGTGGCCAGGTCCGGGTTGTGGAAGAGCTGGTGCCAGCAGAATTCACGCCAGCCGATCTCGGTGCCGAACACGTCCGGTCCGGGACCGTCCCCCCGGACCCGGGACAGCGCATGCCACACCTGGAACGGACTCACATGACCCCACCGCAGGTAGGGGGAGAGCCGGCTGGTACCGGGCTTGGCCGGGAGGTCGCGGCCGTCGTCGTAATCCTGCACCGGTCCGGCCAGGAAGTCCTCGAGGGCACTTTGGCCGGCCGCCTCTCCCGGAGTCCAGGCATCAGCGAGTCCCGCGGACCAGTCGGGGTGGGCCGGCAGCAGGTTCCAGTCGGCCAGGTCGTCACCGGCGGGCACGTTGTCCGGGGGTACGGAAGGAGCCGGCGCCTCCAGCGGGGTCCGGAAGTCCATCGCCGACACTGTGCGCCAGAAGGGAGTGAAGACCCGGTACGGGCCGCCTCCGCCGGTGCGGACGGTCCATGGTTCATGCAGCAGCGACGCCTGGAAACTCTCTGCGTGGACGTCGTTGTCCGCGGCCCATTCCTTCACCGCCGCGTCCACCTCGCGCTCCGGTCCTCCGTAGCGCCGGTTCCAGAAGATTGCGTCAGCACCCGTCCCGCTGATGAATTCGGGCACCGCACGCCTGGCTGCACCCCGCAGCAGAACCAGCGGGATGCCCAGGGAACCGAGGTCTTCCCGCAGGGTCTCCAGCGCGTGGTGCAGCCACCACCTCGCGGCAGCGCCAAGCGGGCGGATGCCCGGTGATTCCTCGTCCAGAACGTACAGCGCGACGGCGCCGCCTTCGTGGGCCGCGGCCAGCAGGGCAGGATTATCCGCCGTGCGAAGGTCGTCGCGTAGCCAGGCAATGGAGACCACGGGCGGCCGTCCTTTCCTCGTGGTGATCCGGGTACTACGACCCTACCCGCGCCCCGCGGGTACGTCCGTGCTGCCCCGAATGGGGTGTCGGAGACAAACCCTTGCACCGGGACGCGTGTCCTTCAGCACAAAAGTAGTTGTCTGAGGCAACCAAATGTATAGTTGACCTAAATCAACTATCAGCAGGAGTCCGATGCCCCCCGCAGTTAACACCTCCACCCCGCCGAAGAAGCCCACAAAGTCGAAAGCACCCAAACGGACGGTTTCACCCGACGGAACCATGACGCACCGCCAGGTGCTCGAATCCCTGTCCGGGCTGCTCCTGGGCATGTTCGTCTCGATCCTGGCGGGAACCGTGGTGTCCACGTCCCTGCCGCTGATCATTTCCGACCTCAACGGCGACCAGTCGGCCTACACCTGGGTGGTCACCGGAACGCTGCTCGCAACAACGGTTTCGACGCCGCTCTGGGGCAAGTTCGCGGACCTGTTTAACCGCAAGCTGCTCATCCAGCTGGCCCTTGGCATCTTTGTCCTCGGTTCGGCACTGGCCGGCTTCTCGCAGGACACCGGGACGCTCATCGTCTTCCGTGTGCTCCAGGGCCTGGGCGCCGGCGGACTCGCGGCGCTGAGCCAGATCATCATGGCGGACATCATCAGCCCCCGTGACCGCGGGAAGTACGCCGGCCTGTTTGGTGCCGTGATGGCTGTGGGGACCGTCGGCGGGCCGCTGCTCGGCGGCGTCGTCACCGATGCCTTTGGCTGGCGCTGGAACTTCTTTATCGCCCTTCCCGTGGCGATCGCCGCAATCATCCTGCTGCAGCTCACCCTGCACCTGCCCAAGCACGCCAAGCGCAAGGTCCACATCGACTACCTTGGTGCGGTCCTGATCGCCGGCGGCGTATCGCTGCTGATGATCTGGGTGACCCTGGCAGGCAACCAGTTCGAGTGGGCCTCCCTTGCTTCCTTCCTGATGGTCGCCGGTTCAGCAGTCCTGCTGATTGCTGCGGTCCTGGTTGAATTCAAGTCCCCGGAACCGATCATCCCGCTCTCCATGTTCAAGAACCGCACGTTCACCCTTGCCGTGGTGGCAAGCATCTCGGTGGGCGTTTCGATGTTCGGCACCTCGGTGTTCCTTGCCCAGTACATGCAGCTCGCCCGCGGCGCTTCGCCCACCCAGTCCGGCCTGCTGACCATTCCCATGATGGCCGGCCTGCTGATCGCGTCCACCCTCTTTGGCGGCATCATCAGCCGGACCGGCAAGTGGAAGGCCATCATGATCTCCGGCGGCGTGCTCACCGTGCTGGGAACCATCCTGCTGGGCACACTGACGTATGAAACCAGCCTCGTGCTGGTGGGAATCTACATGGCCGTCCTGGGTGCGGGCCTGGGCATGCTGATGCAGAACCTTGTACTGGTGGTCCAGAACTCAATCGAGGTGAAGAACCTTGGTGTGGCCACCAGCGCCGTCACGTTCTTCCGCAGCCTCGGCGGCACCGTGGGTGTTTCCGTCCTCGGCTCGGTACTGGGGACCATTGTGTCCTCCCGGATCAAGGACGGCATCACCGCCCTGGCCCCGGCAGACCAGGCCGCAGCCGCGGCAGCCCTTGGCAGCGGCAGCATCCCGAAGATCTCCGAACTGCCCTCCGCGATTGCCGCCTTGGTGGAAAGCGCCTACGGAGTCGGCGTCGGGCACGTGTTCATGTACAGCGTTCCGCTGGCCGTCGTGACGCTGATCGCCGTGATCTTCCTGCCCAACTCGCAGCTGGGCCGCCAGAATGCCGTGCAGCTGAAGAAGGCCGCGGCTGAGCAGGGTAATGAACCAGCTCTCCCGTGAGCAGGCGCAGCGTGAGGTCGAACAGAACCTGCGCCTGCTTACCGAGGTTGTCCGCTCCCGGATGCATGAGGCCGCCCGGTCTGTGGATCCCTCGCTCTCTCTGTTCGGGCTGAAGGTGCTGCAGTTGCTCAAGCGGTTCGGACCGCTGCACTCAGGCGCTGTGGCTGAACTGCTGATGGTGGACAAGAGCGTCATCAGCCGGCAGTCGCGCCAGCTCGAGGCACTGGGCCTGATCGAAGTTCAGCCCGATCCCGCCGACGGCCGTGCCCGGGTGCTGGTGCTGACTCCGGCGGCTGCCGAACGGGTGACTGCCGTGCAGACCGGGATCATGCTCGATCCGGCCGTTTTGGGCTCCTGGTCCACTGAGGACCTGCACCGGTTCGCCGGGTACCTTGCCCGGCTCGGCGGCGGAAGTCCTGGACTGCGGGAGTCCCTGGCCCGGCAGGATGCCCAGAGAGCTACGGCGGCGCTTGAGGAATCTGCCTAGCCTCCGTCTCTTAACCTTGGAAGGCCAGCCCAGCCGGGCTGGCCTTCTGGCGTTCTAGCTCAATGCGCCTGCCCCGGCCCGCCGGGCGGCCAGCCGGGCAAACGGTCCATCAGCCGCTGCCAGTTCGGCCGGAGTTCCCCGCTCCACGATTCGCCCGGCTTCCAGCACCACCACCTGGTCAGCGTTCTGCACCGTGGAGAGCCGGTGTGCGATAGTGAGCGTCGTCCGCCCCGCAGAGAGTCTTTCCAGCGCCAGTTGCACCTGGGCTTCGGTGGTGTTGTCCAGGGCCGAGGTGGCTTCGTCCAGCACCAGGACCGGGGGATTGCGGAGGATGGTCCGCGCAATCGCCAGGCGCTGCTGTTCTCCGCCGGAGAAGCGGTGGCCGCGGGCGCCGACCAGTGTGTCCAGCCCCTCCGGAAGCGCACCTATTGTGTCAGCAATTTGGGCTGCAGCCAGTGCCTTCAACAGCTCCTCATCAGAGGCACCGGGTTTGGCCAGCAGCAGGTTCTCCCGCACCGAGGCGTGGATCAGGTACGTCTCCTGCGACACCACACCCACAATCCGGGAGAGATCCTGCGGCGCCAGCTGGGCCACGTCAACACCGTCGATGGTGACCCGTCCGTGTCCGGGATCGTTCAGCCGCGGAACCAGTGAGGCAAGGGTTGATTTGCCGGACCCGGTAGAGCCCACCACTGCGGTGGTTGTTCCCGGCGCCAGCGTCAGGAGAATGCCGCGCAGTAGCGGTGTGCCGCCGTCGTAGGCAAACTCGACGTCCTCAAAGCGGACCTCGCCGCGGACCCGGTCCGGATCCAGCCGCGCCGGATGTTCCGGCGTCTTCAGCTGCGGTTCCAGGTCCAGGTATTCAAAGATGCGGCTGAAGAACGCGAGGGCGGTGACCCACTGGACGCCAATGTCCAGGAGGCCCATCACGGGCCGGAACACAGCTGCCTGCAGTCCTGTGAAGGCGACCAGCGTTCCGATCGTCATGCTGCCGCTCGTGGCGGGAAAACCTGCGGCCAGGTAGATCACGGCGGGGATTGCCGCGAAGACCACCTGCATGGTTGCCATGCGCCAGCGGCCGGCCAGCTGGCTGCGCAGTTCCAGGCCCACCAGGTTCTCCGAGCGGGCGGTGAAGCGTTCGGCGTCGCGGGGGATGGTTCCCAGCGTTTTGGCGAGCCGGACCCCGGAGACGGAGAGGCCTTCTTCGACCTGGGTGTGCAGGGCGGCGAGTTCCCGCTGGCGTTCGTCGGTGACCGTGCGCCGGAGCCGGGCGACCTTGCGGGAAAGCCAGATGGCCGGCGGCAGAACCACCAGGGAGATCAGGCTAAGTCCGGGGGAGAGGGCCACCATGGCGGCAGCCGTGGCGATCGTGGCGGTGAGGTTCGCTGCCACGCCCGTCGCCGTCGTCGTGACCACGGACTGCATGCCGGAGATGTCGTGGGTGAGGCGGGACTGGACTTCGCCGCCGCGGGTGCGTGTGAAGAATCCCAGGGACTGCGCCTGCAGGTGGGTGAAGAGCTTCACCCGCAGGGTGTGCATGACGCGCTGGCCCATATTGGTGGCAAGCCAGGTCTGCACGACGCCGATCGCGCTGGTCAGCGCCGCGACGCCGACCATGGAAGCCGTAAGAATCCCGAGCAGACGGAGGTTCTGGTTGGGCAGCGCGTCGTCGATCACGGCGCGGACCAGGAACGGCTGGGCGAGGTTGACGACGGATGCTGCAGAGATCAGGGCGATAACGACGGCGATGGTCCGCTTGTGCGGTGCGAACAGTGCGGCGATGCGGCGCAGGCTGACCGGATGGCGGTTCAGCTGTTTCTTATCTGCCGGGTTCAGGCGGGCAGGTCCGCGTCCGCCTCCACCGCCGCCACCGCCTCCGCCCGGTCCGGAGGTGCCGGGCACTGCTCCGGGCCCGTCGGGCATTCCGGCGCCTGGGCGTTCACGGGTGTTGGATAGGGCCAAAGGTTCCTCCTTGTGCGAATCCGGGTCCGCGCGGTGGCGTCAGTCGACCGGATATGTAGAGGTTACCTCATTATGTGGTTGAGGGACAGATGTGAGTGTGACGTCACAGAAAGCGTGAAGTTGGCGGTGGCCAGTAGTTTGAACGGTATGACGATCTCGCTGCGCCGCGCGGATTTTTCTGATCCCCGCCTGGCTTCCTTCCTGCAGGCTCACCTGGATGAAATGCGGCCCACTGCGCCGGCTGAAAGCCGGCATGCCTTGGATTTGGACGCTCTCAGCCAGCCGTCTGTTCGAGTGTGGGTGGCCTGGGGCGGGGAATCCATCGCGGCGACGGGTGCCCTTGCCGATCTGGAACCGGGGCATGAAGAGCTCAAATCCATGCGGGCGGCTCCCGGTATGCGTGGCCGCGGGTTGGGCCGGTTGATGCTGGACCATCTGCTGGAGGATGCAGCCGGCAGGTCCGTTCAGCGGATTTCTCTGGAGACCGGAAGCATGGAGTTCTTCGCTCCGGCACGCCGGCTTTATGCGAGTGCCGAGTTCGTGACCTGTGATCCGTTTGGGCGGTACAGGGAGGATCCGAACAGTGTCTATATGGTGCTCCCCGTAGAGGATCGCGGCGGTCTGCCCTTCCGGCACTGACCCTCACCCCGCCGGTAACAGGAGATACGGTAACGCCCAGAGGTGGGTAGCCCATCGACAGCTGCGAAGACATGCCGTGAGGCACCTCTACATCACCGCTGACCCCGGGGCCTCACCGAACTATTCCAACCCTGCAACCGTGCTAGAGCACAGCCATGTCTCAATCCCCTTCCGGCGCTTTCATGGGACGGCCGAGAACCGATAGAGACCTGCAAACAGACCAACCATCATCCGGCGCCGCGGTGATAACCGAGCCGGCCAACACGTGAGGAAATCACCGCCATGAGCCAAGAACTATCTACCAATCCGAGCAGGAAGAAGAAGCTGCTAGTCTCTGCCCTGGGCGTTGCAGCTCTGCTCGTGCTGACCGCAGGCATCATCGTTGGCGTCAACGTCAGCAGCGGCAAGACCGCCGAGCTCTGCGCCGTGGCAACGGGCGCTGCCGAGAGGGCTTCCGCCGCCGCCGCCAAGTCCTGGGAGGAGGCCACGAGGGCTCGCTCCGTAGCAGACGAGGCCAAGGGCTACGAAGACCGCAACGGTGCAGCAGAGCTCCTGAAGAGTCTGGACGAACGCACGGAAAATCTTCAGAAGTCCGAGCCGGGCACGGTGTGCACCAGTCGATCCGAGGCAGAGGGCATGCAGGTTGCAGCTGGGGACGTCACATCCAAGACGGCCGCTCTGACTGATGCCACCAAGAAACTCAGCACCGATGTCACGGCGTTCCAGGTCGAGGCAAAGCGTGCCGCTGAAGAGTATGCGGCCAAGAAAGCGGCCGAAGCAAAGGCCAAGGCAGCGGAGGAGACTAAGGCTGCCGAAGAAGCCAAGGCAGTGGAGGAATCCGCCGCTGCGGAAGCCGCTGCCGCCGCTGCCGCTGCTACCGCTGCTGCCGCTGTTCCCCCGCAGTACGCGGGAGATTACCGCCTGGCCGCTCCGCAGGGTCCGGGACACACCACCTATGTCCCCGCGCCGGCACCCTATGTGCCTGCCCCCGCTCCTGCGCCTGCGCCGGGTGGCCAAGGCGGTGGCTGGACACCGCCTCCTGCAGGTAGCGGTGGCGGTGGTGGCTGCACCCAGATTGGCGGACATGTCATGTGCAGCGGCGGTTGAAACACCGGAAAAGAACAAACTGTGCCCCGGTGCCAGGAGACACGCTCCAAGGCGCCGGGGCTTCGTTGGTCTGAGGCAGCGCCAGAGCCGGACCCAGACGCTCATCGGCCTTTCCGCCGGCGTTATCGCCGGGGCTACAGGCCCCACGCAGGTACCGCGGTTACCTCACAGTGTGGCTGCTGACTGAATGGCTAGACTGGGAAACATGCCGCAACAGTCCGTAGATTCCGCCACCCTGGGCGAGCTGATGCACGCCGCCTTCCGGGGGCTGCGGGGCCGCTGGATCAAGCAGCTGGCACCGTTCGACCTCACGCCGCACCAGTTCCGCGCGCTCAATGCCGTGGCTCGGAGCGGGGACGACGGCGGACTTCGGCTCAAAGACCTGGCAGAGCTGCTCCGCATCGCACCCCGGTCGG
Source organism: Arthrobacter koreensis (assembly GCF_035792275.1). Taxonomy (GTDB): domain Bacteria; phylum Actinomycetota; class Actinomycetes; order Actinomycetales; family Micrococcaceae; genus Arthrobacter_B; species Arthrobacter_B koreensis_A. The sequence goes on along the minus strand of NZ_JAMWKK010000005.1, from coordinate 385 downwards.
CTACTGAAGTGGTGGACCAGCTCGAAGCCAAGAACCTGGTCAAGCGCGGACCCGATCCGTCCGACCGCCGGGCCACCCTGATCACGCTGACGGAGCAGGGCGTGAGTATGCGCTCCGTGGTGCGGGAAGACCGCGCCCGGCAGGCGGATGAGTACTTCGCCGTCCTCTCCGAAGAAGACCGCGCCGAACTCGAACGGATCCTGGCGAAGCTGGCGGAGGAAAATCCGCACCACCACAGCGCGCGCGGCAGGGACTAGTTGTACTGAGACACCACGTTGGTTACACGTGAATAGGGTGAAGACCTCTTAGGTTTGGTGGTTACCACACACAGCCGAACCCAAGAGGTCTTCATGTCCCACGGTAATGCCCGTCTGGCTCCGGCCGG